>NZ_JACUZS010000005.1:0-649428 GCF_014851465.1 Achromobacter sp. ACM04
TCGAGGTTGCCCGCCACTCAGGCGCCCGCGCCGATGGGCTACTTGAATCTTGGACTGATGCGCTGCTAGAGCTGTGGTCAGGGACGATTCTTGGGCTGCCCGTCATTCTCGGCCGCGCGGGCGGCCGAGAATGACATACGTAATTTCTTGAATCTCGATTGTGTTCGCTTGCGCGAATGCGGCGAGTGGTTTGCTAATGGTCGCCAGCTCATGGGGGATGGGCGGTGATGGATGGCGCGCGGTGACGAACTGCTTGCGCATGCTGACCGTCACGCGCGCCACCCATCCCGCACTGACGTTGAATGACGATGGTTGGCCAACCGACGCGCTTCAACGTCCCGCATACCCAAAATCACCAACCACCAGCGCGCAGCGCCAACACGCGACGCAAGACACCGCGTAAGCCCCAAAAGGCCGCCCGCGACGACGGACGACCTACGAAGCGCTTATGCGCTACAGCACACTCGAAATCGCATCTCGCGCCTGATGAGACAACTCCAGCCGCGTAGGCAAACTCCCGTCCGGATGCCGCGCCGCCAACGGCGGCAGGAACACCACTTCGACGGCCAGTCCCGTCACCCCCAGCACCCGCCAGAGATTCGCGACCAAGGACTCTTCCCCCACGAACGCCGCGTAACCGCTGCGCTTGCCATGCTGCAGGAAGCGCAAGGCCACGGGCTGGATCTCGACGGCGGCCGAACGCGCCGGCTCGAACAGGCTGGCGTGGAAGGGCAATAACTCGAAACCCTCGCTCGTCGTGCCTTCGGGGAACAGCCCCACCGCGTCGCCCTGCTTGAAGCGGGCTTGCATGGATTCACCCATGGCGTGCACCGCGTGGCGCTGGCCGCGTTCGATGAAGAGCGTACCGGCGCCGGCCACCAGCCAGCCGATGATCGGCCAACTGCGGATTTCGCTTTTGGCGACGAAGGACGTGGCGCGCGCCGAGTTCAGCACGAAGATGTCGATCCAGGACACGTGGTTGGCCACCAGCAGCACCGGACCGGTCAGGCGCGGCTCGCCCTTGAGGACGACCCGCAGGCCACAGAAAGCCATCAGGCAGCGCGACCAGCGGCGGTTCAGCCAGGCACGTGATTTGGGGCCGATCAGGGGATATACCAGGCCAACACACAAGAGGCCGAAGAGAATCCAGGGCACCACGAGGAACAGCCTAAGGACAAAGCGCAGCAGCTTCAAACCGGAGTCTCCCAGGCCAGGCTGCCACCTACCACGGTGGCGCGTACGCGGCCGGGCAGCATCATACCCGCGAACGGGGTATGGCCGCTGCGGCTTTGCAGCGCGCCGGGCATCACCAGCCATTCGGCTTCCAGATCGGCCAGGCACAGGTCCGCTGACGCTCCCACGCCCAGATGGCCGGCGGATGCGGCCAGCGGAGAAACGCTGGCCAGCACCGCGGCGGGGCCGCAAGTGACCCGCGCCAGTGCTTCGGGCAGAGGTCGGCGGTGGTCGCGCGCCCACTTCAGGGCCAGGGACAGCAGCAGCTCCAGTCCGGTAGCGCCGGGCTCGGCCAACGGGAACGGCACGGCTTTGGCGGCGTCGTCGATCGGATTGTGATCGGAGCACAGCGCATCGACAGTGCCGTCGGCCAACGCGGCCTGGATCGCGTCGCGATCGCGCTGGCCGCGCAGCGGCGGGTTCAGGCGGAAGTCCGTATTGAAGAAGCCGATGTCCACGTCAGTCAGGTGCAGACTGTGGACGGACACGTCGGCCGTGACCGGCAAGCCCTCGCGCCGGGCGGCGCGCAGCAGTTCCAGGCCAGCGGCCGAGGACAGCCGCGTCAGGTGCACGCGCGCGCCGGTGGCGCGCTGCAGTTCAAAAATGGTGTGCAGGGCCACGGTTTCCGCCTGCGGCGGCAGCCCTTCGAGGCCCAGGCGCTCGGCGTAGGCGCCGCTTGCGGCGACAGCCCCGCGCGCGAGCCACGGATCCTGTGGTCGCAGCCACAGCGCCAGGCCCATGCCGCTGGCGTAGCGCATCGCGCCCCAGAGCACGCGCGTATCGGCGATGCCTTGTTCGCCGTGCGTGTAGGCGAGGCAGCCCGCCTGCGCCAGCAGGCCCATCTCGGCCAGCGTTTCGCCGGCCAGTCCCACCGTCATCGCGCCCAAGGGATGGACGCGGCATTGCCCGGCCTCGGCGTGGCGCATCAAGGCCTCGGCCTTGCCGGGTTCATCCAGCGGCGCGCCAGGGTCCGGTGGCAGCACCAGCCGGGTGACGCCACCGGCAAGCGCCGCGCGCAGTTCGGCAGCGGCGAAGGCCGCCGCGCCCGGTTGCGTGACGCGCGCGGACAAATCGATCAGGCCCGGCAACACCGCCAGCCCGCTGGCGTCCAGCGAGCGATCCGCTTGAAAACCGTCGGGCGCGCGGCCCACGGCGACGACGTGGCCGTCGGCGATGTAGAGGTCGTGCTGTCCGTCCACCGCGTTGGCGGGATCGATCAGCCGGCCATTGGCGATATGCAGCCTCACGACGCGTCTCCGGTCAGCAATTCCAAGGCGGCCAGACGCAGATGCTGCTCGATGTCCTCCAGCCGCGCCTCGATGGGCGCCAGGCTGGCCGACACATCGCCGTCGACCTCGATGGCGGGCGTCAACACGCCCGCCGGCAGCAGCAGGGCATCGGAGCGGGCCGCGGCCAGGGCATCCGGCGTCAGGCCGTAGGCCTGCGCGTATTCGCGTGCGGAAGGGAGTTGCGCGCCGCTGATGCCTTCCACTTGCAAGGGCAGCGCGATGATGACGTCTGCATCCTGCAAGCCCTCGCGCAGCGAGGCGCAGGCGCGCACGCCGAGCTGCGGCAGTCCGTCGGGCAACAGGGTGCGCGGCGCGGCGGCGCGGACTTCGGGCACGCCCAGCGTGGTCATGGCATGGATGACGGAACGCGCCACGCGCGAGTGGCGGATGTCGCCCACCAGCGTCACGGCCAGGTTGGTCAGGTCCTGCCGCGCGTCGAGCATGGCTTGCACCAGCGCCAGCGCGGGCAAGGGATCGGCGTGGCAGCCGTCGCCTGCGTTGAGGATGCGCAGGCCCGGCGCCGCGTGCGCGGCCGCGCAATGCGCCGCGCCGCTGGCACCATGGCGCAGCACCAGCAGGCCCGGGGCCAGGCGCGCGACGGTTGCGGCCAGCGCGTCGCCGGCCTGCGGATCCAGCATGACCGCAGACAGCGACACGCGCTGCGCAGCGGCGGCAAAGGCATCGCGGTCTTGCGTGGACTCATCGGGCAGGCACAGGAATACCGGCATCGCGGACGACGGGCCGGCTGGCGCCTCCCTCGTTGTATCGCCGCGCGCCGCCCAGGCGCGCGCCGCGTCCAGCAGCCGTTCGACGTGCCTGCGGGGCAGCCCTTCGGTGGTCAACAGGTGTATCAGTTCGCCGCGGCGATCGAGTTGCGGATTGAGCATAGGCAGTCCGGACCGCGTGCATCAAGCCGCAGGCAGGGTGTCCAGGTATCGTTGCAGGATAACAGCCGCCGCCATCGCGTCGTCCGCCGCATGGGTACCCAGCAGGCGCTGCGCCTCCATGCTGGAACCGCGTTCGTCGACCAGTTCGACGGCGAGGCCGAAGCGGCCGTGCAATTGATTGGCAAAGCGGCGGCAGCGCGCGGTGGCGGGTTGCTCGCCGCCGTCGGCGTCCAGGGCCAGGCCCACCACGACACGGTGGGGCTGCCACTCCTGCAAGAGCGCCGCGATGCGGCCGAAGCGCGCCTCGCGGACTTCGCTGAAGATGATTTCCAGCGGACGCGCCTGGCGCGTCAGCGTATTGCCGATGGCGATGCCGATCTTCTTCTCGCCGAAATCGAAGGCAAGCAGGGTCTCTTCAGGCATGTCCGGCATCGCCCGCCAGCATCACCGGATCGATGCCCAGCAGCTTCAGCGCGGCCGGATAGCGTTCCTCGGGGGGCACGTCGAAAATGATGTCGTCGTCAGCGCCCACGCTGAGCCAGGCGTTCTGCGCCATCTCGCTCTCGAGCTGGCCCGCGCCCCAACCGGCATAACCCAGCGTGACCAGCATGCGGGCCGGCCCCTTGCCGTCGGCCACGGCCTGCAGCACGTCGCGCGAGGTGGTCAGCGCCATGTCGCCCAGCTTGATGCTGGAGCTGTAGTCGCCGGCCGGCGCGTGCAGCACGAAACCGCGGTCGGTCTGCACCGGACCGCCAAAGAAGACCAGGGTGTCCTTCACGGGACCGATTTCGAGTGTCAGGTCGATGCGCTCGAACAAGGTGCCCAGCGTCAGGTCGGTGGGCCGGTTGATGACCAGGCCCAGCGCGCCACGTTCGGTGTGTTCGCAGACATAGATGACCGAACCCGCCAGGCTGCCTTCCACCATGCCGGGCATGGCGATCAGGAACTGGTTGGCAAAATTGGCTGCCTGCGTCGCGGCGTCTTCGTGATGTTTTTCCGTCATGGCAACCCCTACATGGGTAATCTGAAAGAACCGTGGGGAGGCCGCGCGTATCCAGCAAGCATCATGCCTGGCGGCAGTCGGGTCCACGGTTGCGAGGGATGGGGCCTAGCCCCATCTTACGAGCCTTGGCGGAATATGTCGGCGCTATGGCCTCAGATTTCCATCAATTCGAAGTCCTCTTTGCGGGCGCCGCATTCAGGACAGACCCAGTTCGGGGGCACGTCTTCCCAGCGGGTGCCGGGCGCAATGCCTTCGTCGGGCAGGCCGGCCTCTTCGTCATAGACCCAGCCGCAAATCAAACACATCCAAGTACGCATAGTTCTCTCTTACATCAATCCAGGCCCTTGCCCGGCATCAGGGCAAAGGTGAGGGGCTTCCATTAGAATGGGGACAATCTTACCGAAACCCAATAGGGGTTCCCCTGATTCACCGCAAATGAGTCCGGGCGCCCCCCCACTCTAACGCTGTCCAAGTGGCCCCCGTTACTCCCCCTCTCGTTTTGGTCTTCGGTCCGCTCGATCCCTCGGGTTCCGACGGCTTGCCGGCAGATGCCGTCACTTGTGCCGGCCTGGGTTGCCATGGCCTCGCGGCCGTGACCGCGCTGACCGTGCGGGATACCGCCGGCATCGAAGAAATCCATCCCGTTACACCCGACCTGCTGGACGATCAGGCGCGCTGCCTGCTCGAAGACATGTCCGTGCAGGCCATCAAGGTGGGCGGACTATACACCGCGGAAACCGCCAGCGTCGCAGCGCAGATCGCCGCCGATTACAGCCAGGTGCCGCTGGTCCTGCATCTGGGCCAGCGCGCCCAGCCGCCGGCCGACGCCGCCGACGAGGACGATGCCGACGACCTGCTGGCCGCCACCCTGGAGCTGGTGCTGCCGCAGACGGACCTGCTGATCATCGAGCACCTGCGCCTGGCGCAGTGGCACGCCGACGGCGACATTGATATCGGGGACGCACCGACACCCATGCACGCCCTGCTGGCGGCGGGCGCGGAATGGGTTCTGGTTCTGGGCAGCCCGCAGCGGCCCGGCCACTACGCCAACATGCTGCTAGGCCCCAACGGTCAGACCGCCACCCTGCCCTGGCAGGCGCCCCCGGACCGCAACGGCGACGCCGGCGGCGTGGCCGCCACTGCCATCGCGGCCATGCTGGCTCGCGGCCTGGAAATGCCGGAAGCCGTGCGCCAGGGGCTGGCGCACGCCGACGCGGCAGTCGCCGCCAGCTTCCTGCCGGGCATGGGCCGGCGCATTCCCAACCGGATTCCCTCCCAATGAAAGCGCTGCGCTTCCCCACTGGCCTGTATGGCGTCACCCCCGAATGGGACGACACCGATCGCCTGCTGCTGGCGGTGCGCCAGGCCGCCGCGGGCGGCATGCGCTCGCTGCAGCTGCGCCGCAAGAACGTGCCTGACGCCGTGCGCGCCGCCCAGGCCCGCGCGCTGGCGCCGCTGTGCCGCGAGCTGGGCGTAGTCTTCCTGATCAACGACGACTGGCGCCTGGCGCTGGAAGTGGGCGCCGACGGCGCGCACGTCGGCCGCGAGGACGAAAGCCTGGCGCGCATCCGCGCCGAGGCCGGTCCCGACCTGATCCTGGGCGGCTCCAGCTACGACGACCTGGGCCGCGCGCAGGAACTGCTGGCCGCGGGCGCCGATTACATCGCCTTCGGCGCCATGTATGCCTCCACCGTCAAGCCCGACACCGTGCGCGCGCCGCTGTCGGTGCTGACCGAAGCCCGCCGCCTGACGGACACCTGCGACGCCCCCCGGCCCGCGGTCGTCGCCATCGGCGGCATCACGCCCGACAACGCGCCGTTGGTGGCCCAAGCGGGCGCCGACGCCATCGCCGTCATCACCGCGCTATTCGAAGCGCCCAGCATCCGCGCCGCCGCGGCCGCATGCTCCGCGCCCTATTCCGCAAACCCCAACCGCAAGCCTTGAACGCCATGTCCAGTAACGCTCAGCTTTTCGAACGCGCCTGCCGCAGCATCCCCGGCGGCGTCAACTCGCCCGTTCGCGCCTTCCGCTCCGTGGGCGGCACGCCGCGCTTCATCAAGCGCGCGCAGGGCCCGTACGTGTGGGACGCGGAAGACAAGCAGTACATCGACTACGTCGGTTCCTGGGGCCCGGCCATCCTCGGCCATTCGCATCCTGAAGTGGTGCGCGCCGTGCAGGACGCGGCGGTCAACGGCCTGTCCTTCGGCGCTCCCACCGAAGCGGAAATCGAGCTGGCCGAAGTGCTGATCTCGCGCCTGCCCTCGCTGGAGCAGGTGCGCCTGGTCAGCTCGGGCACCGAAGCGACCATGACGGCCATCCGCCTGGCCCGCGGCGCCACCGGCCGCGCCAAGATCGTGAAGTTCGAAGGCTGCTACCACGGCCATTCGGACAGCCTGCTGGTGAAGGCGGGCTCGGGCCTGCTGACCTTCGGCAACCCCAGCTCGGCCGGCGTGCCGCCGGAATTCGTTTCGCACACGCTGACCCTGGAATACAACAACCTGGACGCCGTGCGCGAGGCTTTCGCCCAGCATGGCGCCGACATCGCCTGCATCATCGTCGAGCCGGTCGCCGGCAACATGAACCTGATCAAGCCGGCCCCTGGCTTCCTGGAAGGCCTGCGCGAGGTCTGCACGCAGCACGGCGCGCTGCTGATCTTCGACGAAGTCATGACCGGTTTCCGCGTCGGCCCGCAAGGCGTGCAAGGCCTGACCGGCGTCAAGCCCGACATCACCACGCTGGCCAAGGTGATCGGCGGCGGCATGCCGGTGGGCGCCTTCGGCGGCAGCGCCGAGATCATGAAGCACATCGCCCCGCTGGGCGGCGTCTATCAGGCCGGCACGCTGTCGGGCAACCCGGTGGCCGTGGCCGCGGGCCTGGCCACGATGCGCCTGATTGCCGCTCCGGGTTTCTACGACAAGCTGTCGGCCCAGACCGCCAAGCTGGCCCAGGGCCTGCAGGAACGCGCCCGCGCCGCGGGCCTGGCCTTCTCGGCCGACTCGGTGGGCGGCATGTTCGGCATCTACTTCAGCGATAAGGTCCCGACCTCGTTCGCCGAAGTCTCGGCCTGCGACACGGCGGCGTTCAATCGCTTCTTCCATGCCATGCTGGACCACGGCGTGCACTTCGCGCCGTCCGCCTTCGAAGCGGGCTTTGTCTCGGCCACGCACGACGACGCGGTGATCAAGTCCACCCTGGACATCGCCGAAAAGGTCTTCGCGTCCATGTAACGACGCCGGGGAGCCGGCCCGCGGCCGCTCCCCTTCAAGGCGCCTTGTAGTGCTCGTACAAGGCGGTCACATCCCGCACGTACGCCTGGGTTTCCGCATAGGGAGGCACGGCGTCATATTTGCGCACCGCCCCTTCCCCCGCGTTATAGGCCGCCAGCGCCAGATCCAGCCGGCCCGGATACTGGTCGATCAGCCGGCGCAGATGGCGCGAGCCCGCGTTCACATTGGTCGCCGGATCCACCAGCGCCGTCTCCACGTCAGCCACTGAAAGCAGCGGCGCCGCGGTGGCAGGCATCAGTTGCATCAGGCCCAGCGCCCCCTTGGGCGAACGCGCATCGCTGCGAAAGCCCGATTCGATTGCGATCACGGCCCTGAGCAAGGCCTGGTCCACGCCCGACTCCCGGGCCGCCCGGGCAATCAGCCCGTCATGCGCCTGCGGCACCTTCAGGTCTTCCCAACGCTGCGCGCGCGAGGCAGAGGCCAGCGTCACCAGGCGCGCACCATCGCCGGACTTGGGCTCGCAGTCCAGACAGACCTTCATGCTGCTGCCGCGCCAGGCGGTCCTGGCCTGCGCCCGCTTGTAATACTTGGCGTAACCCGTGGGCACCTTCATCGACCGCCACACGCCATAGGGATCCTTGTAGCGATAGATGTCGGCCGCCTGGGCGGAACCGGCGGGCGCCAGGGCCAGAACGCCGCTCACCAGGGCCGCCAGCGCCGCCATGCCCGCGGCGCGCGCCGCGAAGGCGCGCAGGGCCGGCAGGACGGGACAGGGATGGCGGTGCATGGGCGGCTCCGGCGGCGTCCGAAGACGCGGAATCGAGCTCCTATGCTGCTGCGGCAACGCCCTTTTGTCGCTAGTACCGACGCCCTAGTCCTGCCCGGACGGTCGCCATCCCAGGGGCAAACAGGGGCAGAACTAGGGCATGCGGCGGAATTTGCCCCACCTACTTTCCAGTAGCCTATAACGCTTGGGATAGAATATGACTTAATATTTCCTATGATTACCAAATAATTTCACCTGGCAGAAACACCAGGCTGGAGAGAGGCAAGATGGACGCAGAAAACACGCTCCGGCTGACGCTGGACGCCACGACCAACGTCCTGACGGCGGTCTACACGCCGCCCGCGCGTCCCGACTCGGCGGATTCCGCCCTGGCGCCCGCCTCGCCAGCCGAGACAGACGGCGCAACCGCCCTGGACACCGAGGTCAGCGTCGCGGTCGACGACGACGAACCGCGTCCCAACGTCAATGCCGACCTGCCCAGCTGGGACACCCTGGCAGCGGCGGCCGTCGCTCAGGGCTGGGGTGCCGAGGCGCTGGACAGCCAGGCCGTCCTGACCTTCATCGACCTGTGCCGCCACGCCAACGAAACCGTGAAGGCCCCGGTCGGCCAGGTCATCGACGGCTCACTAGAGCTGGAACTGGACGCCGAGCGCATGTCCGCCCTGCTAACCCTGCTCCCGCCCAAGGGCGGCAAGCCCGTCACGTTGGAAGCCGTGCGCCAGGTGCTGGCCGAACGCGGCATTGTCCACGGCATCCTGGAACAGGAGCTGATCGACGCCGTCACGCAGGGCCGCCGCGAAACCACGCAGATCGCCCGCGGCACGCCGCCCACCCGCGGCACCCCGACGCGCTTCGAAAGCCTGCTGGACCGCCTCAAGCCCCGCGGCCAGGATATCGACGAACTGGCCCAGGTCGACTACCGCGACCTCGGCAGCCTGCTCCTGGTCACGCCCGGCATGCCGCTGATGCGGCGCACGCCGCCCCTGCCCGGCGTGGACGGCAGCACCGTGCTGGGCGAACCGATCCTGCCCAACGAACTGCCTGACACGCCGTTCGCCAGCGACCTGTCCGGCGCCGCCGTCGACCCGGAAGATCCGCTGCTGCTGCGCGCCACCATCGCCGGTACGCCCACCCTGGTCAGCCACGGCGTGCAGGTCAATCCGCTGGTCGAAGTCGACGCCGTCAACCTCAGCACCGGCAACATCCATTTCGAAGGCTCGCTGCTGGTGCGCGGCGACATCGCCGCCACCATGGAAGTCCACGTGACGGGCGACGTGATGGTCAACGGCACCATGGAAGCTGCGCTGGTCGAGGCCGGCGGCAACGTCACGGTCAAGGGTGGCATCATCGGCCTGGCCGAAGCCCTGCAAGACGCCACCGCCGCCGCGCGCACCGCGCGCGTCGTCTGTGGCGGCGCACTGCGCGCCAAGTTCATCGAAAACGCCGTCATCAGTGCAGGCAAGGATGTAGACGTGGAGCGCGAAATCCGCCAGAGCAGCATCGCGGCGGGCGGCAGCGTCAACGTCGGCCCGCCCAACACCCAGCAAAGCGCCATCACCGGCGGCCAGACCCGCGCCATGCAGGCCGTACGCGCCGGCACCATTGGTTCGCCCTCGGGCATCCCGACGCTGGTGCAGGCCGGCCTGGATCCGCATGCCGACATCAAGCGTTCGGCATTGGCGCGCAAGCGCCAGAAGATGCACGAGGAAAAATCCAAGCTGGAGCAACTGCTGATGTTCCTGAAGGCCAATCCTCAACGCGCCCCGGGCGACGTAGCCGACCGCGCCCGCAACACCCACGTCAAGCTCAGCCAGGACCTGCTGGCGCTGGACGCGGAGGAAGCCCAGCTGGTGCTGGACCTGCAGCCCCTGGCCAGCGCCACCATCCAGGCCGCGCGCCGCTTCTGCGGCGGCGCGACGATTCAGGTGGGCAACAAGGTGCAGGAATTCCTGGAAGACCAGATCGGCGGCAAGGCCGCCGTCGAAGAAGGGCAGATCGTCATCCGCTGACCCTGCCCGCTGGCGCCCTCAGGGCGCCAGCTCCTTGAACCAGGCGCGCGGCGAAATGCCGCGGTCCGGCCCCAGGATGGAAAAGCCGCCGTCCACGGGTATGTCCACACCCGTCATCCACGAAGCCGCGTCGGAGCAGGCGAAGCACACCGCCGCGGCGATCTCCTCGCCCGACCCTACCCGCCCCAGCGGATGGAAATGCGCTCCCACCGCGTCCGCCGCCGGACGCGAACCACCCGACAACTGTTCCACCGACGGCGACCAGGTCCAGGCCGGCGACACCGCCAGCACGCGCACGCCGGCCGGCGCCAGCTCCACCGCGAAGTTCTTGGTGATCTGCAGCAGCGCCGCTTTGGACGCCGGATAAAGCGCGCGCCCGGCCGCGCCGAACTTGCCGCCGGTGCTGCCCATGTTCACCACCACGCCGCCGCGCGGCAGCAGCGGCGCAGCCAGTTGCGTGAAGATGGCCGCCGACACCAGGTTGGTGTCCAGCGTGTTGTGCCATTCCTCGCGCGACGAGGCCAGGCCCCGGTCCGCGTACTGGCAAGCGTTGTTGACCAGGATATCCAGCCGTCCGAAACGCGCCACGGCAGCATCGATGCAGCGCTGTATCTGCGCGTCCTGCCCGATGTCGGTTTCGCAGTACAGCGCACGGCCGTCCAGCTCGTCTTCGAGCTTGCGGCCGGCCTCGGCGTTGCGCCCGACCAGCACCACGTTGACGCCAGCCGCGGCCAGGCCGCGCGCGATGTCCGCGCCCAGTCCCTGGGTGCTGCCAGTGACGATGGCGGTCTTGCCGGCCAGCCCGGGAAAGCCTGTGAAATCCATGATGAATCCTTGATCAATGAGGCGCGGCGGCCCAGCGCACAGCTTCCGCCACCGGCCCGGTTTGCGCAATCAGGCGCATGCTGGCCAGCGACGCGTCGTGCACCGCCGGGTCGGCGGACGCGCAGGCGTCCTGCGCCACCATGACCTCGAAGCCGATGTCGGCCGCATGGCGCACCGTGCCCTCCACCACCGAATGCGTGGCGACGCCTGCCACCACCAGCCGACGCGCGCCCAAGAGCCGCAGGGTCTCTTCCAGCGGCGTGCCGTAGAAGGCGCTGATGCGGGTGTGCTTCACCACGAACTCGCGCGCGCTGCCGGCCAGCGGCTGCAGCCCCTCGTAAAACGCGCTGCCCCACTGCCCCTCCGGCACCGCGCCGATGGCGGCCACGTTGCGGAAGATGGGGCAATTGGCCATCAGGTCGGCGTAATCCGGCCGGAATGCGATGCGCACGTGCACGATGGGCAGATCATGCGCCCGCGCCCCCGCCAGCAGGGCCGCCGCGTTGTCCAGCAGGCGCTGGCGCGCCCCGCTGTCCGCATCCAGGCCGACACGGATCTTGCCCTCGGGATGCAGCACGTCGTTCTGGAAGTGCAGCGCCAGCACCGCGGCGTCGGTCGCAGTCACACGAACACCTCGAACACGTCGTGCACGTCGTCGCAATTGACCAGATCCACCCGCTTCATGCGGATACGCCAGCTGTCGCCCTCGGCGGCCAGCTTGTGGGTATAGCGG
The DNA here is from genome assembly GCF_014851465.1 of Achromobacter sp. ACM04. NCBI lineage: Bacteria > Pseudomonadati > Pseudomonadota > Betaproteobacteria > Burkholderiales > Alcaligenaceae > Achromobacter > Achromobacter sp. ACM04. The sequence goes on from NZ_JACUZS010000005.1 coordinate 11,994, forward strand.
CCCGCCAATTGGCGCGGCTGGCGCTTGCGCCATTCGGTCATCTGGAAGGTGGAATGCACCACCAGATTACCGCCGGCGTCCACGCCCTCGATCTCCACCGCACCCACCAGCCGCGCGCTGCGTGTGGGCGGCTGCTGCGACCAGTTGCGCGGATGCTCCAGCCGGCGGATGCGCACGTCGCGCAGCATGCGGTCTTCCCAGAACAGCGAGATGTGGTCGTAGGGGCTCTGCTGGCCCGGCGTGCGCGGCATCCAGTACATGCCGTCGGCGGTCCACAGCGCCTGCCAGTCGTCGTAGCGGCGTTCGTCCAGCAGGCGGGCCTCGCGGTACAGGAACTGCGCGATGCGGTGATAGGCGTCGGCCGGGACCTCTGCCGGCGACAGGCCTTCCGTGCTCACGTCGAAATCAAGGTCTAGCAGCATGAGCGGTCTCCGGTGGCGGCTTCGGCGGCGGCGGGGCCGGCTTCCATATAGGTCTTCCAGGCGTCGAACTGGTTGCGCATGGGCAGCTCGCTGGTGCCGTTGACCGACACCAGGCCTTCGCTATCGCTGCGGTCGCTGCCGTGGTAGCGGTGCATGCTGACCCATTCACCGCCTCTCGTGGCGTTGCCTTCCTGGCAGCGGTTGTAGAGTTCGATGTCGTCCGGCATGACGTTGGACGAAGGCGAGTTGATGACGTTGGCGTACAGCATGGCGCGCTTGAAAACGCCGTCCGGCGCGCCCTTGCAGCGGAAGGTCTGGATCTCGATCATGGTGCGGTCGACGGCGATGGGTCGGATCACGCGGAACTGCTGGAACACCGTGTGGGGCGAGCCGCTGCCGTAGATCACCGTGTTGTGGCGGTTCATGCCCAGGATCTCGCGGGCGCGCGCCTCGCCGTAGGCGGCGGTCAGGGTTTCGAAATGCGCGCGCGACACCGGGTCGCGCTCGGCCGCGCCCGGATTGAAGATGCCTTCCATGTAGCCGTGGCCGTTGGGATAGGCGCGCAGCTCCAGCTTTTCCCAGAATTCGTAGGGTTCGCCGTTGCCGTCCATGATGTGCAGCTCCAGCGGCATCTCGCCCATTTCCTTGGCTTCGTCGCGGGCCGCGGCATACGACGATTCATGCGTGACGCGGGCATGCATGGTGTCGTGCAGGTTCTCGTAGAACACCTTCCAGTTGGAACGCTGCATGACGCGGAAGATGCCACCGGCCACTTCCACCTCGCCCACCGGCGAACGGTCGCAGAGATTGTCGATCGACGAGCGCACGCCGCCCAGGAAGTCTTCCAGCGCCGGGCCGTCCTTGGCCTGGCTGGCGAACACGAAGCCGCGATAGCTTTCCACGCGCGCCACCCGGCGCATCGAAAAGGACGGATCGGCGGGATCGTAGGCCGTACCCTCCAGCCCCTGCTTCAACGGCACGCCCAGATGGCTGCCGTCCAGCTTGAAGGTCCAGGCGTGGTAGGGGCAGCGGAAGAACTTGCCGACGCAGCCCTCGCCGTCGGCCACTACCTTGGCGCCCTTGTGCGGGCAGCGGTTGTACAGCACATGCACGCGGCCGTCGGTGGCGCGCACCATCAGCACGTCCTGGTCGCCCAGGCGCGTGGTGTGGTAGTCGCCCGTCTTGGGCACCTGGCTTTCGTGCCCCACGTAGATCCAGGCGCGGCCATAGATCCGCTGCATCTCCAGGTCGAAGATGGCGGGGTCGGTGTAGACGCCGCGGTGCACGCTGTCGCCGCGCACCATCGCGGCCAATTGCTCTTCGGTGTATGACATGTCCGGCTCCTACTTGTTCTCGCTTTCTTTCCAGCGCGCCATCAACGTGTTCGACGGCAGGGTCTCGTCCAGCAGCTTGGCAGCGGTCTCGCGACCGGCCACGGGCAGGCCCTTGGGGTCCAGCAGGCCCACCTGCACCAGCACGCTGGCCTGGTCCCAATAGATGTGCTCGTGATAGAGCTTGTCGCCGCGGAACTTGACGATGGCGATCAGCGGAATCTCCACGTACTTGCCCGTGGGCTTCACGCCCGGCAGCAGCCAGTCGATCTCGGTGGTGTGCGTGAAGCAGAACAGCAGCTCGTCCACGATCTGCGTCGCGCCCACCGTGCGCGACAGCGGCACCAGGCGCGTATCCGGCGGATTGCTGTTGACGAAGTGATGCTGGTAGAAGCGGCTGAGCTCCTTGTGGCCCACGCCCCCGGTCATGGTGGGGATGTGGTTAACGTAGGGTTCGGCCACCATGGTCGCCATGGTCGCCGCCACATCGCGCGTGCCGAATTCGTACTCGCAGTGCTTGTCCCACAAGTACGAATAGTCGAACTCCGGCCCGATGGCGCGTTGCAAGGCCGCCATGCTGCGCTGATGCGCCATCAGCGCCGAAGGCTTGTCGTAATGGTCCCCGCCCGTGCGCGCGAACGCATGGTCCATGCCCGGGTAGACGTAGATCTGCACCCCGGGCTTGTTGCCCAGCGCTTCCAGGATGCGCTGACGCGCCTCGGGCGGACAGAAGCCGTCCTGCTCGGCGATGTGCAGCACCAGCCGGCCGCGCAGTTGCGCCGCTTCGTCCAGGCTGTTCTCGATGCCTACGCCGTAATAGCCGATGGCCACGTCCACGTCGGTGCGGCAGGCGGCCAGGTAGGCCAGCTTGCCGCCCAGGCAGTAGCCCAGCACGCCCACCCCGCCCTGCTGCTCAGGCAGCCCGCGCAGCGCGGCGATGGTGGACGCGATGTCCTTCAGGCCCAGCTCTACGTCGAATTTCTGGTAAAGCTCGAAGGCGCGCGGCATATCGGCCGGGCCATCGGTCAGCTGGATGCCCGGCTGCTGGCGCCAGAACAGGTCCGGCACCAGCACCACATAACCTTCCTCGGCCAACAGCTGCGCCGCGCGGCGCATGAAATCGTTCACGCCGAAGATCTCCTGGCACAGCACCAGGCCCGGGCCATGCCCGGACGCCGGCACGGCCAGATAGGCGCCGAAGGACTTGCCGTCATGCGAGGCCACCGTCACTTCGCGCGTCGTAATGTTCTGGGTCATACGTATCTCCTTGTTGCGGATGTCCGCCCTACTTCATCTGGCATGCTGCGGCGAAAGGGTCCTGATACTGGGTCAGCACCGTGCCCGACAGCTTATTGGACAACTTGCCCCCCGCCCCGGCCTCGACGATGCGCAGGTAATAGTTCTGCACCGGATATTGGTTGCGGTTGAACTTGAAATCGCCGCGCACCGACTTGAAGTCCGCGCGCCGCAGCGCCGGACGCAGCGCGTCCGCCTCCAGCTTGCCGCCGGTCTGGCGCACCGCGCTGTCCAGCAACATGGCCGCGTCATAGCCCTGCGAGGCATACAGCGTGGGGCTGCGGTTGTAGGTCTTCCGGAAGTCCTCGACGAACTTGCGGTTGGCGGGGTTGTCCAGGTCCGAGGCCCACTGCGAGGTATTGCGCATGCCCTCGATGGGCGCGCCCACCGCCGCGATGGTGTCCTCGTCGCCCGAGAAGCCCGGCGCCAGCAGCGCGATCTCCTTGGACAGGCCGGCGCCGTTGAACTGCTTGATGAAATTCACGCCCATGCCGCCGGGCAGGAAGAAGAACACCGCGTCCGGCTTGCTGGCGCGCAGGCGCGTGATCTCCACGCCATAATCCAACTGCCCCAGCTGGGTGTAGATCTCTTCGGACAGCCCGCCCTTGTACAGGCGCTTGAAACCGTTGAGCGATTCGCGTCCGCCCGGATAATCCGGCGCGATCAGCGCCACGCTCTTGTAGCCCTGGTCTGTGGCGTACTTGCCCATCGCGGCCGGGATGTCCTCGTTCTGCCATGCCACCGCGAAGAAATTCGGATTACAGCCTGCGCCCGCATAGTTCTCCGGGCCAGTATTGGTGCTCAGGTAGATGGTGCCCGACTGCAGGATGGCCGGCATCACCGGCAGCAGCACATTCGAGAACACGATGCCCGTCATGACGTTCACGCGGTCGCGCTTCAACAGCCGCTCTACCGCCTGGCGGCCCGTGTCCGCCTTCTGCTGGTCGTCCGCCACCACGACTTCCGCCGGCAAGCCGCCGAGCTTGCCGCCCGTATGTTGCAGCGCCAGGTTGAAGCCGTCGCGGATCTCGTTGCCCAGCGCCGCGCCCGGCCCCGACAGCGTGGTCAGCAAACCGACCTTGACCTTGTCCGCCGCCGTCGCGCCCGCCGCCGCCGTCATGCACACCAGCGCAGCCAGCGCGCGCCGGCTCCATAGATTCCGATTCATGAGCCACCCCGTTATCCCCGCCTGGCCATGCCGGCGGAAAGCTGACAGAACCCGTCTGCCGTCGGTTAACGCATGCTGCCGAACAACGCCGCCAGCTTACGCGCCGCGGCGGCGCCCTCCAACTTGCACGCGAAGGGCCTGCCGGCTAGATTAGGCCGCGCCAGGGGGCCGCTCTATCCGGATTCCGTCAGCCTTATCCGGGAATCACTTAATTCCAAGTCCTTGACGTTTAAATTACCCTCGGCAGTGACACGGGAGCGTTCCCGTCCCGGAGGCATCCATGCACGGCTGGTCCCGACTTACGCTTGCGCCGCTGTTCAAGCGGCGCGTCTTCAGCTCCACCCAGCAGGACGAGACGCGCACCCTCGTATCTGAAGCCCTGAAGGAACACCGTCTCACCTGGAAGGGTGGCCGCGTCGATGCCGAACTGAACCGGGGCCGCTTCGGGTCGCTGACGGTCTGTACGCTGCGCTACGGCGCCGAAGTCCACATCGAACCCGACCGCCTGCAGGATTTCATGCTGGTCCAGGTCCCCCTGAGCGGCCGCGCCTGTATCGAATGCGGCAACGACCGCGTCGACGCCGACCCCGACTGCGCCGCGGTCATCGCCCCCAACCGCCCGCTCAAGCTGCACTGGGAAGCCGGCTGCGAACAACTGCTGCTCAAGATCCCCCGCGGCAAGCTCGAAGCCATCGGGCAGCGCGCATTCGGCGAGGCCGCCACCCGGCCGCTGGATTTCAGCCCCGCCCTGCGCCTGGATAATCCCGTGGGCGCCGTCTGGCGCAGCATGGTCGAAAGCCTGATCCACCTGCTGCCCACCCTGGATGACGGCGCCCCCCGTCCGCCCGCAGCCTGGCTGGAACACCTGGAAGACACGCTGGTGCTGCACCTGCTCTACAACCAGCCCAACAGCTGGCAGGCGCACGCCGGCATCGCCCCCGCCGTCCCGCGCCGCCTGAGCGCCGCCGAAGCCTATATGCGCGACCGCCTCGCTGCTCCGCTCACCCTGGCCGACATCGCCCGTCACGCCGGCGCCAGCGCCAGCGCGCTGACGCGCCTGTTCCAGGAACACCGCAACACCACGCCCATGAATGCGCTGCGGGCGCTGCGGCTGGACGAAGCCAGAAACCGGTTGCGCACGCAGACAGGCGCCAGCGTCACCGAAGTGGCGCTGGGCGTAGGGTTCGGACATCTGGGGAGGTTCTCGGAGTATTACCGGGAACGTTTCGGGGAACTGCCGCGCGAGACGCGGCGGGTCATGGAGTGACGGGTCATGGAGTAACTCAAGCCACCCGCGCTCCTCCGATGGAAACCACCGTCGCGCTGAAGTCCTTCAGCAACGTCTCCCTGCGCGCCGCCACGCTCTCCATCGCGGCCTCCTTCACATGCCCGTACCCCCGGATGTCCTCGGGCAAGCTCGCCAGCGCCACCGCACGATCCAGATTCCCGCGATTCAATTTCGACAGGATCGCCGTGATCGTCTCCCGGTACTCGCGGATCAGTTCGCGTTCGGCGCGGCGCTCGGCCGTGTAACCGAACGGGTCCAGTTTCGTGCCGCGCAATCTCCGCATCCGCGCCAGCACCCGGAACACGCGCAACATCCCCGGGCCATAGCTGCGCTTGATCAGGCGGCCTTCCTGGTCGCGCCGCGCGAATAGCGGCGGCGCCAGGTGGAAACGCAGCTTCCAGTCGCCTTCGAACTGCGCTTGCACCCGTTTGAGGAACTCTCCGTCCGAATACAGCCGCGCGACTTCGTACTCGTCCTTGTAGGCCATCAGCTTGAAGTAGTAGCGTGCCACCGCCAGCGCCAGCCGGTTGGTGCCCGTGGCCTCGCGCTCGGCGCGCGCCACCTTGTCCACCAGTTCGGTGTATTGCAGGGCGTAAGCCTGGTTCTGGTAGTCGGTCAGGAAAGCCCTGCGCATCGCCACCACCCGCTCCAGTTCGCCGGTCGGCTTCTTCAGTTCCATCACCGGACTGACGGCGCGCGGGCGCTTGAGTTCGATGATGCCTTCCGGCCGCGACGGCGCGCCGCCGTTGGCGATCAGGCGCTTCACGTCCGCCAGGTCGTGCGCGGCGCGGCGGCCCCAGGCAAAGGCTGCCAGGTTGTTCGGCACCTGCTGGCCGTTCAGTTCGATGGCGCGCAAGAGCGCCTGCTGCGACAGCGGGATCCAGCCCTTCTGGTAGGCGTAGCCCATCATCAGCGGATTCGAGTAGATCGCGTCGCCCAGCAAGCCCAGGGCCAATGCGGCGGCATCGACGGTGGCCAGGTGCTCCTTGCCGCAGGCGGACGCCAGGTCTGCGGTCAGGTTGGCGCCCGGCAGCGTCCAGTCCGGATTGCCGACGAAGGCCGCGGTCGGCGCGGTGTCGCTGTTGAGCAGCACGCGGGTGCGCTCCGGATTCACCCGCGCCATGGATTCGGCGCTGGTGGCCACGACCAGATCGCCTGCCAGCAGCAGGTCGGCCTCGCCCATGGCGACCCGCGTATTCAGCAGGCGGTCCGGCGTCTGCGCCAGCACCACGTGCGAGTACACCGCGCCGCCCTTTTGCGCCAGGCCCGCCATGTCCAGCACCGAACAGCCCTTGCCTTCCAGGTGCGCGGCCATGCCCAGCAACTGGCCTATGGTGACCACGCCCGTGCCGCCCACGCCGGCGATGAAGACGCCGTAGGGCTGATGCAGTTCGCGCGCCGCCGGATGCGGCACGTCGTCGTCGATGGCGCCGTCCTGCGCCAGGGCGTCCGGCTTCTTGAGCTTGCCGCCTTCCACCGTCACGAAGCTGGGGCAAAAGCCCTTCAGACAGGAGAAATCCTTGTTGCAGCTGGACTGGTTGATCGTGCGCTTGCGGCCGAACTCGGTGTCCAGCGGTTCCACCGACAGGCAGTGCGATTTCTGTGAACAATCGCCGCAGCCTTCGCACACGCGCTCGTTGATGAGCACGCGGCGGGCCGGATCCGGGTAGGCATTGCGCTTGCGGCGGCGGCGCTTCTCGGTGGCGCAGGTCTGGTCATAGATCAGCACCGATACCGCGGGATGCTCGCGCAGTTCGCGCATGACCGCGTCGAGTTCGTCGCGATGCCGCACCGGCACGCCTGGGGCCAGTCCCTCGACATGCTTGTACTTGTCGGGATCGTCGGTGACGACGATGATTTTCTCGATGCCCTCGGCCGCCACCTGGCTGCTGATCATGGGCACGCTCAAGGGGCCGTCCACCGGCTGCCCGCCCGTCATCGCCACCGCGTCGTTGAACAGGATCTTGTAGGTAATGGGCACCTTGGCCGCCACTGCCGCGCGTATGGCCAGCAAGCCCGAATGGAAATAGGTACCGTCGCCCAGGTTGGCGAACACGTGCTTTTCCTCGGTGAACGGAGCCTGTCCCACCCAGGGCACGCCCTCGCCGCCCATCTGTGTAAAGACATCGGTGCTGCGGTCCATCCAGCGGACCATGTAGTGGCAGCCTATGCCTGCCATCCCGCGCGAACCTTCCGGCAGGCGGGTCGAGGTGTTGTGCGGACAGCCCGAACAGAACCAGGGCTTGCGCTCTTCGACCACGCGCGGACGCGCCAGCGCCTGTTCGCGGCCGCTGATGAAGGCCAGGCGCGCCTCGATGCCGGCGCGCACGTCCTCGGGCAGTTCGAAGCGCAGCAGGCGCGCGGCGATGGCGCGCGCGACCATCGCGGGCGAGAACTCGTAGTGCGCCGGCAGCAGCCAGTTGCCCTGCGGCACCGACCATTCGCCGCCGTCCTTGTCGTCGAACTTGCCGACCACGCGCGGAATCTTCTTGCCGCTGCCGATCCAGCTGAACAGTTCTTCCTTCAGCTGGTACTCCAGCACCTGGCGCTTTTCCTCGACCACCAGGATCTCGTCCAGGCCTTCGGCGAAATGCTGCATGCCGGTGGATTCCAGCGGCCAGACCATGCCGACCTTGAACAACCGCAGGCCGATGCGCTGGCATACGGACTCGGACAGCCCCAGGTCGGACAGCGCCTGGCGCGTGTCCAGATAAGCCTTGCCCGAGGTCATGATGCCGAAGCGCGCATCGCGCTGCGGCACGTGCCAGAGTTCGCGGTTGAGCTTGTTGGCGCGGGCATAGGCCAGCGCGGCATAGAGCTTGTAGTCCAGCAGGCGGGCTTCCTGCTGTAGCGGCGTGTCGGGCAGCCGGATGTTCAGGCCGTCGGCCGGCAGCAAAAAGTCCTGCGGCAGCAGGATCTCCACGCGATGGGGATCCACGTCCACGGAAGCCGAAACTTCGACGATGTCGGTGATGCACTTCATGCCCACCCAGACGCCCGCGTAGCGGCTCATCGCCCATCCATGCAGGCCGTAGTCCAGCACTTCCTGCACGCTGGACGGAAACAGCGCGGGAATCATGCAGGCCTTGAGGATGTGGTCGCTCTGGTGCGGCAGGGTCGAAGACTTTGCGGGGTGGTCATCGCCTGCCACCACCAGCACGCCGCCGTGGCGCGAGGTGCCGGCCGCGTTCGCGTGCTTGAAGACGTCGCCGCAGCGGTCCACGCCAGGCCCCTTGCCGTACCACATGCCGAACACGCCGTCGTACTTGGCGCCGGGGAACAGGTTGACCTGCTGCGAACCCCACACCGCGGTGGCGGCCAGGTCTTCGTTGATGCCCGGCTGGAACTCGACGTGATGCGCCTTCAGGTACTTGGCCGCCTTCCACATGTTCTGGTCCACGCCGCCCAGCGGAGAGCCGCGATAACCCGACACGAAGCCCGCCGTGTTCAGGCCGGCGCGCGCATCGCGCACGCGTTGCATCATGGGCAGGCGGACCAGGGCATGGATGCCGCTCATCCAGGCGCGCCCGGATTCCAGGGTGTACTTGTCGTCCAGCTGGGCGGATTCAAGCGCGGCACGCAAGGCGGGCGAAACAGGAGCGTTCATGTCGACTCCAAGGGATCCAGGAACCCCGGCCGGCTACGCGCGACACCCTCTTGAAGCGCACGCGGGCGAGCAAGGGACGTGAATTGCGGGCGCTGGCGCGCTTCTGTTTCCATTGTTTGTAACCGCTAGCCCCGACCCGGGCAATAGGGCGATGCGATAATTGCCGCCATGGACTTCGCCCCTCGTATCGTCGACTGGCAGCGCCGCCACGGCCGCCACGATCTCCCCTGGCAAAACACCCGGGATCCTTACCGCATCTGGCTCTCCGAGATCATGCTGCAGCAGACGCAGGTGGCGACGGTCATTCCCTACTACGAACGCTTCCTGCAGCGCTTTCCGGACGTCGCCGCGCTGGCGGCGGCCGCGCAGGAAGACGTGATGCCCTACTGGGCCGGACTGGGCTACTACGCCCGCGCCCGCAACCTGCACCGCTGCGCGCAAGAAATCGCGCGCGACTGGGACGGACGTTTCCCGCCCACGGCCGAAGCCATCGCCACGCTGCCCGGCATCGGCCGTTCCACCGCCGCCGCCATCGCCGCGTTCGCCTACGGCGAGCGCTCGCCCATCCTGGACGGCAACGTCAAACGCGTATTCACGCGGCACTTCGGCATCGCCGGCGATCCCGCCAAGCGTGAAGTCGAACAGAAGCTATGGGCGCTGGCCGATGCGCAGGTCGAGGCCGCGCCCGGCCTGGACATGGCCGCCTACACGCAGGGGCTGATGGACCTGGGCGCCACGCTATGCACGCGCGGCAAGCCCGCCTGCGAGGCCTGTCCCGTGGCGGACAGCTGCGTGGCCAAGCGCGAAGGCCGCCAGGCCGAACTGCCCACGCCCAAGGCGCGCAAGGCGATCCCCGAACGCGAGACCTGTATGCTGGTCCTGCGGCACCAAGGCGCCTTCCTGCTGCAGCAGCGGCCCGAACCCGGCATCTGGGGCGGACTGTGGAGCCTGCCCGAATTCGACGTGTCGCAAGACCCCGACAGCGCTTCCCGCGCGCTGGGCCTGGAGCCTGAACAGCGCTTCGAGCTGGCGGCCTTCGCCCACACCTTCACGCACTACCGCCTGCACATCCGGCCCTGGCTGGTGCCGGTGCGCGCAGCCGGGCTGCGCGAGTCCGCAAGGCCGGAGCGCTGGGTGCCGGCGGATGAACTGCCGTCGATGGCGCTGCCGGCGCCGGTGAAAAAACTGCTGCAAGGACTGGTCGAAGCCGGGATGCAGGACAGCCTGTTCAAGGGCTGATCTTTCAGGGCTGCGCGCCCCCGCCCAACAAGATCACCAGCTTCAGGTCCGGATGCGTCGCCAGCCGGAACGTGATCTGCTGGTAAGCCAGCTTGCCGCGGCCCGGATGCTGGAACTCACGCAGGCCGCCTTCGCGCTCGACCACCGCGTGGCGCGTCCACCAGTGGGCGAACACCGGGCTTTGCCGGTTCAGGTTGTCCAAGAGCGCCAGCACGGCCGGCTCGTCCAGATGCGCGCCGGCGTCGGCGCGGAATTCCGCCACCACGCGGCGAGCGCGCTGGTCCCAATCCACCACCAGCTCGCGGGCGGCGGGGTCCAGGAAGATATAGCGCAGCAGGTTGGGCTCGGCATCGCGCGCCGGCCAGTTGTCGAACAGGTCGCGCAGGGGCTCGTTGTAGGCCAGCACATTCCAGGCGCGGTCCAGCACGTAGGCCGGGGCGTTGATCGCGTTCACGCATTCCTGCAAGGGACCCGGCGCGCCGGCGTCGTCGCGGGCATGCTGAGGGTCGGCGCAGTCGGCCAGGTCGAACAGATACGCGCGTTCGGCGCGGGCCAGTTGCAGCACGCCCGCGATGCGCGACCAGACCGAGGGCGATACCGACACTTCCCGCCCCTGTTCGATCCAGGTGTACCAGGTGACGCTGATGCCGCAAAGCTGGGCGACTTCCTCGCGCCGCAGTCCGGGCGTGCGGCGGCGCATGCCTTCGGGCAGGCCGGCCATCTGGGGCGTGATGCGGGAGCGGGCGCTGCGCACGAATTCGCCCAGCGCCTGGCGGCGCAGGGGGGAGCCTTCGTGACCGGCGGCGCCGGCTTGGGGGGAAGTAGTCATACCAGGATGAGCAATGGACTTGTACGTGTATGGGCGGCCGCCTATCTTAGCGCCTGGGCCGCCGCTTCCAAATGCTTTCCGCCCCTGTACCGGCCCCAGCCACCCAAGGATTCCCATGACCGCCAGTACCCATGACGCCGCCGTCGACCGCCAATTCAGCCCGCGCGCGACCGCCTATCTGACCAGCGCCGTACACGCCCAGGGCGAAGACCTGCTGCAGATGGCCGACATCGCCGCGCAGCATCCCGAAGCCCGGCTGCTGGACCTGGGCTGTGGCGGCGGCCACGTGAGCTTTCACGTGGCGCCGCAGGTCAAACACGTCACCGCCTATGACCTGTCGCAGCAGATGCTGGACGTGGTCGCCGGCGAGGCCGCCAAGCGCGGGCTGGCCAATCTGGCCACCCGCCAGGGCAAGGCGGAGTACCTGCCCTTCGGCGACGGCGAGTTCGACCTGGTGATGTCGCGCTACTCCACCCACCACTGGCAGGACGCCGGGCGCGGCCTGCGGGAAGCCTTCCGCGTGCTGAAGCCGGGCGGCATCGCCGTGTTCGCCGACGTGGTGTCGCCGGGCGAGCCGCTCCTGGATACCTGGCTGCAGACCATCGAGGTGCTGCGCGACACCTCGCACGTGCGCGACTACTCGGTCGCCGAGTGGACCCGCATGCTGACCGAGGCCGGCTTCACCCTGCAGGGTCTGACGCCGCGCCGCCTGCCGCTGGAGTTCCAGTCCTGGGTTGTGCGCATGCGCACCCCGGAGACGCTGGTGGCGGCGCTGCGCCACATGTTCGGCATCGCGCCGGACGTGGTGCGCGCGCACTTCGAGGTGCAGGACGACGCATCCTTCACCAGCGACACGGCGACCATCGTGGTGAGAAAGCCGGGCTGATTCCTGCAGCGGCGGCGGGACCTGCTCGACAGCGCCCGCTTCCCCCTGTATAGGTACGGATTCGACAGAATCCCGCACAGGTAAGGAAGCGTCATGTCCGATACGTCCAAACAGTCATTGCCCGCCGCGTCCCCTGCGGACCTGACCGTCACCGAGGCCGCGGCCCTGATCCGGCAGGGCCGCCTCACCAGCGTTGCGCTGACCCAGGCCTGCCTGGACCGCATCGAGGCGCGCGCCGATCTCAACGCCTTCATCACCGTGGACCGCGCAGGCGCGCTGGCCCAGGCCCGCGCCCGGGATGCCGCCCGCGGCCAGGCGGACCAGGCCGCGCTGCCGCTGGCGGGCGTGCCCATCGCCATCAAGGACAACATCCACGTTGCCAGCCTGCCCAACACGGCCGGCACACCCGCCTTGAAGAATTTCCGTCCGGCCGAGGACGCGCCGGTGGTGCGCCGCCTGCGCGAGGCGGGCGCCGTCATCGTGGGCAAGACCAACATGCACGAACTGGCCTTCGGCGTGTCGGGGTACAACACCGCCTTTCCCGGCGCGCACGGCGAAGGCACGCGCAATGCCTATGACGCGCGCCTGATCGCTGGCGGCTCGTCCTCGGGCAGCGGCGCGGCAGTGGGCGCGCGCCTGACGCCGGCCGCGCTGGGTACGGACACGGGCGCCTCGGTGCGCCTGCCTGCGGCGGTGAACGGCGCGGTGGGCTTTCGCCCGTCGGTGGGCCGCTACGACGGCGCCGGCATCACGCCGATCTCGCACACCCGCGATACGCCGGGGCCCATCGCCAACAGCATGGACGACATCGTGCTGCTGGACGCGGTGCTGACGGGCGACCGCCAGCCCTTGTCCGCCCTGCCTCCTGCCGGCATGCGCCTGGGCCTGTGCGACTACTTCTGGAAGGACCTGGATCCGCAGGTGCAGGCCGTCACGGATGCCGCGCTGGCCAAGCTGCGCGCGGCCGGCGTGCAACTGGTCGAACTGGAAATGCCGGGCCTGGAAGCCAGCAACGCCGCGGTCGGCATGCCGGTCTGCCTGTACGAACAGAAGGGCGACCTGACCGACTATCTCAGCCGCTACGGCACGGGCCTCAGCTTCGAACAGGTGGTGGCGCAAATTTCCAGCCCGGACGTCAAAGGAATTTTCGACGGCCTCATCGTGCCTGGCGTGCTGCCCCTGCCCTCCGGCGAGGCGCTGCCGCTGCAGCCGCTTTATGAACGCGCCATGGCGACGCACCGCGACGAGCTCATCGGCGTGTACCGCCGCGCGTTCCAGGAGCATGCGCTGGACGGCCTGCTGTTTCCCACCGTGCCGATCCCGCCGATGGCCGCCACGCCCGAGGCCAGCAGCTTCGAGAGCTTCGGCCGCCTGGCGCGCAACGTCGATCCGGGCAGCAACGCCGGCCTGCCGGGGCTGAGCGTGCCTGCGGGCTTGGCAGCGGACGGACTGCCGGTGGGATTGGAAGTCGACGGGCTGCCGGGCGAGGACCGCAAGGTGCTGGCGGTCGGGTTGGCGCTGGAAAGCGTGCTGGGGCGCTTGCAGGGGCCGGGACGTTCCGGCGGCTGAGAGGCGCCTCATGCAAAAAAAATCGCCAGCCGGTTCACGGGCTGGCGATTTTCTTCGCGAGATGACGCGTGGCGTCGGAATCAGCCTTTCAGGCAGGTGCTCATGAAGGTCTTGCGCTTGTCGCCGGTCAGTTGCTGCGAGGTGGCCTTGGCGTTGCAGTCCTTCATCTTCTGCTGCTGCGGCGTAAGCTCCTTGGCGGGCGCGGCGGTTTCGCCCTTCAGGCAGCTGCTCATGTAGGCCTTGCGGTCGTCGCCCTTCTTGCCTTCAGCGGACTTGTTGCAGTCGGCCATGCGCTGCTGTTGCGGCGTAGGCGTCTTGGCGGTGGCGGGAGCTGCGGGGGTCTGGGCAAGGGCTGCGCCAGCAAAACAAGCGGTCAACAGAAAGGCCGAGGCCAACTGGCTGGTACGGGAAAGCATGGGTTCCTCCCTTGGCGCCCGCGCGCCTGGACTCAGTCGCAAAGGCGGGCCGCACGATCCGCCGGCCCAATCGCCGGCCCGGTCATGATCGAACAAACCCGAACCCTGCGCAAGAGTGCGGAAAGTCAAGAATCGCCAAGGCCTTACATGCCCCTGAAACCACCGGCCGCTTCCCTCGTGGACAGGCCATCCACGCAGGCGAATTTGCGACCAATCCAAGCACCCTGTTACCCATTCATCCCTTTGCCCCGTTGTGTACACGGCGGGAAAGGTGTGAGATAAGCATGCCCCCAAGGTAGAGGAGGCATTGACCGCCCTGCGGACCCGAACGGCGTCCGACTGCGCGGCTGCACAGGAGACCATGATGAAACTTGCCCTTGCTTCGTTCGCGCTGCTTGCCGGCCTGTCCGGCGCCGCCGGCGCGCAGAGCCTGGTCTACGGCGTCACGCTGGGCAATGTCCAGGCCGTGCGCGACGTCAACCAGAACGTGTCGGCCATCACCGGCCTGCTGTCTAACCAGTCGGCGCGGCACATCAACAGCGCCATGCTGACCTTCGTGCTGTACGACTCGCAGGGCCGCGAGATCGGCCGCGTTCGCGACGACGTCATCGGCCCGCTGGCGCCCGGCCAGATCAAGCAGATCCGGGCCGTCACGCCGCTGCAATTCACCCGCGTCACCGCGCTGGACGTCGACGCCCGCTAGGCGCCCGTTATGGCCCGCCTGCCGGAAAAAACCCTGATTACTTCAGGGTTTAGACAGCGTGGCGCAAGGTCAAATATGGGAAAATTCCGTTCGTCGACTCAATAAAAGGGGCTTCCACACGAAGCCCCTTGTTGCGTGCGCCGACGCGCCAGCACGCCTGGCTCCAGCTACGAGGAAGAAAAGATCATGTTTCCAAAAAGACTTACCGAAGGCTATCAATCTTTCCTGGGGGGCCGTTTCCCTTCGGAAAGCAGCCGATACCAGAAGCTGGCCGAATCGGGGCAAAACCCGGAAATCCTGATCATCGGGTGCTGCGACTCCCGCGTGTCGCCTGAAGTCATCTTCGACGCCGGCCCCGGCGAAATGTTTGTCGTGCGCAACGTCGCAAACCTGGTCCCGCCCTGTGACCCTGACTCGGAATCCTCGTACCACGGCACCAGCGCCGCGATCGAATTCGCGGTCAACGGCCTGAACGTCAAGCACATCGTGGTGCTGGGCCATGCTTCCTGCGGCGGCATCCGCTCGTTCTTCGACGACGCCAAGCCCCTGACCAAAGGCGATTTCATCGGCAAGTGGATGTCGCAGATCGAACCCGTGGCCGAACGCCTGGGCCCCGGCACCGGCGACCGCCAGGCCAACCTGAAGCGCCTGGAACTGGCCGTGGTCGAGCACAGCCTGAACAACCTGATGACCTTCCCCTCCATCCGCCGCCGCGTCGAAAAGGGCGAACTGGAACTGCACGGCACCTACTTCGGCGTGGCCACCGGCCTGCTGTACCTGCGCGACCCCGCCACCGGCGAATTCAATCCCTGCCTCGAGGCGCCTGCGGCCGCAGCCTGAGGTTGGACCGCGGGCGGGCCTTACACCCGGTACGCCTGCGCCAGCCTCTCGTAGTTGTTCTTCAGGATGATGCCCGCGTAGTACACGTGTTCGCGCATCAGGTCCTCGGCCCGCGCGCCGTCGCGGGCGATGATCGCATTGACGATGCGGTGATGGTCGTCATGCGATCGCAGGATGATCCCGTGGTCTTCCCACAGGATGATCCGGTCCGAGGCGTAGGGGATAGCCTGCGCTTGCGTCGCGAAGCGCCGCACCCAGGGGTTGCCCGCCGCTTCCAGGATGCCGTTATGCAAGGTGATGTTCACCTGCTGATACGGCAGATGGTCCTCGGCCAGCAAGACCCCCTTGCCCAGGATCCGGTCCCCTTCGTCCAGGCAATTCTTCAGCACCGCCACGGCGTCGTTCGATAGCCCGCGCAAGGCCGCCTGCCGGCAGGCCAGCCCTTCCAGCGCCGCGCGCACCTCGTAGGCCGCCACGATTTCGCCGATGTCGTAGGCGCGCACCGTGTAGCCGCGCTTGGGCAGATGCTCCAGCAAGCCTTCATTGCCCAGCGTCGCCAGCGCCGCGCGCACCGGCGTGCGCGACACCCCCAGTTTTTCCGCCAGCGGGATTTCTTCCAGGCGGGCGCCAGGGCTGAACTTGCCGTGCAGCACCCAGTCCCGCAGCGTGTCGGTAACGTGTTGAGATAGCGTGTCCATAGCCGCATTGTATACATGAAGAATACATAGGGCGTCATACGCCTTATTAGTTTTCGGAACATCTCCGTAAAACACGATGTAAATCAAGCAACACTCCGGGTAAGCCCCTATACCTGCGAATCATCCATGTATACATAATCGCAAAAAATTCAAACCAGCGGCCAGGTCCCACCCTAGGCGGACAGCACGCTACCAGGAGACAGCATGTCCAATGTATCCACGCCGGCCGGCAAGGGCCCGGCTCCCCGTCTTGCGCTCGTCACGGGCGGCGGCGGCGGCATAGGCGCCCGCATCTGCCAGGAACTGGCCAGCGCCGGCTTGCGCGTCGTCGTCTCGGACGTGGACGCCGGGCGCGCCCGCCGCGTGGCCGACGAGCTGGGCGCGCCGCACGCGTCGCTCGCCTTCGACGTCAGCGATGAGTCCTCGGTCGAAAACGCGTTCGAACAGATCGAAGCGCAGCACGGCCCCATCGCCGTGCTCGTCAGCGCCGCCGGCCTGCTGCTGTTCCAGGAAAACGGCGAACGCCCGCTCATCAAGGACACCTCGCTGGACATCTGGGAACGCAGCTTCGCCGTCAACGCCCGCGGCGTGTTCCTGTGCGGCCGCGCCTACCTGCGCCGGCGCGAGGCCGCGCCGCTGGCGCACGGCCGCATCGTCACGTTCACCTCGGTTGCGGCGCAGCTGGGCGGCTACCGCTCCAGCGCGTCTTACATCGCGGCCAAGTCCGCGGTGCTGGGCCTGACCAAGGCCATGGCGCGCGAATCCGCGCACCTGGGCGTGACGGTCAACGGCATTGCCCCCGGCCTAATCGACACCGACATGCTGCGCAGCACCGTCACAAGCAGCGGCGCGCTGGCCGCCGCGGCGCAGGCCATTCCGCTGGGCCGCATCGGCACCGTGGACGACGTCGCCGCCGCCGTGCGCTTCCTGGCGTCCGAAGAAGCCGGCTACATCACCGGCAGCGTCATCGACGTCAACGGCGGCTACCGCATGCAGTAAGGCATTCCGGCGGCCAGGCCGGCAACGCAGCAAAGCGCCACACCCAAACAAAGGCGCGCATCAAAAAAAACGGGAGACAAAGATGAAGAAAAGCAGTCGCTACGCAGCCGCCGCCGCGCTATGCGCATGGGCGCTGAGCACGGGCGCGCAGGCGCAGCAGGAACCGGGCATCACCGACAAGACCATCAAGATCGGTCTGTTCGCGCCCTTGTCCGGCAGCGGCATGGCCTACGGCTTTGACGTGCTGAACGCCGCCAAGATGTGGTACGCCAAGGTCAACAAGGAAGGCGGCGTGCACGGCCGCCAGATCGAACTGGTGATCGAGGACGACCGCTGCAACGCCAACGACCTGGTCGCCGCGGTGAAGAAGCTGAACGAACAGGACAAGGTGTTCCTGCTGAACGGCGGTTCCTGCTCGGCCGCGGTGGTGGCCTCGCGCGAATACGTGGAACGCGAAAAGGTGCCGCTGGTCATGCTCAACGCCTCGGGCGACGGCGCGCTGTATCCGCCGTCCAAGTACATCTACGGCGCCTTCTCCATCTCCCAGCACGCCGTGGGCGGCTCGATGGTGCAGTTCGCCGCCGAGCACCTTAAGGCCAAGAAGATCGGCTACATCAATCATGACGACGCCTACGGCGGCTGGAACCTGGAGGCCGCGCAGGCCCAGGTCAAGCAGCTGGGCGACGCATCGCTGCAAGTCCAGTCGGTAAACCCGAACATCACCGACGTGACCGCGCCCATGCTGAAGATCCGCGCCGCCAACGCCGACGTGCTTCTGCTGACGACATACGCCCGCCCCGCCGCGCTCATCATCAAGAAGGCACAGGAACTGGGCTGGAACAAGCCTATCGTCCTGGCGGTGAACGGCACGGCCGACCTGAAGCAACTGGTGGAAAACGTGGGCAACAAGGACGCCTTCAAGAACGTCTACATCCAGGAAGTGCTGTCCGACGTGCCGGGCGGCGCCAAGCTCACCTGGGTGTACGACATGTACAAGCAGGCCTACCCCGACCTGGCCGCCAAGCCGGGCCATCCGCAGACCTACATGCCTTACGGCCTGCCGCCCGCGATGGCGGTGGTCAACGCGCTCAAGGCCGCCGGCCCGCAGCCCACCCGCGAAAAAGTGCTGCAGGCGCTGGAAACCATGAAATTCGACTCCGGCGTCATGGCCGGTCCGATCGAGTTCGGCCCGAACGACCGCGCGGCGCAGGAATCCGCCATCTACATCAAGTTCGACGGCACCAACATGTCGCTCGTGCCCGGCGCCTTCAAGAGCGTCTGGCAGTACCAGAAGTAAATCAGCGGCCCGCCTGGGGCCTGGCCCGCGCGCTGGCGCAGCAGCGCGCGGGCTGCCGGAGAACATCATGAGCTTTGCCGATATCTGGCTGTTCCTGCAGCAGGGGGTGCTGTCGGGACTGGTGACGGGCAGCGTGTACGCGCTGCTGGCGGTCGCCGTAGTGATCATTTTCAAGACCACCGACGTGCCCAATTTCGCCCAGGGCGAGATCTTCATGGTCGGCGGCTACATCGCCCTGTTCCTCACCCTGGTAATGGGCTGGCCTTATCTCGTCGTCATTCCCATCACGCTCGCCGCCGTGGCCATCCTGTCCGGCCTGTTCCAGCGCGTCGTGATGGAGCGCGTCATCGCCTCCAAGGGCGTGGGCGTGCAGATGGTGATCGCCACGCTGGGCCTGGCCTATGCGCTCAAGGGCCTGGTGCGCCAGACCGGCCTGGGCGACACGCCGCGCTCGTTGCCGCCGCTGGCATCAACCGACGCCATCATCATCGGCGACGCGGTGCTGACCCAGCTGGACCTGGTGATCTTCGCGGTCGCCGTGACGGTGATGCTGCTGCTTTTCGGCATGTTCACCTATACCCGGGTCGGCCGCGCCATGCGCGCCGTGGGTATGAATCCCAAGGCCGCCCGGCTGGTGGGCGTGAACCTGACCCGCATCCGCATGCTGGTGTGGGCGCTGGCCGGCCTGATATCGGCGGTCGCGGCGCTGCTCATCACGCCCAAGATCCTGATCACCCCCGACATCGGCCACATCGCCATCCTGGCCTACGCCGCGGCCATCGTGGGCGGCATCACCAGCCTGCCTGGCGCGGTGGTCGGCGGCTTCGTGATCGGTGTGGCCGAGAACCTGGTGGGGCTGTTCATTTCGACCAATGCCATCGTGGTTGCGCCTTTCGTGGCCATCATGGTCGTGCTGCTGCTGCGTCCGCAAGGGCTCTTGGGCGGCAAACTGCAGGTGAAGAAAGTATGAGCAAGAAAATAGACCATGCGCTGCTGGCGCTGATGGCCATCGTGCTGGCGATCCTGCCCTTCGCGGCCAGCGGCTATGTCATCTACGTGGTGAACCTGCTGATGGTGTTCGTGGTGTTGGCGCTGGGCCTGCATCTGGTCATCGGCGAAACCGGGCAGTTCGCGCTATCGCACGCCGCCTTCTACGGCGTGGGCATCTATACCGCGGGCCTCATCAACAATCTGTGGCATCCGCCCTTCTTCATTTCGATCATCGTGGGCGGGCTGCTGGCCGCCGTGCTCGGCTATGTGATCGGCGCGCTGGCGCTGCGCATGCGCGACATCTACCTGGCGCTTTCCACCTTCGCCTTCGGCGAAGCGATGCAGTGGGTGTTCCTGAACTGGCAATCGGTCACCAACGGCTCGAACGGCTTCCGGATCTCGCCGGCCACGCTGTTCGGCTACGAACTGGTGTCGGACGCCAAGGCCTATCCCTTCGTGGTGCTGATCGCCGCGCTGTTGCTGTGGGCCACCATTGCGCTGTCGCGCTCGCAACTGGGCTCGGCCTTTCGCGCCGTGCGCGAGAGCGACGTGGCGGCCCAGGCCATGGGCGTGAACGTCAACGCCATCAAGCGCACGGCCTTCACGTTGTCCGCGGCCTATGCCGGCATCGCCGGCGGCATGTACACGACCTTCGCCTCGTTCATCCACCCGGAGAGCCTGGGCTTTCAGACCACCATCCTGATCCTGACGATGGTGGTGGTTGGCGGCATCGGGTCGGTGCGCGGCGCCATCGCGGGCGCGTTGGCCTTCGGCCTGATCTCCGAGCTGCTGCGCCAGGCCCTGTCGTTCCAGGAAATCATCTACGGCGTCATTCTGATGGGCTTCATGATGTTCGCGCCCAAGGGCTTGTTCGCCGGCCGCGGCGCGCGCGGGCGGGCACCGGCGCCGGCTGCGCCCTTGCCTTCCGCCACGCGCCCGGCCGCGGCCAAACCGACCCAAAGGAGCGCCGCATGAGCAGCCATCCCTATCTGGACGTGCAAGGCCTGACCGTCAAGTTCGGCGGCCTCACCGCCATCAACGGCCTGTCCATGCAGGTCGAGCGCGGCCGCATCCACGCGCTGATCGGCCCCAACGGCGCGGGCAAGTCCACCACCTTCAATTGCATCTCGCGCTATTACCGTCCCAGCAGCGGCAGCATCCGGTTCGACGGCGCGGACATCACCCGCAAGAAGCCGCATGAAATGGCGGCGCTGGGCGTGGCCCGCACCTTCCAGAACCTGGAGCTGTTCGGCGCGCTCAGCGTGCGCGAAAACGCCCTGCTGGGCACCTATGCGCATGGCGCCGACAGCGCAGGCAAGCTGCTGCGCCCCGCTGCCGCGCAGACGCGCGAGCGCGTCGAGCACCTGCTGGAGCGCGTCGGACTGGCCGACTTCCTGGACACGCCGGCGTGCAGCCTGGACTTCGGCCGCCAGAAGATGCTGGAGCTGGCGCGCGCCCTGGCCATATCGCCCAAGCTGCTGTTGCTGGACGAACCGGCGGCCGGCCTGCGCAACCGCGAAATCGAAACGCTGGACCGCCTGCTGACCGAACTGTGCGAACGCGACGGCATCACGGTGCTGCTGGTGGAGCACGTCATGCAGCTGGTGATGTCGATCTCGCATCGCATCACCGTCATGTCCTTTGGCGAGAAGATCGCCGAAGGCACGCCTGCCGAGGTGCGCAGCAACCCGCGGGTCATTGAAGCCTATCTGGGCAAGGGAGCGGCCGGTGGCTGATTATTTGCTTGAAGTCGATGCGGTATCGGCCGCCTACGGCAATATCCGCGCGCTGCAGGACGTATCGCTGAAAGTGCCGCAGGGCGCCATCGTGGCGCTGCTGGGCGCCAACGGCGCGGGCAAGTCCACCACGCTGAACGTGATCTCGCGCCTGGTCGCGCCCACCGCGGGTAGCGTGCGCTTTGCGGGCGAACCCATACACCGCCTGGCAGCGGACGCCATCGTCGGACGCGGCATCGTGCAGGTGCCGGAAGGCCGCGAGATCTTCCGCGAAATGAGCGTGCGCGAGAACCTGGAGATGGGCGCCTACCTGCGCACCGACCGGGCCGCGGTGCGGCAGGACCTGGACATGGTGTGCGACACCTTCCCGCGCCTGCGCGAACGCTACGAACAGAAAGCCGCGACGCTGTCCGGCGGCGAACAGCAGATGCTGGCCACGGGCCGCGCCATGATGGCGCGCCCGCGCATGATCTTGCTGGACGAACCCTCGATGGGTCTGTCGCCGCTGGTGGTCGAACAGATCTTCGACATCGTGCTGCGGCTGAACCGCGAGCAAGGCATCACCATCCTGCTGGTGGAGCAGAACGTGAAGCTGGCGCTGTCGGTGTCCAGCTACGCGTACATCCTCGAAAACGGCGAGATCGCGCTGGAAGGCGTGTCCGCCGCGCTCGCCAGCGACGAAGGCGTGCAGCGCGCCTATCTGGGCGCCTGACGCGCCGAAAGGACCGACCATGATATCGATGCAAGACAAGCGGGTGCTCGTGACGGGCGCGGGCCGCGGCCTGGGCGCGGCAATCGCGCAAGGCTTCGCCAGGCAAGGCGCGGCCGTCATCGTCGCCGATGTGGATGCGGCGCTGGCCGCAGCCACGGTGCAAGCCATCCGCGCCGCGGGCGGCAAGGCCGCCGACGCGGTGCTGGACGTGACGGATGCCGCCGCCGTGCGCGACTTTGCGCAACGGTCCGCCACCGAACACGGCAATCTGGACATCCTGATCAACAACGCCGGGATTTCGGCGCGCGCCCCGTTCGACGATCCCAAGACGCCCGAGATCTGGGACCGTCTGATGAGCGTGAACCTGCAAGGCACGTTCAACGTCACCCACGCCTTCGTCGAACAGCTGAAAGCCACGCGCGGCGCCATCGTCAATCTGTGCTCCATCGTGGCCTACGGCTGCAGCATCTCGACCGCCGGCTATGTGGTATCCAAGGGCGGCGTGCGTTCGTTCACCGAGGTACTGGCGCGCGACCTGGCGCCGCATGGCGTGCGCGTGAACGCCGTGGCTCCCGGCCTGATGGAAACCGAGATGACGGCGGGCCAGCGCGCGCAGGCGCAGGGCACGGACTGGTACATGCAGCGCGCGCCCATGGCCCGCGCGGGGCGGGCCGACGAGATCGTGGGTCCGGTCCTTTTCCTGGCCTCGGACATGGCCAGCTACGTGAACGGCGTGGTGCTGCCCGTGGACGGCGGCTACCTGGCCGTGTGAGGAAACATCATGAATCTGGGCACGGCATTGGTTACGGGCGGCGCTAGCGGCATGGGTCTTGCCATCGTGGAGCGGCTGGCGCGCGATGGCTTTCGCGTCGTGATGGCCGACCGCAACGCGGAACTGGCCGAAAAAGAGGCCGAGGCGCTGCGGGCGCAAGGGCTGGACGTGGAACACCGCGTGGTGGACCTGACGGACGAAGCCGCCACGCGCGCGCTGGCGCGTTCGCTTGCGCCGCTGGCCGCGCTGGTCAACAACGCGGGACTCTTCGACGAGCGCAAGTTCTTTGACGTGGACAGCGCCGACTACCGCCGCGCCTTTGACGTCAACCTGCTGGCGGTCGCGACCTTGACGCAGGAGGCCGCGCGCGACATGGCGCCGGGCGCCAAGATCGTCAACATCGCCTCGCGCGCCTACCTGGGCGCAAAGAACCACCCGCACTACGTGGCCTCGAAAGCGGCCTTGGTCGGCTACACGCGCGCTTCGGCCATGGAACTGGCCCCGCGCGGCATCCTGGTCAACGCCATCGCCCCCGGCCTCATCGACACCCCGCTCTTGCGCAACCTCACGCCCGAACGCCTTGCGGCGCAACTGGCCCTGCAGCCCACCGGCCGCGCGGGCCAGCCGCAAGACATCGCCTATGCCGTGTCCTTCCTGGCCGCGCCGCACATGGACTTCATCACCGGCCAGGTCATCTTCGTGGACGGCGGAAAATCGCTGGGCGGCTCGGGAGCATAGGCAGCATGGAAGGCATTACTTGGGACAAGGAAGTCGACGCGCTGGTCGTCGGCTCGGGCGCGGGCGGCATGGCCGCGGCGCTGACGGCGCGCGAGGAAGGACTGGACGTGCTGCTGGTGGAAAAGACCGGCCGCATCGGCGGTTCCACCGCGATCTCAGGCGGCGCGCTGTGGATACCGCTGAACGCGCAGACAGAAGCCGCCGGCCATCCGGACAGTTTTGAAAAGGTCTGGACCTATCTGGAACAGACCGTGGGCGCGGCGGCCCCCGACGACATGAAGCGCGCCTATCTCGAAGCCGGCCCGCGCATGATGGATTACCTTGTGTCGCGCGGCATCCTGGATCTGGCGGCGCGCACGGCCTCGCCCGATTACTACCCCGACCTGCCCGGCGCCGCGATGGGCGGCCGTTCGCTCGACCCGCTGGAGTTCGACGGCCGCAAGCTCGGCGGCGATTTCCGTTTCCTGCGGGATCCCCTGAAGGAATTCACGGTGCTGGGCGGCATGATGGTCAACATCACCGACGTGCGCCATCTGCTGCGCGCCACGCGTTCGTTCGCGGCCTGGCGCCACAGCATGAAGCTGGTGCTGCGCTATGCCGCCGACCGCGCGCGCGGCTATCGCCGCGGCACCCGGCTGCTGCTGGGCAATGCGCTGGCCGCGCAGCTGTTCCACGGCATGCTGGCTCGCAAGATCGAATACTGGCTGGACACGCCGGCGCTGGCGCTGCACCGCGATGCAGCGGGCCGCGTGCTGGGCGCCGCGGTCCGGCGCAATGGCAAGTCGTTGAACATCCGCGCGCGCCGCGGCGTGGTGATGGCCACGGGCGGCTTTCCCTGGGATCCGGCGCGCCGCGCGCAGAGCTATCCTCAGCCCACGGGTCTGTGGTCCATGTCGCCGCGAGACAACGCCGGCGACGGCATCCGCCTGTCGGAAGCCGCCGGCGCCGCGCTCGGCTCGGGCCACGCCAGCCCCGCGTTCTGGGCGCCGGTCTCGCTGCTGGAATCCGCGGACGGCAAGCCCCTGCATTACCCGCACCTGGTGTGGGACCGGGCCAAGCCGGGCCTCATCGCGGTCAATGGCGCGGGCCGGCGTTTCGTGAACGAATCCGCCTCGTACCATGAGTTCGTGCAGGCCATGTACCGCAGCCATGGCACGACGCCCAGCATTCCCGCTTTCCTGATCTGCGACCAGCGCTTCATCGACACCTGGGGCCTGGGCCTGGCGCTGCCAGGGGGCCGGCCGCGCCAGCATCTGATCGACGCCGGCTACCTGCTGCAAGCCGAGACGCTGGCGGCCCTGGCGGCCCGGCTGGGCGTGCCCGCCGATGCGCTGCAGGCCACGGTGGAACGCTACAACACCCACGCCGCCCAGGGCCAGGACCCGGACTTCGGCAAGGGATCGACCGCCTACAACCGCTACCTGGGCGATCCGGAACACGCTCCCAATCCCTGCCTCGCGCCGCTGGCGGCGGGCCCCTACTACGCCGTCAAGGTCTATCCCGGCGACATCGGCACCGCTTGCGGCATCGCCGCCAATCCGCATGCCCAGGCCCTGGACGCCACGGGCGCGCCCATTGCGGGCCTCTACGTGGCCGGCAACGACATGCAGTCGGTGATGGGCGGCGCCTATCCCGGCCCCGGCATCACGCTTGGTCCCGCCCTGACCTTCGGCTGGATCGCTGGACAACATCTGGCCCATGCACAACACTGACGCCTCTCCACCGACAAGGATCCCCATGAAAATCTTCTACTCGCCCGCCTCGCCCTTCGTGCGCAAATGCATGGTCATCGCCCATGAGCTCGGCCTGGCCGACCGCATCGAGAAGCTGCCGAGCGCAGCCGGCCCCGTGGCCCGCGACCAGACCATCATCCCCACCAATCCGCTGGGCCAGGTGCCCACCTTCATCACGGATGACGGCCAGGCGCTGTACGACAGCCGCGTGGTCTGCGAATACCTGAACGACCTGGGCGGCGGTTCGCTGTTCCCGTCGGGCAAGACCCGCTGGCAGGTGCTGACGGAACAGTCCATGGCCGACGGCATGCTGGGCGCGGCACTGCTGGCCCGCTACGAAACCGTGCTGCGTCCGGAAGCGCTGCGCTGGGACGGCTGGGTCGAGGGCCAGCTGGGCAAGGTCCGCGACGGCGTCGCGCTGGTGGAAAAGAACGCCGCCGCGCTGGCAGGCCGCCTGGACATCGGCACCATCACCATCGGCTGCGCGCTGGGCTATCTGGACTTCCGGTTCCCAGACCTGGACTGGCGCGCCGAACATCCGGCCACCGCCGCCTGGTACGAGACCTTCAGCCAGCGTCCGTCCATGCAGGCCACCAAGCCCTGATCCGGTTTGGGCAGGCGCAGGGCCGGGAGAACCCGCCGGGCTCCCTGGCCATCACCTGCCCTGGTACGGCGCGGCCCCGAGCCGCGTCGCTAGGCCCCTGACGCGTGCAGGGGCCTTTTTTTTCGCCCGGATCGCCCCCAGCTGTTACAGTGAAGTCGGCAGGCGGGCCGATCCGCCGGCCATCACCAGAAGGGGCCCAGCATGAACGTCGCTGCGATCTCCGCCATCCACCGGGCTGATGCGCCCTATCCAGCGCGCTCGGCCGCGCTGGACGCCACCCGCGCATTTCCCGAAACCCAACGCGTGGCCCACGTCCACGCGGCCCGGGCAACGGCTGCCGCCCACGCGCTGCGCGTCGAACGCGACCGCGACAGTCTGCCATTGGCGCTGGCCGTCTTTGACGCCTCGAATGCGGACGCGCTACGCGACCTGCACGCGGCATCGCGCATGCGCCGCGCCGTTGAGGATTTTGCCGCGCAGCCCGACCCCGCGGCCCAGCGCGCCGGCTCCGCCAACGACCTGGGCACCATCGAAGGCCTGATGCCGCTGCAGGCCTACCGCGTCGCGATGGGCAATCCGCAAGTGCAGGAACTGCAGACCGCAGTCGCCATGAAGGCGGCGGGCCTGGGCGTTCCCAAGGTCGCCAACATCGGCGCGACCGAGAATGTCACTGACAACGCGCGTTACCGACCGGGTTTCGCGCCCTGACCAAAAAAAACCGCCTGACGCATCAGGCGGTTCTTGATTCGGGAACGAACGGCGATCAGTGGAAGAATTCCGCGATCATGGTCGCGCCCAGGAAGGTGCCGGCGTTGGCGGCCAGGGATACCACCACGATCTTCCAGCCCAGCTTGCGGAACGCCGGCAGGTCCTTGAGGATCGACAGGCCGGCCATGGCCAGGATCACGGTCGTGAACGGCAGGAAGTTCACCTTGCCTACCATGGCGATGATCTGGTCCGAGTACGGCAGCACGCCGGGGCAGCCCGCGGTCATGGCGATCAGCGACAGCACGAACACGGCGGGCAACTTGGGCACCACGCGCAGCACCAGGTCGGTGATGACGACCAGCAGGATGATGATGCCCATGCCCGGCAAGGCGTCGGCAAACGGCACGTTGTAGCCCAGGCGGTTGCCCACCAGCGCGAACAGGCCGCAGATGACATAGGCGGTCAGGCGATCGCCGAAGCCCATCTTGACGCCGTGCGCGGGCGCGTCCTGCGTGACCTCGTCATCAGCGGCGACGGTCTCGGCCTTGCCGCGCGAGAAGCGGCCCAGCACCGGTTCCAGCTTGCCGTACAGGAAGATGGTGGTCGGCAGCGAAATGAACAGCGTGAAGTACACGCCCACCACCGTGGTCAGCAGATTGGCGGCGGCGGCCAGCGCGGCCACCTGGTGCGCGACTTCGGGCGTCTGCTGGGACGCGATCGCGCCCACGCCGGCGGCCATCATGCTGCCCGAGCCCACCCCGGCGCCCATGGCGAGCGAGCGCGGATCGAAGATGTTCAGGCTGGTGATGAAGCCGGCCATCAACGCCACGAACAGCGCGCCGATCACGGTGCCGGTGATGTACTCGGCCATCACGCCGCGGCCTTCGGGCGAGTTCATGCCGTAGCGTTCGCCGATGATGGCCAGGCTGGGCTCGCGGCCCACCGAGAAAGTGGCGCCGATGGCCTCGCGCTTGATGCCCAGCAGCAGCGCCAGCGGCAGGCCGACGGCCATGGTGCCGAAGAAGTGGCCGAATTCCTGGAACACCAGGGCCCAGCCGGCTTCGCGCACCTGCGGCAAGGCGCCGCCCACCATCAGGCCCAGCTTGGCCAGGAAGGGCAGCAGCGCGTATTGCAGATAGCCGCTGATGCGGGTCTGCATGGCGGTGTCGATGTTCAGGCCCGCCGGCAGGCGCTGGCCCAAGGCGGCCACGATGGCGCCGATGAAGATGGCCCACAGCATCGGCTGCAGGATGATCTTGCCCGGGCCTACGTTGAAGGTGGCGCTGCCGATCGCCTCCGAAACGACAACCACCAGCAAGATGGCGGCGAGCATGCGGATGCGCCCGGATAGCGGCATGGAAGGCGCGGCCAGGCTGGCGCTGGCGTGTGACATCGGATTCCCCTGAGTACGTGAATAGTCGTCGTGGCTGCCCGCCGCGATCCCGGCCGGCCGGCGCCCGCAATGGGCGTCGCAGCGCGGCGGCGGCGACGGCGCGCGCAGCAGGGCCGATTTTCGCCGGGGGCCCGGCGCGCAACCATGACAGGGCTGGCGCATAAACGTTGCGTAAAATGCAACGGACAGGCTTTTCCAGGGAAAATTTTGCATGATCTCGATTCATGCAAGGGTAAACCCTAGATTGTATCTGTGGATCTGCCGCCGCACTCCCCGCCACGGAGCCCCGCCATGGACGAAAAACTCGACGCCCGCCGCACCCACTATTTCATGCAGGTCATGAGCCGCGGCTCGGTGCGCGGCGCCGCCGAAGTGCTGGACATGGACCCGTCCGCCGTCAGCCGTGCCATAGCCGCCCTGGAACGCGACTGCGGCATCGCCCTGTTCGAACGCCGCGGACGGGGCGTGGTGCCGACCGACGCGGGCCACATCCTGGCGCGCTACATCAAGCGCCAGCAGGACATCCAGGAGAGCTTCTTCTCCGAGATCGACAGCTTGCGCAAGGCCGAACGGGGACACATAGACCTGGTGCTGGGCGAGGGCTTCGTGGAGCTGATGTTCGAGCGCGTGCTGCCGGGCTACTGGCGCAGCCACCCGGAGGTCACGCTGGACATCGACGTCGCGCGCACGTCCGAGATCGTGCAGCGCATCGTCGATGACCGCGCCTACATAGGGCTGGTGTTCCAGCCGCCCAACGACGCGCGCCTGCGCACCCATTATTCGCGGCCCGAACCCATCCGCGCCATCGTGCGCGAGGACCACCCGCTGACGCTGCTGCGCCGTCCCCTGCTGCTGACCGACCTGGCCGAGTATCCCGGCGCGTCCATGCAGGAGGGGTTCGGCGTGCGCCAGCACATCCAGGCCGCCGAAATCAGCGAACAGGTCAGGCTGCGCAACGTGCTCACCACTTCGTCCTTCAAGGCACTGTGGCAATTCGCCGCCGCCGGCATCGGCTATGCGCTGACGCCGCCCATCGCGGTCACGGCCGACCTGCGCGCCCAGCGCCTGGCCAGCCTGCCGCTGGCCAATCCCATCCTCAATCAAGGCAGCCTGCACGTACTGAGCCGCGCCGGCCGCCATGTGTCCCCCGCCGCGCGCGAACTGCTGGACCACATCGTGCGCGGCATCGGCGCCCCGGCCGGTTCGGCGTCTGATACGGTCAGGTAAGGCGGATCTGCATCTGTTTCCCCGACGTCCGGCAGCCTACATTGGCGCTATCCGCCACGACGCCAGGAGAGACAACATGCTGAGTTTCTTGCGCACGGTCAAATCCGTGCTGTGGGGATTCTTCGGCGTGCGCCGCGGGCGCGGCTACGATGCCGACATCGCCAACAACAAGCCGGCGCCATTGATATTGACCGGGCTGCTGATGGCGGCTTGTCTGGTGGTCATTCTGGTGCTGGTCGCGCGCTGGGCGGTGAACGCCGCTTTGTAAATCCACCGTCCCGCAAGAATGGCCGTCCCGCCGCCGGGCCGCCCCAAGGCGGGACAGCCCCCTCGGGGGGCAGCAAGCGCGTGCAGCGTGGGGGCCCCATTATCTTATTACCAGAATGACTTAGACGGTCGCTACAGCTGCCTGTTACGGTTATGAACCCCTTTCTCCTGCCGCATTGCGCCGGGCGACCGCCGGGATCCAGACCGAGAAGACTTCAAGGGCAGTAGACATGTACGTGTATGACCCCGTCGACCAGCAGCTAGTCGAGCAACGCGTGGCGCAATTCTCCGACCAGACGCGCCGCTTCCTCGATGGCCAACTAACGGAAGATGAATTCCGCGTTTTGCGCCTGCAGAACGGCCTGTACATCCAGCGCCACGCGCCCATGCTGCGCGTCGCCATTCCCTACGGCATCCTGGCGTCGCGCCAATTGCGCACGCTGGCGCACATCGCCCGCAAATGGGACCGCGGCTACGGCCATTTCAGCACCCGCCAGAACATCCAGTTCAACTGGCCCAAGCTGGAAGACGTGCCGGCCATCCTGGCCGAACTTGCCACGGTGCAGATGCATGCCATCCAGACCAGCGGCAACTGCATCCGCAACACCACCACCGACCACTTCGCCGGCGTCGCGCCGGACGAGCTGGTGGATCCGCTGGTTTGGTGCGAAATCATCCGCCAGTGGTCCACGCTGCACCCGGAGTTCGCCTTCCTGCCGCGCAAGTTCAAGATCGCGGTCAGCGGCGCCGTGCAGGACCGCGCGGCCGTGGGCGTGCACGACATCGGCCTGCAAGCCGTCGAACGCGACGGCAAGCTGGGCTTTCGCGTCTGGGTGGGCGGCGGGCTGGGCCGCACGCCCATCGTCGGCAAGCTGATCAATCCCTTCGTCGAATGGCAGGACCTGCTGACCTATCTGCAGGCCGCGCTGCGGGTCTACAACCTGCACGGCCGCCGCGACAACAAGTACAAGGCGCGCATCAAGATCCTGGTCAAGGACCTGACGCCGGAAGTCTATGCGCAGCAGGTGGATGAACAGTGGCAGCTCATCAAGGGCGGCCCGGACACCATCACCCAGGAATTCGTCGACAGCATCAAGGCCCGTTTCGTCTGGCCGCAATACGATGCCGCTGCCGCGCAGGACGTGGACAACACCGCCGCGCTGGCCGCCGCCGATCCGCGCTTTGCGCGCTGGCTGCGCACCAACGTGCATCCTCACAAGGTGGCCGGCTATGCCGCCGTCACCGTGTCGCTCAAGCCCACCGGCGTGCCGCCGGGCGACATCACCGCCGACCAGATGGACGCGGTGGCCGACCTGGCCGACGACTACGGCTTCGGCGAACTGCGCGTCTCGCACGAGCAGAACCTGATCCTGGCCGACGTGCGCCGCGCGCGCCTGCACGAGCTCTGGACCACGTTGCAGGCGCTGAACCTGGCGACGCCCAACATCGGGCTGCTGACCAACATCATCGCCTGTCCGGGCGGGGATTTCTGCGCGCTGGCCAATGCCGTCTCCATCCCCGTAGCCGAAGCCATCCAGCGCCAGTTCGACAACCTCGACTACCTGTTCGAGATCGGCGAGCTCGACCTGAACATCTCGGGCTGCATCAACTCCTGCGGGCACCATCACGTGGGCCACATCGGCATCCTCGGCGTCGATAAGGCCGGCGAGGAGTGGTATCAAGTCACCATCGGCGGACGCCAGAACGGCGCCGCCAAGCCGCTGCCCGATATCGAATCCACGCGCGGCGGCGGCGCTGCCATCGGCCGCATCATCGGCCCGTCGTTCGCGCGCGACCAGGTCGCGGGCGTGGTGGACCGTCTGGTCCGCACCTATCTGGGCCTGCGCGACAGCGAAGAGGAACGCTTCATCGACGTGGTGGACCGCGTCGGCATCGATCCCTTCAAGCAGGACGTCTACTCCGATCCCGCCTTCGCCAAACCCGCGCCGCAAGCCGAGGCCGCCCATGTCTGAAATCTATCCGCACGACGCCCCCGGCCCGCACCTGATCCGCAACGGCCGCCTGGAAGCCGACGCCTCGCGCGTCTTCACGCCTGAACCCGAAGTCCCCGCCGAGGGCCAGGTGCCTGGCGACGCGCCGGGCTGGATCGTGCCGCTCTCCGTCTGGAAGACCTCGCGCGCCACCTTGCGCCGCCACCAGCATCCGGTCGCGGTGCTGCTTGACCCGGACGCCGATCTGCGCGACCTGGCCGAAGCCGACGGCACCCTGGACCCCGCCGGCATCGCCTTCATCGCCGTCGACTTCCCGGTCTACACCGATGGCCGCGGCTATTCGCTGGCGCAGTTGCTGCGCACGCGCTACCAGTGGCAAGGCGAACTGCGCGCGGTCGGCGACGTGATGATCGACACCATCCACTACCAGGCGCGCGTCGGCTTCGACAGCTTCCTGGTCAAGCCGGGTCACGATCCGCACAAGGCGCTGGACGCGTTCAAGACCTTCACGGTGCACTACCAGAAGACCTACCGGGTGCCGACGCCGGCAGCCGCCTAAGCCGCGGGAAACCCCGGCAGCGCCCAGCGCTGCATCCTGACCTCATCCTGCGCCAACTGGGCGCGGATCAGGTCGGCGATATTGCGCTGGCGCGCCGCCTGCATGCGGCTGATCAGGCTGGACACGCTGACGGCCAGGCGCGGATAGCCGCCCGCGTCGCACAAGGCCACACCCACCCCCAGCACGCCCGGCACCGCGGCATTGCCCACCACCGACCAGCCGCGCCCGCGCGTGTTCTCCACCAGGCGCCGCATCTGCGCCACCGTCATGCCGCCATAGGCGCGCAGCGCCTGCTCGTTCTGCGCAATCACTTCTTCCGACTCATCCGGCGGCAGCGCGGCCAATAGCGCCAGCCCGGCCGCCCCCACGCCCAGCGGCTGGCGGTGACCCACCGTGACCGCCAGCACCTGCACGGGATAGTTGCCCACTTCACGGTGCAGGCAAAGCGAATCGTTGCCCGCGCGGCAGATGAGAAAAGCGGAATCGCCGCTGACGTCGCTGATCTGGCGCAGCACCGGCCGCAGGTCGCGCACAGCCTGCGCATGCGGATCGCCCGCCATCATCACGCCCAGCTCGGCCACGCGCCAGCGCGGCGCCTCGGACTCGCGCAAGGCGTAGCCCTCCTGCACCAGCACGTCGAGATAGCGATAGGCCGTGGTCCGCTGCATGCCCGCAGCGCGCGCGATGTCGACCACGTGCATGCCCGCCGCCCCCGCCTGCCGCAGCACGCCCAGCACGCGCAGCCCGCGGCGCAATACGCGCGGCCCCGAGCCTTCGGATTCTGGTTTGTTCATTTTTTGGACAGCTTGCGTTGATGAGGCCCCTATCAAAGCCCAATATGAATCCGGGCAGACGCAGAGCTGTCCAAATATTAGACAAACAGGACGGAGACAACAATGAAGATGCAAAGCAAGCGGTGGGCCGCCGCGGCGGCCGCCCTGGGTGCGCTGCTCGCGGCCCCGGCCCTGGCGGCCAAGCCCTATCCCGAGCGTCCCGTGACGCTGGTCGTCGGCTACGCGGCGGGCGGCGCCACCGACATCGTGGCGCGCCTGATGGCGAAGTCCCTCTCGGAAGAATTGGGCCAGACCATCGTGGTGGAGAACAAGACCGGCGCCAACAGCAACATAGGCGCGGAAATCGTCTCGCGCGCCGCGCCAGACGGCTACACGCTGTATGTGGGTTCCATCGCCAACACCATCAACCGCACGCTGTACAGCCAGCTCAACTATGACTTCGTGAAGGGCTTCGAGCCCGTGGGCCTGCTGGCGACCATTCCGAACATCCTGGTCGTCAACCCCAAGCTGCCGGTCAAGACCGTGCAGGAATACGTGGCCTACGCGAAGAAGAATCCGGGCAAGCTGACCTGCGCCTCTTCCGGCAGCGGCTCGTCCATCCACCTGTCGTGCGAGCTGTTCAAGATGCAGACCGGCACCGACATCCTGCACGTGCCGTACCGCGGCAGCGGCCCGGCCGTGGCCGACCTGCTAGGCGGCCAGGTGGATTCCATGTTCGACAACCTGCCCTCGTCGCTGCCGCACGTGCAGGCCGGCAAGCTGCGCGCCATCGGCGTGACCTCGCCGCAGCGCCTGCCCTCCGCGCCCGACACGCCCACGCTGGCCGAATCCGGCCTGCCCGGCTTCGAGGTGGAATCCTGGTTCGGCGTGATGGCGCCGGCCGGCACCCCCAAGCCCGTCGTCGAGCGCTTGAACCAGGCCATCAACAAGGCGCTGGCCAGCCCGGCGCTGCAGGCGTCCTACCAGCAATCCGGCTTCTACGCGCCACAGCAGCCCAACACCCCCGAGACCTACGCCCAGAAGATCGCCAGCGAGATCGACAAATGGGGCAAGGTCGTCAAGAGCGCCAACCTCAAAGCCAACTAGGAACACCAGGATGTACCCGATAGATTTCTTCTTCCGCGCCGCCGAGCAGTATCCGGAGCGCATCGCGCTGGACGGTCCCGAAGGCCAGGTCACTTACTCGCAATTGGCCGCCGATACGCGGGCGCTGGCCGCGGCCTTGCAAGAACTGGATCCCGCGCCGCAGACGCGGGTGGCGATCTGCGCCGGCAACTCCGCGCGGCACATCCTGGCGCTGCTGGCCGTGCTGGCCAGCGGCAAGGTGTGGGTGCCGCTCAACTACCGCAGCACGGAACGCGAGATCGGGCGCATCCTGGACGCCACCGAGCCGTCCATCGTGATCGTGGACGGCGTGGGCGCGCCGCTGGCGCCTCCGGCCCAGGCGCCGCAAGGCCGCCGCCACATCCATCTGGACGACGCATCGGCGCCGCTGGCGCTGGATAAGCTGCTGGCCCGCTGCGCCGGACGCGAGCCGCAGCGCCACGCGCAACCGCGCGACGCCACCCAGGCCATCAAGTTCACAGGCGGCACCACCGGCCTGCCCAAGGGCGTGATGCAGCCGTACCACGCGTGGAACGCGGGCATCATCAACCAGATCATGAGCTGGGGCCTGACCCACGAAGACCGCTATGTCGTGGCCGCCCCCATCACGCACGGCACCGGCACATACCTCTTGCCGGTGCTGGCGCGCGGCGGCGCCCATCTGCTGTTGGATGGCGTCACGCCGGCCAGCATCACCGCCGCCTTCCGCGAGCGCGGCGGCACGCTGAGCTTCATGCCGCCTACCCTGATCTACATGATCATGGCGCAGCCCGGCGTCTCGCGCACCGACTTCCCGCGGCTGCGCAACCTGATCTACGGCGGCGCGCCCATGCCCGTGGAAAAGATCGATCGGGCGCGCGAATTCTTCGGCCCTGTGCTGGGCACCACCTACGGCCAGACCGAGGCGCCGCAGATCATGACGGTGCTGCGCCCCGCCGACCTGGAAGCGCCGGAGAACCGCGCCTCAGTCGGACGCGTCACCTGGCTCAGCGACGTGGCCATCATGTCGCCCGACGGCGCGCTGCTGCCGCGCGGCGAGATCGGCGAGGTCGTGGTGCAGGGCGACCTGGTCATGTCGGGCTACTGGCGCCTGCCCGAAAAAACCGCCGAAACGGTGGTGGACGGCTGGCTGCATACCGGCGACACCGGCCTGATCGATGCGCGCGGCTATCTGTTCCTGAAGGACCGGCTGCGCGACGTGATCATCACCGGCGGCTTCAACATCTACCCGGTGGACGTGGAGAACGCGCTGTCCGCGCATCCCGCCGTCTACGAGTGCTCGGTGTTCGGACTGCCCGACGACAAGTGGGGTGAAGCGGTCCATGCCGCCGTGCAGTTCCATCCCGGCGCGCAGGCCAGCGCGGACGAGTTGAAAGCGCACGTGCGCGCCCTGCTCGGCCCCGTGGCCACGCCCAAGCAATTCCACATCCATGACAGCCTGCCGCGCTCCAGCGTGGGCAAGGTACTGAAAAACGCCGTGCGCGACGCGGCCCTGAAGGAGACCTCATGAAAACGCCCGAAACCCGCCTCTGCGCGCATCACCTTACCGGCATGTCCTACCGCGACGTGGATCTGGTCGAAGACCTGATCGGCAAGAAGACCTTCACCGAAGTCATGATCATGCAGATCCTGGGCCGCGAGGCGCGCCCGGTGGACCTGCGCATCGTCGACGCGGTGCTGGTCACGCTGATGGAGC
Organism: Achromobacter sp. ACM04; assembly: GCF_014851465.1. Taxonomy (NCBI): domain Bacteria; kingdom Pseudomonadati; phylum Pseudomonadota; class Betaproteobacteria; order Burkholderiales; family Alcaligenaceae; genus Achromobacter; species Achromobacter sp. ACM04. The sequence continues at coordinate 47,567 of NZ_JACUZS010000005.1, forward strand.
ATGGCCTGACGCCCAGCGCCATCGCCACCCGGCTGATCTACATGAGCGCGCCGGAAAACCTGCAGGGCGCGGTGGCGTCCGGCCTCATGGCGGTAGGCAGCCAGTTCGTCGGCACCATGGAAAACTGCTCGCGCCTGCTGGACCGCATCCGCCAGGCCGACGACGGCCGCGCAGAAGCCCTGGCGATCGCCCGCGAGTTCCGCGAATCGCGCAGCGCCCTGCCGGGCTTCGGCCACCATCTGCACAAGCCCGACGACCCGCGCTCGATCAAGCTGCTGGCGCTGGCCGAGGCCGAACCGGAACTCAAGGGCGACTCGCTCAAGGCGCTGCGCCTGCTCTCGGCCGCGATCGACGAGACCTACGGCAAGCACATCACCATCAACGCCACCGGCGCGGTGGCCGCGTTGCTCAGCGAGATCGGCGTGCCGACCGAACTGATGCGCGGCTTCGCCGTCATTTCGCGCGCGGCCGGCCTGGTGTCGCACGTGGCCGAGGAACAGCAAAGTCCATCGGGACGCTACATCTGGGAAACCATAGACCAGGCCATTCCCTATGTGGGCAAAGGCAAGACGCATCAAGACGGAGAGCAGGCGTAACGGCGCAGCCGCATGGACGGGGGAATGGCCAGCGAGTACGCCTGACCGCTCCCCCCGCAGCGCTCAACCCAGGTTCGGCGCCAGGGTACGCTTCAGGTCTTCGATGCTGCGGCCACTGCGGGCGGCGTAGTCCTGCAACTGGTCTTCGCCGATCACGCCCACGTTGAAGTACTGCGACTGCGGGTGGCTGAAGTAGAAGCCGGACACGCTGGAGGCCGGGTACATGGCATAGCTGTCGGTCAGCATCATGCCGATATCGGCGCCGTCCAGCACGCGGAACATGTCGGTCTTGATGACGTGTTCGGGGCAGGCCGGGTAGCCGGGCGCGGGGCGGATGCCCACGTACTTCTCGGCGATCATGTCGTCATTGGACAGGGCTTCGTCGGGCGCATAGCCCCACAGATCCTGGCGCACGCGGGCATGCAGGCATTCGGCGAAGCCTTCGGCCAGGCGGTCGGCCAGCGACTTCAGCATGATGCTGGAGTAGTCGTCCAGCGCCTTTTCGAATTCCGCTTCCTTCTTTTCGATGCCCAGGCCCGCCGTGACGGCGAACATGCCGATGTAGTCCAGCTTGCCGCTGGACTTGGGCGCGATGAAATCGGACAGGCACTTGTTGCTGACGCCTTCGCGCTTGGCGCCCTGCTGGCGCAGATTGCGGTAGGTGAACAGCACCTCGCTGCGGGTCTCGTCCTTGTAGACCACGATGTCTTCGTCGTTGATGCTGTTGGCCGGATAGAAGCCCACCACGCCGTTGGCGGTGAGCCAGCGGCCTTCAATGATGCGCTTCATCATGGCCAGGCCGTCGGCGTAGACCTTGCGCGCCTGCTCGCCCACGACCTTGTCGTCCAGGATGGCGGGGAACGGGCCGAACAGGCTCCAGGTCTGGAAGAACGGGCCCCAGTCCACGTACTTGGCGATTTCGGCCAGGTCGTAGCTCTTGAATGTGCGGCGGCCGATGAACTTCGGGCGCGGCGGCGTGTAGTTGTCCCAGTCGATCGCGGGACGCGAGGCGCGCGCTTCCGCCAGCGGCAGGATGGGCGTGGCCTTGCGGTTGGCGTGGCGGCGGCGCACCTCTTCGTATTCCTCGGCCAACTCTGCCAGATACGTTGCGGACTGGTCCGACATCAGGTTCGTCGCCACGCCCACGGAACGGCTGGCGTCCGGCACGTAGATCACCGGGCCTTCGTAGTTGGGCGCGATCTTGACGGCGGTGTGCACGCGGCTGGTGGTGGCGCCGCCTATCATCAGCGGCAGCTTGCGGCTGCGGAAGTACTCGTCGCGCTGCATTTCGCTGGCCACGTAGGCCATTTCTTCCAGGCTGGGCGTGATCAGGCCGGACAGGCCGACGATGTCGGCGTTCTCTTCCTTGGCCTTTTCCAGGATCTGGGCGCAGGGCACCATCACGCCCATGTTCACGACTTCGAAGTTATTGCACTGCAGGACCACCGATACGATGTTCTTGCCGATGTCGTGCACGTCGCCCTTGACGGTGGCGATGACGATCTTGCCCTTGGCGCGCACGTCGCCGCCCGCGGCCGCGATCTGGCGCTTTTCTTCCTCGATGAAGGGAATCAGGTGGGCCACGGCCTGCTTCATGACGCGGGCCGACTTCACCACCTGCGGCAGGAACATCTTGCCTTCGCCGAACAGGTCGCCCACCACGTTCATGCCGTCCATCAGCGGGCCTTCGATCACCTCGATCGGACGGCCGCCACGTGCGGCGATCTTCTGCCGCACTTCTTCGGTGTCTTCGACGATGAAGGCGGTGATGCCGTGCACCAGCGCATGTGACAGGCGCGCTTCAACCTCGGCGTTGCGCCAGGTCAGGTCCTCTTCCTTCTTGGCGCCAGAGCCCTTCACGCTGTCGGCGAACTGCACCAGGCGCTCGGTCGGGGTGCGCTCGTCGTCGGCTTCCGTCTTGCCCACGGGTTCGGCGCGGTCCAGCACCACGTCCTCGACCAGATCGCGCAGCTTGGGATCCAGGTCGGCGTACACGCCCAGCTGGCCGGCGTTGACGATGCCCATCGTCATGCCTTCCTTGACGGCGTAATAGAGGAACACCGTGTGGATGGCCTCGCGCATGGGCTCATTGCCGCGGAACGAAAAGCTGACGTTGGACACGCCTCCCGAGATGCGGGCGTAGGGCAGGTTCTCGCGGATCCAGCGCGTGCCTTCGATGAAGTCCACGGCGTAGTGGTTGTGTTCGTCGATGCCGGTGGCGACCGCGAAGACGTTGGGATCGAAGATGATGTCTTCCGGCGGGAAGCCTTCTTCCTCGACCAGGATCTTGTAGGCGCGGCCGCAGATTTCCTTGCGGCGCTCCAGCGTGTCGGCCTGGCCCTGTTCGTCGAACGCCATCACCACCACGGCCGCGCCGTAGCGGCGGCACAGGCGCGCATGGTGGCGGAAGGGCTCCAGCCCTTCCTTCATGGAGATCGAGTTCACCACGGGCTTGCCCTGCACGCACTTCAGGCCTTCTTCGATGACTTCCCACTTGGAGCTGTCGATCATGATCGGCACGCGCGCGATGTCGGGCTCGGAGGCGATCAGATTGAGGAAGCGCCGCATGCAGGCCACCGAATCCAGCATGGCCTCGTCCATGTTGATGTCGATGATCTGCGCGCCATTCTCGACCTGCTGGCGGGCCACGGCCAGCGCCTCGTCGTATTTCTCTTCGCGGATCAGGCGGGCGAACATCTTGCTGCCCGTCACGTTGGTGCGTTCACCGACGTTGACGTACAGCGTGTCTTCGTCGATGTTCAGCGGCTCCAGGCCCGACAGGCGGGTCTTGACCGGAATGTCCGGCACGGCGCGCGGAGTCAGCGACATGACCTTGGCCGCGATCTCACGGATGTGGTCCGGGGTGGTGCCGCAACAGCCGCCCGACATGTTGACCAGCCCGGCGCGGGCGAATTCCTCCAGCAGCGCCGAGGTATCGGCCGGGGTTTCGTCAAAGCCGGTCTCGGCCATGGGATTGGGCAGGCCGGCGTTCGGATAGACGCAGACGTAGGTGTCGCAGATGCGGGCAAGCTCGGCCACGTAGGGCCGCATCAGCGCCGCGCCCAGCGCGCAGTTCAGGCCGATGGTGATGGGGCGCGCGTGGCGCACCGAATTCCAGAAGGCTTCCACGGTCTGGCCGGACAGGATGCGCCCGGACGCGTCGGTCACCGTGCCCGAGATCATCACGGGCAGGCGCACGCCGCGCGCCTCGAACACTTCCTCGGTGGCGAAGATGGCCGCCTTGGCGTTCAGGGTGTCGAAGATGGTTTCGATCAGGACGATGTCGATGCCGCCGTCCAACAGGCCGTTGAGCTGCTCCACATAGGCGACGCGCAATTCCTCGAAGGTGACGTTGCGCGCGCCCGGATCGTTCACGTCCGGCGAGATCGACGCGGTCTTGGGCTGCGGTCCCAGCGCGCCGGCCACGAAGCGCGGCCGCTCGGGCGTGCTGTAGGCGTCACAGGCCTCGCGCGCCAGGCGCGCGGACACCAGGTTCAGTTCGTAGGCCAGTTCCGGCAGTTCATAGTCGCCCTGCGCGATGGTGGTGGCGCCGAAGGTGTTGGTCTCGATGACGTCGGCGCCGGCTTCCAGGTACTGGCGATGGATCTCGGAGATCACGTCCGGACGCACCAGCGACAGCAGCTCGTTGTTGCCCTTGACGTCCTTGCCGTGGTCGGCGAAGCGCTCGCCGCGGAAATCCGCCTCGCCCAGCTTGTAGCGCTGGATCATGGTGCCCATGGCGCCATCCAGGATCAGGATGCGCTTGCCCAGCAGGCGGGCGAATTCGCTGCCGTGGGTATAGGCTTCGGGCGGGTAAGGCAGGCGGGGATACGACACGGGCAGGTCCGGATGGAGTTGGCGATGGCGGCGCTATGTGGCGAAAAAGCGAAAAACGCCGCAAAAACAAGCCCTGATCGTAACAAAATGGGCCTATCCGCGCCTCCCGGTGATACAGTTTCGGCCCCGAACCGGTGCTTTCGGCGCACTGGGCAGGCAAGAACGCAACACTTGCCAGCCGCGCGCGAAAGGTAAACGGGAAACAGGAAGAACCTCCCAGGACTGCCGCCCCACAAGGCGCCGGCAAACCCTGGCTCCAGCCTGTGCTGCCCCCGCAACGGTCCCCATGCGCGCAATGCGCCCATGGCAGCCCGATACCGGCCTGTTCGATCGCCAGGAAGTCCATGCAATGCCGCCAGGCCCTCACCGGCCCGCCGCGGCTTGGGCATCCTCCCCATCGTGAATGGCCTGCGGGGTCGCGGGTCGCATCGAGGTTACGTAGATGAAAACCCGCTCCATCCGGCGCTACGCCGGCGCCCTGCTCTGCTCCGCCCCGGCCGTCGCCGCCGCCCAGCAAGCCGCCCCCGACACTCCCCAGTTCGACGCCATCACGGTCACCGCCCAGCGCGTGCCCACCGACGGCCGCACGCTGCCGGTGTCGATCTCGATCATCACCGCCGAGGACATCGCGGCGTCCAGCGCCCGCACCATGCAGGACGTGCTGTCGACCCAGGCCGGCATCCATCTGATCAACACCAGCAGCTCCAGCGACAACTCCATCGTCGACCTGCGCGGCTTCGGCATCACCGGCGCCAGCAACACGCTGATCCTGATCGACGGCGTGAAGCAGAACACCAATGACCTGTCGGCCCCCAGCCTGGGCGTGGTGCCGCTGGACCAGGTCGAGCGCATTGAAATCGTGCGCGGCAGCGGTTCGGTGCAATACGGCGGCGGCACCACCGGCGGCGTGATCAACATCATCACGCGCCCTGATTTCGCCAAGGAACCGGTAAGCGCCCGCGCCACCGCCACCTTCGGCAGCTACGGCCTGCGCCAGTATGACGCCGCCGTGGCCATGAACAATGAAAAGGTCGGCATCGACGCCTACATGCAGTCGCTGCACAGCGACGGCTACCGCGATCACAGCGGCGAGCGGCGCGAGGGCGGCGGCGGCGGCATCACCTTCCGCCATGACGACGGCTCGATCCGCCTGTACGGCCGCACCACCACCCAGAAGCTGGAACTGCCCGGCCCGCGCACGATCAACCCCAAGACCGGCCTGAACGAATACCAGGACGATCCGCGCGGCTCGAAGAACGACGTCGATTACGTCAAGACCACCACCACCACCTTCGGCCTGCAGCTCGAGCAGGCCATCGGCGCCGGCACCTTGTACGCCGACCTGTCGACCCGCGAAAAGAAGCTCGACGGCCTGACCTACGACGGCTTCGGCGACATCCTGCGCGACCAGAAGCTGGAAGAGAACATCGCCAGCGTGCGCTACCGCCTGCCGATCAACGGCGGCCACAGCATCGTCTTCGGCGCCGACGGCCAGGAAGCCAAGACCACCGCCAACCAGAACGCCTACTACGACTTCCAGCCCTCGAAGTGGCAGTCGCGCCAGCACCAGTACGGCCTGTTCGCCGAAGGCCAGGTACGCGCCACCGATACCACCTACGTGACGGCCGGCGTGCGCCGCCAGTACGCCTCCGACGACCTCGACGTGATTTCCGGCTCGGGCACGGCGTCGGACCGCAGCAACCACCTGACCGCCTGGCAGCTGGGCGTGCGCCAGGACCTGCCCGCCGGCTTCGGCGTGTATGGCAAGGTCGGCCGCAGCTTCCGCCTGCCCAACGCCGATGAACTGCTGTCGGTGCAGACCCCGCTGGCGCCGCAGACCTCCACCGACAAGGAAATCGGCGTAACCTGGCAATCGGCCAGCAGCAGCGCCCGCCTGTCGTACTTCCGCTATGACCTGACCAACGAGATCCAGTACAACCCGCTGGCCGACGGCATCTGGGGCCCGGGCACGGGAGCCAACACCAACCTGGATCCGACCCGCCGCCAAGGCATCGAACTGGAAGGCCACACCGCCATTTCCAGCAGCGTGTCGCTGGACGCCAACCTTACCTGGATGGAAGCGCAATTCCGCTCCGGCACCTACGCCGGCGTGGACCTGGCTGGCAAGACCGTGCCGCTGGCGCCCAAGTGGCTGGCCAACGCCGGCGTGACCTGGCGTCCCACCGATGCGTTCCTGTGGAACGTGACGGCGCAATACGTGGGCAAGTCGCGCATGGACAACGACCAGGCCAACCAGTTCGCCAAGGAACTGGACGCCTACGTACTGTTCAACACCAAGGTGGCGTACAAGTTCACGCGCAACATCGAAGGCGCCATCGGCGTGAACAACATCTTCGACCGCCAGTACGCCACGTACGGCATCCGCGGCGGCAATGCTTCGTTCGAGATGCTGGGCCCGGTCGCCAACTACAGCCTGTACCCCGCGCCTGGGCGCAACTTCTACGCGTCGCTCACGCTGCGCTACTGATCGCGGCATTCCGATATAGTCGGCGTTCCCCGCTGGCTATATCGGTCTCCTGCATGACCCGCGCACGCACCCTCCCTCGCATCGCTCCGGGGCTGTTCCTGGCCCTGGGCGCGCTGCTGTCTGCGGGACCCGCCGCGGCAAGTTCCCTGGCAGGTCCGGCAACCCGTGCCGCGGCCGGCGCGGCCATCCAGGTCCGCGACGACCAGGGACGCCAGGTCTCGCTGGCCGCCCCCGCGCAACGCGCCGTCACCCTGGCCCCGCACGCCACCGAACTCGTCTTTGCCGCCGGCGCGGGCGACCGGCTCATCGCCACCATCCGCGGCAGCGACTATCCGCCCGCCGCCCGCCAGCTGCCCGTGATCGGCGACGGCACCCAGCCCGATCCCGAACGCGTGGCGGCGGTGCGTCCGGACCTGCTGATCGCCTGGCAGCCCGCCGCCGCCGCGCCGCTGGCGCGGGTCATGGACAAACTGGGCGTGCCGGTGTTCTACAGCGATCCGCAGACCCTGGCCGCCATCCCCGATGCAGTCGAACGCATGGGTGCCCTGTTCGGCACCGAAGCGCAGGCGCGGCCCGCGGCCCAGGCCCTGCGCGCGCGGCTGGACGCCCTGGCCGCCCGCTATGCCGGCCGCCGCCCCGTGCGCGTCTTCGTGCAGGCGGGGCTGGATCCCATCTACACCCTGAACGACAGCAGCATCGTCAGTGACGCCCTGCGCGTCTGCGGCGGCGTCAATGTCTTCGGCCAGGCCCCCGTGGTGGCGCCCCAGGTCACGCTGGAAAGCGTGCTGGCGGCGCGGCCCGAGGCCGTGCTGGCCGGCACGTCCCGACCCGAGGACGGCGCCCGCAACCTGGCCGCCTGGCAGGCGCTGGGGCTGCCCGCCGCGCGGCTGGGGCGCGTGTACGGCGTGGACGCCGACGCCCTGTACCGCCCGGGTCCGCGCCTGATCGACGCCGCCGAGGCGATCTGCGCCGATCTGGACCGCCTGCGCTGAACCGCGTCCGCGCCGCGATCTGCAAATAGTGGAACGCTACATTTCACCGGACGGGCCTGCCGCGCGGCGCCGTGCTTTATCATTCGTCCAACGAATCGCCAGTCCCCGCGGGTCTCGCATCGTGCGCACCCGCCCTTTGAACCTCCGCCATGACCACTCAAGACACTCTCACCATCGCCGGCCGCGCCTACTCGTCGCGCCTGCTCGTCGGCACCGGCAAGTACAAGGACTTCGAACAGACCCGCGCGGCGTTGGACGCCAGCGGCACCGAGATCGTCACCGTCGCCATCCGCCGCACCAATATCGGCCAGAACGCCGGTGAACCGAATCTGCTGGACTACGTTCCGCCGTCCAAATTCACGCTGCTGCCCAACACCGCCGGCTGCTACAGCGCCGACGAGGCCGTGCGCACGCTGCGCCTGGCGCGCGAACTGCTGGACGGCCATGACCTCGTGAAGCTGGAAGTGCTGGGCGACCCGCAGACCCTGTTCCCCAACATGCCGGAGACGCTCAAGGCCACCAAGACCCTGGTGGACGAAGGCTTCAAGGTCATGGTGTATTGCACCGACGATCCCATCCAGTGCCGCATGCTGGAAGACCTGGGCGCGGTCGCCGTGATGCCGCTGGCCTCGCTGATCGGCTCGGGCATGGGCATCCTGAATCCCTGGAACCTGCGCCTGATCATCGAACAGGCCCGCGTGCCCATCGTGGTGGACGCCGGCGTGGGTACCGCGTCGGACGCCGCCATCGCCATGGAACTGGGCTGCGACGCCGTCCTGATGAACACCGCCATCGCCGGCGCGCGCGATCCCATCCTGATGGCCAGCGCCATGAAGAAAGGCGTTGAAGCCGGCCGCGAGGCCTTCCTGGCCGGCCGCATGCCCAAGAAGCTGTACAGCGGCGCTCCCAGCTCGCCCAACGAAGGCCTGATCACGGCAGGCGCCCCCAAATGAACGGTCGCCAGCAGGCCGCCAGCGGCCGCCCCATCCCCAACGCGTTGACCATCGCCGGCGTCGACCCGTCCGGCGGCGCCGGCATCCTGGCCGACGTGAAGGCCATGAGCGCGCTGGGCGCCTACGGCTGCGCGGTGATCGCCGCGCTGACGGCGCAGAACACCCAGGGCGTCACCGGCATCTCTGCGGTGCCGCCCGCTTTCGTCGGCCAGCAGATCGACACGCTGTTCGCGGACGTGCGCATCGACGCGGTCAAGATCGGCATGCTGGGCCAGCAGCCGGTGATCCAGGTGGTGGCCGAGAAGCTCGCCAAGTGGACCCCCGCCCACGTGGTGCTGGACCCGGTCATGGTGGCCAAGAGCGGCGACCTGCTCCTGGAGCGCGATGCCGTGGGCGCCATGCGCGAAGCCCTGCTGCCGCAGTCCACCCTGCTGACGCCCAACCTGCCCGAAGCCGGCGTGCTGCTGGAAGAGCGCCCGGTCGAGACGGTCAAGGAAATGCGGCGCGTGGCCGAACGCCTGCGCAACAAGCTGGCCCATTCGGGCGAGCGCTGGGTGCTGGTCAAGGGCGGCCACCTGCCCGGCAACGAGACCATCGACCTGCTGCACGACGGCGACCGCATGATCGAGCTGCCCGGCCACCGCATCGAAACCGCCAATACCCACGGCACCGGCTGCACGCTGTCGGCGGCGCTGGCCGCCCTGCTGCCGCAAACCGGGGACGTGCCCGAGGCGGCGCGTCGCGCCAAGGCCTACCTCACGGAGGCCATCCGCCACGCCGAGCGCCTGTCGGTGGGGTCGGGCCACGGCCCGGTGCACCACTTCCACGCCTGGTGGTAGATCCGGACGTCTGAAACATCTGTCGGCGGGGCCGGGCGTCACAGTACGCTACGAATCGGTACAATGGTCTGTTGATTCCTCTGTTTTTTCTGACCGTCATGAACGCTTCGACCCTGCCCGACGTAGAACAAGCCCGCTTCAACATGGTGGAACAGCAGATCCGCCCGTGGGACGTTCTGGACGCCAACGTGCTGCAAGCGCTGTTCGATGTGCGCCGCGAACAATTCGTTCCGCCGGCCCTGCGCGCGCTGGCGTTTTCCGACCTGGAACTGCCGCTTGAGATCAACGCGGTCAACACCCGCCAGAACATGCTGGCGCCCAAGGTGGAAGCCCGCCTGGCGCAAGAGCTGCAGCTGACCAAGTCCGACTGCGTGCTGGAGATCGGCACCGGCTCCGGCTACCAGGCCGCGCTGCTGGGCTACCTGGCGCAGCAGGTCACCTCGGTCGAAATCGACAGCCGCCTGGTGACGTTCGCGCAGCAGAACCTGCAGATGAACAACGTCACCAACGTCAAGGTCGAAACCGGCGACGCCCGCAACGGCTGGGGCTCCACCGAGTACGACGCCATCCTCGTCACGGGTTCCGTGCCGACCGTCCCCGACGCGCTGAAGTACCAGCTGCGCGTGGGTGGCCGCCTGGTCGTGATCGTGGGCCAGGCGCCCGTCATGACGGCCTGTCGCATCACCCGCACCACCGCGGCCAGCTTCGAAACGGTGAACCTGTTCGAAACCGTCATCAAGCCGCTGCGCGGCGTCACGGTCTCCCAGTTCAAGTTCTGATCCCCAACCCTGCCGCCCGGCGCCTGCCTCCTTGACGGGGCCGCCGCGCCCCGGGCGGCCCGGCGTATCGTTGACCACCATGCGTTTCCGATTGCTAACGGCTTTACTGGTTTTTACCTGCGCCGCAAGCGTCGGCCCGACGCTTGCCCGCGCGCAGAACCTGATCCAGATCTGGCAATCGGCGCTGGGCAATGACCCGATCTACGCCGCAGCGCGCGCCAACTATCGCGCCGGCCTGGAAAAAGAGCCCCAGGCCCGTTCGCTGCTCCTGCCCTTGATTTCCGCCGAAGCCGGCGGCGCCTACCAGGAAACCCGCAGCACTCGCGGCATGGGCATCGCCTATAGCGGCGGCCGCGGCGTCTGGGATTTGTCCCTGACCCAGCCGCTGTTCGACTGGGGCCGCTGGCAGAACTTCGAGCAGTCCAAGCTGATCGTCGCCGACGTCGAAGTGCAGCTGCAACAGGCCTACCAGGACTTGCTGCTGCGCGTGGCCGATGCCTACTTCAACGTGCTCTACGCCCAGGACACGCTGACCGCCACCGAGGCCGAGAAGGCCGCCGTGGCCGGGCAGCTGGAATCCGCCAAGCGCAACTTCGAACTCGGCAACGCCACCATCACCGACACCTACGAGGCGCAGGCGCGCTACGACCTGGTGGTGGCGCAGGAACTGCGCCTGCAGAACGATCTGGAAGTCCGCCGCGATGAACTGGCCAAGATCATCGGCATGCCTCCCGGCGCCTTGTCCGAACTGCCCTATGGCGTGCAACTGCCCGCGCCGCAGCCCGCCCGCGTGGCCGACTGGAGCAACCAGGCCGAGTCCTCCAGCCTGGACGTGCTGCGCGCGCAGCTTCTGACGCGCATCGCCGGCCGCGAGATCCAGATCGCCAAAAGCGGCCACTATCCCACCCTGAACCTGCGCGCCAGCAGCGGCAGCGCCAGCGACGCCGTGATGCGCAATGCCGCGCCCGGCAAGCCCATCGACAGCACCATCGGCGTGGTGCTGTCGATCCCGCTGTACTCGGGCGGCGGGGTGTCGTCGCAAGTGACCGAAAAGGTCCAGCTGGAACAGAAGGCGCGCCATGACTATGAGGCAGCGCGCCGCCAGGCCGTGCAGGCCGCGCGCCAGTACTACACCGGCGTCACCAGCGGCCTGGCCCGCATCCAGGCGCTGGAGGCAGGCGAAAAATCCAGCCGCGCCGCGGTCGAGGCCAACCGCACCGGCTACGAGGTCGGCGTGCGCATCAACCTGGACGTGCTCAACGCCCAGCAGCAGCTCTATGCCACCCAGCGCGACCTGGCGCTGGCGCGCTACAGCACGGTGCTCGCCAGCCTGCGCCTGAAGGCCACCAGCGGCATCCTGGCCGAAGCGGACCTGGAAGCAATCAACCGCCTGCTGCGGGAACCGCGCTGAGCCGCTACGGGGCCCGGTTTACTTGTTCTGGATTTTCTTCACGAGCGCCGTGGTCGAGCGCTCGAACTCGAATGGAATCGCCACCGCGCGGCCGCCCCAGCTCTTGACCATGGCGGTCTCGGGCAGCTTTTCCATGTCGTAGTCGCCGCCCTTGACGATCAGGTCCGGCTTGAGCTGGCCGATCAGGGCTTCGGGCGTGTCTTCATGGAAGGACGTGACCACGGTCACGAAGCCCAGCGCCGCCAGCAAGGCGGCGCGGTCTTCCATGCGATTCAGCGGACGCTCGGCGCCCTTGCCCAGGCGCCGCACCGACTCGTCCGTGTTCACCGCCACCACCAGGGTCGCGCCCAGTTGGGCGGCCTGGTCGAGGTAGGTCGCGTGGCCCCGGTGCAGGATGTCGAAGACGCCGTTGGTGAACACCAGCGGCCGCGGATAGCGGCCGTCGGCGACGGCAGCGACGCATTCGTCGCGGGACAGGACCTTGGATTCGAAACGGGCGGCAGGCATGCGGCGATTGTATCGCCCCGGCTCAGGCGCCGCCCAGGATGATCTGCTTTTCCTTGGGCACGATCAGGGCCGTCATTTCCTTGCGGTAGCGGTTCAGGTCCTTCACCGTTTCGAAGCTGCGGTCCATCAGCTTGGACAGGATGTGCAGGATACGGGTGGCGACCTTCTGCTCCCACACGCCGTCAAAGCGGATCTGCGTGTCCAGCCAGTGCTCCAGCCAGCCGGGTTCCGGCAGGCGCGACTGCACCGTGTCGTTGGGGAACAGGTCCTTGTTCACGTGCAGGTTGGTCGGATGCAGGGCCTGCTGCGTGCGGCCGGCCGACGCCATCAGCACGCCGATCTTGGAGAACGCCAGGCGCGCCTGCTCGCTCGTGTCCTGGCCGCGGTCGTGCAGCGCGCGGCGCATGTACTGCAGGTAGGCGCCGGCGTGGCGGGCCTCGTCCTGGGCCACGGTCTTGTAGATGGCCTTGATGACCGGTTCCGTGTGCCATTCGGCGGCGCGGCGGTACCAGTGGTTCAAACGGACTTCGCCGCAGAAATGCAGCATCAGGGTTTCGAGTTCGGGCGCGGCGTCGAACTCGAAGCGCACGTTGTGCAGCTCTTCCTCGGTGGGCACCAGGTCCGGACGGAAGCGGCGCAGGTATTCGATCAGCACCAGCGAATGCTTCTGCTCTTCAAAGAACCACACCGACATGAACGCGCAGAAATCGCTGTCGCCGCGGTTGTCGCGCAGGAACATTTCGGTGGCCGGCAAGGCGGCCCATTCCGTGATGGCGTTCATCTTGATCGTGTGTGCCTGCTCGTCCGAGAGCTTGCTGCGATCGAAGTCGCCCCAGGGAATGTCATGCGCCATGTTCCAGCGCACGGCTTCCATGGTCTTGAAGAGTTCAGGATAAAGCATGGTCTGCCCTTGTATTCGTCCCGCTAGTGGGGCTATAGATATAGAGATTAAGAATGGCGCGCGCGCTGCCGGCGAGGGCGCTGCATTCATCCACCGCAGCGCTATTTTTCGCCGTGTACCGCGAAGCTATGATGACCGTTTCATGAATGAAACATGACAGATACCGTCTAGATCATCGCGCCGCCTATCGGGTCAAGGCCCATATCGCGACCCCGATGGCAACCGCGGCCACCCCAACCAGCGCTGCAACCAGCCGGTTGTTCTGTTCCTGGGCCCGCCGCAACTGGATCATCTCGGCCAGCAAGGCGGGCGAGACGTTGGGACGGCTCAGGTGGTCATGGACCAGCCTGGGCAAAGCAGGCAGCATTTGCGACCACTGCGCGGCTTCTTTTTCCAGGCTCTGCCGCAGCCCCTTGAATCCGACGCGCTGACGCATCCAGCGTTCCAGATAGGGCTTGGCGGTCTTCCAGAGATCCAGGTTGGGATCGAGCTGGCGGCCCAATCCTTCAACGTTCAGCAGGGTCTTCTGCAACAGGACCAGCTGCGGCTGGATCTCCACATTGAACCGGCGCGAGGTCTGGAACAGCCGCAAGAGCACCTGCCCCAGCGAGATCTCCGACAATGGCCGGTCAAAGTACGGTTCGCAGACGGCGCGCACGGCGCCCTCCAGTTCTTCTTCGCGCGTATCGGGCGGCACCCAGCCCGATTCAATGTGCAGTTGCGCCACGCGGCGGTAATCGCGGTGGAAGAAGGCCAGGAAATTCTGCGCCAGGTAATTCTTGTCGAACTCGGACAGCGAGCCCACGATGCCGAAGTCCAGGGCAATGTAGCTGCCCAGCGTTTCCGGACGGTCGGACACGTAGATGTTGCCCGGGTGCATGTCGGCGTGGAAGAAGCCGTCGGTGAAGACCTGGGTGAAGAAGATCTCCACGCCGGTGCGCGCCAGCGTCGGGATGTCGATGCCGGCCTCGCGCATGCGCTCCACCTGGCCCACCGGCATGCCGTACATGCGCTGCATGGTGAAGACCGTGGATGCCGTGTATTCCCAGATCACCTCGGGCACGATCAGCATGTCGCCGCGGCCGGACTCGGGGCCGAAGTTGCGGCGCAACTGGCTGCAATTGGACGCTTCTCGCACCAGGTCCAGCTCGTCGTGCAGGTACTTGTCGAACTCGGCCACCACTTCGCGCGGCTTCAGGCGGCGGCCGTCGGCGCCCAGGCGCTCGATGATGCGCGCCACCACTTTCAGCAGCGACAGGTCTTTCTCGATGATGCTGAGCATGCCCGGGCGCAGCACCTTGACCGCGACCTCGCGGCCGTCGTGCAGCACGGCAAAGTGCACCTGCGCGATCGAGGCCGAGGCTACCGGATCCACTTCGAACTGCGCGAACAGCTTCTCGGGCGGCGCGCCCAGCGCCGCCTCGATGCAGGCCGCGGCCTGCGCCGAGGGGAACGGCGGCACGCGGTCCTGCAAGAGCGCCAGTTCGTCGGCGATATCGGCGGGGATCAGGTCGCGGCGGGTGGACAGCACCTGTCCGAACTTCACGAAGATGGGGCCCAGCGACTCCAGCGCCAGGCGCAGCCTCAAGCCGCGCGGCTTGCGCGGACGCGTGCCCAGGCGGATGACGCGCAGCAGGCAGGTGGCCAGCGGATGGTTCAGGCTGGAGAGCACCAGCTCATCCAGGCCGTAGCGCAGCGAAACCAGAATGATGCGGAAAAGGCGCAGCAGGGGAAACATGTATCAGGCGCCCCGCTTTGCGCTGGCGGATGCCAGGCGGGTTTGCAGCGCGGCGGCCGAGCGGGCCAGCGCCTCGGCGCGGGCGTTCAGCTCGGCCAGGTCCAGCCGCCACTGCTCCAGCGCGGGTCGGCTGGCCAGCATGCCGCTTTCCTCGGACAGGTACTCGGACACGTTCTCGGCCAGTCTCAGGCTGGCCGTGCGCGCGCCGCCGGCGGCCGCGCGCGCGCCACCCACCAGGCGCAGCGCGGCGATGTCGCCCACCACCCGGGCCAGCGCGTCCTCCGGATCCCAGCGCAGCTGCTTGGACAGGTCCGACACCACTTGCGCCAGCGCCGCGTCGCCCGAGATATGGGTGGCCTCGGCGAAATCGGGGCGCTCGCGGTCCGCGCCCAGGCGCGGCAGCGGCAGTTTTTCAGGCGCGACCGTCAGGGTCACGTCGGGCACCACGGCCGCATCGGCCTGGGCCGCCAGGCCTTCGCTATCGATGGTAAGGCCCAGGCTGAAGCCGCCCAGCGCGAAACGCACCGTCTTGCCCGCATGCCGGACCAGGCGCGCGCGCGCCCAGTCCTCGCGCCGCAACAGGGCGTTGAGCGCGCTTACAGCCAGTCGCGAGGGGGTGGGCAGGAACGGAAGAGGCAGCATGGCGGTCTGCAACGGCCCCGATTGCGGGGGTTGCGGAAGTTAATGGGTAAATCGGGAGTGTAACGGGTTAGATGGCTGGGTGTTTTGCGCAAGCACATGGAAAAACCGGCCCTGTAAGGGCCGGTTCAAACAGATGCCTTGCGGCATCCGCAACGGAGGTGGGGATCGGCCCCGGCCGGCCAGGCTTAGCTGGCGAGATCCACCGGGATCTGCTGGATGCCTGCCAGCAGCCAGCCGCCATTGGCGGGCTTGAACAGGTTCCAGACTTCCTCGAAGCGGAAGGCCTCGGCGCCCGGCGCTTCGCGCAGCATGCCGGAGAAGCGCACGCTGGCCAGGTGGCCGTCGGACACGGTTTCGATGCCCAGCATTTCAGCGTTCAGCAGGACCACTTCGGTCTTGTTGGGCGCCGCGCCGCGCTCGGCCAGCTGCGGCTTGAGCTCGGTGATCAGGTCGTCGGTCAGGAACTCGCGCAGGCCATCGGTGCTGCCGCTGTCCCAGACGGCCTGGATGCGCACGAACTGCTCCTTGGCCTGCTTCAGGAAGTTGGGCGTATCGAAGTCACCCGGCACGAACCAGTTGTTGTCGTCGCCCATCTTGGGCATCGCGGCCGGCGCCGCGGCGGCGGCAACCGGAGCCGCTGCAGCAGGAGCCGCCGGCTTCAGCGTTTCACGCCACATCGGCTGCTGTTGCTGCTGGCCCGGCGCGTTGTTGGCGCCACCGAACGCGCCCTGCGTGGCAGTGCGCGGACCGGAGCCGCGCAGGCGGCGGATGATGAACATGACGGCGAACACGACCGCGGCGATCAGCAGCGCGGAGCCGAGGAACTCGGCGAAAGCGCCCGACAGGCCCATGCTGGAGAGCAGCGCGGCGATACCCAGGCCAGCGGCGATGCCGGCGATGGGGCCGAGCCAGCGCGAAGCGCCGCTCTTGGCGGCGGCGCCCGCAGTGGCAGCGCCGGCCGTGGCCGCGCCGGCGGCTGCCGGAGCGGCGGTAGCGCCCGCCGTGTTGCTGGCGGCGGTCGGCGGCGTGGTCGCCTGGCGCTGCTGGGTCACGTTGGAGGATTGTCGGCCGACGCTGCTGCCGCCGCCCGCACGGCGGGCTTCGGCGTCAAACGACGCCGTCACCAGTGCCGCGCCGGAAACGGCGATCAGCGCCGCGGCGACAAACCGCGAAAGACAGAACTTGGACATAGGTTTGCTCCCTCGTACTCGCGCTCCTGCCGCCCCGAGCAGCAGGAAGTCCCACGGACCGCGGGACCTTCGTCGCGACTTTTCTTACATTAATCTGAATACCGTAAGAATAACGGACAAGACGCCGCCCCACAAGTTCCCGCAGGGCGGCGAAAAATCCGGATGGCCGGGGCGGATCAGCCCAGCTTCACGCCTTCGTGCAGAGCGGCGATGCCGGCGGTCAGGTTGAAGTACTGCACCCGTTCCAGCCCGGCCGTGCGCAGCATGTCCGCCAGGGTTTCCTGGTCGGGGTGCATGCGGATGGATTCGGCCAGATAGCGGTAGCTGGCTTCGTCCTTGGCGACCTTCTTGCCCAGCCAGGGCAGCACATTGAAGGAATACCAGTCGTAGGCGGGGGCCAGCGGCTTGGCCACGCGCGAAAATTCCAGCACCAGCAGCTTGCCGCCCGGCTTCAGCACCCGGGTCATTTCAGCCAGGGCGCGGTCCTTGTGGGTCATGTTGCGCAGGCCGAAAGCCACGCTGACGCGGTCGAAATGGCCGGTGGGGAACGGCAGGCGCTCGGCGTCGCACACGGCGGTGGGGACCAGCAGGCCGGCATCGGTCAGGCGGTCGCGGCCCACGCGCAGCATGGAGTCGTTGATGTCCGTGAGCCAGACCTCGCCCGTGGGGCCGGCGCGCTTGGCGAAGGCCTTTGCCAGATCGCCCGTGCCGCCAGCAATGTCCAGCACCTTCATGCCGGGGCGGATGGCGGCGCGGCCGATGGTGAACGCCTTCCAGACGCGGTGCAGCCCGGCCGACATGAAATCGTTCATGACGTCGTAGCGCTGGGCGACCGAATGGAAGACTTCGGCGACTTTGCGGGCCTTTTCGCCTTCCGGCACCGTCTGGAAGCCGAAATGGGTCGATTGCGAGGCGGAATCCGCGGAATGTTGCGATTCGGAGGGGTTTTGCATGGTGAATTCCCGATATATCGTTCAATGGTAGCCTATCGGGCTCCCGCGGGCGGCCGGCGGACGCGGACAATGACGCCCGGCGGTCACATACCTGAAATATTGCGGCCATACTATCGCAATGTTCGCGCCGCGCCGGCGCTCAGAAGTGTGCCCAATCCGCCATGTCCAGCACCATCCTCGTCGTCGAAGACGAACCCGCCATCCAGGAACTGATCGCCGTCAACCTGTCCTTCGCCGGACACAAGGTGCTGCGCGCCTTCGACGCCGACCAGGCCCAGACCCTGATCCGCGCCGAACTTCCCGACCTGATCCTGCTGGACTGGATGCTGCCCGGCACCTCCGGCCTGGCCATGGCGCGCAAACTGCGCAACGACGAGCGCACCCGCGCCGTGCCGGTGATCATGCTGACCGCCAAGGGTTCCGAGCAGGACAAAGTCGACGGCCTGGAAGCCGGCGCCGACGACTACATTACCAAGCCCTTCTCGCCCAAGGAGCTGATGGCACGCATCAAGGCCGTGCTGCGCCGCCGCGCCCCCCAGCTGACCGACGACGTGATCGACGTGGGCGGCCTGAAGCTGGATCCGGTGACGCATCGCCTGTCGGGCAACAGCCAGTCGCTGCAGATCGGCCCCACCGAATTCCGCCTGCTGCACTTTTTCATGACGCACCCCGAACGCGTGTTCTCGCGTTCCCAGCTGCTGGATCAGGTCTGGGGCGACCACGTCTTCGTGGAAGAGCGCACGGTCGACGTACACATCCGCCGCCTGCGCAAAGCGCTGGAACCCAGCGGCCACGACGCGCACGTGGAAACGGTCCGCGGCAGCGGCTACCGGTTTACTGCCCAGCTCCCGACGCGGTAAAAACTCCCGCACGATGATCTGGCTGCGCACTCTTTTCCTGGTCGCCCTGTGGGCGGTTGCCGCATTACTGGCCCAATGGCTCATAGGAGACCCGGCGGGCTGGATACTGTTTTCCTTCGCGCTGGCCGCCATGCTGCTCTGGCGCAGCTGGCGCCTGCACCTGGTGTCCCACTGGGCCAACCACCCCGATACCTCGCCGCCCGCTTCGGTCGGTCCCTGGGACGACATCCTCGCGCCGCTGTACCGCTACACCCGCGCCCGGGCCCGCGAACTGAACGAAACCCAGAACACCATGCAGGGCATGCTGGCCGCGGCGCAAGCGCTGCCGGACGGCGCGGTGACGCTGAACGAGGATTTCCAGATCGACTGGTGCAACCGCATGGCGCGCCAGCACCTGGGCCTGCGCCTGCCGGCCGACCGCGGCCATAACCTGCTGAACCTGCTGCGCGCGCCCGAATTCGTCGAATATGCGCACCGTCCGTCCTGGCCCGAGCCCATACTGGTACGCCTGGGCCAGCAAGGCCAGGAGCGGCTGATGATGATGCAACTGACGGCCTACGCCAGCAACCAGCGCCTGCTGATCACGCGCGACGTCACCCAGATCGAACGCCTGGAAACCACGCGCCGCGACTTCGTGGCCAATGTCTCGCACGAATTGCGCACGCCTCTGACGGTACTGGCGGGTTTTCTGGAAACCCTGCGCGACATGCCCGCCGACGCCCTGCCCGCCGAACAACGCGAGCAGTACATCGACATGATGCACGAGCAGGCCCAGCGCATGCAGGCCATCGTCGAAGACTTGCTGACCCTGTCCACGCTGGAATCCTCGCCGGGCAGCGACCCGCGCGCGGTCAACATGGGCGCGCTGCTGCAGAAGGCGCGCCAGCAGATCGAGGCCCTGTCGGGCGGCCGCCACGTTCTGGAGTGGCACATCGATGAATCCCTGGACGTGCTGGGCGCCGAAACCGAACTGACCTCGGCCCTGTCCAACCTGCTGACCAACGCGGTGCGCTACACGCCGGACGGCGGCACCATCACCGTGCGCTGGGAGCGCGAGGAAGACGGCGGCGCGCGCTACAGCGTGCAGGACACCGGCATCGGCATCCCCGCGCGCCACCTGCCCCGCCTGACCGAGCGTTTCTACCGCGTGGACCGCGGCCGTTCGCGCGCGGTGGGCGGCACCGGCCTGGGGCTGGCGATCACCAAGCACATCGCCATGCGCCACGACGCCGAACTGCTGATCACCAGCGAACCCGGCAAGGGCAGCGTGTTCGCCCTGCGCTTTCCGCCCGACCGCATCGCCATCGACAGCCCGGCCTGAGCCGTCCGCCGGACCTGACGCAGCGCGGATGGTAAATTTCCTGCCATGCGCATCCTGGTCATCGAAGACGAACCCAAACTGGCCGACTACCTCAAGAAGGGCCTGTCGGAGCAAAGCCACGTCGTGGACCTGGCTCGCGACGGCGTGGACGGCCTGCATCTGGCGCTGGAAGGCGTCTACGACCTGATCGTGCTGGACGTGATGCTGCCGGGCGTGGATGGCTTCGGCGTGCTGGCTGCGGTGCGCGAACAGAAGGACACGCCCATCCTGATGCTGACCGCGCGCGACGCCGTCGAGGACCGCGTGCGCGGATTGGAAGGCGGCGCCGACGACTACCTGGTCAAGCCTTTCGCCTTTTCGGAACTGCTCGCGCGGGTGCAGGCGCTGCTACGCCGCGGACGCTCTCAGGAACCCACCCTGCTGCGCCTGGCCGACCTGGAACTGGACCTGGCCCGCCGGCGCGCCCAACGCGGCGGCCGCCGCCTGGACCTGACCGCCAAGGAATTCAATCTGCTGGCCCTGCTGCTGCGCCGCCAGGGCCAGGTGCTGTCGCGCACCACCCTGGCCGAGCAGGTCTGGGACATGAACTTCGACAGCGACACCAACGTCATCGACGTGGCGGTGCGGCGGCTGCGCAGCAAGCTGGACGACCCCTACGACACCAAGTTGCTGCATACAGTGCGCGGCATGGGCTACGTGCTGGAATCGCGCCCCGCGGATAACCGCCCGGCATGAAGCCGCTGCGCATGCGTTCCATGCAGGCGCGGCTGACGCTGCTGCTGGGCGCCATCGCCCTGCTTGTGTCCAGCCTGGCGGGAGCCACGCTGTTCTGGGCGCTCAAGCGCGAAGTGGAACGGCAGGAAATCACCGAAGTCAGCGGCAAGCTGGAATTGATCGATCACCTGATCGACATGCAGAACAACGCCCGCGGCCTGAAAGACTTGGCCGCCACCTTCGACGAGATGCGCGCGGGCGAAGGCCAGCTGGGCATCTGGATCGTGGATGCGCACGGCCACTCCGTGTACGGCGGCCCCGCTCCCGAAACGCTGGCGACCGGCGACGGCAGGCAGGTCGTGCTGCAGACCGCCGACGGCGGCCGCATGCGCGGCCTGCGGGTCGCCATGAACGACCGCATCCTGCCCGGCGCGCAACTGACCGTGGCGGTCAGCACGCGCACCAGTTCGCAGTTCCTGTATGCCTATGGCACCGCGCTGGTGCTGATCTGCGCGCTGTGGGTCGGCGCGACCGTGGTGTTGGCGGCCTGGGCCGTCAGGCGCAGCATGGCGCCGGCGCGCAGGCTGTCCGAGCAGGCGGCCAGCATCCAGCCCGACAATCTGGCGCGGCGCCTGCCGCTGGAAGACACCGACCGCGAATTGCACGAGCTGGTCCGTTCCTTCAACCGCACGCTGGAACGCCTGCAGGCCGCCTACCAGCAGATGGAAGGCTTCAATGCCGACGTGGCGCACGAGCTGCGCACGCCGCTGGCCACGCTGATCAACGGCACGCAGGTCATGCTGTCGTCGCCGCGCGACGCGGCAGAACTGCGCGATGCGCTGGAATCCAACCTTGAAGAGCTGGAAGACCTGAAGACCCTGGTCAACGACATGCTGTTCCTGGCGCGCGCCGACCGCGGCGAACGGGCCGCGGACCTGGCGCAGGTATCGCTGGCCGCCGAAGCGCGACGCGTGGCCGAATACTACGAAGCCACGCTGGAAGAAAGCGGCGTGCATCTGCGCTGCGCAGGCGACGCCACCGTGGCCGCCAACGCCGGGTTGGTGCGGCGCGCGCTGGCGAACCTGATTTCCAACGCCATCAAGGCCACGCCCCGGGGCGGCGAAATCGTGCTGACCTGCTCGGCTTCGCCCGCGGGCGCGCGGGTGGAAGTGCGCAACCCAGGCCCGCCCATCCCGCCGACGGACCTGCCCCGCATCTTCGACCGCTTCTTCCGCTCCAGCCAGGCGCGCGCGCCGCGCAGCGAAGGCCACGGCCTGGGCCTGGCCATCGTGCGCGCCATCGCGCGCATGCATGGCGGCGAGGTCGACGCGGCCTCGGGCGCGCATGGCACCGTGGTCGGCATCACGCTGCGCGCGCCGGAGGGCCATGCCACCGCGGACAACATTACAAAATCGTAATGTGCGGGACAGAATGGGGTCACCCCCGTTCCTCTACAGTACGCTTGCAATCACATCGTCCCGCAACGGAGCATCATGAACCTTTCCCGTCTTACGCGCCGCCTGGCCCTTGCCGCGGCCCTGTGCGCGCCCGTTTTCGCCACCGCCCAGACGCCCGTCAAGGTCGAGGTCTGGAAGACCCCGACCTGCGGCTGCTGTGAAGACTGGGTCAAGCACATGCGCGACAACGGCTTCGCCGTCACCACCCACGACGTCCAGGACACAGGCCCCATCCGCCGCAACGCCGGCATGGCCAACTACGGTTCGTGCCACACCGCGGCCGTCGAAGGCTACGCGATCGAAGGCCACGTCCCGGCCAGCGACGTGCGCCGCCTGCTGCTCGAAAAGCCCGACGCAGCCGGCCTGGCCGCGCCCGGCATGCCGCTGGGCTCCCCCGGCATGGACGGCCCCGAATACGGCGGCCGCAAGACGCCGCATGACGTGGTCCTGGTGGACAAGCAGGGCGGCGCCAAGGTGTTCCAGGCCTACCGTTAACGCGCGAACCTTCAGGTTCTGTCCGGGCATCGCTCTTTGTGGCGATGCCCGTATCGTTTGTGCGCCTGAAACAATTCATCCATGCCGCCTCAATGGCTACTCCTTGCACTGCAGCAAAAATGGGCCACAATCAATAAAACGGATTCCTCACCCACCCCTCAGGCTGTCATGGCACAAATCGTCCTGTTCGAGAACATCCACCCGAGCGCCCGCGCTGTTTTTGAAGCCGCCGGCTACTCCGACATCGTCACGCATGCGGCCGCCTTGCCGGCATCGCAATTGAGCGACGCCCTGCGCGGCGCTCAGGTGGCGGGGATCCGTTCTCGCACGCACCTGGATGCCGCCCTGCTGTCCGGCAACCCCGACCTGCGCGTCGTGGGCTGCTTCTGCATCGGCACCAACCAGGTCGACCTGGACGCGGCCATGCAGCGCGGCATCCCGGTGTTCAACGCACCGTTCTCGAACACCCGCTCGGTGGCCGAACTGGTGCTGGGCGAAGCCATCCTGCTGCTGCGCCGCATTCCCGAAAAGAACGCCCGCGTGCACCTGGGCCACTGGGACAAGAGCGCTGCCGGCGCATTCGAGACCCGCGGCAAGACGCTGGGCATCGTGGGCTACGGCAACATCGGCTCGCAGATCAGCACGCTGGCCGAAGGCCTGGGCATGCGCGTCGTCTATCACGACGTCGAAGCCAAGCTGCCGCTGGGCAATGCCCGGCCCGCCGCCACGCTCAACGAGCTGCTGGAGCAGGCCGACGTGGTGACCCTGCACGTGCCGGGCGGCAAGACCACCGAAAAGATCATGAACGCGGAAACCATCGGCCGCATGCGCCGTGGCGCCATCCTGA
Source organism: Achromobacter sp. ACM04 (assembly GCF_014851465.1). Classification (NCBI taxonomy): domain Bacteria; kingdom Pseudomonadati; phylum Pseudomonadota; class Betaproteobacteria; order Burkholderiales; family Alcaligenaceae; genus Achromobacter; species Achromobacter sp. ACM04. The sequence continues at coordinate 71,087 of NZ_JACUZS010000005.1, forward strand.
TCAACGCCTCGCGCGGCACGGTGGTGGATATCGACGCGCTGCATGCGGCGCTGAAATCCGGCCATCTGGCCGGCGCCGCGCTGGACGTGTTCCCGACCGAGCCCAAGGGCGCGGACGAGCCGCTGGCCAGCCCGCTGATCGGCCTGCCCAACGTGATCCTGACCCCGCACATCGGCGGCAGCACGCAGGAATCGCAAGAGAACATCGGCCGGGAAGTGGCCGAGAAGCTGGTGCGCTTCCTGCAGGCCGGCACCACCAAGGGCGCGGTCAACTTCCCCGAGCTGCCGTATCTGGAGCCCGCCGGCGGCACGCGCATCCTGCACGTGCACCGCAACGCCCCGGGCGCGCTGGGCACGCTGGACAACCTGATGGCGCAGCATGGCCTGAACATCGTCAGCCAGACCCTGCAGACCCGCGGCCAGATCGGCTATGTGATCACCGACGTGGAAGGCGAAGTCAACGACGTCGTGATGTCCACGCTGCGCAGCCACCCCATCACGGTCCGCTGCGACCGGCTGTAAGCCACCGCCGCCGTGGCGGGCAGCGCGTCATGCGCCGCCCGCCAAACGGCTCAAGACTCTGCCGCGGCGGCCGCCAGGCATTCCGCCATCTTCTCCTGCACGCTGCCGGCATCGAACGGCAGCCGGCCTATCAGGCCGATCTCGCGGTGGAACGCCGCCTCCCCCAGCGGCAACAGCCGCAAGCCGGTCATGTCCAGCCGCCGCAGCTGCGGCAACAGCGCCACGCCCAGCCCCAACCGCACCATGTTGGCGATGGCGTCGATCTCGTCCAGCTCCACAGCCTCGCGCACCGGGATGCGCTGCTTCTTCAGGAACAGGTCCACCACGCGCCCGCCGAATGACGCGCGGTCGTAGCGGATGAAGGGCTGGCTTGCCAGCAGTTCGCGCCAGGGCGCGATGGGCATGGAAGCGGGCATGGCCAACATCACCGGTTCACGCAGCAGGGGCTGCCAGCCGAGTTCGGGCGGCAGAGCGAAGGGCGGCTTGATCAGCATGGCCATGTCCACCTCGCCCGCATCCACCTGCCCCAGGAGCGACAGCGACACACCTGGCACGATGCGCACCCGCACATCCGGATAGACCGCGCGAAATCCGCCCAGCGCGCGCGCCAGCAGGTCCTGCTGCACCGACGCGATGGCGCCGATGCGCAGCAAGCCGCTGACATGGCCCGCCCCGCCAGCTGTAATCATCCGCTCGGCCATGGCGACCAGTTCTTCCGCCTGCGGCAGCACTTCGCGGCCGTGCGCATTCAGCACCGCGGCGCGCGCGCTACGGTCGAACAGCGGCCCGCCCAGGTAATCCTCCAGGCGCTTGATCTGGGCGCTGACGGCAGACTGGGTCAGGCCCAGCCGGGCGCCGGCGCCGGTAAAGGTGCCGTCCCGCGCCACGGCGATGAAGGTCTTGAACTCTTTGATCACGATCAATTATTTCGATGCTAAGTAGCAAAAAATATCGTTTTTCAATCAAAAAAACAATACCTAAACTACCCATCGATGCTAGGCCGTCCAAACTTGCGATGGCTCGCAATCTGACTGATCATTTTTTCTTCGCCTGACCCGGAGCCTTCCATGACCGCTCAAACCAACCTGCCGCCGTTCCACCTCGCCTTCCCGGTCCGCGACCTGGCCGAAGCCCGCGCCTTCTATGGCGAAAAACTGGGCTGTCCGGAGGGCCGCAGCTCGCCCGAATGGATCGACTTCAACTTCTACGGCCACCAGATCGTCGCCCACCTGGCTCCCGGCGAATGCGGCCACAAGGCCACCAGCGCCGTGGACTCGCACAATGTGCCGGTGCGCCATTTCGGCGCGGTGCTTTCCATGGAACAATGGGAAGCGATGGCGAAGCGTCTGACCGACGCCGGCACCGAATTCGTCATCGAGCCCTACATCCGCTTCAAGGGTGAAGTGGGCGAACAAGCCACCATGTTCTTCCTGGATCCGTCGGGCAACGCGCTGGAATTCAAGGCGTTCAAGAACCTGGATTCCCTGTTCGCCAAGTAAACCGTCTCTACAGGTTTCGTGTCGTTGAACGCAAATTCAGAACCTCCTTCTCCGGCCGAAACCTCCTGGCGCATCCTGCCCCAGGGTGACCGCTGCCTGATCGTTTCCTTTGGCGACCAGATCGACGCCGATGTCGGCAGGACCTGTCTGGCCGCGGCCGGCAAGCTGCGCGACGCGCGGCTTGCCGGCGTGACCGACGTGGTGCCTTCCTTCGTCGCGGTGGCGGTGCATTACCGCCCCGGCGCCAGCGGCGGCCCCACCTACCCGCAACTGGCCGAGCGCATCGGACAACTATTGTCCGAAGGCATCGCCGCGGACGCCCTGGGCGGACGCGAGATCGACATCCCGGTCTGCTACGGCGGCGAACATGGCCCCGACCTCGCCGAAGTGGCCGACGCCGCCGGCCTCACTCCCGAAGGCGTCATCCAGCTGCACAGCCAGCCGCGCAGCATGGTCTTCATGCTGGGCTTCGCGCCCGGCCACGCCTATCTGGGCGTGCACGACGAAAAACTGAATATCCCGCGCCGCGCCTCGCCGCGCACCGCGGTGCCGCCCGGCGCCGTGGCGGTCGCCAACCGGCAGACCGTGATCTACCCGAACCGCCTGCCCGGCGGCTGGAACATCATCGGCGCCACGCCGCTCACCATGTTCGACCCGGCCCGCGAACCCGCCGCCCTGCTGCAACCCGGCGACTCGGTCCGCTTCGTGCCCATCAGCCCCGAGGACTTCAACCGCATCCGGGGAACCCGGCCATGAGCGTGACCGTGATCAAGCCCGGCATGCTGTCCAGCTTCCAGGACTGCGGCCGCGAGGGCTACCAGCATCAGGGCATCCCCGCCGCGGGCGCCATGGACGAGCGCGCGCACCGGCTGGCCAACGCGCTGGCCGGCAATCAAGACGAACACGCCACGCTGGAAATGACCCTGACGGGTCCTACCCTGCGCTTTGACGCTGCGGCCTGCTTCGCGCTGGCTGGCGCCGACCTTGGCGCCACGCTCAACGGCCAGGACATTCCCGTCCACCGCCCGCTGGTGGCGCGGACGGGCGACACCCTGGCCTTCGGCGCCAGGCCGGCCGTGGGCGTACGCGGCTATCTCGCGGTGCACGGCGGCTTTGCGCTGCCGCGCGTCATGGGCAGCGAAAGCACCTACCTGCGCAGCGGCTTCGGCGGCTTCCAGGGACGCGCGCTGGCCAAGGGCGACCAGGTGCCGCTGCATGCGCCGCTGGCCGCTGGCCGCGACCTCGACGCCTTGCAGGAAGCGCTGTGGAACCAGCGCGTCTACCTGCCGGCGGCGCTGGGCGCCAAGCGCCGCGAGTTCATCCGTTTCCTGCCCGGCATGCACTGGGAGGAATTCTCCGAGGCCACCCGCCAGGCCTTTGGCGGCGGCGCGGAGTTCCGCATCAGCCCGCAGTCCGACCGCATGGGCTACCGCCTGCTGGGCCCCGCGCTGGCCATGAGCCAGCCGCGTCAGATGCTGTCGGAAGCCGCGTGTTTCGGCACCGTGCAGGTGCCTTCGGGCGGCGAGGCCATCATCCTCATGGCCGACCGGCAGACCACCGGCGGCTACCCCAAGATCGCGCAGATCGCCACGGTGGACCTGCCCGTCCTGGCGCAGTGCGCACCGGGCCAGACGCTGCGCTTCCAGCTGATCGAACTGGAAGAAGCGCAGCGCCTGGACGGCGAACGCGAGCGCGCCTTCACGCAATTGCAGGACGCGCTGGCGCCGTTGCGCGCGCTCCTCGCCTAGAAAGGAATTTGCCATGACCACCCGCATCGACATGAACTGCGACATGGGCGAAAGCTATGGCGCCTGGACCATGGGCAACGACGCCGCGGTGCTGCAGTTCGTCAGCTCCGCCAATATCGCCTGTGGCTTCCATGGCGGCGACCCGGCCACCATGCGCAAGACCGTGGCGGCCGCGCTGGCGCGCGGCGTGGCGCTGGGCGCGCACCCCAGCCTGCAGGATCTGGCCGGATTCGGACGCCGCGTCATCCAGATCAGCCCCGACGAAGCCTACGACATCGTGGTCTACCAGATCGGCGCCTTGGCCGGCGTGGCCGCCTCGCAAGGCGCGCGGCTGCACCATGTGAAAGCGCACGGCGCGCTTTACAACATGGCCGCCAAGGACGAAGGGCTGGCGCGCGCGATCTGCCAGGCCGTCAAGGACGTGGACGCCTCGCTGATCCTGTACGGACTGGCCGGCAGCAAACTGATCGACGCGGCCCGTTCCATCGGCCTGGCCGCCGCCAACGAGGTCTTCGCCGACCGCTCCTACCAGGACGACGGCTCGCTCACGCCGCGCAGCCGCGCCGGCGCGATGATCGAAGACCTGGATCAGGCGGTGGCGCAGGTAGTACGCATGGTGCGCGAAGGCAAGGTGCGTTCGGTGGACGGCAAGGACGTGGCGGTGCAGGCCGACACGCTGTGCATCCATGGCGACCAGCCGAACGCGCTGATCTTCGCCGCCGGCATCCGCAAGGCGCTGGAACAGGCCGGCATAGAAGTCCGCACCCCACCGAGGGAATAGGCGCGGCCGGCTAGGCGCGACTGGCTAGGCGCGGCCGGCGAGGCGCGGCCGGCTCAGGCGCGTGCGTAGCGCGGCTGCGGTTCTTCCGCGTCCTGCAGCGCGGCCTGGCGATACGCCTGCGCCACGCTGGGCAGCACGTCCGCCAGATAGCTGCGCGTCAGATTGGCAGCACGCTCGACGTCGCGGCCGGCCAATGCTTCGATGACGCCGCTGGTGCAGGCCTGGATGCCGGTGAACGGCAGCGCCTGCCTGGCCAACAGGTAGCGCAACGGTTCGATCTGCTCGTAAAGCTTGCTGAGCATGCCCGCAAGCGGGGTATTGCCCGTGCTGCGGGCCGCAGCCAGATAGAACGCGCAGGCCGAGGCAATGGCGGCGCGTCCATCACCCGACGCCAATGCCGCCCCGATGGCGGCGTCATGAAGGCGCAGCTCAGCCAGCAGCGGCGCCTGGTCGGCCGCTTCCGCCGCCTGGCGGATGCAATAGGCCTCGAGTTCGGCGCGCAGTTGGTACAGATGACGGATCTGCGCCTCGGTGTACAGGGTGACCCTGAAACCCTTGCGCTGGATATGGGTGACCAGGCCGCTCAGCTCCAGCAGGCGCAGCGCTTCGCGGATCGGGCTGCGGCTGGTGCCGAAACGCTGCTCCAGCTCCTGTTCGCGCAGCGGCTGGCCGGGACGGATGGTGCCGTCCACGATCAATTCACGAATCTGTTCCTGCAGGAAATACGGAATCGTGGCGGGCGCTTTGACGTCCAATCGGCTCCCCTTGTACTGCGCAATGCATGGTATGAGACTTCGTGAAGATACTAGAAATCTCTTGAAACATAAATAAGAAAATTGTTGCAGAGCGCCCTGCCGCCCTGCTTCAGTCCCAGTCGTCCCGATACACGAACTTCGGCATCTGCCAATTGAAGCGCAGGGCCAGCAGGCGCACCGCCAGGCCCGCGGCCAGCGCGATCGGCACCGCGGCGTTGGCGGACAGGCCCAAGGCCTGCGAGCCCAGGTACAGCCCGCCGGTCACGAAGGACACGCTGGCATAGAGCTCCTTGCGGAACAGCAGCGGCACCTCGTTGCACAGCACATCGCGCAGCACCCCGCCGGCGCAGCCGGTGATCATGCCGCTGATCAGCACCACGGTGATCGGCAGCTGCATCAGCTGCGCCACCTGGCAGCCGATGACCGTGAACGCCACCAGGCCCAGCGCATCGGCCAGCAGGAACAGGCTGCGCAGGCGCCGCATGACGGGCGCGATCAGGGCCGTAAAGATCGCCGCGCCCGCTGTCATCCAGAGATACTCGGGATGGACCACCCAGGTCAGCGGGTAATGCCCCAGCAGCACGTCGCGCAGGGAACCGCCGCCCAGGGCCGTCACGCAGGCAATGATGCAGACGCCCATCCAGTCCATGTCGCGCCTGCCGGCCGAAAGCGCCGCGGTCATCGCTTCCGCCACGATGGCGACAAGATACAGCGTGTGCAGCAAGGCGGGAGACAGATCCGGAAACATGGGCAGGCAGGGAGTTGAACTGGCCCCATTGTATTAAGGCAGCGGGGTAGCGGACGGCCATTGCCTGCGCGCCCGCCATCCCTTACCCTCGACTTTGCGTTGATATCTATCAAGTCCCCTTCCGCGCAGCCGCGCGAGAATGGGGATAAGGCCCGCGAGGGCGGAACGGCTGGAGCGACGCACGCGGGAGTCGGCGGTCCAACCACAACCGGGAGAGAACGTATGACACAGCAAACTGGCCCCATCCTGTTGGCGACCGACCTGAGCGCGCGCGGCGACCGCGCCCTGGACCGCGCGCTGCAGCTGGCCAAGGAACTCAACACCAAGCTCATCGTCCTGCATGTCATGGAATCCCATGCCACGCCGGCTCGCCTGACCACGCCCGTGTGGCGGCGCCTGTCGACGGACCACAAGGCGCTGGCCGAGCGCGAGCTGGCCGAGGACCTGGCCGCCGCCGACGTGGCGACCGAAGTGGTGGTGGTCAGCGGCGATCCGCTGGTCCGCATCATGGAAACCGCCGACAGCTACGGCTGCTCGCTGATCGTCACCGGCACCGCGCGCGATGAAACCCTGGGCCGCCTGCTGCTGGGCACCACGGTCGAAAAGCTGGCCCGCCAGGCACGCCAGCCCGTACTGGTGGTCAAGACCCGTCCGCGCCGGCCCTACCGCGACGTGCTGGTCGCCACGGACTTCTCCGCCGGCTCGCGCCAGGCGCTGCGCGCCGCGCTGCACCTGGTGCCGAACGCGGACCTGACCTTGTTCCACTCCTACGACGTCCCCTTCCAGGGCAAGAACACGCCGGATGACGCCATCACGCGCAGCTTCTACAAGGCGGCCGAGCAGAGCGCCCAGGACTTCATCGCCGAAACGCCCGAACTCGCCCAGGTCGCCGCACCCAAGGTGGTGCTGGAATGCGGCCAGCCGGAAACCGTGCTGTCGGAATACTCCTTCAACCACCGTTCCGATCTGGTCGTGACGGGCACCCATGGCCGCACCGGCATCCTGCGCACCGCCATCGGCAGCGTGGCCGAACGGCTGCTGGAGTCGCTGCCCAGCGACGTGCTGATCGTCAGGTTGCTCGGCGAGGAATAAACCCCGGTCCGGCCATGAAAAAACGGCGCCTCGGCGCCGTTTTTTTTGGACCCGCCGGCTTCAAGCCGGGGCCTGATCGCCCTGCTTCTCCATGGTTTCTATCGTGCCGCGCAGCAGATGCAGCAGCACCAGGCCCGGCAACGCGATGGCCACGGTCAGCAGGAAGAAACCCGGCCAGCCCATGGCTTCCACCAGCGGCGGCGTGAGAGGGCCGGCCAGGTAGGTCCGGCCCACCGCCGACAGCGCCGACAGCAGCGCGAACTGGGTCGCCGAAAACTGCTGGCGGCACAACGCCATAAGCAGGCCAACGAAGGACGCCGTGCCCAGGCCGCCGCACAGGTTCTCGATCCCCACGCCCGCGGCCATCAGCCAGAGGTTCTTGGGACTGACGGCGATCAGCCAGTACGCCAGATTCGACACCGCCTGCAGCAGCCCGAACGCCATCAGCGACCGGTACAGGCCCCAGCGCGACATGAGCGACCCGCCCGCCAGTGCGCCGATGATGGTGGCGGCCAGCCCCAGCACCTTGTTCACCGTACCCACTTCCGTCGGCGTGAAGCCCGCGCCGCGGATCAGGAAGGTGGTGGACAAAGCCCCCGCGAACGCGTCGCCCAGCTTGTACAGCACGATCAGCAGCAACACCGCCAGCGCGCCGCGCCGCGTGAAGAATTCCCGCAAAGGCTCGCCCACGGCCTCGCGCAGCGTACGCGGCGGTCGGGCGACGTGCTCGGGTTCGGGCGCCCAGAAGGTCGCCAACGCGCACAACAGCATCAGCCCGCCCATCAGCACATAGGTATTGCCCCAGCCTATCCACTGGTCCGCCAGGATCAGCGCCAGCCCGCCCGACACGATCATCGCCAGCCGGTAGCCCATGACCTTGATGGCCGCGCCGGCGCCGCGCTCATCCTTGCGCAGCACGTCCGTGCAATAGGCGTCGAAAGCAATGTCCTGCGTGGCCGACAGAAACGCCACCAGCACGGCCAGCAGAGCCAGCGTCTGCAAGGCGGACGAAGGCGACAAGGCGCCCATCGCCATGATGGCCACGGCCAGCAGCAACTGCGTCAGCAGCATCCAGCCGCGCCGCCGCCCCAGCAAGGGCGGCGCATAGCGGTCCACCAAGGGAGCCCACAGGAACTTAAGGGTATAGGCGCTGCCCACCAGGGTCAGGAAACCGATCTGCTGCAGCGGCACGTTTTCCACCGTGGCCCAGGCCTGCAAGGTGCCGCTGGTCAGGGCCAGAGGCAATCCGCTGGCGAATCCCAGGACCAGCAAGGGGGCCACGCGGGGGCTGGTATAGACGTTGGATGCAGCGGTAATGACGGTCTCCTAAAACAACGCGCCAGCGCACCGCTGGCGGCCGCAGGCTTGCGGCATTTTAGGGCCTATGCGCCCGCGCCGCAGGCAGCAGGCGTGTCGGAATGTCAGGGCGACGCGAAGCGGTACACCGCCAGGGTGCTGCGCCAGCTGGGCAGCAGCTTGACCTCGCGTCCTTCGTTGAAGGTGGCGCGTTCCAGGATGGACAGGCGCAATTCGCCGGCCAGCTGCTCGAAGTCGCGCAGCGTGCACAAGTGAATGTTCGGCGTGTTGTACCACTGGTAGGGCATCTGGCCCGTCACCGGCATGCGGCCGCGCAGGATGGCCCAGCCGTGCGGCCAGTAACCGAAGTTGGGAAACGACACCACGCCGTAGCGCGCCACCCGTGCCATTTCGCGCAGGATGTGCTCGGTGCGATGCATCGATTGCAGGGTCTGCGACAGCACCACGGTATCGAACTGCTTGTCGTCGAACAGCGCCAGCCCGTCTTCCAGGTTCTGCTGGATCACTTCAACGCCGCGCCGCACGCAGGCTATGACGCAGTTGTCGTCCAGTTCCACGCCCGCGCCCCGCACCTGCCGGTGGTCGCGCAGATGCGCCAGCAGCGCGCCGTCGCCGCAGCCCAGGTCCAGGACGCGGCTGCCGGGCTCGATCCAGCTGGCGATGCGCGCCAGGTCGGGCCGCAAGACGCTGTGCGCGGGTCGGGGAGTCACGGGAGTCATGCGGAACGTCCTTCGGTCTGGGCGGCAACGCCGAGCCCGAGCTCGCGCGCGATGCGTTCGTAATAGCCGCGAACCACGGCATGGTAGCGCGCGTCTTCCAGCAGGAAGGCGTCGTGGCCGTGCGGCGCGTCGATCTCGGCGTAGGTCACGGGGCTGGCGTTCTTCAGCAACGCCCGCACGATTTCGCGCGAACGTTCCGGCGGGAAGCGCCAGTCGGTCGAGAACGACACCAGCAGGAAATCGGCCTTGGCCGGAGCCAGCGCGCGGGCCAAATCGCCGCCGGTGGTGCGCGCCGGGTCGAAGTAGTCCAGCGCGCGCGTAATCAGCAGATAGGTGTTGGCGTCGAAATAACGGGTGAATTTCTCACCCTGATAGCGCAGGTACGACTCCACCTCGAACTCGACGTCGTAGCCGTAGTGGTACGCGCCGTTCTCGGCCGGCGCGCGCTGGGCGCGGCCGAACTTCTCGGCCATGTCGTCGTCGGACAGGTAGGTGATGTGGCCAAGCATGCGCGCCACCGACAGGCCGCGGCGCGGCACGGTATCCTGCGCGTAGTAGTCGCCGCCGTGGAAATCCGGATCGGTGATGATGGCGCGGCGCGCCACCTCGTTAAAGCCGATGTTCTGCGCCGACAGGCGCGGCGTGCTGGCGATGACCACGCAATTGGCCACGCGGTCGGGCAACGTAATGGCCCAGCTGAGCGCCTGCATGCCGCCCAGCGATCCGCCCATCACGGCGGCGAAACGTTCGATGCCGAAGTGGTCCGCGACCCTGGCCTGCGCCCTTACCCAGTCCTCGACGGTCAGCACCGGAAAAGCGGCGCCCCAGGGCTTGCCGGTTTCCGGATTGATACTGGCCGGGCCGGTCGAGCCGAAGCAGGAGCCCAGGTTGTTGACGCCGATGACGAAGAAGACGTTGGTGTCCACCGCTTTGCCGGGCCCCACCATGTTGTCCCACCACCCCACGTCGCTGGGATTGTCGGCCGCCTGCCCCGCCACGTGGTGCGAAGCGTTCAGCGCGTGGCAGATCAGCACCGCGTTGCTGCGCTGGGCATTGAGAGTGCCGTAGGTTTCGACCGCCAGTTCGTAGGCAGCCAGCGACTGGCCGCTCTGCAAGGACAGGGGCTCATCGAAACGGATGAAGGTGGGGGCAACGAGACCGACCGAACCGGGATCAGCGGAAGCGGAAGTCGTGACGGTTGCGGGTACGAACCCGCTGGCCGAATCACCGGCCAAATTTTGGGCAGGAGTGGTCATACGGACCTCTTTAGCTGGATTTATTGGAAGGCGCCCGCAAGCGGATCAGGCAAATCGGCGCCGAAAAATTTTGTACTGCGGCAGGAATTCTAGCACTGCTGACGCGCGCCGCAACGGCGGGCGGCCCATCCGGCCCGCCTGGCGCGCGCGGCGGCCATTCAGGCGCCAGCCTCCCAGGGCTCCTGGCCCAGGTACTCGTAGCGTTCGGTGTTGACGCGCGAGATGCGCCATTCCACCGCCTGCCGCTTGTAGGAAAACGCCACGCGGCGGATCTCCAGCAAGGGGCTGCCTTCGGCCACGCCCAGCGCCCGCGCCTGCGTGCGTTCGGCCACGCAGGTGCGCAGCCGCTCGTCGGTGGCGATCACATTGACGCCGAATACGTCCTGGTACAGCGCATACAGCGTGCTGGCGCGGTCGCGCAGGTGCGCTTCGGTCATGCCCGGAAAGCATGCTTCCGGCAGGCAGATCTCATCCATCATCACCACGTCGCCATTGAGCGACAACAGGTTGAGGAACTCGAACACCATGGCGCCGGCGGGCAGGTTCAGCTTCTCGCGCGCGATGGCCGAGGCCCGCACGCGGCGAAATCGCAGCAGCTCGGTCGCGGGATAGGACTTGTCGCCGTCCTGCCGCACGATGCGGAAGAACTTGAAGAAATGGTGGTTGCGCGTGTGCACGGCCACAAAGGTGCCGCGGCCCTGATGCCGCACCAGGATGTTCTCCGCAGCCAGTTCGTCGATGGCCTTGCGCAAGGTACCGATGGAGACGCCGAAGCGTTCCGCCAGCAGCTTCTCGGGCGGGATCGCCTCGCCCTGCTTCCATTCGCCCTGCGCCAGCGCGGCCAGCACGGCCTGCTTGACCTGCGCGTACAGAGGACTGCCCAAAGGCACGGTCGAGGACAGGCTGGTGTTCATGGGTGCATCGCAAAAATCAGGAGCCCACAGTGTAGCGGCGGGGACGGAACCTGCTCAAGTCATACAATTCATATATATGATTTAGTTGACACGCATGAAGCGCGGTCCTAAGATTTCCTGGCCGTAGCGATCCGCGCCCTGCCGCCGCACCAGCCGGGCGCCCCCAAGCCCAAGAGAGGAAGAAAAATGATTCACGCCGTATTGCACGATGCCAAGGACACGGTGGCGGTCGCCGTCGTGGAAGGAGTCACCGCCGGAACGGAACTGAACGCCTGGATCATGGATGAAGACAAGATCATCCACGTGCGCGCATCGCAGGACATCCCCATCGGACACAAGGTGGCGATGAAGGACATGGCCGTGGGCGACACCGTCTTCAAGTACGGCGTCGACATCGGCCGCGTGGTGGAGTCCATCAAGGCCGGCCAGCACGCCCATGTGCACAACATCAAGACCAAGCGCTGGTAAGCCCCCCACCCCGCACAGGAATCCGCCATGTCCATCATCACCGCCTCGACCACCTTCCAGGGCTACCGCCGCGACAACGGCCGCGTCGGCGTCCGCAACCACGTCATCGTCCTGCCCGTGGACGATATTTCGAATGCCGCAGCCGAAGCCGTGGCCAACAACATCAAGGGCACGATGGCCCTGCCTCATCCCTATGGCCGACTGCAATTCGGCGAGGACCTGGAGCTGCACTTCCGCACCCTGATCGGCACCGGCTGCAATCCCAACGTCGCCGCAGTGGTGGTAATCGGTATCGAGGAAGGCTGGACCAAGCGCGTGGTGGACGGCATCGCCGCCACCGGCAAGCCGGTCATGGGCTTCAGCATCGAACTGCACGGCGACCACGACACCATCATGCGCGCCTCGCGCTGCGCCAAGGAATTCGTGCACTACGCCACGGCCCTGACGCGCAGCGAATGCCCCATCGCCGACCTGTGGGTGTCGACCAAATGCGGCGAATCCGACACCACCTCCGGCTGTGGCGCCAACCCCACCGTGGGCAACGCTTTCGACAAGCTGTACGCGCTGGGCTCCACGCTGGTCTTCGGTGAAACCTCGGAACTCACCGGCGGCGAACACATCGTGGCCGAGCGCTGCGCCAACGACGCGGTGCGCGAGCGCTTCATGTTCATGTTCAACCGCTACCAGGCCATGATCGACCGCTGGAAGACCAGCGACCTGTCCGAATCCCAGCCCACCAAGGGCAACATCGCGGGCGGACTGACCACCATCGAGGAAAAGGCGCTGGGCAACATCCAGAAGATCGGCAAGCAATGCCGCGTGGACGGCGTGATCGACAAGGCCGAGATCCCGGACGGCCCGGGCCTGTGGTTCATGGACTCGTCCTCCGCCGCGGCCGAAATGGTGACCTTGTGCGCGGCCTCGGGCTACGCCGTGCACTTCTTCCCCACCGGCCAGGGCAACGTCATCGGCAACCCGATACTGCCGGTCATCAAGATCTGCGCCAATCCGCGCACGGTGCGCACCATGTCCGAACACATCGACGTGGACACCAGCGGCCTGCTGCAGCGTGAAATCGACCTGAACCAGGCCGGCGACAAGCTGCTGGAATGCATGCTGGCCACCGCCAACGGCCGCTGGACCGCGGCCGAAGCGCTGGGCCACCGCGAATTCGTCCTGACCCGCATCTTCGAAAGCGCTTAATCGCGCCTGTCGTCCCTGGCAACGGCGCGTCCGCAAGCAGTATTGCGGACGCGCCGTCCTGCCGCCAGCATTTCCCCGCAGCATCGTCTCAGAACCACACCAGCAGACCCGGGCGACATCCGCCACGGCAGCACAGGCGGTTGCATTCCTACCCGGGCGTCCCCCAAGGAGGAAGACAGATGAACAGCGAACACGATCACCATCCCGACGCCGCGCAACGCCGGCGCCTGCTTGCCACCCTGGGCGCCGCCGGCCTCTATGCCCTGGCGCCCTGGCAGCGCGCGCTGGCGCAGAAAGCCTGGCCCGAACGTCCGATCAATTACGTGGTGCCCTTTCCGCCCGGCGGCCTGACCGACGTGGCCGCGCGCCAGGTCGGCAAAGCGCTAAGCGACGCCGAGCGCTGGAACGTGGTGGTGGAAAACAAGCCCGGCGGCAGCGCCAACATCGGCGCCGCCCACGTTTCCCATGCCGCTCCGGACGGCTACACCTGGCTGGCGATCACGCTGTCGCATGCCGCCAACGCGACGCTCTTTGCCGGCAAGGCGGGCTACGACCTGACGCGCGACCTCACGCCGCTGGCCGGCCTGGCTTCCTCGCCCATCATGGTGGTGGTCAACGCCAAGAGCGACATCAAGAGCATGGCCGATCTGGCCAAGGCCGCCCGCTCGAAATCGCTGTCGGCCGGCTCCAGCGGCAACGGCACGCCGCCGCACCTCACCCTGGCGCTGTACCAGAAGCTCACCGGCGTACCGATGATGCACATTCCCTACAAGGGCGGCGCGCCGTCCCTCACCGACCTGATAGGCGGCCACCTGGACGTGGTGTTCTCCAACTATCCGGAATCGCTCTCGCACGTGAAGAACGGCTCGTTGCGGGCGCTGGCCATCACCACCCGCGAACGCAGCGCGGACCTGCCCGACGTGCCCACCGTGAAGGAAGCCGGCCTGCCGGACCTGATCGTCGAGAACTTCACCGGCGTGCTGGCGCCCGCAGGCACGCCGCCGGAGCTGGTGCAGCGCATCGGCGACGCCATCGTGCGCCAGGTCTCGCAGCCCGCCATGAAGCAGGCGCTGCTGCAGCTGGGCTTCGTGCCGCAGCCGCGCGGCCCCGCGGAGTTCGGCGCCTACCTGAAGTCCGAGGTCGACCGCTGGGCCAAGATCATCCGCGACGCCAACATCCAGATCGCCTGAGCACCGTGGAGTCCCAACCGATGCATATCCTCATTTCCGAGTTCATGGACGCGCCCGCGGTCGACGCGCTGCGCCAGCGGTTCAAGGTGCGGTACGAGCCCGAACTGGTGGAGCAGCGCGATGCCTTGCTGGCCGCGGCGGCCGACGCCGACGCCCTCATCGTGCGCAACCGCAGCAAGGTCGACGCCGCCCTGCTGCAGGCGGCCCCGCGGCTGCGGGCCGTGGGCCGCCTGGGCGTAGGGCTGGACAACATCGACCTGGACGGTTGCGCCGCGCGCAACATCGCGGTGATACCGGCCACCGGCGCCAATGCGCGCGCTGTCGCCGAGTACGTCGTGGGCGCCATGCTGATGCTGCTGCGCGGCGCCTACGGGTCGACGGCCGAGGTCGCGGCGGGCGCATGGCCGCGCAACGCGCTCTCGCAGGGGTTGGAGGCGCACAACCGCATGCTGGGCATCGTGGGCTTCGGCGGCATAGGCCGGCTGACCGCAAGCCTGGCGCAAGGACTGGGCATGCGCGTGGCCGGCTGCGACGCCGCGCTGCCGCCAGACCATCCCGCGTGGCGGGAGACCGGCGTCACCGCCCTGCCGCTGGACGAGCTGCTGGCCCAGGCCGATGCCATCACCCTGCACCTGCCGCTCACGCCCGGCACGCGGCGGCTGATGGACGCCGGCCGCATCGCGCGCATGCGGCCCGGCGCCGTGTTGATCAACACCTCGCGCGGCGGCATCGTGGACGAGGCCGCGCTGGCGGATGCCCTGCGCACGGGCCATCTGCGCGGCGCGGCGCTGGACGTGTTCGAACAGGAACCCCTGCCCGCCGGCAGCCCGCTGGCGGGCGCGCCCAACCTGATCCTGACGCCGCATATCGCCGGGCTGACGCAGGAAGCCAACACCCGGGTTTCCGACATGGTGGCCGCCGGGGTGACAATGGCGCTTACCGGCGGCGACCGATGAAGCCACACGGCCCGGCGCGCGCCCTTGAAGAGAAGGATATGGCTCACATCTATCTGGACGAACTGCAACTCCTGGCCGCGGCCGGCCTGGCCGCCGCTGGCGCCAACCCGGCCATGGCCGACAGCACGGCGCGTGCGCTGGTCTTCGCCGAAAGCCAGGGACTCAGCTCCCACGGCCTGTCGCGCGTGCCTTTCTATGCCGGACACCTGCGCGCCGGCCGCGCCATCGGTACGGCGGTGCCGCGCATCGTGCATGAGCGCGGCGGCGCCGCGCTGATCGATGCCGGGTCCGGCCTGGCCTTTCCCGCCTGCGCCATGGCGATCGAACAGGCCGGCCTGCGCGCCCGCGAGCATGGCGTAGCCTTCATCGGCGTGGCCAACAGCCACCACTTCGGCGAAGCCGGCTACCACCTGGAAGCCCTGGCCGACCTCGGGCTGGTGGGACTGGCGCTGAGCAACTCGCCCGCCGCCATGCCCGCCTGGGGCGGCAAGCGTCCGTTATTCGGCACCAACCCCATCGCCGCGGTCTTTCCGCGACGCGGCGGCGCGCGCCTGGTGATCGATCTGTCGCTGTCTCAGGTCGCGCGCGGCAAGCTCATGATCGCGGCCCGCGACAACCAGCCCATCCCCCTGGGCTGGGCGCTGGACGCCGACGGCCAGCCGACCACCGATCCCAAGGCCGGCCTGGCGGGCAGCATGCTGCCCGCGGGCGGCGTCAAGGGCGCGATGCTGGCGCTGATCATCGAACTGCTGGCTTGCGCGCTGACCGGCTCGCACTTCGGTTTCGAGACCGAGTCCTTCTTTGTCGACGAAGGCGGCCCGGCGCGGCTGGGCCAGGCCTTCATGGCGATCGACCCCGGCGCCCTGGCGGGCAACAACGCCTATCTGGATCGCGTCGAGGTCCTGGTCGACGCCATGCTGGAAGATGAAGGCGTGCGCCTGCCGGGTGATCGCCGCCGCAAGCTGCGCGACGAAGCGCTCAAGCATGGCGTGGAGATTCCCGATGCGTTGATGGCGCAATTGCGCGCGATGTCGGGCGCGGGGTAGGTCAAACCCCGCGGCTGAACCAAAGTATCACCGGGGCCAGCAACAGGAACGCCACGGTCGACACCAGCACCGCGCCAGCCGCGGTATCGCCCTGCGTCGTGTAGCGCTTGACGTACATGTAGCTCACCACGGCGCAGGGCATGGCCATCTGCAGGCTCAGCGCCCCGGCCAGCACCGGTTCCAGATCCAGCGCCCACACCACCGCCAGCCCCGCGCCCAGGCCCACGGCCAGGCGGATGGCGGCGACCTTGGCGCCGTCGCGCAAGCCGTTGGACGGAATCAAGGCCAGCGCGTGACCCAGGCTCAGCAGCATCAGCGGCACGGTTACCGCGCCCAGCATGCGCGAGGTCTCGATCAGCCATGCGGGCACCGGCACGTGCATGAGACGCAGGGCCACGGCGACCAGCGAAGCCAGCAAAATCGGACTCTTCCAGCTGCCCTTGGTGTTGACGCCCGGCAACAGGCGCACCGCGATGGTGTGCATGACAAAGGAACTGACCGCGAAGAACGCGACCGCCACCGACAGGCCCGCGTCGCCAAAGGCCATCTGCGAAATCGGCAGCCCGAGGTTTCCGGCGTTGGGCAGGAAGGCCGTGGGCAGCAGCGTACGCACGGGCAGCTTCCATGCCTTCAGCAACAACGCGCACACCAGGGCGCACAGCAGCAGCGCCAGCAGGGTCGCCACCGCCACGTCGGCCAACGCGCGGTCGTCCAGGTGGGTGGTGACGAAAGTGTGGAACACCAGGGCCGGCGTGGTCACCGACGTCACCAGCATGGTGATGAAGGAACCGCCGAACGGCAGGTCCCGCTTGCCCCAATACACCCCTATGCCCGCGCAAAAGAGCAAAGGCAGCATCAGCACGATCGATGAAAAATAGAACTGCACGACGGCAGACATGCGCTTATTCCGTTAGAGATAAGAGGTTTGATGCATGAAGGCATCATCGCTTGCCGGGCAACGCGCCCGGGCGGCAGCATGGAGCAACTCGTCAATCGCCAGGCTTCTGCCCCCAACCGCCATGTCAGCCACCGCACATTCCGCCACGCCCCCGCATCTGGCCACACACGTGGCCACAAACCCGGCCGCGAATCCCACCTTGAACGCCGCGTCTGGTCCGGCCCGGCCCATCAAACCCCTGTCGGAACGCCAGGCCAGCTGCCTGCACTGGGCCGCCATGGGCAAGACCAGCTGGGAAACCGCCCGCATCCTGGGCGTCAGCGAAAGCACGGTGAATTTCCATCTGTGCAACGCCTGCGAAAAGCTCGGCGTGCGCGGCCGCCGCGCCGCAGTGGTCGCGGCATTGAGACTGGGCCTGATCGCGCCCGTCACGGCTTGATGACAACGGAACGCAGGAACTCATGCGCCCGCTCGGCCGGCAGGCTTTCCACGGTGCCGGCTGCCACGGCCTCGATCAACATGGTGTCGGTCACCCAGACCCTGGCGCGCAGCCAGCCCGGCTTGCCCATGGCCTTGCCCTGGACCTCGATGTCCTGCCCGTAGGCAGGCCATTCATTGGGCGGCGGCGATTGCATGTTGGCGTAGAGCGAATGCATCAGCGCCATGCCCAGCGCCTGCTTGGCGGCCGGATCCTTCGCGATGTCGGGTGGCAGCGGCGCCGATCCCACGGCGAAGACCGCCTCGCCCACGGTGGCGCTGGCCAGGGTAAAACGCAAGGTATGGGTATCCAGCTTCAGGTCGCGGGTGTCGGTCGTGACCCGGTCCGGAAACGCGGCGCGCGCGTGGCCGTCGGCCACGTCGACTTCGCGCCAGTTGTAACTGGGCGAGCAGGCCGTGATCAGCAGGGCCAGCGCGACAATTGCGCCGGCTTTCTTGAACATGAAACGAAACAGCGATGAAATCGTCATTACCCGAGGACCTGGACTGTCTATTCATTTCGAGGAAGCCAGAAATTGTCGCCGATTTCGATGACCCCCGCGCCCGACGGCACGCCACTGGCCAACTATGTGTGGCCAGCCGCGCCCAACGTGCCCCCGCCGATCGCCGGCCTGGGCACCCCCAGTATCTACCTGCTGCACGGACTTAGCGAGCATGCCGGGCGCTATGACCGCCTGGCGCGCTGGCTGACCGCGCGCGGCTGGACGGTGGGCGCCCATGACCACCGCGGCCATGGCCGCTCCGGCGGGCGGCCCGCCACCCTGAACCATGAGGACGATCTGGTCGTCGATGCGGTCGACCGCCTGCGGGCCTGGACCGCGGCCCATGGACGCCCGCCCATCCTGCTGGGCCACAGCCTGGGCGCGCTGGTCGCGGTGCGGATCGCCCTGCGCCGCCTGGCCGAGATCGACGGCCTGGTGCTCAGTTCGCCGCCGTTCGTGGTGCACGTGCCGCCGTGGGTGCGGCGCACCCTGACCTGGATGTCGCTGCATGCGCCCGACCTGCGCGTGCCCCACGGCCTGGCGCCCGCCCGCATTTCCCACGACCCGGCCGTGGTCAAGGCCTACCGCAGCGATCCGCTGGTGCGGCGCCAAATGACAGGACGCCTGGCGCGCTTCGTGGACGAAGGCGGCCGCGAGTCCCTGCGTGAAGCCCCGCTGCTGGCCTGCCGCACCCTGCTGATGGTGGCGGGCGACGATTCCATCGTCGCTGCCGAAGGCAGCCGCCAGTTCGCCCAGCGCGCACCCGCCGAACTGCTGACGCTGCGCTGGTACGACACCGCCTGGCACGAGATTTTCAATGAAACCGCCCCCATCGCCGATCCGGTCTACGCAGACCTGGACGAGTGGCTGGCGCGCACCGCTCAGGCATTGTCCCTGTCCCCAGTATTGACTCCCTCGGCACAGGAGGCCGGCACCCCGTAAAATCCGGCGACAGACCCAAACGAGAAGAACCCGTGACTGATACTGCCGCCAACCGCCTCTCCCGCCTGGAGGCCAACCGATCGCTGCTGACCCAGACCCTGCGGGGCATCGAAAAGGAAGGCCTGCGCGTGGACGAACAGGGTGTCCTGTCCCGCAAGCCGCACCCCGCCGGCCTGGGATCGGCGCTGACCAACGAACACGTCACCACCGACTACTCCGAATCCCTGCTTGAACTCATCACAGGCACGCACAAGGACGTCGACGCGCTGCTGGCCGAACTGACCAACACCCATCGCCACGTCTACAGCGTGCTGGACCATGAACTGATCTGGAATCAGTCCATGCCCGCCACGCTGCCGCCCGAAGCCGACATCCCCATCGCCTGGTACGGCAAGTCCAACACCGGCATGCTCAAGCACGTGTACCGCCGCGGCCTGGCCGTGCGCTACGGCAAGACCATGCAATGCATCGCCGGCGTGCACTACAACTTCTCGCTGGCCGAAGACCTGTGGTCCGTGCTGGACACGCAGCCGGGTAGCCCCCAGGACCGCCGTTCGCGCGGCTACATCGGCCTGATCCGCAATTTCACGCGCTATTCCTGGCTGCTGATGTACCTGTTCGGCGCCGCCCCGGCCTTGTCCAGCGACTTCCTGCGCGGGCGCGAACATCCGCTGAAAAAGCTGGATGACAGCACGCTGTACCTGCCCTACGCCACCAGCCTGCGCATGAGCGACCTGGGTTACCAGAACAAGGCGCAGTCGCAGCTCAAGCTCTGCTACAACGACCTGGACACGTTCCTGGGCCGCTTGTACGACGCCGTCAGCCAGCCCTGGCCCGACTACCAGAAGATCGGCACGCACCGCGACGGCGAATGGATCCAGCTCAACACCAACGTGCTGCAGATCGAAAACGAGTACTACTCCAGCATCCGCCCCAAGCGCGCCACCGGCCGCTGCGAACGCCCGATCACGGCGCTGGCAGAACGCGGCGTGCAGTACGTTGAAGTGCGCTGCCTGGATATCGACCCGAACTCGCCGGTCGGCATCGACGCCAGCACCAGCCGCTTCGTCGATGCCTTCCTGCTGTTCTGCACCGCGTCCGACAGCCCCTTCTTCCCCGCCAATGGCTACTGTCAGCGCAGCGCCGACAACTTCTCGACCGTGGTCAAGGAAGGTCGCAAGCCCGGCCTCATGCTGGATCGCGAAGGCCAGCCCATCGGGCTGGCGCAATGGGGCCACGAACTGCTGGACCAGATCGCGCCCTACGCCGCGCTGTTCGACTCGGCCATGGGCGGCAGCGCCTATGCCGAGGCCCTGGCGGCCCAGCGCGCCAAGCTCGATCAGCCCGACTCCACGCCGTCGGCGCGCCTGCTGGCTTCGCTGACCGACAGCGGCCTGTCGTTCCATGACTATTCGCTGGACCTCAGCCGCAAGCATGCCGACGCGCTGCGCGCCCAGGCCTTGCCCGCCGACCTGGCGGCAGCCTATGAACAGGCCGCCGCGCAGTCCACGGCGGAACAGCTGCGCCTGGAGCAATCGGACACCGAGGATTTCGATACCTATGTGGCCCGCTACCACGCCGCGCTGAAGGCCCCGCGCAAATAAGGCGTATCGTTAGGGTTTTGATCCGCGCCGCCGGCCCTCCGGCCGGCGCGGACCGCTCTGTCACATCAGGAGGTTTCCCCCATGCGCCGCACCGCAACATTCCTGTTGGCCTTGGCCACCAGCGTGGCGGGGATAGTCCATGCCGCGCCGCCGCCCATGCAAACCGTGGAATCGGTGGACCTGAAGCGTTACGCAGGCATGTGGTACGAAATCGCGAATTTCCCCATGTTCTTCCAGCGCGACTGCGTGGGAGACACCACCGCCGAATACACCGCACATGCCGATGGCACGGTCGGCGTGAACAACCGCTGCCGCACCAAGGATGGCGACATCGATTCGGCCTCGGGCACCGCCACCGTGGTGGAAGGCAGCAACAACGCCAAGCTCGAAGTTTCGTTCTTCAAGCCGTTCAAGGGCGATTACTGGGTGATCGGCCTGGACCCCGAATACCGCTGGTCGGTGGTCGGCACCCCGGACCGGAAATACCTGTGGATCCTGTCGCGCTCGCCGCAGTTGCCCAAGGAAGAACTGGACAAGGCCCTGGATGCGGCCAAGGCCCAAGGCTATCAGCTGGATGAATTGCGGTTCACGCCGCAGAAATAAGACGCGCCGCAGCGCTTAACCGGCGTAGTCCCGCGCCAGCCGCACCACCGTCACGCCCGGCTTCAGCTGGCGCAAGGACGGCATGACCAGCGTGCACTGATCGTACGGCGTCACGATGGGTTGGCCGTCGGCCCAGCCTATCGTCGATCCGGCGTGCTCGAACGTTTCCAACCCGGTCCAGGACTGCGCGAAGCGCAAGTCCATGGATGGCGCGACCACCGCGTCCGTCACTTCCAGCACGCGCTGGTTTTCGGCATCCGGCAACAGCCAGCCCGCCGGCACGTCCGCCGCATCCGCCACGCCCGACTCCAGCAGCATGCGCGCCACCATGTCGCGCGCCACGTCGCGCGCAGCCAGCTCGCCATGGAAACCGCATTCGATCAGCAAGGCGCAGGCGTCTTCTCGGGCGGGATCGCCGAACTGGCCGAAGTCGCGCATGCGCACGCCGTCCTTATGCCCCGCGTCCACGATCACGTGCTGCGGCGCCTTCAGGCGGCGCGCCAGCGCAATGTTGCGCGGCAGGACGCCGGTCAGCAGCAAGGGCGCACCCGGCTCATGCATGGAATGCAGGTCCAGCAGCCAGTCCGCGCGCTCCACCCAGGGACGCAGCTCGGCGCCGCGCCGGCGGTCCGGCGTCGTGGGATTGTCCAGGCGTTCGGCACTCCAGACGCGATTCATGTCTTCGGCGACGAAGCGCGAGGCGTCGTGGTTGGCGTGGTCGAAGCGGTCGAACGCATCCAGATTGCAGAATGCCAGCGTCAGGCTGCCGCGGCGCGGCCGCACGCCCGCCGCCAGCAGGTCCTTCAAGGCCCAGGCGCCGCACAGCTCGTTGCCGTGCACCAGCGCGGACACCATCAACGCGCGCCCCGGAAGGCCTGAATCGAAATGCCACACGCCAGGGGTGCCGGTATTGCCGGCGCGCTCGGCGCTCAGGTCGGGTACGGGAAGCTTGAATTCCATGGATGTCGTCCGCTGCGGTACTAGGGTGTTGCGATGATCCGGTTTCGGATCACTGGGCTTCGATCTTGGCGGCCTTGACCAGCGCGCCGTATTTCCTGGTTTCCTCGGCCTGATAGGCCGCCGGGTCCAGGCCCGGTTGCGACAGCACGCCGCCGGCTTCCTGCATCTTGGCGCGGAACTGCTCCGACTTCAGCGTGTCGGCCAGCGCGCTGCGCAGCTTGGCGGCCACCGGCTCCGGCAAGCCGGCCGGGCCATAGAGCGCGAACCAGACGCTGATGTCCACGGACTCGAACCCCGGGGTTTCCGCCAGGGCCGGCAGGTCCGGCGCCACCGGCGAACGCTTCTTCTCGGTCACGCCCAGCGCCACGATCTTGTCGGCGCGCACTTGCGGCAGGCCCGAGGACAGCACCAGCATGCCGTAGTCCAGTTGACCGCTCATCAAGTCCGTCACCAGCGGCGCCACGCCGCGGTACGGCACGTGCTCGGCGCGCGTGCCGGTCGACTGGTTGATCATCTCGCCGGCCAGGTGCAGGGTCGTGCCCACGCCGGAAGAACCGTAGTTGAAGCTGCCGGGCGCGGAGGCGCGCAGCTTCTGCAGGTATTCGGCGGCGGTCTTCACGCCGGAATTCTTGCTGGCGGCCAGCAGCATGGGCTGCGAGGCGATCACGCCCAGCGGCGAAAAGTCCTTCACGCTGTCGTACTTGACCGCGTTGTTGATCATGCTGGCGATGACCATCTCATTGGTCGAGCCCAGCAGCAGCGTGTAGCCGTCGGGCGCGGCGCGCGCCACGCGCTGCGCGCCGATGGTGCCGCCGGCGCCGCCCACGTTCTCGACCACCACGCTCTGGCCCAGGCGCTTGGCCAGTTCTTCGCCAAACAGGCGCGCGGTCAGGTCCACGCTGCCGCCCGCCGGGTAGCCGACCACCAGAGAAATGGCGCGTTCGGGATACTCGGCGTAGGCGGAAGGCGCCGCGGCCAGCGCCGAGACGGCACAGATAGCGGCGAGCGCGCCGCGCAATGGATGCAGGACGGATTTCATGTTTTCTCCCTGGGGTGCTGAGGCGGACGGCGGCGCCGTCTCATTTAATGTTTCGGGAGCTATTCTCGGGCGTACACCAGGGATATTTCGTGCTGAATCGACACATGGCCGTGCGGATTCGGCACACGCCGGACGCGCGGCTGACGGATTTCACGCCTTGCGACTGGCCGTCGCTTCCCAGGCCGCTTCGGCCAGGTCCGCCAGGCGCGCCCGCGAACGGTACAGCCGCACCTCGAACGAGATTTCCTCGCTACGGCCGCCCAGGGCTGCCAGCGCGCCGCGGCGGCAGTCCGCCGCCACCATGGACCACGGCAGCCAAGCCACGCCCAGCCCCTTGGCGACCGCGCCATGCGCCGCGTCCAGCGAATCGCTGCGCAAGAATGGCGCCAGGGCGTACGGCGTGGCCTCCAGGCGGTCGCCCACAATGCGTTCCATCGCGAGGCCGCCCGCATAGGTGATCAAGGGCACGGACGGACCGCCTTCCTGCAGCACGTAACGGGGCCGGCCGCGGGAATCCGCCTGGCTGACGGGCACGAGCTTGTCTGTGCCCAGGGTCATGTAACGGTAGCGCCCCGGGCTCAGCTGCACCGACAGGGCCGGATGCTCGTAGCAGCACAGCAGGTCCACCCGGCCCTGCTCCAGCCGCGCCGCCATGTCCTGCATCATGCCGGTGGACAATTCGACCTGCGTGCCCTCGGTCAACACCTTGGGCGTGCGGTGGCGCAGGCGCGCGATCCAGTCGGCCACCAACGTGCGGGCCAGGCTGCGGCCGGTGGCGATGCGCAGCACCGCCTCCCCGCCTGCGCCGAAACTGCGGATGCGATGGCGCACCTGCCCCATCTGCTCCACCACCTGCGTCGCGGTCTTGAGCAAGGCCTCGCCTTCGGCGGTCAGGACCACCGGCAGGCGCTGGCGTTCGATCAACGGCGCGCCGGCCCAGGCCTCCAGCGCGCGGATGCGTCGGCCGAACGCCGGATGAGTGACGTGGCGCAGCTCGGCCGCGCGCACGAAGCTGCCGGTCTGCGCCAGGGCAATCAGGTCTTCAAGGAGTTTCAGGTCGGCCATGGACGTCAAGCTTACGCCATCGGCCGGCCGTTCACTTGGCGCCCAGCCCCATCATCGCCAGGGTGGCGCGGGTCAGATCGCTGTCCGGATTTTCCAGTTCATTGACCAGGTCAAAATGATTGCAGTGCGGCGTCGGAATACGGGTGGAGGCCAGCCCCGCAGCATTCCACGCCGCTTCGTACGCCGCCGTCTGGTTCTTGAAACCCTGCGTCTCCAACCCGCCCACGGCCAGCAGCATCGGGCCTGCACGTTCCGGCAGATGGAAGATCGGGCTTTGGTGCGCGGCCTGCTCTGGCGTCAGCTGCAGCCAAGTGTTGGGCAGGATATCGCACAGCGGCCGCAGATCGAACAGCCCGCTCAATGCCAGCGTGCCCTTGATCACGTCGTCCGGCACGCCGTAGCGTGCCTGCCATTCGGGCGCGACCAGCATGCCGGCCAGATGGCCGCCCGCCGAACTGCCGCTGACGTAGATCCGTTCAGGGTCCACGCCATAGGCCGCCACGTTGCGGTACAGCCAGGCCACGGCGGAGCGCACTTCGCGTACCACTTCGCCCAGGGTCGCCTCGGGCACCAGCGTGTATTCCAGGGTAGCCACGGCGGCGCCCGCGGCGTTGAAGGCCTCCGCCATCACGGGCGCGTCTTCCTTGCGCTGCGCGCGCCAATAGCCGCCGTGGATGAACACGAACAGCGGCGCCCGCGCCTGCGAGGCGGCGGGCAGGAACAGGTCCAGCCTTTCATCCTGGCCCATGCCGTAGCGCAGGTCCAGCACGCCCGGGCGGCGCGTGCGCACCCGCGCCGAGGACTCGGCATAGCGGCGCACGCAGGCGTCGAAATCCGGCACCGATTCGCGCGCGTTGTATTGCACCTCGCGCTCGGCGATGGTGGGAAAGAAGAGATCGATGTCGCTGTTATGCATGCCTGGCCTGCGATGTTGGCTGCGATTGGGGCTGGGAGATGATGCGTTCGATGAACTGCGCGGTCTTGCGGTAGTGCGCGGCGAGCATGGCGACCGAGCCTTCCACGTCGCGCGAGATGGCGGCGTCCAACAGCTGGCGGTGCTCGTCGTCGACGTTGCGCTCAGGCCCGTAGGCGGTCGCGCCGGCGCGCGCCGGACGGCGGTAGCGCTCGGTCTGCGCGTAGAGCTGGGTGGACAGGTCCAACAGCCAGTTGGAACGGCACGCGCCGATCAGCGCGTGATGGAACTCCAGGTGGCGCGCCTCCAGCAGCTCGTCCAATTCTTCCGACTGCTCGGCGGCCTGGTCGGCCCGCTGCGCGGCCAGCGTCAGCGCATGGTACGCGCCGACCAGGCGCGTTTCCCAGGCGTCGTCGGCGTTGGCCAGCGAGCGGCGCAGCGCGTCGCAGTCGATCAGGATGCGGGTTTCACAGGCGTCCCACATTTCTTCGACCGACAAGGGCGCGATGCTGAAGCCGCGCGACGTGGTGCTGATGACCATGCGCTCGCTGCGCAGGCGGTTGAGGGCTTCGCGGATGGGAGAGAAGCTGCTGCCGTAGCGCTGCTTCAGCAATTCCAGCCGCAAGGACTGGCCCGGCGCGAAGGCGCCGCGCATGATGTCGCGCCGAAGCAGGCGGTAAACCTGCTCGGACAGCGTGATTTCCTCAATGCCGGCGCTCCCGTCCGATCCGGGATCGTCCTGGCGGGAAGCTTTTATTCTAGGCTTCAAGATGGTCTCCAGATGTCAGCGGCCGGGGCGCGTATCCGCGCACAGGCGGCTCATTCTACCCGCGCGGCCTGTTCATATGCCCAGGTAGCGCTGCGCCAGCTCGGGCTGGGCGGACAGCTCGGCGGGCTGCCCCGACCAGGCCACCCGGCCCTTGTCCACGATGTAGTGGCGGTCCACCAGCGTCGCCATTTCGGGCAGGTTCTTGTCGATCACCAGGATGGTCTGGCCTTCGGCTTTCAGCGCCCGCAGGCAACGCCAGATCTCCTGGCGGATGAGCGGCGCCAGCCCCTCGGTGGCTTCGTCCAGGATCAGGAGCTTGGGGTTGGTCATGAGGGCGCGCCCCACCACCAGCATCTGCTGTTCGCCGCCCGACAGCGTGCGCGACGACTGCCCGCGGCGCTCTTTCAAACGCGGGAACAGCGTGTAGACCCGCTCCAGATCCCATCCGCCCGGCGCGGCGCGCGAGGTCGCCACCAGGTTTTCCTGCACCGTCAGCGAACCGAACACGCGCCGGCCCTCCGGCACCAGCCCCACGCCCAGCCGCGCCACGCTGCTGGGCGCGGAGCGGCCCAGCGTGCGGCCGCGAAACTGCACCGCGCCGCCGGTGGCGGGCAGCATGCCCATCAGGGTCTTGATCGTGGTGGTCTTGCCCATGCCGTTGCGCCCGATCAGCGAGATCACCTCGCCTTCACTGGCCTCGAACGACATGCCGAACAGGACCTTGCTGGACCCGTAGCCGCCAGTCAGCCCTTCAACCTTCAACATGTTCTTCTCCCAGATACGCCGCGCGCACCTCCGGATGGCGGCGCACCTCCTCTGGCGAACCACTGAACACCACGCGGCCGTAGACCAGCACGCTGATGCGGTCGGCCAGCGCGAAGACCGCGTCCATGTCGTGTTCCACCAGCAGGATGCCGTAGTCGCCCTTCATGCCTTGCAAGAGCCGGGTCATGCGCGCCGATTCCTCCGGCCCCATGCCGGCCATGGGCTCGTCCAGCAGCAACAGCCGCGGCGAACGCGCCAGCGCCACCGCCAGCTCCAGCTGCCGTTTCTCGCCGTGCGCCAGGTCCGCCGAACGCACGTGGCGACGGTCCTCCAGCCCCACGTGCGTCAGCCACTGCATGGCCTCGGTCTTCAACGCCGCGTCATGACGCGGATTGGACCAGGCCTGGAAGGCGCGGCCGCTCTTGAGCATGCGCGACAGGATCACGTTCTCCAGCGCGGTGTACTCCTGGCACAGCTCGGTGATCTGGAACGAGCGGCCCAGCCCCAAGCGGGCGCGCTCGAAGGCGCGCAGCGCGGTCACGTCCTGCCCATCCAAATGGATGGTCCCGGAGTCCGGCCGGATCTCGCCGCAGATCTGCGCGATCAGGGTGGACTTGCCCGCGCCGTTGGGGCCGATGATGGCGTGGATCTCGCCGGCGCGCACGTCCAGGTCCACGCCGTTGGTGGCCACCACCGCGTCGAAAGCCTTGCGCAGCTGCGTCAGGCGCAACAGGCTGGCGCTTGCGTCAGTCGGCATGGCGCGTCTCCAGCAGCTTTCCGAACAGGCCCTTCTGGCCCCACAGCACCACCAGCACCAGGATCGGCCCCATGTACAGCAGCCAGTGCTCGGTCAGGGACGACAACATCTGCTCCAGCCCCAGGAATACCGCCGCGCCCGCGATCGGCCCGAGCAAGGTGCCCACGCCGCCCAGGATGACGATGGCCATGAGTTCGCCGGACTTGGTCCAGGCCGCCATGTCGGGCGTCACCAGCCCGGCATAGTTGGCCCACAGCACGCCGGCCAGCCCCGTGCCCACCGCCGACAGCACGAAGGCGCTGAGCCGGTACGGCGTGGGCGCCACGCCCAGGTTGATGGCGCGCCGCTCGCTCTGGCGCAGCGCCTGCAGCACCATGCCGAAGCGCGAGTTGGTCACGCGGATGCACAGCAGCGTCCACAGGGTCAGCAGTGCCAGGCACAGGTAGTAGAAAACCATGGGGCTTTCCAGATTGATGCCCGGCAGCTCATTGCGCTGCGGAATCATCAGGCCATCGTCCCCGCCGTAGAACTGCAGCGACACCAGCACGAAGTACACCATCTGGCCGAACGCCAGCGTGATCATGATGAACTGCACGCCGCGCGTGCGCAGCGCCAGATAGCCGAACAGCCAGCCGGCCAACGCGCACACGATGAGCGCTATCGGCCACACCACCAGCGCCGCGTTGCTGCCAGCCCAGCCGAAGATCGGACCGGCTTCCGAAGTATGGAAGGCAATGATGCCGACCGCATAGCCGCCCAGCCCGAAGAACATGGCATGGCCGAAACTGACCATGGCGCCGTAGCCGATCACCAGGTCCAGGCTGACCGCGGCCAGGCCGTAGATCAGAAAGCGCGTCACCACGCCGATCAGGAACGGCGAACCCGAGGCCAGCGCCGCAGCCGGCAGCAGGATCAGCACCGCCAGGCCGCCCAGCCCCCAGCGGGCGCGGTTCGTAAGTGTGTATGCCATCTTCATCCTCGCGCCGGGAACAGCCCGCCCGGCTTGGCGATCAGCACGATCGCCATCAGTACATAAATGCTTGCCGAAGCCATGCCTGCGGCCAGCGGGTCCGCGGTGGCGGGCGAGAACATCGTCGACAGCAGCTGCGGCAGGAACGCGCGCCCCAGGCTGTCCACCATGCCCACCAGCAAGGCGCCTGCCAGGGCGCCGCGCACCGAACCGACCCCGCCGATCACGATGACCACGAAGGTGGTGATCAGGATGCGTTCGCCCATGCCGATTTCCACCGCCAGCAAGGGCGCGGCCATCACGCCGGCCAGCCCGCACAGCAAGGCGCCCAGGCCAAACACCAGCGTGTAGAGCTTGCGGATGTCTATGCCCAACGCGTCGACCATCTCGCGGTCGTCGGCGCCCGCGCGGATCAGCATGCCGATGCGCGTGCGGTTGACCAGCCACCACAGGCCCACCGCCACCAGCGCGCCAATGGCGATGAACGACAGGCGGATCAGCGGATACTGGAATCCCGGCGCCAACGTCACCGCGCCTTCCAGGAAGCTTGGGATGCCCACCAGCGGCGGACGCCGGCCGAAGATCAGGCTGACCGCTTCGTTCGAGAACAGCAGCAGGCCGAAGGTGGCCAGGACCTGGTACAGGTGATCCCGCTTGTACAGCTTGCGTATCACCACCACTTCGACCGAAATGCCGTACAGGCCCGCCCCCAGCAGCGCCGCCAGCACGCCCGCGAGGAACGAGCCGGTGGTGCCGATGGCGTACGCCGCGCAGTAGGCGCCCACCATGTAGAACGAGCCATGCGTCAGGTTGACCACGCCCATGATGCCGAAGATCAGCGTCAGTCCGGCTGCCAGCATGAACAGCATGGCGCCGAACTGCAGCCCGTTGAGCAGCTGTTCAAACAGGAGCGTCATGACGGCATCTTGCAGAGTTGCGCGTAGGCGTCCTTGTCATCGGACACCAGCTTGCGGACCAGCTTCGGCGACAGGCTGCCGTCGCTGCCTTTCTCGATGCGCATCAGGTACAGATCCTGGATCGGATGCTGGTTGGTGTTCATGCTGAACTTGCCGCGCAGCGACGTGAACTCGGGCTTGCGCAGCGCGGCTCGAAACTCAGCCGCCTTGGACAGGTCGCCGCCGGTAGCCTTCAGGCCCGCGCCAATCAGCTGCGCGGTGTCGTAGGCCTGCATGGCGTAGTCCGTCGGCACACGGCCGTAGGCGTGCTTGAACGCTTGCACGAAGGCCTTGGATTGCGCGTTGTCGAAGTCCTGCGACCAGATGCCGGTGATGTAGGCGCCGGCCGACGCGTCACCCGTGGCCTGGATCATGCGCGCATCCATCGAGAAGCTGGGCATCAGCATCGGGATGCTCTTGTTCAGCCCGGCCGCCGCGTACTGCTTGACGAAGTTGATGCCCGTGCCGCCCGGATGGAACTGATAGATGGCGTCGGGCGCCAGCGAACGCAGGCGCGCCAGCTCGACCGAGAAGTCCGACTGGTCGAGCTTGGTGTAGATTTCGGCGACCACTTCGCCCTTGTAGGTGCGCTTGAAGCCTTCGATGGCGTCGCGGCCCGCCTGGTAGTTGGGCGCCAGCAGCACGACCTTCTTGTATCCCAGTTCGTTGGCCGCCACGCCGCCGGCCGTATGGAAGGCGTCGTTCTGGTAGGACGCCACGAAGTAATTGGGATCGCACTTTTCGCCCGCGAAGTTCGACGGGCCGGGATTCAGGCTGACATAGAAGGCGCCGGACTTCACCACGCTGGGCACGACCGCTGCCAGCACGTTGGAGAAGTTCACGCCGGTATAGAGCTTGACGCCCGATTGCAGCAGGCGGTCGGCCGCCTGCTTGGCGTTGGCGGGCTTCAGGCCGTCGTCCTCGATCACCAGCTGCACGGGCACGCCGCCCAGCTTGCCGCCGCCCTGCTTGATGGCCAGGTTGAACGCATCGCGCTCGTCCTCGCCGATGTAGCCCGCCGGCGTGGACAAGGTGGCGATAAAGCCGATCTTGACCGGTTCCGCGGCATGGGCCGCTCCCATGGACGCCGCGGCGCCCAGCGCGACGGACAACGCGCCGCCCAGTATCTGTTTCTTGATCATGTTTTTCCCCTTGGAGACTGCGTTGCCCGCCGCGGCGCGGCCAGGCGTTTTCTAGACCGCCACCACCGGATGGCGCAGCGTGCCGATGCCTTCGACGCAGGCCACCACCACGTCGCCAGGCCACAGCCATTCCTGCGGCTTGCGGCCCGCGCCCACGCCTTCAGGCGTGCCGGTGGCGATGATGTCGCCCGGCTCCAGCGTGATGCCCGCGCTGATGTCCGAGATCAGGAACGGCACCTTGAACAGCATGTGGCGCGTGTTCGAGCCCTGCTTCTTCTCGCCATTGACCGTCAGCCACAGATCCAGCACCTGCGGATCCGGGATCTCGTCGGCGGTCACGATGCACGGGCCGAAGGGCGCATAGGTGTCCTGGCCCTTGGAATAGATCCACTGGCCGGCGCGGCGGCAATCGCGCGCGCTCATGTCCAGCATCACGCTGTAGCCGAACACATAGGACAGCGCATCGGCTTCGGCCACGCGCGAGGCGCGGCGGCCCATGATCACGGCCAGCTCCACTTCCCAGTCCAGCTGCTGCGTGATCTTGGCGTTGTGCTCGATGGCGTCGCCCGGGCCGATGACGGTGGTGGGCGGCTTGGAGAAGATCACCGGCTGCTTGGGCAGGTCGGCCGAGGTATCCAGCGTACGGCTGGATTCCGCCACGTGCTCCACGTAATTCAGCCCGATGCCGAAGATGTTCTTGCGCGGACGCGGAATCGGCGCCAGCAGCTTGACGTTTTCCTGCGGCAGCGCGCTGCCCACGGGCCAGTTGCCGCGGTAAGACTCCATCAGCTTGCTGGCCTGCGCCACCGCCACGGGGCCCAGGTCGATGAAAGCCAGCATGTCGTCGGGCAGGTCCACGCCGCCTGCGCGGCCCAGCAGGGCCAGGTCAATCACATAGCCTTCGGCCAGCGCGCCCAGGCGGGCAGCGGCGGTGGGATGGGCGCGAAAAGTTACCAAGCGCATAAGAACTCCATAAATTCAGGACGAGTTGAGTCAGGCGCGCGGGCCCGGCCCGCGCGGCGGATGAAAAATTCAAGAGGGATCGGGCAGCGCTAGATCAGCACTTGATGGCCGTCGTTTTCCTTGACCGCTTCTTCGCGGTAAAGCGCCAGCGCGCGCATCACGGGCAGGTCGTTGAAGCTGAACAGGCAGGCGTCGTCGTTCGATGAAAGATTGACGTGTTCATGGATGGCCCACGAGGGCACGCAGAAGATGTCGCGTTCGGTCCAGTCGTAGCGCTTGCCGTCGATGATGGAATAGCCACTGCCCTTGGCCACCTGGTAGATGAAGCTGCCGGTATGGCGATGGGCCTTGGTGTGCTCGCCGGGCCGCAGCAGCTGCATGCTGGCGCCGATGGTGGGCATGACCGGGCCGCCCGTGGCCGGGTTGACGTATTCGAGCAGGATGCCGTCGTAGGGGCTGCCGGCGGTAGTGCGCGCATAGCGGCGCAGCGCCTCGTAGGTGGGCTCCCATTCGTACTTGAAGAGCGGCGAATACGGCTTGGTCCAACCGGACACCTGAGGCCGTAGCGCCGGGTTGGCCCAGGCGGCGGTGGTGTCGTCCACCGGATAGGTCACAGTCTGGTTCAGGTCCGGATGCACGGCATAGAAACCGGCCTCCATGGCGTTGACCAGCGGAATGTCCAGGCCGTCCTGCCAGATGCAGGTAGTGCCGTCTTCGGCCACGCCGTGCTCGTGCCAGGTGCCATTGGGCGTCAGCACGAAATCGTTCGCGCCCAGTGTCATCTTGTGGCCGTCGACCACGGTGAAGGCGCCCCGCCCTTCCATGATGAAGCGCAGCGCCGAATGCGAATGCTTGTGGGCGGAAGCCAGTTCGCCCGGCTTCATGACCTGCAGGCCCGAATACAGCCAGCCCACGGCGGCGGCCACGTCGCGCCGGCCCGGGTTGTTCAGGTAGATCACGCGCCGGCCTGCCTCTTCGGGCGAAACCAGCTCGGAAGAACGCAGCACGTGGCCGCGCAGGTCCTGGTAGCGCCACACCACCGGCACCGAGGCCGACCGCGGCGCCCACGGTTCGATCTTGTTCGCCACCGTCCACAGGGCGCCGGTCTCCAGGCGGGCCAGCTCCTGGTAGTAGGCGATGAGCTCGGGCGAGTCGGCCACATTGGCGCGGCCTATGGTGTCCTCGCGGTACGCGTCATAGCGGTTCGCTTCCATCCCTTGCCTCTTTTTATAAAAATTTAAATATTTTCGAAAATAATAGAGGTCGGCGGAAAATCGGGCAATGAATGCGCGCTAGGGGTTTTCCCAGGCTGATTGAAAATTGTTGGCGCGGTGTCAAACAATACTGTACAAAAATACAGTACAACGTGATACATTTCGCTCGCCCAAAAACTGTCGTCCAGGAGAACCCTGTGTCAGAAGCTGCCCATCTCGTTCAGTACATCGTCGTTCCCTACCGCGCCGCCGCCGATGGCGTCGCGCCTGGTGAAATCCGCGCCGCCAGCAGCGAGTTCGGCGCCATCCGCATCGCCAACTCCATGGCCTCCAAGTTCGCCGGCGTTGCCGCCTACGAAGTGCTGGTGGACAAGGAAACCGGCGACATGGAATCGCCGCGCATCCTCGCCCAGATCGGGACCGTACCGGCGTTGGACGATTGAACGCGTATCCACCGTGCCGGGCCCAATTCGGCCCGGCGACGACGCCTGGTCGTCAACGAGCCAGGTTATGAATTTTCTTTGATTTGAATAAGTATTTTCTAGCTTCATTAACGCAAGGATGTCCGGCAGCATGCGGGGTTGCGCGCAATTCGCCCACCCACTCTTGCCACCAAGAAGCAGCATGATCCGCCGACTCCCCTTGCACGGTTCCGCCATTGCCGGGCTTCTGTTCCTTGCTTGCGCGCTGACGCCCGCTGCGCACGCGGCCGAATCCCCCGACTGGCCAAGCAGACCCGTGACGCTGGTGGTGCCTTTCCCCCCCGGCGGCGGCAATGATGCAGTGGCCCGGCAGATCGCCGGCCCGGTGGGCCAGGCACTGGGCCAGCCGCTGGTCATCGAAAACCGGCCGGGCGCGGGAGGCACTATAGGCTCGGCGGCCGTCGCCCGGGCACGCCCCGATGGATATACCCTGCTGCTCTGCTCCACCAGCAGCCTGGTCATGGCGACAGCGCTTTATCCCGGCTTGCCGTACCGCGTCGAGGATCTGGCTCCCGTCGTCCACATCGCCGATACGCCGACGATCTGGGTGGCCGATCCGGCCGTATCTGCCAACAATCTCCGGGAATTCATCGCGGCGGCCAAACAGGCGCCCGGCAAATACGGCTACGCCTCGGGCGGCAAGAACACCATGCCCCACCTTGCGGGCCAGACAGTCAGCGCGCGCCATGGCCTGGACATGCTGCATGTGCCCTACCGCGGATCCACGCCGGCTTATGCGGATCTCGCCACGGGGCGCGTGAACGTGATGATGGACAGCATCATTTCAGCGTTGCCCTTTATCGAGTCTGGCCGTGTCAAGGGATTGGCCGTCAGCACGGATCAGCGCCTGCCGCAGATGCCGTCCGTACCGACCTTGGCCGAACAGGGCCTGGACGATTTGGGCTTCGAAGGCTGGGTCGGCATTTGCGCGCCGCGCGACACCCCGCCCGAGATCACCGCCAAGGTCGCCCGCAGCGCGCAGCTGGCCTTGGCCCAACTCGCGTTGCGGGAAACATTCGCCAGGCAGATTGCGGAACCGGTAGGAGACGGCCCCGAAGCGTTTGCGCAGACGATACAGCGCGATGCCATCGCGTGGCGGCAGATCATCGCGGCGTCCCCCAACGAACCGGACTGAGGGGCAGACAGCGCAGACCGAAGCCCGGCTGCGCTCAGGCGGCAAAAGTTGTCTCGTCCGCCACGCCATCCGAGACCAGCCGCGCTACCTCGCAAATGCAGTCGGCCATGGCTGCGCGCAACGGAATCGCAGGCTGGTCGACATAGGCGGCGAAGTAGGTCTGCTTCGGAAAGGGCCTGGGAAATGGCAGCCGCACCAGCTTTCCCGAATCGAGTTCGCCGCGGATGAGTTCGAGCGGCAGTACCGCGTAGCCCGCACCCGCAACGGCCAGCCGCAGCATGACCGTCAGCGACCTCACGACGATCAACTTGAAGCCTTGCATCTGCGGAGAGGAGAAATAGCTGGCAATCGAGGAGTACAGCAGCGAATCCACCGGATAGGACAGCAGAGGCAGCCGCTTCAACTGATTCATCGACGGCTCGACCTCGCCGCGCATCAGGCTCGGGCTGCAGACCCAGACGTAATCCAGCCCCAGCAATTGCCGGTTGACCACCGTCGGCTCTTCGATGCTGCCCAGCAACAGTCCGATGTCGAGCGCCCCCCCAAGCAATTGCTGCCGTATATCCGTACTGGTCAACGATTGCAGGTGCACGGTGACGTTCGGCCATTGTCTGCTCAAGGCGGCGGCCATAGGCTCGAGTATGGCTTCCGCGACGGTTCCGCTCAGGCCGATGCTGATCTGGGTAAGCCGTACGTCCGTGGTCGCGAACCGGCTGGTGAAGGCTCTCGCATGAGCCAGCAGTTCTTCCGCGGGTCCAAGCATTTCAGCGCCGACTGGCGTCAAGCTCAGTTGCTTGCCCTTCTCCCGCACAAAGACCCTCACCCCCAGTTCTTCCTCGAAGGCTGCGATGCGGGCAGAGATGGCCGCCTGGGACGCGTGCAGTTCTTCCGCGGCCAAGGTCATTTTCTTGAGCCTGGCGGCTCGGACAAACGTTTCCAGAAACCGGAGATTCATGCGTGGATATCCTAAGCCTGAGACGCAACCCAAGTCCCCGGCCGGCATCAGGACAATCCGCCAGGAATGGGATAGGCCATCAGAATCAGAATCTGCAGGGAGCTGGGCTTCGTTGTTGCGATGCTGCAATGCATCAAAATGCTGACTGGATTAGCCAGCAAACGCTGATTCCAGAAAAAAATACGGCCGGTCAACCCATTTTTTTCGTGGACCGCAGACGCGGGTGGCGACCTGCGGATCTGAACACAAAGCGGGAGACAAGGCTCCCGCTCATAATCCCAAGCAATTGATTTTAACGAATTTTCCGAGATTTCCACATAAATGGACCCTATCAGAACTTCGTGTTTTTTTGTGTGCTTCAACCTTGTAAGAGTTTGCCAATCGACGCGGGATCAGGATGCTGGATAATCGAAATATTCCGCGTGTTTCACTGCAACAAAATTAATCCACATTGCCGTCGCCCAGACGGGCGCATACCTGGTCAGATCCAGTACCTGCGGGTAGACAGCCGCGTATGGCGCTGGAACGTCTGCACAGGATCGGTTGTTCAAATTGTGAAGAATCGGCAATAAACAATCGTTGCCTGAATTTGAAATCCGCCACGCGCAGAGGCAATCAAACGTTTCCGATCCAGCGCCTGCCATCGTCCGCCCGCGTTCTGCCAGGCAGTGATGATCCAGTTAAGTCAGCGCGATGCCGCCGTCGACGCGCAGATTGACCCCGGTAATGAACCCGCCGTCGTCCGAAGCGAGAAACAATGCGGCGCGCGCCAATTCCGCAGATTGCGCCAGCCGCCCAAGCGGAATCAATGAGGCCATGCCCTGTTCGAATGCGGGCCGATGCGCCGCGCCCACGCCCAGCTTTTCCAGAATGGGCGTATCCGTAGGACCGGGGCTCAATACGTTGAAACGAATCTTGCGCGACTTGAATTCCAGCGCCCAGGCGCGCGCAAACGCCTCGATGGCGGCTTTGGAGCCGGCATAGACCGCATGGTTTTCCAGCACTTTGGCGCTGGCGATGGAGCCAGTGATGATGATGGAACCACCGTCGCGCACCAGCGGCAGGACCTTGGTGACGCCGAAGAACACGGCGCGCGTGTTGGTGTCGAACTGGACGTCATAGCTGTCCACGCTTACCGC
Organism: Achromobacter sp. ACM04; assembly: GCF_014851465.1. Lineage (NCBI taxonomy): Bacteria > Pseudomonadati > Pseudomonadota > Betaproteobacteria > Burkholderiales > Alcaligenaceae > Achromobacter > Achromobacter sp. ACM04. Next base: position 107,551 of record NZ_JACUZS010000005.1, read on the forward strand.
GGTCGAAGGCTCGATGTTATTCATGCCGGCGTTGGCCATGTAGATGTCGACGGCGCCGAACCGTTCACGGACTTCTGCCGCCACGCGGTCATGCGTGGCCAGGTCGGCAACGTCCCCAACCATGCCGAAGGCGGACGCTCCAAGTTGCGCCACCGCCGCGTCGACGGCATCTTTCCTGCGCCCGAGGATGGCCACGCGCGCGCCTTCGGCAATGAAGGCCTCGGCCGCGGCATAGCCTATGCCGCTGTTGCCGCCGGTGACGACGGCAGTCTTGCCCAACAGTTTTTTCATGATGATGTTCCTTCGTACAGGTAAGACGCCGGCCGACGCGACAGGCCTCGTCGGCCGGCATCGGCGCGCTTAAAAGTCCCAGATGACCGGCACCCAGCGGAACGCGTCGCCGTCGACCGCCACACGTCCCAGGGACGGGAACGGCAGATGGGCGGCGACCAACAGCCCGCGGTTCTGCGCCAGCTCCTGGAACAGACCGAGGCGGACGCGGGCCGATTCCTCGGGGTCGTGCTCGAAACCGTTTTGCCATTCGGGATGGTCGAACGCGACCGGGAACATGGCGTCGCCAGCAAACGTCAGCCTTTCGCCGCCCGAGATCAGGTCGACCACGCTGTGCCCGGGAGTATGGCCGCCGGTCAAGCGCACGATGACGCCCGGCGCCACCTCATGCCGATCGTCGAAGAGGCGCAGCCGGTCGCGGTACTCGTTGTAGAAGCTGGTAGCCGTCGACTTCAATACCGCAGGCACAGGCTTGGGCATGACGGTGTGCGAGAAATCCGGCGAGGTCCAGAACGCCACTTCGGTCGCGGACACGTGGATGCGCACGTCGGGACGCAAGCGCTCCTTGACGTCCGGCACGAGCAGCCCGCCCACGTGGTCCATGTGCATGTGCGTGATGATCACGTCGGTCACGGATTCCAGCGCGATGCCGGCGGACTCCAATCTCTGCGGGAACATCCCGGCGCGCGGAAAGCCCGCGAACTGCCCGCCCAGCCCCGCATCGATGAGGATGGTCTGGTCGCCGCTGCGGGCCACCATCACGTTCAGCGGCCAGTCGAACGCGTCCGGAGGCATGAACATGTGTTCCAGCCAGGCCGCGAGATCGGCAGGATCGGCATTGGTGGCCATGGTCGAAGTCGGCAGGGGCAGCACGCCGTCGCTCACGACCAGGGCGTCGATGTCGCCGATCTGCAGCGCGTAGCGCGACGGGACCAGGTCGAGGGATTCGGTGTTTTCAATGGCAAACATGGCGGTAACTCCAGGTAGGTGCGCCGTTCAGGCGGTGGCGCGGATGAAGGCGAGCAGGTCGTCGTTGACGCGGTCCTGCATGGTGGCGGTCAGGCCATGCGGCGCGCCGGGGTAATAGATTTCCCTGGCGTTCTTGACCAGGCGCGCGGCCTTCTTCGCCGAGTCGTGCACCGGCACGATCTGATCGTCTTCGCCGTGCATGAACAGGGTCGGGACGTCGATCTTCTTCAGGTCCTCGGTGAAGTCGGTCTCGGAAAACGCCTTGACGCATTCGTAGGCGTTCTTCTGGCCGCTTTGCATGCTCCACAACCAGAACTGGTCCAGCATGCCTTGCGAGACCTTGGCATCGGGGCGGTTGGCGCCGTAGAACGGAACCGCCAGCTCCTTGTAGAACTGTGAGCGGTCTCCCGCCACGCCCGCGCGGATGCCGTCGAAGACCTCGACAGGCAGGCCTTCGGGATTGGCAGCGGACTTCAACATCACCGGCGGCACCGCGCCGATAAGCACCGCGCGGGCCACGCGCTTGCTGCCGTGGCGGCCGATATAGCGCGCCACTTCGCCGCCGCCGGTGGAATGGCCAACCATGGTGATGTTCTTCAGATCGAGCGCCTCGATCAACTGCGCCAGGTCATCGGCATAGCCGTTCATGTCGTTGTCGGCAGACGGCTGCGAAGAACGGCCATGGCCGCGCCGATCATGCGCGATGACACGAAAGCCATTGCGCGCCAGGTAGTGCATCTGCCCGTCCCAGGCATCCGCGTTCAGCGGCCAGCCATGCGAAAAGGTGACCACGGGGCCCTGGCCCCAATCCTTGAAGTAGATCTGCGTACCGTCGTTGGTGGTGAAGGTATTGCGGGTCATGGTCGTGCTCCGGTTGGATTGCGCGTTGCTCTGCGCGGCTGCTTCGGCGCGGATGGCGAATGCCCCCGTCGCCAGGACGGCGCTGCCGGCAAGAAGACTGCGGCGGGCCGGGTTGTGCGAGTCGTTCATGGGAACTCCTGTTTCGGCAAAGTGAGTGAGGGCATGGTAGGTATGCGGTCTGGTCCGCGGTAGGCACGCGGCGGGAAGCACGCTGTTGCGCGACGGGCACCAATGCGCCGCGGCATGGACATGACGCGCGCCACACAGGCCCACGTCACGCGGGCCGCACTTATTCGGAAGGAGAAACGATGATTGGTGTCGCGCCGGCAACACCATGCGTCCTTGCATGGCCCTACCGCGTCACGCGCGACGCTCTTAGGATGAGCGCACCCATACACACCAGACGCGCCGCTGCGCGCCGACCGGGGGGCCGACATCATGCATCTGGGAAAATCCTATCGCCTGGGCGAGTTCATCATCTGGACCCGCAGGAAGATCTACGTCCTGCTGGCGCTGGGCTTCGCGCCAGTGCTGCTCCATCAGCTGGCTGGCCTGAAATGGCTGACCTTGCCCTTGTCGGTGGTTTCGCTACTGGGCACCGCCACCACCTTTGTCGTCGGCTTCAAGAACGTGCAGACCTACGCGCGCACGGTCGAAGCGCAGAAGGTCTGGATGAGCATTGTCAGCGCCAGCCGCTACTGGGGCGTGATCAGCCGCAACTACGTCGGCGACGCCGAACGCGGCACGGCCTTGGTGCAGCGGCATCTGGCTTGGTTGACGGCGTTGCGCTACCAGCTGCGCGAGGCCCGCGTATGGGAGACCGTCGGCAACCGTCCCAATGCCGAATACCGCAGGCAGTACGTGATCCCGGAACGCGCCGAGCCCCTGGAGTCCGCGCTTTCCCGCTACCTGCCGGCACAGGACATTGCCGGTTTGATGCAGACCGATGACAAGGCCGCGCAAATGCTGGCAATGCAAGGCCGGGCGGTCCGCGGACTGCTGGATGCAGGCGCCATCACCGCGGCGGAATACGCCGAGCTCAACAGCCGCATCCGGGAACTGCTGGATCTGCAGGGACAGGCCGAGCGCATCAAGAATTTTCCGTATCCACGCCAGTACGCCATCATCAACACCTTGTTCGTGCGCTCTTTCTGCGTGGCGCTGCCGTTCGGACTGACGGGCCAATTCGCCCAGCTGGGCCAGGATATCGGCGGCTACATGCAAGGCCAGATGGCGTGGCTGGCGGTGCCGTTCAGCGTAATCATCTCGTGGATCTACACCTCGCTCGAGCAGGTGGGCGAAAGCACGGAGAATCCCTTCGAGGGCAGCGCCAACGACGTACCCATCAGCCGCCTGAGCGTCATGATCGAAAGGGATCTGAAGCAGATGGCAGGCAGCGCCAACCTGCCCGCGCTGCCTGCCTCGGTGATCGCGCTGTAGCGCGCGCGGCACGCGGCGCGCCCCTCCGCCCGGGACTGGCTGGCAGAGGCTTGCGCAGCTTGTCCTGCCCGGGCCGCTGCGGCAAAATACCCTGCCCTCCCGCCCCCCCCATTTCCGCTAGGCATTGGCCCATTCCATGACCGGCTCCGTGACCCTGTTCGACCGCCATCGCCCGCGCCTCTACGCGATCGCCTATCGCATGCTGGGCTCGGTGGCCGAGGCGGAAGACGTGGTGCAGGATGCGTGGCTGCGCTGGCATGGCGCGGACCGCTCCACGCTGGAGAACCCCGAGGCCTGGCTCGTCACCGTCACCACCCGTCTGGCGATCGACCGCCTGCGCGCTGCCCGCACGGAACGGGAAAACTACGTGGGCGTCTGGCTGCCGGAACCGATGCTGATGGCCGCGCCTTCCACGCCCGAACAGATCCATGAACTGGCCGACGATGTGTCAGTGGCATTTCTGTTCATGCTGGAGCGCCTGTCGCCGGACGCCCGCGCGGCCTTCCTGATGCGCGAAGTGTTCGACGCCGACTACGAGGACATCGCGCAGACCCTGGACAAGACCCAGGCCGCGGTCCGCCAGCTGGTGCGGCGCGCCAAGCAGCAATTGCGCCAAGGCACCCCGCGCGAGGCCGTGCCGCGCGCGACGCTGCATCGGCTGCTGCTGACCTTTGCCGATGCGATGGACCGCAGCGACTTCCACGGCCTGCATGCGCTGCTGAGCGACGATGCCGAACTTATCGGCGACGGCGGCGACAAGGTCACCGCCTTTGCCAGCCTGGTGGGCGGCAAGCGGCTGGCGCAGCTGTTCTACGCCGGCAAGCGCCGCTACCGCGACGCGTTGCGCACCGAGGTGGTCCAGGTGAACGGCCAGTGGACCTTGCTGCGCTTCATCGATGGCGATCTCGAATCGGTGCAGTCCTACGAAACGGACGGCAAGCGCCTGACCCGGGTGCTGGTGCAGCGCAATCCGGACAAGCTGGCCCGCATCGCGGCCGCCCTGGCGCAACGCTGAGACCGCCCGCAGCGGCGTTGGTGCATCGCGGGCAACATGGTGGTCCCTTGCGCGGACCTACCGCCGCGCCGCCCTCGCTTCTACGATGGACCTGTCACCACTCCACTCAGGACAGGCCATGCCGAAACTCACCAAACTCGCGTTGTCTTTCATCGCCGCCGGCGCGCTGCTGGGCCAGCCCGCCCATGCTGCATCGCACCACGGCGCGCCCGCCGGCAAGCCGGCCGATCCCATCGTCACCGAAGTGATGAGCAAGGACCTGCCCGACATTCCCGGCCGGGATGCCGTCATGCTCGTCGTCGACTACCCGCCCGGGGCCGCCGACCCCTTGCACCGCCATGACGCCTCGGCCTTCGTCTATGTGCTGGAGGGCAGCATCGTCATGCAGGTCAAAGGCGGCAAGGAAGTGACGCTGACCCCGGGCCAGACCTTCTACGAAGGGCCGGACGACATCCACACCGTGGGCCGCAACGCCAGCCAGACCAAGCCGGCCAAGTTCGTGGTCGTGCTGATCAAGAAAAAGGGCGCTCCCGCCCTGATCCCCGTTCAATAAGGGACGGATATTTATCCCTTCCTGGCCATCCCCGGGTGTCTCCCCGCCCGGGGATGGCCATTTTTTTCAAGGAGGCGTCACAAAACCGTCCAGCGCAACGTCTTAGCAGGTAGGATCAACCAACTTGCGGCGCTGCCACCATGCCTACCCCTATCCCAGCCTCCCCGGTCACCCCTCCCGCGAACGGCCCGGACTCCCTGGCCGACAGCTTTGCCACCAGCTATGCCGGCGTCATGGCCTTCCTGGCGGTCGCCGCCGAGGGCAACTTCGCCAAGGCCGGCGACCGGCTGGGCATAGGCCGTTCGGCAGTCAGCCGCAGCGTGCAGAAACTCGAAGACCAGCTGGGCGTGCGGCTCTTCGTGCGCACCACGCGCAGCACCTCGCTGACCGCGGAGGGGCAGCGCTTCTACGAGCAATGCCATCCCGGCGTGGAACGGATCATCCAGGCACTGGACAACATGCGCGACCTGCGCGAGGGCCCGCCTTCCGGCCTGGTGCGCGTCTGCTCCACCGTGGGTTTCGGCCGCAAGGTCGTGGCGCCCCTGCTGAAGGCGTTCCGCGAAGCGCATCCGAACATCTCGGTGGAGCTGTTGCTGGATGACGGCCCGACCGACTTCACCACGGACCGCGTCGACGTGTCGTTTCGCAATGGCCGCATGGAAGACAGCCAGGTGATCGCCAAGAAAGTCATTCCCATGCAGATGATCCTGTGCGCCTCGCCCGACTATGCCGCCAGGCACGGGCTGCCGCTAAGCGTCGACGAGCTGTCCGGCCATAGCTGCGTGAACTTCCTGCTGGCGTCCGGCCGCGTATTCGAATGGGAATTCAAGGTCGGCGGCCATCTGCGCAAGTTCGCGCCGCCCGCCATGCTGACCTTCAACGATGCCGACCTGGTCCTGCAGGCCGTGCTGGACGGCCATGGCATCGCGCAGATGGCGGCGTACCAGGTCTGCGAGCATCTGCGCGCAGGCACGCTGGTCGCCTGCATGCCGCAGTACTCGCCCGACGACCGCGGGCACTACCTGTGCTTTCTCAGCCGCCAGCACCTGCCCGCCCGCATGCGGGTCTTCATCGATTTCATGACCGAGAGCATCCGCGCGCAGGACCTGCTGATCATCGACAGCCTGCTGCCAAAACAGGCCTGAGCGCTATTGGGTCAGGGCCACGACGCTCTGGATCCCGCCCTGGGCCATCTTGGCGTAAGGACACAGGCGTTCCGTATTGCGCACCAGCTCTTCCGCGATGGGCGTGGGCACGCCCGGAAGGTGGATATTGACGTCCGCCGTCAGCGCGAAAAAGCCGTCGACGGGGTCCCGGCCGAACGAGATGGTGGCCGTCACGGAAGCGTCCGGGATGGCCAGGCCGGCGCGTTCGGCCAGCATGCTGAGCGCGCCGTGGAAGCACGCCGCATAGCCGGCGGCGAATAGCTGTTCGGGGTTGGTGCCCCCGCCCGTGCCGCCCAGCTCCACCGGCAGGCGCAGTTCCACGATCAGCTCGCCATCGTCCGAAATGGCCATGCCGGAGGCGCGTCCATGCGCGGCCTCCCCGCCGCGCACCGTCACGCTGGTGGTGTACAGGGGATGGAAATCCTTCCCCCGGTACTTGTCCAGGAGACTCTGGGGAGGAGGCCGCAGTTTGCTCATGAGGGTCCTTGCGCCTGCCGCTACTTTCTTGCGCCCGAACGGCTGAACCAGGTTTCGAAGCCGATCTGGCCCAGGCGCGGGCCGGCTCCCGGAACCAGCGTGTCGTCATCGAGCAGCGCGCCGAAATAGCGCGCGCCGGTGTCCGCCCGCACGGGGCGCGCGTCACCGATCTTGGCCATGTAGCGCTGCACCAGCTCGGCCAGGCGTACCCGCTCGGGGCCAGCGATTTCGACGATGCCGTTCACCGGCGGCGCCAGCGTGGCGTCGGCCATGGCCAGGGCGACGTCGTCCGACGCAATGGGCTGGACGTAGGCGGGCGACAGCCGCACTTCCGCCCCTTCGGTCCCCGACTGCACGATACCGCCCAGGAATTCGAAGAACTGGGTGCTATGCACGATGGTGTACGGGATTCCAGCAGCCACGATCAGCGCTTCCTGCGCGATCTTGCCGCGGAAGTAGCCGCTTTCGGCCAGGCGCTGCGTGCCGACCACCGACAGCGCGACGTGGTGGCGCACGCCGGCGCGGGCCTCCGCCGCCAACAGGTTGCGCCCCGAGGTCTGGAAGAAATCCAGCACGGCGCGGTCTTCGAACGACGGCGAGTTGGCGACGTCGACCACCGTGTCGACGCCGGCGAGCGCGGCGTCCAGGCCCTCGCCAGTCATGGTGTTGACGCCCGTGGCGGGCGATGCGGCAATCGCCTCATGGCCGCGCTCAGTCAGCAGTTTGACGAGTTTGGAGCCGATCAGGCCCGTGCCGCCGATAACCAGGATTTTCATGGTAGTCCCTTAGTTGAACTTGGCCTTATCCAGGCCATATGCCTTGTCGGCAGAACCCGGCACGGTGCGGAAGCCCACGTTCAGGCGGTTCCAGCCATTGATCGCCATGACGGCGAAGCTGAGGTCCGAGATTTCCTTTTCGGACAGTTGCGTGCGGACGCGTTCATAGATCTCGTCGGGCACGCCCTGCGCGGCCAGCGTGGTCAGCGCTTCGGTCCAGGCCAGGCAGGCGCGTTCACGCGGCGAAAACTCGGTCGATTCGCGCCAGATCGCCACGTGATGCAGGCGCAGTTCGCCTTCGCCGTGGATCTTGGCATCCTTCACATGCATGTCCAGGCAGAAGCCGCAGCCGTTGATCTGCGAAGCGCGGATTTCGACCAGGCGCAGGATCGATTGCTCGATCGCGCCGGACTTCAGGAGCATGCCGAACTCGACGAATTTCTTGAACAGTTCGGGCGATTGCGCAAAGGCATTCAGACGTTGACTCATGGTGACTTCCTCGATGGGTTGAACGACGCCCAAATCGTAGGTCTGCCGGCAAAACGGCAGTAGGCCCGCGGAGGGGACCATGATGTTGCCGCGGCGGCAACAATCGTCAGCGCGCGCTGACGGCCATGTTCAGGTTCAGGATTTCGGTTCGATCCCGAGTTGTTTCATGGCCCGGCCGATGGCCTGGGGCGCGTAATCGTCCCAAGGCTCGTTGCCCGCATCCAGGCGGGTGTGGATGTTGGCGATGGTCCATTGCGCCGAGCCTTTCAGCCCGTCCAGTTCGTCCCAGCGGACCGGTACGGACACGCCCAGGCCGGGCCGGGCCCGGGCCGACCAGGCCGCCACGGTCGTGGCGCCGAAGCCGTTGCGCAGGTAATCGGCGAATATCTTGCCCACGCGGTTCTTGGGCCCGCTTTTGGCGACGAACAGCTTCGGCAGCGTTTGCGCCAGATGGCGCACCATGGCTTCGGAAAAGTCCTTCACGGCGTCCCAGCCGTATTGCTTGCGGATCGGCACGACCACATGCAGGCCCTTGCCGCCGCTGGTCTTCAGCCAGCCGCGCAGGCCTAGCTCCTGAAGCAGCACGCGCACCAGCTCCGCGCCCTGCTGCACGGCAGGCCAATCCACCCCTTCTCCAGGGTCCAGGTCGAACAGCATCCGGTCCGGCTTGGCGATCGAGGTCTTGATCGCATTCCAGGTATGGAACTCCACCACGTTCAGTTGGGCGGCAGCGAGTATCGCCGCTTCGTTCGAGATTTCCATGAGCGGCGGATGCTCTGGGTACAGGCGTTCAGGCAGCGCCAGCACCCCCGCGATGGGTGATTCCGAGTGCCGCTGGAAGAAGTGCTGACCCTGGATCCCCGCGGGCGCCCTGACGAAGGAAACCGGGCGGCCGCGCAGGTGCGGCATCATCAGTGGCGCCACCAACCCGTAATAGCGCGCCAGATCGAGCTTGGTCGCTCCCGAAGAGGGATCTATGACGCGGTCGGGATTGGACAGTTTCATTCCCTTCGGCGGCGTTGCCGCGCCCTCTTTCAAGGCCTTGGCGGGGCGTTCGCGGGTGGATATCTTTTCAGCCGGCATGGCAACCTCGCGCGTGATCTTCTTGGGGGGTTTGTCGGTCCGCAGCCCGCGGAAGGTCGAATGGCGCACATGGCCGTCGCCAGTCCATTCGCCGAACGAAACCTCTCCCACCAGCGTGGGCTGGACCCAATGGACCTGCTTGAGGGCGCGCGGCTTGCCCTGGGTCAACGCGCTGGTTTCTTGTTCAATGCCGGCCAGCTTGCGATGCAGGTCCAGCAGCGTCCTGTCGTCGAAACCCGTGCCCACATTGCCGGCGTAGCGCAGCCCGCCATCCGGCTCGTGCACCGCCAGCAGCAGCGCGCCAAAGCCCTGGCGGCTGCCCTTGGGCTCGGTGTAGCCCACGATGACGAATTCCTGGCGCTTGGTGCACTTGAGCTTGATCCAGTCGTCCGTGCGGCGCGACACATAGGGCGCGGACAGACGCTTGCCGATGATCCCCTCCAGGCCCAGCTTGCAGGCCGAAGCGACCAGGTCTGCCGGCGGCTTATCGAAGGCCTCGCTGAACTTCACGTGCTGGCCCTTGCACCTGGCGATGACCTGCCGCAGCAGGTCCCGCCGCAGCCTGAGAGGCTCGTCGCGCAGGTCGCGTCCCGCGACGTAGGGCAGGTCGAAGGCGTAGAAGACGATATCCGCCGTGCTCGCGGCATCGAAGGCGTTCTGCAAGGCCTGGAAGCTGGGCACGCCTTCGCGCGTCAGCACCACGATCTCGCCGTCGATCCAGGCATTGGCGATCTCCAGTGCCGCCAGCTCCTGGGCCAGCCGCGAAATCCTGGCTGTCCAATCGTGGCCGTTGCGCGTGTACAGCTTCGCGCTGCCGCCATCCAGCCTGGCCAGGATCCGGTAGCCGTCGAACTTCATTTCATAGGACCAGTCGTCCGCGCCCCGCGGCACGCCGTCGACCAGGGTGGCCAGCTGAGGCTTGAGCGACACGGGCAGGGGAGCGGCCTTGCCCGGCAAGGCCGCGGCGGATTCTGTTGCATTCACGGCGCGGGCTTGCGGTTTGCTGCGCGCAGCCGCCTTCTTCTTCGTGCGCAGCGGCACCACGCTGTCCGGCATCTCATCCACGACGCTGAAATCCTGGTCTGGCCGCGCGTACTCGTCGTTTTCCTTGATCAACAGCCAGGGCGGCTGGCGATCGCTCTCTTTGCCCTTCATGCGGATCAGCGCCCAGCGCCCGCGCAGCTTCACGCCGTCGAGCGTGAACTTCAGATGGCCTGTCTTGTATCCCTTGCGCGGATCGCCTATAGGCGTCCAGCGCCCCTCGTCCCAGATGATCACCTTGCCGGCCCCGTACTGCCCCTCGGGGATGGTGCCTTCGAACTGGTTGTACGCGATGGGATGGTCTTCGACCTGCACCGCCATGCGCTTGACGGAGGGATCGAACGACGGCCCTTTCGGCACCGCCCAGCTTTTCATCGCGCCATCCAGCTCCAGGCGGAAGTCATAGTGCAGGCGGCTGGCCCAGTGCTTTTGTATGACGAACACCAGGTCTGCGCCGCCTGATTCACCGCCTTCCGCCGGTTCCGGCGTGACGGCGAAATTGCGCTTCTCGCGGTATTTCTTCAGGCTGGCCGCCATTTTCAGGCCGCCTTTTTCGCCTGCCTGGCGCTCTTGGCGGCCTTCTTCGCGGGCGCCTTTTTCACAGCGGAACTACGCGACGCGGCTTTCTTGGCGGGCTTGGCCTCGGCCTTGGCGCGCCCCTTGGACGCGCCGCCGCGCAAGCTGCGCTGCAACAGGTCCGTCAGATCGATCACGTTATCCGCATACGCAGGCGCTTCCTCCTGCGGCGCGATCACGGTTTCGGTCTTGCCCGCCTGGGCCTTCTGTTCCACCAGCCCCATGATGGCCGCCTTGAATTCGTCCTGGTATTCGGCCGGATCCCACTCTGCCGACATTTCGTCCACCAGCATCTTGGCCATCTTCAATTCGGACGCGCTGGGCGACATGCTCTTGGCGCCTGCCTTGGGCAGATCCAGTCCCTCCACGGACTTCACCTCGTCGCCCCAACGCATCAGATTCAGGACCAGCGCGTCTCCCATGGGAATCAATGCCGCCAGATGCTGCTTGGTCTGGATCACGACCTTGGCGATGCCTATCTTGCCGCTTTTCACCAGCGTGTCGCGCAGCAGCGCGTACACCTTCTGCCCCTTGTTGATCGGGGCGATGTAATACGGCCGCTCCAGGTAGACGAACGAGACTTCGGCCGATTCGACAAATTGCTGGATTTCGATGGTTTGCGTCGTGCGCGGATAGGCCTCCGCGATCTCCTCGGGGGAGATGATGACGTACTGGCCATCCTCGTATTCGACCCCTTTGACGATGTCCTTGGATTCGATCTCCTTGCCCGTGCGCTTGTTGATGCGCTTGTAGCCGACGGGGTCCATCGACCGGCGGTCCAGCCAATCGAAATCCACGCCCGATTCCGTCGTGGCGGTATGCAAGCCCACGGGGATGTGGACCAGGCCGAAGGTGATCGCGCCCTTCCAGATGGTTCGCGTGGCCATGAGAATTTCTCCTAGGTGATGTGCACGCGCTCTCGCCGCGGCTTCGGATGCGACAACAACGGCAGCCATCGCCACGGCGGAAAACGCAGAGCAGCAACTTCCATGCCCGACGCCCGGCCCGCGCCTGACTGCGCCGCCGCCGGCTCCCCGGACCGCGATTCCTGCACAGGCACGCCGCTTGCTGAGTTGCCTGCCATGACATCCCTACCCGATTCCCGCTCGGAAGGCATCGTGGCGGCTTTTCCCCGGCGCGCGCGGGCCTCCGAACACGAGGTGGCATCACTCGATGCCCAAGCCGCCCGACTGGCCGCGTTGCTGGGCAGACGCTACGTGCCCGATTACCGACCCAGCCGCCACGGCGGCGGGGTGGTTCCCTATTATGTGCCCGATCGCACCATCATAGGCGCCAGGCGCGCCGCCGTGCTGGGCATCGTCAGCGAGACAGACCTTTACGGCGGCGTGGCGCCGCATGCGTTCGTGGCCACCAAATCCATCAGCCACGGACTAGTGGGGCCGCAGGCCTCCCGCCCTGCCAGCTGGTCCATGGCACTGGCGGACATGCTGGGCGACGCCGTGCTGGAAGGCTATACCGCCTTTTGCCCCGAAGACGCCCTAGCCGCAGGACGACGCTTGCTCGCACGCGGCACGGTACGCGTGAAGCCCGCGGACGCCACGGCGGGTCGCGGACAGGTCGTGGTCAGGAGCCTGGATGCGCTGCAGGCTGCCCTGGCCGAGCAATCCCCGCGCTTGATGCAGCGCCTGGGTCTGGTGCTGGAAGAAGACCTGGAAGAAATCGAAACGTATAGCGTGGGCTGGTCGAAAGTGGGCCAGATGGAGATCGCCTACGTGGGCACCCAATCGCTGACCGACGACAATCAGGGCTGCCAGGTGTACGGCGGGTCCGAGCTGCGCGTGGCGCGCGGCGGTTTTGACGCCCTGCGCGCGCTGGATCTTCGCGCGGATGAGCGACGCGCCATCGAGCTGGCGTGCCGTTATGACACGGCGGCCTGGGCCGCCTATCCGCAATTGATCGCATCGCGGCGCAACTACGACGTGGCGATCGGGCGCGCGGCGGACGGCGGCGCGCGCGCCGGCGTGCTGGAGCAATCCTGGCGCGCTGGCGGCGCCAGTCTGGCCGAACTGGCCGCCATGCAGGCCTTCGCGCTGTCACCGGCGCTGATGGAAGTGCGCGCCGAGACCCGCGAACGCTACGGCGCCGGCGAACCCGTGCCAATCGCGCAACGGCTGGTGTTCCACGGGGTCGACAGCGCCATCGGCCAGATCAGCAAATCGGGAGGCATCCTGGAGGCGCAAGATGGCGGCGCATAGCACCCCTACCGCTCTGGAAGTCGACGACGTGTCGCTCGAGGCGACCTTTCTCACTCCGCAGGACAAGGTCCCTGGCGTGCTGTTTATCCACGGCTGGGGCGGCAGCCAGGAATTTGACCTGTCCCGGGCCAAGGGGATCGCCGCGCTGGGCTGTGTCTGCCTGACCTTCGACCTGCGCGGTCATGCGGGCACCCGGGCCCAGCAACTACAGGTGACCCGCGAGGACAATCTGCGCGACGTGGTGGCGGCCTACGACAGGCTGTCGCTCCACCCCGCGCTGGACTCCGGTTCCATCGCCGTAGTGGGCAGCAGCTACGGCGGCTATCTGGCCGCCCTGCTCTGCACGCTGCGCCGGGTGCGCTGGCTTGCGTTGCATGTCCCCGCCTTGTATCGCGACGACGAATGGCTGGTGCCCAAGAACCAGCTCAACCGCGACACGCTGCGCGCCTACCGCAGCGCCTACGTGCCGCCGGAAGAAAACCGCGCGCTGAAGGCTTGCACGGAATTCTCCGGCGACGTGCTGCTGGTGGAAGCGGAGCACGACATCTATATCCCGCACTCCACCATCATGAGCTACCGATCGGCCTTCCGCCGTTCGCACTCATTGACCCACCGCATCATCGACGGCGCCGATCACGCGCTGACGGAAAAGCCGGCGCAACGCGCGTATACCTCGATCCTGGTCAACTGGGTGACAGAGATGGTGACGGGCGCGCGCATGGGCGAGGGCCGGGCGAGCTTCTGAGCGCAAGCGCAATCTCCCTGCCGGCCAAAGACCGATGCGTACGCACCGCGCGGGTGATCGTGGCGCATCGCCCCGACACGATTGCGACGGCCGGGCGCGAGATCTCGCTGGTAGCCGGCAAGGTGGCCAGCGACAGCGGGCTGCCGCCTATGCCGGCTTCCCGAACACGCCGCCGCGCCGCGCCACTAGCGTCGCCTGCGTACGATTGAGCACGCCTAGGGTGCCCAGAATGGCCGACACATGCGTCTTGACGGTCTTTTCGGTCATGTTCAGCCGTTCCGAGATTTCCTTGTTGCGCAGTCCGTCGCACATCAGGCATAGCACCTCGACCTGGCGAGGCGTCAGCGCGCGCAGCAAGGCTGCTTCGTCCTGGTCGCCTGCGGACAGCGCGCGGCGCTGCGGCGGCGCCGCCTCGTTGACCGCTTCCAGCGCGGCGGCCAGCTCCTGGCAGCTGGCGGACTTGTTCAGGAAGCCCTGCGCGCCGGCCTCCAGCGCCCGGCGCATGTCCTCGGGATCTTGCGAGGCCGACAGCACCAGGATGCGCAACTTCGACCGGCGCTGACGCAAGCGTTTGAGCAAGTCGGCGCCAGCCATGTCGGGCAGGTAGAAATCCATGATGACGTGCTGGATCGCCGTATGCCGATCCAGTATCTCTAGCGCTTCCTGGCCGCTGGCCGCGGGATGGATCTCCAGGCCGGCCACGCCCTGGCCCAGCGCCATCACCAGCGCTTCGCGGAACATGGCGTGGTCGTCGACCAATAACACTGCCGTCATTCGGCATCTCCGGGAAGGGGTGCTGCTTCCCTGGCATGCAGCAGGCCCGTCACGTGCTCGCGCAAAGCCTGGACTTGCACAGGCTTGTGCAAGAGCGGCACGCCGCGCGCGGCGGCCTCGGTCAGGCGCGCCGGATCGGTATCGCCGCTGACCAGCAAGGCAGGCAGATCGGGATCGTTGTATTCCTCGCGCAGCCTTTCGATTACGTGAATGCCGGTCTCGTGTTCGCGCAGCCGGTAATCCGTGACGATCAGGGCCGGCGTTTCAGCCAGCGGCAGCACGCGCTCGAACAGTGCATTGCCGCTGGTCGCGGCGATGACGCGGCAGCCCCAGCTTTCGAACAGCATCGACAGGCCCGCCAGGTTCTGCGCGTCGTCGTCCACCAGCAGCGCCAGCTTGCCGCGCAGGCTGTCTTCACTTGCAGGCGCCCGGGGCAGTCCCACATTGGCATCCGTGATCGAAAGGCCTGCCGCGGCCGGATCCGACAGCGGCGCCGTGACCGCGAACACCGTGCTGCGGCCTTCTTCCGAGCGCAGCGCCAGTTCGTGGGCCAGCAGCCTGGCGGTGCGGCGCACGATGGCCAGGCCCAAGCCCAGGCCCTTGCTGCGGTCGCGCTCGGGATTGGCCAGTTGATGGAACTCCCAGAAGACGCGCTCCTGCTCGGCCTTGGGAATCCCTGGGCCGTTGTCCCAGACCTCGATGCGCAATCGGCTTCCGCGCCTGCGGCAGCCCACCAGGACGCGGCCGCCGTCGGAGTGCACGATGGCATTGCTGATCAGATTGCGCAGCATGCGCTCCAGCAGCACGGGATCCGAACGCACGCTGGCCGCGCACGCGCGCACCCGCAGCCGTATCCCCTTCTCGCTGGCCTGCGGCGCGTATTCGGCCTTGAGCTGGTCCAGCAGCGGCTGCATCCTGAACGTCTCGAAACGAGGTTCGATGACGCCGGCATCCAGCCGCGACAGATTCAACAGCGCGTCGAACAGATGGCCCATCGCCGACAGCGCGCTGGTGATGTTGTCGACCAGATAGCGCCCGTGCCGGGACAGGGGTTCGTTCGCCAGCAGGCCCAGGAACAAGTTCACCGCATGCACGGGCTGGCGCAGGTCGTGGCTGGCCGCAGCAAGAAAGCGGGACTTCTCCAGATCGCTGCGTTCGGCCGCTATCTTCTCCTGGCGCACCTGTTCCAGCAGCGCCAGGTTTTCATAACCCAGCCGCAACGCGTCCAGGTGGGTGCGGTTCATGCGATGGATGAACGCCAGGGTCGCGACCAGATATGCCAGGCCGCCCGTCACCAGCGCCAGATGGATGGCTGAAGGCTGCGCCGCCAGCGCGATGAACATCGGCGCGAAAGCCGGCACTTCGAACGCGTACATCACCGGCAGCATCATGTAGTTCGAATAGATGGCGCCCGTACCCAGTCCGAACAGGATGACGATGAAGAACAGCTGGTACTCCAGCGGGACGAAAAACGTCCAGTAGGCCAGGGGTAGCCCCCACAGAATGCCGGAGCACAGATTCCCGGCCAGCATGCGGCGCACCCAGCGCTGCGCCGCTGACGGGTCGGCGCGATGGCGGTCGTACGCCACCACGGCGGCCCAGCGCAGCACGCCCACGGCCAACGTGGCGCCCAGCCACAGCAGGATCTCGTGGTGGGGCAGCACGCCGACCAAGGCGAATGCGGAAAAACAGGCGCTGATCAGCGACCCGGCCAGGGCGAACGGAAAGCTTCGGCGCAATGCGTCGACCTGCACCTGATGGATGCGGGCGGCATAGGACGAACTTGGCGGCGTGGAAGCGGAAGTCTGACCGATGGTTGGCTGCAATGGCGTGGGGATGTTACGTGCGAGGGACCTGCCGCTTGCGCAGGGGCGGATCGAAACGTGTGCGGATTTTAGACCCATCGTGCGGATTTCCGCAGGCGCTGCGCGATTTTCGTTCGGCATTGACATTCCAACGGTGGAAAACCCCAGGATTTCCGCCTTGGCCCCGGGCGTATGCGCTCCCTGCCCGCTTTCCTGCGGCCGGCACCACGCCCGAGGCGCGCAACCCGTCAGACTCAATCCGACGGCCCGATCCGCGACGACTTGGTGGAAAGATCCGATGAAACTACCCGCATCCAGGCAAGAGCTGCTGTGTAACCTCCGCGACCGGCACAGGCAATTCCGCGTCGAGGCGGCCACCATACGCGCAAGCCTCTACCGAAGGACGGCCGAGGTGGGACATGCTTATCGCATGCCTATCGATGCCGCCACCGTGTTGGTCGACCTCATTCTTTGGAACACGATGATCCTGCAGTTCGCCGCCGCAGGGGCAGGAGATGCCGGCTCCCCCTTCTACAGCAGGGAAGCGATGCTGGACAGATTCTGCCGCCTGACCCACGGCTTCCGACGCGACTTCAACGGCAGCAGCCTGCACAGGCTGCATGAACTGACCCGTCTGGGGCAGGAACGCGTGGTCAGCAGCGTAGCGCGGCATACGGACGCCGCCCTCTTCGCGCCCTCGGGCGCAGGAACTGGAACCTTGGGCGGCCAACTCCAGATTCTGACTTGCATGGCTTATGCCAATGGGCTGTCGAAATTGCGCGCCTGGAAGCAGGCCGTGTAGCAGCATCGCTGCCCGGTCGCCGCGGACAAGGCTTGGGCCGCCGCTTTGACGCGGCGGCCCAAGCCCGGGGACTGGCTATGTCCTCCAGGGCCTGGCGACATTTGGCGGACCCTATGCCCCGGCGGGCATGCGCGCCGAATGCTCGGACCAACCTCCACCCAACGCCTTGTAGAGGTCGATCAGGTTGTTCAAGCGCGTCAGGCGCGTGCGCACCAGGATCTGTTGCGCGCCGTATAGCGAGCGATAGGCCTCAAGCAAGGTGAGATAGTCGTCCACGCCCTCCTGAAACCGCAGTTCCGCCAGCTCATAAGCGCTGCGGCTTGCCGTCACCGCCAACTGCTCCGAACGGATCTGGTCGTCAAGCGTGCGCTTGCCCGCCAAGCCATCGGCCACCTCGCGGAATGCCACCTGAATGGCCTGCTCGTAGTTGGCGATTTCCACCCGCTTCTTTACATGCGCCACGTCCAGGTTGGCCAACAAGGCGCCTCCCCGAAAAATGGGCAGCGTGATGTGCGGCAGGAATGCCCAGGCCCGCGACCCGGAGTCGAACAAGCCGTCCAGAGAGGCGCTGGCGGTTCCCGCCGAGCCCGTCAAGCTGATCGCCGGCAGGAAAGCGGCGCGCGCCGCGCCGATATTGGCATTGGCGCCGCGCAGCATCTGCTCCGCCGCGCGTATGTCGGGCCGTCGGACCAACAACTCGGAGGGTAGTCCGGTCGGTAAATCCGATGGAACGATACCGTCTGGCAGCGTCGTTGCCGCGTCCAGCTGGCTGGACAACTCGGGCGTCAGCGGCTGTCCCAGGAGCAGCACCAGCGCGTTGCGGTCCCTGGCTACTTGTCGCGTGTAGGCGGACCGGTTGGCCTCCGCATTACGCAACGCAATCTCGGCCAGACGCAGGTCGAGCTGCGTCGAGTTGCCGGCCGCAGCCAGATCGGCCGTCAGATCATACGAACGCTTTTGCGTAGCCAGCGTGTCTTCCGTCAGCCGCAACAGTTCCTGGTCGGCGCGCAGCGTGAGGTAGGCATTGGCCACTTCGGCAACCAGGCTCAGCTGCGTGGCGATCCGGTTCTCCTCCAGTGCCAGATATGTGGCCAGGGCCTGATCGCTGAGGCTGCGGATACGGCCCCAAAGGTCCAGTTCCCAGGCGGTCGTCACGCCGGCCACGTCATAGCGCTTCGAGACCTGGCCGTCCTGCGTGGCGCCAAGGTCGCCCGGAATGCGCTCGGATGCGCCACTGGCCGAGACGCTCAGGTTCGGCAGCATCGCGGCGCGCTGGATTCGGTACAGCGCCTGCGCCGCTTCGACGTTGAGCGCGGCGCGGCGCATGTCCCGATTGTTGTGCAGCGAGATTTCTATCAATTGCTGCAAGAGCGGATCCCGGAAAAATTCGCGCCATCCTATGTCGGCCGCGGCCATCGCATCGGGCTTGTGCCGCGCATCCTCGGCATCCGAAGAATAGGTCGCGTCGACTGGCGCAGCGGGGCGTTCGTACTTCGGCGCCAGGGAGCAGCCGGCCAACGCGGCCGCAAGCGTCAGCGGCGCGAGCTTCAGGCAGCGCCGGGAGCGGGTGTAAAGATGCTTCATGTCGTTATTCCTCCTGGCCATCATGCGTGTTGCTTGGCCGAGCGGGTCGCGGCCCGGCGGGCTTCCCGTCGCAGCGCCAATTTGCGCACCACGACGTAAAACACGGGCGTGAGCAACAGGCCGAACAGGGTCACGCCAACCATTCCCGCAAACACTGCGATACCCATGGCATGGCGCATCTCCGCCCCGGCGCCTGTGGCCAGCACCAACGGCACCACGCCGGCGATGAAAGCGAACGAGGTCATCAGGATGGGGCGCAGGCGCAACCGGGCAGCCTCCAGCACTGCCGCCAGCGGATCGGCGCCTTCGTCCTCCTTGGTGCGGGCGAATTCCACGATCAGGATGGCATTCTTGGCGGCCAAGCCCACCAGCACCACAAAGCCGATCTGCGTGAAGATGTTGTTATCGCCGTTGGACAGCCAGACCCCGCCTATCGCCGAAAGCAATGCCATGGGCGCGATGAGCAGCACGGCGAACGGCAGCGACCAGCTGTTGTACTGGGCAGCAAGAATGAGGAAGGCCAACAGCACCGCCAATGGGAAGATGTACAACGCCGAATTCCCAGCCTGCTTCTCCTGGTAGACGAGGTCCGTCCACTCGTAGACCATGCCTTCGGGCAAGGTCTCGCGGACGATGCGTTCTATCGCGTCCGTGGCCTGCCCCGAGGAATATCCCGGCGCGGGACCGCCGCTGATATCCGCCGACGGAAAGCCGTTGTAGCGGATGACCCTGTCAGGCCCGGACCCGCGCGTCAGCGTCACAAAGGCGCTCAGGGGAATCATTTCGCCACTGTCGTTGCGCACCTTGAGCATCCCGATGTCGTCGGCCTGCATGCGGAACGGCGCGTCGGCCTGCGCCATGACCCGGTAGGTGCGCCCGAAGCGGTTGAAGTCATTGACGTAGAGCGATCCCAGATTGATTTGCAGAGTCTCGAACACGTCCGTCAGCGATACCCCCAGGGACTTGGCCTTGACGCGGTCGATGTCCACCTGCAACTGCGGCGCGTTGGTCTGAAAGCTGGCCAGCATGTTCGCCAGCTCGGGAGCCTGCATGGCCTTCGCCATGATCTGACCCTGCGCCTGCGCCAGCGCCTCGAACCCCAATCCGGCGCGGTCCTCTATCTGCAGCTTGAAGCCGCCCATGGCCCCCAGGCCCGGCACGGGAGGCGGCGGGAAGATACCGAGGAACCCGTCCGGAATCTGACTGAACTTGCCCATCAGCTTTCCGGCGATGGCGTTGGCGGACAGCGAAGGATCCTGGCGTTCATCGAAGGGTTTGAGCATGGCGAACATCAGCGCCGAGTTCGGCACGTTCACCGGACCGTTGACCGAAAGCCCGGGGAAGGCAACCACGCTCTCCACGCCCGGTTCGGCCAGCGCGATCTCGGACATCTGCTTCACCGCCGCCTCCGTCCTGTCGAGCGAAGCGCCGCTGGGCAACTGTGCGATGCCCACCAGGAAGTACTTGTCCTGGGCCGGCACGAATCCGTTCGGCACCTGGTGAAAGCCCAGCCAGGTCAGGCCGACGAAGCCGGCGTACAGCAGCAGCACGATGGCACTGCCGCGCACCGCCCGGCGCACCGTTCCGACGTAGGCATTCGAGGCGCTGTCGAAGAAGACATTGAAGCGCCGGAAGAAGCCGCCCAGCGCCCGGCCCATGATGCGCGTAAGCCAGTCGGCCTTGGCCGCGTCGTGATGCGGCTTGAGCAGGATGGCCGCAAGCGCGGGCGACAGGGTGAGCGAGTTGATGGCGGAGAGTATGGTCGAAATCGCGATGGTCAGCGCGAACTGGCGATAGAACTCGCCCTGCAGCCCGGACAGGAAGGCCGACGGAATGAAGACTGCCGCCAGCACCGAGGTGATCGCAATAATCGGCCCCGTCACCTCGTCCATGGCCTTGATCGCGGCCTGCCTTGGGGATTCGCCCAGGGCCATGTGCCGCTCCACGTTTTCAACCACCACGATGGCGTCGTCCACCACGATGCCGATCGACAGGACCAGGCCGAACAGCGACAGCGTGTTGAGCGAAAAGCCGAACATGTGCATCAGCGCAAAGGTCCCCACCAGCGACACGGGCACGGCCACCAGGGGAATGATGGACGCGCGCCAGGTCTGCAGGAACAGCACCACCACGATGACGACGAGAAGGATGGCCTCCAGCAGCGTGACCGCCACCGATTGCAGCGAGGCGCGCACGAACACGGTGGGGTCGTAGGCGATCCGGTATTCCACATCCTGCGGGAAGCTCTGCTGCAGCTCCTGCATCTTGCCGCGCACCGCATTGGAGACGTCGATGGCGTTGGCGCCGGGACTCTGGATGATCTGCAGAGCGGGCGCCGATTCGCCATCGATCAGGCTGCGCAAGGTGTAGGCATCCGCCCCCAGCGAAACGCGGGCAACGTCGCGCAGCCGGGTAACCTGGCCATCCGCGCCCGTCTTCACCACGATGTCGCCGAACTGCTCCGCGCTGGTCAGACGCCCCAGCGTGTTGACCGTCACCTGGTAGGCCGCCGTGGTATCCGGCTGCTGGCCCACCGACCCCGCGGCGACCTGCACGTTCTGCTCCCGCAGGGCCGCAACCACGTCGCTGGCGGTCAGGCCGCGCGCGGCGACGCTGGTGGGGTCTAGCCAGACGCGCATCGAGTACTCGCCAGCGCCCCAGACCAGCACGTCGCCCACGCCGGGCAGGCGCGCAAGTTCGTCGCGCACCTGCCGGATGGCGAAGTTCGATAGATAGAGCGAGTCGTAGCGTTTTTCCGGCGAAACCAGGTGCACCACCATCAACACGTCGGGTGAGGTCTTTTGCGTGACCACCCCGATGCGCTGCACTTCCTGCGGCAAGCGCGGCAAGGCGCGCGAGACCCGGTTCTGCACCTGGATCTGCGCCATGTCCGGGTCCGTTCCCTGCTTGAAGGCAATGGTGAGCACCATCTGGCCGTCGACGGCCATCTGGGAACTCATGTACAGCATGCCTTCCACGCCGTTGATCACCTGTTCCAGCGGGGCCGCCACGGTATCGGCGATCACTTCCGGATTGGCGCCGGGATAGCTTGCCGTCACCTGTACCGTGGGCGGGGTGACGGCGGGATACTCGCTCAGCGGCAACTGCCAGAACGCGATGCCGCCCGCCAACAGCATCAGCAACGACAAGACGATGGCGAAGATTGGCCGCGCAATGAAGAAATGAGGGAACTTCATGGGCGGGCCTCCGCAGCGGCTACCTGCTGCATGGGCACCATACGCGGCGTGACGCTCATGCCGGGGCGTACCAGCCCCTTGATGATGATCCTCTCACCAGCCTGCAAGCCGGAACTGATCATGCGCAGCCCATCCACCATCTGGCCCAGCTGCACCGCGCGGTACTGGGCCTGATTGTCGGCACCCACGACCAGGACGTAGTTTTTCCCCTGGTCCGTGCCCACCGCCAGATCATCGACCAGAATGGCTGCGCGCTCGGCGCCGGTCGTCAGCCTGGCACGCGCGAACAGCCCCGGGGCCAACAGGCCATCGGGATTCGGCACAACGGCGCGGGCGCGGATGGTGCCTGTGCCGCGGTCGATCTGGTTGCCCACGAAATCCAGCGTGCCCTTGTGGGGAAAGCCCTGGTCCGTCGCGAGCGCCACGGCGACCGGCAGCGACGCCTTTCCGCCCTGGGAGTCTGGCCGGGCCAGCCTCACGGCGTTGAGGTAGGTCGCTTCGTCTATGTCGAAGTACACGTGCACCGGGTCGATCGAAACGATCGTGGTCAGCAGGTTGGCCGCGCCCGCCGCCCCGCCGTTGACCAGATTGCCTTCGGTCACCATGATCCGGTCGACGCGACCTGATATCGGGGCCGTGATGCGCGCGTAGGACAGATCAAGCCGCGCCGCCGCCACGGCTGCCTTGGCCACCAGGATCTCCGCCTGGCGGGCGTTGCGCGCGGACACGGCGTCGTCATAGGTCTTGCGCGACACCGCGCCGGTCGCCACCAGCCGCTGGGCACGATCGAAGTCAGCCTGGGCCTGGCTGGCCAGCGCCTCGGCCTGGCGCAACTGCGCCGCGGCCGTGTCGAGCGCCACCTGGAATGGCCGCGGATCGATCTGGAACAGCTGCTGTCCTTTGCGCACCAGGCTGCCCTCGGGAACGCTGACGGCATCTACCGCGCCGCTGACCCGCGAGCGTAATTCGACGGATTCTAGAGCCGCCAGATATCCGGTGAAGTCGGTCGATGGCGCGATGACACGCTGGATCACTTCGGCAACCGGAACCTGAGGCGCCATCGGCGCGCCCGCGGAAGGCGGCGGCTTGCTTTCATCTCCGGACGCATCACCGGCCGCCCACGCAATGGTTCCGGCCGCCGCGATGGCTCCAGCCACGACAACGATTCTGAATTTTCGACGCATCGACATGCCCCTTCTGTACGGCAGGGCTTCGGCCCTTCCGAAGCACTCTGCAGAAATTCGGCAAGGCTAGGGATTCCAACGACAGGAAGGTCAAGCATGCGCTGGCGGATGCGGCGGGCTATTGACCTTGCAACTGTTGGAAGCAATAGATTGGGACCGCCGTCTGAACGGCAAAGGGCATCTCGATGCCGTTCCATACCAACCCGAAGTATCTGGAGCAACCCAATGAGCAGTAGAACGGTGGACATCCGGCAGGCGCGAGCCAGGCTGCCGGTTCCGGACGGCCAGACCATACTCGAAGCAGCACTGCAGAATGGCGTTGCCTATCCGCACGGCTGCCGATCGGGCCGCTGCGGCAGCTGCAAATCGCGCCTGATCGAAGGCGCAGTGGAAATGCTGCCGCACTCGCGCTACGCGTTGACGGAAGAAGAAACGCGCTGCGGCTTCATCCTGGCGTGCCGCGCGGTTCCGAAGAGCGATGTGGCGGTGGCATGGCTGGGCAACGACGAAGCAGCCGCGGCGCCAATCCAGAATGTGGGAGGGACCGTAGTTGCCATGGACGAACTGACGCACGACATCATGCGCGTAAGGATCCGACCTGAAGCAACGAATACCTTGCCGTTCGCCGCCGGGCAGTATGCCGACATCAGGTTCGGGCCGTCGCCGGCGCGCAGCTACTCGATGGCCAACAGGCCAGGCGATCGCGAACTGGAATTCCACATCCGCCGTGTTCCGGGCGGGGTCGCGTCGGGCTATGTCCACGCCACGCTGCAACCTGGTGAACGCGTGGCGCTGCGCGCGCCGCTCGGCTCCTCGCATCTGCGCGATGGACATTCCGGGCCGATGCTCTGCATCGCGGGAGGTTCGGGATTGGCCCCCATCAACTCAATTGTCGAAACCGCGCTCGCGCACGGCATGAGCCAGCCGATTCATGTCTACTTCGGCGCGCGCACGGAACGGGATCTTTACTTCGTCCAGCATTTCGAGGCGTTGGCACGCCGCCACGCCAACCTGAGCTTTGTGCCCGTGTTGTCCGAGGCGCATGCCACGCCATACCGGACCGGCTTCGTCACGCAAGCCGCCGGCGCAGACCTCGCGGACTTGAAAAGCTGGAAAGCCTATGTCGCCGGCCCGCCGGCGATGGTGGAAGCGGCGATGGCTCTGGCGTTCGAGCGCGGACTGAACGTCCAGGACATGCACGCCGATGTTTTTTTTACGCCACAGTAACCAGCCGGACCGGCCCCTCCCCGGCCGGCGGCATGCTTGACCTTCCCATGTTGGAAAGCTCTAGTCTTCTCTCATGCCTCTACCCATTCCTTTGAGCGAGGAGACTCCCATGAACATCGGCGAAGCGTCCAAGACCTCCAAGGTATCGGCAAAAATGATCCGCTATTACGAGCAGATCGGCCTGATACCCGTGGCGCAGCGGAACTCGTCCGGCTACCGCGCCTACAGCCGGATCGATGTTCACCGGCTGCACTTCATCCGCCGTGCCCGCAACCTGGGCTTTTCAGTCGCCGAGACCAAGGATCTGCTGAGCCTCTGGCACGACCAGTCGCGCCAGAGCGCGGACGTCAAGCACGTAGCCCAGGAACACCTGGCTGAACTGGACCGGCGCATCGAAAGCATGCGGCAGATGGCCGACACGCTCGAGGCGCTGATCCGCTGTTGCGCGGGCGACGATCGGCCGAATTGCCCCATCCTGCACACCCTTGAGCAGCCGGACGAAAAAGAACAGGAGCCCGCCGCGCGCGGCGGCGCCGTGCTGCGGAGCGCTCGCAAGGAATCGCCGGCTAAACCCGCATCAGCTTGCTGAGCGCCTGGAATCCGATATGCCAAAAATCACCGTACTCCCGCATGCCGAGCTGGCGCCCGAAGGCGCCGAGCTGGAGGTGCGGGCTGGCACCACAATTTGCGAGGCCCTGCTGGCCAACGGCATTGAAATAGAACATGCATGCGACATGAGCGCCGCCTGCACCACCTGCCACTGCATCGTGCGCAAGGGTTTCGAATCCTTGAACGAAGCGAACGAGTCCGAGGACGACCTGCTCGACCGCGCCTGGGGGCTGGAAGCCCAATCCCGCCTGAGCTGCCAGGCGATCGTCGCGGAAGAGGACCTTACCGTCGCCATTCCCAAGTACACGATCAACCATGCGAAGGAAGAGCATTAGGATCTGGCTGAGGTGTCAGGAACTTCGGCCGATGAGCCTTGCATCCTGTCGGCCGCCTGCCTCGTAGATGTCCCACGCCTGTCCGGCGCTGGCGTCGTCATGGATCATGGCCATCAGCGCCCGCACCACCGATGACGGATCGGCGTGTTGGTAGACATTGCGGCCATACACCAGCCCCACCGCCCCTTCATCGAGCAACTCGCGCGACCGCTCGAAGACCTGCCGCAGGTCCTCCCGGCCGCCGCCGCGCACCAGCACCGGGCAGCGCGCCGCCTGCACCACGCGGTGGAAATCGCGCGTGGCGGTCGTGGGGTCGGCCTTGACGATGTCGGCGCCCATTTCGCGCGCCAGCCTGACCAGCGTGACGATCTTCTCCGCGTCGCCATCGACCATATAGCCGCCGCGCGCGGAATGCGGCGCCATGACCAAGGGTTCTATCATCAGCGGCATGCCATAGCGGTCGCAGTCCGCGCGTACCCGCGCGATGTTGGCGACGCACTGGCGGAACAGGTCGGGCTCGTCCGGCAGCATGAACAGGTTGACCACCACGCAGGCCGCGTCCATCTGGACCGCAGGCAGCACCGGGTCCTGCTCGTTCTGCAGCACGGCCCACATGACGCGGTGGGTCGTGGCGTTGTAGGGATTGCCCATGTCCAGCCGCATGACCAGCGCGGGTTTGTCCCGGCCTGGCCGTTGCTGGAGCAGGTCGGCCTGGCCATAGTTCAGCTGGATGGCGTCGGGGCGCGCGGCGGCCAGTTGTTCCATCACGGCCGGCATGTCCTCCAGTCCGGACAGGAAGCTGGGTTCATTGCAGACGCCGTGGTCGACGGCGATGTCCAGGCAGCGGCCGCCGTTCAGCAGGCGGTTCAGGCGCGCTTCTTTTCTGTGCAGCATGGGGATTCCTTGTTCAATCCAGTGTTTGCAGATGACGCCCGGCTGCCAGGTCGATGGCGGCAATGTCTTCAGGCGTAAGTTCCAGCGCGGCAGCGCCGGCGTTCTGCCTGGCCTGCTGCAGCGTGCGGGCGCCGCATAGCGCCACGGTGACCCCGCCTGGGCGCGTGGTCCAGGCGATCATCAGTTGCGAAGCCGAGCAGTCCAGCCGCTGGCGCAGCGGTTCCAGTTCCGCGAAGAAGCCTTGCAGCCGGCTGCGATTGGCGACGCTGAAACGGGGGTTGCCGGCGCGCTGGTCGTCGCCGGTAAAGCGGCGCCCCGGATCGATGGGTCCGGCCAGCAGGCCGAGCGCCAACGAGGAATACCCGAGGATGCCGACGTTGTGGCGGCGGCATAGCGGCATCAGCGTGGCTTCGATCTCGCGGTCGATCAGGCTGTAGCGTTCCTGAATGGCGTCCACCGGGCCATGGCGCAGGTATTCGGCCAAAGTGCCGGGATCCACGTTGCTGACGCCGATGGCGCGGATCTTGCCTTGCCGCTTCAGATCCAGCAGGGCGTCCATGGTCTCGGCGACGGGCGTGCCGGAGTCCTGCCAATGCGTGATGTAGAGGTCGATGTAGTCCGTCTGCAGCCGCGCCAGGCTTTGCTCTACTTCGTGGAAGATGGAAGCGCGGCCCAGGTGACGGTGCACGGCCTGGCCTTCCTCGTCGAAGAAATGCTCGCCTTGGCGTGTATGCCAGACCAGCCCGCATTTGGTGGCGATGACGGCCTGCTGGCGGCGCCCCTTGAGCGCCTGGCCGACCAGGCTTTCGGCGTGCCCCAGGCCATAGGCAGGCGCGGTATCGATGAGCCGTACGCCCGCGTCCAGGGACGCCTGGATGGCGGCAACGGCAGCCGCATCGTCCCCGCCGCCCCACATCCAGCCGCCCATGGCCCAGGTGCCCAGGCCGACGGATTCGCAGGCAATGCCGGACGCGCCCAGTGTTGTTGTCTTCATCGTGAAACCTTTTTGACGTTCATGAGATGGTCGACGGTGACCGCGGCCAGCAGGATCAGCCCCTTGACGACGTCTTGCCAGTAGGGCGACACGTCCAGCAGGATGAGCGAGCTGGTGACGACCGACAGCAAGGCTAAGCCCAGCACCGCGCCCAGCACGGTGCCCGAGCCGCCCTTGAGACTGGCGCCCCCGATCACCACCGCCGCGATGACGTTGAGCTCCATGCCCACGCCGAAGTTGGGCGTGGCAGCGCCGAAGCGGGCCGTGTAGACCACCCCTGCGACGCCGGCCAAGGTCGAGCACAGCACAGTGACCCAGAACTTCACGCGGCCGGTGCGGATGCCGGCATAGAGCGCCGCCTTTTCATTGCTGCCGGTGTAGAACACCTTGCGCAACAGGGCGGCGCGGCGCAACGCGAAATCGCTGATGACGACGATGGCGGCGAAGATCAGGATGACGGCGGGAATGCCCGCGATGGATCCCTGCCCGATGAACTTGAACTGCGGCGGCAGCGAGAACAGCGATTGCGGCGTGCCCTGGGTGATGGCCAGGCACAGGCCGCGCACGATCACCATGAACGCCAGCGACGCGATGAAATGGCTGAGGCCGATGCGGGTGACGCAGCCGCCGATGAGCGCGCCCACCATCGTGCAGACGGCGATCGCGGCCAGGCTGGCGGTCCATGGGTCCAGTCCCATCAGGAAGAGCTTGCCGGTGATGACCATGGCCAGGCAGACCACCGAGCCCACCGACAAGTCGATGCCGCCGACGATGACCAGTATGGTCATGCCAACCACCACGATGCCTTCGATGGAAAACGACAGCAGCATGGCGCGCACGTTTTCCCAGGTCAGGAAATGCGGCGACGCGAAGCTCATGACGACGCACAGCGCAGCAATGATCAGCAGCAGCCCCGCTTCGCGGAAGCTGCCCAGCCGGCGTCCCGGGCGGGCCCCCGTCGGCAGGCCGGCGGCCGGAGGCATCAGGACCGCTTGCGCCGCCGGTTGGGTTTTCAGGTCGCTCGTCATGTCGCCTCCTCGGCGGACAGGCCGGAGGCCAGCCGCAGCAATTTTTCTTCCGTCATTTCGCTGGCCGCAAGCTCTCCGGCGAGCCTGCCATTGCGTATCACCAAGGCCCGGTCGCACAGGCCGATGATTTCCGGCAGCTCGGACGAGATCACCACCACGCCCACGCCCTGGTTGGCCAGGTCGCGCAGCAGGTGATGGATCTCGGATTTGGCGCCGACGTCCACGCCGCGCGTCGGTTCGTCCATCAGCAGCACCGAGGGGCGGGTCGCCAGCAGTTTGGCGATGGCCACCTTCTGCTGGTTGCCGCCCGACAGGCAGCTGGCGTCGATCGCCACGCCGTCCGACTTGAGCCTGAGCCGGGCGCCCAGCTCGACGGCCAGGCTGCGTTCCGCCGTGCGTTTGAGCAGGCCGAAGCGCGAGCTGATGCGGCGCAGCGCCATCGAAGACACGTTCTGTTCGATAGGCATGTCCAGGAACAGGCCGGCGGCCTTGCGGTCTTCGCTCAGGTAGGCAATGCCATGGCGCAGGGCGTCGGCATAGCGGCGCAGCCGCAGGGGCTGGCCGCGCAGCCGCACGGCGCCTCGCCGCGCGCGCCGCAGGCCGCACACGGTTTCGGCCAGCTCGCTGCGGCCCGCGCCCATCAGGCCGGAGATGCCCAGGATTTCGCCCCGGCGCAGCGTGAACGAGATGCCGTGGACTGCGGCGCCGTCGGCAAGGTCCTCCACTTCCAGCAGGGTCTCGGCCGGCGCATCGCCAGCCGCCTGCCGGGGTGGGTAGTAATTGCCCAGATCGCGCCCCACCATGCAGCGCACCAGCGCATCCGGAGAAAGCGCCGCAATATCGCCGCTGTGCACATCGCGGCCGTCGCGCAGTACCGTAACGCGGTCGCAGTGCTCGAAGATCTCTGCCATGCGGTGGCTGATGTAGACGATGCCGATGCCCTGGGCCTTGAGGTCATGCAGGACGCGGAACAGCGCCACGGACTCCACTTCCGTCAACGCTGCGGTGGGTTCGTCCAGGATCAGCACCTTGCAGTCCAGCGTCAAGGCGCGGGCAATCTCGACCAGCTGCTGGCTCGATATGCCCAGTGCATCCACCCGCAGGCCCGGGTCGGTGTCCTGGCCCAGCCGCCGCAGCACGGCCGCAGCGCGCTCTTGCAGGCCGGCATAGTCCATCCAGGCCTGTGCACCCGCGCTGATCATGGGCATGAAGATGTTCTCGGCCACGGTCGCATCGCCGCATAGCGAGATTTCCTGGTGCACCAGGCCGATGCCCAGGCGCATCGCATGGGCCGGCCCGTTGATGACCACGCGCTCGCCTTCCAGGTAGATGTCGCCGCTGTCGGGCTGGTGGATGCCGTCGATGATCTTCATCAGCGTCGACTTGCCAGCGCCGTTCTCGCCGCACAAGGCATGGATTTCGCCCCGGCGCAGCGTGAAGCGCACGTCGGCCAGGGCTTTGGACGCGCCGAACTGCTTGCTGATGCCCTGCAGTTCCAGCAGCGCTGCGGGCGCCTTCATTCGTTGATGCCCTTGGTGCCGCGACGCGCCAGGTACTTGTCCCAATAGAAGTCGTCGGCGTTCGCCTTGCTGACGATGGACAGGCCGTTGTCCAGGAACGGCACGGCCATGGGGTTGGTGCCGTTGCGCTTGGCGTCATTCATCGGGTCGATCAGTTGCTGGTTGCGCGCCAGGAACAGCAGCATCATGCCCATATAGCCCTGCACGCCCTGGTTCGGGTTGACGGAACCGAAGACCTCGCCCGACTTGATCATGTCCAGGATCTTGGCGTTCACGTCGCAGCACAGGACCTTGATGTTCTTCTTGGTCTCGATGGAGGCCTGCGCCGCGCCCAGCGCCGAGTTGGCTTCGGGCATGAACAGGGCGCCCAGGCCGGGGTTGGCCTGCGCCAGGCTCAGCGTGGCCTGGTAGGCCTTGTTCGGATCCTGGTTGCTGGCCGCGCGGCCCACCAGCTTCATGCCGGGATGCTGGGTCTTCATGCGGTTGATGAAGGCGGCGACGCGGCGGTCATGGTTGTCCTGGCCGGGGTTTTCCAGCACCGCGTATTCGCCCTTGCCATTGAGCGAGGCCGCGATGGCGTCGGCGGCCTGCGCGCCTTCGCGGTCGTTGTCGGACGTGACAAAGGACACGCGCTTGGAATTGGGCGAGTCGGCCGCAAAGGTCACCACCGGGATGCCCATGGCCGCGGCGCGGTTGATGGGTTCGATGAAGGGGTCGGGGTTCATGGGATGCAGCAGGATGCCGGCCGGCTTGCGCGCCAGTTCCTGCTCGAACGAGGCCAGTTGCTTATTGACGTCGTACTCGGGCGTGCCCGAATAGCGGGTGCGCACGCCGAGCGAATGGCCCAGCTGCTTCATCATTTCGTAGACAGGGAACCAGTACTCCACCCCGGACACCATCACGTTCATCACGTAGACGTCGTTGGCGTTGCCGCGCAGCCCGGGGGCTTGCGGAGTGTTCTGCGCAAAGGCGTTGACGCTCGCCAGGCCGGCGCCCGCCGCCGCTACGGTCTTCAAGAAATCTCGTCTCATGTTCCGCTCCTTTTTTCGCATCGTTCCAAGAACCCTGCAGCCCTCGGTGCCTGTTGTTCAACCTTGTTTTGGTCGAATCGTTGTTATGACATCGACGAACTATATTGCAGCCGGATTTTTTAGATTACTAGGGGAAACACTGCTATTCTGCGGGAAATATCTGTAGACAATGTTATGACATGAAAACAGACATCTACCTGGGCATAGACATGGGCTCCACGGGCTTGAAGGCGGTTGCCTTCGAGGCCGGGAGCGGGACCACACTGGCCGCATCGGGCGGCGCGCTGCCCTATCGGCAACTGGCGCAAGGCGGTTGCGAACTGCCCGCGGACGCCATCCAGACGGCGCTGGCGCGGGCCTTGCAAGGCGTGGCAACCCAGTTGGGTCCGCGCGTGGCCCACCTGCGCGCGCTGTGCTGCACCGGCCATGGCGCCGGCCTGTATGCGCTGGATGCAAGCGGCCAATTGCTGGAAGGCCGCGCGGTGGCATCGACCGACCAGCGCGCCGCCGCGCGCGCCCGGGCGCTGGGCCGCGACATGGGGGACGCGCTGTATCACGAAGTCGGCTGCCGGCCGTGGTCAGGACAGTCGTCGCTTATCGCTGCAGAACTCTACGGCGCGGACGCCGCTCAACTCCGCCGCATCCGCCACCTGCTGTTCGCCAAGGACTATCTGGGATTCCTGTTGACCGGCGAAATCGCCACGGACGCCAGCGACGCCAGCACGGCCGGCCTGCTGTCGCTCAACACGGGGACTTGGTCCACGATGGCTTTCGAGGCCGCCGGCCTGTCCGGCCTGGCCGCCACGGCGCTGGCGCCCATCGCGCCCAGCGGCGCCGTGATCGGCCGGCTGCGGCCGGCCCAGGCGGCCGCTTTCGGTTTGCCCGCCGGCCTGCCCGTGGCGCTCGGCGCAATCGATCTGCTCGCCTCGCTGAAGGCGGTGAACGCGGAGCGCCAGGGGCACGCCGTGGCCGTGCTCGGCACCTGGTGCGTGAATGCCGTGGTGGCGCCGGCCCGCGAACCGAAGCCGGAGGTGGGCGCCATCGTCAGCTTCGGCGATCCGGACCGCAGGCTCTACCTGGAAAACAGCCCCTCATCGATGGCGAACGTAGCCTGGCTGGCGCGCACCTTGCAGTTCCAGGATGCGGCCGCGGCGGTGGATTGCGCGATGGGCGTGCCCCTGGGCGCCGACGGTCTGCGTTTTCTGCCCTTCATCAATGGCGGCAGCTGGCCGGCGGGAGCCTGCGCGGGTTACGTCGGCCTGCAAGGCCATCACACCCGCGCGCACATGGCGCGTGCCGTGGTGGACGCCGTGGTAGCGCTGCACGCGCGGCACCTGAAGCGCCTGGCGGCGCTTGGACTGGGCGTGCCAGACAAGGTAGCCGCGCTGGGCGGCGGCGCCCGGGACTTGCGTTTGGCGCGCCTGCTGGCGGGCTTTCTGGGCCACGCCGTGGAACGCTGCGGCGACGACGAAACCGGCGCGCGCGGCGCTGCGCTGTATGCCGCGCTGTCGCAGAACCCTGGCGACGGCGACTTGCTGCCCGCCCCATGCGAACGGGTCGAACCCTTGGCCACCGAAGCGCAGGCGCACGCCGATTTCTACGCCAGCTTCCATGGCCTGGTGGACAGCATGGCCCCGGCTTTCGGCCATCTTGCGGGATCCGCGCGATGACTCCTCGCACATCCGCTTTCATGCGCCCGGCTTCGTTGGCGGGACGCCATTTTTCGACGGTGATCGTAGGCGCGGGCATCAACGGGGCTGGCGTGTTCCGCGACCTGTCGCTGCAGGGCGTGGATTGCCTGATCGTGGACAAGGACGATGTGGCCGCCGGCGCCAGCAGCGCGCCATCGCGCATGATCCACGGCGGCTTGCGCTACCTGGAAAGCGGATCATTTTCCCTGGTGGCGGAGGCCACGCGCGAACGCAATCTGCTGCTGCGCAATGCGGCGCATCTGGTGCAGCCGCTGGAAACCGTGGTGCCGCTATCCAGCCGCTTCGGCGGACTGTGGGGCAGCATGCTGCGCTTTGCCGGCCTGAACGCCTCGCCTGGCGCGCGGGGACTGTGCGTGGTGGGACTGGGCTTGCGCCTCTATGACAAGCTGGGCCGCAACCAGCGCGTCATGCCGGAACATCGCATCGAGCGCCTGCCGGCGGCGGACAGCGCGCTGTTCGGCGCGGCGGTGCGCTGGACGGCCACGTATTACGACGCCTGGATACGGCATCCGGAATGGCTGGTGCTGGAGCTGATCGACGATGCGCATCGCGGCCACCCGGCCTCGGTCGCGTCGAACTATTGCAGCGTGACGGCTTGCCAGGGCCGCGCCATTACCCTGCGCGATGCGCTGACCGGCGAATCCGTGCAAGTGACTGCCGACACGGTGGTCAACGCAACGGGCGCCTGGCTGGACCGCGCGGCTGGCGCCCTGGAAGGCGACGGCTCGCGCGTCATGGGCACCAAAGGATCACACCTGATCCTGGATCACCCCGCACTGCGCACCGCGCTCCAGGGACGCATGGCGTACTTCGAGGCGTCCGACGGCCGGGTGTGCATCGTCTACCCGTTCCTGGACCGGGTGCTGGTGGGATCCACCGACATTCCGGTGGATGATCCCGACCTCGCCGCGACCGAACCGGCGGAGATCGACTACCTGCTCGATGTATTGCATGAGGTGTTTCCCCGCCTGGACTTCAGCCGCAAGGACGTGGTCTACACTTACGTGGGCGTCAGGCCGCTGGCCCAGTCGGATGCCGACAAACCCGGGCAGATATCGCGCGACCACGCGGTGGTGATCGACCCGCCCAACTCGCGCCGCGAGGTGCCGATGGTGTGCCTGGTCGGCGGAAAATGGACGACGTTCCGTTCGCTAGCGCAACTGGCGGCCGACGCGGTGCTGCAGCAACTGGGTCGCGCGCGGCGGCAGTCGACCGAGCAGGTGGCGATCGGTGGAGGCGCGGGCATGCCCGCCGATGCGGCGGGACGGCAACGCTTTCTGGACAGCATTCAGGCCGCCACCGCGCTGGACCGCGGGCGCGTCGCCGAACTGTTCATGCGCTATGGTGCGCGGGCGGGCGCCGTGGCGGCGGATTTCGCCGCGGCGGGCGATAAGCCCTTGCGCCACGCGCCAGATCATTCAACGGCCGAGATCCGCTATCTGTGCCGCGAAACGTCTGTGCAGCACCTGGCCGACCTGGCGATCCGGCGCACCTTGCTGGCCATTCGCGGCCATGTCACGCCGGCACTGCTTGCGGAACTGGCGGATATCGCCGCAGCCGAGCTGGGCTGGAGCCCGGCGCGCCGGCAAGACGAGTTACGAGCCTGCACCGCGACGCTGCGGGACCGGCACTGTGTTCAACTTCCTCCAGACGAGGCGCCCTGGGCAGAGCCCGCCGATTCCGCCTTGGCTACAGGTTCGATTTCAAACTCTTTGACGACATGAGCAGCCCCATCTCCACCGAAGCCATATTGGACCGCAGCGCCGGCGCCCCGCTCTGGACACAGTTCCGCGACGTGGTGCGCGGCAAGATCCTGCAAGGCGAACTGGCCGTGGGCGACAAGCTGCCCACCGAGGCCGAGTTCGGCGAGCAATATGGCATTTCGCGCATCGTCGTGCGCGAAGCGCTGGCGGACCTGGTCCGCAACGGCCTGATCTACAAGATACGCGGCCAGGGCGCCTTCGTGTCGGCGCGCGAGCGCGACGAAGACTTCGTGTCCACCGTGCTGGGCTTTTCGGACGAAATGGAGCGCAAGGGCCGCACGGTACGCACCCAGGTGCTGCTGCAGGAACTGCGCGCGCCCACGGCGCACGAAGCCAGTTCGCTAGGGCTGACCGAAGACAGCCAGGTCGTGGCGCTCAAGCGGTTGCGCAGCGTCGACGGCGAACTGCAATTGCTGGTGGAAACGGCCGTGCCCGCGGATCTGGTGCCGGGCCTGCACCGCACCCGCCTGGAAAACCGTTCGCTCTACGACGTGCTGCGCAGACAGTACGGCCTGCGCATCGTGCGCGCGGAACGTTGGATAGACGCGGTGCAACCGGACGCCCAGACCTGCGAATTGCTGGGCATGAAAGATCCCGAACCCTTGCTGCGCATCGAGTCCATCGCCTATGGCGCCAACGGGCGGGCGCTGGAGCACTACCGCGCCTTGCACCGCTGCAAGTCCAGCCGGCTGCATGTGCAGACTACTACCTGAGACGGCAGGAGGCTGGCCTGTTTGGCGATCAAATTGACAGGATCACTGCGCGGCTGCTGTCGAAGTCAACGGCCTAACGGGCGGCGCTCATGCTGTAGCGCCTGCCACAGATCATAGTTAGCCTGCATTGCGACCCAAGCCTGGGCAGTACTGGCCCCGGCATGCTCCAGACGGACGGCAAGATCCGGGCTGATGCCCGCCTTGCCGTTGAGAACTCGTGAAAGCGCCACGCGCGACATGGCCAGCCTGTCGGCAGCCTCGGTCACCGATAGCCCCAAGGGAACAATTACATCGTCCCGGAGAATTTCACCCGGATGCGGAGGGTTCTGCATCATGATTGGCCTTGAACGGCTGCTGGACATGCAATATGTCAGCCAAAACCTTCTGCGACAAGCCTCGTGTCTACCGCAGTTCTTGAAGTGGCATATCCTGAAGCATCCGTCCACGCAGATGGGCGCAAGACGTCAAGATGCTCTTCGAGCGCTACTCGAAGTGGATCGACAAGATCGCAAATCAGCCAGGGGAGAGACACGATGCGGCGGCTTGCTGCGCGGCATCTTCGGGCGAGGCCAATCAGGCCTTCTGAACCGGAATCGGAACAGCCACATTCAGGCCCAGTGCGGACCCAAGCCATTCCTTAGTCTTGGATTTGGTGGCGCGCCCGACAGGAATCGAACCTGTATCAAGAGCTTCGGAAACTCTCATTCTATCCATTGAACTACGGGCGCAGCGCAAGGAGGCGGTATTGTACCCAGTTTTCGCTGAACTGCATGAACGGGATCAAATCTTCCGGCAAACTCAGCGAAAACCCCGTCGGTTGCATTGGACTCGTGTCTATGACACCGTTATATAATCCAGCGTTTGCTTGCAAGGCGGGCTCTTCATGCCGCCGACTTGTGCAGTACTGATTTTCTGTTGCCGCCGCCAGGCGCCCCCGGTACCCGTTAGCAGGATTTGGTCATGAGCAACGAGCAGGAACACATAGAAGAGCACTCCTCCCCCATCAAGACCCCGAAGCAACTGATCGTCACGATCGTCCTGTCTTTCGTGATCCCGATCGCCATCATCATCCTATTGGTGAACATGGTGGTGTCGGGCAACAAAACAGGAGCGGGTTCGGACACGCTGTCCCAAGAAGCTGTCGCCAAGCGCATTGCCCCGGTCGCGGGTTTCCAGCTGGTCGATGCAAATGCCCCCAAGGTCTTCAAGACCGGCGAACAGGTCTTCGCCGCCGTCTGTACGGCCTGTCATACCGCCGGCGTGGCTGGCGCACCCAAGGTGGGCGATAACGCCGCCTGGGCGCCCTTCATCACCGCGGGCTACGACGCCATGATGAACGTGGCCCTGCACGGCAAGGGCGGCATGCCCGCCAAGGGTGGCAACCCCACGCTGTCCGACTACGAAGTCGCGCGCGCCGTGGTGTACATGGCCAACAAGTCGGGCGCTTCGCTGCCCGAACCCGCCGCTCCGGCCGCGGAAGGCGACAAGAAGGAAGCCGCTGCCGCTCCCGCCGCAGCGCCTGCAGCGCCCGCCGCTGCCGCCCCCGCTGCGGCAACCCCGGCACCGGCCGCCGCGCCTGCTCCCGCTCCGGCAGCCCAAGCCACCGCGCCGCAAGCAGCGGCAGTCAATCCGGCTGGCGAAAAGCTGTACAAGAGCGTCTGTTTCGCCTGCCATGCCACCGGCGTGGCCAACGCCCCCAAGTTCGGCGACAAGGCCGCCTGGGAGCCCTACATCAAGACCGGCATGGACGCCATGGTGAAGGTCGCCATGCAAGGCAAGCCGCCGATGCCCCCGAAGGGCGGCGCGGCCAACGCCTCGGAAGATGACATCCGCGCAGCGGTGCAGTACATGGTGGATGCGGCCAAGTGAAGTAAGGCTCGCGGCCCATGATGAATAAAGCCCCTTGATCTGATCAAGGGGCTTTTTCTTTGCGCCAGACCGCGGGCGCGACTCGATTGCGAAGTCTTGTGCTGGCGCTCAGGCGCGCGCCACCCAGGCGCCTTCCACCTCGGCCAACTGGCTGCTGATCTGGCCGGCGGCCTCGATGACCGCCGCGCGGAACGGCTCGAGACGGCAATGCTCGGCGCGCACGATCAGGCTCAGCCCGGCCACCACGCGTTGCTCCAGAAAAATCGGCGCAGCAATGCCTATGGTCCCCGGCGTGATCTCGGAATCGCTGACGGCGACGCCCGCCTCGCGGATGGCATCGAGTTCCAGGCACAGGTCCTTCAGGCTCTTCCAGTGCGAAATGGCGCGCACTTCCTCTTCGTGGGCCAGGTACATGCGCTCCAGGGCGCGGCGGCTCTGGTGCGCCAGGATGACTTTGGAGGTCGCGCCGCGGAACATCGGCATGGTGGCGCCGCGTTCGTAGCGGCCCACGCGCGCGGCCGGGTCGCCGATTTCCTGGTGGATGCACATGACCTTGTCCTGGTAGCTGCGCGTGAGCACCGAGGCCGACGAGGGCGTGGTGGCCTCCACCAGCCGCCGCATCAGCGGCTCCGCCACCTTGAGCAAGGGGTCGCCATGGCGCATCAGCAGGTCGAAATGGGCAAACGTGGGCCCCAGCACGTAGCGCGCGCCCATCACCGGGGTCAGGAAATCCGCGCGCACCAGTTCCTGCACGTCGCGATAGGCCGAGCTGACGGACACATCCATTTCAACGGCGATTTCCTCCACCGACCATGCGGCGCTCCTGTCATAGAGCTGCAGGATGTGCAGTATCCGGTTGCGCGTCCTGATTTCACCCGCCACGTCGCCCTCTCTTTGTTGTTGCGCCTTTACGGCCCGCAATTTCGCATCCATTGCGAAATTTAATTTCTCCGCGATTCTAGCAGCGTCATC
Organism: Achromobacter sp. ACM04; assembly: GCF_014851465.1. NCBI lineage: Bacteria > Pseudomonadati > Pseudomonadota > Betaproteobacteria > Burkholderiales > Alcaligenaceae > Achromobacter > Achromobacter sp. ACM04. The sequence continues at coordinate 145,262 of NZ_JACUZS010000005.1, forward strand.
CCTCCCTCTGCCCCGGGGCCGTGGCGCGAAATCGCGGGGGGCTTGCCAAAGCGTCAACTCGATGCAAAAATTCATTTAATCGCAATGGTTGCGAATTTAATGTTTTTTGCAAAGGCGCATCATGGCAATCGATGGAACCTCCGAAACACGCATTCCGGTCACCTTGCTGACGGGATTCCTGGGCAGCGGCAAGACCACTCTGCTGAATCACTGGCTGCGCGATCCGGCGCTGGCCGATGCGGCGGTCATCGTCAACGAGTTTGGCGAGATCGGCATCGATCACGCGCTGATCGCCAGCAGTAACGACAACACCATCGAACTGAGCACGGGATGCCTGTGCTGCACCGTGCAGGGCGATCTGGTCGAGACGCTGCGCGATTTGCGCGCCAAGCGCAGCGCTGGCCAGATTCCGGCCTTCGACCGCGTCCTGATCGAGACCACGGGCATGGCCGACGTGGTGCCGGTCATCCAGGCCTTGATGACGTTTCCGGTGGCGCGCTCGTTTCGCCTGAACCGCGTGCTGACCGTGGTGGATGCCGTCAACGGGCCAGGCACCCTGGCGGCACACCCGGAAGCCATCAAGCAGGTGGCTGTGGCCGATGCCTTGATCGTCACCAAGACCGACCTGCCGGACGCGCGCGCCACGGCGCTTGTGGACACGCTTGCGCAAGTCAACCCCGGCGCCACGCGCCTGGTCTGCGACCCCGCCGCCCGGCCGGACGCCACCGTGCTGGACGGAGCCGACGTCTATGACGTGGATGTGCGCCCGGAGCAGGCGCGGCAATGGCTCAATGCCGCGCCCTACGCGGACGGGCATGGGCATGGGCACCACCATGAACACACGCATGCGCATGACCATGCGCGCATCGACAGCTTCTGCCTGGACTTCGCCGACCCCTTGCACTGGTCCCAGGTCAGCGCCTGGCTGGATGCGCTGGTCATGGCGCATCCCGACGAGCTGCTGCGCGTCAAGGGCATCCTGCACATAGCCGGCCACGAACGGCCCATCGTGCTGCAAGCGGTGCAGCGCCTGTTCCATCCGCCTGTCGAGTTGCCGCAATGGCCGGACGCGGACCGGCAATCCCGCATGGTTTTCATTACCAAAGGCCTGAGCAAGGACTACGTCATGCAGGTCTGGGACACGGTGCGCGAGCGCGCCCTCCCGCCTGCCGCCCGCGCGGCCTGATCGTTTCGGCATTCCCCATCACAAGGAAAACAGCATGGACACTTTGATCAAGAACGGCCTGGTGGTCACTCCCCAGGGACAGGTGCGCGCCTCTATCGGCATCCGCGACGGCAAGATCGCCGGCTTGTACGAGGCAGGCAGCGAACCCGAGGCGCGCAACGTCATCGACGCCAGCGGCCTGGCCGTATTGCCGGGCGCGATCGACATGCACTCGCACCACCGCCAGGGCTCGCAGAAGGGGTTCGAGTACAAGGACACCATCCTCACCGCCACGCAGCAATGCGCCGCTGGCGGCGTTACCACCAGCGTGGGCATGCCCAACGTCAATCCGCCGCCCAACTCGCTGGACCTGCTGGAAAAGCAGTTCGCCATCTACCGCAGCGATGCCGTGGTCGACTGGAACTTCAACCCGGCGCCGACGATAGAGTCGGAAATGGAAGCCATGACCGCCACGGGTATCGCCGCGTTCAAGATCTTCATGGTGGTGGACACGGGCCGAGACTACCCGCACATGCCCGGCATCGGCGTGCATGATCACGGCAAGCTGCTGCGCATCATGCAGCGCTGCGCCGAACTGGACGTGCCCTTGATGGTGCATCCCCACGACCAGGCCCTGATGGACGTGATCGAACAGACCTACTGGGACCGGGGCGAACGTGACGCTCTCGCCTATGCGCGCGCCTACGCCGCCCACGATGGCGTGATCTGGGAAACCGCCATTGCCACGCTGCTGCGGCTGCAGAAGGCGGCCGGCTGCCACCTGCACATCCTGCACACCCAGACCGCCGGCAGCGTGCAGCTCATCCGCGAGGCCAAGGCGGCAGGCCAGAAGGTCACCTGCGAAATCAATCCCTGGGCCCTGTTCCTGGGTTGCGAATGGTCGGCCATCCAGCGCCTGGGCTCGTATGCGCTGTCGTACTGGGTGCCGGAGAAGAACGTGCCCGGCTTGTGGGAAGGCCTGAACGACGGAACGATCGACATCATCGCCACCGACCATGCGCCGCACACGCGCGAAGAAAAGGAAGTGGGCTGGACCGATGGCTGGAAAGCCCATACCGGCACGCCATCGACGCAGTTCTACCTGAGCATGTTCCTGACGGCGGCCCAGGAAGGCAAGATCAGCCTGGAGCGCGTAGCCGAGGCATGTTCGGCCAAGCCCGCGGAATTGTTCCGACTGCGCAGCAAGGGTGAAATCCGCGCGGGCCTGGACGCCGATCTGGTGCTGGTCGATCTGGAGACGGAATACGAGGTGCGTGACGAGGACGTGCTCAGCCTGGTGGGCTGGAGCCCCTATGCCGGCCGCCGCCTCAAGGGCAAGCCGGTGCACACGCTGGTGCGCGGCGCCACGGTGTACGCGGACGGTAAAGTGGTCGGCGCCAAGGGCGGCGGCCAGATGGCTGCCGCGGTACGCTGAAGCCCAGGCCGCGCATCACTACGACACAAGGGGAAAACATCATGAATCGTCGTCAGTTCTCGCGGCTGCTGGCTTCTGCGCCATTGCTGCTGCCCACGTTGGTCCGCGCCCAGGATGGGACCGCCATCACGTTGATCGTGCCGTATCCGCCTGGCGGCAATACCGACTACGTGGCGCGCATTACCTCCGATTCGCTACGCCGCACCCTGGGTTCATCGGTCGTCGTGAAGAACCAGGCCGGCGCAGGCGGCACTATTGCCACCGATGCGCTGATACGCTCGCGCAACGACGGCAACACGCTGATGGTGGGCTCCATCGGCCAGGTTTCGCTGGTGCGGTTTTTGTTCAATGTGCGTTACGACCCGTTGAACGATCTGGTGCCGGTCGCCAACATCGCCAGCAATCCGCTGGTGCTCACGGTGCCGTCCAGTTCGCGTTTCCAGAGCCTGGCGCAACTGATCGAGTATGGCCGGGCCAAGCCGGGCGCGCTGACCGTCGCGCACGGCGGCGAAGGGTCGATGTCGCACATGTCGGTGCTGGTGTTTCTCAAGCGCGCGGGTGTCGAGGCGACACTGATCGGCTACCGGGGCGGCGCCCCCGCCCTGCTCGACACCATGGGCGGCACGACCGATCTTTACTCGGCCAACATCTCCGAAATCCTGCCGTACAAGGACAGCGGCCGCATTCGTTTCCTGGGCGTGTCCAGCCGCCAGCCCGTGCCTCAGTTGCCCGGCGTGCCGGCCATCGCCGACACCATCTCCGGACACGAGATCGAAACCTGGAACGGCCTGTTCGCGCCCCCTGGCACGCCCGCCGAAGTGGTGGACAGGCTGGCCGACGCCGTGCAGGTCATGCTGCGCGACCCGGAGGTGCTCAGTAAATTCGACGCGTCCGGCAGCCAGCCGCGGGCAGGCGAAGTAAAGGAGAAGTTCGCCCGGCGCATCCGCGACGACATCGCGCTATGGACGCCGCTGGTGTCCCTGATCGGGGTCAAGCCGGCGAACTGAGGCGGCCGGCGTCGCGAAAAAAAGCCCGCAAGACACGCTGTCTTGCGGGCTTTTTCGCATGCCAGGGCGGCGCCTGCCATGCTCATCGCGTCACTCTTCGCCAGCCGCCTTGGTCAGCGACATGCCCAGCTGCACGCGGCGCTGCAGCCACAGGCTGGGGCGATAGCGTGGATCGCCGGTCACGCGCTGCATGCTCTTGAGGATTTCCAGGATGCGGTCGGCGCCGAGCTTGTCGCCCAGGGCCAGCGGGCCCACCGGATAACCCAGGCCCAGCGTCACCGCCAGGTCGATGTCCTTGGGCGTGGCGATCTGCTGCTGCGCGATGTCGCTGGCGATGTTGACGATGGTGGCGACGATGCGCTGGGCGATGAAGCCAGGCGAATCCTCGATCACCGTGACGGGCACGCCGTCCGCAGCCAGCAGCGCGTGCGCGGCGTCGCGCCACTTGGCTTCGGTGGCGGGCGACACCATGATGGTGCGGCGCTTGGCGCTGTCGAAGGCGTAGAGCGTGTCCAGGCCGACCGTGCGGGCCGCGTTCAGGCCTTGCGCGGAAACGGTGGTGGAGACGTCTTCGCCGTAGGGCGTGACCAGGATGAGCGCGTCGGCGTCGGGCGTCGAACCGGTCACCAGCGTGGCGCCCAGCTTTTCGACCAACGCGGCGGCGCGGGCGTAGCCTTCACCGTGCTTGGGGCTGACCCAGACCTTCAGGTTTTCGGGCAGCGCCGGCACGGGCGGCTCGGCCGGCACCTGCTTCTGGCCGTCGGCGTAGACGTAGAAACCTTCGCCGGCCTTGCGGCCGATCAGCCCGCCCGCCAGGCGCACGGTGGTGATGGGCGAAGGACGGAAGCGCGGCTCGTCGAAGAACTGGCGGTAGATGGATTCCATGACGGGGTGCGACACGTCCAGCGCCGTCAGGTCCAGCAGTTCGAACGGACCCATGCGGAAACCGGCCTGCTCGCGCATCACGGCGTCGACCTGGGCGAAGGTCGCCACGGCTTCCTGCGCCACGCGTAGGCCTTCGGTATTCATGCCGCGGCCAGCGTGGTTGACGATGAAGCCCGGCATGTCCTTGGCGCGCACGGGCGTGTGGCCCATGCGGCGCGCCAGCTCGGCCAGCGCGTCGCCGACTTCGGGCGCGCTGCGCAGGCCGTCGATGACTTCGACCACCTTCATCAGCGCGACCGGGTTGAAGAAGTGGTAGCCGGCCACGCGCTGCGGCCGCTTGCAGGCGGCGGCGATGGCGGTGATCGACAGCGACGAGGTGTTCGACGCCAGGATGCAATCTTCGGCCACCACGCCTTCCAGCGCGGCAAACAGGTCACGCTTGACGTCCAGGCGTTCGACGATGGCTTCCACCACCAGCTGGCAGTTGGACATGTCGGTCAGCGCGGTGGCGGATTCCACGCGTTCCAGCGCGGCCTGCGCGTCGGCCGCGCTCAGCTTGCCCTTCTGGGCCAGCTTGTCCCATGTCTGGCGCAACGATTCGCGCGCAGCCGCCACGGCATCGGCGCTGGTGTCGTACAGGCGCACGCGCAGCCCGGCCTGCGCCGCGATCTGCGCGATGCCGCGCCCCATGGCCCCGGCGCCGACGACGCCGATGGTTTGAATCTCCTTCATCAACACTCTCCTGCTTTTATTGGATGGGGTTCAGGCCCGGCTTTGCGCCAGCGCCAGGATTTCTTCGGCCGACAGGCCCAGCTTCTCGGACAGCACCTGTTCGGTGTGCTCGCCCAGCATGGGCGGCGGACGACGGTACTCGACCGGGCTGTCGGAAAACTTCAGCGGGCTGGAGGCAATGGGCACTGTGCCCGCGGTCGGATGCGGCATTTCGCGCTTCATGCCGCGCGCCAGGACCTGCGGGTCTTCGTAGACCTGGTCCAGCGTGTTGATGGGGCCGGCGGGAACGCCCACGCCTTCCAGCGCGGCCAGCCAGTGGTCGCGCGCGCCGGTGGCCATGCGTTCGGCCAGGAGCGGCACCAGTTCGGCGCGGTTCTTCACGCGCTGCGGATTGGTGGCAAAGCGCGGATCGGCCGACAGCTCGGGCAGGCCGATCGCGCCGCAGTAGTTGCGGAACTGGCTGTCGTTGCCGACCGCCACGATCAGGTGGCCGTCGCTGGCCGCGAAGACCTGGTAAGGCACCAGGTTCTGGTGCGCATTGCCGGCGCGCTTGGGCGCCACGCCCGAGGTCATGTAATTGAGGTTCTGGTTGGCCAGCATGCTGACCTGGCAGTCCAGCAGCGCCATGTCGATGTGCTGGCCCAGGCCGCTGCGCGAGCGCTCGTGCAGCGCGGCCAGGATGCCCACCGTGGAGTACATGCCGGTCATCAGGTCGGTCACCGCCACGCCCGCTTTCTGCGGCCCGCCGCCGGGCAGGTCATCGCGTTCGCCGGTGATGCTCATCAGCCCGCCCATGCCCTGGATCATGAAGTCATAGCCGGGGCGGCTGGCGTAAGGGCCGGTCTGGCCGAAGCCGGTGATGGAGCAGTAGATCAGGCGCGGGTTGAGCTCCTTCAGGCTTTCGTAGTCCAGGCCGTACTTGGACAGGCCGCCCACCTTGAAGTTTTCAACCAGGATGTCGCTTTGCAGCGCCAGTTCGCGCACCAGCTCGGCGCCGCGCGGCGAGGCGATGTCCAGCGCCACCGACAGCTTGTTGCGGTTGGCGGACAGGTAATACGCAGCTTCGGTGGTGTCGTTGCCCGCCTCGTCCTTCAGGTACGGAGGCCCCCAGGCCCGCGTGTCGTCGCCCGCGCCGGGGCGTTCGATCTTGATGACCTCGGCGCCGAGGTCGGCGAGGTTCTGGGTGCACCAGGGACCCGCCAGGACGCGGGTGAGATCCAGCACGCGTATGCCGGTAAGGGGAGCGGGACGTTGCGACATTAGTCTTTTCGCTAGAAGAGAAATGAAAACGTCCGGCTTGCGGCGGCGCGCAAGCCAGACTGGAATTCCGTCATGCCGGCGGCGCGCGGCCGCTGGCGCGTCATATGCCGGCGCGGCCATGGGCCGTGCGCCGGATCACCGTCAGTCATGCAGGATATTAGCCTCTTGCGCCGGGTCCGCGCTCAGGAATGCGCCTTGATGGTTTCGCGGGCGATCACCAGCTGCTGGATCTGCGAAGTGCCTTCGAAGATGCGGAACAGACGCACGTCGCGGTAGAAGCGCTCGACCGCGTACTCCGACATGTAGCCGGCGCCGCCGTGGATCTGCACCGCACGGTCAGCCACGCGGCCCACCATTTCGGTGGCGTACAGCTTGCAGCAAGCGGCCTGCATGGTGGTGTTCTCGCCGCGGTCGCGCATGCGGGCGGCGTCCAGCACCATGCAGCGCGCGGCGTAGAGTTCGGCCTGGCTGTCGGCGATCATGGCCTGGATCAGCTGGAATTCGGCGATGGGTTGGCCGAATTGCTTACGCTCAATGGCGTACTTCACGGCATCGCTCAGCAGGCGGTCGGCGATGCCCACGCACAGCGCCGAGATATGCAGGCGGCCCTTGTCCAGCACCCGCATCGAGGTGCGGAAACCGTTGCCCTCTTCGCCGCCCAGCAGCGCGCTGGCCGGGACGCGGCAGTTGTCGAACACCACGTCGCTGGTCAGGGCGCCGGCCTGGCCCATCTTCTTGTCGGGCTTGCCGATGGTCAGGCCCGGCGTGCCTGCTTCGACCAGGAAGCACGAAATGGAATTGGCGCGGCGTTCCGGCGCGGTGCGGGCCATGACAGAGAACAGGCCGGCGATGGGCGCGTTGGTGATGTAGCGCTTGGTGCCGTTGAGCACGTAGCTGTCACCATCGCGCACCGCGGACAGGCGCAGCGCCATTGCGTCGGAACCTGCGTCGGGTTCGGTCAGCGCGAACGAGCCGATCAATTCGCCGCTGGCCAGCTTGGGCAGGTAGCGGGCGCGCTGCTCGTCGGTACCGGCCAGCACGATGGCCTGCGAGCCGATGCCGATGTTGGTGCCGGCCAGCGAACGGAACGCGGGCGAGGTCTGCCCCAGTTCGAAGACCACTCGCACTTCCTCTTCCATGGTGAGGCCCAGGCCGCCATGGTCGGGCGAGATGGACAGGCCGAACAGGCCCAGGTCGCGCATCTCGTTGACGATGTCGGGCGGCACCTGGCCGCTTTCGGCGAGTTCGTCTTCGGCGGGGATCAGGCGTTCGTGCACGAAGCGGCGCACGGCGTCCAGCAACAGGTTCAGGGTTTCGGTATCGAGGGCCATGGTGGGAGTCTCAAGAAGATACGGGGCAAGCCGGGGACAGCCGCGCCTCAGGCGCGCATGCCTCCGACCAATAGATCGAAATAGCCGGCGGCGATGGCTTCGGCGCTGTCGCCCTGGCCGGGCTTGTACCAGCGCACCATCCAGTTCAGCATGGACAGCACGGCGCGGCCCGCGGCGGCCACGTCCAGCGCGCGGAACTCGCCGGCGGCGACGCCTTGCGCGATCAGTTCGCGCAGGCGCTTCTCGTAGCCGTCGCGCAGCCGGGCGGCGTCTTCGCGTTCGGTCAGGGCCATGCCGGAATAGCCGATCAGCATGGTGACGAATTCGGCGTGGTGCTGCTCGAAGTAGCGCGCGTGGCCCACCATGAAGGCGCGCAGCCGGGCCGTGGCGCCCTCCGCCCGCGCCACATCCTGGGCGACGGCCTGCGTCAGGCCGCTGAGCACGGCCAGGATGATGGCGTCGTAGATGTCCTGCTTGGTGGTGTAGTAGTGGTAGATGGCCGCCTTGGACACGCCGAGCGCGCCGGCCAGGTCGGATACCGAACTGCCGTCGTAGCCGCTTTGGGCAAAGAGCTTGGCGGCTTCTTCCAGGATGCGTTCGCGCGGGGCCGCCACGGTGGGCGGCCGGCCGGCGCGGGCGCGTTTCTGGGCGGGAGGGGCGGAGGTCGCCATGGCAGCCTTTGCAAGGGCCGCGCCGCAGCTGCCGGAGGGACTCGCGTACCTCCATTGACAGCGCTTCAGCGCATGCCGTTTAATAAGGATTAATTAATTACCGGACGGTCGGTAGGTAATTATAGGCACACCCGCCAACGGTGTTCAAGTCCCGATGTTCAAGTTCTCCCGTGACCTTTTTCCGCGACGAAGCCATGCCCCACTCTCTCGTGACTGATTTGTACGGCCAGATGTCCCTGCCGGTCATCTGCGCCCCGATGTTCATCGTGTCCAATCCCAAGCTGGTGGTGGCGCAGTGCACCAGCGGCATCGTGGGGTCGTTCCCCGCGCTGAACGCGCGTCCGCAGAGCCTGCTGACCGACTGGCTGGACGAAGTCCAGGCCGGCCTGGCGTCGCACCGCGAGGCCAACCCCGGCGCGACGGTGGCGCCGTTTGCGGTCAACCAGATCATCCATCAGTCCAACGACCGGCTGGAGCAGGACCTGGCCGTGTGCGCCAGCCACCGCGTGCCGCTCATCATCACCAGCCTGCGCGCCCCCGGCGACCTGGTCAAAGGCATCCATGACTGGGGCGGCAAGGTGTTCCATGACGTGACCACCATCCGCCACGCCGAAAAGGCGCTGGAAGCTGGCGTGGACGGCCTGATCCTGGTGTGCGCCGGCGCTGGCGGCCATGCGGGCACGCTCAGCCCCTTCGCGCTGGTGTCCGAAGTGCGCCGCTTCTATGACGGCCCGCTGATCCTGTCGGGCGCGATCACCTCGGGTGCGCACATCCTGGCCGCGCAGGCCATGGGCGCGGACTTCGCCTATATGGGTACGCGCTTCATCGCCAGCGAGGAAGCCAACGCCAGCGAAGGCTACAAGTCCGCCATCGTGGACGCCAGCGCCTCGGACATCCTGTATACCCCGTTCTTCACCGGCATTCCCGGCAACTACCTGAAGGCCAGCATCGCCGCCGCCGGCCTGGACCCGGCCAACCTGCCGCAGCCAGACAGCGGCGCGTCCAATTTCGGCTCCACCCGGGTCAAGCCCTGGAAGGACATCTGGGGCGCGGGCCAGGGCGTAGGCGGCATCGCCAGCGTGCTGCCGACCCGCCAGATCGTGGACACGCTGCGCAGCGAATACGCGAACGCCAAGTCCCGCCTGGCCGACGGTTTCGGCGCATGAGCGCCGGCCTGCAGGTCAGCCGTGACGGCGCGGTGCTGACGCTGACCATCAATCGCCCGGACCGCCGCAACGCGCTGGATACGGCCACTTATGCCGCCCTGACCGAGCAGATCACTCTGGCATGCGCCGACACGGCGTTGGCGGCAGTGGTCCTGACCGGCGCGGGCGAGCATTTCACGGCGGGCAATGATTTGCGCGACTTCCAGGCGGAACGCGGCGCAGGCGACAGCGCCGCCTTGACCTTCCTGCGGGCGCTGGTCATGGCGGACGTGCCGGTCATCGCCGCAGTCGAAGGCTATGCCATCGGCATCGGCGTGACCCTGTTGCAGCACTGCGATTTCGTCCACATCGGCGAAGGCGCCACTCTGCGCATGCCGTTCGTGGCGCTGGGGCTGTGCCCGGAAGGCGCTTCCAGCCTGCTGATGCCGCGCCTGGCCGGCGCCCGCCGCGCCGCTGAATGGCTGTTGCAGGGCAAGGCCTTCACGGCGCAGGACGCCTGCGACGCCGGGCTGGCCACTTCGGTCACGCCCAAGGGCCAGGCGCTGGCGGCGGCGCAAGCCACCGCCGCCGACCTGGCGCGCCAGCCGCCGGCCGCGCTGCGCCTGACCAAGGCCATGCTGCGCCGCCCGGACCGCCAGGCGATCCAGGACACGCTGGACTATGAAGCCCAGCAATTCCGCATCCGCCTGCAATCCGAGGAAGCGCAGGCGGCGTTCGCGAAGTTCTTCAAGAAGTAGGAAAGCCGGATTGCGCGCCCTAGCCTGGCGCGCGTAATCCGTCGCCTCAGAACGGCGAATCCGGCCGGAAGTTCGGGGCGCGGCGTTCGCGCAGGGACTGGATCCCTTCGCGCACGTCCGGACCGCCAAAGCCCATGAATTCCAGCGCCAGCGACGTATCGAAGCTGGGTCCGGCCATGCGCAGCCAGTTGTTCAGCGAGTACTTGGTCCAGCGGATGGCGGTCTGGGAACCGGCGGCCAGCTTGTTGGCGACCTCGAAGGCGCGGCCGATGAGTTCGGCCTCGTCCACGCACAGCGACACCAGGCCGATGCGCTCGGCTTCCTCGCCGGTCACGGTTTCGCACAGCATCAGGTAGTACTTGGCGCGCGCCATGCCGCAAAGCAGCGGCCAGACGATTGCGGCGTGGTCGCCAGCCGTCACGCCCAGGCGGGTATGGCCGTCGATGATGCGCGCGTCGCGCGCCGCGATTGAGATGTCGGCCAGCAGGCCGGCCACCAGGCCCGCGCCCACGGCCGCGCCATGCATGGCGGACACGATGGGCTTGTTGCAGTTGATGATGTTGTAGACCAGGTCGCGAGCCTCGCGCCAGACGCGGGTGCGCACGTCGAAGTCGTCCGCCATCTGCTGCACCAGGTCCAGGTCGCCCCCGCCCGAAAAGCCCTTGCCCTCGCCGCGGATCACCACCACCCGGGTGTCCGGGTCGGTGTCGATATCGCGCCAGATGTCGGCCAATTCGCGGTGCATGCGGTCATCGGCGGTGGACAGCTTGCCCGGCATGCCGCCCTTGGCGCCCATGATCACCTCCAGCACCCCGCCGGGGTGCCGGCGCAGTTTCAGGGACTCATAGGCGGAATAGTGTTCCAGCGTGATGTCGCTCATGTTCGTCTCCACGTAATCTTGTCTTGAGGCCGGGCCGGATGCCGGCCGGTTTGGGCGCACTATAGTAGATACGCGCTTTCGCGCCACGCCGCCATCCCCAGGAGCCTCAGCCCATGAACACTACCGCCCCGTCCGCCGGCGGCGCCATCGACCGCGCCGCCCTGCCCGCCCTGTTCGCGCCGCGCGGCCAGGACACCCACAAGGGCAGTTTCGGCACAGTGGGCGTGGTGGGCGGCGGCCCGGGCATGACGGGCGCGGCGCTGCTGGCCGCGCGCGCCGCCCTGAAGACCGGCGCCGGCAAGGTGCTGGTCGGCTTCGCCCAGGACACCGCGCCGCTGGCCTGCGATCCGCTGCAGCCCGAACTGATGCTGCGCGACGCCCGCTCGCTGCTGGAACAAGACTGGGGCGTCACCGCCTGGGTGGCGGGCTGCGGCATCGGCACGGGCGCCCTGGCGGCCAACGCCTTGTCCGAACTGTTCGTGCTGCGCCGCGGCTCGCCCCTGGTGTTGGACGCGGACGGCCTGAATCTGCTGGCCCGCGGCGACGTGCAGCCCAACTGGGGCGAGGGCGCCGTGGTGCTGACGCCTCACCCGGCCGAGGCCGGGCGGCTGCTCGGCATGGACACGGCCGAGGTGCAGGCCGACCGGCCGGCCGCCGCCAGGAAACTGGCCCAGCGCTACCGCGCCTGGATCGTGCTGAAGGGCGCGGGCACCGTGGTCTGCTCCCCGGATGGCGATCTGCGGGTCAATACCAGCGGCAATCCGGGGCTCGCCACCGCCGGAACCGGGGACGTATTAGCGGGCATGCTGGGCTCGTTGATCGCCCAGAAGCTGCCGCTGGAGCAGGCGGTCGCCGGGGCAGTCTGGCTGCACGGCGCGGCCGCCGACGCGCTGGTCGCCCAGGGTGTCGGCCCCATCGGACTGACCGCCGGAGAGCTGGCGGATGCCGCCCGCGCCCTGCGCAATGGCGGCTAAGTCCCTGCGGCATAAACATTTTTACAACATATAGGGGTTTACCCTAGAAATGGCATTGCTTTTGTTCTAGGGTTATCCCTATAATGGTTTACCCCAAGACGAAACGGACTGGAGCAAACCATGAGCGAACTGACCCTGAACCACACTGCCCGCCTGACCGACGCGCTGGAGCGTGACCTGCTCCGCGGCGCCCTCGAGAACCAACCGAATTCCCATCCGCTGACCAGCCTGAAGAAGGCCGGCCAAGCCGTAGTGGCAGCTGTTGCCGCCGTGTTTTCCTTCATCGACGAAGTGAACGAGTCGATGAACAAGGCCCGCGCCGCCAGCTCGCGCTTCTCCGGTTCGCAGTGGTAAGCCCTGCCGCGCCGGCCTGAGTCGCGATCGATCTCCCGCGATTCAGCCCGGCGCGACCCCGCCGCAACGCCCGCCGGTTTCCCGGCGCCCCTTGCGGCGGTTCTTCGGCGCCCAGCCCCTCACCCGGGCGCCATCGCGCCGCGCAGGCCTCCAGACGAGGCAGCGCGGCGCCCTCTTTCCCCCTCCCTCTCCGCGTTTTCCCTAGCGCCACGCTTGCCATTGCGCATTGACAGTGCGCGAAGCCCCTACCGATAATCGGCCCCTTGCCGTCGTGCCCGGCGCCAAAACCCCCTGAGCCCCTTCCAGGCGACGCCGCCCGCGCGGCTGGCGCAGGCCGGTTTACACGCAGGCGCGATCCGGTTCGTTCCCCATCCGGAGTTGTCACCATGAAGTTGCGTACCACCCTGGCCCTTGCGGCCGCCGCCATTCCCCTGGCCGCCGCCCAAGCCCAGACGCTGAAGATCGGCCTGTCGGCCGAGCCCACCTCGGCGGACCCCCACTACCACAAGATGACGCAGAACGACGCCTTCTCTGCGCATGTCTACAGTTCCCTGGTGGGCCGCAGCGCCGACATGAAGCTGGTTCCGGCCCTGGCCACCTCCTGGAAGACGCTGGACGACCAGACCTGGGAATTCAAGCTGCGCGACGACGTCAAGTTCTCCAACGGCAAGCCGTTCACGTCCGAAGACGTGCTGTTCACCATCTGCCGCACGCTGAACAACGAAACCAACGTGTCGCAGTCCTATATGGACATGACCAAGCGCATCACCGACGTGCAGACGCCGGACGCGCACACCGTCATCATCAAGACCGGCGAACCCTTCCCGCTGATGCCCGCCGAACTGGCGCGTTCGCTGCCCATCGTCTGGAACGGCATCGTCGAACACGGCAAGCTCACGTTCGACCCCAAGAAGGGTTGCGGCGTGACCGGCCCCTGGCCCACCGTGGCCGACTTCAACAACGGCAAGGACGCCATCGGCACCGGCCCGTACACCCTGAAGTCCTACGTCAAGGGCACCGGCATCGAGCTGGTCCGCAATGAAAACTACTGGGGTCCCAAGCCGTACTGGAAGGAAGTGAAGTTCGTGCCGGTGCCGTCGGCCGGCCCGCGCCTGACCGGCCTCTTGTCCGGCGACTTCGACATGATCGAAAACCCCGCCGCCCGCGACCTGCCGCGCCTGAAGGACAACCCCAAGTTCGGTTTCGTCGCCACCCCGTCGACCCGCCTGGTGTTCTTCCAGCCTGATGTGGGCCGCAACCCGAGCCCCTTCGTCAAGAGCGCCGACGGCAAGAACCCGCTGCAGGACCTGCGCGTGCGCAAGGCGATTTCGATGGCCATCGACCGCAAGACCATCACCGCCCGCATCATGGACGGCATGGCCACGCCCGCCTTCCAGTACATGCCCGACGGCATGTTCGGCGCGCTGCCCCAGGCGCCGGAAATCAAGTTCGACCCGGAAGGCGCCAAGAAGCTGCTGGCCGAAGCCGGCTACCCGAACGGCTTTGAACTGACCCTGTCGTCGACCAACGACCGCTACGTCAACGACGGCCAGGTGGCGCAAGCCGTGGCCCAGTACCTGGCCCGCGTCGGCATCAAGACCAATGTGGACGCCATGACGGCCTCCATCTATTTCCCCAAGCGCGCCAAGCGCGAGTTCAGCTTCTCGATGGGCGGCTGGCCGGCGGAAACGGGTGAAGCCTCGGCCCTGTTCCAGCTGTGGGTGGCATCCCTGGATTCCCCCAACAGCCTGGGCACCAGCAACTACGGCGGCTTCAGCAATGCCGACTTCGACAAGGTCTACAAGGAAGCCATCGTGACGGTGGACGCGCCCAAGCGCGAGAAGCTGTTGCAGCAATCCACCCAGATCGCGCTGGACAACGTGCCGCTGATCCCGCTGCACTTCGAAAGCAGCATCTGGGCCTTCCGCAAGGGCATCACCTACGAAGGCCGCCGCGACCAGTACACGCTGGCCACTTCGGTCACGCCCGAAAAGAAGTAATCAGGTCCGCCTGAACGAAGAACGGCTGCCCCAGGGCAGCCGTTTTTTTGCCTGGGCGGAGGACTTCTGCATCCTTGGCGGACTATGCGGCCGCCCTGCCTTGCAGCGCGTCGTCCAGCTCCCGCGCCAGCAATTCGACAAAGGCCTCGGCCGCTGGCGGCAGCACCCGGCCCGGCATGACCTGGATCTGCAGGGTGCGCGATTGCAGCTCGGCATTGGAAATCGGCACGGCGATCAGCTCGTCGCGCCGCAGGCTCCAGGCCACCGAGATATAGCCGCTGAGCATGATGGCGTCCGACCCGAAGACGAAGCCGTGCAAGGGCGAGGAATCGTTGCAGGTCAGCGCTGGCTCCAGCTGCACCGACTCCAGCGCGCAGCCCATCTCGAACAGCTGGCGCGTAGTGGTGCCCGGCCCGGTCAGCGCCAGCGGATACTGGCTGAGATCCTGCAGGCTGACGCTGGCGCGCCCCGCCAACGGATGGTCGGCCGCCATCACCGCATGCACCGGCGCGCGGCGCGAATAGCGCGGACTGACCCCGCCGATGCGTTCGGCGATGAAGACCATGCCCAGTTCCACGCTGCCTTCGGCCACCCGGCGGCTGACTTCGGCCGGCGACCCCACGTGCAGGTCGAAGCGGATGTTGGGCCAGTCGCGACGAAAACGCGCCATCACCGAGGGCAGGAAGATCCGCGCCACGCCCTCGACCGAGGCCACCCGGATCTCGTTGCGCGCGGCGCCCTTGATGGCGGCGATTTCCTGCAGCACGGAATCGGCTTCCAGCATGGTGCGGCGGGCATGCGCCAGCAGCAGCTGGCCCGCTTCGCTCAAGACCATGCCGCGCGCGGCGCGCTCGAACAGCGGCGCGCCCGCCTCTTCCTCCAGCTTGGCGATCTGCCGGCTGATGGCCGACACCGCCACATGCAGGCGCTCGGACGCGCCGCTCAGGCTGCCCGCCTGGGCGACCTCCAGAAAATACTTCAAGGCGATGCCGTGCACGTCAGCCCTCGCGGTTCTCAGAGAATGGGAATGAGGAACAAGCTTTGCCTTTTCTGCAAAGCTCGAGATAAATATTCTAATTGTAGAGAAAGCAGCCAAGCTCCTAGAATTCGCCCAATACTCAAAGGCGGCGCGCGCCTGACGCGCCCTATATATAAGGGAAAACCCGTGCTAGCAGCCTGTTTCAGCGCCCGTCGCGCCGCGGCGCCCGCTCATGCCGGCCGCTAGCCGCCCCCCCAGCGCCATCGCCTATACAATCCCGTCGCTTCATCGGAGTTCCCATGCCCACGTCCGCCCCCGCGTCCACACCGCGTCCATTTCTACTTGCCTGTCCGAACTTGTCGGCAGAGCGGGTGGGCAACACGGATACCCCGGGGGTCTGGCATTTCGATTCGGGCGTGCCGGGCAAACGCGTCATGCTGAGCGCGCTGATCCACGGCAATGAACTCTGCGGCGCCTGGGCGCTGAAGGACGCGCTGGCGGCGGGCCTGCGCCCGCGCCGCGGTTCGCTGACGCTGGCGTTCTGCAACCTGGCGGCATTCGATCGCTTCGACCCTGCCAATTACGCGCCCGCGCGCTTCGTCGACGAAGACATGAACCGCGTCTGGAGCGACGACAAGCTGAGCGTGCCGACCAGCCAGGAACGCCGCCGCGCCGCCGAGATCCAGCCCTGGGTCGAGCAGGCCGACTGGCTGCTGGATTTCCATTCGATGAGCAATTCCGACGTGCCGCTGCAGCTGACCGGCATGGAGCAACGCAATATCGACCTGGCGCTGGCCCTGGGCAACCCCGCCACCATCATCGCCGACGCCGGCCACGCCGCGGGCGTGCGCATGCGCGACTACGGCCGCTTCGGCGAAGCCGGCGACAACGGCACCCGTTCCCTGCTGATCGAATGCGGCTTCCATGGCGCGCCCGAAGCGCGCGGCGTGGCTGTCGACCAGATGGCGCGCTTCCTGGTGGAAGCGGGCACGGTGGACCGCGGCGACCTGCCCGCGGATTGGTTCGCCCCCGCCGCGTCCACGCAGCGCGCACTGCGCGTGACGCATGCGATCGCCGCCAAGAGCGCCGATTTCCGCTTCGCCCAACCCTGGAAGGGCCTGGAAACGCTGGCCCGCGCCGGCGACCTGATCGGCTGGTCCGAGGGCGAGCCCGTCGTCACGCCTTATGACGATTGCGTGCTGATCATGCCTTCCACCGCCAATCTGCGGCCCGGCGTGACCGTCGTCCGGCTGGCGCAGCCCATCGCCTGAAGACCTGCGGCGGCCCGCCAGGAACGCCGCCCCGCAACACCATAACCAATACAACAAAGGGACAAAATCCATGTCTGCCCAGACGCTCTACCGCAGCATGCTCACGGCCTTCGCCATGGCCGCCTGTACCACCGCGGCCATCGCCCAGGATGCCGCCGGCGTTCTGCGGATCGGCCTGTCGTCCGAGCCGACGTCGATGGATCCGCACTACCACCAGGCCACGCCGAACGATGCGATGACCTCGCACATGTTCGAGACGCTGGTGGGGCAGGATGCCAAGATGAACCTGATCCCGCGCCTGGCCACGGCCTGGAAACCGGTGGACGACACGACCTGGGAATTCACGCTGCGCGATGGCGTCAAGTTTTCCAACGGCCAGCCCTTCACGGCGCAGGACGTGCTGTTCACTTTCTGTCGCGTGGTCAACAACGAGCAGTCCATCAGCAGCTCGTACCCCTCCATCGTGCAGAAGTTCGCCGACGTGCAGGTGCGCGACGGGAACACGCTGGTGATCAAGACGCGCCAGCCCTATCCGCTGCTGCCCAACGACCTGACCCGCATGGGCATGCTGTGGAACGGCATCGCCGAACATGGCCCGATCAGCTTCGACCTGAAGAACAAGTGCGGCGTCACCGGCGCCTGGCCTACCGTGGCCGACTTCAACACCGGCCGCTCCGTGATCGGCACCGGGCCCTACACGCTCAAGAGCTACGTCAAGGGCACCGCCATCGAACTGACGCGCAACGACGCCTACTGGGGCGCGAAGCCGGCATGGAAGGACGTAAAGCTGGTGCCGGTGCCTGCCGCTGGCCCGCGCCTGACCGGCCTCTTGGCGGGCGACTTCGACCTGATCGAAAATCCCGCCGCGCGCGACGTGAAGCGCATTTCGGAAACGCCGGGTTTCGGCCACGTCATCACCCCGTCGGTGCGCGTGGTGTATTTCCAGCCCGACGTGGCGCGCAATCCCAGCCCGGGCGTGAAAGCCGCGGACGGCAAGAACCCGCTGCAGGACGTGCGCGTGCGCCGCGCCATTTCCATGGCCATCGACCGCAAGACCATCGCCGACCGCATCATGGACGGCGCCGCCACGCCGGCCAACCAGTTCCTGCCTGACGGCATGTTCGGCACCCTGCCCAACCCGCCCGCGCTGAACTACGACCCGGCCGCCGCCAAGAAGCTGCTGGCCGAAGCCGGCTACCCGAATGGCTTCGAGCTGACCGTCTCATCGACCAACGACCGCTACATCAACGATGCGCAGGTCACGCAGGCAGTGGCGCAATACCTGTCGCGCGTGGGCATCAAGACCACCGTCGACACCATGACGCGCTCGGTCTACTTCCCCAAGCGCGCCAAGCGCGAGTTCAGCTTCGCCATGGGCGGCTGGTCGTCGGAAACCGGCGAGGCCTCGTCCTTCCTGCAATACTGGGTCAGCGCGTTCGACAAGGAACACGGCCTTGGCACCAGCAACTACGGCGGCTATGACAACCCCGAGTTCGACCGCGTGTTCAAGCGCGCCCTCGTCACCGTGGACCCGGCCGCGCGCGAAAAGCTGCTGCAGGAATCGCTGACGCTGGCGTTGGCCGACCTGCCCAGCATTCCCCTGCATTTCGAAAGCAGCATCTGGGCGTTCCGCAAGGGACTGACCTATGAAGGCCGCGCCGACCAGTACACCCTGGCCATGTCGGCCAAGCCCGCCAAGTAAGACCCTACGCGGCGCCCGCAAACCCTGAGCCCACCAAGGAAATAATCTCGTGGCCTTGTTCATCCTACGCAGACTGATACAGAGTCTGTTCGTGCTGCTGGCCGTTTCGGTCGTGGTCTTCTTCGCGGTCTATGCCGTGGGCGATCCGATCGAACTGCTGGTCAGCCCCGAAGCCAGCCAGGCCGCACGCGAGGCGATGATCGCCCGCCTGGGCCTGGACCTGCCGGTATGGCAGCAATACACAGGATTCCTGTGGCGCGCGCTGCACGGCGACCTGGGCACATCCTTCGTGCACGGCATCCCCGCCATCGAGCTGATCGTGCAGCGCATCCCCGCCACGTTCGAGCTGGTGGTGGTCGCCATCATGCTGACCTGTGTGTTCGGCATTCCGCTGGGGCTGATCGCGGGCCTGTACCGCGACCAGCCGCTGGGCCGCGGCATCATGGCCACTTCGGTGCTGGGCTTTTCGCTGCCGAACTTCTGGCAAGGCATGATGCTGATCCTGCTGTTCGCGGTATGGCTGGGCTGGCTGCCCGCCACCGGCCGCGGCGACACGGTCACCGTGCTGGGCGTGCCGCTGTCCATCCTGACTGCCGATGGCTGGTCGCACCTGATCATGCCGGCCATCAACCTGGCGCTGGCCAACATCGCCCTGGTGCTGCGCCTGACCGCGTCCGGCGTGGTCGAGGCCCGCAGCCAGGACTACGTGAAGTTCGCGCGCGCCAAGGGCGTCAAGCCCGGCCGCATCGTGCGCCGCCACATCCTGCGCAACATCCTGATCCCCGTGGTCACCGTGATCGGCATGGAATTCGGCACCCTCATCGCCTACTCCACCATCACCGAAACCGTGTTCGCCTGGCCAGGCATGGGCAAGCTGCTGATCGACAGCGTCTACCAGCTGGACCGCCCGGTCGTGGTGGCCTACGTGATGCTGGTCACCCTGATCTTCGTGATCATCAACCTGGTTGTGGATATCCTGTACGCCACGCTCGATCCGCGCGTGCAGCTCGTGACTCCCGCTCAATAATCCGCCATGGCTCAAACTCCGAATCCCGGCCGCACCCGCACCGTCCAGCCCCTGGCTGAGACGCCCCAGCGCGCCTCCATCCTGAAGAAACTGCACGCACGCCCGACGGTGCGCGGCTCCGTCATCGCGCTGACCATCCTGATCGTCCTGGTGGTCTTCGCGCCTTTCTTCGCGCCGCAGAATCCCTACGACCTCGCCAACCTTTCGCTGATGGACGGCCGCCTGGCGCCGCGCCAGGCGCTGATGGACGGCAGCATCGCCTGGCTCGGCACCGACGACCAGGGCCGCGACATGCTCAGCGCCATCCTGTATGGCCTGCGCATCAGCCTGATGGTGGGCCTGTCCGCCGTGGTCCTGGCCACCGCCGTGGGCGGCGCCATCGGCCTGGTAGCCGCCTATGTCGGCGGCGTGGTCGATACCGTGCTCATGCGCATCGTCGACTTCATCCTGGGCTTTCCGACCATCCTGGTGGCGCTGGTGCTGCTGGTGGTGCTGGGGCGAGGGGTCGACAAGGTGATCCTGGCGTTGGTGCTGGTGCAGTGGGGGCATTACGCCCGCATCATGCGCAGCCGCGCCCTGCAGGAACGCCGCAAGGAATACGTGGAAGCCGCCGCCAACCTGGGCTTCCCCGCCTGGCGCATCATGCTGTTCCACCTGCTGCCCAACTGCCTGGGCCCCGTCATGGTGTTCGCCACCATCCAGATCGCGACCGCGATCGCGCTGGAAGCCACGCTGTCGTTCCTGGGCGTGGGCGTGCCCATCACCGAACCGTCGCTGGGCCTGCTGATTTCCAACGGTTTCCAGTACCTGCTGTCGGGCGACTACTGGATCAGCCTGTTCCCGGGCATCGCCCTGCTGGTGCTGATCCTCTCCATCAACATCGTGGGCGACCGCCTGCGCGAAAGCCTGGACCCGCGACGAGCATGAGCGAAATCCTTCTAGACGTGCGCGGCCTGCGCACCGCATTCCATACCGAAGCCGGCGCGTGGCTGGCGGTCGACGGCGTTGACCTGACCGTGCGCCGCGGCGAGATCGTCGGCCTGGTCGGCGAATCGGGTTCCGGCAAATCCGTCACCGGCTTTTCGCTCCTGGGCCTGATCGACCCGCCCGGGGAAGTGGTGGACGGCGAAGTGAAGTTCAAGGGCACGGACCTGCGCAAGCTGAGCGAAGAGCAGATGCGCCAGTTGCGCGGCAACCGCATCGCCATGATCTTCCAGGATCCCCTGATGACGCTCAATCCGGTGCTGCGCATCGGCGAGCAGATGATGGAAGCCATCCTGACCCACGAAGACGTGCCGCGCGCCGAAGCCGAGGAACGCTGCCGCGAGGCGCTGGCCATGGTCGGCATTCCTTCGCCCGAAAAGCGCCTGAAGAGCTATCCGCACGAATTCTCGGGCGGCATGCGCCAGCGCGTGGCGATCGCGATCGCCATGCTGAACAAGCCCGACCTGATCATCTGCGACGAGCCGACCACGGCACTGGACGTCACCATCCAGGGCCAGATCCTCTACCGCATGCAGGAGATCTGCCGCGAACACAACACCGCGCTGATCTGGATCACCCACGACCTGGGCGTGGTGGCTGAACTGGCCGACCGCGTGGCCGTGATGTACGCAGGCCGCATCGTCGAAAGCGGCCCGGTCGAAGAAGTGCTGGACGCGCCGCGCCACCCCTACACCAAGGGCCTGCTGGATTCGATGCCCGGCGCCACCCAGCCCGGCGCGCGCCTGCACCAGATCAACGGCATGGCGCCCAGCCTCGCCGGCCGCCCCTCGGGCTGTCCGTTCCGCCCGCGCTGCACCAGCGCGGTCACGCGTTGCACCGAACAAGCCCCCACTGTCACCACCGAAGGCGCGCGCAACTACCGCTGCTACGTGCCGATTACCCGCGAGGCCCAGCCGGTATGAGCCAAGCCGATACTCCCGTCATCGAGCTCAAGAACGTCCACAAGCGCTTCGAGCAGCGGCCCGACCTGGCCCAGCGCATCCTGGCCCTGACCGGCCGTCCCATCGACCGCCGCACCGTGTATGCGGTCAACGGCGTGGACCTGTCCATCAAGCGCGGCGAAGTCGTGGGCCTGGTCGGCGAATCCGGCTGCGGCAAGTCCACGCTGGGCCGCGTCGTTGCCGGCCTGCATGGCCAGACTGAAGGCCAGCTGCTGTACCAGGGCCAGGAAGCCCGCCGCCTGCGCGGCGCCGACAAGCTGGCCTACACGCTGGGCGTGCAGATGATCTTCCAGGATCCGCAGGCCTCGCTGAATCCGCGCCAGCGCCTGCGCCAGATCCTGGGCGAATCGCTCAAGGTCCACAAACTGGCGCCCGCCGCCCAGATTCCCGCGCGCATCGACCAGGCGCTGAAGGAAGTGGGCCTGGACCCCGAGTACCGCGACCGCTTCCCGCACCAGATCTCGGGCGGCCAGCGCCAGCGCATCGGCATCGCGCGTGCGCTGATGGTGGCGCCGAAGTTCCTGGTCTGCGACGAGCCCGTGGCCGCGCTGGACGTGTCGATCCAGGCGCAGGTGATCAACCTGTTCATGGACCTGCGCGAACAGCACGGCTTCACCTACCTGTTCATCAGCCATGACCTGGGCGTGGTCAAGCACATCTCCGACCGCGTGGCGATCATGTACCTGGGCAAGATCGTGGAAATCTCCACGTCGGCCGAGATCTTCGCGCGCGCCAACCATCCCTACACCCAGGCCCTGATGGCCGAGGTGCCGGACGTGGGCCGCCGCGGCCGCAAGTTCACGCCGATCAAGGGCGAGATCCCGTCGCCGCTGAATCCGCCGCCGGGCTGTACCTTCAATCCCCGCTGCCCCCACGCCATGCCGCGCTGCCGCGAGCAGGCGCCGGTCCTGAAAGAAATCTCGGCAGGCCATTGGTCGGCCTGCCACCTGAATGAGGCGAACGCCTGATGAAACCCTCCGAGATGTCCAACGTCGACCGCATCGCCATCGAACTGGGCCATGCCGGCCGCAACGCCATCCTGTATGTGGACGAGGACCGCAACTCCGACCGCCCCTTCAAGCTGCAGACCTACCGCCCCTACGGCTACACGCCCGACATGCCGGTGGTCATCGTGCAGCACGGCGTGCTGCGCAACGGCGACGAGTACCGCGATTTCTGGGTGGAAGCCGCCGACAAGCACAAGCTGCTGATCGTGGCGCTGACCTTCTCCAACGAGATCTGGCCCGGCGTGGAAAGCTACAACAACGGCCGCGTGTTCTCGGCCGGCGGCAATCCGCGCCACATCGACGGCTGGACCTACGCGTTGGTGGGCAATGTCATCAAGGACCTGATCGCCGGCGAAATCACCGACGGCCAGAACGTCTACCTGTTCGGCCACTCCGCCGGCGGCCAGTTCGTGCACCGCCTGATGAGCAGCCAGTCGCACGCGCCGTTCAAGGCCGTGGCTGCCGGCAACCCGGGCTGGTACACGCTGCCCACGTTCGACTATCCCTTCCCCGAAGGCATGGACGGCGTAGGCATGACGGAAGACCACCTGGTGAAGCTGCTGGCCTACCCGATGACCATCCTGGCGGGCGACCAGGACATCGCCACCGACGACCCCAACCTGCCGTCCGAACCCGCCGCCATGCGCCAGGGTCCGCACCGTTTCGCACGCGCGCAGAACTACTTCGAGTTCGGCCGCAAGGAAGCCGAGCGCCGCGGCGTGCCGTTCGGCTGGAAGCTGCAGGTCGTACCGGGCATCGGCCACGACGGCCGCGCCATGTCCGCCGTCTGCGCCAGCCTCTGGTTCGACGGCAAGATGCCCGACGCCGCCGAACTGGCCCGCCTGGCCGGCCAGCAGGTCGCCTGACCGCCCCCACTTTCTTCGTTGCAGATATCCGATACCGTCATGTCCAACACCCAGAGCACTGAACAGATCGTCGCCGGCATCAAGAGCTGGCTGCAATGCGAATCGCCCTCGAACTTCCCCGAGGGCATCGCCGCCATGGCGCGCATCATCGCCGACTACGCCGCGGCCGCCGGCCTGACGGTGGAGCTATCGTCCCTGGGCCCGACCACGGGTCCGCTGCTGTACGCGACCAACCGCGCCCCCGGCGACACGCGCCCCGGCATCCTGATCCTGGCGCACATGGACACGGTGCATCCGGTGGGCACGCTGCTGGAGAACCCGGTGCGCATCGAAGGCGACCGCCTCTATGGGCCGGGCGGCTACGACATGAAGGCCGGCATCTACCTGGCGCTGACGGCGCTGTCCGGCCTGGCGCGCCCCGGCGCGACCCAGCTGCCGGTGGACTTTCTGGTGGTGCCCGACGAAGAAACCGGCAGCCACGCGTCGCGCGCGCACATCGAGCGCTTTGCCGCCAACGCCAAGTACGCGCTGGTCTGCGAACCCGCCCGCCCCAACGGCGGCAAGTGCGTCACGGCGCGCAAGGGCACCGGCATGCTGAACCTGAACGTCAAGGGCCGTCCGGCCCACGCCGGCATGCAGCACGAGAAAGGCCGCAGCGCCATCCGCGAAATGGCCCACCAGGTGCTGGCGCTGGAAGCCATGACCGACTATGACCGCGGCATTACCGTCAGCGTCGGCACCATCGCCGGCGGCACCGTGACCAACACCGTGCCAGCGCTGTGCCGCTGCGTGGTCGACTTCCGCGTGCCCGACATGGGCGCCGCCGAAGACGTGCTGCGCCGCATGCGCGAGCTGTGCGCCGTGGGTCCGGACGTGGAACTGGACATCGACGTGGAACTGAACCGCCCGCCCATGGTGAAGACCGAAGCCGCCGCCGATCTGCTGGCGCTGGTGCAGGGCTATGCCGAACGCGCCGGCTTCCTGCTGGAAGACGCGCCCATGACGGGCGGCGGCAGCGACGCCAACTTCACGTCCGCCATGGGCATCCCGACGCTGGACGGCCTGGGCGCCGACGGCGACGGCGCGCACACCTTGAACGAGTACATCCTGGTTTCGACGCTGGAACAGCGCATGAAATTCTGGGAACTGCTGCTGAAAGAACTGGCGTAAACAGTCCTTGCCGCCACCGATAGCCGTGCGCCGGCGGCTGCTGGCGCGGGCGTTCGCCATGCAGGTCCTGTTCGCGGCTGGCGCAGCGCACGCGCACGCCGGACAGGCCGAACCGGACCGCAGCCTGCTGGCCGACCGTCCGGCCCGTCCCGCGCCGGCCCAGCCGGGCTGGCTCGTCGTCGTCGACAATTGGCAGACGCTGGAAGGCGGCGCCAACACGGCCCGCATCAAGCAACGCACCACCGGCCTGTATGGCGGCGGCGAATTCGACGCGGGCGCCGGCTGGCGGCTGGGCGGCGCGCTGGGCGCCACCCGCAGCCGCGTCCGCATCGACGCGGCCGATGCGCGGGTGGACGTATACAGCTATACCGCGGGGCTCTACGGCAAGAAGTCGTTCGACGCCGGCCCCGGCAAGCTGAACCTGCTGACGGCCGCCTCCTACACCTGGCACGACATCGACACCCGGCGGCATTTCGAGATGCCCGGCATCGCCCGGCAGACCTTGACCGCCGACTTCAGCGCCTACACCGCGCAGGCCTTTTCGGAACTGGGCTACGAGCTGGCGCTATCGGAAAGCGCGACCATCGAACCATTCGCGGGCCTGGCGGTGCGCAACGTGCGCACGCGCAGCTTCAGCGAATCGGGCGGATTCACCGCGCTCTCGGCCGACGCGGGACGGATCCGGCAGACCACCACCACGCTGGGCCTGCGCGGCCAGACCGGCTTCGCGCTCGGCCCCACCTTCGGCAGACTGCACGCGACACTGGGCTGGCGCCGCGCCTTTGGCGACGTACAACCTGAAACCACCCTGGTGCTGGACGGCGGCAGCGTGCTGACGGTCGCCGGCGCGCCCATCGCCCGGTCCGCCGCGCTGGCGGGCGCCGGCCTGGAAATCGCCGTGTCGCGCTCGGCCGTCATCGGCCTGGCCTACGGCGGCCAGTATGGCGGCGGCAACCGCGAACACACCGGGTCGCTGAGCCTGCGCTGGGCCTTCGGCAGCCTCTGAAAACCGCGGCCCTTTCGCCTTAGAATTACGCACCCAGACTGCGCACTTCCTCTTTCATCATGGCCGATTCCCCCAAGCCCCTCAGCGCCATCGCCTATGGCGTCGCCACGCTGGCCGCCGACGGCGCCATCCTGGATACCTGGTATCCGCGTCCCTCGCTGGCCGACAACTCGCCGGCCACCGGCACCCGCCACCTGTCGCCCGAGGAAGCCCGCGCCGCGCTGGGCGAACATGTGCCCACCGCCCTGGTCCGCGACACCCGCCGCAAGGTCGACATCGTCGCCGTGCGTACCGCGATCTCGTCGCTGGACGAACCGCCGGTCGATGCGCACGACGCCTATCTGCGCCTGCACCTGCTCAGCCACCGGCTGATCCGTCCGCACGACGCCAACCTGGACGGCCTGTTCAACGTGCTGGCCAACGTCGCCTGGACGTCGGCCGGGCCCTGCGCGGTGGATCAGGTGGATGCGCTGCGCTGGCATCTGCGCGCCTCCGGACAGATCCTGGAAATCCGCGGCGTGGACAAGATTCCCCGCATGACCGACTACGTCATGCCCAGCGGCGTGCGCATCGCCGACACCGCGCGCGTGCGCCTGGGCGCGCATCTGTCGCCCGGCACCACGGTGCTGCATGAAGGTTTCTGCAATTTCAACGCCGGCACGCTGGGCGCGTCCATGGTCGAAGGCCGCATCAGCGCCGGCGTCATCGTCGACGA
Source organism: Achromobacter sp. ACM04 (assembly GCF_014851465.1). Lineage (NCBI taxonomy): Bacteria > Pseudomonadati > Pseudomonadota > Betaproteobacteria > Burkholderiales > Alcaligenaceae > Achromobacter > Achromobacter sp. ACM04. The sequence continues at coordinate 171,548 of NZ_JACUZS010000005.1, forward strand.
CGGCAGCGACATCGGCGGCGGCGCATCCATCATGGGCACCATGTCCGGCGGCGGCAAGCAGGTGGTATCCATCGGCAAGCGCTGCCTGCTGGGCGCCAACTCGGGCATAGGAATTTCGCTGGGCGACGACTGCGTGGTGGAAGCCGGCTGCTACGTCACCGCCGGCACGCGCGTGCTGACGCCGGAAGGCGCGGTGGTGAAGGCCACCTCGCTGGCGGGTCAGCAAGGCCTGCTGTTCCGCCGCAATTCGCAGACCGGCGCCGTGGAGTGCCTGGTGCGCACCGCCGCCTGGGGCACGCTGAATCCGGCCCTGCATACGGGCCACTGAAGCCCGGCCCGGCTCAGGCGCCCGGCGGCACCGGCACGAACGGATAGTGCGCCACCGTGCCGCCGCCCGCGATGATGGCGGTGGCTTCGGGCACTTCCTCCCAGGCGCCGGGCATCTCGGTCAAGGGCTCCGACAGCAGCAGGAATGCGTCGTCATCCAGCGCCGCGATCTGCGGATTGTCGGGATATAGCTGGCGCAGATGGCGCACGCAGGTGTTGTGGAACAGCGTGCGTGAATCGGCCTCGCTGGAATAGCGCACGGCGATCAGCCGCTGGCCGTCCAGCGCGCACACCGTCATGTTGATGGGCTGCGCCACGCCATGCCGCCTGCCCGTCTCTTCCACCGCACCCACCATGCGGGCCAGCGCCGCCAGCGGGTCTTCCTCCAGGCCGAAGCTCAAAGCCAGCAGGAACATCACCTCGGAATCCGTCGACCCTTCCAGCGAGCCGAAATAGGGCGGCGCGATCATCAGCATCAGGTCGCGCCTGAGCAACGGATAGTCGCGGATGACGCCGTTGTGCACGAACAGCCACTGGCCGTGGCGAAACGGATGGCAGTTGGTTTCCTGCGCGGGCGTGTCGGTGGCGGCGCGGATGTGCGCCACGAACAGCGGCGCGTGGATCGCGCGCGCCGCTTCCCGCAGATTGCGGTCGTTCCAGGCCGGATGCACGCTGCGGTAGCGGAACGGCGGCTCCGGCGGCCGGCCTTCGTGTTGACGGCCATACCAGCCCAGCCCGAAGCCGTCGCCATTGGTGGTGGTAGCGCCCAGCCGCGAGTGCAGGCTCTGGTCGATCAGGGAGTGCTTGGCCTTGAACAGCACGCTCTCCATCTGTATGGGACTACCGGTATAAGCCAGCCAGCGACACATGGCGCGCTCCTTCGATCCACGGGATTGCCGCGCCCCGGACGGCGGGGCGGGCACAGTCCAGTGTAGGAGCAGGCCGCGGCTTTCCACAAGCCGCCGCCCCGCCCCTATTTCTTCAGCAACGCCTTGAGCATGGCCATGCGCTCCTTGGGATTCATTGCAGCGGTGGCCGCGTCTTCCTGCATGCGCACATCGCCCAGGCCCATTTCCTCGATGAAGCGCGAAGGCTCGCGCACCAGGTCCTCGCGCGCGCGGCGGCGGCGCTTGCACCAGCTCAGGTTCAGGCTGCGCTGCGCGCGCGTGATGCCCACGTACATGAGCCGGCGCTCTTCCTGGATGCGCGAAGCCAGGTTCTCGGCCGCGCGCGCCGGATCGCCGACCTCGTCATCCTTGCCCAGGTGCGGCAGCAAGCCTTCCTCGACGCCCGCGAGGTACACGTGCGGATACTCCAGGCCCTTGGAAGCATGCAGGGTGGACATCTTCACCGCATCGGGCTCTTCTTCCTCGCCGCGCTCCAGCATGGTGACCAGCGCCACATGCTGCACCAGGTCGAAGAGCGTCATGTTGTCTTCTTCGGCCTTGCGCTTGAGCCATCCGGTCAGCTCCAGCACGTTCTGCCAGCGCGTCTGCGCGGGCCGCTCTTCGAACAGCTCGTACAGATGGCGTTCGTACTGGATGGCTTCCAGCAGATCGTCCAGCAGCACGCCCGCGGGCTCGGACGACGCGGCGTCCTTCGCATCGGCCGCGCCACGGCCCGCGCGCCATTGCATGCGGCGGATGAACTCGGTGAAGGTGCGCAGCGGCTCCAGCTGCCGTGGCGCCAGCAGGCTTTCCAGGCCAGTCTCGGCCACGGCCGCCAGCAGCGACAGCTCGCGGCTTGCGGCGTACTGCCCCAGCGTCTGCAAGGTGGCCTGGCCGATGCCGCGCTTGGGCGTGGTGGCCGCGCGGATGAAGGCCGGATCGTCGTCGTCGTTGGCCAGGATGCGCAGATAGGCCAGCACGTCGCGCACTTCGGTCTTGTCGAAGAAACTCTGCCCGCCCGAGATCGTGTACGGGATCTTCAGGTTGCGCAGCGCCTGTTCCAGGATGCGCGATTGATGATTGCTGCGGTACAGGATGGCAAAATCCTTCCACTGCGCCTGGCGCTCGAAGCGCGAAGCCGACACCTTCATGGCGATGGATTCGGCCTCCTGCTCCTCGCCGTCCATGGCCGATACCAGGATGGGTTCGCCCACGCCCAGATCGGACCACAGCTTCTTGTCGAACAGCTTGGGGTTCTTTTCAATCACCTGGTTTGCGGCCGCCAGGATGCGCTGCACCGACCGGTAGTTCTGCTCCAGCTTGATGAGCTTGATGTTGGGGTAGTCGGTGGTCAGCTTGGCCAGGTTCTCGATGGTTGCGCCACGCCAGGCGTAGATCGCCTGGTCGTCATCGCCCACCGCCGTGAACATGGCGCGCGAACCCGTCAGGAGCTGCACCAGGCGGTACTGGCACACGTTGGTGTCCTGGTATTCGTCCACCAGCAGATAACGCACGCGGTTCTGCCAGCGGGTGCGCACTTCTTCGTTGTTGGCCAGCAGCAGCGCGGGGATGCGGATCAGGTCGTCGAAGTCCACCGCCTGGTAGGCGGCCAGCGTGGCGGCGTAGCTGCGGTAGACGTTGGCCGCCTCCACGTCGGCCGGCGTGATGGCTTCACGCGCGGCATCGTCCGGCTCCATCAAGCCGTTCTTCCACAGCGAGATGATGCCCTGCACGTGGCGCAGGCGAGCCTTGTCGGTCGTGTTCAAGAGTTCCTGGATGATGGCCATCGCATCGTCGGCGTCCAGGATCGAAAACGTCGGCTTCAGGCCCGCGTTGCGCGCCTCCTCGCGCAGCATCTTCACGCCCAGCGAATGGAAGGTGCTGATGATCAGGCCCTTGGACAGCTTGCGATCCACCAGGGTCTTCACGCGTTCGTCCATCTCGCGCGCGGCCTTGTTGGTGAAGGTCAGCGCCACCACGTTGCGCCCCATATAGCCGCACTCGCGCAGCAGGTAGGCGATCTTCTGCGTGATCACGCGCGTCTTGCCGCTGCCGGCGCCGGCCAGCACCAGGCAGGGGCCGTCCAGATACAGCACCGCTTCGCGTTGAGCGGGGTTCATGCCTTGGGCTATAGGTTCGCTGGCGGACATTCGAGTCAGGTGATCATGCATCGCGGCGGCCGCATTGAAGCTGCGGCCAGCAAGCACGAAGCTTGCGGCCGCCCGTCAGCGGGCCGGTAACACGCGAGAAAAAGGGGACGGGCGCAGCCGCCACGGCGGGCCTGCCGCGGAGGCGCGATAGAGGAGAAAGATCATAGAACAATCGGATCGACGGCGCATTGGCCCCGGCCGCAGCCGATCAGATTTCCAGCGGATCGACTTCCAGTTGCCAGCGCACGCGGGCCTCGTTGGCCAGGTACGGCAGGTGGTGCGACCAGGACGCCAGGAAGGCCTGCAAAGCCGGCCGGCTGCTGCTTTCCGCCAGCAACTGGGCGCGCTCGATATTGGCCACGCGCACCACGCGCAGCGGCACCGGGTCGTACAGCATGATGGCGTCCAGGCCTGGAAAATCGGCCGCCCATTCACCCTCGGGCAAGGCCCGCGCCCGCTCCAGGAATTCCAGCGCCACCTTCAGCTCGCGCGCCTCCGCGGTCAGCAGGGCCTGGTAAACGAAAGGCGGCAGGCCGGTGCTTTCCCGCTCGTGCAGGGCATGGCGGGCAAAGCCCGCGTAGTCATGCCGCAGCAGCGCCTGATAGACCGGCTGCTCGGGGTAGTTGGTCTGTATCAGCACATCGCCGTTGCCTTGATGGCGGCCGGCGCGGCCCGCCACCTGCATCAGCTGCGCGAACAGGCGCTCGGGCGCGCGGAAGTCATGCGCGAACAACATGGAGTCCGCATTCAGCACGCCCACCAATCCCAGGCGCGCGAAGTCGTGGCCCTTGGCCACCATCTGCGTGCCCACCAGGATGTCCACCTCGCCGGCATGCACCGAGGCGAACAGCGCTTCGGCGCTGCCCTTCTTGCGCGTGCTGTCAGCGTCGATGCGCAGGATGCGCGCCTCGGGAAACAATTCCGCCAGATGTTCTTCCACCCGCTGCGTGCCGCGCCCCATGGGCGCCAGGTCCTGGTCGCCGCATTCGGGACAAGCGCGCGGCACCGGGGCCTGGTAGCCGCAGTGATGGCACTGCAGGCGATGGCCGCGGCCATCGGTACGGTGCAGCACGGTAAATGCAGTGCAGCGCGGGCAATTGCTGACCCACGCGCAGGACTGGCAATGCAGCACCGGCGAATAGCCGCGGCGGTTCAGGAAGATGAGGGACTGTTCCTTGCGTTCCAGGCGCTGTCCGATGGCATCCAGCAGTTGCGGCGACATGCCCTGCTTCAGTTGCAGGCGCCGCGTGTCGATCAGGCGCATGGACGGCAGGCTGCTGGCGCGCGCCCGGCCCGGCAGGGTCAGGCGCAGGTAGCGCCCGCGCTCGGCATGCTGCCAGGTCTCCAGGGACGGCGTGGCCGACCCCAGCACTACTGGAATATTCAGGTCATGGGCGCGCCACACCGCCAGGTCGCGCGCCGAATAGCGCAAGCCGTCCTGCTGCTTGTAGGACGCGTCGTGCTCCTCGTCCACCACGATCAGGCCCAGCTGGCTCAAGGGCGCGAACACCGACATGCGCGTGCCCAGCAGCATGCGGGCCTCGCCGCGCTGGGCGCGGGTCCAGGCCTGCAAGCGTTCGCCATCGGACAGGCCGCTATGCATGACGGCCAGACCGTCCGGTCCAACGAGTGCCTCCAGGCGCGCGCGCAGCGCGCCTTCGAGCTGCGGCGTCAGGTTGATTTCGGGCACCATCAGCAACACCTGGCGTCCCGCCGCCAGCACCCTTTCGGCCGCGCGCAGGTACACCTCGGTCTTGCCGCTGCCCGTCACCCCGTGCAGCAACACGGGCTTGAACCCGTCCAGCGCGCCTATGGCGTCCACCGCCTCGCGCTGGGCGTCGTTGAGCTCCGGCGGCTGGTCGGCCTGGGCCGGCGCGCGCGCCGTCTTGCGCTTGCGCCCGTCCAGGCGCGCCACGGGGCCGCCCGCCGAGCGCTTGCCCTGGTAGGCCGTGGGCTTGCGCAGCGGCGGCGGCAGCGTGGGCAGCATCACCTCGCCCAGCGGCCGCTGGTAGTAGTCAGCGGCAAAGCGGGCCAGGCGCAGCCAGTCCTCGTCGAAGGGCGGCAGGTCATCCAGCACCTCTTCGATCGGCCGGATCTGCTTGGGGTCGAAGGACGGCTCCGCCGGGTTGTCCACCACCACGCCGATCAGCTTGCGGCGGCCGAACGGCACGATGACCCGCAGGCCCACCGTCACCGGCGCGTCGCTGCGGTAGTCGAACGGACCCGGCAGGGGCACGTCCAGCGCCACCCGCACCCAGCAGACCGCGGGGGTCGTGTTCGACAGCGTTTCAGACATGGGTGCTAGGACGGAGCATGTAGAAGGATGATCCCGGATGATGCCGGCGCGCTCCATTTTCCGCCTGTGGATAACTTTGGGGAAAAGGCAGGAGCAACATCGGAAATTGGAATTTGACAAGATTGCGCAAACTTGCGAAATCTTGTTGAAAACTCTCATTTCACCATTTAAAACAATGACTTATGAGAGCTTCCGAGATTGTAAACTAGCATCTAAAGGGTTTTCCCCGAGGGCAATCTTGCTGTGCACAAGTGTCATCAGGGACCCTCCTGCTCCGGCCCTGTAGACCGAAGCGTCCACTCACTTACCCTCGCAGCGAACGGCTGTGCTGGTGGACTTCATCAACCAATTCGGCTACGGCTTCTGGCGGAGTAAAGCGGGATATGCCGTGGCCCAGGTTGAACACGTGGCCGCCCTTGCCGACCGGTCCGAACGCGTCCAGCACGCGCCGCGCCTCGGCACGGATGGCGGGTCCGCCACCGAACAAGGCCATGGGGTCGAGGTTGCCCTGGAACGCGACCGAGTCCCCGGTGCGGCGCCGCGCGGCGGCCAGATCCACCGTCCAGTCCAGGCCCACGGCATCGGCGCCGCAAGCGGCGATCTGTTCCAGCCACTGGCCGCCGCCCTTGGTGAAGACGATGACCGGCACGCGGCGGCCTTCGTGTTCGCGGATCAGCCCGGCCACGACCTTGCGGGTGTAGGCCAGCGAGAACTGCTGGAACAGCCCGTCGGCCAGCACGCCGCCCCAGCTGTCGAACAGCATCACGGCTTGGGCGCCGGCGGCGATCTGCGCGTTCAAGTACTGCAGCGTGGCTTCGGCGTTGATTTCGAGGATGCGGTGCAGCAGGTCGGGACGCGCATACAGCATCGTCTTGATCAGGCGATAGTCGTCGCTGCCCTGGCCTTCCACCATGTAGCAAGCGATGGTCCAGGGGCTGCCGGCAAAGCCGATCAGCGGCACCTTGCCGTCCAGGTCGCGCCGGATCGTACGCACGGCATCGAATACATAGCGCAGCTTGTCCATGTCCGGCACTTCCAGGCGCGCCACGTCTTCTTCGGTACGCACCGGACGGGCGAAGCGCGGACCCTCGCCTTCGGCGAAGTCCAGGCCCAGGCCCATGGCGTGCGGCACCGTCAGGATGTCCGAGAACAGAATGGCCGCATCCAGGTCGAAACGCTCCAGCGGCTGCAGCGTGACTTCCGAGGCGTAGTCCGGGTTCTGAGCGAGGCCCATGAAGGAACCTGCGCGGGCCCGCGTCTGGCGGTATTCAGGCAGGTAGCGGCCGGCCTGGCGCATCAGCCAGATCGGGGTATAGGGCACGGGCTCGCGCAGCAGCGAGCGCAAGAACACATCGTTCTTCAGTACGGAAGCAGACACGACTATCCTCGATGATCGGAAGCCGTGATTTTACTTCCCCTGGCTGACAAGTCGCAGCCAGGCTCTGCGCCGGACTTGCCGGCGCGCAAGCGGGGCGCTTTCAGGGGCAAGGCGGCGCGCGCGGCGCCCCGCCCGCTGGCCGTGCGTCGACCGACCGCCGGCAGGTCCGTCGCTTCAGGCCCCCCGCTCCTGCGCGGCCTGCCGGTACGGCGCCGCCTCGATGCCGTGCTTGCGCATCAGCGCCCAGAACGCCCGCCGGTGCTTGCAGCAAGCCCGCGCCGCCTGCGCCACGTTGCCGCCATGGCGCGACAGCGCAAGCCGGATATAGTCGCGCTCGAAGCCGTCCACCACCCGCGCCTTCGCGATGCGGAAGGATTCATGCGCAGGCCGCGGATGCGGTTTGCGCATGCCCGACAAGGTTTGCTCTACCAGATCCTGTGGCACCCGGGCGTGCAACGCAGCGAGCCTCGGCGCCCCGTCCGCGCCCAGTTCCATCCGCGCCTCGCGATAAGCCGTCGTGGGCTCGCGGATATCCGCCCGCGCCGCGCCACGCCCGTGCGCCGCGCCGGCCAGGCGGCCAAGCCGCACCCGCATGCTTTCCAGGCAGGCCGGCTGCATGATGAAATCCGACGCGCCCAGGCTCAGCAGGTCTTCGATCGCGGGCGCCTTCACATCGGAGATCAGCAACAGCACCGGCGTGCTCAATGCGCTGCCCGCCTGTTGCAGCGCCATGCGCGTCCAGGCGAGCGATGATGGCGCCACCGGCAGGATGCAGCAGTCGTAGCGCCTGAGCGCCACCGCCAGCCGGGCCAGCGCCTGCACGTCCGCTTCCTGGCTGTCGGCCTGCGCGTCGGCGTCGGTCTGCGCGCCTGACACGGCATCGCGCGCCGCCATGCCCGCGGTCGCATAGCGCACCGGACTCAGCGACACCAGATGGAGCCGCACGCGCGTCTGCCTGGCCGGGTGCAGCGCGACCAGATCGCGCATCGGCCCATCATGGCCGGGCGCCAGCAATACCCCGCAATCCAGGACTTCTCGCACGCTTCCCCCTACGCTTGACTAGGAAGATTGAAGGCTACTGTTGCAACCGGCGTGCAGCTATTCGTAGTGATCGCATTGCGGCCCGCACAAAGGACGGCGGACCTTCACTCGGCAATGAAAAAAACAGGTATGAAAAAAGCGGCCCTGAGGCCGCTTCTTTCGATTCCGGGGCGAACCCCGGGGCACAGCTTCGCCGCTTAGTGCGAACGGCCGCCTTGGCGCAGCTTGCGCGCCGCGATGGCTTGCGCAGCCAGCATGGCGAGTTCCGCTTCGACCACGGCGATGTCCGCCTTGTCCTTGGCGTTGGCCAGGGCCTGTTCGGCCTTCTGGCGCGCTTCCAGGGCGCGGGCTTCGTCCAGGTCGGCGGCACGGATAGCCGTGTCGGCCAGAACCGTCACGCTGCCCGGCTGCACTTCCAGAATGCCCCCGGCGACGAAGATGTTTTCCTCGCCTTGGTCGGCACGAACGATCTTGACCGTCCCGGGGCGTATGCGCGAAATCAGCGGGGTGTGGCCGGGCAGAATGCCCAGTTCACCCGCTTCGCCAGGCAGCACCACGAACTTCGCCTCACCGGAGAAGATCGCTTCCTCTGCGCTGACGACATCCACATGCAGGGTAGCCATATCGGTTCCTTATTGCAGTTTCTTGGCCTTCTCGAAGGCCTCGTCGATCGAGCCGACCATGTAGAAGGCCTGTTCCGGCAGCGCATCGCACTCGCCGTTCACGATCATCTTGAAACCACGGATGGTTTCGGCCAGCGGAACGTACTTGCCGGGCGAACCGGTGAACACTTCTGCAACGTGGAACGGCTGCGACAGGAAGCGCTGGATCTTACGGGCGCGGGCCACGGCCTGCTTGTCTTCCGGCGACAGTTCGTCCATGCCCAGAATCGCGATGATGTCGCGCAGTTCCTTGTAGCGCTGCAGCGTTTGCTGCACGCCACGGGCCACGGCGTAGTGCTCTTCGCCCACGACTTGCGGGTCGAGCTGGCGGCTGGACGAATCCAGCGGGTCCACGGCCGGGTAGATACCCAGGGCGGCGATGTCACGCGACAGCACGACGGTGGAGTCCAAGTGCTGGAAGGTCGTGGCAGGCGACGGGTCGGTCAAGTCGTCCGCAGGGACGTACACGGCCTGGATCGAGGTGATCGAGCCGGTCTTGGTCGACGTGATGCGCTCTTGCAGCTTGCCCATTTCTTCGGCCAGCGTGGGCTGGTAGCCCACTGCCGACGGCATACGGCCCAGCAGTGCCGACACTTCGGTACCGGCCAGGGTGTAGCGGTAGATGTTGTCCACGAAGAACAGGATGTCGCGGCCTTCGTCGCGGAACTTCTCGGCCATGGTCAGGCCGGTCAGCGCCACGCGCAGACGGTTGCCCGGGGGTTCGTTCATCTGACCGAACACCATCGCAACCTTGTCCAGAACGTTCGACTCTTCCATTTCGTGGTAGAAGTCGTTGCCTTCGCGGGTACGCTCGCCCACGCCGGCGAACACCGACAAGCCGCTGTGCTGCTTGGCGATGTTGTTGATCAGTTCCATCATGTTGACGGTCTTGCCCACGCCGGCGCCGCCGAACAGGCCGACCTTGCCGCCCTTGGCGAACGGGCAAACCAGGTCAATAACCTTGATGCCGGTTTCCAGCAGTTCCACCGACGGCGACAGCTCGTCGAAACGGGGAGCCGCTTGGTGAATGCCACGCTTTTCGTCGTGCTGGATCGGGCCGGCTTCGTCGATGGGACGACCCAGCACGTCCATGATGCGGCCCAGCGTGCCGGTGCCGACGGGCACCGAGATCGGGGCGCCCGTGCCGGTGACCTTCATGCCGCGGCGCAGGCCGTCGCTGGAGCCCAGCGCAATGGTACGCACCACGCCGTCGCCCAGCTGTTGCTGCACTTCCAGCGTCAGACCCTTTTCGGCGAACGAGGAACCCTCGTCGGCCAGGGTAAGCGCTTCGTAGATCTTGGGCATTTGATCGCGGGGGAACTGAATATCCACCACGGCGCCGATGCACTGAACGATGGTTCCGTTGCTCATGTCGATTCCTTGCTTGATAGCTTTTGACGGGATGCTGCCTGCCTCAAACGGCGGCAGCGCCCCCTACGATTTCCGAAATTTCTTTGGTGATCGCGGCCTGACGGGTCTTGTTGTAGACCAGTTGCAGATCGCCGATGACCTTCTTGGCGTTGTCCGACGCCGCCTTCATGGCGACCATCCGGGCCGACTGCTCCGAAGCCATGTTCTCGGCCACGGCTTGGTACAGCAGGCCTTCAACGTAACGCTGCAGCAGGTCGTCGATCACGCTACGGGCGTCGGGTTCGTAGATGTAATCCCAGCTGTAGTCCGACTTCACTTCCGAGGTCTTGGCCAGGCTATCAGCGCCCGTCTGGTACGGATCATCCAAACCGCTGGCCAGAGGCAGCAGGCGCAAGAACAACGGCTCCTGCTTCATCGTGTTGACGAAGCGGGTCGAGGCCACGTACAGCGCGTCGATGCGGCCTTCCAGGTAGGCGTCCAGCTGCACCTTGATCGCGCCCAGCAGGCGGTCGAGTTGCGGCTTGTCGCCCAGTTGCACTTCCTGGGAAACCAGTTTGGCGCCGATGCGGGTCAGCACGCCCACGCCCTTGTTGCCGAAAGCGGTCGCTTGCACGGCGATGCCGTTCTTCTCGAACTCTTTCAGCTTGCCCAACGTCACGCGGGTGATGTTGGTGTTCAAGCCGCCGCACAGGCCCTTGTCGGTCGTGACCATGATCACGCCGACCGCCTTGACTTCGCGTTCGACCAGGTACGGGTGGCTGTACTCGGGGTTGGCCTGCATCAGGTGCGCAGCAATCTCGCGCACCTTGGTGGCATACGGACGGCCAGCACGCATCCGCTCCTGCGCCTTGCGCATCTTGGATGCGGCGACCATTTCCATCGCCTTGGTGATCTTGCGCGTGTTTTGCACGCTCTTGATCTTGGTTCGGATTTCCTTAATTCCGGGCATTGCGCTTTCCTGTGAAGACTGGCCGATGGGTTCCGCTGGCGCCTCATCCATCCGGGAAGGATGGGTGAGGCGTCGCGGACGCCTAACCCATCACTTTCTTAAAAAGCACCGTGCTTCTTGAATTCCTGGATGGCGGCGGCCAATTCGGCTTCGTCATCCTTGGACAGTTCCTTGGTGTCTTCGATGCGCTGGATCAGGGCCGCATGCTTGGCCTTCAGTTGATCCTTCAGCGACTTCTCGAACGACAGCACTTGGGCCACGTCCACTTCATCCAGGTAGCCGTTGTTGACCGTGTACAGCGTGACGGCCAGTTCCCACACTTGCAGCGGCTGGTATTGCGGCTGCTTGAGCAGTTCCACCACGCGCTTGCCGCGTTCCAGCTGGCGACGGGTCGCGTCGTCCAGGTCGGAAGCGAACTGCGCGAAGGCGGCCAGTTCACGGTACTGCGCCAAGTCGGTACGGATACCGCCGGACAGCTTCTTGACGACCTTGGTCTGAGCAGCGCCACCCACACGCGACACCGAGATACCGGCGTTGATTGCGGGGCGGACACCGGCGTTGAACAGGTCGGTTTCCAGGAAGATCTGGCCGTCGGTGATCGAGATCACGTTGGTCGGAACGAAGGCCGACACGTCGCCTGCCTGGGTTTCGATGATCGGCAGCGCGGTCAGCGAGCCGGTCTTGCCCTTGACGGCGCCGTTGGTGAACTTCTCGACGTACTCTTCGTTCACGCGGGCAGCGCGTTCCAGCAGGCGCGAGTGCAGGTAGAACACGTCGCCCGGGTAGGCTTCACGGCCCGGCGGACGGCGCAGCAGCAGCGACACTTGGCGATAGGCCCAGGCTTGCTTGGTCAGGTCGTCATAAACGATCAGGGCGTCTTCGCCGCGGTCGCGGAAGTATTCGCCCATCGTGCAGCCGGCGTAGGCGGCCAGGTACTGCATGGCGGCCGAGTCGGAGGCCGAAGCGGCCACGACGATGGTGTATTCCATCGCGCCGTGCTCTTCCAGCTTGCGCACCACGTTGTTGATCGTCGAAGCCTTCTGGCCGATAGCGACGTACACGCAGGTGACGCCCTTGCCCTTCTGGCTGATGATCGTGTCGACAGCGACGGCGGTCTTGCCGGTCTGGCGGTCGCCAATGATCAGTTCGCGCTGGCCGCGGCCGATCGGCACCATCGAGTCGATAGCCTTGATGCCGGTTTGCAGCGGCTGCGACACCGAGCGGCGGGCGATAACGCCAGGCGCCACTTTTTCGATGATGTCGGTGGCCTTGGCGTTGACCGGGCCCTTGCCGTCGATCGGCTCGCCCAGCGTGTTGACCACGCGGCCTTTCAGTTCGGGACCGACCGGAACTTCCAGAATGCGGCCGGTCGTCTTGACCTGGTCGCCTTCGGAAACGCCGGTGTAGTCGCCGAGAATAACGGCGCCGACGGAATCACGCTCGAGGTTGAGCGCCAGACCGAAAACGTTGTTGGGGAATTCGAGCATTTCGCCCTGCATCACGTCGGACAAGCCGTGGATGCGGGTAATACCGTCGGTCACGGACACGACGGTGCCCTGAGTACGGACATCAGCCGAAGCGCCCAGGCCCTCGATGCGGCTCTTGAGCAGTTCGCTGATCTCGGAGGGATTGAGTTGCATATTGACTCCTGGAATCCTGTTAGTTGCCTTAAGCGGCGAGCTGATCGCGCATGCGGGCCAATTGGGCTTGTACGGAAGTATCGAGCACCTGGTCACCGACGGCCACGCGCACGCCGCCGATCAGCGACGGATCAACGGTGACGCTGGGCTTGAGCTTGAGGCCGAATTTTTGTTCGAGCGCGCTGACCAGTTCTTTGACCTGGGCATCGCTCATTTCGAACGCGCTGGTAATTTCCGCCTGCGCCGTGCCGTCGTGACGATTCCGCAGCACCGCGAATTGCGCGGCGATGTCGGGCAGCAGCAGCAGCCGGTCGTTTTCGACCAGCAGCTCGATGAAATTGCGGGCGGCTTGAGGCAGTTCGGCCTTTACCAGGCCGGAGAACAGCTCGACGCGCTGCTTGTCGCCCAGACGCGGGTCGGCCATGGCCTCGCGCACGTCGGGGTTGGAGGCGACCTGAGCCAGTTCGCTGACCAGATCGGACCAGGCCGGCAAGCCGGCGCGGTCGTCGCGCGCCGCGCTGAAGAGCGCTTCAGCGTAGGGCCGGGCAACAGTGGAAAGTTCAGCCATGACGGTCCCGGATTAAAGCTGCGCGCGAAGCTGGTTGAGCAGCTCGGCGTGTGCGCGGGCGTCAACCTCGCGCTTGAGGATCTGTTCAGCACCCTTGACGGCCAGCGCAGCGACGTCGTCGCGCAGCAGGTCGCGGGCGCGCTGGACTTCCTGCGCGGCATCCTGGGCAGCCTGCGCCACGATGCGGGCGCGTTCGGCTTCCGCTTCACGGCGGGCCTGCTCGATCAGGGAGGCGGCTTGCTTCTCGGCCTCGATGATGCGGGCGTGGTTTTCGGACTTGGCAGAAGCCTCGATCAGACTGACGCGCGCCTGGGCTTGAGCCAAATCGGCTTTGCCCTTCTCGGCGGCGGCCAGGCCGTCGGCGATTTTCTGGCGGCGCTCGTCCATCGCCTTCGTCAGGGGAGGCCACACGAATTTCATCGTGAACCAGCCAAGAACGAAGAACACGAGCATCTGGAAAATGATCGTCGCGTTCAGATTCACGGTCGTTCCTTTAACACCTTGCGGCTCCGACCGCACCCGGAAAGGGGCGTCACGGAGCACTCGATACTTTGCTAGTCGGCGACGGAGCTTGCACCCACATCGCCGCCAGCGTCATGACCCGCCTTTTCGCCGGCGGGCGGTGCCTTAGCCGACGAACGGGTTGGCGAAGGCGAACAGCATGGCGATACCCACGCCGATCAGGAATGCCGCGTCGATCAGGCCAGCCAGCAGGAACATCTTCGTTTGCAGAGCGTTCATCAGTTCAGGCTGACGAGCCGAGGCTTCCAGATACTTGCCGCCCATCAGTGCGATGCCGATGCAAGCGCCGATAGCGCCCAGACCGATGATAAGACCGCAAGCGAGGGCAACGAAAGCGACGTTGGTCATGACAACTCCTTGGTTAGAAATCTGAAGTCAAAAATTGAAAAATAAGGGGTACTGCTCAATGCAAGATAATCTTGCTATCCCATGCTGGCCGGGTGGCCAGCATGGGAAATTCGGGGGATCAGTGGCCTTCGTGAGCCTGGCCGAGGTACACCAGCGTCAGCATCATGAAGATGAAGGCCTGCAGCAGAACGATCAGGATGTGGAAGATCGCCCAGATGGAGCCGGCCAGGATGTGGCCGATGCCCAGGCCGATGCTGGCGCCGTTGAAGCCGGTCCAGGCGCCGCCCAGCAGGGCGATCAGCATGAAAATCAGTTCGCCGGCGAACATGTTGCCGAACAACCGCATGCCCAGCGACACGGACTTGGCGGCGTATTCGATCAGGTTCAGCAGCAGGTTGAACGGGGCCAGCACGATGGCGCCGATGCCGTGCGCGTGGAACGGCGCGGTGAACAGTTCCTTGACGAAGCCGCCCGGGTGCTTGATCTTGATGCCGTAGTAGAACATCAGCAGCAGCACGCCCAGCGACATGCCCATCGGCACGTTCAGGTCGGCGGTCGGCAGAATGCGGTGGTAGTAGAGCGGATCGCCGTGCTCAGCGCCCAGGCCGGTCAGGCGCCAGATGGAGGGCAGCAGGTCGACGGGCAGCAGGTCCAACGCGTTCATCAGGATGATCCAGAGGAACACGGTGAGCGCCAGCGGGGCAATGAAAAGACGGCTCTTGGCGTTGTGGACGATGCCCTTGGCCTGGTCGTCGACCATGTCGACGATCATTTCCACGAAGGCCTGGAAACGGCCCGGCACGCCACTGGTGGCGCGGCGCGCAGCGCGCCACAGGAAGAAAATGACGATCAGACCCATCAGGCCCGACCAGAACAACGAGTCGTAGTTGATGATGTCGAACTGAGCGATAGCGCTCTGTTTCTCACCCGTATTGTTCAGATGCACCAGGTGGTGCTGAATATACGCGGACTGAGGCGACACGTCGCTGGCAGCAGCCATTTGAATCCTACCCTATTTGCTGTGCCCGGCCCTTGCGAACCGGACGATTCCACGATTTCGTTTGCCGTAAACCTGCTCGGCGCTATGACAACTTGCGGAACATCAAGAGCAGGAGATAGCCCTTCAATGTGAGTATCAGACCGAGCAACGCGGCAGGCCATACGAGGCTATCCTGCGTCACACGCGAAAGCAGCCACAACAGCAGCGCCGTTGCGAACAACTTGATCAACTCACCAGAGAGAAAGGTAAAGGGACTGGCCTTACCGGCCCGTACGCTGACAGCCAGGCGCAATGCGAACAACGCATTGGGAATGAAATACGCTCCCGCCCCCGCCAGCGCCGACCAACCTGCCGCCGCCCCTCCGACAACCCCCGCAATTACTGCTGCTGCGAGCCCCATGGCACCTTGCGCTGCCAATGCCAACAGGAGCCCGCGGCTAGCTTGAGCATTCAGCGCCGCGCGATCCGCGTCACTGAGAACCAGAACTTTATCCGTCATGTCGTGGTCAAACATTGCTTGCTGCTGACCCTGACCGTCAACCGGACCCTGCCGCACTTCATGCTGCATGGAGTTCTGTTGCATCAAACTTCCTCGCTTTGCTTCTTTGCCCCTATCAGAACCGGCGCGTCTCGCTGCCCGTAGCTGCCCCCATAGCCGGCGCCAAGTCGTTGATTTCAAAAGGCTCATCAACACCGTGCCCGCTACTTGTCAGCCGCTACGTGTTCTTATCCCGCAAGCGTCAAACCCGCAGAGTATAGCGTGATTCTTTTTACCCTAGCAAATGAACTTTCGGCCGTTTGTAAGGCGCAAACAACGCTTGGATCGGCCGAAATTAGGGACGCGAATCACCCCTCGCAGCATGCTGCGCAAACCCTGCTCAATGAACCGCGGCCTCCGTCATGGAGGCCGCGCTTTATACCATCAAACCAGGATCAATCCTCCTTGACCGGCGGCGGCGCCCACAGTCCGTCCAACGCCGTATCCTGCGGCGAGTACAGGCGCATGCTGAGCAGGAACGGCGCATCGGCGGCCGGCGTGGCGATCCAGTTCGAGCGCTTGCGCTCGCCGGGATCGCGGCGCTGGATGTAGATGTCCAGCGAACCGTCGGCGTTGTACTTCAGGCCATCGGTGCTGCGCAGTACGTAGCGGTTGGCCGGATTGTCGGCGAAGCCGTGCTTGTCGTCATAGACGTGCAGCGACCAGAATGCGTTGACCGGCGGCAACTGCCCCTTGTCGAAGTGCAATACATAGTCTTCATCGGAATTCAGCGCGCGGCCCTTGGAGTCGGACACCGTGACCGGGTACAGCACGTCTTCCGGCGTCGGCGCGCCCAGGCCGGCATAGGCGATGGCGGCGCGGCGCGTGTAGTCGGTACCATAAGTACCGATGCCGGACAGCACGGTGCTCCAGCCGTTCATGGGCGTACCCAGGCGCGACACGCCATCAGCGATGCGCCGGCCGGCCAACGGCTGGGCCTGCGCCAGCGCCTGCTGCACGGCCGGACTCAGGCGGCCATACGAGAACGGCTGGCGGCTGTCCAGGCCGATGCGGCGCATGCGGTCCAGAATGGGCGTGTCGTTGGCGTGCGGCGGGTTGTTGCGCATCACGTCGAAGAACAGCGTGAAGAACGAGGCGGCGTCCATGCCGGCCGCCTGTTCGGCCGGCGTGCCGTCGGGCACCGTCACGGGCATAGGCGGCGGCAGGTCGCTGCCGATCGGCGCCGAACCCACGCCGGGCCCCGTTTGCGGATAGGCGCTGCGGGAACCGCGGTTGGCAGCGGGCCTTGCGAGCACGGGCGCGGCCATCGGGCTGGCGGTCATGCCGGCCTGGATCTGATTGACGGCCGCGTAGTCCTGCGGACCGCCCGCCTGGGTCCAGCCGATCAACCAGCCGGTGGCCGTAGGGCTGTGGATCACGTCCATGCCGGGGGGCACGCTACCCTGCCAGCCTGGGCCGACGATGGCGAACGACTGAGCGCCGTTGCCGTTGGTGCGCGTGCCGCGCGAGGCGAATACGTCGCTCCACATGTCCAACGCCGACAACACCATATAGCGGTCGCCGGTCGCGGGCAGGTTCACGATCAGCGGGGCGCGCGACACGTCGAACCAGAGGCTGGAATAGAGCGCGTCGGCGCTGGGCCAGGGCACGTCGCCCGCGCGCGGATCGGGGAAGGCGGCCTTGTGGCCGAACTGGTTCACCGGCGCCTTGCCATCCAGCGGCGTCTGCACGGCGGTGGCCTTGCGGCGGGCCAACTCCATCAGCACCATCGGATAAGCATAGACATAGGCGTCGATGGCGATGTCGCGCAGCTCTTGCTCGCTCATCTGCGCCGCGGGCGCGGAGGCGGCCGGGTACGGCGTCTCGGACACCAGGCGCAAAGTAGGCCGCGGCGATTGCGCCTGGGCGGCGGTGACGAAGCAGGCGCTCAGTGCGCCAGCAAGGACCGCGGCGGACCAGCGGCGGGTAGCGATGGATGTACGCATGCAAGGCTCCTTATTGATTTTGTCTGCAAGCGAGCCGCCGCGCCGGGCTTGCCAGTTCGGGCAAGCCTCTCTGGCGCGGCACCTCGCGGTGACGCTTTTTCAGGATAGGGCCGAACTCTGCAACAAGGTGCTGCCGAACCGTTTCAAGGCGCAACTCCGCTCATGGGCCTGGAAGCGCGCAAAAAAACGCGCCCTGGGAGGGCGCGCGGGGCGGATCCTGGTCCACCCGGACAGGCCGCCCGGGCGTAACAAGGATTAACGGTGTTTGAAGTCCGGTTTGCGCTTCTCGGTGAAAGCGGCCATGCCTTCCTTCTGGTCTTCGGTCGCAAACAGCGAATGGAACACGCGGCGCTCGAACAGCAGGCCTTCGTTGAGCGAGCCTTCGAAGGCGCGGTTGACGCATTCCTTGGCCATCATGACCGACGGCAGGGACATGGAGGCGATGACGGTGGCCGCGTCCATGGCTTCTTCCATGAGCTTGTCGGCCGGCACCACGCGCGACACCAGGCCAGCGCGTTCCGCTTCCTCGGCGCCCATCATGCGGGCGGTCAGCGCCAGGTCCATGGCCTTGGCCTTGCCCACCGCGCGCGGCAGGCGCTGGGTGCCGCCCGCGCCCGGAATCACGCCCAGCTTGATTTCGGGCTGGCCGAACTTGGCGGTGTCGGCGGCGATGATGATGTCGCACATCATGGCCAGTTCGCAGCCGCCGCCCAGGGCGTAGCCGGCCACGGCCGCGATCACGGGTTTACGGATGCGCTTGAGGGTTTCCCAGTTGCGCGTGATGTATTCGCTGCCATACACGTCCATGTAGGACCAGTCTTTCATGGCGCCGATGTCGGCGCCCGCGGCGAAGGCTTTTTCGCTGCCGGTGATGACCACGGCGCCGATATCGGCGTCCGCTTCGAACGCCAGCAGGGCCGCGCCGAGCTCATCCATCAGTTGATCGTTCAAGGCGTTCAGGGCCTTGGGACGGTTCAGCGTCAGCAGGCCGACGCGGCCCCGGGTTTCGACCAGCACAAACGACTCGCTCATTGATGTCTCCGAATAAGTATGAAAGTAAGATATGGCCATGGAAAAAGACTACGCTTTGCCGCTACTTTACCGCCTCGCGCCCCATGATCCGGCCGGACACCGCTACCGGATAACCCTAAGCATCGCCGCGCCCTCCCCCGACGGCCAGCGCCTGTCGCTGCCGGCCTGGATTCCGGGCAGCTACCTGATCCGCGATTTCTCGCGCCAGATCGAATCGCTGGCGGCCTATTCGGGCACGCGGCGCGTGCCTGTCGAGAAGATCGACAACCATACCTGGCAGGCCGCGCCCTGCGAGGGTCCGCTGCGGGTGGAGTACGAGGTCTACGCCTGGGACCTGTCGGTGCGCGGCGCGCATCTGGACGAAACCCACGGCTTTTTCAACGGCACCAGCGTGTTCCTGCGCGTGCATGGCCAGGACCATCTGCCCTGCCTGGTGGACCTGGCGCCGCCGCGCTCGATCCAGGGCTGGAAGGTCTACACCAGCCTGCCTGAAGCGCGCGGCCACAAGGGCGCTGCGCGCCGCCACGGTTTCGGGCTGTACCTGGCGCCGGACTATGACGCGCTGATCGACCATCCGGTGGAGATGGGCACGCCACAGGTTTCGAGCTTCGTGGCGCATGGCGCCGAACACGAACTGGTGTTCACGGGCGTTGCACCCAATCTGGACCTGGCACGGATCACGGAAGACGTGCGCAAGATCTGCGAAACGCAGATTGCGTTCTTCGAGCCCCGCAGCAAGCGCGCGCCGTTCCTGGACAGCTCGGACCGCTATGTGTTCATGACCATGGTGACGGGCGACGGCTATGGCGGCCTGGAGCATCGCGCCAGCACGGCGCTGATGACGGCCCGCAAGGATCTGCCGGTGATGGGCCAGCAAGGCCAGGGCGAAGGCTATCGCGGCTTTCTGGGCCTGGTAAGCCATGAGTACTTCCATACCTGGAACGTGAAGCGGATCAAGCCGGAAGCCTTCGTGCCCTACGATCTTTCGCAGCCCGATCTGACGCGTCTGCTGTGGGTATTCGAAGGCTTCACGTCCTATTACGACGATCTGCTGCTGTTGCGCTCGGGCGCGATCACGCAGCCTGACTATCTGCGGCTGCTGGCCAAGACCATCACCAGCGTGGCGCGTACGCCGGGCCGGTTGAAGCAGTCGGTGGCGGAGAGCTCGTTCGATGCCTGGACGCGCTATTACAAGCAGGATGAAAATTCGCCGAACGCGCTGGTCAGCTATTACACCAAGGGCGCGTTGGTGGCACTGGGACTGGATCTGCTGATCCGCCGGGAAACGGGTGGCGCGCACTCGCTGGATGATGTGATGCGCTTGCTTTGGAGCCGCTATGGACGCGATTTCTATCAGGGCAAGCCGCAAGGGTTGCCGGAAGATGGACTGCCGGCGCTGATTCGTGAGGCCACTGGCGTGGATACGCGGCGCTTCATCGCGCGCCATGCCTATGGGACGGCGGATGTGCCGCTGGCGGAGTTGCTGGAGCCGCAGGGCATCAAGCTGCAATGGAAGACGGCGGCCAATATTCCTTCGCTGGATGTGCGTACGCGCAAGCAGGGGGAATCGCTGGTGCTGGCGACAGTGCTGGAGGGCGGCGCGGGGCATAAGGGCGGGTTGTCCGCCGGGGATGTGCTGGTGGCGGTGGACGGCTTGCGGGTGGATGCGCCGGCGGGGCTGGAACTGTTGCTGGCGCAGTACCGGGTGGGGGATCGGGTGACTGTGCATGTGTTCCGGCGGGATGAGTTGAGGGAGTTCCGGGTGCGGTTGGGTGCGCCGGAGGCTTTGGATTGTGTGTTGACGGGCTGAGTTATTTTGCTTTGCTTGGTTTTTTGGGGCCGTCTTTTTGTGGGACGGCCTCTTGTTTTTGGGGCCGGTCTTTGTGTTCTTAAGACCGCCTGGCGCGGCGGCCCGGCCGGTGGCGCGGGGCAACGATTGCGGTCCGGAGCGTTCGCTCCGGACTTCCCCTGCGTCATCCTCGTCACCGCCTACGGCGGTTCCTTCGGATTCCCTTGGGCTTATCGACGCCCCGCGCCACCGGCCGGGCCGCCGCGCCAGGCTGTGCTGTTTAAATCTTCGCGGGCACTGGGGCGAGTTGATTGCTTAGGGTTCTCGCCTCGGTCTGGGTTGGGCGAGGATCTTGCGGGGTTCGCCCCAGGGCGGCCGCGCGGGCGGCCTTCTGGGGCTTATGCGGTGTCTTGCGATTGGTGATGGCGCTGCGCGCAGCTGGGGGCTGGCTTGCTTTGACTGTCTCGCAGCGCATGCGATGGCCGCATGGTCGTCATCATTCGTCTTTCATCTGCGCCGCCGTCTGCAGAAACGTATCCAGCGCGCGTCTCCTGCCTTGCCGGCGTGTGACGGCGTAGACCATGGCGCGCGCGATGTCGGCGGGCAGCGTGCAAACGGCAATGCGGTCGGTTGCATGGCGGCATGTGGAACGCGGCACCAAAGCCACGCCCAGGCCAGCGGCGACCAGAGCCAGCTGGGCCGGGACTTCGGCGACGGTTTGGGCGGCGGACAGGGGCAGGCCGGCGCGCGCGCAGGTTTCGGCCAGCGCGCGGGCGAAGGCGGAGGTGTCCTGGCGCAGCATGACGAAGGCCTCGCCGGCGAGGTCGCCGAGCGCCAGCCGCTTGCGGGCGGACAGAGGGTGGCCCTTGGGGAGCACGGCCACGACGGGATCGGGCCATAGGGGCATGGACTGTAGTTCCTCGTCGTCGACGGCGGTGCGGGAGATGCTGACGTCGATGCGGTGGCCGCGCAGCGCGTCCAGTTGCGCGGCGGGGTTCATTTCGTTGAGCAGGACTGAGACCTGGGGGTGGGAGGCCTTGTAGCGGGCGATCAGCGCGGGAACCGGGCCCATGAAGTGCGAGCCGGACAGGCCGACCTCGATGCGGCCGGCCAGGCCCTGGTCCACGGCGCGGGCTCGGACGGTGGCGTCCTTCAGGCTGGCGAGGAGCGCGCGCACGTCGTTGAGAAAGGCTTCGCCGGCTTCGGTCAGGGTGACGCGGCGGTTGTTGCGGTCGAACAGCTTGACCTCGAGTTCGCGCTCCAGCTGCGCGATCTGCAGGCTGAGCGGCGGTTGCGAGATGTGCAG
The DNA here is from genome assembly GCF_014851465.1 of Achromobacter sp. ACM04. Lineage (NCBI taxonomy): Bacteria > Pseudomonadati > Pseudomonadota > Betaproteobacteria > Burkholderiales > Alcaligenaceae > Achromobacter > Achromobacter sp. ACM04. The sequence continues at coordinate 193,298 of NZ_JACUZS010000005.1, forward strand.
GCGCGCGGCGGCCCGGGTGAAGTTCAGCTCTTCGGCCAGCACGGCGAAATAACGGAGTTGGCGGATTTCCATGGCGGCCAGTTATTTGGGAAAGATATCAAACCAGATAAAAACTATATTGGAAAATATCGTTCCCGGCGACCAGAATAAGCCTTGCCGATAGAGCACACGACAAACATCCGGGGACCTGCCATGAGACCAGCGCTCACCGCCGCAGGCACTGCCACCGGCTGACATCCGTATTCCGCATTGCCGGGTTCCCGCGCGCCGCCGCGGGCCGGCCCTCTTACGCCTTTCGAGGAGCATCGCCATGACCGCATCCCCCCGCGCCCTGCGCATCGGCCAGATCGTCCCCAGTTCCAACACCACCATGGAAACGGAAATCCCGGCCATGCTGCGCCTGCGCGAGACCATCGCGCCGGAGCGTTTCACTTTCCATTCCAGCCGCATGCGCATGAAGCAGGTGACGGCGGCGGAACTGGCGTCGATGGACCGGGAGTCGGACCGTTGCGCACAGGAACTGTCCGATGCGCGCGTGGACGTGCTGGGCTATGCCTGCCTGGTGGCGATCATGAGCCAAGGGCTCGGCTATCACCGCGTCTCGCAGGAACGCCTGCACCAGGCCACGGTGGACAACGGCGCGCCGGCGCCGGTGATCTCCAGCGCAGGCGCGCTGGTGGAGGGCCTGCACGCCATCGGCGCGCGCAAGGTCGCTATCCTGACGCCCTACATGAAGCCGCTGACCAAGCTGGTGGTGGACTACATCGAGAACGAAGGCATCGAGGTGCAGGACAGCCTGTCGCTGGAGATTCCCGACAACCTGAAGGTTGGCGCGCAGGATCCGATGGCGCCGGCCAGCCACGTGGAACGCCTGAACACGCGCGGCGTGGACGCGGTGGTGCTGTCCGCCTGCGTGCAGATGCCGTCCCTGGCGTCGATTCAGCCGGTGCAGGACCGCCTGGGTCTGCCGGTGGTGACGGCGGCCGCGGCCACCGTCTATCGCATGCTGAAGGTGCTGGACCTGGAAGCGCGCGTGCCCAACGCGGGCGAGCTGCTGACGGGCAAGTACTGAAGCTGCGCGGCGCGCCCTACTTGCCCAGCGAAAGGATTTCGTTGGCGTTGACGATGGCGCCCGCGATTTCTTCAGTAGTGACGCGCTTGTTCATGGCCTGCTCGCGGATCAGGTCGTAGGCCTGGTCCTCGGTGACGTTGCGCGTGCGCATGAGGATGCTCTTGGCTTCCGCGATGCGGCGCACGCCCAGGAGCTTGCCCTCCAGCTTGCGCGTGCGCCGGGCATGCGACTTGATGTCGTCGTAGACCTGGCGCGCCACCACCAATGAAGACAACAGGCCGAACGAGCGCACGGGCGAAGGCAGCACTGCTTTCGCGCCGATGCGCAGCACGGCCTCGACGATGGTCGGATTCTCGTAGGTGACGATGGCGATGACCATGGGCGCGTCTTCGCTCTTGGCCCATTCGAAGCCCAGGTCGATCACATCTGGCCGCACGGCCAGGAACACCGCGTCCAGCCCTTCGGGCAACGTGGGCGCCGGAGGCCAGAAGGTCTGCACCTGACAGCCGATCCGTTGCAGCTGCTGCGTCAGTTGGCGGCCGTCGGCGTCGTCGGGATGATAGACGGCGATCCGCAGCGTACGCAGGTCCTTGAGCAGGGATGGCGTCGCGCGCTCCGCGCGCTGGCGGCTGGCGGTATCGCCCATCAGATATCCAGCGAACTCAGGGTGGCCGTCCAGTCGCCCAACGAATGGGTGACCAGGTACGGATCGGGATGCACGGGCCGCGTGGCCTCGCGCACGATGGTGAACTGGCCCTTGCCGTTGACCCGGCCGACGCGCGGATACAGGCAGGTGTGGTGGTTGGTAGGGTCGATGCGCACGCGGCCCTGGGGCGCCTGGAATTCGCTTTGCAGCACGCGCGGCAGGATCTGCGCGATCTCGTCGGTGCCGGTGTCGCGGAAAGCGTTGGCGAAGATGTGCATCTGGAAGTACGCCGCTTCCCAGCAGAGATTGGGCACGCAGTCATGCCCGAAGCGCCGCCGCAATCGTTCCAGGCAGCGCCGGTTGATGTCGGAATCGATGGATTGGAAATACGGCGCGGAAGTGAAGTGGCCGGCGGCGACCTCGGGCTCCATCTGGGAGATCTCCGCTTCGGACGTCGTCAGGCTGGCGATGGGCATGGTCTTCGGATCGAAGCCCGCGTCCGCGTAGGCGCGGTACAGGCAGGCCGTGGAATTGCCCACCACCGTGGAGAAAATGAAGTCCGGACGCTTGTTGCGGATGTCGTCCAGGATCTCCCGGTAGTCGCGTTCCGTCGCGGTCAAAGGCACATAGCGTTCGCCCAGCTTGGCGCTGTCCTGCCGCTGCAGTACGAGTTCGCCCATGATGCGGTTGGACTCGTAGGGATAGATGTAGTCCGAACCGATCAGGTAGACCCGCGCGCCGAAGTTGGCGGTCATGAATTCGGCCAGTTGCACGCTGTTCTGGTTGGGCGCGGCGCCGGTGTAGATGATGTTGTTCGAAAACTCGAACCCTTCGTACAGCGTCGGGTAGAACAGCAGGCGGTTCCATTTCTCGACCACCGGCAGCACGGCCTTGCGGCTGCTGGACATGTAGCAGCCGAATATGACGTTGACGCGGTCTTGCGTGATGAGTCTTTCAGCCAGCACGCTGTAGGTGGCGGGGTCCGATCTCGGGTCGTAGCGCACCGGCACGATCTCGCGGCCGTCGACCCCGCCCGCCTCGTTGATCTCGTCGATGGCCAGCAAGGTGCCATGCAGCTGGGACCGGCCTATGGTCGATGTGGCACCTGTTTCGGAAAACAGCACGCCTACGCGGATAGGATCTTTGTTTGCCATGATCGGGAGGCCCGCTGGCGCGGACATCCATCCTTTGTCGAGTTCATCAGTTTCAGCACAGCCGCAGCCGCCGTCAACACGTGGATTCCTGGGGTGGTCATGGCGCGGTCCTGGCATAGGCGCGAACCAGCGCCTGCGGCAACGCCGCCGGGTTCGTCACGATCCGGTAACCGCGAAAGCCGAACATCGCGCGCAACTGCGGTTCGGCCTGCGCGTCCAAGGCGACGCAATGCACGCTGACACCTCGCCCGCGCAGTTCCAGCACCGCCTCGCGCGCATCGTCCACCAGATAGCGCGGGTCGTGCACGTCGACATCGGAGGGTTCGCCGTCGGTGACGACGATGATGGCGCGCCGCTCTCCCGGCGCCTGCAGCGCCAGCGCGCCGGCATGCCGCAGCGCCGCGCCCAGGCGCGTTGAATAACGGGCCTGGGCGCCGCCTATGCGGCCCAACGCCGCCGCGACCGGGGCGCCGGATTCAAGCAGGCGGTAGTAGTACACCGCCGCCCGCGTGTCCGAACAAAAGCCGTGCACGGCGATCAGGTCGCCTTCGCCTGATGTGGCCTGCGCCAGCAGCATCGCCGCCCGCTTCTCCAATTCCAGCACTGTCGCCCCTGCGTCGGACGCCAGGTCGTTGGCCGAGGCCGACAGGTCCAGCAGCACCAGCGTGCTGCTGGCGCAGGGCTGGCTGCCCGGGCGCATGAAGAAGCGGGCGTCGGGCGCCAGGTCCAGGCGCCGGTCGATCAGGACCTCGATCGCGGCGTTCAGGTCGATGTCATCGCCCTCCCATTGGCGCCTCAGACGGCGCGCGCGGCTCAGGCGGCGCGACTGCGGCAGGGCCAGGCGCTGCGCGGGTCCGGCGGGCGCGGGCAGCGGCATGCCGGTCCAACCCGGCAGCTTCTCGATCACGGTGCACCAGTCCGGCCGGCTTCGGTCCAGCTTGTAGTCCCATTCGGGATAGCGGTAGCGTCCCAGTTCCGTTTCGCTGGCCGCTGGCGCGGGCTGCTCCTGGCCTTGCGGCGCGGCGTCGCGCCGCTCGGGCGCCACACCCTGCGACCCCAGGGTCAGCTCAGGCGGCGGCTCTGCCGCGTCGCCGTAGTCCCACAGATAGGCGTTGTCGTCGCGGTAGGGCACGGGTACGGCGTACTGCTGCGGATTGAAGCGCACCCGCATCTGGCCCAGGTCATTCGCCAGCACCGACGCCAGGCGACGGAAGGCCGCCGTGTCACGCAGGTCGGCGGCCTGCGCCTCGAACAACGTGCGCGCCTTGTTCACCCAATGGTTGTCGTCGTGCAGCGACGGATCCATCAACAGCCGGCTCATGCGCTGGATCAGGGCGGCGAATCCCAAGTCCGCCGGATCGGGCGGCGGCGGCACGAAGGGCAGGAACCAGCGCCGCACGCCGGGATAGTCGGCCGCCAGCAGCCGCTCCACCCGCGCATCCTCGATGGCGGATACCACCGCCACGCCCATGGGCTTGAGGCTCAGTACCGGCTGCGCCGCTGGCGAGTAACGCAGATGGGCGGCCGCATGCGCCACCGCCGCGCGGTACAGCGCCCAGCGGTCGGCGCCGTCCAGCACGGTGTAGCTGTCCGGCACCAGCAGGTGCGAGGGCGCGAGAATGGGGCGCGACGGCGGGCCGTCCAGCGCCGGACGCCGCAAGGCTTCGACCGCCATGCCCCTGCCCGACAGGCCGCACAAGAGCCACGCCAGCCTGGCCTGCGCGGCTTCCAGTTCCGGCGCGCCTGCTTCGCCGTTCAAGGCCTCGCGGGCGTAGGCGTCGCGCAGTTGGAAATATGCGCGCAGAGGACCGGGCTGGCGCTCGTAGCGCCGCAGGCCCGCCAGCATCCAGCGCCCCAGCCCGCCGGCCGTCAACTTCGCCATCAACTGGTCGAACCGCTCTGCCACCGCGGCGGCGCAATCGGGGTCTTCGCCGTGCAGCGCGTCGATCCAGCGCCGCGCTTGGACCGCCTGGTCCTCGCCGCTGCGCGCAGCCAGCCGGCGCAGTTTGTCATCCAGCGTCCCGGCCAGGCCTGCGCCGGCGCCAGCCCCTTCCCCCGCGGACAGGACGGCTCGCATGTTCATTCCAGGTTCGCGTCGACCAGCGCCCGCAGCGCCGCGGCCATGTCGGGGTCGTCGGTCAGCGCGCGCGTCATCGTCATGTCACAGCTCTCGGCGGGGCTGACGCCGTCGCGGATGAGGATGCCGGCGTAGATCAGCATGCGGGTGGACACGCCCTCGTCCAACCCATGGCGCTTGAGTTCGCGCGAACTGTGCGCGATGCGCACCAGCCGCTGCGCCAAGCCGGTGTCTATGCCGGCCTCATGCGCCACGATCTCCGCTTCGCGCCCGGGCTCCGGATAGTCGAAATCCAGCGCCACGAAGCGCTGCCGGGTAGAGGGCTTGAGATCCTTGGCGCTGCTCTGGTAGCCGGGGTTGTAGGACACCACCAGTTGGAAGTCGGGATGGGCCCGCACCACCTCGCCCTTCTTGTCCAGGGGCAGGATGCGCCTCGCGTCGGTCAGCGGATGGATGACAACCGTAGTGTCCTGGCGCGCTTCGACGATCTCGTCCAGGTAGCAGATGCCGCCATGGCGCACGGCCTGCGTCAGCGGGCCGTCGTGCCATGCGGTGCCGGCAGCGTCCAGCAGGTAGCGGCCCACCAGGTCGGAAGCGGTCATGTCCTCGTTGCACGCCAGCGTGACCAGCGGGCGTCCCAGCTTCCAGGCCATGTACTCCACGAAGCGCGTCTTGCCGCAACCGGTGGGCCCCTTCAGGATCATGGGCAGCCGGTGCGCGTACGCATGTTCGTACAGCGCGGTTTCCCGCCCGGAGGGACGGTAGAAGGGTTCTTGCGCAATCCGGTAGGTTTCGAGCGGAGACGGCACGGTTCATGTCCTCGGGAATCGTCCGTCCGGCGCGGCGGGCCGGACGGACCGGATGGTCGGCAGGCACGCCTAGCGGTGCTTGGCGTCCTCGTTGGGGATGCCCTCCATGGGGCACTCCGGCGTACCCACGGTGGACCGGGTGAAGGATTCGACCATCTTGCGCGTGCCCTCCGGATCGTTGATCCAGTTGGCGTAGAAGTTGTACGGGCACGCCGCGACGCCGGTGGCCTCTTCGCCGGAATTGATCTTGCCGGTGTAGCCGCGGTGCACCAGCTTGAACAAGTGGTTCTGCGACTGCATGTTCTTGCGCGCGTCGCGGATCAGGCTGGTGGAGAGCTCGGCGTACTGCACGCCCATGTCTTCTTCACCGCATTCGCCCAGCGTGCGGCCGTCGAAGCCGATGATGGCCGAATGGCCGAAGTAGGAATACACGCCGTCGAAGCCCGCGGCATTGGCCACCGCCACGTAGACGTTGTTCATCCACGCCATGGCCTTGGACACCATGACCTGCTGGTCCTTGGCCGGGTACATATATCCCTGGCAACGCACGATCAGCTCGGCGCCGCGCATGGCGCAATCGCGCCAGATCTCGGGGTAATTGCCGTCGTCGCAGATGATGAGGCTGATCTTCAGTCCCTTGGGGCCTTCCGACACATAGGTGCAATCGCCCGGATACCAGCCTTCGATCGGCACCCAGGGCATGATCTTGCGGTACTTCTGCACGATCTCGCCCTTGTTGTTCATCAGGATGAGCGTGTTGTACGGCGCCTTGTTCGGGTGCTCTTCGTGGCGCTCGCCCGTCAGCGAAAACACGCCCCATACGTTGGCCTTGCGGCAGGCGTCGGCGAACACAGCGGTCTCTTCGCCCGGAATGGCCGAAGCGGTTTCGTACATTTCCTTGGCGTCGTACATGATGCCGTGGGTGGAGTACTCGGGGAAGATGACCAGGTCCATGCCGGGCAGGCCGCGCTTCATGCCCACGACCATGTCGGCGATCTTGCGGGCGTTCTCCATCACCTCCGCGCGGGTATGCAGCCGCGGCATCTTGTAGTTCACGACGGCCACGCCCACGCAATCGTTGCTGCTGGAGATATCTCCGTGTCTCATGACAATGCTCCTCGGTGGTTGACGGTCATACCGTCAGGAAAGATCTGACTTTGTCCTGGTCCAGGCTCTCGCGGCAGGCCTCGTGCACGATTCGGCCCCGGTCTATCACCAGGAAGCGGTCGGCCAGGTCCAGCGCGAAGCTCAGCATCTGTTCCGACACGACGATGGCGAAGCCGCGCTCCTCGCGCAGCGCGTTCAGGACCCGTGCGATGTCCTTGATGATGGAAGGCTGGATGCCTTCGGTGGGCTCGTCCAGGATCAGCACGCGCGGATCGGAAATCAGCGCGCGGGCGATCGCCAGTTGCTGCTGCTGCCCGCCGGACAGGTTGCCGCCCTTGCGCCGGCGCATCTCGTGCAGCACCGGGAAAAAGCGGTACAGGTATTCCGGCACGGCCTTCAGGCCGCTGCGCTCCGCGCCGGTCAGGATGTTCTGCTCCACGGTCAGGAAGGGAAAGATCATCCTGCCTTGCGGCACGAAGGCCAACCCGTTGCGCACGCGCTGGTAGCTCTCCATGCCGGCCAGCTCCACGCCGTCCAGCCGGATGCTGCCCGAGCCCGACCGCAGCATGCCGATCAGCGCCTTGAGCAAGGTAGTCTTGCCCATGCCATTGCGGCCCATGATGGCCACGGATTCCCGGGGCGCAACTTCGAAGCACACATCGTGGACGACGTGCGATTCGCCGTAACTCACGTTCAACCTGTCGATCCGGAACATGGCGCGTCCTCCTCTCAATGGCCCAGGTACACGTCCAGCACACGCGGGTCGGCCTGCACTTCGCCCACCGTGCCTTCGCTCAGCAAACGTCCCTGGTGCAACACCGTGACCTTGTGCGCGATGCGCTTGACGAAATCCATGTCGTGCTCGATGACCACCATCGACTTGCCGCGCGAGATGCGCGCCAGCAGCTCGGCCGTCTGTTCACGTTCGCGCGGACTCATGCCGGCCACGGGTTCATCCAGCAACAGCAGCTGCGGGTTCTGCATCAGCAGCATGCCGATCTCCAGCCATTGCTTCTGTCCATGGCTCAGGCGGCCAGCCTTCTCCGCCAGGCGGTCCTGCAGGAACACCTGCGCGGCCATGTCCTGGATGCGCTCGCGGATTTCCGCCGTGCGCCGGAACCGCAGCGAGCGGACCACCCCGTGCGCGTTCGGCAGCGAGATCTCGAAGTTCTCCAGCACCGTCAGGTCTTCATAAACCGACGGCGTCTGGAACTTGCGCCCGACGCCGGCCCGCACGATATCGAATTCCGCCATGCGCACCAGATCGCGGCCCTGGAACATAACGCGGCCCGCCGATGGCCGGGTCTTGCCGCAGATGATGTCCAGCAGCGTGGTCTTGCCCGCGCCATTCGGACCGATGATGACGCGCAGTTCATCCTGCGCCACGCGCAGGCTCAGGCCGTCCACTGCGCGAAAGCCATCGAACGAGACCGTCAGGTCCTCGACGCTCAGGATGGCGCCGGGCGCCGGGCGGTCGCTGCTCATTTCCATGCTGGCGGGCTCCTGCAGGTCCAGGGTGGCACTCATCGCGCGCTCCCCGCGGCGCGGCGCGCCTGAATCTGGCCGAACACGCCGGCCAGGCCGTTGGGCATGACCACGACGACCGCGATGAAGATGGCCCCCAGGAAATACAGCCAGACTTCCGGAAACGTCTCTGACAAGTAGGACTTGAGAAAGCCGATCAGCAAGGCCCCGACCACGGCCCCGGGAATCGACAGCCGGCCGCCGACGGCCGCATAGATCACCATCTCGATCGACGCCACCACGCCGATCGCTCCTGGAGAGATCAGCCCCACTTGCAACGTGAAGAACGCGCCGCCGATGGAGGACAGGACCGCCGCCACGCAAAAGATGCAGGCCTTTACGTGCGCGGTGTCGTAACCCGAAAACCGCACGCGGTCCTCGCGGTCTCGAATGGCGATCAGGATCTTGCCCAGCCGGCTGCGCACGATGGCCAGCGCCGCCAGCATCGCCACGACCAGTGCGCCGGCTTCGATGAAGTACAGCGCCTGCTTGCCTTCGTCGCCGACGATGTCCCAGCCCAGCAGCGTGCGGAAGTCGGTAATGCCGTTGGCGCCGCCCGTGTCCCCCTGCTGGCCGATGATGAGCACGGTCAGCGTCATCGCCAGGGCCAGGGTCACGATGGCGAAATACACGCCGCTGACCCGCTTGCGGAAGATCGCCAACGAAAACAGGTACGCGGCCAGTCCCGGCAGGACCACGATCAGCAGCAGCGTCAACGTCAGCGAGTGGAACGGTTGCCACCAGACAGGCAGGCTCTCCACGCTGCTCCACACCATGAAGTCGGGCAGCTCCGGCGCGGACGCCTCCAGCTTCAGGAACATGGCCATCATGTACCCGCCCAACCCAAAGAAAATGCCTTGCCCCAGGCTCAGCACGCCGCTATAGCCCCAGGTCAGCACGATGCCTATCGCCACGAAGGCGAACGCCATGTACTTGCCGACCAGGTTCAGCCGGAACGGATCCAGCGACAGGGGCAGGACGGCCAGGATCAGCGCCGCGACCAGCAGGATCGCGATCTCTTCGGTTTTCCGGTGCAGGGTCTTCATCGCATCACCCCCGAGTCTTGTTGGCGAACAGCCCGTTCGGGCGGAAATAGAGGACCAGGATCACCAGGACGAGGATCGTGACCTTGGCCATCGAACCGCTCATCAGGTACTCCAGCGTGGTCTGCGACTGTGCGATCGCAAGGCCGGAGAACGCCGTCCCCAGCAAGCTCTGCACGCCGCCGAACACCACGACGATGAATGAATCCACGATGTAGAGCTGGCCCGTGCCGGGGTTGGTCGATCCGATCATGGTGAAGACGCAGCCCGCGATGCCCGCCAGGCCGGAGCCCAGCGCGAAGGTCAGCGCATCCACGCGCCGCGTGTTGATGCCGACGGCGCCCGCCATCGCGCGATTCTGGGTGACGGCGCGCACGCGCAGTCCCCAAGCGCTGCGGTAAAGCAGCAGATACACGCCCACCGCCACCAGCAGCGTCAGGCCCAGGATGAAGATGCGATTCAGCGGGAACTGCAGGTCGGGCGTGGGCTCCCACGCGCCGCTGAGCCAGGAGGCCAGCGGCACGCTGACCTCCTGCGCGCCGAACAGCGAGCGATAGGCCTGCTGCAGGATCAGGCTCAGGCCCCAGGTCGCCAGCAGCGTGTCCAGCGGACGGTTGTAGAACCAGCGGATGAAGCCGCGCTCCAGCCCATAGCCGAATGCGAAGGTGACCAGAAACGCCAACGGAATGGCCGCGAACAGGTAGACGTCCATCCAGCCGGGCGCCCAATGCTGGAATGCCACCGAGACCAGATAGGTGGTGTAGGCGCCCATGGCCATCAGCTCGCCGTGCGCCATGTTGATGACGCCCATCAGGCCGAACACGACGGCCAGGCCGATCGCCATCAGCAGAAGGATGCTGAACAGGCTGATCCCGTTGAATAGCTGCATTGCCGCGATGTCGATATTCATGGTCACGTTCCTGGCTGCGCCGGCGGCAAGGCCGCCGGCCAAGGGCTTGCGCGCATTGGCAAGCGCGGGCTACAGCTTCGGGAAGGGATTGGGCTCGATCAGGTCGGCCGATTCCCAGACGATGTCGAACTGCCCGTCCGGCCTCGCCCGGCCCACCCGCACCTTCTTCCAGACGTGATGGTTGGTCTCGTGCACGCGCACGGTCCCCTCCGGCGCCTGGAGCGTCAGCCCGGCGGACGCCGCGATCACCTTGTCGGGATCGAACGAACCGGCCTTTTCCACGCCGAGCTTCCACAGGTACACGCTGTTGTAGGCAACCTCCATCGGGTCGCCGATTACGCGGTCCTGGCCGTACTTGGCCTTGAAGGCCTTGACGAATTTTTCGTTGGCCGGATTCTGCAGGCTCTGGAAGTAACCCATGCAGGCGTAGTAGCCCGCCGCGTTGTCCTTGCCGATGCCTTCGATCTCGTTTTCGGACACCACGGTGGACAGCAGCACGACGCGCGTGCCGTCCAGGCCGGCCGCGCGCAGCTGCTTGTAGAACGCCACGTTCGAGCCGCCCACCACGGTGCTGTAGATGCACTCGGGCTTGGCGGCCTTGATCTTGTTGATGATGGAAGAGAACTCGGTGTGGCCCAGCGGCGCGTACTCCTCGCCCACCACCTTGGCATTCATGCGAGCGATGGCCGGCTTGGCGATCTTGTTGCAGGTGCGCGGATAGATGTAGTCGGAGCCGACCAGGAAAAAGGTCTTGCCCTTCTCCCGCGCCATCCACTCCACCGCCGCGATCACGGACTGCGTGGCTTCCTGCGACGGATAGAACACCCGCGCGTCCTGTTCCTGGCCTTCGTAATAGGTGGGGTAGTAGAGCAAGCCTTTGCTGCGCGCGAGCACCGGCAACAGCGCCTTGCGCGAAGCCGAGGTATAGCAGCCCACGATGGCGGCCACCTTGTCGCGGTCGAGCAGCTTGCGCGCCTTCTCGGCAAACACGGCATTCTCGCTCGCGCCGTCTTCTACCACGGGCTCGATCTTGCGCCCCATCACGCCGCCCGAGGCGTTGATCTCTTCGATCGCCAGCTTCTCCGCGTCCACCAACGACGCCTCGGCGATGGCGATGGTGCCGGACAGCGAATGCAGCAGGCCCAGTTTGACTGTGTCTTGGGCATAGGCCTGGCGGGGCAAGGCTGCCATCCCCGACGCGGCGCTCAGTAGGACCATGGAGCCGCTGTGCTGCAGAAAGCGGCGGCGGTTGTATACGCTCATCGTTGCGCTCCTGTGCGTTTCTGAAGGCAAGCCTCCGGCTGGGGCTTGCACGCAAGCCCTGAACTGCCCGGGATTGGGCAGGCGCCTTTGCCCACCACATCACGACGACTGCCGTCCGCCCGCTGCCTGCCACGTTTCTTCAGGCAAAGCTGCGCCCACGGCGCAGCGAAACGCCATTCGAAGAAAAGCGATGGACAAACGGAAAACGAAAAGGCCCGAGCCGGAAATTCCGGCTCGGGCCTTTTTGCCCTACGCCTGACTGGCAACACTGGCAGTCGGCGAAAATTTGAAGACGAACTTGCGTCTGGAAGGCATTCTGAAGAAGCGTGTGGCGCTATGCCATGCGTATTTTCCCTTAGCGGCCGCGGCTCGCTGCCAAGGCGCGGCGCAAGGCTGGCGCGGCATTCTGCAGGTAGCACCACAAGCGGTTCGAGACCGGGCCCTGCGCGCGGTCCGTGCGCCGCGCCGCGACCAGTTCTTCGACGCTGCCCGGCAGATGGCGGTTGGCAATCGAGATCAGGCGACCGTCGCGCAGTTCCTCATCGACGAGAAAGCGCGGCATGTGGCCCCAGCCCATGCCTTGCAGGATGATTTCCTTCTTCATCAGCTGGTCCGCCACCGTGCACTGGCGCGCGCCCTCCACGGTGAAGTAATCCTGCGGCGGCGTATGCCTGGCGGTGTCGCGCATGACGCATTGCGTGTAGTCGCGCATCAGCGCGGGCTTGATAGCACGCGGCACGGGCTCACGCAGAAAGCCGGGCGCCACCACGGGCACGAAAGGCACCTTGGCCAGGTCGACCCATTCAATGCGGGCATCGTTCTTGTCGACGCGATGCAGGATGAGGTCGGCCTCGCCGTCGTAAAGGCGTTCCAGCGGCCCGGACACGGCCTCGAAGTGCAGGTCCAGGCGCGTGGCCTGACAGTCGGCGAAAAAGCGGCTCAAGAGACCCAGCACATAAGGGCGCGGACAGAAGTCGCCGATCACGATGCGCAGTTCGGTTTCCTCGCCCATGGCCAGTTGCTCGGCGTGCGCGCGCAAGGCGGTCAGCTCGCGCAGCAGCGATTGCGCGCGCGCATGGAACGACTGCCCCGCGGCCGTCAGGCTCACGCGGTAGCCGCTGCGGTCCAGCAAGGCCAGACCCAGCTGCCGCTCCAGCTTGGCCACGGCGGCGAACACCGCCGGGTGCGAGCGGTGCAGCGTTGCCGCGGCCGCCTGGAAGCCGCCGTCGCGCGCCACCGCGTCGAAGCATTGGAGATCGTGCAGCGTGAATTCGCTCATGTCTATTTTTCCGACAATGATTGTGCGAACTTTGTAATTTTTTCTTTAACGACGCGCAACTACGATTTGCCTTACACCCATCACCCAGAGGCGAATCATCATGCAAGACATCTCCCACTACACCGCCGGCGACGGCGCCCGCATCGCCTACCGCTACGATGGCCGCGCGGACCTGCCCACCCTGGTGCTGGCGAACTCCATCGGCACCACCCTGCACATGTGGGACGCGCAGATTCCCGCGCTGACACGCCACTTCCGCGTGCTGCGCTACGACTACCGCGGCCATGGCGCGTCCACCGTGCCGCAAGGCCCCTACTCTCTGGACCGCCTGGGCCGCGACGTGCTGGAGCTGATGGACGGCCTGGGCGTCGAACATGCGCATTTCCTGGGCTTGTCGCTGGGCGGCATCGTCGGACTATGGCTGGGCCTGCACGCGCCGCAGCGCATCGACCGCCTGGTCCTCAGCAATACCTCGGCTTATCTGGGACCGGCACCGCAATGGGACGAGCGCATCGCCGCCACGCTACAGGCAGAGAACATGTCGGAAACGGCCGAGACCTTCCTGAAGAACTGGTTTCCCGCGGCCTGGCTGCAGCAGAGCAATCCCGCCGTCGAACCGTTCCGCGCCATGCTGCTGAACACCGACAAGCATGGCCTGGCGGGCGCATTCGCCGCGGTGCGGGACTTCGACCTGCGCCGCACCATGGCGCTGATCCCCAATCCGACGCTGGTCATCGCCGGCCAGCACGACACGGTCACCGCGGCCAGCCACGGCGAGCAGATCGCCGCAACCATCCCCGGCGCCAGGCTGCTGACGCTGCCGGCCGTCCATTTGGCGAACATCGAACTGCCCCAGGCCTTCGAGGCCGCGGTGCTGGAGTTCCTGCTCGAAGGCTGAAGAGCTAGTCCGCGCCGCGCTCCCAACGGCGCTGGATGGCCTTGGCCGCGACCACGCCGTCGGCCATGGAGGTCACCACGCAGGGATGCATGCGGTGCGCCACCTCGCCCACGGCGTAGATGTCGGGCACGCTGGTCTCGGCGGTGGCGAAGTCCGTACGGATGTAGCCGCGCTCGTCGCGGGCCAGGTGCAGGCTGTCGGCAAAGCCGGCCTGAGGCTCCCAGCCGTAGAAGACCAGGATCAGGTCGTACTGCTTGCCGTCCACGCTGCGGGTGGCGGGGTCCACCTTGTATGGGCCGATATGCACGCCTTCGCGGCCGGCGCGCGTCACCCATTGCTGTTGGGCGCGGACGCTGCGGGCATAGAGATGCACGCTGCGGGCGCCGCGGTTGCGCACGTAAACGTAGTTTTCGAAGGCGTTGTCGCCACCGCCCAGCACCGCCACCGACAGGCCCGAATAGTCCTGCGCCACGATGGGCGAGCCCGGGCCGATCAGCACGCCGGGCCAGGATGCGCCCGGCGGGTGGTCCGGCAGCCCCTTGGCGCGCACGCCCGAGGCGATCACCAGGGTGCGCCCGCGCACTAGGGATTCGGCGCCGTCTGCGTCTGCCAGCGTCGCCTCGATGCCGCCTTTGCAGGGACGCACCCCGGTTACGCGGGTTTCCAGGCGCAGCGGCACGCCGGCCGCGCGCACGCTGGCGTCGATGTTGGCAGCCACCTGCTGTCCGGTCACGCCCGGCAGCACGGCGATCCAGTCGTCGGCGAAGGGATTGTCATTGCCCAACCCGCCCAGCCGGGGGCCAGCCTCGACCAATAGCGGGGACAGGCCCAGGCGCGCCAACCACAGGGCGCAGGAAGCGCCGGCCGGGCCGCCGCCTACAATGACCGAATCGTGCATCTGTTGCATTTCACCCCTTATTGACTGCGCCGGCGCCTCACGGACGCCCGGACATGGCCGGATTGTAGCCAGCGCGCCGCCCCCGTTCCGCTGTCGCCTTACAATTCCGGGCTACCCCACCCAGGTTTTCATCATGCCTACACGCCGCATCATTCTTTCCGGGCTTGCGCTCGACGCCCGCATCGGCATCCTCGAGCACGAGCGCCGCGCCACCCAGCCCCTGCATGTCGACGCCGACTTCGACGTGGACATCCAGCGCTCGGTCGACGACCACGACATCCACAGCGTGCTGGACTACCGCCGGCTGCGCGAGGCCATCGTGGAAGAATGCACGCAGGCGCACGTGAACCTGATCGAAACCCTGTCGGAGCAGGTCGCGGCGCGCCTGCTGGCCGACTTCCAGGAAATCCGCGCGCTGCGCCTGCGCATCAGCAAGCCCATGGCCTTTTCCGACTGCGCGGCGGTAGGCGTGGAAATCCAGATCACGCGTTGACCATGAACGATATCGCTACCCCTGAGGTGCGCTTTCGCACCGAGGCCGAAGAAAAGGCCCGCCACGAAGGCAACAAGCTGACCAAGCGCCTGGCCCGCGAAACCACGCGCGCCCTGTCCGACTACAACATGATCGAAGCAGGCGACCGCGTCATGGTCTGCCTGTCGGGCGGCAAGGATTCCTATGCGCTCCTGGACATCCTGCTGCAGTTGCAGAAGCGCGCCCCCTTCAAGTTCGAGCTGATCGCGGTCAACCTGGACCAGAAGCAGCCGGGCTTTCCCGACCACATCCTGCCGCAGTACCTGACGGAACTGGGCGTGCCCTTCCACATCGAGACGCAGGATACGTATTCCATCGTCACGCGCGTGCTGGAAGAGGGCAAGACCATGTGCTCGCTCTGTTCGCGCCTGCGCCGCGGCATCCTGTACCGCGTCGCCTCTGAACTGGGCGCGACCAAGATCGCGCTGGGCCATCACCGCGACGACATCCTGGGCACGTTCTTCCTGAACCTGTTCTACGGCGGCAAGGCCAAGGGCATGCCGCCCAAGCTGGTGTCCGATGACGGCCGCCACACGGTGATCCGCCCCCTGGCCTATGTGCCGGAAACCGACCTGATCGCCTACGCGGAGCTCAAGCAGTTCCCCATCATTCCCTGCAATCTCTGCGGTTCGCAAGAGAACCTGAAGCGCAAGGAAGTGGGCCGCATGATCAAGGAATGGGACAAGCAGCATCCGGGCCGCTCGTGGAACGTGTTCAACGCGCTGTCGCGCGTGGTGCCTTCGCACTTGATGGACCGCGACCTGTTCGACTTCGTGGGCCTGAAGCCTACTGGCCAGCCGGACGTCAATGGCGACACGGCGTTCGACGCCGAGGATCCGCAGGAAGATGCTGGCGAAGCCTGTGGCGATACGCCGCAAGCGCTGGAGCCCGGCGCCATTGTCGAAAAGAAGGTGACGTTCACGCGCAGCTGAAAACTGCGCGCAGAAATGAAAAAGGCTGCCCTGCGCAGCCTTTTTCATTTGCAGGCGCTACGCCTACGCGTTCAGTACGCGGATGGGCTTGCCGGCTTTCCACGCCTTCACCGCTTCCAGCGCATTCTGATAGAAGGCTTCGAAGTTCTCGCGGCTGACGTAGCCCAGGTGCGGCGTCAGGATCACGTTGTCCAGGTCCCGCACGGAATCCGTGGGCGACAGCGGCTCTTCGGGATAGACGTCCAGGCCGGCGCCGGCGATGCGGAACTTCACCAGCGCGTCCATCAAGGCTTCCTGGTCCACCAGGCCGGCGCGCGAAGTGTTGACCAGGTACGCGGTCGGTTTCATCGCGGCCAGCGCGGCCGCGTCGACCACATGGCGGCTGCGCTCGGACAGGATCAGATGCAGGCTGACCACGTCGGACGTGGCGAAGAGTTCGTGCTTGTCCACCCGCTTCACGCCCGCCGCCTCGGCGCGCTCGTCGGTCAGGTTGGGGCTCCAGGCCACCACGTCCATGCCGAAGGCCAGGCCTACCTTGGCGACCGCCGCGCCCAGCTTGCCCAGGCCCAGCACGCCCAGGCGCTTGCCTGCCAATGGTTCAGGCATGGCCGTCTGCCACATGCCGCGGCGCATGGCCGCGTCTTCGGCCGGCAGGTGCTTGAACAGGCCCAGGATGTGCGCCCAGGCCAGTTCGGCCGTGGCGGTGTTGGCGTCGGCGCTGCCGGGCGCGCCGCAGACGATGATGCCCTGCCCGGCGCAGGCCTGCATGTCGATAGCGTTGTTGCGCATGCCGGTGGTGACCAGCAGACGCAGGTTCGGCAGGGCGCGGATCCGCTCCGCGGGGAACGGCGTGCGCTCGCGCATGGCGACAATCACGTCGTAGGGTTCAAGCGTGGGCTCGACCTGTTCTTCGGGAATGAAGTTGTTGAAGATCTGCACCTCGGCGTCACCGCCCAGCGAGGTCCAATCCGCATAGCGCTTGGCTACGTCGTGGTAATCGTCGAGTATTGCGATTTTCAAAAGCTGTCTCCGGGGGCTTGGCGCCTGTGGCGCCAGCCTCCCGGCCGGCGCCGCGCGCCGGTCAGTTCAAGCGGGCTTTGAATTGCTCCAGCGGCAAGGCGCCGCTGACGCGCGAGCCGTCTGCAAAGAACGTGGTCGGCGTGCCGCGCACCATCAGCTTCTGGCCCAAGGCCAACAGCTTGTCCTCGGGCACGTCGCAATTGGCGGTGGCGGGCTTCTTGCCGCGCAGCATCCAGTCATCCCAGGTGGCGCCCGGGTCCTTCGAGCACCACACATCGCGCACCTTGTCCTTGGAATCGGGCGACAGGATGGGATAGAGGAAGGTGTAGACGGTGATGTTGTCGACGTTTTCCAGCGTCTTGCGCAATTGCTTGCAGTAGCCGCAGTTGGGGTCTTCGAAGATAGCGACCTTGCGCGAACCGTCGCCCTTGACCTGCTTGATGGCGAGATCCAGCGGCAACTGGTCGAACGACACGGCGCTCAGGCGTTCCTGCGTTTCGCGGGTGACGTCGCGACGCGTCATGGCGTCGATCAGCGGACCTTCCATGACCCACGTCACTTTTTCATCCGTGTAGATGAGGTCCATGCCCAGCTGCACTTCGAACAGGCCGTAGGGCGTGCGGCGCACGGCCGTGACGTCCATGCCGTCGAAACGCTGGCGGAAACGCTCCTTGACCGCGTCCGCCACGGGATCGGCCGGCGCCACCTGGGTGGTGGAGTAGCTCTTGTCGCCCTTGGCGGGCTGCCCTACGGACTGGGTGGAGACAGACTTGTCGCCCTGGGCCGCCACGCCGGCGGACATGCCCAGGCCCGCGGCCAGGAAACAAGCCGCCAAGGTGGCGGATATGCGGAAATTCATCGGTACTCCTGTACTCATCTATCGTGTTCTTGTGCGGAAAGGGTAACCGATCCGCGCCTGGGCGAATCCGGTCTGCGGGCAGGCGCCCCCTAAGGATCAGACAATCCGCCCGCGGGCGAGGTTCCGCGGGACCGATCCGGCCCTAGTTGGCCGAGGCCCCGGTTATCAGGCGGCGCTTGATCAAAGGCGCCCGCTCTACCCAGTGCATGCCGGCATTGCGCAGCCAGACCAGCGGCGTCGCCCGCGACGCGAACAGCTTGTGCAAGCCGTCAGTGGCCAGGCGCATGGCCAGCACCGGCTCGGCGCGCGCGCGCTGGTAGCGGTGCAGCACGCGCAGGTCGCCCGCCGAGCGATAGGCTTCGCGGCCCGCGACCACGCGGGCCAGCGCCTCGACGTCGCCCAGGCCCAGGTTCAGCCCCTGGCCCGCCAGCGGGTGCAGGCGGTGGGCCGCGTCGCCCGCCAGCGCGATACCCGGCGCAACCATCTGGGCGCGCTCCAGCGTCAAGGGAAAGCCATGCAGCTTGCTGCGGACCTTCAGCGCGCCCAGGCGGCCTTCGGCGGCGTCGGCCAGCAGGGTTTCGAGGCGAGCGGCCTGCTCCTCGGGCGGCAGGGCCAGCAGTGCCTGGGCCAGCTCGGTGCGCATGGACCAGACCATGGAAACCTGCGGACCGGCAGAGGTATCGGGCAGCGGCAGCAGGGCCAGCACGCCGTCGTCTCGGAACCACTGGAAAGCGGTGCCCTGGTGCGGACGCTCAGCGTCCAGGTGCACCACCAGGCCCGTGTCGTCGTAGGACACGGATTCATGCTTCAGGCCGGCGGCCTCGCGCAGCGGCGACGCCGCGCCATCGGCGCCCACGAACAGCTCGGCCTCGATGCGCGCGCCGCTTTCGGTGTCGATGGCGCCGTCGCGGTAACCCGTGCAGCGGTCCTCCAGCCAGGGGATGCCGAACATGCGGACCGCCTGGATCAGCACGCGCTCGATTTCGCCGGACTCGACGATCCAGGCCAGCTGCGGCAGCGCCGCCTGCCAGGCGCTCAGGTTCACCTGGCCGTCGGCGTCGCCGTGGATTTCCATGGCGTTGACCGGCGTCAGCCGGGACGCGGGCATGGCGTCCCACACGCCGAGCTCGGCCAGGAAACGCTGGCTGGCGGGCGAAATGGCATAGACGCGCGGGTGGTAGCGGTCGGGATCGGCCGGCGGCACGCTGGCGCGCGGCGCCAGCACGGCCACGCGCTGGCCGCGGCGGGCCAGCGCCAGGGCAGTGGACAGGCCGACGATGCCGGCCCCGCAAACGACGATCTGATGGCTCATCTTGCGCTCGGCTCCCCAGCCTGTTTCGGCCACAGCACCCACATCTGGCCGCGTTGCTTCATGCGGCCGGCCTGCTGGCCGGCGTCGTCGCCGTAGCCCCAATAGAAGTCGGCGCGCGCGGCGCCGCGGATGGCCGTGCCCGTGTCCTGGGCCAGCACCAGGCGCTGCAGCGGCCGGTCGGACGCCGGATAGGTCGTGGCCAGGAACACCGGCGTGCCCAGCGGCACGAAACCCGCGTCGACCGCGATCGAACGCATGGGGGCCAGCGGCACCGCGTAGGCGCCCTTGGGACCTTGTTCCGGATCGACCACCGCCTCTTCGCGGAAGAACACCACCGCCGGGTTGGCGTTGAGCATTTCCGGCACGCGCTTGGGATTGCGCTGGGCCCAGGCGCGGATGTTCTGCATGGAAGCCTGGTCGGCCGACAACTCGCCGCGGTCGATCAGCCAGCGGCCGATGGAGGCGTAAGGCTGGCCGTTGTGGTCGGCATAGGCCACGCGGATGGTCTTGCCGGAATCGGGACCGTCGGTCAGCTGCACGCGGCCCGAGCCCTGCACCTGCAGGAAGAAGTTGTCGACGGGGTCATCCACCCACACCAGCACAGGCGGACGGCGGCCGGAGGACTCGATGGCGGCGCGCGAGTCATAAGGCACCACCCGCTTGCCGTCCAGCTTGCCGCGCACGCGCTTGCCCGCCAGTTCCGGATAGATCGAGCCCAGGTCGATGGTCAGCAGGTCCGCGGGCACGGTGTACAGCGGCCATTGATGGCTGCCGCCCTGGCGGCGCGAGCCGCGCACCAGGGGCTCGTAATAGCCTGTCACGGTGTTGGTGGCCGGCTTGCCGTCGGCGGCGTTCAGACGCCAGGGCTGCAGATAGGTCTGCAGGAAGCGGCGCACGCCCTCGCCATCGCCCGCGGCAGGCGCGCGGGACGGATCCGCGGCGGCCGCGCAGACCGGCTGCCAGGCCCGCGGCGTGGCGCGCGCGGGCGCGGCCAGGTTGCCGCTGGTCGGCCGCATCAGGCCGCGGCAATTGCGCAGGAACAGAGGCCAGAAGCGCGACAGGTCATCGTTGGTCCAGCCGGGCATCTCGGCCCAGTTGGCCGCCTTGTACTTGCCCGCCAGCGCGCGCGGCGGAGTATCGGGCAAGGACGCCAGCGACGGCACCACCAGCGGGCCGTCGGCCGCGGGCGCGGACGGGCCGGGGATGCCGGCCGAACCGGAGTCGGGAGGAATGTCAGAGGGGGTGGAACATGCCGCCAGCAATACGGACAGCACGGACAGACTGAGAATGCGCTTCATGAGCAAATGAAAAAACGTGCGACGGATGGCCGGGCCATTCAATGCAGGGTACGCGGCATGGCCAGGACGAATTCGGAGATCGGCACTTCGAACGGTATGCCGTTCTCGCCGACGCAGTGGTAGGTGCCGCGCATCGTGCCCACCGGCGTGGGCAGGGGACAGCCGCTGGTGTACTCGAAGGTTTCGCCGGGCGCGAGCAAGGGCTGCTGGCCCACGATGCCCAGCCCGCGCACTTCCTGCACGCGCTGGTTGCCATCGGTGATGATCCAGTGGCGGCTGATCACCTGGGCGGGATGCTCGCCGGTATTGGTGATGCGGACGGTATAGGCGAACACGAACTGCTGTTCGCCAGGATCGGACTGTTCAGGCACGAAGCGCGGAGAGACAGAGACGCTCAGGTCGTAAGGTTTCACAGTCCTTCCCTGTGTGGTGCTGGCGGGCGGCCGTGGTACGGCGCCGGACGCTGGAAAAGACGCGGTTCCCGGACCCGCCGGGCCGGGCCATTCCCGGTACCGCGCCTCAAACTGCAATAATGGCACATTATGCCCTCCCCGATCCCGAACATCATGTCTACCCAACAGGCTTCCACCCGCATCACCCCCAGCATCCTGTCGGCCGACTTCGCCCGCCTGGGCGAGGAAGTCCGCAACGTCGTCGCCGCCGGCGCCGACTGGATCCACGTGGACGTGATGGACAACCACTATGTCCCCAATCTGACCATCGGCCCGATGGTGTGCGCGGCCATCCGCCCCCACGTCCAGGTGCCGATCGACGTGCACCTGATGGTGGAACCGGTGGACGACCTGGTGCCGATGTTCGCCAAGGCCGGCGCCGACTACATCAGCTTCCACCCGGACGCCAGCCGCCACGTGGACCGCACGCTGTCGCTGATCCGCGAAAACGGCTGTAAGGCCGGCCTGGTGTTCAACCCCGCCACCCCGCTGTCCTACCTGGACTACGTGATGGACAAGATCGACCTGATCCTGATCATGTCGGTGAATCCGGGCTTCGGCGGCCAGAGCTTCATCCCCGGCGCGCTGACCAAACTGCGCGAGGCGCGCGCGCGCATCGACGCCTGGACGCAGGCCGGCGGCCAGGAAATCGTGCTGCAGGTCGACGGCGGCGTGAAGATCGACAACATCGCTGAAATCCGCCGCGCCGGCGCCGATACCTTCGTGGCCGGCTCCGCCATCTTCGGCAAGCCGGACTATGCCGGCATCATCAAGTCCATGCGCGAACAGATCGCCATCGGCGAAACCACCGCCATCTAAGCTCCGGGAACCGACATGACCGCTTTTCGCGCCGCGCTGCTGGACCTGGACGGCACCCTGCTGGATTCGATTCCCGACCTGGCCTTCGCCGCCAACGCCATGCGCGTGGAGCTGGGCATGTCGCCGCTGCGCGAAGACGTGGTGGCCACCTTCGTGGGCAAGGGCGTGGACAACCTGGTGCGCCGCAGCCTGGCCGGCAGCCTGGACGCGGCCGCCCCCACCGCCGCCGAGTTCGATGTCGCCCGCGCCGCCTTCTATCGCCATTACCACCTGTCCAATGGCGAAAAAGTGCAGATCTACCCTGGCGTCATCGACGGCCTGAAGCTCATGCGCGAGCAAGGGCTGAAGCTGGCCGTCGTCACCAACAAGCCCACCGAATTCACCCTGCCGCTGCTGCAACGCACGGGCCTGGCGGGCTTTTTCGATGCCGTGGTCTGCGGCGACACCTGCGAGCGCCGCAAGCCCGATCCGGATCAGGTGGTGCATGCCTGCGACCTGCTCGGCGTCGCTCCGCACGAAGCCGTGACCATCGGCGATTCCGTCAATGACGCGCAGGCGGGCCGCAGCGCCGGCACCCAGGTCCTGGTCGTGCCTTACGGTTACAACGAAGGCCGGGACGTGCGCGAGCTGGATGTCGATGGTATAGTTGACACGCTAGTCGCCGCTGCCCAGTGGGTCGCGCTCTGGAATCAAAACCAGAACGCGGCAAAAACAGGCTCCTGAACAACGGCGGCTCACCGCGAATTCAATACTGAACAAAGCTCAATGAACGTTTCCATCCAGAACCAAATGCTCGGCGCCTCGTGGCGCTGGTGGCGTTTGTCTTCCGGGTGGCGATGATCCCTCCCGGCCCTGGACGCGTATGCCGCCTAGTGCCGTAGCTGTGTAAACACAGAGCCAAGCCCGGAACCAGTAACCTGGACCGGGCTTTTTTGTTGCGCGCCTGGTCCGATAGCAGATAAATCGCTCACGAGACCCGACATGACCGAAATCGAATTCAAGGCCCTCGCCGCACAAGGCTACAACCGCATCCCGCTGGTCGCCGAAACCTATGCCGACCTGGACACCCCGCTGGGCATCTACCTGAAGCTGGCGCACGCCGGCCCCCAGGGCGGACGCATGACCTGCCTGATGGAGTCGGTGGTGGGCGGCGAACGCTTCGGCCGTTATTCCTTCATCGGCCTGCCGGCCCGCACGGTGATCCGCGCCAGCGGCACCCGCACCGAGGTGCTGCACGACGGCAAGGTCGCCGAAACCCATGACGGCGATCCGCTGGCCTTCATCGAGCAATACCAGAGCCGCTTCAAGGTCGCCCTGCGTCCCGGCATGCCGCGCTTCTGCGGCGGCCTGGCGGGCTACTTCGGCTACGACACCGTGCGCCACATCGAGCCCTGCCTGGGCCCGGCGGTCAAGCCGTTCCCCGCCGGCATGGAAGGCGGCACGCCCGACCTGATGCTGATGCACGTGGACGAGCTGGTCATCGTCGACAACCTGGCCGGCCGCATCTACCTGATGGTCTACGCGGACCCGGGCCAGCCCGAGGCCTACAGCCGCGCCCAGCAGCGCCTGCACGACCTGCGCGCCCGACTGCGACGCCCGGTGGAAATTCCCTACAGCCACGCCAGCATGCAGACCGAAGAGCGGCGCGACTTCAAGAAGGAAGACTATCTGGCGGCCGTGCACCGCGCCAAGGAACACATCGCCGCCGGCGACCTGATGCAAGTGCAGATTGGCCAGGTCATCGCCAAGCCCTTCCGCGATTCCCCCCTCTCCCTCTACCGCGCCCTGCGGTCGCTCAATCCCTCCCCCTACATGTACTTCTGGAACTTCGGCGACTTCCAGGTGGTCGGCGCGTCGCCGGAAATCCTGGTGCGCCAGGAACGCGTGGTGGAAAACGGCGAACCCAAGTCGCAGATCACGATCCGTCCCCTGGCCGGCACCCGCAAGCGCGGCGGCACGCCCGAGGAAGACGCCGCCCTGGCCGCCGAACTGAAGGCCGATCCCAAGGAAGTGGCCGAACACGTGATGCTGATCGACCTGGCGCGCAACGACGTGGGCCGCGTGGCCCAGGTGGGCTCGGTCAAGGTCAGCGACACCATGGTGATCGAACGCTATTCGCACGTGATGCACCTGGTGTCCAACGTCACCGGCACGCTGAACCCGGGCATGAGCAGCATGGACGTGCTGCGCGCCTCCTTCCCCGCAGGCACCCTGACCGGCGCGCCCAAGGTCGAGGCCATGAAGATCATCGACGAACTGGAACCCGTGCGCCGCGGCATCTACGGCGGCGCGGCCGGCTACCTGAGCTACGGCGGCGAAATGGACGTGGCCATCGCCATCCGCACCGGCGTCATCAAGGACGGCACGCTGTACGTGCAGGCCGCCGCCGGCATCGTGGCCGATTCCAACCCTGAAGCCGAATGGGCCGAAACCGAAGCCAAGGCCCGCGCGGTGCTGCGCGCGGCGGAGCAGGTGCAGCACGGCCTGGACGAGCCCATCTGAGGCCCCGCCCCCACCGGACATATCCGGGCCGCCGGGCGGCCCCACAGGAGAATTAAATGCTGTTGATGATCGACAACTACGACTCTTTCACCTACAACCTGGTGCAATACTTCGGTGAACTGGGCGAAGACGTGCGCGTGGCGCGCAACGACCAGATCACGCTGGAAGAGATCGCCGCCATGAACCCGGACCGCATCTGCGTGTCGCCCGGCCCCTGCTCGCCGGCCGAGGCAGGCATCTCGGTGCCCGTGATCCAGGCCTTCGCGGGCAAGAAACCCATCCTGGGCGTGTGCCTGGGCCATCAGGCCATCGGCGCAGCCTACGGCGGCGACATCGTGCGCGCGCAGCAGATCATGCACGGCAAGACCGTGCAGATCTCGCACACGGGCACGGACATCTTCACCGGTCTGCCCACCCCGTACACCGTGATTCGTTACAACTCGCTGACCATAGACCCCGCCACCCTGCCCGACTGCCTGGCCGTGACCGCGACCGCGCCGGACGGCGACATCATGGGCGTGCGCCACAAGACCCTGCCGCTATACGGAGTACAGTTCCATCCCGAGTCGGTGCTCAGCGAGCACGGCCATGCCCTGCTCCGCAATTTCCTGAACCTCGCCTAAGAAGGACGCATCGTGACTATTTCCCCCGCCGAAGCGCTGACGCGCTGCATTGAACACCGCGAAATCTTCCACGACGAAATGCTGCATCTCATGCGCATGCTGATGCGCGGCGAAATGTCGCCGCAGATCGCAAGCGCCTTGCTGATGGGCCTGCGCGTGAAGAAAGAGACCATAGGCGAAATCACCGCCGCCGCGCAGGTCATGCGCGAATTCGCCACGCCCGTGGTCACGCCCAACCCCGCCGACCTGCTGGACATGTGCGGCACCGGCGGCGACGGCAGCCATACCTTCAACATTTCCACCACCGCCATGTTCGTGGCGGCGGCGGCCGGCGTGCCGATCGCCAAGCACGGCAACCGCAGCGCCTCGTCGTCCAGCGGCAGCGCCGACGTGCTGGAAGCCCTGGGCGCCAACCTGGTGCTGACGCCCGAACAGGTGGCCGAGTGCATCCAGGCCACCGGCATCGGCTTCATGTTCGCGCCCGCCCACCATGGCGCCATGAAGAACGTGGCCGCCGTGCGCAAGGAACTGGCCGTGCGCACCATTTTCAACATCCTGGGCCCGCTGACCAATCCGGCCGGCGCCGCCAACCAGTTGATGGGCGTGTTCCACCCCGACCTGGTCGGCATCCAGGTGCGCGTGCTGGAACGCCTGGGTTCGCGCCACGTGCTGGTGGTGCACGGCAAGGACGGCATGGACGAGGCCTCGCTGGGCGGCGCCACCCTGGTCGGGGAACTCAAGGACGGAAAGGTCCTCGAATATGAGATCCATCCCGAGGACTACGGGCTATCCATGATGTCCAACCGCAGCATCAAGGTGTCCAATCGCGAACAATCGCGCGAGCTTGTCATCGAGGCGCTCGAAAATGTCGAGGGCACCGCCCGCGACATCGTCGCGCTCAATGCGGGACTCGCCATTTATGCTGGCAATAAGGCCGATTCCATTCCCGAGGCATTGGCTCTAGCATTTGAACTTATCTCCACCGGCGCGGCGCGAGCCAAGCTGGAAGAATTCTGCGCATATACCCGGAAATTCCTGAAATGAACGATATTCTCGCGAAGATCCTCGCCGTCAAGGCCGAGGAAGTCGCCGCCGCTCGCCAGATGCGCAGCGAAGCCGAAGTCCTGCGCGAAGCGCAGGCGCGGCAGGACGTGCGTGGCTTTGCCCAAGCCATCGAAGACAAGATCTCGCAAGGCAAGCCCGGCGTCATCGCCGAAATCAAGAAGGCCTCGCCGTCCAAGGGCGTGCTGCGCGACCCTTTCAATCCCCCGGAAATCGCCGCCACCTATGCGGTGCACGGCGCGGCCTGCCTGTCGGTGCTGACCGACGTGCAGTTCTTCCAGGGCTCCCACGACCATCTGCGCCAGGCGCGCGCGGCCTGCTCGCTGCCGGTGCTGCGCAAGGACTTCGTGATCGATCCCTACCAGATCATCGCCGCGCGCGCCATGGGCGCGGACTGCGTGCTGCTGATCGTGGCCGCGCTCAGCCCGGCGCAACTGCGCGACTATGAAACGCTGGCGATGGAACTGGGCATGGACGTGCTCGTGGAAGTGCACGACGCCAAGGAACTGGACGTCGCGCTGACCATGAAGACGCCGCTGCTCGGCATCAACAACCGCAACCTGCGCACCTTCGAGACCAGCCTGTCGAACACCCTGGACCTGCTGCCCCGGATTCCCGCGGGCAAGCGCGTCGTAACCGAAAGCGGCATCCTCAAGCCGGAAGACGTGCAGCTGATGCGCCAGCACAAGGTCGACGCCTTCCTGGTGGGCGAAGCCTTCATGCGCGCCAAGGATCCGGGCGCGGAACTTGCGCGCCTGATGGGCTGACCGGCCGGCCCGGGAGCCCATGGACACCACCTTCCTGCTCAATTTCATCCAGGTCATCGAGCAGGGTTCGATCGCCGAGGTTGCGCGCAAGAACGGCCTGACACCGGCGGCGGTCAATCAGCGCATCAAGAAGGTCGAGGACGAACTGGGTTTCAAGCTGGTGGTGCGTTCCGGCCGCACCGTCAAACCCACGGTCGAAGGCGCGCAGATCCTGGCGCAGGCCAAGCACGTCATGGAAGAGGTGCGCAACCTGAAGGCCGCGTCCCAGGGGCCGGTGGTGTTCGGCCACCTGACCCTGGGCGCGTTCGATTCGGCCATGACCACGCTGATGCCCACGCTGCTGGCGCGTCTCATCGACCGGCATCCCAATCTCGAAATCAGCCTGGTCAAGGGCTATTCCGTCAATCTCTACAGCAAGATCTGCGACGGAGAGATGGACGCGGCACTGATACTGCAGCCGCAGTTCCAGATGCCCAAGAACCTGGAATGGCGCCGGGTGCGTGACGAGCCGCTGGTGGTGCTGGCGCCGGCCTCGCTCGCCGAGACCGACCCGCACCAGCTGCTGCGCGCCAATCCGCTGATCTGCTATGACCGCAAGCTGTGGGGCGGGCAGCTCGCCGCCAACTACTTCCGCCAGCACAGCATACGGCCCAAGATACGCATCGAAACCGCTTCCATCGAGGTCATCGCGCTGCTGGTAGGCCAGGGACTGGGCGTGTCCCTGGTGCCGGACGGCGCAGGCGAACTGCGCCCGGACTCCGGGCTGCGCAAGATCCCCCTGCCGGACGACGAGCACTTCCGCAGCGTCGGCCTGCTATGGAACCGGCAATCGGTCCGCGCCGCCCTGATCGAGGAAATCTACGAGATCGCGCGGGCCGCCTGAGACGGGGCCTCAGCAGGTTCCCTCGGCGCCCAGGATGACCGTGGACTGGCTGGACAGCGTGCCGCCGTTGCCGTGCGCCAGGGCCAGGCGCGCATCCCGGACCTGGCGCTCGCCCGCCTGGCCGCGCAACTGGCGCACCGCTTCGATCACCAGGAACACCCCGTACATGCCCGGATGGACGCAGGACAACCCGCCCCCGTTTGTGTTCACCGGCAGCCTGCCACCCGGCGCAATGCCGCCGCCGCGCACGAAGGCCCCGCCCTCGCCCTTGGCGCAGAATCCCAGGTCTTCGAGGAACAGGATGGTGTTGATGGTGAAGGCGTCGTATAGCTGCGCCACGTCGATGTCGGCTGGACGATAGCCGGCCATTTCGAACGCCAGCGCGCCCGACTGGCGCGCCGCGGTGGTGGTCAGGCTCTCCATCGCGGATATCTGGCGGTTCCATACGGCGGTCGCGCTGCCCAGGATGTAGGCGGGAGGCTGTGGCAGATCCCGGGCGCGGTCGGCCCGCGTCATCACGAAGGCGCCCGCGCCATCCGTCACCAGGCAGCAATCGCGGACAGTCAGCGGATCCGATACCCGGCGCGCGCTCAGCACCTCATCAATTGATAGTGGATCGCGCGAATATGCTTCGGGATTGAGTTGCGCCCAGCGGCGCGCCGCCACCGCAACTTCGGCCAAATCCTCGCGCCGGGTGCCAAACTCGTGCATGTGGCGCCTGGCGGCCAGCGCGTAGGCGCTGGGCGGATTCAAAGGTTCATACGGCATTTCGTAAGGCTGAGGGTCCAGCGCCTTGCGCGTGGCCGCAATCGCCGAGCGTCCGACGGCAGCGGTCTTCTGCGCGCTGCCGTAGCAGACCAGCACGGCATTGCACTGCCCCGAATCCAGCGCATGGGCCGCGGCCAGGATGTAGGACATGAAGCTGGAGCCGCCCAGGCAGGTTCCATCGATGTAGGTGGGGCGGATGCCCAGGGTCTCGATGACGGACATAGGCCACATGCTGGCCGCCACGCTGGAGGTCGCGATGCCGTCGATGTCGCGCATCTGCAAGCCCGCATCCCGCACCGCCGCATGGGCGGCCCGCACCAGCAGCTCCATGTCCGTGTAGCCCGGCGCCTGGCCGAGGCCGAAGTGGCCAACGCCGGCGATGACCGTCTTACCCCGCAATTGCCGGTAGTTCATTGCTGCGCCTCCTCGAACAACACGGCGGCGGCGCCGTCGCGTTCGCCGATTACGGCCCTTACGGCCATGCCGATGCGCACCTGGTCAGGCGGCATGCCCACGACGTTGGACATCATCCGCACGCCCTCCTCCAGATCGAGCAGCGAAACGTTGTAGTCGCCGCCGGCCTCGGGCTTGCGCGCGACAGTGGTGCAACTGTAGACAATGGCCCGACCCGTCGGTGCGACCCAGGTCAGCGCCTCGCTGCCGCAATGTGGGCAGATTTCGCGCGGCTGGAACACGTGCCGCGCGCAATCGGCGCAGCGCTGGATCAGGAAGCGGCCCTGCGCCAGGTGGTCGAAGTACTGCTTCTGGGTGCCTGCATTGGCGGCTGTGCTGTTCATCGCGATTCTCCCTGGCTTGCGGGCTGCTGCAGCGCCGCGATTTCAGTGTCGCTGCATCCGAGCCTGGCGCTCAGGACGCTCTGCGTATCGGCTCCCAGCAAGGGAGCCGCGTTGCGGTAGGCGACCGGGCTTTCCGAGAAACGCATCGGACTGCGGACCTGCGGCACGCTTCCGCAGACTGGGTGCGGCAACGAGAATTTCAGGCCGCGGGCGCGCACCTGCGGATCCTCATGAACCTGGGCGATGTCGTTGATCACGCCTACCGGCACGCCTGCGGCATCCAGCAGGCCGACCCATTCGTCGCGGCCTCGCGTGAGAAAAAGCCGCTCGAGTTCGGGAATGAGCACGCCCTTGGCGAGCACGCGCCCGGTATTGGTCAGGTAGCGCTCATCTTCAGCCAGATCGGGCCGGCCCGCCGCGGCGCAGAATTTCTGGAACTGACCGTCGTTGCCAACGCCCAGCACCACATGCCCATCCGCCGCCTCGAACACCTGATAAGGGGCCAGGTTGACATGCGCGTTGCCTTCACGGCGGGGCACCTCGCCCGACAGAAAGTAGTTGAAGTTCTGCACGCCCAACGCCGCCACCTGGCAATCCAGCATGGAGATATCGATCTGTTGGCCCAGGCCGCTGCGGCCGCGCTCATGCAGCGCCGCGAGGATGGCGCTGGTGGCGTACATGCCCGCCATCAGGTCGGCGGCGGCGTTGCCGGCCTTCTGCGGACCGCCGCCAGGCAGCGCGTCCTTTTCCCCAGTGATGCTCATCAGACCGCCCAGCGCCTGGATCACGAAGTCATAACCGGGCTTTTCCGCGTAGGGACCGTCCTGGCCGAAACCCGTGATGGAGCAATAGATGAGCCTCGGGTTCAGCTCCCGCAGGCTGGCGTAGTCCAGGCCGTACTTGCGCAGGCCGCCTACCTTGAAATTCTCGACGAAGATGTCGCATCCGGCTGCCAGCCGGCGCACCGCTTCCGCGCCGGCCTGGGTTGCGATGTCCAGGGCCAACGACTTCTTGTTGCGGTTGGCGGCCAGGTAATACGCCGACTCCTGCGTGCGCCGGCCTTCGGCGTCCATCAGATTGGGCGGCCCCCAGCCGCGGGTGTCGTCGCCCGATAGCGGGCGTTCGATCTTCAGTACTTCGGCGCCCAGGTCGGCCAGGTTCTGCGTGCACCAGGGACCCGCCATGATGCGGGTCATGTCCAGCACGGTGATGCCGCTAAGCGGAGGTTCTCTGTTAGACATAGGATGTGTGTACGTGGATAACGGAAGGGAAAGCCTCAGCGAGGGTAAAAGCCGCCGCCGTCGCGCGCCTGGGCGAGCAGCAGCGGCGCGGGCGTCCAGTACTGCTCGCCTGCCAGGCTGGCGTAATGGCGGATGCGCTCGCAGAGGCGCGCCGCGCCGATCTGGTCCGCATGGAACATCGGGCCGCCGCGGAACCGCGGAAAGCCGTAGCCGTTGAGCCAGATGGTGTCGATGTCCTCCGGCCGGCTGGCGACGCCCTCCTCCAGGATCAGCGCCCCCTCGTTGATCATGGCGTAGAGGCAGCGCTCCAGGATCTCTCCGTCGGAAATCTCGCGCCGCCTGATGCCGCGCCGTTCCGCGTTGCGCACGATCAGTTCGGAAATGGCCGGATCCACCGACCGTTTGCGCTGCGCATCATAGGTATAGAACCCTGCGCCGGTCTTCTGCCCCAGCCGTCCCTCCGCGACGATCTCGTCCAGGATGTTGCAGGCCACCTCGCGTGGGCTCAAACGGTCCAGCCGGCTTTGGCGGTTGCGCCAGGCCACGTCCAGGCCCGCCAGGTCGTTCAGCTGGAACTGTCCCATCGGAAAGCCGAACTCGCACAGCACGCGGTCGACCTGCTCGGGCAACGCGCCTTCCTCCAGCATGAAGTAACACTCGCGGGTGCGTCGCGCCAGCATGCGGTTGCCGACGAAACCATCGGACACCCCCACCATCACCGCCACCTTACCCAGGCGCTTGCCCAAGGCCTGGATCGTGGCCAGCGCGCGCGGCGAACTGCGCGCGCCGCGCACGTTTTCCAGCAGCTTCATGATGTGGGCAGGGCTGAAGAAATGCATGCCGACGACGTTCTCCGGGCGGCGCAGGTCCGCCGCCAACGCATCGATGTCCAGGAACGAGGTGTTGGTGGCGATCAGCGCATCCGGCCGCAGGTTCTCTTCGATGCTGGCCAGTACCTGCCGCTTGACGCCCATGTCCTCGAAGACGGCCTCCACCACAAGGTCGCAGTCGCACAGCGGCTCGTATTGCTGCGTCGGCGTCAGCGCGCCGTTCCGCGCACGCTGCGTGGCTTCGGTGATGCGGCCCTTCGCCACATCGTTGCTATAGGTCTTGCCTATGGTCTCGACGCTGGACGCCAGCACCTTTTCGTTCTGCTCGACCAGCACGACGGGGATGCCCGCATTCAGAAAGCACATGGCGATGCCCGTGCCCATGGTGCCGGCGCCGACCACGCCGGCCTTGCGCACCGGCGCCGCGTCCTCGGCGGGCAGGCCGGCGGGCTTGGTCGCGATGCGCTCGGCGAAGAACGCGTGGCGCAAGGCTTGCGCCTGCGGCGACGCCACCAGTTCCCGGAAGCGCTCGCGGCCATAGACCACGCTGTCCTCGAAACTCGAAGCGACGCTGCGCATGGCCACGTCGACGCAAGCCTGCGGCGCCAACTGGCCTCGATGGCTGACCTGGAACCTGGCGCGTGCGGCCTCGAACAACTGAGGTTCGCAGGCCGGAACCGGCAATTCCCGCGTGCGCCGCGCGCCCTGGCCCTCCGCCAGCAAGCGCTGGGCGTACGCAATGGCGGCGGCCCGGACATCCTCCTGTGCTAACGCGTCCGCCAAACCGGCTTCCAGCGCCTCGGCCGCGTCTATTGGTTTGCCGCCCGCAGCCATGTCCAGCGCCTTCTCGACGCCCGCCAGGCGCAGCAGCCGAGGAATACCGCCCGCCCCGGGGATGATACCCAGGGTGGACTCGGGCAGGCCCAGGCGGGCTCGCGCATCCACCACCCGGTAGTGGCAGCCCATGGCCAGTTCCAGCCCCCCGCCCAGCGCGGAACCGTGGATCGCCGCGACCACCGGCTTGGCGCTGGATTCGATGGCGTGTATCACCTGCGACAGGTGCGGGTCCAGCGGCGGCTTGCCGAACTCCTTGATATCGGCCCCGGCCACGAAGGTAGCGCCGGCGCAGGCAATGACGATGGCCCGGGTATCGTCATCGCCTGCCGCCTGCTCCATGGCATGCAGCAGGCCGGCGCGCACCGCCTGGGACGTGGCATTGACCGGAGGGTTGTCGATGACGATGACGCGGATGTTTCCGCTAAGCGTGGAAGTTACGGCTTGCATGGTTGTCCTGGAGTGATGGCGGCCTCGCCGCCGGTGTTCAGCGCGATGCCTGCAGCGGCACCTTGGCCGTCTTGATGACCTGGGCCCACTTGTCCTTTTCCTGGCTGATGTAACGCCCGAAGCCCTCGGGCGTATCGGTCTGCGGCTCCATACCCTGTTGCCGCAGCCATTGCGTGAAGTCGGGCTTGTCCACCATCTCGCGCAGCGCCGCGTTGAGTTGCGCGACGATCGGCTGCGGCGTGCCGGCGGGCGCGAGCAGTCCATACCAGCCTGCCGCCTGGAATCCCGGATAGCCGGATTCGGCCACGGTTGGCACCTCGGGCAGCGACTGGATGCGCTGCGCGGTTTCGACCGCGAGAGGCACCAATTGCCCCGACTGGATCAGCGGCACCAGCGTGATCGCGTTGTCGCTGACCGCGGAGATCAGGCCCGACTGCACGTCGACCAGCGCCGCCGAACTGCCCTTGTAAGGCACGTGCAGCATGTCCACGCCCGCAGTCGACTTGAGCAGTTCCATTGACAGATGCTGCGTCGATCCGGTGCCGGCCGACCCGAAGGTCAGCTTGCCAGGATCCTTCTTAGCCAGGGCCAGGAATTCACCCAGGGACTTCGGTCCGAGCTTGGGACTGACGGCAATGACCAGGGGCGAGACCGCCACGATGGTGATGGGCGCGAAGTCCTTGACCGGGTCATAGGGCAGTTGCTGGTACAGCGAAGGATTGATGGACATCGCGCCCGAGAAGGTCATGCCCAGGGTGTAGCCGTCGGCGGGCGCCTTGGCGATGGCGGACATGCCCACGATGGCGGCCGCGCCGGGCTTGTTCTCGATGACCACGGGCTGGCCGAATTTCTCCGTCAATCCACGGCCTATCATGCGCGCCAGCGTATCGGCGGCGCCGCCGGCCGCGGCCGGCACGATCATGCGGATAGGCTTGTCGGGATACGGCGCGGCCCAGGCGGCCGTCGCGGCCATGGCCGCGCAAGAGAGGGCAAGGCTCTGCAGGATGCGTTTCAAGATTGTCTCCTTATGCTTGTTATGTGTTGCGGCCGGGTTCAGCCGCGGCGGCGGGTGATGGTTCCCACCTGGACCTTCTTTCCGTCAGCCAGGGTGCAGGCGTAGGCCAGCTCCAGCCATCCGGGTTCGCTGCGGGTCACTTCGAATGCAACGTCCACGGCCTCCCCCGGCCGCGTGAACGCCACGAACTTCGCCTCGATCTCACTGCCGTCGAGCCACGTATCGCCAAGCAGATCGGCGGCCATGTCGAGAACTGGCGCCATCACCAGCGCCCCCTGCACGATGACTCCGCCGAAAACGCTGTTGCGCGCATATTCGGGATCGGTGTGCGTCCTGCCGGTGGTACCGTGCAGCGCGCCGAAGCGGTTGATGTCTTCCTGTTCCGCGCCGCGCGCGACGCTACGGAACTTGTCGCCTACCTTGAATTCCATGCCGGCCTCCTCAGTTGGGCCAAACCAGGCTGCGCTCCGTCACCAGAGCGACGCGCGCGTTTTCCAGCTTGCGGACGGTGATCTCCAGCACCACGAAACGCTTGTCGTTCTTCAGGTACTTGTCCTTCACCAGCACGCTGGCCTCCAGCTCCTCTCCTGGATACACGGGCGCCAGCAGACGGACTTTCTCGCGGGCGTGCAGCACGCCAGTCGGCCAGGCAAAGGCCGCGTGCTGCGGTTGAAAGCTGCCGACCAGCACCGGATGCACGCTGCGCACGGGCGCGCCGCCTTGCGCCAATACGGCGCGGCCGCTGCCGTCGAGGACCGGAGTGTGTTCGAAGGTGCCGATGAAAGCGTCGCTGTCTGCGGCGCCGATGCTGTAGCGGCTGGGAGGAAAGAGACGGCCTATTTCGAAGTCGTCGTAGAACAGCTCGTTGCTTGCCATGTCATCACCTGGGTTGAAGGGGATGCGGGCATCGTAAGCAGTTCTTCCCGTGTGCTGGGATAGTTAACCTATCTTCAAAAGATAGTTTTTGTGCACGCCTTGCGTACACGTGGCAAACACCGGCGCAGCGCCGCGCGCAAGGAACGGAAAATTCCGCTAGACCGGACGCGGCAGGCGGCGATAAAGCGTGCTGCGGTGTACGCCCAGCGCGCGCGCTGCGCGGCTGACATTGCCGCCGTGGGCGGCCAGGGCGTCGCGGATCGCGGCGTCCGTCATGGCTTGCAGATTGGTCGGATCATCGACGCCCGCAGCGGGCGGCGGCGGTGCAGCGCCGCGGATATCGGCAGGCAGCATGTCGGCCTCGACGACACCGGCAGGTCCCGCCAGCACGTGCAGCGTGCGCAGCACGGCCACCAGTTGCCGGTAATTGCCGG
This sequence comes from Achromobacter sp. ACM04, assembly GCF_014851465.1. Taxonomy (NCBI): domain Bacteria; kingdom Pseudomonadati; phylum Pseudomonadota; class Betaproteobacteria; order Burkholderiales; family Alcaligenaceae; genus Achromobacter; species Achromobacter sp. ACM04. Next base: position 228,284 of record NZ_JACUZS010000005.1, read on the forward strand.
GCCAGGCGTACGCAACCAGGGTTGCTTCGATGTCGGGCGGCAGGACCGGCCCCGCGCCTTGCGCCGCCCACAGGCCGCGCAGCAGTTCCAGGCGGTCGGCGCGCGCGCGCAGCGGTTCCAGCGTGACGGTGTATTCGGCGATGCGGAAATACAGGTCCGGGCGCACCGGCGCATCGGGCCCTTCATGGGCCAGCGGCCGGTGCGTCGCGCATACCAGCGCAAAGTCCACGGCCACCGGCCTCGCCGCGCCCAACGGCGAGACTTCGCGCGTCTGCAGCACACGTAGCAGGCGCGATTGCAGCATCAGCGGCATGTCGCCGATCTCGTCCAGGAACAGCACGCCGCCGTGCGCCTGGCGCAGCAGCCCTTTGCTGCCCTGGCGCCGCGCGCCGGTGAAGGCGCCGTCTTCGTAGCCGAAAAGTTCGGATTCGATCAGGCTCTCAGGCAACGCTGCGCAGTTCACCGCCACGAACGGCCCGCAGGCGCGCTTGCTGCGCGCATGCAGCTGACGCGCGAACACTTCCTTGCCGACGCCGGTTTCGCCTTGCAGCAGAATCGACACACCCGCATCCGACAAGTGCACGGCGCGCGCCAGCGCGCCCAGGGTTGGGGCATCGAAACTCGGCGCAGCGGGGCGCGAGCCGGCCGCTGGCGGCAGTGACGGCAGTGACGGCGCCTGCGGGGCGCGCGAGCGCGGCCAGCGCAAGCGCGCGTGGTACACGACGCCCGAACGCGCCTGCACCCGGCCCGCCGCGTCGGGGCAGCGTTCCATGTCGCCGTCGAACACGTCGCCGTAGCGGTACACGCCCAGAGCCGTGGGCGCCAGGCCGAGCGCCTGCAAGGCGCGGCGGTTGGCGCCGATCAGCAGGTCGCCCTGGAAGGCCAGCAGGCCCTCGCCGGGCGCGCCCAGTCCGGAGCGATCCACATGCAGCCGCAGCACGGCGTGCTGCTCGTAGGCTTGTTCGAACAAGCGGTGCTCGATCAGGTCGACGGCGGCGCGCACCAGTTCCAGCACGTCGGGCCGCAGGTCGCGCGCCGGGCTGGACAGGTCCAGCACGCCCAGCGTGCGGCCCTCGCTGTCGGTAATGGGGACAGCAGCGCAGGTCAGGATGCGGTTGGGTTCGAAATAGTGTTCCGCCCCGTGCACGGCGATGGGCCGGCCTTCCACCAGGGCGGTGCCGATGGCATTGGTGCCTGCCGCCGCTTCGTCCCAAGGCGCGCCGGGCATCAATGCCACGCGCGAGGCGCGCTGGGCGAAACCGGTGTCGCCGTCGGAATCCAGCACCAGGCCCTGGGCATCGGACAGGATCACCAGGCCGCCGCTGCCGCCAGCCTGGCGGCGCAGCATGGACATGGCGGGTTCGGACAGCCGGCGCAGCGCCTCGTTGCGCTGCTGGGCCTCGCGCAGCTCGCCCTGGGTCATGAGTTCGGCGCGGCGCACGCCGCGCATGTCGAAGCCCAGGTCGGCGCAGCGCCGCCAAGACCGCAGGATGGGCTCGGCGACCACGCCGCCGGGCACCGCGCCTTGCTGGTTGAACAGCAGGCGCGCTTGCGTCAGCGCATGCTGACGGGATTGAGTGGCCATGCATGTCTCCTGGGACAGGCGTTCTGCGACACCTGTTCCGCGACGATGTCGCAAAAAGCGACAGGGAAGGCCCCCACGCCGCACCCGCTACGCGGGCTTGCTGCCCCCCAAGGGGACTGGCCCGCCTTGGGACGGCCCGGCGGCGGGCCGGCCCTCGAGGGGCTCTACTGCATATTGCCCGTTCTGAAACCTACTTTCGCATGCAAGCCGCAGGCTGTCCAGCGGGGAAGCACCGACTGGCACGCTCCTTGCTTGATACGGGACAGGCAGCCGACTGCCGCACCCCCACAATACCGGAGACAAGCATGGACATCGCGACCCGCATCACCCCCGACTCCTACGGCACCCGCCTGGACCTGAAAACCCAGTACGACAATTTCATCGACGGCAAATGGCAGAAGCCCGCCGACGGCGAATACTTCGACAACGTCACGCCGGTCACGGGCCAGGTGCTGACGCGCAATGCCCGCTCCAAGGAACGCGACATTGAACTGGCGCTGGACGCCGCGCACCGCGCCGCGCCCAAATGGGGAGCGACCCCGGCCGCGCAGCGCGCCCGCATGCTGATGCAGATCGCCGATGTAATGGAGGCGAACCTGGAACGCCTGGCCACGGCCGAAACCTGGGACAACGGCAAGCCCATCCGCGAAGCGCGCGCCGCCGACATTCCGCTGGCAATCGACCACTTCCGCTATTTCGCTTCCTGCATCCGCAGCCAGGAAGGCTCGCTGTCCGAGATCGACCACGACACGGTCGCCTATCACTTCAACGAACCGCTGGGCGTGGTCGGCCAGATCATTCCTTGGAACTTCCCCATCCTGATGGCGGCATGGAAGCTGGCGCCGGCCCTGGCCGCAGGCAACTGCGTGGTGCTCAAGCCCGCCGAGCAGACGCCGCTGGGCATTCTGCTGCTGATGGAACTGATCGGCGACATCCTGCCGCCCGGCGTGGTGAACGTGGTCACGGGCTTCGGCCTGGAAGCCGGCAAGCCGCTGGCGTCCAACAAGCGCATCGCCAAGATCGCCTTCACCGGCGAAACCACCACCGGCCGGCTCATCATGCAGTACGCCTCGCAGAACATCATCCCGGTCACGCTGGAACTGGGCGGCAAGTCGCCCAACATCTTCTTTGCCGACGTGGCCGCGCAGGACGATGACTTCCTCGACAAGGCGGTCGAGGGCTTCGTCATGTTCGCGCTGAACCAGGGCGAGGTCTGCACCTGCCCCAGCCGCGCGCTGATCCAGGAATCCCTGTACGACAAGTTCATGGAACGTGCGCTCAAGCGCGTGGCCGAGATCAAGCAAGGCAATCCGCTGGACGCGGACACCATGCTGGGCGCGCAGGCATCCACCGAGCAGCTGGAGAAGATCCTGTCGTACCTGGACATCGGCAAGCAGGAAGGCGCCGACGTGCTGGCCGGCGGCTCGCGCGCGCAGATGCAGGGCGCGCTGGAAGGCGGCTATTACGTGCAGCCCACGGTGTTCAAGGGCCACAACAAGATGCGCGTGTTCCAGGAGGAAATCTTCGGGCCGGTGGTGGCCGTGACGACCTTCAAGGATGCCGACGATGCGCTGGCCCTGGCCAACGACACGCTCTACGGCCTGGGCGCGGGCGTGTGGTCGCGTGACGCCAACACCTGCTATCGCATGGGCCGCGCGATCAAGGCCGGCCGCGTGTGGACCAACTGCTATCACGCCTATCCGGCGCATGCGGCGTTTGGCGGCTACAAGCAATCGGGCATCGGACGCGAGAACCACAAGATGATGCTCAACCACTATCAGCAGACCAAGAACCTGCTGGTGAGCTACTCGCCGAAGAAGCTGGGTTTCTTCTGACCCCGCCATGGCCTGGCGCCGGGCCGCGAGGCCCGGCGCGCCTCAAAGGAGCCTGACATGGCAGAGCAAACGCCGCGCGTGGTCGCCACCGACGAGGCGCGCAGCCTGATCGAGACCCTGCGGGCCAAGCATGGCCCGCTGATGTTCCACCAGTCCGGCGGCTGCTGCGACGGCAGTTCGCCCATGTGCTACGCCCAGGGCGAATTCATGGTGGGCGGTTCGGACGTGCTGCTCGGCGAACTGGAAGGCTGCCCGTTCTACATGGGCGAGGACCAGTTCGCGTACTGGGAGCACACCCAGCTCATCATCGACGCCGTGCCCGGCCGGGGCGGCGCGTTTTCGCTGGACAGCGCGGAAGGCAAGCGCTTCCTGCTGCGTTCGCGGCTGTACTCGGACGAGGAGTGGGCGCGGGTGGCGCCCGTCAGCAAGGGCTGACTGGCCCCTGCCGGCGTTTGGCGCGGGGCCCTAGCGGCCCCGCGAGCCGCCTTGCGGACTGCCCTTGTCCGGCATGCCGACTGCTGCGGCCTGTTTCCACTGGAACGACACGCGCCGGATGCGCGCGGCCCGGAATTGCGTGAACGAACGGCCGCCCGGCATGGGCGCGCCGCGATAGGCACTGCTGGCGTTTTTCATTGCTGAAGTTGGGTTGACGAAAAAACTTGTTTGGGCGGCGCTCAGGCGCGCGTGGCCGATGCATTCCAGGCGCTGGCGGGCGCCTCGCGGCGGGTCCATTCCAGCGCGTCTTCCAGGCGGTCGTTGCCCCAGAACATCTCTCCGTCCACAAAGAACGTGGGTGCCCCGAACAGCCCCAGGTTGCGGGCACGGTCGACCTGGCGGCGCAGCGCCTCCTTGGCGGCTTCGGACTTGCCGCGGGCGATCAGCGCCGCGGCGTCCAGCCCCAGGTCCGTCAGCAGCCCGTGCACCACGTCCTCGGACTGGATGTCCAGGTCGTGCTGGAAATTGGCGCGGAACACCGCCACGCAGAAATCGCGGCCCCAGGGCTCGTCCTGCCCCAGCAGCGCGATGCGGGCGGGCAGCACGCTCATGCGCGGAAACAGGCGGGGACGGTTGTAGACCAGCCCGTACTTTTCGGCCAGGCGGGCGATGTCGCGCATCATGTAGGCGCCCTTGCCCGGAAACAGCCGGAAAGGCGTGTCGTTCCAGCCTTGGGCCTGGAAGATAGGACCCAGCAGGAAAGGGCGCAGATCGACCCGCACCCCGGCCTCTTGTGCCAGGGCGTCGATGCGTTCGATGGCCAGATAGCTGTACGGGCTGGCGAAATCGAACCACATCTCGATGCGGGGCGTATCGGGCAGGGACGCGGTCATGACTGGAGCTCCGGGGCAAGCTGCTACGAAATTAGCGCGACCTGCGCATCCGGCAGGCCGCTGAGAACGACATCGCGATCGCTGCCGACGGTGATGGAATCCCCGGCTTGAAGCACGCTGTCATCGAAGCGCCGGTACTCGGAAAGCCACAAGGTGCCGGCGTGACACACGATGCGGACGCCCGAGGCGTGCTTGAGCAGCATAGTCGAGCCGCCGGCCAAACGGAATGACATTCCCGCAGTGCAACATACCTGGATCATGGCGTACCCCTGGGCCGCGGCGGCGGCGATCGCGGCGGATTGCCGGGCTTTGCGCCCTTACACCCGTCGTCTGAGTCCTATTGAACGCCCTGGAGGTACTATTGCTCAAGCGACATTTCCGTCCGATACGCATGAGTTTTACGAATGCCATATCCGCTGGCCAAACTCCCGCCGCTTGATCTGGTCCGAGGCTTCGTGGCCGTGGGCCGCCGCATGAGCATCACGCTGGCCGCGCAGGATCTGCATGTGACCCAGTCGGCCGTGAGCCGCCAGATCCGGGCGCTGGAGGCCCACCTGGGCGTGGCCCTGCTGGTGCGCGGATTCCGCAGCGTGTCGTTCACCTCCGAGGGCGCGCAGCTGTTCCGAATGGCCGACGTGTGGCTGAGCCAGCTGGGCGACCTGACCGAGCAGCTGCGCGCACCCGAGCGCCGCACGCCCGTTACCGTCACCACGACCATCGGGGTGGCCTCGCTGTGGCTGTTGCCTCGTCTGGGGGACTTCCAGGCGGCGCATCCGCACATCGACGTGCGCGTGGCGGCCGACAACCGGCTGATCGACATCGACCGCGAAAGCGTGGACATCGCCATTCGCTACAGCCTGCGCGATGGCGTGCCAGACAGCGCGGCCTGGCTGTTCGGCGAGGCGGTGGTGCCGGTGGCCCACCCCTCGCTCAAGGCCCGCCTGCTGGATGCCGAGGAACTGCAACGCCATGTGCTGCTGGAATTCGACGACCCGACGCGCCCCTGGCTGCAATGGTCGGAATGGCTGAATGCGCGCGGCCTTGCCCGGGTGCCCGCCCGGGGCATGCTGCGCTTCAACCAGTATGACCAGATCGTGCACGCGGCGCTGGCGGGCCACGGCATCGCGCTGGGCCGGCTGGCGCTGATCGCGCCGATGCTGGCGGACAAACGGCTGGAGGCCGTCGGCGGCCAGGCCGCCAGCGCCACCGAGCACGCCTATTGGCTGGTGCGCAATACACGCCGCGCCACGCCGGACGCCGAGGTCGTCACGCGTTGGCTGATCGAACAGGCCGAAGCCACCGCGCGCGACCTGACCGTGTAGGCGCCGCGCCGCTACAAAATCCATACAGATCTTCATAACTTGGGATGGCTGCTCCGGTAGATTGCGGCGCTGGTCCGTAACCCTGCTCCCAAGATGTTGATTAGGCTTTTCCGTCCGGCGTTCGGGTGGCAAGACTGGTTCGTCAATTTTCAACGATCCTTTCTGGTCCTGCTGGCCCCCTGGCTGATCAGCGTCCTGGCGCAAAGCGCCGGGCGCGGCTACCTGCTGCTGCGCTATGCCGCGCCGGGGACCTATGACGCGTTGCCGCAGGACGTGCGGCGCACCCTGGCGACAGGGCTGCTGTTCGACATCAAGGTCGCCAGCATCGCCTGTTCGGCGCTGCTGCTGCTGTCCATGGCAGCGGCGGCCAGACCCGGCCTGCAACGGCGCTGGCAGCGCCATCTGCCGGGGCTGGGCGCAGCCATGGCGACGCTGTTCGCGGCCATCACGATCATCAGCGTCTTCTACTTCGCCACATTTTCCCGTTCGATCGACATCTTCGTGTTCGGGCTGGTGGACGACGACACCCAGGCCATCCTGATGACCCTGTGGCATGGCTACCCGCTGGCGCAGGCTGGCCTGCTGCTGGCGGCGGTGCTGGCGGGAACCTGGTGGCTCGGCCGCCGTTGGCGTGGCTGGGTGCAAGGCATGCTGTTCAAGCGCCGCGCGTTCATCCCCAGCCTGTTGCGGTTTGCGCTGATCATAGGCGTCACCGTGCTGGCCTGCAGAGGATCGCTGGGCAAGTTTCCGCTCAACAAGGACGACACCAGCATCTCGTCGCTGCGCCTGCTCAACGACATCGCGCCCAATGGCGTCTCGGCCTTTTCCTGGGCCCTGTCCGACCGCGGCAACGACAAGCGCTTCGAACCCGTCACCTTGCGAGAGGGGCGCCAGCTCTATGAGCGCTTCCTGGGCTGGCCGGATGTTGGCCTGCGGCCCTTCATGGCCGCAACCGGGCCCAATCCGGCGGCTGCGGCGCGGCCTCCGCACGTGGTGCTGCAGGTCATGGAGAGCATGGGGACACACCTGAACTCGTATGACCGTCCGGGGCGCGACGTGCTCGGCGCGCTGCGTCCGCACTGGAGCGAGGACTGGGTGTTCGAGCGCTTCGTGGCCGAAGGCAACGGCACCATCGAATCATTGAGCCTCCTGCTGGTGCGTAGCCCCATTGCGGCCGTCGGCCAATCGTCGGCGGTGGACACGCCATTCGCCAGCAATGCCTTCACGCCCTTTTTGCAGCGCGGCTACCGGGTCGTCTTCGTTACGTCCGGCGCCGCCACATGGCGCAACCTCGACGTCTTCGCCACCAAGCTGGGCGCAAATGAATTCGTGGACCAGCAGACCCTCAAGGTGCGCTATCCCCAAGCACGGACCGGAACCTGGGGCGTACCGGACGAGTACATGTTCCGCTATATCGAAGAACGGCTGGCGCAAGGCACTCAGGACAGCCAGCCGCTCTTCATCATCGCCTTGTCCACCACTCACCATCCGCCGTTCATCGTGCCCGACGGCGGGCAGCGCGGCGGCCTGCCCCTGGACGATGTGGCCAGCCTGCCCTACTTCAAGACCTGGGATGCGCTGGCTGCCGCATTCGACACGCTGCGTTACGCCAACGATCAGCTGGGTCGCTTCCTGACGCGCCTGAAGTCATCGGACTATGCGTCCCGGACCATCGTCGCCGTGACCGGCGACCACAACATCCTGGGTATCGATTATCAGGACCCGAAGGACGCGGCGCTGGCGCGCGCGGTGCCGTTCTACCTGTACGTGCCGCCGGCCTACCGGGCGCAGGCGCGCTACGACCCGGCGCGCGTGGGCAGCCACAAGGACATTCTGCCCACGCTGTATCACCTGAGCCTGCCGCAAACAGCCTACTTCCGCAGTGGCTGCGACCTGCTGGCCGCCCAGCCCGATCCGGCCTGGTGCTTCGGCTTCAACAGCAAGCACGTGCTGCTGACCGATGAAGGCGTATTCCGGCCGGGCAAACCCGGCCGCATCCTGCCCTGGGCAGGTCCATCAGGGCTGGCGCTGGAGGAAGAGCAGGACGCGACGGCGGAACAATGGGCGGAGCAGGTTCGCCTGAACGCCTACACGGAGCTGCTGCACTGGCAGATCAACTACCAGGTGCAGGAATTGGGCCGCGCCGGCCAGGCGCGCTAGCGCCCAGGCCAGCCAGGGGCCTTCAGTCGACGCGCACTTCCGGCTCGCCCGCCCGCATGTCGCCGATGATGGCCGACTGCTCGAAGCCGTGCTGGCGGAACAGGTCCAGCACGGCCTGCGCGGCGTCCGGCGAGCAGGCCACCAGCAGTCCGCCGGCGGTCTGCGGATCGGTCAACAAGGCCCGCTCCGTGTCGCTCACGCCCTCGCCCAGGCGCACGGACGCGCCATAGGAAGCCCAATTGCGGCCGGACGCGCCGGTGATGACGCCGTCCGCGGCAAAGGCCTGCACGCCGGGCAGCCAGGGCAGCGCATCGCGCCGCACATGCGCCGTCAGCTGCGCGCCGCGCGCCATTTCCAGCGTATGTCCCAACAGGCCGAAGCCCGTCACGTCAGTGATGGCGTGCACGCCTTCCATGGCGGCCAGCGCAGGCCCCGGCCGGTTCAGACGCGTGGTCTCGGTGATCATGGCGCGGTAGCCGGCGTCGTCCAGCCGGTTCTTCTTCAGCGCGGCCGACAGGATGCCCACGCCCAATGCCTTGCCCAGGATCAGCACGTCGCCAGCGCGCGCGTCGGCATTGCGCTTGATGCGGCCGGGATGCACCAGGCCCATCGCCGCCAGGCCGTAAATGGGTTCGACGGAGTCGATGCTGTGGCCGCCGGCCACCGGAATGCCGGCGTCCTTGCAGACCGATTCGCCGCCGCGCAGGATGTCGGCAATGACGCTATGCGGCAGCACGTTGATCGGCATGCCCACGATGGCCAGCGCCATGATGGGCGTGCCGCCCATCGCGTAGACGTCCGACAGCGCATTGGTCGCGGCGATGCGGCCGAAGTCGTAGGGGTCGTCGACGATGGGCATGAAGAAATCGGTGGTGGCGATGAGCGCCTGCTCGTCGTTCAGCCGGTAGACCGCCGCGTCGTCGGCCGTCTCGGTGCCCACCAGCAGATCAGGGTAGCTGACCGCCGGGCCGAAGCGCTTGAGCAACTCGGACAGCACGCCGGGTGCGATCTTGCAGCCACAGCCGCCGCCGTGCGAAAGCGAAGTCAATCGCGGCACCGCCGCGCTGGCAACATCCTGGGTGGTCATCTGAATCTCCATAGGTCAGTGGAAAAGGATAGCACCGCCCCCGGGATTGGCCCTATGATGATCCGGCAGCACGCAGCAACGGACGGCCGCCCGGCCCCGGGCGCACCGACAGCCAATCTTCACCGTGAGTGAGGGCTATATGGATCGCCGACATTTCCTCCGTTTCTCGGGCGCCCTGTGCGCCGCCAGCGCGGCCCTGCCCAGGGCGGCGCACGCGGGACTCGCCCCTGTCAGCGCCGGATGGCGCGCCTTCGAACTGACCACCGACATCACCGTGCAGGATCCGGGCGCGCATGCGCGCATCTGGATCCCGGTACCCTACGCCACTGACACCACCTACCAGCGCGGCGCGCAGAGCGCCTGGCAGGTCAGCGGCGGCGGCGTGGCCCAACTGACCCAGGCGCCCGGCTACGGCGTGCAGATGCTGGCCGTGCAATGGCCGGACGCGCAGGCGCCGCGCCAGGTCACGGTCACCAGCCGCTTCCAGACCCGCAACCGGCGCGTGGACCTGAGCCAGCCGCCCGCGGCCGACGTCCCACGTGAAAGCGCGGCCGCGCTACGCGAATTCCTCCAGCCTACCGCGCTGCTGCCCACCGACGGCATCGTCAAGAGCACCGCCGACCGCATCACCCGCGGCCACCGCGGCGATCTGGCGCAGGCCCGCGCCATCTACGAATGGGTGGTCGAGAACACCTGCAGAACCGCGTCCACCCGCGGCTGCGGCGTGGGCGACGTGCGCTACATGCTCACGGCCAATGATCTGAACGGCAAGTGCGCCGACATCAACTCCCTGTTTGTCGCACTGGCCCGCGCCGCCGGCATACCGGCCCGCGATGCCTATGGCCTGCGGGTGGCGGACTCCGAGTTCGGCTACAAAAGCCTGGGCAAGGCGGGCGACGTCACCAAGGCGCAGCATTGCCGCGCCGAGTTCTATGCCGCGGGCTACGGCTGGGTGCCGGTGGACCCTGCCGATGTGCGCAAGGTCATGCTGGAAGAGCCGCCCGGCGAACTGCCGCTGACCGATGCCAAGGTTCGCGCCGCGCGCGTCATGCTGTTCGGCGCCTGGGAGATGAACTGGGTGGCATACAACCACGGCCACGACGTGGTCCTGCCGGGCGCTGCCCACGGTCCCGTGCCTTTCCTGATGTATCCCAACGGCGAAACCTCGGACGGCCGGCTGGACAGCCTGGATCCCGCCAGCTTCAGCTACAAGCTCAGCGCCAGGCCGCTTTCCCTCTGAGTCCGCCTGCTGCCCACCCACGGGGACCGCCATGATCAGCCGCCGTCTACTCCTGCAGTCCGGCCTGTCGCTGGCGGCCCTGCCCTGGTATGCCCGGGCCGCCAGCGACGATGCGCTCAAGAAGGCCACCGGCCCGGACTGGGCGCCCTGGACCGCATCCACGCCGCCGCTGGCCCTGCCCGATCTGGCCGGCCGCGAAAAGAAGCTCGCCGCCTGGCGCGGCAACGTGATCATCGTCAGCTTCTGGGCCACCTCGTGCGACCCTTGCCGCGATGAAATCCCCATCATGTCCGCCATGGCCAAACGTCACCGCGAAGAAGGCCTGCGCCTGGTGGCCGTGAACGTCGGCGATTCGGCGGCCAGGATCAACGCCTTTCTGGCGAAATGGCCGGTCGCGGGTACCGTGCTGCACGACAGGAACAGCACGGCGTCAAAGCAATGGGATGCAGTCGGCCTGCCCGCAAACTATCTGGTGGACCGCGGCGGATCCGTCCGATATTGGCATCTGGGACAACTGGACTGGAAATCGGACCGGGTAGGCGGCGTGGTGACAGGGATGCTGCGGGCTTAGCGCGCCGCGCAAGGGATGGCGGAAGGCAGCAGGAGTCGAACCTACCTGGGAACGTCTGACGCCCCCAACTGGGTTTGAAGCCCAGCCGTGCCACCGGGCACGAATGCCTTCCACGGTGGCCGCCCATGATACCGGGTTACTGCGCCTGCCGCGGGCTTCCGTAGGCGCTTTCCTGGCGCAACACGTGCGTGTCGCGCAAACGCCGCGTGTACCCCACGCGGTCGAAGAACTCCAGGATCTGGATCGCGCGCTTTCTGCCCAGGCCCGTAGCGTCGCGGAACGACGCGGCGTTCAAGCCCGCGGGCTGCGCCGCCAGGCCTTGCGCCAGCGCTGCCAACGCCGCCACCTGGTCGCGGTGATAGAACAGGTCCTTCACCACCTGGGCCACTTCGCCGCGCCGCAGCAGCTTGCGCAGCAGCTGCCGCATGCGGTCCTCGGGCTCGCCCAGCGTGCGGGCGAGATCCCGCACCCAGGGTGGGTCGAAGGCGCCGGCCGCCAGCAGGGGCAGCACGCGCCCGGCCAGCGCCGACTCCTCGGGCGCCAAGGTTGCGCTATGACCCGGCAGGTGCAGCCAGGGACCATTGCGCACGATGCGGCCATCGCGCTGCAGATCGTCCAGCGCCGCCTGCCACAGCGCATCCGGGCCGATGGGCATGGCCATGCGGCGCAAGCGCGGGCCGTCAGGGCCTGGCTCGTCGGGCGCGCCTTGATGGAAGGCCGCCAGCGCCTGTTCCACGCGCGCGCGCAGCGCGTCCCAATGGGCAGTCAGGATCAGGGTGCGCGGCGCCTGCGGCGTGCGCGCCTCCAGCCATACCGCAGCGGGCGGCGCAGCGATCTCATTTACAGGCTTGCCCGTCAGGCGCTGCAAGGCGTCTTCGTCCAGCCCCAGCGCAGCGTGCTGCAGCACGGGATGCAGGCCGGCGCCGTCCAGCATGGCCGCCAGCGCCTGCAGCCACTGCATGCGCGCGGCGGACCGGCGCTTGCGGTCAGGAGCGTTCGGGTCCAGCACCCGGCCGCCGCCGACCGTGCGCGTGGCCTGCGCGTTGCGCACAATGTAGCGGTCGCCCGGCATGACGCAGACGGGTTCGTCGAACACCAGCTGCACCCAGCCGGACTGTCCCGGGGCAAGCGATTCCGCGCTCAGCGGCACCACGTGCGCCACGTGACGCGCGGCGCCGATGTGCACATGCAGCGGCGCCCATGCGCGCACCGGCGCGTCGGCGGTTGCCAGCAGCGCCAGCGCCACGTCGACATGGCGCGACGGCAAAAAGCAGCGCGCATCCGCGATCCAGTCGCCGCGCGCGATGGCGTTCTTGTCCATGCCGGCGAGATTCAAGGCGCAACGTTGGCCGGCCGCGCCGGTTTCGCTGCGCTGGTTCTGGGCATGGATGCTGCGCACGCGTACGCGTGTGCCGGCAGGCATCAGCCGCAGGTCGGCAGCGTCGTCGTCCGCGCGCGCGAGTCCGGCATGGGCCGTGCCTGTCACCACCGTGCCGTGGCCGGCCAGGGTGAACACGCGATCGACGGCCAGCCGGAACAGGCCCGCGCTGTCGCGCTGGCGCAGGGCTTGAGCCTCGCCGTGCAGATAGTCTTTCAGTTCCGCCACGCCCGGGTCGCCGGCCTGCGACGCGCATACGGCGTATAGCGGCGCATCCTGCAGGAAGGTGCCCGCGGACAGTTCGGCAATTTCCGCGCGCACTGCCTGCAGCCGCCCGGCATCGGCGCGGTCGGTCTTGGTCAGCGCCACCGCGCCGCGTTCCACGCCCAGCAGGGTCAGGATCGCCAGGTGTTCGCGCGTCTGCGGCATGACGCCGTCGTCCGCCGCCACCACCAGCAGGCCGAAATCAATGCCGCTGGCGCCGGCCGCCATGGTGTGCACAAGCTTCTCGTGCCCGGGCACGTCGATGAAGCCCAGCACGTCGCCGTTGGGCAACGGGGTGTAGGCATAGCCCAGCTCGATGGAAATCCCGCGCGCCTTCTCTTCCTTGAGCCTGTCGGTATCGATGCCGGTCAGCGCCCGCACCAGCGTGGTCTTGCCGTGATCGATATGGCCTGCGGTGCCGATGATCACGCCAGGCGCTCCGCGAGTTGCGCGGCGAAGGCCGGTTCGTCGCGCGCTTCCAGGCAACGCAGATCCAGCCATAGGGCGTCGTCCGCAATGCGGCCGATCACGGGCACGGGCAGGCGGCGCAATTGCGTCTCCAGTTTGTCCAGGTGCCGGCCGGCGCGGCCGCTGCCGGTGTAGCGCGCGGCCAGGCCGTAGCTGGGCAGCTGGTCCACGGGCAAGGCGCCGCTGCCGATCTGGCTGAACATGGGCACGGCCTCTACCGCGTAGTGCTCGCCCGCCGCATGCGCCAGGACGCCGCGCAGGCGCTCGGCCTGCGGCTGGATGTCGCGTTGCGGGCGGGTCAACAAGCGCAGCGTGGTCAAGCGATCGGCCAGGAATTCGGGCGCGCGGTACAGGCCCAACACCGGCTCCAAGGCCGCCAGCGTCAGCTTGCTGACGCGCAGCGCGCGCTTGAGCGGATTCTTCTTGATCTTGCGGATCAGGTCCTTGCGGCCCACCAGCAGGCCGGCCTGCGGGCCGCCCAGCAGTTTGTCGCCGCTGAAGGTGACCAGGTCCGCGCCGGCCGCGATGGTTTCGCGCACGGTGTCTTCCTTGGGCAGGCCGAACTGGGTCAGGTCGACCAGCGTGCCGCTGCCCAGGTCCACGGTAGCGGGCAGGCCGCGCGCGTGCGCCAGCGCCGCCACCTCGGCCACGCTCACGCTCTTGGTGAAACCGGTGACCGCGTAGTTGCTGCAATGCACCTTCATCAGCATGGCGGTACGCGGGCCGATGGCGTTTTCGTAATCGGCGGCATGGGTGCGGTTGGTGGTGCCGACTTCGACCAGCTTGGCCCCGGCGCGCTTCATGATGTCCGGAATGCGGAACGCGCCGCCGATCTCGACCAGTTCGCCCCGGGACACCACGACTTCGCGCCGGTCTGCCAGGGCATTGAGCATCAGCAATACGGCGGCCGCATTGTTGTTGACCACGGTGGCGGCCTCGGCCCCCGTCAGGTCGCACAACAGTTCGTCGATCAGGTCGTCGCGGTCGCCGCGCCCGCCGGTGTCCAGGTCGAACTCCAGGTTGGCGGGGGTGGTGAGGGCGCGCAGCACCGACGCCACCGCCTCGTCGGGCAGCAGCGCCCGGCCCAGATTGGTGTGCAACACCGTACCGGTCAGGTTGTACACGGCCCGCAGCTTGGGCTCGGCGGCGCGGGCCAGGGCCGCGGCCACGCGCGCCGCCACGGCGTCGGCCTCCAATTCCTGGCGCGGCAACCCGCCGGCCAGCGCGCGTTCGCGCATCGCGTCCAGGTCGCGGCGCAGGGCTGCCACCACCTGCGTGCGGCCGTGCCCGTCCAGCGCGGCGCGCATGGCCGGCGCATTCAGCAACCGGTCCAGCGACGGGATCTCCGAGACCGCGGCCACGCCGCCTGCGGGCGCTGGCGCGGCCATTACTGCTCTGCTCCCGGCTCCGATCCGTGCCACAGCAACGGATTGCCGCTGGCCCGCGAATAGCCGGCCTCGCCGACCAGCACGTCCAGCATCAGGCTGGCCAGGTCGTCGGCCACGGGCTCCACCTGCAGGTCCTTGTCCTGGTAGAAGATCTTGCGATAGGTGTGGCAGTGGTCGCAGGTTTCGGCCTTGATGGCGGGCGTGCGGCCCTCGATGGCCTGGTAGGCCACCGATTCCACGTCTTCGCAATGCGAGCACTTCACCCGCACCATGTGCCACTGGGTCGCGCACAGGCTGCAGCACAGGTAGCGGTAGCCTTCGAACTGCCCGCCCACGCGGACCACGCTGGCCACCGGCAGGCTGGCGCAAACGGGACAGACGCCGAAGGGACTGGCCACTGGCAACTGCTTTTCGTCGAAACGGCTGGCCAGATCGGTCCAATAGACTTGCAGGGCCGCCATCACGAAGGGAGCGGCGGCGCCGTCCACGCCCTGGTCCTGCTCGGACAGCACGGCCTCGGCCAGATCCTCCAGCGACTCCGGGGACTCGGTCAGCGCGCGGCGCAGGCCGGCGCAGACTTCGATGGCCTCGGCCGGCACGTCCTTGGCGCTGGCGACGTGGTCCAGCAGCTGGCCCAGGATGTTGCGCCACAAGGGGTCGCGCGGCCAGCCCACGGCCTGCAGGGGCGGCATGCCATGCGCCTGCGCCAGCGAAATGCGCTCCTCGGAGGCCGCGGGCGCGGCGCAATCCTGCAAGGCGCGGTGCTGGGCGTCGACCAGATGCGCCATCAGCAGCAGGTAGTCGGCCACCGGGCTATCCGCCGCCAGCTGCCGCAAGCGGGCTGCACGCGTGGCAAAAACCGACGCGCGGTCCGGCAGGCTGACTTGGGGAATGCGGTTATGGTCTAGCGCTTCGATCTCGCCGCGCGGAAGAATTCGCTGCACTTGCGTCTCCAGATAAAAAAACACGGCTGCCAGCCTTCAAGGAGAAGGATAGCAGCCGTTGGGCGGGTGCGTGGGCGCCAGGAGAGGCCCATTTGCCGCAGAGCAAGCGGGACGCGCCTGCCAGCGCGCCCCGTCAGCTTTATTTTCTGATTTGTTCGCGGAACCAGGCGCGGTGATGCTTCCACGCCCAACCCGCCGTCACATACCCGCGCAGCATCGCGGTCAGGGAACCCTTGACCCAAATGGCAGCGTAGATGTGCACGATGATGGCGCAGATCAGCACCAGCGCGCTGACGGCATGCACCACCGAGGCGGCGCGGATGACCCAGATCGGGAAGTAGAACGCGAAGTACTCGCGCCAGATCACGATGCCGCTGACGAACAGGCCCAGCATGCAGAGGATCAACACGTAGAACAGCAGCTTCTGGCCGGCGTTGTACTTGCCGACTTCCGGGAGCTTTTCCTCGCGGTTCTCGACCACGTCGTTCAGTTGCCGCATCCACTGGCGATCGGCCTTCGTCATGAGGTTGTGCCGCCACATGTGGCCGGCGAACACGACGAAGCAGACGAACATCACGATCCCGATGAAGGGATGCAGGATGCGCGTCCAGGGACCGCCCCCGAACAGGTTGGTCAGCCAGTACATGGACGGGTGGAACAACGCCAGCCCGGACAGTGCCAACAGGATGAACGTGAAGGCGATGATCCAGTGGTTGGTGCGCTCACCTGGCGTGTAGCGCTTGATCCGGCGGTGATGGCGGTCTTCACTCATGGCGCACCTCCTCTTCGGCACGGCGTTCGTCTTCCTCGGACACCTCGTTGCGGCCAACGCGGGCGTAGTGGAAGAAGCCCGCCAGCGCGGTCAGGGCCATGGCGGCCACGCCCAGCGGTTTGGCCAGGCCCTTCCACAGCGAAACCATGGGGCTGATCTGCGGGTCCTTGGGCAGCCCGTGGTACAGCCCGGGCTGGTCGGCGTGATGCAGCACGTACATGACGTGGGTGCCGCCCACGCCCTGCGGGTCATACAGGCCGGCCTTGTCGAAGCCGCGCGACTTGAGGTCGACGATCCGTTCCTCGGCGTGCTGCGTCATGTCTTCCTTGGTACCGAAGACGATGGCGCCGGTGGGACAGGCCTTGACGCAGGCCGGCTCCTGGCCGACGGCCACGCGGTCGGAACACAGGGTGCACTTGTACGCCTTGTGGTCCTTCTTGGAGATGCGCGGCACGTTGAATGGACAGCCAGTGATGCAGTAGCCGCAACCGATGCAGTTCTCTTCGTGGAAATCCACGATGCCGTTGTTGTACTGGATGATGGCGCCCGGCGAGGGACAGGCCTTCAGGCAGCCCGGATCCTCGCAGTGCATGCAGCCGTCCTTGCGGATCAGCCATTCCAGGTCGCCTTGCGGATTCTCGTATTCGGAGAAGCGCATGACGGTCCAGGAATGCTCGGTCAGGTCGGCAGGGTTGTCGTAGACGCCCACGTTGGTGCCGATCTCGTCGCGCAGATCGTTCCATTCCATACAGGCGCTTTGGCAAGCCTTGCAGCCGATGCACTTGGAGACGTCGATCAGCTTGGCCACCGAGCCCGTGACGGGCTCGCGGATGCCCGGCGGCGGCGTGGTGGTGGCGGAGCGCCGCTTGATGTCTAGGGATTGCATGGACATGTCGGTCTCCTTAGGCCTTCTCGACCTGCACCAGGAACGACTTGAATTCCGGCGTCTGGGAATTCCCGTCGCCCACGAACGGCGTCAGGGTGTTGGTGAGGAAGCCGGGTTTGGCCAGGCCCACGAAGCCCCAGTGGATGGGGATGCCCACGTGGTGCACGGTCTTGCCCTCGATGGTCAGCGCGCGCAAGCGCTTGGTGACCAGCGCCACCGCCTTGATGTAGCCGCGGTTGGACGACACCTTCACGCGCGACCCGTTGGCAATGCCCAATTCCTTGGCCAGCGCCTCGCCGATCTCCACGAACTGCTCCGGCTGGAGGATCGAGTTGATGCGGACGTGCTTGGTCCAGTAGTGGAAGTGCTCGGTCAGGCGGTAGGTCGTGGCCACGTAGGGGAACTTGTCCACGGTGCCCATCGCGGCCAGGTCGTCCTTGAAGACCCGCGCGGCCGGATTGCTGGTGACGCCCTTGGCCTTCGGATACAGCGGGTTGTAGCCCAGCGGCGTCTCGAAGGGTTCGTAGTGCTCGGGGAACGGCCCTTCGGCCATGCCCGCCCGCGCGAAGAAGCGCGCCACACCCTCGGGGTTCATGATGAACGGACCCATGCCGCCGTCGGGATTTTCATCGCCCTTGAAGTCGGGGATGTCCGCGCCGGTCCAGAACTTGCCGTTCCAGGAGATCAGGCTGCGGCGCGGATCGAAGGGCTTGCCCGCCACGTCACAGGAGGCGCGGTTGTACAGGATGCGGCGATTGGCCGGCCACGCCCAGGCCCAGTTCAGGGTCTGGCCGATGCCGGTCGGGTCGCTGTTGTCGCGCCGCGCCATCAGGTTGCCGCCAGGCCCCCAGGCGCCCGCGAAGATCCAACAGCCGCTGATGGTGGAGCCATCGTCGCGCAGTTCCGCGAAGCCGGCCAATTGCTCGCCGGCCTTGCGGGTGACCTTGGAAGGATCCTTGGGGTCGGTCAGTTCCACCAGTGCCTTGCCGGTGTATTCCTTGGCCAGCTCTTCGGCGGTGGGATTCTGCGGATTGGAGTACGGCCACGACAGGTTGACGATGGGATCGGGATACTTGCCGCCCTCGTCCTGGTACATCTTGCGCAGGCGCGTGAACAGCAGCGCCATGATCTCGATGTCGCTCTTGGCTTCGCCCGGAGGCTCCGCGCCCTTCCAGTGCCATTGCAGCCAGCGGCCGGAGTTCACCAGCGTGCCGTCTTCCTCGGCGAAACAGGTGGTCGGCAGACGGAAGACCTCGGTCTGGATCTTGGACGGATCCACATCGTTGGCCTCGCCCGCGTTGCGCCAAAACTCGGAGGTCTCGGTGACCAGCGGATCCATGATGACCAGGAATTTCAGCTTGGCGAAACCGGCGTTCAGCTTGGCCTTGTTGGGCGCGGCCGCCAGGGGGTTGAAGCCCTGGGCGATGTAGCCATTCATCTTGCCCTGGTTCATGAGCTCGTAGACCTGCAGCATGTCGTAGAGCTTGTCCAGCTTGGGCAGGTAGTCGAACGCCCAATTGTTTTCGGCCGTGGCGGACTTGCCCCACCAGGCCTTCATCAGGCTCACGTGGAACTTGCTGTAGTTCTGCCAGTAGCTAAGCTGATTGGGCCGCAGGGGTTTCTGCGTGCGCGACTCGATGTACTTGCCGTAGTCCTGCTCGGGCTCGTTGGGCAGGGTCATGTAGCCGGGCAGCAGGTTCGACATCAGGCCCAGATCGGTCAGGCCCTGGATGTTCGAGTGCCCGCGCAGCGCGTTCATGCCGCCGCCGGCGATGCCGATGTTGCCCAGCAGCAGCTGCACCATCGCGCCCGTGCGGATGATCTGCGAACCGATGGAGTGCTGCGTCCACCCCAGCGCGTAGAGGATGGTCGCGGCGCGGTTGGTGGTGGCGGTGGAAGCCAGCATCTCGCACACCTTCAGGAACTTGTCCTTGGGCGTGCCGCAGACGCGCTCGACCATGTCTTCGGTGTAGCGCGAGTAGTGCTTCTTCAGCAACTGGTAGACGGTGCGCGGATGCGCCAGCGTCGGATCCGTCTTGACGTAGCCGTCGTCGCCGCGCTCGTAGTCCCAGCTGGCCTTGTTGTAGGTGCGCTTTTCGGCGTCGTAGCCGGAATACAGGCCTGCGTCGAACGCGAAGTCCTCGCGCACGATGAAGGAAAAGTCCGTGTAGTTGCGCACGTACTCGTGCTGGATCTTGTCGTTGTCCAGCAGATACTTGATGACGCCGCCCAAGAAGATGATGTCGGTGCCGGTGCGTATGGGCGCGTAGAAGTCCGCCACGGATGCCGAGCGCGTAAAGCGCGGATCCACGACGATCAGCTTTGCCTTGTTATGGGCCTTTGCTTCCGTGACCCATTTGAACCCGCAAGGGTGGGCCTCGGCGGCATTGCCGCCCATGATCAGTACTACGTCCGCGTTCTTGATGTCGACCCAATGGTTCGTCATCGCTCCACGGCCAAACGTCGGGGCAAGACCTGCCACCGTCGGGCCATGTCAGACACGGGCTTGGTTATCGAACGCCAGTATCCCCATGCTGCGCACAGTCTTGTGCGTGATGTAGCCGACCTCGTTGCTGCTTGCCGAGGCCGCCAGCATGCCGGTGGTCAGCCACCGGTTGACGGTCTTGCCGTCCGCGGTCTTCTCGACGAAGTTCGCGTCGCGGTCCGCCTTCATGAGCTTGGTGATGCGGGTCAGGGCGTCGTCCCACGACATCCGCACCCATTTGTCCGAACCTGGAGCCCGGTATTCCGGGTACTTCAGGCGGTTGGGGCTGTGGATGAAGTCGATCAGGGCAGCGCCCTTCGGACAGAGCGTGCCGCGGTTGACGGGGTGGTCGGGGTCGCCTTCGATGTGCATGATGCTGGCACGGGCGTTCTTGGAGCCGTCGCCCAAGCCGTACATCAGCAGTCCACAGGCGACCGAACAGTAGGGACAGGTGTTGCGCGTTTCAGTCATGCGCGCAAGCTTGTACTGGCGGACTTCGGCCATGGCCGTGCCGGGGGCTGCCCCCAGCAAAGCCAGGCTGGAGCCTGCCAGCGTCGCACCGGTCACCTTGAAGAACTGGCGGCGATTCATGTTGACCATGAAACACTCCTCTCCTGGTGAAATGGAGGAAGCCGTTGGCTGGCCGAAGCAAAAAGCCCTACGGTTTCCAAGGATATTTTTCCAAGTATAGGCTTTGCGGGACGGACGCGCCATGGCATCCGGCCCCAAAGAGACCTTCCTTATGTCTGAAATTTGGCGGCGAAATAGGGTTTTTTCGCAGATTTTGGATGATCCTGCGGCTGCTACCATTCCCGGCTGCCTGGACTGGCCCCCACGCTCCCCATTCGGGGACGCCGCGCCTCCAGCCTTCCCTCCTGTTTTCCGCATGACCGTAGGAGCGCCGATGCGCCGCCTTGTTGCCCTGGCCCTGTCCATCACCGCCGCGCTCGCGCCCGCCACGCTGACCCGCGCGGCCCCGGCCGCGCTGACTCCCGCGGCGGCGGCCACCGAGGCCGCCCACCAGGCGGGCATGGAAGGCTATCTGTACTTCTATCCGCTGGTCACGATGGACCTGACCCGCCGCCAGTTCACCCATCCGTCCCGCGGCGCCGACGGCGCGCCGGCCAACACCTTTCTGCACGCGCGTGCGCTGCCGCAGCCGGGCGCCGGCACGCCCTGGGCCAACCCCGACATGCTGCGCAGCGTCGGCTGGCTGGACCTGACGTCCGGGCCGGTGGTGCTGTCGGTGCCGGATACCCAAGGCCGGCTCTATACGCTGACGCTGCTGGACATGTGGACCGACGTGTTCGCCACGCTGGGCAAGCGCAGCACCGGCACGGCCAAGGGCAATACCGTGATCGTTCCGCCGGGCTGGAACGGCGTGCTGCCCTCGGGCATGGCGCGCATCGACGCGCCCACCGCCTATGTTTGGGCCAAGAATCTGATCCAGGCCGATGGGCCTGCCGATTACCCCGCGCTCCACGCCTTGCAGGACGGCTTCCTGGTGACGCCGCTGGCGCAATGGAACCTGCCCGCGCAGGCGCAGCGGTTGAAGGCCGATCCTTCCCTGAATCTGCGCATCCCCGTGCGCGAGCAGGTCGAATCCATGCCGACCGACGCCTACTTCGAATATGCGGCGGAGCTGCTGCGCAAGAACCCGCCGCATGCCACCGACCAGCCGGTGCTGGCCAGGCTGCGCGGCGCCGGGCTGGTCGCCGGCCGGCCATTCGACTTCGCCCAGCTCGACCATCCTGCCAAACAGGGCTTGCGCCGCGGCCTGCGGGCGGCGCGCGAGCGCATGACGGCGGCAGCCGGCGCCACGGTGCGCAGCGTCAACGGCTGGCACCAGGAAACCGCCAGCATCGGCGTCTACGGCAATTCCTATCTGCGGCGCGCCCTGGCGGCGCAGGCGCAGCCGGGCGCGGGCCTGCCCGAAGACCTGAGCGTGCTGCTGGCGGCCGACAGCCAGGGCGCACCGCTGGATGGCGCGCATGGCTACACGCTGCATTTCGAAAGCGGCCAATTGCCGCCCGCCGCGGCGCTGTGGTCGCTGGCGGCCTATGACGCGCAAGGCATGCCGTCGGCCAATCCACTGAACCGCTACGCGCTGGGCGACCGCGACCCGCTGCGCTACAACGCCGACGGTTCGCTGGACCTGCGCATCAGCCATGCGCCGCCCGCGCCCGAGGAACAGTCCAACTGGCTGCCGCTGCCTGCCGCCGGCGCGGTCAGCGTGCTGCTGCGCGTGTATGCGCCGGAATCTGCCCTGCTGGACGGATTGTGGACGCCCCCCGCCCTGCTGCGCGACGCCCCGCCCGAAGAAGCGACGCAAGAAACCCCGCAAGCCGCTGAAAAGACGCAGCCATGACAGGCGCCTGCCGCTACCATAGGCGTTTTATCCAAGATTGAACGCCCGCCATGGACGAAGCCTTTAGCCACCAATTGTCGATGACCATCCTGATGACGCCGGACATGGCGAATTTCTCAGGGAATGTGCACGGCGGAACCATCCTCAAGTACCTGGACCAGGTGGCCTACGCCTGTGCCAGCCGGTACGCCGGCCAATATGTGGTGACCCTGTCCGTGGACCAGGTCGTGTTCCGCGAACCGATCCACGTGGGCGAACTGGTGACCTTTCTGGCGGCGGTGAACTACACCGGCCGCACGTCCATGGAAATCGGCATCAAGGTCGTCACCGAGGACATCCGCAAGAAGCTCGTGCGCCACACCAACAGCTGCTATTTCACGATGGTTGCGGTGGATGATCAGGGCGCGCCGACCGCGGTGCCGCCGCTGGAACCGCGCAACCTGGAAGAGAAGCAACGCATGGAAGCCGCCCGGCTGCGCCGCGAACTGCGCCAGGAAATGGAACGCCGGCACGGCGAGATCAAGCGCGAAACCACGCACGACGCGCAACCCTGAAACGGAATTCCCTACCCGCCCAAAACAAAACGAGCCCAGCGGGCTCGTTTTTTCATGCGCGGCCTTTGAGGCCAGGCCGCTTTCAGGCGCGTTCAACCGAGGCCGGCGGCGACGGCGGCGCGGCGGCGGGTTCGCGGTCGCGGCCCACCATGCGTTTCAAGCCCAGCCACTGCTGCGACCAGAAGCCGCGGCCGTAATCGCGCCCGCCCAGTTCCGCCTGCTGGTCATGAATGCCCGTGGGGCCGTAGCCCACGCCGAAGCGGGCGGTGCGGAACAGTACGTCCCAGATGGGAAACAGCGCCGCAAAGTTGTAGCCGCCCACCGGACCCGGCGTGGAGGCGTCGTAGGCGATGGAATGGTGGTGGCGGTGAAAGCGCGGGCTGACCAGCAGGCGCTCGCCGATGGCGCCGAAATGCATGCGCAGATTGGCGTGCGAGAAACTCTGCGCCAGCTGAGTGATGGCCACCACCATGACGAACTGCGCCGGCGGCACGCCCACCAGTTGCGACACGAACACCACCAGCACGTCGCGCAGCATATCGTCCAGCAGGTGGTTGCGGTCGTCGCTCCAGATGGTCATCTGGCGCTGGCTGTGATGCACGGCGTGCAAAGCCCAGAGCCAGCCGAAACGGTGCTGGGCACGGTGGTAGATGTAATCCACCGCGTCGAACAGCAACAGGTAGATGATCAGGCTGACCCAGGCCTTGTCCGTCACGCCGGGCCAGTACTGGTCCAGCTGGAAAGGCGCGAAACCCCAGACGTGCAGCTGACCAAACACGCTGTCCCACAACGGGTCGATGGTGAAGAACAGCAGCAGGCGGAAAGCGCCCAGCCGGTGGATCAGCGTGTACAGCACGTCGATGCCGATCTGGCGACGGTCGGTAACCGCCTCCACGGGGCGCAGGCGCTGCAGGGGACCGAACACCAAAACCAGCACGACAATCTGCAGCAGGCCGACCAGCAGCCACATGGTGGCGTCGTAGCCGTCCTCGATGAAGTTGCTCATGCCCAGGTGGAACAGCGCGGGCTGAATCGCCGTTTCGAAGAGCCATTGCTGGCACTCTCCGAACAATTGACTAAGCGTATCCATGATCAGTGATGATTAGCGATCCAATCGCGATAGGACGGGTGCGTGTCCAAGGTAGCAAAACAATAGCCCTTGCGCTGCAAACCTTCAATCAGCGGCTCCAGCACGGCTGGCGCCCACGGATCCTGGCGCGACCAGATGCCCAGGTGGGCCAGCAGGATGTCGCCGGGCTTGATGGTGCGCAGCGCCTGGTCCAGCAGGCGGGCGTTGGGGTATTTGTCACTGGGCAGTTCATCGCCCAGGAAGCCGGCGGGCGCCCAGCCCACGTGCTCGAAGCCGCAGGCCTTGGCCGCCTTCAGCAGCGCAGGCGAGGTCTTGCCGCCCGGCGCGCGGTAGATCGGCAGCATGTTCTTGCCCGTCATCTGATGGAAACGGGTGACGGACCGCTTGATCTCGGCGCAATACTGCTCGGGCGTCCATTCGGCGCGCTTGCCCGCGTCCGGGCCGGCGCTGGGCTTGACGCGGAACTTGCCGCCAGGAAGATCCGCCTGCCAATAGACGTGGTCATAGGTGTGCGAGCCGAAGACATGGCCTTCCGCCGCGCGCGCCTTCCACCAGGGCGCCCACACGTCATCCAGGCTGGAGCCGTCGGTCAGCGTGCGCTCGTTGGCCAGGAAAAAAGTGACCTTGACGTTGTGGCGGGCCAATACGTCCGCGATCAGCGGGGCCACGCCCATGTGGCCGGTATCGAACGTCAGGTAGACAGGCTTGTCGCAGGTCGCTGGCGCTGCCATTCCCATGCTGGGAAAGGCCAGCGCAAGCATCACCGCGGCGTGGACGCGCTTATCTCGTAGGAGCATGGTTCAGCGTCCAGACGCCGTGAGGCGACTTGCCCACCGGCACCTGATTGACCACCTTCTTCTGTTCCAGGTCCACCACGGTGAGCTTGCGGGCCCAGCGCGAGGTGACCAGCAGGGTCTTGCCATCGGCCAGCACGTCCATGCAGTCGGGACCGCCGGGCACCGGGAAGGTGTCGGTGACGGCCAGCGTCTGCAGGTCGATGCGGCTGATGGAGTTGGCGGTGCGGTTGCTGACGAACAGGTGGCGGTGGTCGCCCTGCGCGCGGAAGGCGTGGGCGCCCGCGGCGGTCTTGATGCGCGTCACCAGCTTGGCCGGGCCGCTGCTGACGTCGTAGGCCTCGACGTAGGAGTCGCCGGTCAGCGCCACCAGCAGGGTTTTCTGGTCGGGCGTCAGGAATACGTCCGCAGGCGTCTTGCCCACCGACACCGTCCATTTCGGCGTCTGCGTGGCCAGGTCGATGGCGATGAGCTGATCGCTGTCCTGCAGCGTCACGTAGGCCGTGGTGCTGGCCTTGTCGATCATGATGTGGCTGGGCGTCTTGCCAGCCTGGATGCGCTTGACCAGTTTGAGGTCGAAGCCTTTTTCCAGCGGATGCCAGGAATAGATGTCGATGTGGTCCAGGCGGTTGGCCGCGGTCACGAACCACTTCATGTCCGGCGAGAACTGCAGCTGGTAGGGATCGACGATGCCGGTCAGCGTGCGCTGCACTTCACCGGTCTTGGGATCCATCAGCGTGATCGAATCGCTGGTGGCGTTGGCCACCATGAGCGACTTTTCGTCGGGAGTCAGGTACAGGTGATGCGGCTCCTTGCCCGTGGGCACGCGCCGCAATTCCTTGTAGGTGGCCGGATCGACGATGCTGACGTTGGCGTCCAGGGAGTTCAGGACGAAAATCGGGGCCGAGGCCGCCGCGGCGCTAAGCGCCATCCCTACGCCGAAGAGGGCGTAGCGGACAAAATGCATGGGGTTCAATTTCTAGGTCCGGCAAAGGGGTATCGGGCAGGGTCCCGGTGCTCGCCATTTTAGGCACAGCGGGCTGACAAAAGGGCGTCGCGCTACCCGATGCGGACAAACGGACACGCCTGTTGCGACCCAGCAACAGGCGTGTCCCGATTACTCTTCGGAAGCTGGAAAAATCATTTGCTGCCAACGGGTTGCGCGTCGGCGTCGGTCCAGGTTCCGGCACTGATATCGCGTTCCCGCAAGGCCGCGGCGCGTGCCGCGGACGCGGGTCCCAGGTCGGCTTCCAACACGCGCCCGTCGGGACCGACGACGAAGGAGTCGATGCCCGTCTGCCCGTAGCGCGCCGGCCAGGCCACGATTCGGTACGAGCCTCCGTCCGCGCCCGGTATCACCTTGTACCGGTAGCCGTAGTAAGCGTCGTCCAGCGGCACCTCCGGCCCCATGCTGAGCGCGTCCAACCCGTAGGCCTGCTGCGGTGCGCCCGGCACCTCGGGCCAGTACAGCCCGTCGCGTTGTCCCGGACGGCTGACCAGGCGGCTCGCGTAGCGTCCCTGGCCCACGCTGTCCTTGTATCGCCCCTGCGCGGCCTGCAGCTCGCGCAGCGTTTCGATGGCGGTCAGTTCGTTGCGGCCGATGGCGCGGCGGCGGATTTCCGCCGTGCCCGCCGCCGGGTCGAAACGCCAGCCCTGCCCGGCGCGCACGATGGGTACGGGCAGGGTCCAGCCCGAATCCCCGACCGCCAGCCAGGAACGGCCGCCATCGGCCACGATCTCGTGCTTGCGCGACCAGGCCGCCAGGAAACGGTAGATGTCGTCCTGCGCCACGCCGCCCGGCACGATCTTGCGATGATTCGGCCCCAACACCTTGGCCAGTTTGTCGAGGTCACTGGTGGCCATGGCGTCGACGAAGGCGTCGGCGGCGGCCTGCGGACTCGGATAAAGGCTTTGCGCCGCGGCGGGGGCCGCAAGGCCCAGCGCCAGCAGCGACGCGGCGCCCAGCGCGCGCAAACGAGCAATGGTCATGAGAGTTCCCTTGTCCATGATGCTTATCTCCGGCCACCGAAATGTCCGCCGCCGCCACCGCCGCGTCCGCCGCCCCCATGTCCGCCGCCGCGCGGGCCGCCACCGCCGCCGCGGCTCATCTCGCTGCGCGTGCGCTGCTGCCGCATCTGGTCGCCGTTGCCGGCGCCGCTCAGCGCGTTGGCGCTATTGGAAGCGCGGCCGCGGTCGCGTGCGGCCGCTTCGTCGGCGCGCTGGCGCTGGGCCGCGGCCTGGCGGTCCTGCGTGGACACGCTGGAGGCAGGCCGGCTGTGCTGCGCCTGCCCGCCGCCCTGCGCCCGGTCGCGGGCGCCTTGTCCGCCCTGCCCGCCTTGTCCGGCCCGCTGCCCTTGTCCCTGCCCGCGATTGGCCGCGGCGTCTCCCCTGCCCGCCCCCTGGCCGCGCCCCGCGCCCGGTTCGGAATGGCCGGGTATGGACTGCCCGGTACGGCCTTCGAACGACTGCGCCGCGCGCTGGCGCGCGGCATCGCGGGAGTTCGGCGCTGCCGCTGCGCCCGGCGCGCGGCCCCCCTGCGCCCGGTTCTGCACGCCGGCCTGACGCTGGCTGTCGAAGCGCTGGCGGCTGGCCTGGTCGGCATACGGCGTATTGCCGCGGTTGGCCGGGTTGTGCTGCCAGGTCGTTCTATTGTTGTTGATGTTGTTGCGGTCGATGCGCTGGTTGACGTTGATGTTGTTGTAGCGGTTGACGTCGATGTCGACGTCGTTATGCCCCCAGTCGAACCCGCCCCACATGGAGTTGACCGCAGCCACGCCCAGGCCGAAGCCGATGCCGGCCACCAGCGAGGTGGCGAACACCGAGCCCGGAGGCGGCGGATAGTAGTAAGGCGGATAGGAGGGATAGGCCCAGGTGCCGTACACCACCGTCGGGTTGTAGCTGGGCACGTACACCACCTGCGGATCGGCCGGCTCGATCACCACGACGGTCTTGTCGTTGGTGGTGCTGGAGGTGACCTTCTGCTGCGGCGTGCTCTTCAGGTTGCCGGCCTTCTGCGCCTGGACGCGCAGCCGCTGGACCGAATCCATGACGGCGTCGGGCTGCGCCAGGAAGGCGTCGCCCACGGATTTCACCCAGTCAGGCTGGCGGCCCATCATGTCCATGACCGAGGGGAAGGCCACCAGGGATTTGACGCTGGGATCCCAGGACTCGCCCTCGACCGCCTTGACGGCCTGGTCTCCGGATTCCGAGGTGTGGGCGGCCGACCATTTGGCGGCCGCCGCGACATCGTCGGGGTAGGTCGCACCCATGAGGATTTGCGAGAGCAGCGAATCCGGATACAGCGCCACGGGCGCCATCAACTGATCCAGTTGCGCGTTGTCCAGCTTGGTCTGCGCCGTGGCGGGAAGGCAGACCGCCAACCCCAGGCATAACCAGCCGATGAACCATTGTTGCAGTCGACGCATTTTCCGTTCTCCGTGTATCGCCAAGCGTAAAGCCACAAGCCAGGAGGAACTGCCGGATATCGCGCTGACAATATATGCCTAACCCCGGCGCAGGGGAAGCGCCGGCGTGGGTCTGCCTCGGTTCACAGTTTGGCGACGGAAACCTCGGTCGCCTTGACGAAAGCCAGCACCTCGGTGCCGACCTCCAGGCCCAACTCCTTGACCGACCGGGTGGTGATCACCGAGGTCACGATGCCGGCCGGCGTATCCACGTCCACCTCGGACACCACCGGACCCAGGATGATCTCCTTGATCTTGCCGCGGAACTGGTTGCGGGCGTTGATGGATTGAATGCTCATGGTCTTGCTCCTGGGGTAAAGGGCGGCGTCATGCCGCCCATGGGGGAATCGCCGGGCGCGGTCTCAGACCGCCAGCCTCAGGTGCCGGATCTGGATGACGGGCGCCAAGGGACGGCCAGCGTCCGGCGTGTCTTGTTGACGCAAGGCGGCGCGCAGCACGCGGGCCTCCAGGGCGGCGACAGCGGCCGAACCGCGCACGCGGGGACGCGCCAGGCCGACGCGCTCGTCCAGCGCCACGCCGCCTTCGTCCAGCACCAGGATGCGGTCCGCCACCGCCACGGCCTCGGCCGCGTCGTCGGTCGCCAGCACGGCGGTAAAGCCCTGCTGGCGCCAGAGATCCTCCAGCAGCCGCTGCGCCTCGATGCGGCTCAGCGAATCCAGCTCCTGGAAAGGCTCGTCCAGCAACAACAAGCCGGGACGGCGCGCCAGGGCCCGGGCCAGCGCCACGCGCTGGCGCTGCGGTTCGGATAGCTGCGCGGGCCACTCGCCGCCGCGGCCGTCCAGTCCGACCTGCCGCAACGCTTCGGCCGCCGGCGCCGTGCCGGGCAACCCCAGGGCGACGTTGTGCAACACGGTCTTCCAGGGCAAAAGGCGTGAGTCCGACAGCAAGAGACGCACGCGGGCGTCGGGCTCCCAGACGGGAAAGTTGTCGAACAGCAGCGGCGGACGGCCCGGCTCGCCACCTTGCTCGCCGCTGGGCGCAAGCTTGCCGGCCAGCAGATGCAGCAAGGTGCTCTTGCCGCTGCCGGCGCGCCCGACCACGGCCACGAACTCGCCGGCCGCGATCTCCAGGTCCAGCGGCTGCAAGGCAATGCGGTCGCCGTGGCGCTTGGCGAGCTTGCGCAAGGTCACGCGCAGCGCAGCCTGCGGCTCGGCCTCGGGCGCTTCGTCCGGCTCCGTCGGCTGGCGCACGTCCAGGTGCTGCAATAGCTCGAATTCGTTGGGATTGATGAACATCATCGCGGCCTCCAGCGCAGCAGCCAGCGCTCCAGCGCGCTTACCAACGCCCCCGAGCCCACGCTGAGAGCCGCGTAGAGCGCAATCGCCAGCAACAGCGTCGTCGCACCCGGCGGACCGCTGCCCAGCCATTGCGGAATTCCCAATCGCGTCGGCGTCGCGAACAGTTCCAATGCGATCAGGGTCAGCCATAGAAGTCCCAGCCCCTGCCTCAGGCCCGTCAGGATGAACGGCAATGCGCCTGGCAGCAGCACATGCCAATAGAGCGCCCAGCCGTTCAAGCCATGAGACCGACCGGTTTCGACCAGCGCCGGATCCGCCGCGCGTATGCCGCGCACCGTCTGGTACAGGAGCGGCGCAAGCAGGCTCAACGCCGGCAGCGCCGGCCTGGCCGTCTCGCTGCCGCCCAGCCAAAGTGCGGCGAGCAGCGCGCCTCCCAGCCAGCGCAGAGCCGGGGCGTCGGGAGCGTTGCGGGCGTGGGCGCGGCGCATCGGTCAGACGCTGAAGGCGCCCGCCAACGCGAGCCGGCCCAGATCGTAGGATGGGCTGGAAACGGCGACGCGCGGCAAGACCAGCTCGGACAGACGCTCCACCGAGTCATCCAGCCGCCGGCTGACCTCCCCGTCTATCTCGCGCGCGCCGAATTCGTCCAGGCGAACCTGCGTATCGGTGGCGTAGACGCCCGCCAGGATGTGGCGCGCGCCCAGCGCTGACAGCACGGGCTTCAAGCCATACTCCAGCGCCAACAGATGCGCCGGGCTGCCCCCCGTGGCGATGGGCAACACCACCTTGCCGGCCAACGCCTTGGGATCCAGCAGGTCCAACACCGCCTTCAACCCGCCGGAAAAGGAAGCCTGGTAGACCGGCGAGGAAATCACCACCGCGTCTGCCGCCGCCACGCGTGCGCGCAGCGCGTTGGCCGCGGGGCCGGCGTAGTTGCCTTCTATCAGGTCTTCGGCGGGGATATCGCGCAAGCCCAGTTCTCCCACGCTCAAGCCCCGCCGCTGCAGGATCCCGGCGGCGTGCCGCAGCAGCACCGAGGAACGGGAGCGCTGCGATGGACTGCCGGCGATGGCAAGGACGCGGGCGTGAGCCTGGTGACGTGGCGATGACATGAAGGGTCGTTTCCGGCGGTGGGTTCAAGAAGTCGAACCGATTCTGTCATCGCCGCGCGGCGCCGAAAAATACTTAGTCGATATGAGGTTATGTTGAAGCGCGGGTTCGGCCGCTTTGGGAAATATGCGAAGACTGCCGCCCGGGCGCCTCGTCCGTATGCAGGACTGGCTTGCACCTGGCGGCGAGCCTATACTGGATTGGCTAGTTGCTCCCGATTCCTTTTCCTAAAGGAGAGGCAACATGTATAAGCACCTGCTCGTCGCCGTGGACGGCTCCCTGCTGTCTGAATCGGCTTTCAAGCGCGCTCTTGTTTTCGCCAAGGAAATGGGAGCCACCGTCACGCTCATCCGCGCCATTCCGGAGGACCATCTGCTGGTCTACCAGGCCGAAATGCTGGGCACCACGCAGGCGCACCACACCGACCAGGCGCGCAAGAATGCGCAAACCTACCTGGACAACCTGGAAATGGAAGCGCGCCACGCGCTGGTGCCGTGCAATGCCGTGGTCACGGTCAACGACCATCCGCACGAAGCCATCGTCGAGGCCGCGCAGAACCAGGGCTGCGACCTGATCGTCATGGGTTCGCACGGCCGCCACGGCATGACGGGCTTCCTGCTGGGCAGCGAAACCCAGCGCGTGCTGGCGCGCACCAAGCTGCCGGTGCTGGTGTACCGCTAGGCGCCGGCGCGGCCGCTCAGGCCGCGGCCAGCGCGTGCTGGAAGGTGAAGCTGTCGGAGTACATGTGATCCAGGCTGGCGCCGCGCGCGGCCAGCAGGCTCTTGGCTTGGTGGATCATGTCCGGCGCGCCGCACAGGTAGAAGGCGTGCTCGGACAGATCCTGGTGGTCCTCCAGGACCGCTTGCTGCACATGGCCGCGGCGGCCCTGCCAATCGGCGCCCGCGCGCGACAGCACCGGCACGAAGTTGAATTCGTACAGCCGCCCCGCCCAGCTTTCGATCTCGTCGCGCAGATACAGGTCTGCTTCGGTGCGCATGCCCCAGTAGAGCGTGACGGGCGGGCAGTCCTCGTTGTCCAGCAGCGATTCCAGAATGGCCTTGATCGGCGCGATGCCGGTCCCCGTGGCCATCATGATGAGCGGCCGCCAGTCTTCCTCGTGGTAGCTGAATACGCCCAGCGGCGCTTCGATCTCCACGCCGGCGCCGGCTTGCGCCTGGCCCAGCCACTGATCGGTGTAACGGCCGCCGGGAATGCGACGCACATGGAAATCCACCAGGTTGCCGGCGGGTGCGGAAGCCATGGAAAAGCTGCGCGTCTCGCCGTCGGGCAGCACCACGTTCATGTACTGGCCCGGCACGTACTCCAGGCCCGCCTCTGGCAGCGCCAGCGTCAGGTGGATGACGTCATCGCATAAGCGCTCGATGCGGTGGATGGTGGCGGGCAGGCGGCGCGGTTCGGGAAACGACTGCCGGCTGCTGGCCACGCTGATGCAAAGATCGCCCAGGGGCCGGGCCTGGCAGGCCAGCGCGTAGCCTTCGGCCGCTTCTTCGGGTGTCAGGGCCATGGGGAACTCTTCGTACTCCACGGCGCCGGATTCCAGCTTGATGCGGCAGGTGCCGCAGCCGCCGAAGGTGCACTCGTGCGGCAGCTTCACCGCCGAGCGTTCGGCGGCCTGCAGCACGGATTCGCCTTCTTCGACCTGGAACGACTCGTCGGTTTGCAGGATATGCACGCGGTATGCCATGGCCGGCCTCGCTTATTTCTTGATGTCAGCCTCGACCAGCACTTTCATGCCGCGCGGCTCCAGCAGCGTCGCCAGTGCCGCAAGCGCGGCCAGACCAGCCTTGGTGTCCTGTTCGCCGTTGCCGCCGCTCAGGCCCACGCCGCCGATCACTTCGTTGTTGACCACAATGGGAAAGCCGCCGACAAACACGGCGAACTTGCCGTCAAAGCTCCACTGGATGCCGAACGCTTCGTTGCCGGGCAGCGCGGGACCGTTGGGCGGCGTGTTGAACAGATGCGTGGAACGCTTGTGCCCGGCCGCTGTGAATGCCTTGTTCCAGGCAATCTGCGGGCCGGTGATGCGGGCGCCGTCCATGCGTTCCAGCGCGATGGGATAGCCGCCGTCGTCGACGATGCAAATCGTCTCCAGCACGCCGATCTCTTCCGATTTGGCGATGGCCGCGCGCACCATCACGCGCGCTTCTTCAAGTTCCAGACGATAGACCTGCTTCATGGGGATGACCTCCTTTGCTTGCGTGTAGGGACCGCAGCCTCAGCCGGCGCGGTAGACAGTCTTGATCTGCGTGTAGAACTCCAGTCCCACGCGCCCCGATTCGCGGAACGTGGAAGTGCTGGAGTGCTTGAGTCCGCCGAACGGCGCGTTGATCAGGTTGCCGGTGGTGGTCCGATTGATCTTCACGGTGCCGGCCTGGATGTCGCGGGCGAAACGGTGGGCATAGCGCGCATCGGTGGTGGCGATGGCGGCCGACAGGCCGTATTCGGTGTCGTTGGCGCGGGCAATGGCGTCTTCGTAGCCGTCCACTTCAATCAGTGCGATCACCGGGCCGAAAATCTCTTCACGGGCGATGCGCATCTGCTGCGTGACGTCGGTGAACAGCGCGGGCGACACGTAATAGCCGCGCTCGAACCCGGCACCCGTCAGGCGGTCGCCGCCGTACAGGTGCGTGGCCTCCTGCTTGCCGACCGCCACGTAGCCCAGCACGTTGTCCAGCTGCTTGGCGGTGGCCAGCGGCCCCAGGTCGAAGTTGCCGTCCAGGCCGTTGCCTATGGTCAGCGTCTTGATGCGGGCCAGCAGCTTGTCGGTGTAGGCCTGGCGCACGCGCTTGTCCACCAGCACCCGGCTGGTGCCGGTGCAGGCCTGGCCGCTGAGCGAAAAGCCGCCCTTCACAGTCAGGTCCACGGCTCGGTCCAGGTCGGCGTCCGCCAGCACGATCAAGGGATTCTTGCCGCCCAGTTCCATCTGCGTGCGGGTGGTCAGGCCGGCGGTCCGGTGTATCTGCTCGCCCGCGGCGGTGGAGCCTGTAAAGGAAATCGCCCGTACCGCGCGCGCACCGGTGATGGCCTCGCCCACGGCGCCGGCCGGGCCGGTCAGGAAGTTCAGCACCCCGGCCGGCAGGCCTGCCTGCACGAAGGCTTCGGTCAGCCGGTAGCCCGACATGGGCGCGTCGGACGAGGGCTTGAACACCACGGTATTGCCCGTGATGAGCGCCGGGGCAATCTTGCGGGCGGGGATGGAAATGGGGAAGTTCCAGGGGGAAATCACCGTCACCACGCCCAGCGGTTCGCGCTGGCTGTAGACCACCATGTCCGGATCGTCGTTGGGATAGGTTTCGCCCGTGAATGACTGCCCTTCCACTGCGTAGAAGCGGATCGTCTGCGCCGAACGCAGCACCTCGTCCCGGGCCAGGTTCAGGCTCTTGCCCTCTTCGCGGGTCAATTCGCGCGCGATGTCGTTGGCGTGGTCTTCCAGATACTGGGCCGCGCGGAACAGGATGGCGGCGCGCTTGGAGATCGGCGTATCGCGCCAGCCGGCGAAGGCGGCCTCGGCGGATGCCACCGCCTGGCGGGCGTCTTCGGCGTCCGACACCTGGAAACGGCCCACGATGTCGCTGGTGTCGGCCGGGTTGATGTTGGGCGCCGTCTTGCCGGTGCCGCTGGGCACCCAGCTGCCGCCGATGTGGTTCAGGAATGTTTGCTGCGAGAGATCGTCCACGGAAGCTCTTCCTTAGTCTGCGCCCGTCTGGCCGCGAGTGCCTGGGCGGGTTGGCTTATGAACATTGTATACTTTAATCAATATGGATCGATACGTGTAAACCCCTGCTCTGGACAGGTCGCCACCTGGAAAAAAGGGTCCCCGCAGGGACCCCAAAGCAGCGCCACAAACAGGTATCAGCTCCAGATCAGCACGGCGCAGATCGTGGAGACGAACAGCGCCAGCAGCACCGGCACCAGCAAGGCGCGCACCAGCGACAACACGTTCACCCGCGCAAAGCCCGCCACCGCGATCAGCGAGGACCAGGCGATCAGCGTGCCGCCGCCCGTCCAGACCGCGCCCATCTGGCCCACTGCCGCCAGCGTCGCCGGGTCCACGCCCACTACAGGGCCCAGGGCGCCGGACAGGGTGCCGGTCAGGGGCAGGCCGGCGAAGCCCGATCCGTCGATGCCGGTGATCATCCCGACCAGCAGCACGCCGAACGCCACGAGGAAATGGTTTTCAGGGATCAGGTGCTGGCCGGCGGAGATCACCTCGAACAGCAGGCCCGGCGCCTGCGCTTGCGGCACGCCCAGGATCTGCGCGGCGGTTTCATTGGCGCCCACGAAGAAGAAACCCGCGATCGGCAGCACCGAGCCCATGGCCTTGAAGGCGAACACGAAGCCGTCGGTGACGTGTTCCGGACAGACGTCCAGCATCTTGCGCGGGCCTTCCGCGGCCAGGGTCACCAGCATCATCACGACAAAGGCCACGCCGCCCACCAGCGCCGCCGCATCGCCGCCGCGCAGCGCGGGCAGGGACGGGAACAGGCGCGGCAGCACCATGACCGCGATCACCGCGAGAAAGGCCAACGGCGTCACCACGGCAAAGGTCTTGGACCAGCGCACGCGGCGGCGCTCTTCGTCGCTCAGGGCCGGGCCGCTGGGCAAGGCAGGGTCCGCGCCCATGGTGCCCCGTGCCAGCTCGGCCTTGTCGAAGGAGCCGGACTGTTCGATGCGCGCCAGGCTGCCGTCCTGCGCGCGGGCCTGCCAGGCGGACAGGAGCCCAGCATCGGCCGGCACGATGTGCTTGCGGATCAGCAGGTAGGCCGCCACCAGCGCGACCCCGCCGGTGATGAGCGATAGCACCAGCGCGCGGTCCGCGACCACGGCGGCGCTAACCGCCGCCCCGGCAGCCTTGGCGCTGATGCTGGGCGCCACGCCGATCACGTAGTCCGAGGACAGCGCCATGCCCTGGCCGGCGATGGCGATGGCCATGGCGCCCGCCAAGGGCGGCAGGCCCGCCGCGATGGCCGCGGGCAGCAGGATGGCGGACACCAGCGGCACCGCCGGCGTCGGCCAGAAGAACAGCGAGATCACATAAGTACAGAGAGCGATGATCAGGAAGGACGAATGCCCGCCCCGCATGACGCGGCGAAACGGCTGCACCATGCGCACGTCCGCCTGCAGGGTTTTCAGCGCATTGAGCAGCGCCGTCATGAAGGTGATCACCAGGAAGATGTTGAACAGCTCCTTGGCCGCCACGAAGCTGGCCGAGAAGATGCCTATCAGGGCGCTGATCGGATTGCCCGTGATGGCCAGCACCACCAGAAAGGTGCCGATGACCGACGGCACCACCACGTTGGCCCGCAGAATCATCGTCAGGATGATGGCGGCCACGCTGATCAGGTACATCCAGTGAGCAGCGTTGAGCACTACGTCCGCTTGCATGTGCTATTCCCCTTGTATGCGTGGCAGTTATGTCGCCACGTTCGGTATACTATATTTCGTTTGTAGTCATACCAATCAAAATATGCAGCGCCTAGGGAAAGCGATAATTCTGAAAAATCCATGAATAGCGCCGAAAAATCAGGGGATTACCCTAGTTTTTGAAGCACTTCATGAAATTCGGAAAAATCCTGGATAGACTATCGTATACATAGTAAAGACTACTCCAGGCATGCCATCCTCCCTGCCGTATCCCGATCTTCTGCAGTACGCCACCATGGCCGCCGTGGTGTTCGGCGCCGCGATCGCGCAGGGCGTGGGCGGCGTGGGCTTCGCGATGTTCGCCGCGCCGGTGGCGGCCATGTTCTTTCCGCAGTTGGCGCCGGGGCCGCTCTTGACGCTGGGCGGCTTCATTTCGCTGCTGACCGCATTGCGCGAGCGGGCCGCCATCGACTGGCCTTCGGTGTCCTACGCGCTGGCGGGACGCGCCGTCGGTACGCTGATCGCGATCTACGCCATGACGCGCTTCGCGCCGCAGGCGCTGGGGGTGCTGTTCGCCGCCCTGATCCTGGTGGCCGTGGCGCTGAGCGCGGCCGGCCTGCACTTTTCCGCCACGCCCGGACGCGTGTCCGGCGCGGGCGTGGCCTCGGGCATCATGGGCACCATGACTTCGGTGGGCGCGCCGCCCATCGCCATCGTGATGCAGCACGCGGCGCCGCCGCGCCTGCGCGCCACGCTCGGCATGGTGCTGTTCCTGGGATCGATCTTCTCGCTGGCCATGCTGGCATGGGCCAAGCGGTATACGGGCTATCACGCCGGACTGGCGCTCAGCCTGGCGCCTTTCCTGCTGGCCGGTTTTGCGGTCTCCAACCGGCTGCGCCACCGTCTGCCGCCGCGCGCGGTGCGCGGCGTGCTGCTGGCGGTATGCGCCTTGGGCGCGCTGGGCGTACTGGCCAAGGCTTTTTGGGGACACTGATGCGGTGCGCCCCCCAAGCCATGCAGCTACACCCGGTAATACAATGGAGACTGTATCCATTAAGCCAAACCTGCTCGCCATGACAACCTCACCCGTCAGCCCGCAAGCCGCAGCAACGCAGCATTCCGCCTCGCTGAAGATCGGCGAGCAGCATCCGCAGTTGTTTGCCGTCATCCGCGACAAGCTGCGCGAGCGCATCCTCAGCGGCGAGTTCACGCCCGGCGACCGCCTGGTCGAGGGCCGCCTGTCCGAAGAAATGGGCGTCTCGCGCATCCCCGTGCGCGAAGCGCTGCGCGCATTGGCCGCCGAAGGCCTGGTGACCATCGAGCCGCGCCGCGGCGCGTCCGTGTCGGTGCTGTCCGACGCCGTCGCCTACGACATGGTGGAGGTGCGCGCCACGCTGGAAGGCCTGAACGCCAAGCTCGCGGCGCAGCGCCGCGATGAGAAAACCGTGGAACGCCTGCAGGCCTTCCTGCGCGAAGGCACGGAAGCGGCGCGCGGCGAACAGCTGGACAAGTTCCTGGCGCTGAATTCCCAGTTCCACGAAATGCTGGCCACCATCGGCGGCAACGTGGTGCTGACCGACCTGATGCGTTCGTTGCGCGACCGTACGGCGCTGCTGTTCGCGCCCAGCAATATGCTGCGCGCCAAGCAGAACTGGGATGAGCATTCGCAGATCCTCAACGCCGTCATCGCCGGCAACGGCGACCTGGCCGCGCTGCTGGCCAGCCAGCACGTGCATAACGCCGCCAAGGCCTATACGGAAGCCCAGCAGCAGCCGCACGCGTCGGTGGCCTGAACGGGCCTGCCGCGCCTGAAACTCATCACACCGAGCCGGCCGCGCGGCCAGGAGCCAGCGCCGGTCGGCCAGGGCCTTGCAGCCCTCAGGTCGCCGCTTCCACGGGATCGGACGCCGCGCCGACCACCACGCCCTTGCCGTTCTGGATCACCCACGACACCTTCACATCGCCATTGACGAAGGTCTGGCAGGCCATGCGGTAGCCGGCCTCGAAGTCTTCGGGACGCAGATGCTTGCGCTCCTTCGGCTTGATGGCGTCGGTGTTTTCCAGCCCTTCCTCGATGCGGCACTTGCAGGTGCCGCACAGGCCGCCGCCGCACTTGAAGGGAATGCCGCCCTTTTCCTTGAGCGACACGCGCAGCAGATTGCTGTTCTCGGGCGCCGTGGCGACCTTGCCGCCATTGGAGATGAATGTGATCTGGACCATGTTGTTCAGTGCTCCGCGGCGACCGCGCCGGAGCGCAGCGTCAAGGTCGATTCCATGCTGCCAAAGCGCGTCAGGTGGGCCAGTTCCTTGCGGGCGGCTTCCACCGACGCGAACTTCTCCAGGAATTTGGAGGGCACGCGGTTCACCACGTAGGGCGGCGTTTCCTCGGTGACGATGAGCTTGGTTTCGCCATGCAGGCGGGCGATGCGGTAGACGGCCAGCGCGCGGCCGTAGAACGCGTAATCGTAGGTTTCAAGGATATCCACCGCGCCATCGTCCGCTTCCGTGCGGAATACGCCGGGCTTGGTGGTCAATATGACGTATACCGGGTCCATTGCCGCTACGCCTCCACGTCCTGGACCAGCTCGATGTCACTGGTAAGCCAGAGCTGGCACGCCAGCCGGTAACCCTGGTCGATGCGTTCGCCCAGCTGCTTTTTTTCCTTCCAGTTCACCGGCGGCAGATGCTCGGCCCCGGCCAGCACGCGGCAGGCGCACTTGGCGCACTTGCCCATGCCGCATTCGTAGCGCAGATGCGGATACGGAAACTGCTTGATGCCGGCCCGCACCACCAGGTTGGTGTTGTCCTTCACCACGTCGGTGTAGGTCTGGCCGCCCTTATGAAACACGATGGTAGGCATGGATACTCTGCTCTGGGGTCTGCGGGGCCGCGGCCGTCCGGCGCGAAAGCGCCAGACGGCCTTGCGGTGTGCTCAGGCGGCAAGGCCCAGTTCGGGCAGCGTGATTTCCTGCTGCACGTAGTCGGTGTAGAGCGCGGTCGTGTACAGCAGCCGCATCTGCGCGCCGATCTCGCAGATCTTCAGGCAGCGCTGCTGCAGGTCCACCGTGTTGGCGTGCTCCAGCACGATCTGGTAGCCGCGTTCGCCGTGGATTTCGTCGGACACGATGTGCAGGTCGAAGAACTCCACTTCCTCGTCGGTGAAGCCGTACTTCTCGCGCAGGGTCGGGGTCTGCTTGCGGTAGATGGACGGCACTTGCGATTCCAGGCCCACCACCAGCCCGGCCACCGCCACGATGGGGTCCTCGCGCATGGCCACGGCGTAGCACCAGCTTTGCAGGGCGCGCGTGGTGGGCGACATGTTGTCGGGGTTGGTGACGCGTTCGCGGGTGGTGCCGCAGGCTTCGGCAAAGCGGATCAGCAGGTCCGTGTGGCGGTCGCCCCCGATTTCCTCTTCATACATATTGGCCAGCAGGAAGTCCTTGGCCTCGGTGTAGGAATCGGGCGTGCGGGCGTACAGATAGCCCAGGTAGTCGGCGAACGGGCCCACGTAGTGGTAGTGGTTCTCGGCCCAGCGCTGCAGATGCTGGCGGCTGAGCTTGCCTTCTGCCCAGGCGATGGAAAAGGGCGAAGCGTTGGCGCTCTTGCCCTTGATCGCGTTTTCCAACGCGGTACGGAATTCATCTCGGTTCATCAGTTCAGCCATGACTCGCTCCAGGTCCATTGGTGAGGATTCCAGGCTGGTCTAAGCCCGGGCATGTTGAACATTGTATACCGTCTACTATTTTGAACTGCTAGGGCAATCCCGGAGATTGGTCAAACGCTGCCCAATAAACAGGGACAGTCTTTATGGATCAATGACTTGGCGTGCGCACGCGGGGGCTGGCCGGAATGCGCGCGCACTGGTACAATGAATACACTTTCAATGCAATACGGAAATACCATGAATACCCGCCATCCCCTGGGAGACGCCCCGATCGGCCAACAATTGCTGACGCATTACGCCCGCCGTGACGCCGTGCGCCACGCCACCCCGCTGTTTCCTTCGTCCTGGGCCGAGCTCTTCGCGCCGTTCCGCAACGCCCGCCTGCAGCCGCTGCGCGCAGCCAAGCCCGCCGCGCACGCGCACGACGACGCGCCGGTCTGCCAGGCAGGCTGATTCCCTGATGGAAGCCCGGCTGATTTGGCCGGGCAGAAAGACGAAAAGCGCCTAGGCGCCGCGCAACGCGGCGCCCCGCCGCCGGTTCCAGGCGGCCAGCGCCAGCACCAGGAAGAATCCCAGCGTATAGGCCAGCATGTCCCACCAGTCGGGCACGCTGCCCAGGATCACGCGCAATACCGGCTGCTCCAGCCGCCAGCCGAAATACCGGGCCAGGTACTGCCCCAGTTCCACCGCGTAGCCGGTGAACAACGCGGCCAGCGCCAGCGGCAGCACGCCCGCGCGGATGAAGCTGCGATACACCAGATAGGCCCAGCCCACCGCCACCACGTCGCCCACGAAGCCCCGCAACAGGGGATAAGGCGCGCCCAGGGTGGCGATCAGCGCTTCCAGCGCGGTTACGGCCAGCAGCGCGGCAAAGGCGCGCTTGTTGAAGGTCAGGGTCATCGGTGCGAAAAACGCGGAAATTGAAACGGGCAGCGCGGACGTTAACGCATTTGTCAGGCCGCCGCGCGTAGGCTCGTCTGAACGCGCCGGGGCAGGGCGCTGACAAGAACGAGGAGACACCAAGATGAGCACATCCGACCCGAATGGGCGCCGGCGCTTCCTGCGCCAGGCCTGTACGCTGGGCGCCACCGGCACGCTGGCCGGCCATGCGCTGACCAGCCTGGCGGCGCCGGCCACCGTCACGCTGCCGTTCGCCAACGGCGAGCGCGACCTGATCGCCTATCCGCAAAAGCGGCCCCTGATCCGCCAGACCTCGCGCCCGCCGCAGCTGGAAACGCCGTTCGCGGTCTTCAATGAGAACATCATCACGCCCAACGACGCGTTCTTCGTGCGCTACCACCTGGGCAACATCCCCACCGCCATCGACCTGAACACCTACCGCATCAAGGTCAGCGGGCTGGTGGACAAACCCCTGGAGCTGTCGCTGGCGGACCTGAAGCAGCAGTTCGGCAAGCCCGTGGAACTGGTGGCTGTCACCCAGTGCTCGGGCAACAGCCGCGGCTTCTTCGCGCCACGCGTGGGCGGGGGGCAACTGGGCAACGGCGCCATGGGCAATGCCCGCTGGCTGGGCATCCCGCTCAAGCGCGTGCTGGAAAAAGCCGGCATCCGCGCCGGCGCGCGCCAGGTGACATTCGAGGGCATGGACCGCCCGGTGCTGCCCGGCACGCCGGAGTTCGTCAAGGCGCTGGACGCCGCCCATGCGCTGGACGGCGAAGTCATGCTGGCCTACGCCATGAACGGCGCCGACCTGCCCATGCTCAACGGCTATCCCGTGCGCCTGGTGGTGCCGGGGTACTACGGCACCTACTGGGTCAAGCACCTGGCCGACATCAAGGTGCTGGACAAGGAGTTCGACGGCTTCTGGATGCAGAAGGCCTACCGCATTCCCGACAATGATTGCGCCTGCACGCCGCCGGGCAAGGCGCCGGAGAAGACGCGCCCCATCGGCCGCTACAACGTGCGCAGCTTCATCACCAGCCTTGCCGAAGGCGCCCGCGTCGCCCGCGGCAAGCCGGTACAGGTGCGCGGCATCGCCTTCGATGGCGGCAAGGGCATACGCGAGGTCCAGTTCTCGTCGGACGACGGCAAGACCTGGCAGGCCGCCAAGCTCGGCCGCGACCTGGGCCGCTATTCCTTCCGCGAATGGCACGCCGATTTCACGCCCAAGACCGCCGGCGACTACACGCTGAAGGTCCGCGCCACCAACACGGCCGGCGAAACCCAGCCGCTGGACCCGCTGTGGAACCCGGCCGGCTACATGCGCAACGTGGTCGAAACCGTCCGCGTCACCGCCGCCTGAGGAGAGCGCCATGAACCGCCTTATCCGTCGCTGCCTGCCGGCGCTCGCGCTGGCCTGCGCCTGTCTCTCCCCGGCCGCCCAGGCCCTGGAAATCAAGCTGCCCCAGGAAACCGCCACGCTGCATTCCGGCACCGGCGCGGGGGCCCAGCATGCGGCCCTGTGCCTGATGTGCCATTCGGTGGACTACGTATCGTCGCAGCCGCCCATGCCCCTGGGCTTCTGGGACGCCGAGGTCAAGAAGATGGTGGGCACCTACGGCGCCCCCATCCCCGCCGACCAGGTACCGTTGATCGTGGAATACCTGAACCAGGCCTATCCGCCGGCCCCTGCGCCGGCCCCGGCCGCCAAGCAATAGGCGGCCTCCCGGCAGCAGCCCCGGGGCGGCGCGCGACCGCCCCGCAGCGCCGCGCGCGCTCCCTTCGATCGCTGGCTTAGGCGTACCATTACCCGACCCAGACCACGTCCGAAAGGAGCGCCCGCCCGGCGCCCCGGAAGAACCCCATGCTGCAACCCGTTTCGGCCAACACCGATCTGCCCGCGGACGCGCCAGCCGCCCCCGCCCCCGTGCTGCAGGTCAGCACGCTATCCCCCTTCGCGTTTCCGGCGTTCCGCATCATCTGGATCGCCAACCTGTTCGCCAACCTGGGCACCTGGGCGCAATCCGTCGCTGCCGCATGGATCATCACCACCGAGCAAAGCAGCCCGCTGATGGTCGCCATGATCCAGGTGGCCGCCGCCTTCCCGCTGGTGGCGCTGTCCATCCTGACCGGCGTGCTGGCGGACAACTACGACCGCCGCAAGGTCATGCTGACCGGCATGCTGCTGGAGCTGACGGGCGGCGTCTTCATCACCATCCTGGCCTTTGCCGGCCTGCTGCATCCCATCACGCTGATCGCGTCGGTGTTCTGCATCGCCATCGGCAGCGCCATCGTCACGCCGGCCTGGCAGGCCGCCGTGGGCGAACAGGTGCCGCGCGCGCATGTCGGCAGCGCGGTACTGCTGAACAGCGTCAACTTCAACGTGGCGCGCGCGGTAGGCCCGGCCATCGGCGGCCTGCTGCTGGGCGCCATGGGCGCGCCCTGGGTGTTCCTGCTGAACTGCTTTTGCTACGGCGGCCTGATCTGGGCGATCTGGCGCTGGAAACGCGACCTGCCCCTGCGCCGCCTGCCGCCCGAAGGCATCCTGGAAGGCGTGGTCGCCGCGCTGCGCTATACCCAGCATTCAACCGTCACCCGCGTCGTGATGCTGCGCTCGTTCGCCTTCGGCCTGTCCGCCAGCGCGCTGTGGGCGCTGCTGCCGCTGCTGGCGCACGAACACGAAGGCGGCAGCGCCCTGCTGTACGGCTACATGCTGGGCGCACTGGGCCTGGGCGCGATCCTCGGCAGCGCCGTGGTGCGGCGGGTCCAGGCGACCTTGGGCGCGAGCGGCCTGATCAGCGTGGCGGCGGCCCTCCTGGCCGCGTGCCTGCTGGCGCTGGGCCTGGCCGGCACCCTGTGGGTGGCTTTTCCCGCGCTGCTGCTGTCCGGCAGCTGCTGGATCGGCGTGCTGGCCACCTACAACACCACCGTCCAGATGCTGGTGCCGGACTGGGTCAAGGCGCGCGCGCTGGCGCTGTACCAGACGGCCATCTTCGGCGGCCTGGCGGCTGGCTCCTTCATGTGGGGCCATTTCGCCGGCACCATGGGCGTTTCCGGCGCCCTGGCCACCGCCGGCATCATGCTGGGCATCACCGTCGCGCTGATGTACCGCTCGCGGCTGCCCGAACATCTGGACACCACGTCGCTGGCGCGCGCGGACGCCACCGAGCCGGCGATGGCCGCGGTCGGCTTCAACACGCAGCACGGCGCGGTGCTGGTCGCCGTGGAGTACCTGATCGAAAAGGAAAAGCTGTCCGCGCTGATCGGCGCGGCGCATCCGCTGCGCCTCATGCGACTGCGCAACGGCGCGCAGCAATGGCAGCTGTTCCGCGACCTGGAGCGCGAGGGCGTCTGGCGCGAAGTCTTCCTGGTGGAAAGCTGGATGCAGTACCTGCGCATGATCGACCGCATGACGCTGGAGGACAAGATGGTGCTGGACAAGGTGCGCGCGCTGCACGCCGGCGACAAGCCGCCGGTGGTGTCGCGCAACGTCAGCTATCTGGCCATGAACGAGGCGCAGGGCTTCTCGCTGCGCCGCGATCCGGAATCCCTGTAAGCGCCGCGCCGACGGGCCTGCCGGGCTTCAGGCGGCCGTTTCGGGCGCCCAGCCCGCGGCCGTGCGGCGCATGCGCGGCGACTCGAACGCACAGGCCACCGGAATCGGCGCGCCATCCGCGTCCACCAGCCGCTCGCGCCAGCGCTCGCCCTGGCACATGGCCACGACGATGCCCGCCACTTCCGCGCCGCAGCGCGCCAGCAGTTCCAGCGCGGACAGCATCGTCTGCCCCGTGCTGACGGCGTCGTCCACCACCAGCACGCGGCGCCCCGCCAGGCTGCCCGCCAGATTCGGATCCACGTACAGCAGCTTGCCGGCATCCGGCGTGGTCAGCGACTGTACCGGCACGGCCAGGCGTTCGTCGTACCAATACTTGCGCGAATAACCGAAGGGCACGTAGCGCGTGAACCCCAGGCCGCGCGCCACCATGGGCGCGAAAGCGAGGCCCAGCGTCGGCAGGCCCACGACGACCTCGGCCTTGAAGGCGCGCGCGCGCTCGGCCATGAAGCCGGCCAGGGCATCGACCACCTCCAGGCTGGCATGGTTGGCG
Organism: Achromobacter sp. ACM04; assembly: GCF_014851465.1. Classification (NCBI taxonomy): domain Bacteria; kingdom Pseudomonadati; phylum Pseudomonadota; class Betaproteobacteria; order Burkholderiales; family Alcaligenaceae; genus Achromobacter; species Achromobacter sp. ACM04. The sequence continues at coordinate 272,688 of NZ_JACUZS010000005.1, forward strand.
ATCAGCGAGGCCACGCAGCGATCAGGGTCGCCGGGCACGCCGCGCAGCGGCAGCACCAGATAGCGGCCGTCAGGCAGCCGTGCTGGATAGCCGCGGGAATAGGGCGGACCCACCGGCAGCGCCAGCGCATCGGCGCTGACGATCTCCTGCCAGTAGTCGGTGGTGGCGTCGAAGGCCGGCGCGCCGGCGGCAATCGGGTCGTGTGAGGCAGTCATGCGTCGCGGAAAAGTAGCGGCTGCCGGTCAGCGCGCGCCGGCGGCCAGATAGGCTTCCGCCAGCGTCACCCAGTAGCTGGCCGTGACCGGCAGGATGTCGTCGTTGAAATCGTAATCGGGGTTGTGCACCATGCAGCCGCCTTCGCCCTCGCCATTGCCGACGATGAAATAGCTGCCGGGCACCTGCTCCAGCATGAAGGCGAAATCATCGCTGGCCTGCAACGGCTCCAGGTCGGGGATCAGCAGGTGTTCGCCCAGCCAGCCGCGCGCGACCTCGGCCGCGAACTGCGTGGCGGCGCGGTCATTGACCACCGGCGGATAGCGCCAGCGGTAGTCCACGTCGACGCTGGCGCGGTGCACCGCGGCCTGCGCCGTAGCGATCGCCGTGATGCGCTCGCGCAGCAGCGCGCGCGTTTCAGGGCGGCGTGCGCGCACCGTCAGGCGCAGCTCCACCGACTTGGGAATCACGTTGGGCGCGTCACCGCCGTGGATGGCGCCTATGGTCACCACCGCCATGTCGTTGGGATCGATCTCGCGCGAGACGATGGTCTGCAAGGCCAGCACGATGCTGGCCGCCGCCACGATGGGGTCCACCGCCACGTGCGGCATGGCCCCATGGCCGCCCACGCCGCTGACGGTCAGGATCACCGTGTCGGACGAGCTGTACATCACGCCGGAGCGGAAGCCGAAATGGCCGGCCGGATAGCCCGGCTCGTTGTGGAAGCTGTAGACGGCGTCGCAAGGAAAGCGTTCGAACAGGCCGTCGGCAATCATCTTCTGCGCGCCGCCATGGCCTTCCTCGGCGGGCTGGAAGATCAGGTGCACGGTGCCGTCGAAACGGCTGCGTTCGGCCAGCGCGCGGGCCGCGGCCAGCAACGTGGCCGTGTGGCCGTCGTGGCCGCAGGCGTGCATCTTGCCGGGATTCTGGCTGGCGTAGGGCAGGCCGGTGGTCTCATGGATGGGCAGGGCGTCCATATCGGCGCGCAGGCCCAGCCGGCGCGCGCCGCTGCCCCGGCGCAAGGTGCCCACCACGCCGGTCACGCCCAGGCCGCGATGCACTTCGTAGCCCCAGGCCGCCAGCCTTTCGGCCACCAGTTCGGCCGTGGCGACCTCCTGATAGGCCAGTTCGGGATTGGCGTGGATGCGATGGCGCAGCGCCACCATCTCTTCCTGGATGGCCTGGATCTCGGGCAGCACGGGGGGTGTATTCATGGCATGGCTTCCTGCAAAGGGGCAGGCCTATTCCTGCTGGATGTTGGCGCTCTTCACGATGTGCGCGTACAAGGCTTTTTCCTTCTTCAGGAAAGCGGCGAAATCCTGCGGCGTGCCCTGTCCGGGCATGGCGCCGCCTTCGGCCAGGCGCTTTTGCACCTCGTCCATGCGCAGCACCGCATTCAGCTCCAGGTTCAGCCGCTCGACCACGGCGGGGTCGGTGCCAACCGGCACGAACACGCCGGTCCAGGTGTTGAGTTCAAAGCCCTTGAGCGCCGGCGTCTCGCCAAACGCCTGCACCTGCGGCAACGTGTCCACGCGCGCGGCGGACGTCACGCCCAGCGCGTGCAGCTTCTTCTGCTGCACCAGCGGCGTGGCGCTCGTGGTCACCAGCAGGCCCAGGTCCACCTGGCCGCCCATGACGTCGTTGGTGATCTGCGCGCCGCCGCGGTAGGGCACATGCACCAGTTTGACCTTTGCCTGGTCCTGCATCACCTCCATCGCCAGATGCAGCACGGTGCCCACGCCCGACGAAGCGTAGGTCAGCGTGTCGGGTTTCTCGCGCGCCAGCGCGATCAGCTCGTCCATGTTCTGCACCGGCAGGCCCGGACGCGCCAACAGCACCACGGGCGCGGTGGTCACCAGCGCCACCGGCGCGAGATCGGTTTCGGCGTCGTACTTCACGGCCGAGTTGATCAGCCGGGCCACGCTGATCGGGCCGTCAAAGCCCATCACCAGCGTGTAGCCGTCCGGCTTGGCATGCACGGCCTTGGCCACGCCCAGCACGCCGCCCGCGCCCGCCACGTTGTCGACGATGACGGACTGCTTGAGGCGGTCCGACAGCTTTTGCGCCACCAGGCGCGCCGTGGTGTCGACGTTGCCGCCCGGACTGAACGGCACGATCAGGGTCAGGGGCCGGGCGTCGGGCCAGGTGTCGGCGCCGGCCGCGGGGGCAAGGCACAGCGCGGCGGCCAGCGCGGACACGGACAGGAACAGGCGTTTGAACATGGAAGGAGCGGGGTCGGAGCGAGGAACGCGCGTGGAACCGGCAGCGCGGAGGAGGGCGACGGCGCCATCCTAACCAGATCCTGGTGATAACTGAAATGCTATATTTTTATAGATTCATCAGACAAATCTATGACCAAGCGCCCTGCTTCCGATGGCCACGCTGCCCCCGCCCGCCAGCCCACGCTACGCCAGTTGCGCGGCTTCAAGGAAGTGGCCCGCCACGCCAGTTTCAGCCGCGCCGCCGAGGCCCTGGCGCTGAGCCAGCCGGCCCTGTCCGCCGCCATCCGCGAGCTGGAAACGCTGATGGGCGTGGCCCTGTTCGAGCGCAGCACCCACCATGTGCGCCTGACGCCCGCCGGACAAGCGGCGCGCGCGCAGATCGAATGGCTGCTTAACAGCTATACGCAGGGCGCCGAAGACCTGCAGCGCCTGCTGGACACGCAGGCCGCCACGGTGCGCATCGGCTGCATTCCGTCCACCATGCACCTGCTGGCGCCGGTGGTGGCGCAATGGCGCCTGCGCCATCCCGAAATCGTGCTGATCCTCAGCGACCACCTCAACGACGAACTCATGGCCGCGCTGGGCAATGGCGAACTGGATATTGGCCTGGGCCTGGACTTCGGCCTCACGCCCGGCGTGGCCGCGGCTTTCGTGGCCGAGGACGACCTGGTCGCGGTGCTGGCCGATACGCACCGGCTGGCGCGGCGCCAGGCGGTGACCTGGCAGGATTTGAAGGCGGAGCCATTGGCCGTGCTGTCGCGCGGCAGCACCTACGAAATGATCGTGGCCACGCTGCGCCAGCTGGGCTCGGACCTGGCCGCGACCGACACCCTGAATTACACCGACACGCTTTACAGCCTGGTGCGCGCGGGATTGCGCGTGGGCCTGATCTCGCGCCTGTACACGCAGGGGCAGCGGCAGGACGGCCTGGCCATCGTGCCATTGCAGCGTCCGCGGCTCACGCGGCGCATTTGCCTGATGATGCGCGCGCCCGAACAGCAGGCCCGCGCCGCGGTGCGGCTTTGCCACGCCGAACTGGCCCAATTGCTGCGCGAACGCGCAGCCATCCGGACACCCTAGAAAGCCGGACGCGGGCGCTCAGCCGCCCGTCCGCGCACGCCAGGCCACGGCGCGTTCGGCCCAGGCCTGATGGATCGCGTTCATGTTGCGCGCCAGCGTGGCGGCATCGCCGAAATTCACACGCGACCCCTGCAAGTGCAGCTGCATGCGGACTTCCTCCGATTCGAGCGCCCGCGCCACCTGCTGCTGCAGTTGCTCGACGCGGGCCGGCGCCACGCCGCGCGGCGCGAACAAGCCGGCCACACCGCCGCGCTCCAGTCCCGCGAAGCCCTGCTCGGCAAAGGTGGGAACATCGCCCAGATCGGCATGGCGGCCTGGACCCGAAATCGCCAGCAGGCGCAGCCGCCCGGCGCTTGCCGGCTCCCGCAATTCGGCCAGGGATGTCAGGCCCAGCGCCAGATAGCCGGCCTGCAGGTCGGTCACCAATGGCGCGCCGCCGCGATAGCACACTGCCGTGGCCGCCACGCCGAAACGCTCGGCCAGCAGCTCCACGGCCAGCTCCGGCACGCTGCCGGGCGCAGGCACGCCCACCGGCAGCGGCCCCTCGTGTCCGCGCAGATCCTGCAGCTTCAACCAACGCGAATCCGCCCTGACCGCCAGCGCAATGGCGCTCTGGTCGGTCGTCTGTGCCACCGCCGCGAAATCATCCGGCGACGCAAAGCCGGCCTGCGCCACGATATGCGGCAAGATGGCCAAGGTGTGCTCGTTGGTGAACAGCAGGGTATGCCCATCCGGGCGCGCGGCCAGCAGCTCCTGCGCCGCCAGCAAGCCCCCCGCGCCGGGCCGATTTTCGACCAGCACCACCTCGCCCAGGCCGGCCTCCAACTGCCGCGCCAACAAACGGGCGATCACATCCACCCCGCCCCCCGGCGGAAAGCCGACCAGGATGCGAGTCAGAGGCACGGCCCCAAGACGCCCTGCCGCCGCAGCGCCCAGAACGCCCAGCGCGAGCGCCGGCAAGAGCCGGCGACGGCGCTGGGATACGCCAAATTGCATGGTCGACCACTCCTTGGAAACGCGGCCCGGTGCCGCGCAGGCGGCAGGATAAGGAGAAACGCCCTGCAAGGAAAGCCAGCTCCCCACCCGGTCCGCGGGCCGGATCCCTTAACACGTTCTAGAATCAGTGATCGCAGCTTCCGGCCCTCTGTCCGGACGCGTTGCCCCCCGTGGTCCCGTACATGCTCTCGTTCTCCCGCAATACCGTCTATCCGGCCGGCGTCGGCCTGCCGGCAGCCGAACGCCCGGGCGCGCTCCTGGCCGTCATGCTGGCCCTGTGCATGGCCAGCCTGGACACCGCCATCGCCAACACGGCGCTACCCACCATTGCGCGCGACCTGCAGGCCAGCGATGCCGGGTCCATCTGGATCGTCAGCGGCTATCAGCTGGCCATGGTGGCGGGCCTGCTGCCGGCCGCGGCGCTGGGCGAAATCCTGGGCCACCGGCGAGTCTATATCGTGGGGCTGGCGATCTTCATCCTGTCTTCGCTGGCCAGCGGCCTGGCGCCGTCCTTGCCCACGCTGGTGATCGCGCGCGTGCTGCAAGGCCTGGGCGCGGCCGGCGTCATGAGCGTCAATGGCGCGCTGCTGCGCTTCATCTACCCCTCGCACCTGTTGGGCCGCGGCCTGGGCCTGAACGCCATGGTGGTGGGCATCTCCTTCGCGGCGGGGCCGACCGTGGCTTCGGCCATCCTGCTGCTGGGATCCTGGCACTGGCTGTTTCTGATCAACGTGCCCATCGGCCTGCTGGCGTTCGCGCTGGGCCTGCGCAAGCTGCCCGGGACCGCGCGCGCGCCGCATCGCTTCGACGGCCTGGCCGCAGTGCTGTGCGCCCTGACGCTGGGCCTGTTCGTGCTGGGGTCCAACGAATTGGCGCACGCCGCCCCCTTGCCGCGCGTGGCGCTGGAATGGGGCATCGCCGCAGCCAGCCTGTGGCTGCTGATGCGCCGGCAGGCCGGCCACCCCGCGCCCATCCTGGCGGTGGACCTGTTGCGCCGGCCCTTGTTCGCGCTGTCCGCAGCCACTGCCGTGTGCGCGTTCGCGGCGCAGGCGCTGGCCTTCGTGTCGCTGCCGTTCCTGCTGCAAGCCACGCTCGGCTACAGCCAGGTGCAGACCGGCTTTCTCATCACGCCCTGGCCGGTAGTGGTGGCGATCATGGCGCCGATAGCGGGACGGCTGTCGGACCGCTATGCGGCCGGCGCCCTGGGCGGCGTGGGTTTAGCCCTGCTGGCGCTGGGCCTGGCCTCAATGGCGCTGATGCCGGCCTCGCCATCAGTCTGGGACCTCTGCTGGCGCATGGCGCTGTGCGGCGCCGGCTTCGGCTTCTTCCAGTCGCCCAACCTGCGCGCCATCATGATGTCGGCGCCGGCCTCGCGCGCCGGCGGCGCCAGCGGCATGATAGGCACGGTGCGGCTGCTGGGCCAGGCCTCGGGCGCGGCCCTGGTGGCCGCCTGCTTCAACATTTCCAGCACGCACGGCGCCATTGCCGCGCTGTGGCTGGGTTGCGTGTGCGCCGCGCTGGCCTGCGTCGCCAGCTTTTCGCGGCTGCGCTTTGACGCGAGCGAGCCGGCGCAGGCCGGCTCGACGCGCTAGCGCCGCGCTATTCCCGCACGTAGCACGGGTACTGCGACTGCTGCGCGCGCGCACGCGCCGGATCCACCTCGATCACCACGATGGATTCGGTATCGCTGGTTTGCGCCAGGGGTTCGCCATCCGGCTGGAATGCGAATGCCGTCCCCCCGAATACCTGCCCCGCCGCCGTGCGCCCCGCTCGGTTCGAGCTGACCACATAACAGCCCGACACCAGCGCCGCCATGGCGCCCGCCGTCAGCCAGCGGCGCGTCGACGCGCTGCTGGCTCGCGGCGCCACGATCAGCTCGGCCCCCGCGCGTCCGTAGGCGCGCGAGCGCTCGTTGAACATCAGTTCGGTGCATAGCTGCACGCCCAGGCGTATGCCGCCCACCTCGAATACCTCGAAGCCGTCCATGGCGGCATGGAACCAGGTCGCTTCGAAATAGCCCGGTTCCTCCGGGAAGTACTGCTTGTGGTGCAGCCGTGTGTAGCGGCCGTCCTGCAAGGCGAACGCCTCGTTGGCCAGCCGTCCACCCGCATGCACCGGCCGCGACGACACGACGGCCGGCACTCCCAGCGCCGCCAGCGCATCCAGGCCCGCCTCGTGGACGCGCACCGACGCTGCCGCGCGATCCGCGTCGTATTGCGGGTCCGCGGCTACCCAGGGGCCAAACGGCATTTCACTGGTCACCAACAGATCCGGGGCCAGCTCGCCGATGCGTTCGGCGATGCCTTCCCAGGTCGCGCCCTTGGGCTCCAGATCGGCCGGCCCTTCCATCATGCATATCCGCATACCCACATCCAATCCGATCGCGCGCTCCGGGATGAACGCGTCATCCACGGATGGTAGACCGCCTGCGGCGACTGCGGACGCGCGCGGGTCCAAGCCGTCCGTTGCGGGCGCGATCCTGTCCGGATCTGCCCGTTTCAGGCAAGCGTTGCAGCGTCGACCAGCGCGCCATGCCGGACCACCCGCTTGGGCAGATCGCCGCCTATCCAGTAGGCCAGTTCGGCGGGATGATGCACCTCCCAGGCGACGAAGTCCGCATACTTGCCGGCTTCCAGCGTGCCATGCGTGGCCTGCAGGCCCAGCGCTTTGGCCGCATGCGCCGTCGCCCCCGCCAACGATTCTTCGGGCGTCAGGCGGAACAGCGTGCAGGCCATGCTCAACATCAGCCGCAGCGACAGAGCGGGCGAGGTGCCGGGATTCAGGTCGCTGGAGATGGCGATGGGTACGCCATGGCGGCGCAACAGGTCGATGGGAGGCAGCTTGGTCTCGCGCAGGGCGTAGAACGCCCCAGGCAGCAGCACCGCCACCGTGCCGGCCTGCGCCATTGCCAGCACATCGCTTTCGGTCAGGTATTCCAGATGGTCCGCCGACCAGGCGCCATAACGTGCGGCCAGCGTCGCGCCGTGCAACGAAGACAGTTGCTCCGCATGCAGCTTCACGGGCAGCCCCAGTTCACCAGCGGCCTGGAACACCCGTTCGACCTGCGCCGGCGTGAATGCCAGATGCTCGCAGAAGGCATCCACCGCGTCGATCAGGCCCTCGGCCGCCAGTACCGGCAACATGCGGCGCGCAACTTCATCGACGTAGTCGTCGGCCCGCCCGGCATACTCGGGCGGCAGCGCGTGCGCGGCCAGGCAGGTCGCGCTGACGGTCAGCGGCAAAGTCTGGCCCAGGCGCCGCGCCACCCTGAGCATCTTGCGCTCGTTGGGCAGGTCCAGCCCATAGCCCGATTTCACTTCCAGCGTGGTCACGCCGTCGCGCATCAGATGCAGGGCGCGCCTGCGCGCGCTGGCGTAGAGTTCGTCCTCGCTGGCGGCGCGGGTGGCGCGCACGGTGCTGGCGATGCCGCCGCCTTGCGCGGCAATGGTGGCGTAGTCCACGCCTTGCAGGCGCTGCTCGAACTCCAGGCTGCGATCGCCGCCAAACACCAGATGGGTGTGGCAATCGATCAATCCGGGCGTGACCCATGCGCCGCCCAGGTCATGCTCGCCCGCAACGTCCGCTGGCGGCAGCGTTGCCTCGGGACCGATCCATTCGATACGGTTCTCGCGCGTGACGATGGCGGCCCGTTCGATCACGGAGTATTTGCCTTGCGCCATCGTGGCTGCGTGGCAATTGCGCCAGACCTGTCTCATGCGTAGGCTCCTGTTGCGCGCCGGCGTTAAAGACTGGGCAACAGGCCCGCCGGCACCAGCGCCGTCAGACCCTGGCCCGCGATGAGCAGACTCGCCGCCTCGATGTCGGGTGCGAAGAAGCGGTCCCGCTCATAATGCGCCACTTTCTCGCGCAACAGGCCGCGCGCACGCTCCAGCTTGGGCGCGGTCTTCAGGCCCTGGCGGAAATCCAGGCCCTGGCAGGCGCCCAGCCATTCGATCGCGAGGATGTCGCGCACGTTCTCGGCCATGGGCCAGAGCCGCTTGCCCGCATTCGGCGCCATGGACACGTGGTCCTCCTGGTTGGCCGAAGTCGGCAGGCTGTCCACGCTGGCCGGGTGCGCCAGCGCCTTGTTGTCGCTGGCCAGCGCCGCCGCGGTCACCTGGGCAATCATGAAGCCGGAGTTCACGCCGCCGTTGCTCACCAGGAACGGCGGCAGCTGCGACATGTGCTTGTCCATCATCAGCGAAATACGGCGCTCGGACAGCGCGCCGATCTCTGCCAGCGCCAACGCCAGGTTGTCCGCCGCCATGGCCACGGGCTCGGCATGGAAGTTGCCGCCCGACACCACGTCGCCCTGCTCGGCAAACACCAGCGGATTGTCCGAGACCGCGTTGGACTCGATCTCCAGCACCTGGGCCGCATGGCGTATCTGCGTCAGGCAGGCGCCCATGACCTGCGGCTGGCAGCGCAGCGAATAGGGGTCTTGCACCTTGTCGCAGTTTGCGTGTGAATGCCCGACCTCGCTATCCTCGGTCAGCAGATCGCGGTACACGGCCGCCACGTCGATCTGGCCAGGCTGACCACGCGCGGCGTGGATGCGGGGATCGAACGGTGCGCGCGATGCCAGCATGGCTTCCACGCTGAGGCTGCCGCAGACCAGCGCGGCAGCCAGCAGATCCTCGGCCTCGAACAGGCCGCGCAGCGCATAGGCCGTCGAAACCTGCGTACCGTTCAAGAGCGCCAGGCCTTCCTTGGCCGCCAGCGTCAGGGGTTCCAGCCCCGCCTGGGCCAGCGCTTCGCGCGCGGGCAGCCAGGCGCCGCGATGGCGCGCCTTGCTCTCGCCCAGCAGCAGCAGGGACATGTGCGCCAGCGGCGCAAGGTCGCCCGACGCGCCCACCGATCCCTTCAGCGGAATATGCGGATAGACCTCGGCGTTCACCAGCGCGATCAACGCGTCGATGACCTTGCGGCGGATGCCCGAATAACCCCGCGCCAGGCTGTTGATCTTCAGCACCATGATCAGCCGCACCATCGCGTCGTCCAGCGCCTCGCCCACTCCGGCCGCGTGCGACAGCACCAGCGAACTCTGCAGGGCTTCCAGGTCCTCGCGCGCGATCCGCGTCGTGGCGAGCAACCCGAATCCGGTGTTGATGCCGTAGGCCGTGCGGCCTTCATCGATGATGCGTTCGACGCAGGCCACGCTGGCCTCGATCGGCCCGGCGGCAGCCGGGTCCAGCGTCACGCGCGCCGGCTGCTGATAGACGCGCCGCAAGTCCGCCAAGGTCATGTGGCCGGGTGTCAGATGCAATTCCATTGTTGTTCTCCTAGGCGTGTGCCGGCGTCAAAGCGTATGGGTCGCGCGGGCGGCGCCGCGAGGTTGCGGTACGGCATCCCGGCGCGCGAACAGGTAATACAGGATGCTGGGCACGACCAGGCCGATGATCCACGAGATATCCACCCCGCCCAGGCGCTCGACCATCGGACCCGTGTAGAGCTTGGTCGAAATGAAGGGCATCTGCACCAGCACCCCGAACAGATATATCAGGATCCCTGGCCAGTTCCAACGGCCATAGCGCCCATTCGGATCCGACAGCGCTTCCACGTCGTATTGCTCGCGGCTCACGAAGTAGTAGTCGACCAGATTAACCGCGCTCCACGGCACGAAAAACGCCAGCAGGAACAGGATGAAGGACTTGAACGCGTTCAGGAAGGAATGCTGCCCGATCAGCGCCACCGCCGTGGCCGCCGCGACGATCACCAGCACCAGCAGCGCGCGCTGCCGGCGGGAAATCTCCACATGTCCGCGAAAGCCGCTGGCGATGGTCGCGATGCACATGAAGCTGCCGTAGGAGTTCAGCGTCGAAATCGTGACCTTGCCGAACGCGATGGTGAAGTACAGCAGCGCGGCCATGGCTCCCGTGCCGCCCAGCCCGACGATGTAGGCGACCTCGCGCCCGGCAAACTGGCCGGCCGCCATGGCCGCGGCCAGCACGCCCAGCACCATTGCAATCTGCGCGCCTAGCACCGAACCCAGCCCTACCGCCAGGAAGGTCTTGAACGACGAGGTCCGGCTCGGCAGATAGCGCGAGTAGTCCGCGACGTAAGGCCCATAGGCGATCTGCCACGATGCCGCCAGCGACACCGACAGCAGGAAGGAACTCCACGTGAAGTGGCGGATCTGCAGCAACTGGCCCACGTCGCCCAGCGCGATCACGCGGCTGAACAGGTAGAAGAAGGCAATGATGCCCAGCACCGTCGCGATCCGCCCGATGATGTGGATCATGCGGTAGCCGAACAACGTCACCCCGGCGATCACAGCGGCGAATATCAGGATGCCGGCCGTATCGCTCACGCCGAACAACTGGCCCAGGGCCTGCCCCGACAGCACCGTGCCCGTGGCCGTGAATCCCAGGTACATCAGGCACACCAGCACGATGGGGATCGCCGCGCCATATACGCCGAACTGCACCCGGCTGGAGATCATTTGGGGCAATCCCAGCTTGGGTCCCTGGGCCGCATGCAGCGCCATCACCGCGCCGCCAAAAACCTGGCCGACGAACAGCCCGATCAGCGACCAGTAAACGTCTCCGCCCAGCACCACCGCCAAGGCTCCGGTGATGATGGCGGTGATCTGCAGATTGGCGCCCATCCACAGCGTGAACTGGCTGTAGAGCTTGCCGTGGCGCTCCGTTTCGGGAATGAAATCGATCGAGCGCCGCTCGATGAGCGGCCCCCTTGCTGCCTGGCTGTCCTGAGTCATTGCGTAGTCTCGGTCATGGCGTATGGACGGGCGCGGTCGCGGCCCGCAGGTATGGGCGGCGCGGTATCAGCGCTTGCCCGCAAGCATGGGCAGATTCAGGCCCTGCTCCTGCGCGCATTCAATGGCGGCTGCGTAGCCCGCGTCGGCATGCCGCATGACGCCCGTGCCCGGATCGTTGGTCAGCACGCGGGCGATGCGCTCGGCCGCCTCGTCCGTGCCGTCGCAGACGATGACCATGCCGGCATGCTGCGAAAAGCCCATGCCCACGCCGCCGCCATGGTGCAGCGACACCCAGGTCGCGCCGCTGGCCGTGTTCAGCAGTGCGTTCAGCAGCGGCCAGTCGGATACCGCATCCGAACCGTCGCGCATCGATTCCGTTTCACGGTTGGGGCTGGCGACAGAGCCGGAATCCAGATGGTCGCGGCCGATGACGATGGGCGCCGACAGCTCGCCGGTGCGGACCATTTCATTGAACGCCAGGCCCAGCTTGGCGCGCTGGCCCAGGCCCACCCAGCAGATGCGCGCCGGCAGGCCCTGGAAGCTGATGCGTTCGCGCGCCATGTCCAGCCAGCGGTGCAGGTGTGCGTCGTCCGGGATCAGTTCCTTGACCTTGGCGTCGGTCTTGTAGATGTCTTGCGGATCGCCCGACAGCGCGGCCCAGCGGAACGGGCCCACGCCGCGGCAGAACAATGGCCGGATGTAGGCGGGCACGAAACCCGGAAAATCGAACGCGTCCGCCACGCCTTCTTCCTTGGCCATCTGGCGGATGTTGTTGCCGTAGTCGAAGGTCGGAACGCCCTGGCGCTGGAAGGCCAGCATGGCCTGCACATGCACCGCCATGGACTGCTTGGCCGCCTTGATGACCGCGGCCGGTTCGCGCTTGGCGCGCGCGCGATAGTCCTGCCAGGTCCAGCCGGCCGGCAGATAGCCGTTCAGCGGATCGTGCGCGCTGGTCTGGTCCGTCACCATGTCCGGGCGCACGCCGCGGCGCACCAGTTCCGGCAGGATCTCGGCGGCGTTGCCGCACAGGGCGATGGAAACGGCGCGGCCTTCCTGCGTGTACTTGGCGATGCGCGCCAACGCGTCGTCCAGGTCGCGCGCCTGTTCGTCCACATAGCGGGTGCGCAGGCGGAAATCGATGCTGGTCTGCTGGCATTCGATGTTCAGCGAGCAGGCGCCAGCCAGCGTGGCCGCCAGCGGTTGCGCGCCGCCCATGCCGCCCAGGCCGGCGGTCAGCACCCAGCGCCCTTTGAGGTTGCCGCCATAGTGCTGGCGGCCCGCCTCGACGAAGGTCTCGTACGTACCCTGCACGATGCCCTGGCTGCCGATGTAGATCCAGCTGCCCGCCGTCATCTGGCCGTACATGGCCAGGCCCTTGGCATCCAGTTCGTTGAAGTGTTCCCAGGTGGCCCAGTGCGGCACCAGGTTGGAGTTGGCGATCAGCACGCGCGGCGCGTTGGCATGGGTCTTGAAAACGCCTACCGGCTTGCCGGATTGCACCAGCAGGGTTTCGTCTTCGTTCAGGTTCTTGAGCGATTCGACGATCTTGTCATAGCAATCCCAGTCCCGGGCGGCGCGGCCGATGCCGCCGTAAACCACCAGTTCCTTGGGGTTCTCGGCCACGTCGGGGTCCAGGTTGTTCATCAGCATGCGCAAGGGGGCTTCGGTCAGCCAGCTCTTGGCGTTCAGTTGGTTGCCGCGCGGTGCGCGGATGACCACGTCGCGGTATCGGTTCGAGTTGTCCAAGAGGCTCTCCTTGATCGGTTCGGTTGCGCGCCTGCGTGGCGCTGCGCTTGTCTGGATCATAGGATGCCTATGCTTGTATATACAAGTCAATATGAGTCGATTTTTCTCAGGGATTACCCGAATAAAAAAGCCGAGGCGACAGCACCCCGGCTTTCATCGGCAACAACGGAATACGGCCGCTCCAGGCGGCCGCGCAATCAGACGCTACGCGGCAACAGTTCGATCACGCAGGCGTCCAGCGGCGCTTCGGCCTCCAGCCGGTACTCGGCCAGGCAGTCCATGGACTCGGCATGCAGGCAGTCGTAACGCGACGGCAGCACTTGCGGCTTGCCGTCGATGCGCACCGTAAGCGCGCCGCCCGCCGTCAGCACCAGCACATCGCGCGCGGCGCTGTGGAATGTCCATGGCCCCGCGCCCGCCACCCACTGCAGCCGGGCATGCCAGCGCGCCGGCGCGTAGATCAGGTTGAAGTCGCGTATCGGCCCATCCAGCAGACGGCACTGCACTTGGGCCTCGCCTGCGAAAGCATAGGCCTGGCGCGGCGTGAGCGGCGTCTGCAGGCTGCCGTCCACCGTCAGCTGGATGCCCGAGCCCTCCAGTACCGTGATGATGCGCTGATAGCCCGTGAACGCGGAAAAGCCGCCGTCCTGCGCCACATCGGCGATGGACAGGCGCCAGTCGAACCCGGCCGCGCTGCCGCCGGGATTGCAGACGACTTCCTGCGTGGTGCCGCCGCCGTTGCGCCAGGGCATGCGCGGATAGTCGGCGGCGCGATACAGATGGACTTCGGGTTGCTTCATGAGGTGAACTTGCCTTCCAGGCGGTGCCGGGAACCAGGGTGAATCAAACGGGCCAGGGTGACGGTGCGGTCGCCCGACCAGGTGCGGCGGCTGATCAACAGACAGGGCTCGTCGCGCTCGATCTGCAACAGCTGGCATTCGCGCGGCTTGGCGAGGATGGCCTCGACCACGTGCTCGCCTTCGCTCAGCGGCGCGACGCGCGTCAGGTATTCGTACGGCGTGCTATGCGTAAAGTCCTGCTTCAGGTAGTCCGGCGCCAGGCCCACATTGACGTAGCGGTCCTCCAGCTGGATCGGCAGGTCGTCTTCGTAGTGCACGATGATCGAGTGGTACACCGGCTGCCCGGCGCGGATATCCAGCGCCAGCGCCTGTTCGGCGCCTGCGGGCTCTTCGGCCAGGCGCACCACGCGGCTGTGGTGGCGATGATTGCGCGCCGCGATCTCGTCGGCGATGTTATTGACGGCGAACAGCGCCGAGCGCGCCTTGGGCTGGGCCACGAAGGTGCCCACGCCCTGCATGCGCACCAGCAGTCCCTCGGCCGTCAACTCGCGCAAGGCGCGATTGATGGTCATGCGGCTGAACCCGAGCTCATCGACCAGTTCGCTTTCCGACGGCACCCGGTAGTGTTCCGGCCAAGCGCCGCTGCGGATCTGCTGCGCGATCATTTGCTTGACCTGCGCATAGAGTGGCGCAGGCGGCGCATTGGCCTGGATGGGCAATTTGGGGGGATTGGAAGCCATGGGAGATCCTGTAATGCGGCGCCAGGCGACGGATGGCGGTCAGCGCCTAGTATAGACAGGTACAGACGGCTCGCGGATCCGCAGACCCCGCGCGGCCCCGGCTTGTCGCCCGCGCCGCGCCTAGGCATGGTCCCCGGCGCGGGAGTACCGTAGTGGACGTGGGCAGCCAGATTTTCTATACTCCCCCCCTGTATTCATCGGAGCCTGCCGTGCCGCACTCCCCGGAAGAGAAAAAACGCGTCGTCACCCGCTTGCGCCGCATCCAGGGCCAGGCGCTGGCGCTGGAGCGGGCCGTGAACGAAGGCACGGAATGCGGCGCGCTGCTGCAGCAGCTGGCCGCCTTGCGCGGCGCCGCCACCGGCCTGATGGCCGAGGTGCTGGAAAGCCATCTGCGCGAAACCTTCCTCCAAACCGCCCAAGGCGGCCGCCAGGACGCCACGATCGAACCCGAAGCCGAGATCGATCTCTTGATGCGCCTGGTCCGTTCCTATCTGAAATAACGCCATCTGACATACGTGGAGCCCTAACTATGAAATCACGCGCAGCAGTCGCATTCGGACCCGGCAAGCCGCTGGAAATCGTTGAAATCGACGTCGCCCCGCCGCAGCACGGCGAAGTGCTGGTGAAGATCACCCACACCGGCGTCTGCCACACCGACGCCTTCACCCTCAGCGGCGACGATCCGGAAGGCCTGTTCCCCGCCGTGCTGGGCCACGAAGGCGCGGGCGTGGTGGTCGAAGTCGGCGAAGGCGTGACTTCGCTGAAGCCCGGCGACCACGTCATCCCGCTCTACACGGCCGAATGCCGCGAATGCAAGTTCTGCCTGTCCGGCAAGACCAACCTGTGCCAGAAAGTGCGCGCCACGCAGGGCAAGGGCGTCATGCCCGACGGCACCTCGCGCTTCAGCTATGAAGGCAAGCCGCTCTACCACTACATGGGCTGCTCGACCTTCAGCGAATACACCGTGGTCAACGAGATCTCGCTGGCCAAGATCAATCCCGCCGCTCCGCATGAAAAGGTCTGCCTGCTGGGTTGCGGCGTCACCACCGGCCTGGGCGCCGTGCACAACACCGCCAAGGTCAAGGAAGGCGACACCGTCGCCGTGTTCGGCCTGGGCGGCATCGGCCTGGCCGTGATCCAGGGCGCGGTGCAGGCCAAGGCCGGCCGCATCATCGCCGTGGACACCAACCCCAACAAATTCGTGCTGGCCAGCGCCATGGGCGCCACCGACTGCGTCAACCCCAAGGACCACGACAAGCCTATCCAGGACGTGATCGTCGAAATGACCGACGGCGGCGTGGACTTCTCGTTCGAGTGCATCGGCAACGTGCACGTCATGCGCGCCGCGCTGGAATGCTGCCACAAGGGCTGGGGCGAGAGCATCATCATCGGCGTGGCTGGCGCCGGCCAGGAAATCAGCACGCGCCCGTTCCAGCTGGTCACGGGCCGCGTCTGGCGCGGTTCGGCCTTCGGCGGCGTCAAGGGCCGCACACAGCTGCCGGGCATGGTGGAAGACGCCATGAGCGGCAAGATCGACCTGGACCCGTTCGTGACCCACACGCTGCCGCTGGAACGCATCAACGAAGCCTTCGACCTGATGCATGAAGGCAAGTCGATCCGCACGGTGATCCACTACTAAACCCGCGTCTTGCGGCAACGACGGGCCTGGCGCAACATGCGCCGGGCCCGTTGCTTTTGCATGACAGGCTTGCGACATGTCGTCGCGCAACATGACAGCACTGTCATTCATTTCGGCGTCATCTTGACCCGCGACCATTCGCCCTCCGATGACAGAGGGGTACACGCGAATGAACACGTGGAAGAGGAACGCAGGCGCGGCCATGCTGAGCGCACTGGCGCTGCTGGCCGGCTGCGGCGGCGATGACGATGACGACAAGCCCGTCGAACAACCCGAGCAGCCGGCTCCCGGCCGGCCGATGGAACTGACGATCCTGCACATCAACGATCATCATTCCAACCTGGATAGCAAGAAGAAGGACCTCAAGCTCAAGAACGCTGCCGGCGCGCGCGTCGCCGTGAACGCCGATACGGGCGGCTTTCCGCGAGTGACGGGCGCGATCAACGCGCTGGCTGCGCAATCCGCCAACGTGCTCAAGCTGCACGCGGGCGACGCCACCACCGGCACGCTGTACTTCAACCGCGCGGGCGAACCGGGCGAGGCCGACGCGGCCATGATGAACACCGTCTGCTTCGACGCCATGACCCTGGGCAACCATGAGTTCGACAAGGGCGACAGCGGCCTGAAGCGCTTCATCGAACTGCTGCACGCGGGCGCCTGCCAGACGCCCGTGCTGAGCGCCAACGTCACGTTCGCCGCCGGCTCGGCGCTGAATCCCTCGCGCGCCCCCGGCATGGTCAAGCCCGCCGTGGTCCTCAAGCGCGACGGCCAGGATATCGGCCTGGTGGGCCTGACCATCGCCGCCAAGACCCAGCAGTCCTCCAGCCCGGACGCCGGCACCGTGTTCTCGGACGAGACCATCGCCGCGCAGCAGCAGATCGACGCGCTGCGCGCGCAGGGCGTCAATAAGATCGTGGTGATGAGCCACATCGGCTACGGCTATGACAAGCAGGTGATCGCGCAGCTGAGCGGCGTGGACGTGGTGGTGGGCGGCGACTCGCACACGTTGCTGGGTCCCGCCTCCATGGCGGACTATGGCGTGGGCTCGCCCGCGGGCGCCTATCCCACGGTGCTCCAGGACAAGGACGGCAAGCGCGTCTGCCTGGTGCAAGCGTGGGAATACTCGCAGGTGGTCGGCGAGCTGAAGGTGAGCTTCGACGCCAACGGCGACGTCACCGCCTGCGCCGGCACGCCGCATGTGCTGATGGACGGTCCGCTGAAGGTCGCCGGCGCCGCACCCTCGGCAGCCGACGAGGCGGCGATCCAGGCCGACATCCAGGCCAGTGGCTTCCTGCGCATGCAGACGCCGGACGCGCAGGCCGCGGGCGTGCTGCAGCCGTTCAAGGCCAAGGTCGACCAGTTCAGCCGCAGCCTCGTCGCTTCGGTGCCGCAGGAACTATGCTCGCGGCGCGTGCCGGGCGGCCCCGGTTCGCGCGACTACAGCCGCTCCAGCGCCGCCTGCAACACGCTGGGCAGCGTCAGCCTGCGCGGCGGCGACATCCAGCAGCTGGTGGCCCAAGCCTACCTGGACGTGGCCAACGCCAGTTATGGCGGCGCCGACATCTCGCTGCAAAGCGGCGGCGGCGTGCGCGTGCCGCTACTGGGCAACGTAACGGCGGCCAACGTGATCGAAGTGGTGCCTTTCGGCAATATGCTCTGGCGCCTGGATGTGACCGGCGCCGAGGTCAAGAGCATGCTGGAAGACGGCATGCAGGCAGTCTACGGCGCGGGCGGCTCCACCGGCCCCTATCCTTATGCCGGCGGCCTGCGCTGGGACGTGAATGCGGCCCATGCCCAGGGCAGCCGCGTGTCCAACATCGAAGTCCGGGATCAGGCCAGCGGCAACTGGCTGCCGCTGGACGCGGGCCGCAGCTACAAGCTGTTCGTGCTGAGCTTCAACGCCACCGGCGGCGACGGCTACAAGACCCTGGCCAACGTGCCGGCCTCGCGCCGGCAGGACATCGGCGTGCTGGATGCCGACGTGCTGCAGGCCTACATCGACAAGCAGGCCAAGGACCCGGTCAGCGGCCTGCCGGTGCTGAATCTGCTGCCCGTGAGCCTGTACAGCACCAAGACGTACAGCGAGTAGCGGCAGACCCGGGCGCGGCCATCAGGCCGGCTGCGCCCGGCTTTCGCGGTAGACGCGCTCGGTATTGCCGACGAACGTCGTCAACGAGAACTCCCGCAGCGCGGTGCTGCGGGCCTCGGCGCCCATCACGCCCAGGACCTCGCGGTTTTCCAGGATCTTCGACAGCGCTTCGACGATGCTGTCCACCGAGGCCGGCGGCACCACCCAGCCATCGCGGCCATCGGTGACGTTCTCGGGCAGCCCGCCCACGGCGCTGACGATCACGGGCTTGCCTGCGGCCATCATCTCGCGGCAGGCAAAGGAAATCGTCTCCAGCTTGGACGACAGCACAAAGCCCACGTCCAGCGCCGACAGGAAGGGGCTGACGTCCTCCATCAAGCCCGTAAACACCACCTGCTCCGACATGCCCAGTTCGGCCACGCGGCGCATCTGCTCCGCGTCGGGCAGCTTGCCCGCAATCAGCACCACCACCTGCCGCCGCTTATTGTCGGGCAGCATGGACACGGCGGTCACCATGTCCAGCCAGTTCTTGTAGACCGCGGTGCCGGCATTGCTGCCTATGACCAGCCGACCCTGCATGTCGTCGGGCAACAGGCTGCCGCGCGCCTGCGCCGCCTCCCGGCGCGAGGCCGGACTGCACTTTTCCGTATCCACCCCGTTGTGCACCACCCGCAGGTCCTCGTTGCGGAAGACCGACTGCTTCATGCGGCGAAACGTATGGGTGCACACGCAGATGACGCGGTTGGTGCCCCATTTGGCGCGCACCCGCGCACCCAGGCTGTTGGCGCTGCGGTCGGTGTGCTGCGTGTAGACCATGAAGGGACGCCGCGCCCCCATGCCCACGGTCGCCAGCATGCACAGGCGGTGGTCGGCCGAGCCGTTGACGTGGACCACGTCGAACTGTTCGTCGCGCAGCAGGGCGCGCAGACGGCGCAGCGCGCGCAGCTGCTGCAGCGGACGGCCCTTGAATTCCAGGGCCAGCGTGCGAACGCCGGGCAGGGCCGCGGCCTCGGCCAGCAGGCGGCTGCTGGCGGGCGCGGCCACGGTCACCTGCGACTTCTCGCACAGGATGCGCGCCAGCGACATCACGTAGGTGGTGTGGCCGCCGCCATCGCCTTGGTGGAAATTGGTGTACAGAATCTTCATGGGGTCATACTCGAAAACGGCTGCTCGGGCAGCAGGCAGCTCCAGTCGCGCTTCTCGAACACGTCATCCCCCAGCCGGCTGGCGGGCGACAGGTTGTAGACCTTGATGCCGCGTTCGCCGAGCAGCCGGCTGGCTTGCCGGAAGGCGGGTTCGATGTGTCCGGAGAATTGCCGGTCCAGCGCGGTGGACAGCTGCGTTGCCGCGCTTTCATAGAATCGGGGTCCCGCCGCAGCCGTCAGGTCCAGGCCGTGCAGGTATATGGTTTTCGCGCCCAACCACGCCAGCAGCTGCAAGCCCGTATAGGCCACGGTGCCGCCGCCGAACAGGCCGCGCGGTGGGTCCAGGCTGAAGCCGTGCGCATGCACCGGGTTGCGCGCGTCGAACAGCACCAGTCCGGGGTCGTCGGCCAAGCGCGCTTCCAGCTGCTCGGGGCGCGCGCGCGGCTGCAGCGCGCGCTGGTGCACTTCTTCGAACAGCGCGATGCGGCAGCGCACGTCCTTGCGGTCGAACAGGAAGCCTATCCAACGGTAGACCTCGGGCGTGACGAACAACATCAGATCCTGCGCCAGCACTTGCGCCACCAGATCGCGCCTGCGGTTGACGAAACCGGCATCGAGCATGGCGTAGTAGTCAAAGCGCAGGGTAGGGTGCTGACGCCGCAGCGCGATCGAGCCGTTGACGCCCATCGTCACATCCAGCCGGCAACGCGCGTAGTCGATCTGAGCCACCGAGGGGCCGCTCAATATCAGATGGGCGTCGGCTGCGATGTCGCGCGGCAGTTGATCCAGCGGGGTGGTGGCAGGGCCTTGCACGCCGCGCAGTTCACATCCTGTCAGCCGCTCCTGCCCACCGCGCTGAACCGTCACAAAGGGCCACAAGGTTTCGTTGTGCCGGTATGCGGCGGGCCGGGTGTGGCGATAGAAGTAACGCAGGCCCTTGGTCAGCGGACGCGAACACAGCAAACGTGGAATGAGCCCGGGACTAGGCATGAGCAATGTTGCGCGGAAGCCGCGAAATAACCTTGTAAGCGGCGAATTCTACGCAGGCAGACCTGTCGAAAAAGCGAGTGAACCCTTGAAGATGTAACGCTTTTATGGAAACTCCAAAACGTCCCTAAATTTGTTGCCGACGCTTTCCACAGAGCACGGCATCGCGGCGCCCCAAAACTTTCGATTACGTTTTGCCGCAAAGATTAGCCTGCTGGGCACAGCCATGCGCTAGCTGCGGGGCCGCGCCTGCGGCCTTCCGCTACGATGCGGGTATCGCAATGTCCCGATTCAAGCAATCAACCCTGGATAGGAAGAATTTCGATGTCTACGACCGCCACCCTGAACACGGCTGCCGCCCACGCACCCCGCCTGAGCGTGCCCGCGTTCCGCGCGCGCAAGCGCCAGGAGCCGCTGGTGATGCTGACGGCCTACACGGCGCGCATGGCCGAACTGCTGGACCCGCATTGCGACGCCCTGCTGGTGGGCGACAGCCTGGCCCAGACGATCTACGGACTGCCTTCCACCGTGCCCGTCACGCTGGACATGATGATTGCGCACGGCGCCGCCGTGGTGCGCGGCTCGCGCCGGGCGCTGATCGTCGTCGACATGCCTTTCGGCAGTTATGAGGAAAGCCCCGAGCAGGCCTTCCGCTCCGCCGCGCGCATCATGAAGGAAACCGGCGCGGGCGCGGTCAAGCTCGAAGGCGGCCAGAGCATGGCGCCGACCGTCGCCTATCTGTCCGCGCGCGGCATCCCGGTCATGGGCCATGTCGGCCTGACGCCGCAAGCCGTGAATATCCTGGGCGGCTACGGCGCGCGCGGCCGCGGCGAAGCCGAATACGCCCGCATCGCCGCCGACGCCGCCGCCGTCGCGGACGCCGGCGCCTTCTCGCTGGTGATCGAAGGCGTGGTCGAGCCGCTGGCGGCGTCGATCACCGAGGCCGTCGCCTGCCCGACCATAGGCATAGGCGCATCCGCGCGCTGCGACGGCCAGGTGCTGGTGGTGGACGACATGCTGGGCATGTTCGAGCGCACCGCGCGCTTCGTGAAGCGCTACGACGACCTGGCCGGCCGCATTCAGCAGGCGGCGCAGACCTATGCCACCGAAGTCCGCGCGCGGACCTTCCCCGAATCGGCCCATCTCTACGGCGTGGCGGGCGGCGCCTGATGGCTGCGCGCGTTTCTCGCTAGAATCTTCCCCATGCCTTTCTACGCACACACCTCATGAGCACGCCCCGCATGGACACGCCCCAATTGCAGGACGCCATCGCGGACGCCATCAGCACCGCCACGCGCGGCGCCGGGCGCGTGAACATCCTGGTCGCGGGCAAGACCGGCGTGGGCAAGAGCACGCTGATCAATGCCGTATTCCGCGGCGACCTGGCCAAGACCGGCGCGGGCAAGCCCGTCACCCAGTCGACCCAGGAATTCACCCGGGCCGGCCATCCGCTCACCATCATCGACACGCGCGGCCTGGAGGTCGGCGACTACGAGCGCTCGCGCCAGCAGCTGGCGGACCTGATCCAGGAACGCTCCGCCGCCGACGACCAGGACCGGCACCTGCACGTGGCCTGGCTCTGCATCCAGGACAGCAGCCACCGCGTCGAAGACGCGGAAATCGAACTGTGCAACATGCTGTCCGATGCCGGCATCCCCGTCGTGGCGGTGCTGACCAAGGCGCGCAAGAACAGCCCCTTCGTCGACGAAGCGCGCAAGCTGCTGCCGCGCGCCAAGCAGGTGGTGGCGGTGCGCGCGCTGCCGGAATGGATCGAGGAGCTGGACGCGGAACTGCCGCCCATGGGCCTGGACAACCTGATCGAGGCCACCGCCCTGCACATCCCCGAGGCGCAGCAGCGGGCCTATGCCAACGCGCTGTCCACCCGCAACAAGAAGGCCCTGGAAGTAAAAAAAAAGCGGGCTGAGATAGAGGTCAACGTGGCCGCGGGGCTGGCCGCGTCGGCCGCCGCCGCGCCCATCCCGTTCTCGGACGCCGTTGCGCTGGTGCCCATCCAGGTCGGCATGATCGCCAAGATCGGCATCACTTTCGGCATGGAACTGAATACCGCCGCCATCACCACGCTGGTCACCTCCACGCTGGGCGCGTCCGCGGCCACCCTGATCGGGCGCTCGGTGGTCTCCGGGCTGCTGAAATTCATCCCCGGCGCGGGCAGCGCAGTGGGCGGCACCATTGCCGCCACCACCGCCGGCGCCATCACCAAGCTGCTGGGCAATGCCTACGTGGCCGTGCTGTACGACTTCTGCCTGAAGCATCCGGGCAAGGAGATCGACATCGCGATGATCGCCCAGGCCTTGAAGCAGCGCGTCAGCTTCTGAAGCCCGCTGCGGCCGCACTGGTATCCGTGCACTAGTGTCAAGCGGCACCTGGCGAATTGCGCCGCAGCTGTAGCGCCAGATCTATACTTTTCAGACCGCCCCCGCCGCTGCGACGCGCCAGCGGCCCGGACGTCCCGCGCCGCGCGCCGGATGCTCTTGCGCAGGCCCAGGCAGCCTGCGCGCAGGGAGACGTTCATGACTCGCAAATACATCGATTGCCGCGAATACCCCAGCGCAATGAACTGCACGGTGGCGCTGGCGGCGGATTCCGAAGGCGAATTGCTGGAAGCCGCCGTGCAGCATGCAACCACGGTGCACAAGCATGCCGACACCCCCGAGTTGCGTACGCAGCTGAAGTCGCTGTTCCACGACGGCACACCGCCGGTTGAAATACCCAGCCGCACATGAGGCGGCCGCCATTGGCGCCGGCGTGGTTCGCCACGCCGGCGCTTGCGCCCATCAAAGCGTCACGGAAGCGTCCCGGTTTGCGCGGACGGCTCCGCGCGCGCCGGCATCAGGCCCGGGCCACAACAGGTTGAGCGGCCCGCACCGCTTCGAACAGATTCTTCGGATCGGGCAGTTGCGGCGCAACCTCGATGCGGGCGCCCACGCCATGGCGCACGGCGGCGTCGCGCAGCCAGCGCAAGGCCGAGAAGTCTTCCAGCGCAAAGCCCACCGAATCGAAGATGGTCACGTCGGCTGCGTTCTTGCGTCCGGCGGATTGGCCCGTCAGCACCCGCCACAATTCCGTCACCGCGAAGTCGGCAGGCATCTGCTGCAGGTCGCCCTCGATGCGTGTCTGCGGCTCGTATTCCACGAACACCGGGCCCGCGCGCAGCACGTCCGCATGCAGTTCCGTCTTGCCCGGGCAGTCGCCGCCGACAGCGTTGATGTGCATGCCAGGCTCGACCATGTCCGCGGTCAGGATGGTGGCGTAGGCCTTGTCCGCCGTCACCGTGGTGACGATGTCCGTGCCCTTGACCGCCTCTGCCCCACTATCGAAGCGCACCACGCGCAAGCCGGGCACTGAAGCCAGATTGCTTTCAAGCTTGCGTGTGGCGCCTGCGTCCACGTCATAGACGTGCAGCGTGTCGACGCCGAGGATGTAGTGGAAGGCCAATGCCTGGAACTCGCTCTGCGCGCCGTTGCCGATCAGCGCCATCCTGCGCGAGTCCGGCCGGGCCAGCGCGCGCGCCGCCAAGGCGGAGGTCACGGCCGTGCGCAGCGCGGTGGTCAAGGTCAGCTCGCTGATCAGCAGCGGCTCGCCCGTGCTGACCTGCGCCAGCGCGCCGAATGCCATCACGGTGGACAGGCCGGCCTGCGGATTGCCCGGGTGGCCGTTCACGTATTTGAAGGTGTAGTACTCGCTGTCGGCGGTGGGCATCAGTTCGATCACGCCGGTTGCCGAATGGCTGGCCACCCGCGCGCTCTTGTCGAATTCCTGCCATCGAAGAAAGTCCGACAGCAGATAGTCCAGCAGACCGGAAAAGACCTGTTGCGGGCCTTGCAGGGCCACGATTTTGGCCACGTCGGAAGTTGAAAGCAGCGTCGTCAATTTGTTCTCCCCGAGTTATGGAACAGAAATTCTGGGGGATGGACAAACCAATTAATAGTGACAACAATCAACACAAAACGCTAAGATTCTGCCACTCTGATAGCAATAATTAGCACTTTTCACAATGGACACGCTAGATCAGAACCTGCTCGGCCTGTTGCGCGCCGATGCCCGCATGTCGGTCGCCACGCTGGCGAAGAAGCTGGACGTCTCGCGCGGCACCATCGACAACCGCATCCGCAAACTGGAAGAGCGCGGCATCATCCGCGGCTACACCGTGCGCCTGCGGCCAGAGGTAGAAACCGAAGACATCGTCGCCTGGATGAGCATTGCCGTCGAAGGCCACGAAACCCGCAAGATCGTGAGCCTGCTGATGGGCGAACCCGCCGTGGCGGGCCTGCACGACACCAACGGCCGCTGGGATCTGCTGGCCGAGCTGCGCGTGCCCACCATCGACCAGCTGTCCGAAGTGCTGGACCGCCTGCGCACGCTCAAGGGCATCGCCGCCACCGAAACCAGCATCCACCTCAAGACCTTCAAGGCGCTTTGAGCGCCGGCATACGGGGAAACCCGATATAAAAGTTTGCATGGGCCCCATGACGCCGCGTTATGCATAAGGTCGCGGCGGCTTGTGTCCGCCCGACCGAATTCCCCGCCAGATCATCGTCTTAGCGTAGCGCCCCGCGCAATTTCCCTGGCTCGCCGCCAGTCGCCACAGCGGTTCCGGATTTCCGCCCGTGCATGCATGCTTGCGCCTTCAGCCTGGAGATCCACATCGTGAGTAATGCATACCCCGCCCGCAAGATGGGCCTGGCGGTCGCCCAGATGGGCGCTGTGAACCTTGCCGATTCCCGCGCGGCCGTGGTCCGCCGCCTGGTCGAAATGATGCGCGAGGCCGCCGCCCGCCGCGCGGAGTTTGTCGTTTTTCCCGAGCTGGCGCTGACCACGTTCTTTCCGCGCTACTGGATGGAAGACGCCGAGGCCGTCGAGCGCTACTTTGAAAAAAGCATGCCCAACGCCGACGTGCAGCCGCTGTTCGACACCGCGCGCGAGCTGGGCATAGGCTTCTACCTGGGCTACGCCGAACTGACGCCCGAAGGCCGCCAGTTCAACACCGCCATCCTGGTGGACCGCAGCGCCAGAATCATCGGCAAGTACCGCAAGATCCACCTGCCGGGCCACTCCGACCACAAGATCGGCGCGCCGTTCCAGCACCTGGAGAAGAAATTCTTCGAAGTCGGCGACCTGGGCTTCGGCGTCTGGGAAACCAGCGACGTGAAGATCGGCATGTGCCTGTGCAACGACCGCCGCTGGCCCGAGACTTATCGCGTCATGTCGCTGCAAAGCGCCGAGCTGATCGTGCTGGGCTACAACACGCCGTCCCTCAACATCCACTGGAACGAGCCCGCGCACCTGCGCACCACCACGCATGAGATCGTGCTGCAGGCCAGCGCCTACCAGAACGCGGTGTGGGTCGGCGCGGCCGCCAAATGCGGCCATGAAGACGGCCACCACATGATAGGCAGCTCCATGATCGTTGCGCCTTCCGGCGAGATCGTGGCGCGTTCCAGCGGCGAAGAAGACGAGGTGATCACCGCCCGCATCGACCTGGCCATGGGCCAGGCCTTCCGCGACCATGTGTTCAACTTCGCCAAGCACCGCAATCCGCAGCATTACAAGCTGATTGTCGAGCGCACCGGCGCGGGCGATCCGCTGCCCCCGGCAGCCATCGACTGAAGGCGACGCCTGCCCGCGGCGCGGGCGGGCGCCCTCCGCGCTGCTAGACTGCCTGCTGGCCCACAGACCGACCCGCAGCAGGCAACAACCATGCGCTTCATCGACACCGAACAAACCCGCAACGCCCTGTCCTTCGACGCCGTCATTCCCGCCTTGCGGGAGGCCTTCCGCGGCAGCGCCACCGTGCCGCCGCGGCATGTCCACGCCATCCAGTCGGGCAATGCGCACGGCACCTCGCTGATCATGCCCGCCTGGAGCGACCGCGGCTATTTCGGCGTGAAGATCATCAACATCTTCCCCGAGAACACCCACCAGGGCCTGCCCGGCCTGCACGCCACCTACAACCTGTACAGCGCCACCACCGGCGTGCCAATAGCCCAGGTCGACGGCGACATCGTCACCGTGTACCGCACGGCGGGCGCGGCCGCGTTGGGCGCGGATTACCTGGCGCGCGCCGACGCCAGCACGCTGCTCATCGTGGGCTCCGGCCGCATCGCCGGCCTGGTGGCGCAGGCCATGCGCACCGTGCGCCCGATCCACCGCGTGCTGGTGTGGAACGTGCGTGCGGCCGGCGCCGAGAAGCTGGCGGGCGAGCTGCGCGCGCAGGGCTTCGATGCCGCGGCCGCCGCCGACCTGGAAAGCGCCGCACGCCAGGCCGACATCATCAGCTGCGCCACGCTGTCCACCGTACCGCTGATCCACGGCGCCTGGCTGCGTCCCGGCGTGCACCTGGACCTGATCGGCAGCTTCAAGCCCGAAATGCGCGAAACGGACGCGGCCTGCTTCGACGGCACCTCGGTCTACGTGGACACCGGCGAAGCGCCCACCAAGTCCGGCGACCTGCTGGCCGCCTTCGAGGCCGGCGCGCTCAAGCGCGAGGACATCCGCGGCGACCTGCACCAACTGGCTGCCGGTGAGCTGCCAGGCCGCCGCGACGATCAGGAAATCACCGTGTTCAAGGCCGTGGGCAGCGCGCTGGAAGACCTGACGCTGGCGACACTGGTGTACGAATCGGTCAGCGGCGAACGCGCCTGAACGCGCAGCGCCCGCGCCCCTATTCGAAGCCGCGCGGGCCCAGCGCCTGGACCATGTAGTCGATGAAGGATTTGATGCGCGAAGAGATCGCGGTGTTGCGGTAGTACACCGCGTTGATCGGCTGGCGCACGTCCTGCGTCTGCTTCACCAGCAGCTGCTGCAAGGCGCCGCTGGCGCGGTCTCCGCGCGTCATGAAATCCGACAGGCAGACGACGCCGCCGTCGTTCAAGGCCAGTTGCCGCAGGGTTTCGCCGCTGAACGCGCGCACGTGCGGCTTGATGTGCAGGGCCTGGCCGTCGGCCTCCAGCAGGGGCCATTCGTTCAGCGCTTCCAGCTGGCTGAAGCCCAGCAAAATGTGCGCAGCCAGATCGGCCACGCGCCGCGGCGTGCCATGCGCGTCCAGATAACCGGGACTGGCCAGCACGCGCACGCGGCTGTGGCCCAGCGGCACCGCATGCAGCGATGAATCCTTCAGGCGTCCGATGCGGATGGCCAGGTCGGTGCGGCGCTCCAGCAGGTCGATGTTGCCTTCGTTGCTGTTCAGTTCCAGCTCCACCTGCGGATAGCGCTTGCGATAGCCCGGAACCAGCGGCGCGATCACATGCAGCATGAAAGGCGAGGCTGCGTCCACCCGCAAGCGCCCGGCCGGCTGGTTGCGGCGCAGGCTCATCAGTTCCTCGCTTTCTTCCACCGCGGCCACGATCTTGCGCGCCTGCTCCAGATAGGCGCGGCCTTCCTCGGTCAATTCCAGCCGCCGCGTGGTCCGGCGCATCAGCGTGGTCTGCAACTTCTCTTCCAGCCGGCTCATGGTCCGGCTGGCGGCGGAAACGGTCTGTCCCAGCACGTCTGCGGCAGCGGTGATGGAGCCGCTGTCCACGATGGCGATAAAGACCTGCATTTCATCGAGGGTCGTCTTCATTCTTGCATTTATATCAAAAGTCTTTCGTGCATACCGGACTTTTTCCGCAAGTATCCGACGGGCACACTGCAGGCATTCCCGGGTATCTGCGCCCGGATCCGCGAACCCATCAGGAGTTACCCATGAACATTCCCGCCTTCGGCGTCGGCACCTTCCGCTTGCAAGGTCAAGCCGTCATCGATTCCGTGCGCAACGCGCTGGATCTTGGCTACCGCGCCATCGACACCGCGCAAATCTACGAAAACGAAGCCGAGGTCGGCCAGGCCATCGCCGAATCCGGCGTGCCGCGCGAGGCACTATTCGTCACGACCAAGATCTGGGTGCCCAACTACGCCCGCGACAAGCTCATCCCCAGCCTGAAGGACAGCCTGGCCAAGCTGCGCAGCGACTACGCGGACCTGACCCTGATCCATTGGCCCGCGCCTGGCAACGGCGTGTCCATCGAGGAATTCATGAGCGCGCTGGCCGAGGCCAAGACGCAAGGGCTGACCCGCCAGATCGGCATCTCCAACTTCCCCATCGCCGAAACCCGCGCCGCCATCGCCGCCGTGGGCCGCGAGCAGATTGCCACCAACCAGATCGAACTCAGCCCCTACCTGCAAAACCGCAAGCTCGCCGCCTTCCTGCAGGAACAAGGCATCCCGGTCACGTCTTACATGACGCTGGCCTATGGCAAGGTGCTGAAGGATCCGGTCATCGGCCAGATCGCCCAGCGCCACGACGCGACGACCGCGCAGGTCGCGCTGGCCTGGGCGCTGCAATTGGGCTATGCCGTCATTCCTTCGTCGACCAAGCGCGAGAACCTGGCCAGCAACCTGCTCGCCCAGGACCTGCGGCTGACGGACGAGGACATGGCGCAGATCGCGGCGCTGGAGCGCAATGGGCGCGAAGTCAGTCCCGAGGGCCTGGCGGCGCAGTGGGATTAAGCCGCAACTAGTGAAAATGCACCATTGCAAATCCAGGGACTAATACTTTCAGATACTAGCGAACCGGCTTAGGCGCGCCTATATATCGCACCTACGGGCGCAATCTTCACTGTCGTCATGTCGTCTTGCCTCAAAACGCCGCCCTCGCGCTGAAAGCCTGTCTCCACTGGAGTACCCCATGGCTGCAAAGAAGCAAGCGGGGCGCGCCGCCCCGGCACGCAAGACGGCGGACAAAAAACGGCAGGCCGCCACAGTCAGCACGGCGGCGGCCAAGACGCCCCGGCCCGCACCGAAGCGCAAAAGCCGCAAGCCGCCGCCAGCGCTGCCGTTTCGCCGCACCGCCAAGCCCGACGCCTTCGACGTCCGCGACCTGCCGTTCCGCCCCAACATCTCGGTCACGCCCAAGACCGAGATGATTCCCGCAATGGGGTTGACGGTGAAGCACCAGGAAGACACCTCGGCCTGCACCGGCTTCGCCTTGTCCACCGTGGTCGAATACCTGCTGCGCAAGTCGGAGCGCGAACCGCGCCCGGCCATTTCGCCATTCATGCTGTACTCCATGGCCAGGCGCTATGACGAGTTCCCGGGTTCGGTCGACGATACGGGATCGAGCCTGCGCGGCGCACTCAAGGGCTGGTTCAAGCACGGCGCGTGTTCCCAGGAATTGTTTCCGGCCCTGGCCATGCCAGCGGCGGCCAACGAGACCGCCGACGACTGGTGGCTGGACGCCGTCAAGCGCCCGCTGGGCGCCTACTACCGCATTGACACCCGCAACATCGTCGAAATGCACGCGGCGCTCAACGAGGTCGGCATCCTGTACGCCAGCGCGGGCTGCCACGCCGGCTGGGACGATGGCCATGGCGTCACCCCGCAGAAGGCGCCGTCCACGCCGGGAACCCAGCCGTTCTGGATCATCCCGCCCGACAAGCAGGACGCCGCCACCGACGGCCATGCCTTCGTCATTGTTGGCTATACCCAGGACGGCTTCCTGATCCAGAACTCCTGGGGCGAGGAATGGGGAACCCATGGCATGGCGGTGCTGACCTACGACGACTGGATGCGCAACGCCATGGATTGCTGGGTGGTGCAACTGGGCGTGGTCACGCACGAGCACACCAAGATATCGAACAGCATCACGCTGCGCACCGACGGCAAGAAGGTCACGCTGGCGGCGGGAACCGTGTTGCGCAACCGCGAGATCTCGCCCTTCATCGTCAACGTGGGCAACAACGGCAAGCTCAGCAACAGCGGCACGTTCCGCACCACACCCGACGATCTGCGCGCCATTGTCGACGTCCATATGAACGCCGCGCGCGAGAAGTGGGGCTTGAAGGACAGGCCCATGGACGTCTGCGTCTATGCGCATGGCGGCCTGGTGGGTGAAGAAGATGCGGCGGAAGCCGCCGCCGAATGGATACCGCTGCTTTACGAGAAGCAGATTTTTCCAGTCTTCCTGATGTGGGAAACGGACTTCATCACCACCGTGAAGAACATCATCCAGGACGCCGCCCACAGCGTGCCGCGCACCACGGGCGGCCTGGGCGAGCGGCTGGAGCGCTGGTGGAACCAGCGCCTGGAACGCTGGCTGGCCAGGCCTGGCACCGTGATCTGGGGCGAGATGAAGCAGAATGCCCAGGCCATGAGCGAACCGGCGCCCAAGGGCATGACGCAGGAAGAAGCCGCGATGATCATGCTGTACAAGCACTTCAAATCGCATGTCAGCGAGGGCCGTGTGCGCCTGCACATCGTCGGCCATTCGGCCGGCGCCATCGTCGCCAGCCACTTCGTGCACCGCTTGACGGCGGACGGCGGCAAACTGGAGTCGCTCAACCTGATGGCCCCGGCAGTCACGCTGGACACCTTCCAGAAACTGGTCGTGCCGCACCTGAAGACGCGGGTAAAGCGCTATCAGCAGTTCCATCTTTCCGACCGTGCCGAGGAAGACGATCCCACCTGCGGCCCGTACCGCCGTTCGCTGCTCTATCTGGTGAGCGAATCCTTCGAAGGCGGCACCACCACGCCGCTGCTGGGCATGGAGCGTTATTTCAGCAATGCCGGCATTCCTTGCGACGCCGTGCATATATCACCCGCGGGCAGCCCCGCGCCCGGCTCGGCCAATCCGCCCGTGGCGGCCAGCACGCACGGGGGCTTTGACAATGACAAGGGCACTCAGCAGCAGATCATTGCGTTCATCAAGCGTTGAGCCGGCCGGCGCGCCAAATAGCGGCGACGGTCTGGCAGGGAGGATTTGAATATGTTTGAAACTTCTCAGCCACAAATCAACCTGGACCAGGATAAGCAAGTGCACGCGCCGGACTCGATTCCGGACGCCCCCCGCGACATGCTGCAAGTGATGTCGCGCGCAGGCGTGCCTTGCATCCTGCTGGACCGCGGCGGCGTAATCCTGGGCGTCAGCGACGCTCTGGCTCCCTACGCCCAGGAGTTCTGCGGCCGCAGCGCCGCAGAGGCCTATGGCCTGGATCAACCGCTGGCAATGGGCGGCGCTGTCTGCGGCATCTATCAGGCCAGCGACGGCGCTCCGGTGCCCGCGCAGCTAGTTCCGCTGTCCCAGTTGGGAAACGGCGAGCTCGTCGTGCTGGTCAACGACGGCACGCCCTTCAGAAAAGCGGAATCACGCCGCTTCGAGCGCACGCCATATGCTGTATTCCGTTTGGATCTGGATGGCATAGTGCGCTTTGCCAACCGCGAAGCGGCGCGCACGCTGGGCGAGAAGCTCGACGAGGTTTGCGGCGAGCCGCTGTCCCGCCATTTCCGCAAGAGTGACGCGCCTCACATCGTCGAGGCCATCCGACGCTGCGCCCGCAACCAGGAGGGCGATTCCATGGTGGCCGTGATCGTCGCAATGAACGGCCCCGGCGGCGAGGAAAAGCCGTTCCAACTAGTGATGACGCCTGATCCCGCGCCCAATGGCGAGCTGTTGGGCGTGATCGCCATCATCCAGTCGCGCGCGCTGGAATCCGCTAGCGATGAGATCCGGCGCATCGCGCTGGATCCCTCCATCAACGGATGGCGTCTCAAGCTCGACGCCATCCTGGAACAGATCCGTCCGCTGGTACCTTTCGAGCATGCGGTGTTCGGGATTTACGACAAAAAAGTGTCGCTGTTCCGCGCAATCGCGGTACGCCCAGAAGGCCTGAAATTGTGGCCAGCGCGCTGGATGGAACTGCCGTCCTCGATCAAGTCCTTTCTAAGTTCCAACGAGACCTGGATCGAGGAAATGGATAGCTTCGTGCACAAACGGAAATTCCAGCCTGGCGACGAAGTGGTACGTTGCTACCGCGACATGGGGATGCAGGCCAGCGTCACGCTGCCCGTCATGCGCCAAGGGGGCTACAGTTCCGCGTTGAGCCTGTGCTCACGTCAGCGGGCGCAATATGGGCAACGCCACCTGGATATTCTGCGCGCCCTGGACCTTGAACCGGTGCTGATGCGCTTCGAAAAGGAGCGTGACGAGGAGCGTGCCGCCTTCGCCGAATCGTTGCGGCAGAAGATCATGGCAGCCGCCTCTTTGCGCGAGGCCGCAGAGGACATCGTCCCGCGGCTGGCGGAGTTCTTTTCATGGGACTACGTGGCGCTGTTCCGCGTGAATCGCAAGGAGAGCCGGTACGAGATCGTGACCCAGCACAGCCTGTCACCCGAGTACGCACTGCCTGCCGACTACCTGCAGCCCATCGATCGAGGCATGCTGGGTCAGACGTTGCGGCAGCGCAAGTTGCTGTCCCTGGACGACGTGGGCGCCCCCGAAGATCCCAGGAACGACTATACCGGCCCGCCGCGTCCACTGCGCTCGGCCATGACGGTGCCGATCCGCCTCAACGGCAGGATCCGCTGGCTGCTGGACGTGGAGTCCTCTGTCTCGCACGCGTTCAAGGGGCCGGACATCGACGATCTGCTTGAGATCATCGCGTCGCTGGAGGAGGGACTGGATCAGCATCTGCTCAGGCAGACCAAGCAGAGCCTGATGGCGGAAACCGAACAGGCCGTCATTTTCGTGGGCCGAGAAGGCTCCATCATCGAAACAAATCGAGTCGCGGCCGACATGCTGGGCATAGAGCCTGGCCGCTGCCTCGACGGCGAGAACCCGCTTTCGATCACGGCATTCGCGTTGCCGGATGACGCGGCTGCGCTGGAACTGCTGAACTCGGATGCCCCAATAGAACGCGAACGCATCGAGCTATGCGGCGTGGGCGGCCAGCCCTGGTCGGTGCTGGCCACGCGTAGGCACCTGGATCCCAGCCTAGACATGTCGATCTGGTTCTTCACCGATATCGCCAACATGAAATGGGCACGCGACATGCGCTTTCTGCGCGAAACCGTGGCCGAAATCGCCGAGCAAACCCAGTCCTCGTTGGAGCTGGCCCGCAACCACGCCACGCAAATCGCCCTATTGCACGAGAACGGCGCGCCCGAAAAGCAGTCCGCGGCCACCCTCGCCGATACACATGCCCTTAGCCAAAGCATCCTGGCTGAAATTTCTAAGGTGGACATCACCTTCGAGCGGTTGGCCAGCGCCAACGAAAAGCGCCGACGGGCTCCGCCCGAGCATGCCCGCGTGCCGGTGCACGAACTGCTAACGCAGGTCATCGCGGCCTTTCCGCAGCGGGACCAACGCCGCGTCGCGCCATTGACCCAGATGAGCGCGGCCTGGGGCCCCATGGTGCGTGCCGATGCCAAGGCGTTATCCACAGCCTTCCGGTCCATACTTGCCTATTTGCTGCGCTGCCGCTCCGACGACGCCCGCGTGGAAACCAACATCAGCGACGACCCCGACGGATGCTCGGTGTACCTGGGACTGAGCGCCGAGCAGACCTGGGACACGGACCTGCGCGCGCCTGCTGTGCCCGACGATGCGCTCCTGAACGCAGAGCGCGCGGCGCATGATGCCGCCGGCCTGGCCATCGCCCAGATCGTACGCACCATGCACGACCACGGCGGCACGCTGACGACGGATCCGCCCATGGCCGAATCCGCGGCGCCGCCTTCGCAGGCATATGAATCTGTCCTGCCGCCGTGGCGCTCGTTCACCCTGCGTTTTCCTTCCCGGTCGGGCTAAAGGAGACAACGATGGATCAATCTGCACAGAACGACAGCTGGATCCTGCTTGCCGGCGGCGGCGATAGCGACGAGGAATGCTGGGCTTCCCGTATCCAGCAATTGCACCGGCACGAGCAGAAGCACCCGCGAATCAAGCCCTTCATCGGCGCACCGCTCCAGCACGTCTGCAAGCTGGAGAATGCGCGGCAGGAGATCGAACGTCACGGATCGCTGCCGGGTCTGCTCATCATCGAAGCCAAACGAGCTTCCCAAACTGGAAAGAAGAGCAGCGCGATGGCCGTCGCGCTGTTGGACTGGCTGGCCGAGCTGGCGCCCGTGCCCGTGCTGGTCGTAACGGAGGATCCTTCCGAGGCCTTGCAGCGCTGCGTGCTGGAACGACCCGAAAGACTTATGTGGAGCAACGAGCTCGGAAAAACGCGGGACGGCAGCGCTGCGCTCGCCATGGCGCTGGACAGCCTGGCAGCTACCACGCACCCCCGCCGCCTAATCATAGAAGTGGCCGAGAAAGCGGTCCGCTACCGGATCCAGTCCGGCCCGCACGAGTTCCGGTCGCCGGAGATTCCCTATAAGCGGCAATCCGACATCGATTCGCTGCTAATGCGCATCGAGCAGTTCTCTCCCTATCTCGGCAATCGAAGAGTCGCCAACTGGCTGGAATCACTAAGCGACATGGGAAGGCAGGCCTTTGACGTGATGGTGGCTGACACGGTAGGTCCGCCCATCGCCACGCTGATCCAGCGCGCCCGTGACCATGAGGGCGCCTTGCCCGGAGAAAAGCTGGCTTGGACAGACCTGCGATTCGATTTCAATGTGTCGGACCGTCAAAGCGCGGCCTTCTTCAGCCTGCCGTTCGAACTTAGCTGCAATCCCAATATTAAGGCCAGCGAGCGCCGCTACCTGTGCCAGCGCGTACCCATGGCCCGACGCCTGTACATGGAAGGCATGGACTCCGCCTGTGACCGCGAACAGACGGAGCCCCGGCCGGCCGGCCCCCTGCGCCTGCTTTTCATTGGCGCGAACTTCAGCGGCGTCATCTCGTTCCAGCCGGAGGATGGCGGAGAGGATACCCCAAGCGTCACCCTGAGACCGCTGGCCGCTGTCGCCGAGGAACTCGAAAGCCTGCAAGCCCTGGCCAAGCAACTGGACGGCCGCCTCGTGGTCGAGGACGTGCCCCCGTACACGGGTTATCAGCTGCAGGACTACCTGGAAGAAAAGGTGACCGGAGGCGGTTACGACATCCTGCACTACTCGGGCCACTCCCACTCGGTGGGCGACAGCACCATGCTGGTATTGCCCGGTAACCAGACCGGCCGGGGCCTACAGTTGTCCATACGCCTGGTCGGCAACTGGATGAAGGCTGGTAACTGCAAACTACTGGTGCTGTCCTCATGCAGCGGCGCGTCAGTGCGCACCGCGCTGGAGGTCATGCGGGCGGGCGCCATGGGCGTACTGGCTTTCCGTTGGCAGGTCGAGGAGCAGACCTGCGCCCGTTTCATCAGGCGCTTCTACCGCGCTTATTTCGACCTCTCCAATACCCAAGGATTCGCGGAAGCCTACCGGAGAGCCTGCGCCGGCTCTCACGATGAGTCCAGAGGCACCCCCACCTGGGCCTCCGCGCTGGCGATAGTGCGCGACTGAAATCTGATATCAGGAGTACACACCATGACTTCCCTATTCGGCATGCTGCGCAAGATCGGTGACCTGGGTACATCGTCGGACGGCTTAGGCGCCTTGATGCCAACCGTGCCCGCAGGCCGCAACTACTACGCGGAGATCGATCCGCCACCTGGCGGCGCTTCCTTGCGCGAGCGTGGATTGAATGGTGAAGCCTTCGTCCCGGGACAATGCTATTTCAGCGTCCGCATGGTCGAGATGCGCCTGACCGACGCCAGCAACTACATCGCGGCTTTCCTGCCGCTGTGCGCCTTCTTCCTGCGCTACACCGAAGCGGGCGCGCAACGCGAAATTCCCTTTGTCGTCGGCTACGAGGCGATCCAGCAGGCGATGGGAGAGGCAGCGCCGCAATCGGGCGCAGGCAGGGTAGTCTTCCGAAACGTCTACATCGCCCGCAACATTCCGTACAACAGCGACGGCCTGGAAATGTTCGCCGCACTGTGCCGCTTCAGCGACACCAGCCTCACCCGCGGCGTACTCGATTTTGTCTCCACCACGGTCAGCATGTTTGGCGGCGTGGTGGGCGGCGCCGTCGTCAAAGCGGGAGAAGGCCTGCTCAAACCGCTGAGCAAGCTCTTCGGCACCGAAGGCGCCAGCATCCGCTTCGGCATCTTTGACGGCATGGCGCTGCGCCGCAGCGGCTATCGCGTACTGGCGGGCGCAGACTCGCAAGACAAGCTGCAGGGCTTGCAACTGGTCGACGGCGTGCTGCACCGGCAGAATGGGAACGGCGGCCTGGAACCCGTGAACGACGTGGACTACCTGGTGCTGGCCTTCGAGCAACGCGCCACGCTGGGAGAGGACATATTCAGCGCCGCCGCGGCCTTGCCGTTCCATCGCAAATGGACCGAGATCACTACGGCGCTGGCGGGCAAAAACGCCGCAGCCGCCCGCACCGCATTTAAATCGCTGGCGGTCGATATCGCGGGTTCGCCGCTGCTGATCGAGCGGGACCGCTTCGCGCTGCTGGCGGCCTATGCGAGTGAAAGAGAAAAGTGGAAGGCCAGCAGTATCCTGAAATCCGCCAGCGAGGACAGCAACATCGCTTCCGCCGTTGCGGACAAGCAAAAGGCCGCAGCCGACAGAAGCAGCGCCAGCGCGCAACCGCTGGAAGCAGCCATGGTCCTGCTGGCGACATCCACGATCCACGACTCTGATTCGACGCAAGCCGCAGTCGAGCAAGCCGACGCATCGCTGGCACAGTCGTTCTCCACCCTGCTCGCTACGCTAGAGCTCGACGTGGACGGCAAGGCCGGCACGGCGCCCGACGCCCTGTCCGGGGCGTCCCGGGAAATGCTGTCGGCGATCCTGGAAGAAAAACCTTAGCGGCAAGCCAGGCCGCTATCTCAGCACCAGCGTCGCGCCGATAACCTTCATCGTCGGCATCAACTGGCGCCAGGCGTCCTTGGGCATGGACGCCGGTCGGCGCAGCTCGGCCGCGGCGGGATCGTCCAGCAGGTCGCCCTTGCAGGCGAACACGATGCTGTTGGTCATGTCGTCATCCACCACCTCGAACATGGACGAACCGAACGAGGCCCGCACCCGGTCCATGTAGTCATGATGGTCCGGGTGATTGACGTGGAAATTGATCACCAGGATGCCGCCCTCGCGCAAAGCGCGGAAACAATCGGCG
Organism: Achromobacter sp. ACM04; assembly: GCF_014851465.1. NCBI lineage: Bacteria > Pseudomonadati > Pseudomonadota > Betaproteobacteria > Burkholderiales > Alcaligenaceae > Achromobacter > Achromobacter sp. ACM04. The sequence goes on from NZ_JACUZS010000005.1 coordinate 309,954, forward strand.
TAGAACTCCGCCGAGCACAGCGGGCCCGGAATCCCGCCGATGCCGAACCCGTCCAGCAGGATCACGTCGGCATGGTCCGACAGGCCGCGCATATGGTCGGCCGCGTCGGCCTGCAGCACGCGGAAGCGGTCGTCGTCGCGCGGCACCATGAAGGCTTCGCGCAGGGCAATGACTGCCGGATCGATTTCCACCACGTCGATAGCGCTGTCCGCCAGATAGCGATGGCAGAACTTGGGCAGCGAGCCGCCGCCCAGCCCCACCATCAGGATGCGGGCGGGAGCCGGATTGAAAAGCACGAAGCCCATCATCATCCGCGTGTACTCCAGTTCGAGCGCATCGGGGTTGAGGGTGGACATGCTGCTCTGGATTTCCTGCTGCGTGAAATGCAAGGTGCGGCGGGTGCCCGAGTTCTGGATAAAGGGCCGGGGGGCGGCCGCTTGCGGCTCTGCAGGCGGGAAATCTGAGGAGGTTTGGGCGTCGTCGGGCATGAAACGGAGTGGCGTGCAGGAAAATGGGAAAAGATACCACTGCGCCGCGCACCCACCCAGCGATGTAGTCTCTTTGGCTGATACCGACGTCCATGATTGCAGCGTAAGCTCGCCGTGCAGGAAGCTGAGCGCCCGGCTTCGGAACGCGGACCCATGGCAATGGCTGGCATACATACCCATTACGACACGCTCCAAGTTTCGGAAAATGCCAGCGATGAAGTCATCCGCGGCGCATACCGCTATCTCTCGCAGAAATGGCATCCGGACAAGAATCCTGACAATCCCGAGGAAGCCAAGCGCGTCATGGCGCGCCTGAACGAGGCCTACGCGGTGCTTTCCGATCCGAAACGCCGCCAAGAGCATGACGCGTGGATCGCCGAGCAACGCGCCGCCGGCGCGCCCGGCGGCAACGGTGGCGGGACGAACGGGAAAGCGCCGCCGGATTCCGGATCCACCGATACGCTGCGCGACTATTACGCCACCGAAATCGCCAAGGGACGCAATTTCTGGATATGGCCGCTGGCCTTCATCGGTTGCGCCATGGCGTTGGGCCTGGCCGCCAACCTCGTTCCATCGCTGGCCAGCCTGCTGATGAAATACCGCTACCTCACCCTGCTGCTGCTGCTGGCCGGGGCATCCGCGGTGACGACCTCGGCCAGGAAAAAACACCGCGATCAACTGCTGCAACAGCACGAGACCCGGATTCTGGAGCAGCGGTACACGGAACACATGCGGCAAAAGACCGTGCGGCAGGTAGTCATCGGCGTCTCGGCCGTATTGGCAATCGGCGGCCTGCTAGCCTATTACGGCATGGGCTGGAATGAACGGCAAGACCAGCTCCAGGCCGCCAAGCCGGACAGCAAGAAGCCTGCGCCGGCCAAGCCTGCGTCCCTCCAGATCGAGAACGCCTGCGGCCGGGACTTGAGATTCGCGGTGCACTATCTGCCCGACGGAGGCGAATGGCGCACCGAAGGCTGGTGGAACGTGGAAGCCAACAGTTCCACCGGCCTGCGCGGCGACCTGGGATTGATCGAATCCACCAACGCCATCTTCTACTACTACGCCGAATCGCTGGATCGGAAAATAGTCTGGCAAGGCCGCGACGACGACGAGACCGACGCGACCTATGCGTTCAAGGGGCGCAACTATCGCTTCGACCGGGTTCGCCTGGCCCGCGACGCCGATGGCAGCTATCAGCTCAAGCTCACCTGCTAGCGCATCAGCCGCGGACGTTCAGATCAGCAGCACCGGACAAGGCGCGTGGGCAATGACCCGCGAACACACCGACCCCAACAATGCGTCCAGGAACGGCGCCCGATGGTGCGACCCCATCACGATGGCCGTGGCCCCCACCTTGACCGCATGCGCCACGATCTTGTCCGGCGTGTGGCCCGTAAGCTCGTGGCACTCGAAGCCGACCTGGCCCGCGCGCAGGATCTCGACCACGGACTTCATTGCCTTGTCGCTCTCTTCGTGGTGCCAGGCGTCGATGTCGGCCTGGCCGATGAAGGCTTTGACGTCGCCCGTCACGTCGGGCTCGCAATGCAGTACATGCACCGTGAAATCCCGGTTCAGCAAAGGGCCGTCAACCAGATAGCGCGCCGCGGCATCGCTGTGGCTGGACCCATCGGTGGCAAGAATGATCGTGTTCATGACAGATCTCCGGTTCGTGGGACTCATCCCTTATGGCGCGCAGCCCTGGCCGCGGCCCGTCTGGGCAGGATCAGGCTGGCGCCCACGGATGCCAGCAGGATAAGGCCTACCGCCCCTAGCGACCACTGCACCGGCACATGGAACCATGGCGCGGCCAGCATCTTGCCGCCGATGATGATGAGCACCGCGGCAAGTCCGTGCTTGAGGTAGCGGAAACGTTCGCGCATGTCGGCCAGCAGGAAGTACAGCGCCCGCAGGCCCATGATGGCGAAGATGTTGGAAGTAAAGACCAGGAACGGGTCGGTGGTGACGGCGAAGATGGCGGGAATGCTGTCGACCGCGAACACCACGTCGCTCGCCTCTATCATCAGCAGCACGACGAACATGGGCGTGGCATGCCGCAGGCCGCCGATGCGCACAAAGAACGACTCGCCGTGATAATCCTTGGTGATGCGCATCGACGAGCGCAACAGGCGCACCAGCGGATTGCGGGCAATGTCAGGCTGATGGTCCGCCCGGGCCAGCATCTTCGCTCCCGTCGCCACCAGCAGCACGCCGAACACATAGAACAGCCAGTCGAATTTCGACAGCAGCCAGACGCCCGCCAGGATCATGCCGACCCGCATCACGATGGCGCCCAGCACGCCGTACAGCAGTACCCGGCGCTGCAATTCCAGCGGCACCACGAAATAGCCGAAGATCAGCGAGAACACGAACATGTTGTCCACGGACAGGGACAGTTCGATCAGGTAGCCGGTATAGAACTCCAGCGTTTTCCGGTGCGCAATGTCGCGCCCCAGGGTGGCATCCAGATACCACCACATCAGGGCGCCGAACAACGCGGCCAGCGCCATCCATACGCCCACCCAGAACAACGCTTCGCGGGGCCGCACGCGGTGCGCATGGCGGCCTCCGAGCACGTAGAGATCCAGCGCCAGCACGACCAGCACAAAGCCTACGAACCCCGCCCACATCGGCAGGGTGGCAAAGGTCTCGACCCGATTCATCAGGACCTCCCGCCGTCGCTGCAAAACCGCTATGCGACAGCCAGCGGTACACAATGCGTGTACGAATCCAGTCTAGAACTTCGGGAGGCGTCGAACAATTCGCCGGGATCGAACTGACGCTCAGGTTTTTCGGAACCTTCGCGGCACGCGGGGCGCCGACATCGGCAACTCAGCCCAGGTATTCCACGTTGCCGCAGACGGAAATGCTCTGGCCGCTGATGATGGCGCCTTCGTCTGAACACAGATACGCCACCTGATTGGCCACGTCCTGCGGGCTGGTCATGCGGCGCAACGACACCTTGTCCACAAGCTGCTCGCGCATGGCGTCGTTGGTCACCCCGCCGGCCGCGGCGCGGGCCGCGATGACCCGCTCAACCCGGTCGCCCGACACCACGCCCGGCAGCACGGAATTGACGCGGATGTTCGACGGCCCCAGCTCCATGGCCCAGGTCTGCGTCAGGCCGGCCAGGCCGAACTTGCTGGCGCTATAAGGCGTGCGCAGCGAAAAGCCCAGGCGGCCCGCGACGGACGAGATGTTGACGATGGATCCGCCGCCTGCCGCCCGCAGCAGCGGCACGGCGCTGCGCGCGCACAGGAAGGTTCCGGTCAGGTTGACATCCAGCGTGCGCTGCCACGCGTCCAGCGCGGTTTCCTCCAGCCGGTTGGTCGGGCCGGCCACGCCAGCATTATTGACCAAGGCATCGAGCTTGCCCCATTTCCGGGCCAGTTCGCCGAACATGGCTTGGACCTGCGCTTCGCTGGATACGTCCGTCACGCTGACGCCCAGGCTTGGATGCGCTGCGGCAGCGGCCTTGCAAGCCGCTTCGTCCACGTCGCAGACGTGCACCTCGGCGCCCGCCTCCAGAAACTTGCGTGCGATCGCCAAGCCTATGCCTTGCGCGCCCGCGGTGATGAGGACGCGCTTTCCTTGCAGTGAATTGCTCATGGCTTTTCCTGGTCAGAGCGCGAACTCGGGCCGGATTCCGCTCTTGAGCGGCAGTCCCAGGATCTCGCGCGCTTCGGCTGGCGTGGCGGGTTCCATGTCCATTTCACGGATGATGCGCACGATGCGCTCGGTCAATTGGACGTTGGTGGCCAGTTCGCCGTGGCGGTAGTACAGGTTGTCTTCCAGGCCGACCCGCGCATGGCCGCCCAGCAGCAGGGCGGCCATGTTGGCCTCCAGTTGCGCGGGGCCGATGCCGCTGACGCAGAAGATGCTGTTCCTGGGCAGCAGGTCCACCATCATCTGCAAATGCCGCACCGAGAACGGCATGGCGTTCTGGAAGTTGCGGTGCACGTTCATGACCAGGTTGATGAAATGCGGCCCTTCGTCCAGTCCCTCTTCGATCAGCGTCGTGGCGTCCTGCAGGATATGCGTGGGGCTGAAGACTTCCCATTCTGGCTTGATGCCGCGCGCCTGCATGCCGGCGGCCAGTTCGCGGGCCTTGGTGAGCGGCGTGTTCATCAGGTATTCGCGGTCGCCGAACGCGAGGTTCAAGGTCGTGGCGTCCAAGGTGCACATCTCGGCGCCGGCGTCCATGCCCTTGAGCCGCTCTTCCCACAGGATCTCCCACGTGCCGGGAGAGGTTTCCTTGACCATGTCGCCATGCACGCCGCCGCCGGTGGAGTTGTTCAGCACGATGTCGCAACGGTCGCGGATGAGCCGGTTCATCTGCCGGTACACCGAAGCGTCGCAGGTCGCCTGGTCGTCGGGACGGCGCGCATGCAGCGCCACCACGCTGGCGCCCGCGTTATAGCAGCGGTACACGTCCTCCGCGATTTCCAGCGGCTGCGTGGGCAGGTGCGGATTCTGGCTTTTGAATGCCATGCCCCCGGTCGGGGCGATGGTCACGATGACTTTACGTTTGCTCATGAGGGTCACTTCCAGAGCGCGCAGCGGCTCTCTTCCTTGGTGGTGAAGGCCTGGTTGCCGTCGATGGTCTGCACGACATTGAAGTAGTCCCAGGGCTCCTTGGACTGTTCCGGCGTCTTGACCTGCAGCAAGTACATGTCGTGCACGACGCGCCCGTCCGGCCGCACCACGCCGTTCTTGATGTAGACGTCGTTCAGCTTGTTTTCGCGCAGATAGGCCAGCACGCGGTCGGCATCATCCGTGCCCGTGGCCTTGACCGCGCGCAGGTATTGCAGCGCCGCCGAGTAGTCGGCCGCCTGCAACGAGGAGGGCATGGCCTTGCGCTTTTCAAAGAAGGCGCGCGCCCAGGCGCGGGTCTCGTCCGACGCATTCCAGTACCAGCTGTCCGTCAGGTACATGCCTTGCGAGGCGGGCAGCCCCATGGCGTGGATATCGTTGATGAACATGATCAGGCCGGCCAGGCGCATGGTCTTGGTGATGCCAAATTCGTTGGCGGCCTTGATCGAGTTGGTCGCGTCCGCACCGGCGTTCGCCAGGGCCAGGATCTCCGCCTTGCTGCTTTGCGCCTGCAGCAGGAACGAAGAAAAGTCGCTGGCCGATAGCGGATGCTTGACCGATCCCACCACCGTGCCGCCGCCGGCCTGGACCACCTTGGTCGTGTCCGCCTGCAATGCGTGGCCAAAGGCGTAATCGGCAGTCAGGAAGTACCAGCTCTTGCCGCCTGCCTTGACCACGGCCGCGCCCGTACCGCGCGCCTGCGCCACGGTGTCGTAGGCGTAGTTCAGCGTGTAGGGCGTGCATTGTTCATTGGTCAGCGCCGGCGCGCCCGCGCCCACCACGATGATGGGCCGCTTCTTGTCGGCGGCGACCTTCGACATGGCCAGCGCCGTACTGGAATTGGTGCCGCCGATCAGCATGTCCAGACCTGCCTGGTCAAACCATTCGCGCGCCTTGGCCGAGGCGATGTCCGCCTTGTTCTGATGGTCGGCCGTCAGCAGCTCGATCTTCTTGCCGTTGATCTCGCCGCCCATCTCCTGGATCGCCATCTTGATGGCCTCGGCGCCGCCGGGGCCATCCGGCCCCGAGTACACGCCCGACATGTCGGTGATGAAGCCAATTCGAATAACATCGTCTGAAATCTGCGCCTGGACCGCAGGGGCGTGCAGCAGCGTCACGGCCAGGCCGCAGGCCAGGGCGCTGCGGGACATCATGCCTTGCATGGGCAACATGCTTGTCTCCTCTTGTGGGTTTTGGCGTCTGGCACCTCGGCTATTCTGGTGCCGGCCCCAGACCGCGGACAGTCATCATGGTGACAAAGCGCCCTAGGGTTTACCTGAGCGGCGCCACAACGGCTACGAAGGAGGCACACATGGGCGAACGGCTTGCCGACGCCGGCGACGAACCCTTGAGCGCACGGCGGCGGCGCGCGCAAGGCGCGGTGGACAAGATGCTCGACGTCGTCCCTTGGTACAAGGGCCTGCCGGAACTCGAACGCGACCTGATCCGCGCCGAATTGCGCGTGGTGACCCTGGCCGCGGGCGAGTTCCTGTTCCGCGCGGGCAGCCGTTCGCCAGGATGGTACGGCGTGGTGCAAGGCCTGGTGAAATGGTCCTCGCCCGGCGCGGACGGCAAGTCCCTGTCCCTGGCCGGCTTCAGCACCGGCAGCTGGTTCGGCGAAGCCACCATGATCCGTCGCGAGCGGTTCGAGTACGAGGTGGTTGCGCTGCGGCCCAGCCAGATCGTGATATTGCCGCGCGAGACCTGTGAACGGCTCTGGAACAACAACATCGAATTCACCAAGGCGCTGATGATGCATCTCGCGCAGCGCGTGGACTGGCTGATGAGCAGCTTCACGTCCAACGTGCTGCTCGACGTCGACACGACGGTGGCGCGCGCGGTCGCCGCGCAGTTCAACGCGGAAAGGCATTCCGGCACCAATGGACGGCTGAAGGTCTCCCAGGAAGAAATCGCCGGCCTGTGCGGCATTTCGCGGCAACGCTGCAATGCAGCGCTTGCGCGACTCGCCCGCGCGGGCGTGCTGGAAACCTACTATGGCGGGCTGGCCATCCTTGATGTGGACGAGTTGCACCGGCTTGCCAATGTCAAGAAGAGCGCCTAGGAAGCTGGCGTCGACGGTACAAGAAAAGATGCCAGTCAGAACAGAAATTCTGTCTTTGCGCCTGTTGGGGACAACTCTATAGTTGCCGCGGAAAAAAACCAACCGCTTATCCGCACTTGAGGAGTTCCCATGAAAGCCCCGTCCGCGCCCTCTGTTTCGCTCCTGGAGCCCTATGCCGGCGCAGAGGACCTGCCCCTGTACACGACCACCGTCTCCGTAACCGGCGGCGCCTCCGGACACGGCAGATCGTCCGGCAGAGCGGTCTCCAACGACGGCGAACTGGAACTCGAACTCAGGCTCCCCAAGGAGTTGGGCGGCAATGGCGGCGGCACCAATCCCGAGCAATTATTCGCAGCCGGCTTTGCCGCATGCTTTCATGGCGCCATGAAGCTGGTCGCCACGAAGAACCGCGTCCCGCTGCCAGCGGATTTCGCCATCCACTGCACCACGACTTTCGCGCGCGAAGCCTTCGACGGCCTGTTCTGCATCAAGGCCAGGCTGGAGATTTCCTTGCCCGGGCTGCCCAAGGACGTCGCCCTGGCGCTGGTCCACGAGACGGAATCGATCTGCCCGTACTCGAAGATGGCGGACCAGGGGATCGCGTCGTCGGTGCATCTGAGTTGATCATGAACAGCGCCCGCCCCGCGCACTGATTGGCATCCTTCGAAGCGGTCCTCCTCAGCCACGGACCTTCCTGAGCAAGGCCTCCGCCTCTTGCCTGCGTCCCCGATCGGCGACCTCGCGGCCAGGACGCGCTGGCGCATGCAGGGCCTTTTCCAGATACGGGACCGCCTCCGCCTTGCGGTTCCGGTAGACCAGATAATCCGCATAGAAGTAGTTGGGGTCGATGCCATCCGGATTGATCGCGAGCGCCTGCTGCAACAAGGACTCGGCCTTCTTGTTGTCGCCGAAGCCGACGGGCCAGCCAGGAACCTTGTAGTACAGCACGCCGAGACTATTGAGGGCGGACCCGGCCAGCGCCTGGCTGTCGATCTGGATAGCGGTCTCGTATTCGGCCTTGGCCTGTTTCGCGATGCCAAGCGCGCCCAGGCCGCCCTTGGCGCCAGCCCATGAACTGAGGATGATCCCTTCCCATATGTGCGGCTCGGCGCGATCGTTGTACCTCACGGTCACGGCATGTGCCTTCTGCGCCAGGGCTTCGAAGCTGGTCTCCCGCTTCGCTTCGGGCGTCTGGTATTGGATTTCCGCCCACTCCCTCTGAAGCTTGCCGATGGCGTTGTCCATATCGGCCGGTTCCGCGTGGGCTGTGGAAACGAAGGAATATGCCGTCAGGGCCAGCATGGCCGATGAGACGTAACGCAGGAAAGCTCTGCGGATCATGATGACACTCCTGATTGCGGCGGCGACGACCTCAAGGCACGCCGATGCTTGGTAAATGCGCCATCGAGCAGGCGCGGGAATAGCGAGTTGAGCCGCACGGCCAGGGCTTCGAACGGACCGGCATAGCGCTGGGCGGTCTCCGCCTCCAGCATGCGCAGTACGGCTCTGGCGACCGCCTCCGGGCTGTCCGTCGGCGATCCGGTCGCCTGGTTGAAGGCGATGACATCAGCCGCATTGAACGGCGTATCGATGGCGCGCGGCGCGTAGTACTGCACACGCACGGTAGAGTCCGCGAGTTCGCGCCTCAGGGATTCCGTATAGACGCGCAGGGCTGCCTTGGACGCGCCATACGCGGCAAAGCCGGGAACGCCCAGGCTGCCGAGCACGGAGCCTATGTTCAAGACCTGAGCGCGCGGCTGTCCAAGCAGCACAGGCAGCAGGCTGGCGGTCAACAGCATGGGCGCGACGGCGTTTGTGTCGAAGATCTGTTTGGTCTGTTCAGCGTCCATCGCACCCGCGGCGCCAAACCCCGCTACCGCCGCGTTGTTGATGAGCACGTTGGCGCGACGCGCCGCGGCGGCATCCGCGATCGCCGCCCGACCTTCCTGCGTAGTGATATCAACGACCAGGGCGTCCACGGCGCTGCGGTCGTGCGCGTCCAAGCTCAATGACTTGGCCAGTTCCAGCGTAGGACCGGCGCGCCTTCCGACCAGCAAAACGCGCGCTCCTTCGGCGCGCAACATGCGTGCGATGGCGCTGCCCAACCCGCCGGCAGCTCCCGTAAGCACGACCGAGGTCTGATTGATCTTCATGCCGGCACGCTCCCGGCGGCAGCTCGCGGCAGTCCACGGAAGATCGCGCCGTACAGACGGTAGAACATGTGCGCCGCATGAATGACGGCGGCCTGGTCGTCGGGATGCTCCAGCCGATCCATCAATTCCGCGAAATGCGCGGTGTGCTCCTGATCGAGCGTGCCATGCGAACGCAGGTAGCTGAAGGCGGTGCCGGGGAGTCCCAACGCCTGCTGGATCCTGTCCGCAGCGTTCAAGGCTAGGGCGACACTCGTTCCCTCCAGGACATGCACCATGCCGAAGAAGCCCACCGGGTTGTTCCGCATGATGGTGTCGTAGGCATAGGCCACCATGATTTCCGTATCGGGACCAGGGCCTGCGCGCCTGATCGCCTCAGCGTCCGCGCCCGCCGCGCGCAGGTCGTTCAGTATCCATTCGTCATGGCCGGTTTCCTCCTCGATGTACTCCTCCAGCGCCGCATCCATCCAGGCCAGTCGACCTGGCATGCGCGTCCGGCACGCGCGCATCAAGGGCACCGTGTGCCGCACATGGTGATAGGCCTCGGCCAGGAAGCGGATATATGAAGGCAGCGCGACCTCGCCGCGCAGGCAATCCTGGATGATGGGCGCCTGGACCAGCGCTTCCCGGCTGCCCCGGGTTGCACCCACGAGAGAATCAAAAAATGGCATGTTCGTTTACACCGGAGAATGAGGCCGGACGCTTGGGAACAGGTCCGGATGCTGTTGAAGAATCGCGCTTCGGCGGGGCCGTCCATTGGCGGTAGCCATGCCCCCGTCCACCGAAAACTCGGCGCGCGCGTAAAGCCAGCGGCCAATGCGGGCATAGTCGGGCAACCGCTGGTTGGTCCGTGCTATAGCCGCGTCGATGGCCGCCGCCGAAGCCGTTCCCTGAGGCCAGATCACGGCGCCCAGCTCGGCCTCGCCATCGCCGTACACGACCGCGTGGCGGATCTCGGGTTGATTGCCCAGTTCGACCTCGACCCACTCCGGCGAAACATTGCGGCCAAAGCCGGTGATGAGGACGTTCTTCTTGCGGCCCTCGACATGCAGGTATCCCGCGTCATCCAGGCGGCCAAGATCACCCGTCGGCCACCAACCGCCCGCAGGCGACGGCGCGCCCAGATAGCCGAGAAACGGCGTCCCGGCGATCTCGATCTCGCCGTCGTCGGCGATGCGGACCCGCGCATGCGGCATTGGCCGGCCAGCCGAGCCCGGCATATCCGCGCCCGGCAGGTTCAGTGTCTGCACCGAAGCGGCTTCGGACAGGCCATACCCTTCGTAGGCGGGGAGGCCAAGCCGGCGCGCCTGCTCCAGCAACGGCGCTCCCACCGCGGCCCCGCCCACGGCCATCAGGCGCAGCCGCGGCGGCGCCTGCGTCCGGGTCGCTGCAAGCCAGCCGGCGTAGGCACGCAGCATCTGCGGAAGCACGATCACGCTATTGGCCTCCGAGGCACCCAGTGCCGCGTGGAACTGTCGGGGATCGAATTGGGAAGATCCCTGCAGGCCGACCTCCGCCAGCGGCGGTACGTGAATGCATGCACCTTCCAGCATGGGCGCATAGACGCCCGCAATGTTCTCCAGCAGCACGGGCAAGGGCAGGGCCGTGAGATGACTGCCGATGCCAATCCCGCGCGTCGCCTCGGCCAGGCCGCGCGCAACGTCCAGCATCTGGGCGCTGCCCAGGCATACGCCCTTGGGCTGTCCGGTGGAGCCTGACGTGAACGTGATCTTGGATGTGCCGGCAGGCAACGGCATCGCCGGCAAGGCCAACAGCCTGACGGCCAAGCGGCCGAGCAGGCCGGCCGCGGACGGATCCATGCTGGAACTGGCTTGCCCGGACGAGCCAGCAGGCATCAGCAGCAGACTGGCGCCCGCCGCGATCATGGCGGTCTGCCGCTGCTCCGGCGTGAAGAACAGCGGCAATGGCAAGTGCACGGCGCCCATCGCCAGACAAGCGAGATCGACAACGATCCAATCCGCGCTGTTGTCCAGCAGAGTCGCGACTACCCGCGAACCATAGGCGGAAAGCGCGTCCGCGCAACCTTGTACCCGCTCCGACAGTTCTGAGTAGGTCAAGGCCCCTGCCGGAGAACGCAAGGCGGGATGCAGGCGACGGTCGCCGCGCGTCAACGACGCCAGGAATTCCTGACTGGTCATGATTGAGGCTCGCCGAATCGGTTCAAAATAAGGCTCAGGCGTCCGGCGAATACCTGAGGATCATGTTCGTAATAGTTGCCCCAGTCGCGCCGTTCGCCAGAATCCAGCTGCGCGGGCGTGGCGGCGGCCAGGGGCTGATGAGCCAGGCCCATGCGCGAGAACAGGTGATGCAGTTCTGAGGTCAGGGTGCTGACCGCCCATTCGAAGCCCTGTTGATGCAGATGCAGTGCCAGATGGGGTACCAGCAGCCGCCCCGCACCCGGCCGGACGGCGGCGAACTGACCGGTCTCGACAATGTGGCGGCGGGCCACGGACATATCGCGCTGGCGCAGGTACTGCTCCACCGGCGCCGACAGGTAGCGCTCCAGGTACAAGGTCTCGGCCGCGCCGCGGAATCCTGCCGCCGCGAGGATCTGGCCGTCGGCCTGCAGACTGACCAGGGTTGGCATCCAGTGCTTCACGCGCGCGCCAAAACGCTGCCGGTAGCGCAGGTAGATATAGGATTCGACGCAGCCGCGCTGCGGGTCGTCGTAGGGATGCACGAGCAATGTCGGGCGGGGCCGCTCGAGCGGGGCCGTGTAAGGCCAATCGGCCGGCCTTGGCGAGGCCTTGCGCTGCGGCGTCATGATTTCTGGTCGGTCCATTTGAAGCGCTTGCTTTAACGATGGCCGCAGCGTACGGGCCGAACCTTAACTCCAAATTAACCGTACCTCGGTGGTAATCTGATCCGGGCCAGCACCAGGAGTTCTTGAATGCGAATTCTTATCGTCGAAGATGATCCGCTCATAGGCGATGGCCTAAAGAACGGCCTGCGGCTGCTGGGATATGCCGTGGATTGGTTCGTCAACGGCAAAGAGGGCGACCAGGCGCTGCGCGCAGTGCGCTACGATGCGGTGGTGCTGGATCTCGGCCTGCCATCTGAAGATGGGGTAACGTTGCTGACACGTTGGCGCCATGCCGGAATCGACCTTCCTGTGGTCATACTGACCGCTCGCGATGCCATCGAAAGCCGGATAGCCGGGCTCGACGCCGGCGCGGACGACTACCTGATCAAACCCATCACGCTGGATGAGCTGGCGGCGCGCCTGCGCGCCGTCACGCGCCGGCTGGCCGGCAAGCCCGAACCCATATGGCGCCATGGAGACCTGGAATACCAACCGGCCTCGCATGAAGCGCGCTGGAAGGGACTGGCGGTGGATCTGACGGTACGCGAGGCGCAGCTGCTGGAGCTATTCCTGACGCATCCCAGCCGGGTGCTGACGCGCGACTTCATCCGCGACAAGCTCTACGACTGGGACTCCGGCCTGGAAAGCAACGCCCTCGAAGTCCATGTGCATCATCTGCGCAAAAAAATCCATCCCAAGCTGATCCGCACGCTGAGAGGCGCCGGCTACGCGCTGGGTCAGGTGGAGGCCGAGGCATGACGCTGCAGCGCAGGCTGATCATTGCCGTGCTGCTGGCCGCTCCCCTGGCCTGGCTGTTGACCATTGCAGGCACCTACTGGCGCGCCGCACACGAAATCAACGAGCTCTACGATACCGACATGCTGCGTCTGGCTGAACAGACGCTTGCGGTTGCGGCGCTGATCCCCCCCGGCGCCAGCCTTCCCGACCCGCTTGAGGCACGCCATCCGCCGAATTCCGGCGAAGCCAGCGGCGGCGACCTGTCCGTGGCGATCTGGCGCGGCGCAGGCGCGCCGCTTGTGCTGGACGCCGAAGCACTCCAGTTCCCGCGCGATCAGTCCCTGGAAGGTTTTGTCGAAAGCACGGTCAACGGCGCGCCATGGCGGCTCTACTACCTCGCCAGCGATGACAAGGCCACGCGTGTCGCAGTGGGCCAGCGCACGGGCGAACGCGAAGATCTCGTGGTTGCCTACATCGCAAGCCAGATTGCTCCCTGGCTGATCGGACTGCCCGTGCTTATCGCGATGCTGATTCTGTCGGTGCGCCGCGCGCTGCGGCCTGTGCGCACGCTGTCGCTAGCCTTGGAAAATCGCCGCCCCGATGACGGCACGCCCTTGTCCGAGGCTGCAGCGCCGGCGGAACTCAGAATCCTGGTGCGCGCCATGAATGACTTGCTGGCACGAGTCGCCACCCTGATCGAACAGGAACGCCGCCTGACCGCAGACGCCGCACATGAGCTGCGCACGCCGCTTGCCGCGCTGCGCGCGCAGTGGGACGTGGTGCAGCGCGCGCAAGACGCGACGCTGCGTGCCGAGGCCCAGCGCAGCGTGAGCACCGGGCTGGACCGCCTGGACCGGCTGGTGGCGCAGTTGCTGACGCTGGCACGGCTCGACAGCAACGGGCCTTCGGGCTTTGACGATGCAGTCGACTGGGGGCTGGTAGCTGAGCAGGCCGTCGGCGACTGCCTGTGGATAGCAAACCGGCGCGACATCGAGATCGATATCGAATGGCCGGATGGCAAAGAAAACGCGCTTCCGACGGCAGGCAGCAACAATGCGCTGGCCATCATGCTGAAGAATCTGCTGGATAACGCCGTGCGCTATGGCCCGCGGCATACACGCGTGCGTCTGACACTTGGCGCCCGCGGCATCCACATCGATGATGCTGGCGCGGGCATCGCGCCCGAAGTCCTGCCACGGCTGGGCGACCGGTTCGTGCGCGCCGCGGGCAATGAAGAATCCGGCAGCGGCCTGGGCGTATCGATCGCGCGGCGCATCGCACACAATCACGGGCTGATGGTGCGCTATGACATGCGCGGCGCGGCTGCCGACTTTCCCGCCGGCCTGCGTGTTTCGATCCTGCGCCGTGAGAGCACCCTATCGACGTGAGGCGCAGGAGCCCCGCCTCAAGCGCGATTCCGCCATTTCACGTGCACGACGGCCGCGAACAGGGCACAACAGCCCAACAATAGATCCAGCCTCTGCCCCAATCCCGCAAGAACCAACGAGGCCCCCAGCAAGTTGTAGTAGATCAGGCTCAGGATCGCGCCAGCCGTCCCCGCGGCGCAGGAATAGGCGCGCAGGGCGTGGGCCAGGATGTTTGGTATCGCGATCGCGTAGGCGGCTGCAATCACGGCCATGCCGATGAGAAACGCGGGGCTCCGGATTAGCGCGACAACCAGCACCGCGCCCACCAACATCAGGACGATACCCAGCAGGACGAGGCGCTCGGACGCGCATCCTCGCCGCAACAGCGCCGTGTTAAGGAACGCGCCGCATAACGAAGCCGCCGCCAGCACCAGGCCGCTTGCCCCGAAACCGATCCAGACGTCCTCCCACCGGGAATACAGGAATGGACCCAGTTGGTAATAGCCGAAAATCGCCAGGTTGAAAATGGCGATCAGCGCCGCGCTGCGCCAGATCGCCCGATCTTGCAGCATGGCGCGCAACGTCGGCCAGAAGGGCACCGCCGCGTGCGGCCGAGGCCGAGTTTCCGGCCACCGCAACGCGCTGGCCGCAAGCAGTGCGACGGCAATCAGGACAAGCGCGAAAAAGACACCCACGACCCCGCCGGCCTCCGCGATCTTCTGTCCGGCATACATGCCGACCGCAGGACTCACGGCCAGCGCCATCCCCAGAATCGAAAAGACCTGGGCCAACGCCGCGCCCCGGTAGCTATCCCGCAACGCCGTCTGCGTTACGATTGAGCCCACGGCGGCACCGAAGGCGCAGATCAGCCTGGCTGCGAGCAGCTGCGTGAAATCGCCCGCCGCCATGGCCCAGCCCGCGCCCAGCGCATATAGCGCCAGCCCTGCCAGCAGCGCCGGCCGGCGGCCCCTGGAATCACATAGACGGCCCCAAACCACCACGCCGAAGGCAAAGGCCACAAACCAGAGCGACAGCGTCTGCGCAGCTTCCTCTGGTGTGGCTCGATAGGCAGTTGCGATCAACGGCAAGGCGGGGCTGTACATCGTCTCGACGATCTGCGGAAAACTCAGCAGCAGGATAACGAGCACAAGAGGCGGACGGCGGAACATGGCGGTATCGGTAAACGTAGAGCCCGTTTTTTAGCCGGGCGCTGCCGTCGCCGTTGTAGCCAGGAAGACAATAAACATCGGAACTCGGACAAATGGCCAGGCTTGCACCCACCGACGCGTTCAACCCCGACACCATGGCCCAGCCGGTGACGGGCATCGCGTCGCGCCTGATACAGCACGACTCCGGCCCGCATAGCCACGGCCGAGGCCAGCTGCTCTTCGCCCACGCCGGCTCCATACGCCTCGCAATGCCGGGGTTGATCGCGGTGTTGCCTCCCATCCGCGTGGCATGGATACCGCCAGGAACCGAGCACCGCGTCCTGATCCGCGGCGAAGTCGAGTACCGCTCGATCTATCTGGACCTGGAGCGTGTCGCGGCGCCGGCGGCCGCCGCCGCCATACTCTCGATGACGCCGCTATTGCGCGAGGTCTTCGAGCGCATCAGCCTGGAACCCTTCGACACCGACTGGTCCCAGGGCGCGCCGCGCAACCTGCTGGCCGTCTGCATGGACGAATTGCGCGCGGCAAGACGGGAACCCATGCTGCTGCCCGTACCCACGGACCGCCGCCTGGCCGGTCTGGACCTGGAGGAACTGCCGCCCGAACTGGAAGCCCTGTCGCAACGCGTCGGTGCAAGCGCGCGCACCATTACACGCATCTTCCAGCGCGAGACCGGCATGAGCTATCAGGCCTGGCGGCAGCTCTGGCGCCTGCTGCGCGCGGTGGATCTGCTGGTTGCGGGCCAGAGCGTGACCGCAGTGGCGTTCGATCTGGGCTTTTCCAGCGACAGCGCGTTCATTGCGTACTTCCGCCAGATGACGGGGGAAACGCCGGGGCGGTATGTACTCAACGAGCGATGAATTGCAGTAGCCGCTACGCACGCGGCAAAGCTACGCGGCGAGCCTGTCCGCCGCCGCCTGCAAGCCGCCGAGTATGCCGTCTGCCACCGCCTGCGGAAATCCGGGCGGCAATCTGGCGCGGACCATGCGCACCGCCTCGGGCGTGCGCGCGATCAGATCGTCCACGACGAACTGGACTCCCTGGCCGTCCGGCGTCACGACGCCATGTCGCGCGCCCACCGTCAGCCAGTGGCGCCGCTGGATGTCGCGCATGCGCCAATGCGGGTTCTTCGAACGCACCGCCATCGCCATCTTCGCGCGGACGGGCGACAGTTTGCCTGGCCCTTCGCCCAGGATCGGATAAGCGGACAGCACGTCGTATAGCGGGGTGAGTTCATATGCCCCGCCGGGCCGCAGGAACAGGCTGAAGTTCTTCGCGTGGCCGTCCGTTGCGCACAGCATCCAGAACAGGACCTGGGCCTGGAAAAACGTCCGCCGGTCTTGCTCTGCGTGGCGCGAGGTTTCGAGCAGACTCATGATGCGGTCGATGCCGGGTCCGCCGTCCGCCTCGTACTTCAGGTGCGGCGGGGTGCCGGTGGCCTGGCACATGTCTTCCTGCGGCAGGCGGATGAGACTACGCTTTCCGTTTTCGGCGTCCTGCCAGCGGCGGTCGAAACGTTCGACGGCGAGCACCTTCACGTCTTCGAAGCTGAGTACTTCCGTGCGCGCCACGGGCATGCCGTAGGCAGCCAGGATCTCCGAGCACAGCCATTCGTTTTCCACCGATTCGCTCAGGTCGAACTTCATATTGCCGACCAGCCCCAACGGCAACTTGAGGATGTGAGTCGTCGGCGTGGCGCCTTGGGGCAAGCACCATTGCCCGTCCATCCGCAGCAAGGCGGTCTTCTCTTGCGCACCTGCGATGGAAATGCGGAAATCATCCTCAGCGATGGCCAGGCCGCCGAGAGGCGCCGGCGCCAGAACGCTGCGCAACAGCTGCGCAACCTGGGCATCGTTCAAGGGCGAGGCTTGCACCGACGTCACGTCGGCAGGCGCTGTTCCCGCAGGCAGGATCTGCAAGGCGCCCGCGCAATCGCGGCCGATCTCGGCAAGCAAGGCGAACGCGTCGGTCGAGCCTGCCCGAAACCGGCGTGCAACCCGTTCGCGGATTTCCTTGCTGTCGGGCAGCAGGTTTTCGAAGTATGCGCGGACGACGTCGCCCCGATGCGGGCCATTGCCCGGCGTGAAGGGCAGGGACAGCGACAAGGGCCTGCCCGGCGCGGAGGCGACCCAGTCCTTGTCGTACTGCAGGACCTCGCCGGCGTGGGGTCGATTGCTCCACTCTCCGACATATGTGCCATTCATCCATAGGCCCAGGACCTGCGTGTGTGAGCGTCGCCCCATGGCTTTACCAGCTGGGTTCGGATGTTGTTTCGGGTCCCGGCTGCGCCCCTTGCTGGCGCAATACCATTTCGACCCCCAGGATGCTCAACAGCTGCAGCAGCCGGTCTGCGCTTACCTTGTCGGCATTGCGCTCCAGGGCGGACAAGGTCTGTTGTGTGACCCCAAGGCGCAAGGCCGTGGCCGCCTGGGTCAAGCCGGCCTCTTTGCGGAACCCCTGGAGCAGGGCCGGCAATTGTGTCGCGGTGCGTACGGTAAAATCCATAATACAAATCCCAAGCTGTATTTCAGATATACAAATTCTAGGCTGTAAACCTGAAATACACAATGTGATTTGTGGTTCTTTTACAGCCTATGATTTGTATTTCTTAAAAACAAATCATAGGCTGTATTTCACCGATAACGCCAGGCTTCAACTCGCATGGTCCGGCTCCGCTTCTGCGAACCGTGCGACTACCGGCCTGCTGATCCCCCGCAACCCGTCCCGATCCTGGACACCGGCAACGGCGTATCGCCGCCCGTATTCCCCGCGTACTTGCGGATCTTCTCCGCCAGCTCCGTCGTAGGCTTTTCGTAGCCGTAGCAATAGGGCGGCGTCGGCGCAGCCTCGGGCCTGTAGTCCTGCAACACCGGCTTCGCATCGCCCAGGTACAGATTGTCCTTCAGGCGCAGGAAGGCCTTGTAGTCCCGCGTATAGCCGTGTTCGTCCTTCCGCGTTTCATAGGCTCCGCGGTCCGATTCGCCGTTTTCCAGCGCGCTGCGCTTGGCGGCGATGGGAATGTAGTGGCAGTAGTTCACGTTGATGCCTTCCACCGTCGGGAAGAACTCGGGCTCCACGCATTTGCGTTGCGTGGAGTTCTTGAAGATGTTGCCTTCGACCAGCGCCTTGGCCTCCAGGCTGAAACTCATGCCGTAGAAATCCCAGTCTTCCAACAGATTGTTGAAGAGATGGAAGGTGCCGAATTGCCCGCGCGGATTGCGCTGCACGGTGTTGAGGAAGTAGTTATGGTGCAGCGTCACGCGCGCGATCGAATCGCGGTCGTAGTTTGCGTAAAGGTTCTTCGAGGTGATGTTGTTGAGCAACATGACCTTGTTGGAATTGTGGAACTTGGTCCATGAGATCGTCACATCGGTCGAACCGTTCTTCACGTTCAGCAGCCGGTCCGACATCCGCGACAGATCCATGTGGTCCACCCATACGTCGCGGCTGTTGTTGGCCACGTTCACCGCTTGCGTCAGCCGCGACAAGCGTCCGTCTATGGTCAGGTGCGTGAGGATGACGTTCTTGCTGCCATATACGCCCAATCCGTCGTCGATCAGGGTCACGCGCTTGCCGCGCCCGTCGATGGTCGTGTTGGACGGCACGCGCAGCTGCTTATCCAGGACGATGGTCATGTCGGAGGCGAAGCGTATCCATGTGGGTCCCTTCTTTGCCTGCGCGAGCGCGGCGCGCAGCGTTCCGGGACCCGAGTCCTGATCGGACGTAACGTCGATGAACTTTCCGCCCAGGCCGCCCGTGGCCTGGGCGCCGTAGCCCTCGCGCTGCTGCAGCAGCGCGGCGACGGACGGACAATGCTCGTCCGGACTTTTGCATGCGTCGGCGGCGGCCGCAGCCCCGCCGTACGACATGGCCAGGACAAGCAGCCAGCGCGCGGTCTTGATTGCAGCCTTCATCGGCATTCGCTCCTATTGCTGCGCGGACTTGTCCGCGGCCGTGACGTGGCGCCAGATGCCGCCGCTCAGGCGCAGGTTTTCCGGAGGACCGGCAAGATGCTCCCTGAGCCGTTCGAAATAGGCCTGCTGCCAACGCAGGGAATACGCCTCGGCGTCCTCGCCAGGCTTGGGCGCGGGCAACATCTCCAGCGTATAGGCGACGCGACCGTTCTCCCAGCGCGGTGCGTAGAACACCGAAGGCACGCCCATGCGATGCGCGAGGTGGGCCGCGAAGCCGGAGTACGTCACGTCCTGTCCTTCGAAGGTGGTCCGTGGCGCCGCCGGATTGGCCGCCCCGTCTATCGCCAGGCATAGCACATAGCCCGAAGTCAACGCGCGCATGCAGGCCTTGGCGACCTGCGCCTCGGTTTGGTCGGCAGTGGAGATCAGGGCTGCGGAGTAGCTGCTCTGCGCGATGCTGGGCGCGGTCGCCAGCCAACGCGACGGAATGCCCACCAGTTCCAGCGCCATCAACCCGGCGTACATGGGACCGACGTGCGCGGTGGCCACCACCACGCCCTTGCCCCCCGCCAGCAGCGGCGCAAAGAAGCGTTCGCCGGCATCCAGCTCTCCCAACACCTGCATGGCTTCTTCGACGCTCTCCTCGCGGCATTCGAGCCAGTCGAACAGCAGGTGGTCCACCAGGTGGCCCCAGCGCGCACGGCGCTCCCATTGCGCGCGGTCGATACTGGTGTCGCCGCGCATCGACCAGGCCCAGTCCAGGCGCGCCTGCGGGATCGGGGCGGTGTGCAGCCGTTCCTCCAGCTGCGCCATGGCCTCGTCGAAGGTCGCCGGCAGCCGCTGGCCGCGTTGCGCCACGTACTGTCCAAAGAGCGCCTCGGCCTCCTGCTTGCGCCCCGCCTGCGACAGCGCGCTGATGGCCGCGCGCTGCCAGAGCTGCTTTTCGGGCGACTTCTCCAGCAGATGCATCATCTGGTCGGCCGCCGCGTCGTACTGCAGCGTGTAGCGCAGCGCGCGTGCGTAGAAAGCCCGCGTCTGTTCCAGGTCTGGCGCCAGGTCGATGGCCTGCTTCAACGGCGTCAGGGCTTCCTTGTAGCGTCCGGCGCGCAGCAGGGTCTCGCCATGCAACGTCAGCAGCCTGACATCCGCGGGCGCCGCGCTCAGGCCGGCCTCGAAGTGCGCCAGCGCATGCACCTTGCGGTCATTCTCGTTGCCGCGCCGCAGATGCGCCAGGCCCAGGGACGAGCGCAGGACCGCGCAGTCGTGGCCCGCGTCCAGGGCTGCGCCGCCAAAGCGGATCGCCGCCTCCACCCTGCCGTCATCCAGCAAGGCGCGCACCGCCATCGTCGCCACGCGCTCGTTGGGCAGTTCTCGCGGGTCCAAGGCGGCAGCCATGCCGGCCGCCTCGACCGTATCGCCGTTGCGCACGAAAGCCATCAGCCAAGGGTAGGCTTCGCCGGGTTCGTTTTCCGCCAGGTTCCGGGTCGCGCGTGCGACCTCGGCAGCCTCGGCCACACGGCCGGCCTGCACCCGCAACTGGATGCGCGCCGCATGCAGCGCCGCCGCGCCGGGTTCGATGCCGCCGGCGGCGTCCGCCTCGGCGATGGCGCGGTCCCATTGCTCGGTGCGTCCGAACAGGCTGGCGAGCAGGCGGCGCTCGTCGGCGCGCGCGGGATAGACCGCGACCATGATCTCCAGCGCGGCGATCGCGGCGCCTAGCTTGCCTTCCCGCACCAGGGGCGAAACCAGCAAGCGGCGGGCGTCGCGCCAACCGTCCGCGGCCTCGCGCAGCGCCGGCTCCAGCATGGGCATATCGTTCAGCGGCTCGGCCGCGGAATGAATCTGCTTGATCACGTCACGCAAGCGTGCCGTGGCATCAGTGCCGGCGGGACGATCCGCAATTGCCGTATCAACCATGACGCAATCCCCTCAACAACGCCAACGCCACCCGAGCGATGAACATCAGCACAAAGCCCAGCGCCAGCGCCTGCAGCAGCAGGATTCCGGTACGCGGACTGCTCGGGCGGTCCGTGGGTACTGGCTGCGCGATGATGGACAGGTAGCGTTGCAGCCGCAGCGTGTCCGTCATGGCCTGCTGGTAGGTCTGCTGCGCCAGGGTCAGGTTCGAATCCGCGAACGCCTGGGCGTTGCGCAGCGCTTCATAGGACTTGAGCTGCTTCGCTTCCGTGTTGCCCGCGCCGCTCAGGCGCTGGCGCACGGCCGCGATCCGCTTCTTCAGGGAAGCCACCTGCATCTCGGCGGGCCGCAGCATGAAATGGTCCTTGTTGCCCAACGCGCGGATCTTGTCGAGATTGATCTGCGCGGTGTTGAGCTCCCCTTCGAGCTGGCTGGACAGGTTCAGCAGCATCGTCACCGTGGCCGTGGGATCGATGTTGCCGTGCGTGGTCCGCCATGCTGTCAGCGTTTCCCGGGCGGCCAGCGCCTTCTGCTCCGCGAGCTTGACCGCCTCCTCGCTCACTTTCAGCTTGTCGGCGACGCCTTTCTCGTTCATCGAGCTGACGAAGCTCTCGGCCAGCTCGATCAATGCCCGGGACAGCAGCGCGGCATCCTCCGAGGAAAACGCGCTCACGCGCAGCACGTCGATCTGTTCCAGCGCGTTGAAGGAGACCTTTACCGAGGCCTGGTAGGCGCGATAGAGATCGTCCTCGCTTGAGTCCTCTGCAAGATGATTCACAGGGTCCATGCCCGCGCGGATCAGGTACTGGCGCAGGCCGACCTTCTTGTCGAGCTGCTGCATGGCATCGCGCGACTTGAGGAAATCGGCGACCGCCCAGCCATCCACGAAGCCGCCGAGCATGCCGCCCGCGTTGCCCGTGGTCAGCAGGCTGGCCGCAGCCCCCCCGCCGCCTTGCTGCCCGGAGGCCGACTGCACGAAAAAGCGCGATTCCGCCTCGTAGCGGGGCGTGGCGAAGAGCAGCAGATACGCCAGGGCGCACGCGACCGGCGCCAGCACGATGAGCGTGTTGATCCAGCGGTGACGGCGCCGCTCTCGCAGCGCCGATTGCCGCTCGCGGCGGCGGCGTTCGATTTCGGACCTGCCCTCAGAGGCCGATTCCGCCCTCATCGAAGCCGCCTCCGAGGACGTCGTCGCCTGTGCCGGATTCGCTCCTTGATCGTCGCGGGGGGAACCTGCGGATGCACTGGTCGAGGTCGTCTTCGATGCTGAGTGCGCTTCGTTCATAAATCAAACCCTTGAAGCAATAGTCCGCCAACTGATTCTGGCGGTAACTGGAAAGAATGAGTGTCCGGCCGACCAGGCGCTCTTCGA
This sequence comes from Achromobacter sp. ACM04, assembly GCF_014851465.1. NCBI lineage: Bacteria > Pseudomonadati > Pseudomonadota > Betaproteobacteria > Burkholderiales > Alcaligenaceae > Achromobacter > Achromobacter sp. ACM04. The sequence continues at coordinate 332,545 of NZ_JACUZS010000005.1, forward strand.
ACAGAGCCAGCCACAGGCGGGTGAAACGGCAAGGCTCGAAAGGGATGGCCCCTTCGATCACGTAGACATCGAACGCCGGCGCCAGCGCCAGCGCGAAGGAAAACTCCTGCCGCGCGTAGAGCGGCCAATGCTCCATGGGCTTGGCCAGGGTCCTGGGATCGCTGACCAGGTCCGCGACCAGTTCATGCGTGGCATCCGCGTCGATCTCGTACATTTCGCTGACGAAGTCGATCATGCTCAGGCCGTTGGCCTTGCCGCGGATGAATCCCTGGCGCCCTATCGCCCAGGACACGTTGCCATCGTGCTTGACGAAGCCCTGGCGCGGCGGCCGCAGGCCGCACAGCACATCGACGATCTGGCGATGCAATTCCGGCGCGGGCGACAGCAGCGCATAGCGCCCGACCGGAATATCGAGATCAACATTGGAAAGCAGCGCTTGCCTGCTTCCGAATGCATAGGGCTCGTCAGTGACGCCATTGAAATGGATCATCCACTTCCCTCACATCGGCTGGACGTTGGGACGGGCCAGCCGCTCGGCCGCCAACGCAAGCACCATCAAGAAAACCAACGAGGTCAGGAAGTATCCCAAGCTCGCATCGTGCGAGGCGTAAGCCTCGAAATACGCGGAGCGCAGCAGCTGCATGCCGTGCGCCAAAGGCAGCCACAGCATCCAGGGCCGCAGGTTCTCTGGCAACTGTTCCGAAACAAAGAACACGGCCGCGAAGATCTGCAGAAACCGTTCGATGATCGGCGCGAGCCTGAGAAAGAAATGCCAGTAGGTCGCGATCGATCCGAACAACACGCCCAGCGCAGCCCCGAAGCATCCCATCAATACGACGAAAAGCAGAAAACCGGACCAGCTTTTCGGCAGCGTCACGAGTTCCAGCGCATGGCCCGCGCTGATCAGTACCAGGAACACCACCAGATATACCGACACATAGATGAACGCCTGCACCAGCGCGCACATCAAGGGAGTAACGCCCTGGAAGTTCAGCAAACCGCGGGCAGATACGTAGGCCGTGCTGCTCCGGAAGGCGATCTGCCGGAACATGATCCAGGTCGTCGCGCCCAGCAGCGAGAACGTCTGCACGTCCATGCCCATGATGTAGTGCGTGCCCATCAGGATGTACAGCGACGAAATCAGCGTCAACAGCACGACCGGACCCACCAGCGCCCATACCAGGGCGATCCGGCTCTCGCCATGCATCACGCGCAGCTGGTAGATGAACATCGCCAGCAGCGTGCGGCCGACCGGCCGGACCTTCACGGAATGGCTCGGATCATGTCCTTCATGCAGGTCCTGCAAGCGGGCCCGCAGTATCGCGAGATCGCCGGCCTCGTCCTGCGGCACTTCGACTTCCAGCGCAATGTCGTTGCGCGAGGCGTGGCGGCGCGCTTCGCGCGCCTCGTCCTGCTTGCGGCGATCCACGCGGCGCGCATGCGCCGCGGCCAGCCGCTCGTCTTCCGCCACCAGCTTGGCTGGCATGTAGCCGGGCGCGAACACTTCGACGCCGTCGCGGATATCCATTTCCAGCAGGCGCACGATGACGCGCAGGCGCCGGCGCGAAAAATCCGCCAGCGTCTCATCGACGTTGCTGCGCGCGATCTCCGCGTCCAGCTCCGCCTGCACCGCCTCGTACACCGCCCGCCGGGCAGCCACGGAGTCGTGCGGCTCGCCCTGCAGGCGCGCGACCAGGGGCTTGAGCAGGACGGCCGGCGTGGCCTTTGCTTCAAACAATGCCGCCGGATCCAGGCGCCATGCCGCGACGCCGGCTCCTACTGCGTAGCTACTGTCCTTACGGCGCGAACGCCAGCCCTTGATCCTGTCCTCGTTACTCATCGACACGCTATTGGCTTATGCCGGACGAGCCGCCCGAGTCGCTGTCAATGGCGCGCGTGGCGCTGAAGCCGGCGCTCATCGTGACGCGGAACGCGGACAACACCTTCTGCACCTGCGTGAACGGCGCATCCGAGATATAGATGGCCTGGCCTTCCTGCACGGTGAATTCGCGCGCCAGCGCCACTTGCTCCGGACGCGTCAGATCGAACTGATAGACCACCGGCAGCAGATCCGGCTTGCCCTCGGCGCCGGCCTTCGCAGGCGTGAACAGGAACACGGAACGCGGGTCCGCCAGCTTGTCGTCCAGGCCGCGGGAATCCGCCAGCGCATCCAGCACGCTGTAGTTGCGCTTGCTGATGGCCACGCGCCCCTGGGTGCCGGCCGCGCCCAGCACGGTCAGGTACTCCTTCGAGTCATAGGCGGTGATGACATCGCCCGCGCGCAGCAGGATGTCGTTGTTCTGGTTGCGGTAGATATCCGACAGCCGCACCGACGCCACCTGGTTGTCGCGGCGCAGGCTGATGACGAGCTGTTCGGGGTTCGTCTGCACCGGCGCGGCCTGGGCCAGCGCGCTGCTCAGGCGCTGCGAGGTCTGGGTGATGGGATACATGCCGGGCTTGGTCAGGTTGCCCTGCACCGTCACCATCTGGCCGCGCGCGTCCGCGGCGCGCGTCACGCTCACGTCGGCGCCGACAACCAGCCTGGCCAGACGAGCGACGACGGCATCATGCAGCTGCGCCAGGGTCATGTTGGCGGCGTGGAACTTGCCAAGGATGGGAAACGTCACGTTCCCTGCCGGGTCGATCTCCTGGTTGCCCAGGTCGCTCACACCGGAGGGGTCCGCCGCGAACACGCCCAGCCCGCCGCGCTCCCAAACCTTCACATTGATGCCGTCGCCGGGAACCAGGCGGTCGAATCCGGCCTGCGTGAGATCGCGGTAGCGCACGGGAAAATCGGCCACATCGGGCACCCGGCTGGCCTGCACCAGTTCGCGCGAGACGGGCATCACGATGACGTCCTTGTCATCGTGCGCGCCCGTCATTTCGCTCAGCATCGGGCCGGAACGGGGCAGCTGGCACCCCGCGAGAGTCAACGTGGCAAGAACCACCATGGTCAGGGCTGCCTTGCGTCGCAGCCCTGAACCCGGGACGTACATATGCATAAGATCCTTTCGTTTCCGCAGCTTGATCGGTTGGACGCCAATCAGGCTTGCATCAGGCGCATGGGTTCGATATCCATGCGTTCGTCGTTCTCGGACACCACGGGCATGCACAGGCCCATGAACTTGGTCAGCATGGCGTCAAGCGAGAACAGCTTCTGCGCGCGGTGACGGCTGTGCTGCCTGAGCTGCTCGTTGCTGCGCACCTGGTCGACCATGGATGCGACTTTCTCGCAGGCCTCGTGCAGATCCGGGTGATCCACGCAACTGAGCAGATGGCCGGTTTCGTTCTCCACAAAGCACTCGCCAGCGCCGCCAGCCGGAGTCGAGATCACCGGCACTCCCACCAACTGGGCTTCGATCAGCACGTTGGGCAAGCCTTCGTAACGCGACAGCAGGACGCTGGCATCCATTTGCGAATACCAATAGCCCACGTGGTTGGAAAGACCGACCAGCAAGAGCCTGTCCGTCACGCTCAGCTCTTCGGCCAGGGCCTCGATGTTCTCGCGCAGCCGTCCGTCTCCAACGATGACGAAGCGCGCCTGCGGCCTGTCCTTCAGGTACATCGCCGCCAGCTTGATCCACAGCTGCGGCCGCTTGTCCGGCTCCAGGCGGAACACGCCGCCTATCGTCTCGGTGGCGTCGTTCGTGCTTTCCTGAAAGGCCTTCCACTTTTCCTCATCCACGGCCGAAGCGTCCGTCGACAAATCGGGCACGCCGTTGTAAAGGATGTGAAAGCGCGTGATCGGGATGCCCAGCCATTCCGAGTAGGCTTCCGCGGCCTTGCAGCTGTTGCTGACGAAAACCACCCCCGGCACCTGGGCCAGGGCCTGGTACAGCTCGGGATATTCTTCGCGGAAGCGGTCCTTGCGGATGTTCGGCGGCAGTCCGCGGAAGACCAGGTGTATGGTCGGGGCGCCAGCCAAAAGCGCCGCCAGCGCGCCGAACAGGCAGGTTCCGTCCTGCCACAGGCTCACCACGTCGAACGGGTTCTCGCGCAGCACAGGCGTAAGCCGGGTCACGCCGTAGTGCACCGGAGGCGGCAACTGTTCCAGCAGACGGCTCAGGCTGCCCTCGGGCATGGATTGATGGGACACCGACACGGCCGGCAGCTTGTTGATCTCCGTGACCGGAATCTGCGCCTTCACCAGCACCGGCAGGAAGAAATCCAGTCCCTGCTTCTTGGTGGAGCCCGCGGGCTCGGTGTGCTGCTTGACCATGACTTCGACTTTCTTCGGCATCATGATCACGTCTGCCGGCCGGCGCTCGGGCGACTCCGCCAGGCGGGTCAGTTCGCCCGCAAGCCGCGTCAGCTGGCGCTCGGCGCCGCCGGGGCCAAGACTGCCCGTGACCAGCGCCACCGACACCGGCTTCTCCGCCGACTGCTCGACGATCTTGCGGTCGCGGAAGTGCAGGATCGCATGCTTCATGGACACGATCCTGACATCCTTGCCCACCAGCCCCTCTTCCGACTCGAAGCGTTGGTAGAAGGCGTAGTCGCTGGCCAGGTCGTTGGCCAGCTCCGCCGCCTTGCTGCCAGGCGTCAGGTGCTTCATGACGGGCGCGATCGCGTCGAACGCGTCGGCCAGCAGCCCGCGCTTGCGCAGGCGCTTGGCGAACTCGACGCGCATGTTGCGGTCGGTGTTCTCGGAAATCAGCCGGCGAAAGAGTTCGTCGGACTGCTCGTGCGCGCGGATGTCGCTAAGCAGCTTGGCCCGCGCGAACAGGCGGTTGGGATTCTGCGTCGAGGGCGGCAGATGATGGTCGACCAGGGCCAGGGCCTCATCGATCTTGCGTTCCTTCACCAAGCGCGTCGCGCAGTAGCGGACGATCAGGAAATCGTCCGGGCACTCCTGCAACAGCGTGGCCCACTGCTCGGCCATGCCTTCGTTCAGGCCCGCCGCTTCCTTCAGCCTGAGCAGCAGGAAGCGGACCTTGGAGTCTGCCATGTGCTCGCGCGCCAGTTCCTGGGCGCGGGACAGGTTTTCCTGGGCGACTTGAACCCGCACCGACGCCGTGACGATCTCTTCCAACCGGGCTTGCACCGCTTGCAGATCGGATGCAGCCTCCGCTCGCTCGGTAGTCAATGGGGGATTCATGCTGCCTTCCTCCGGTTGATCTTCTCGATCCACACGAGGCAGCGTTCGATGTAGTGATCGAACTGCGCCGGATTTTCGGAACGTTCCTGCAACTTGCGCCAGTACGGCAGGGCCTGTTCGAAGCGATGCAGTCGCATGGCGCCCACGGCGGCCAGGCGCAGGCCGATGGGGTCTTCCGGAACCAGCTTCAGGATGCGCTCGCCCAACGCCAGGCGTTCGGTCGTGCTGGCCGAATCCAGCGCACGCGCTTCGGCGTACAGCACGGCGATGATGCGCCGCTTTTCATGGTCGACTTCCGACATGCCGGGCCAGGACTGCGCAACACGCTCCAGCAGGTTCCAGGCTGCCTGGTGATCGCCGGAGGAAAGGATCTCGCGCGCGCCTCGGATGGCGCGGGGTCCCAGCCTGCCTAGCTGGCGCTGCGCTTCGTCCTTGGCGCCCTGGTCCGCGCCGGCATGGTCGAGCACGGTCTTGTAGGCGTCGATGGCCTCGCCATACCAGCCGCCGTGGAAGGCTACCCGCGCAAAATGCAGCTGGGTGCTGAACGAGGCGGAATCGCCGGCGGCAGCTTGCTCGAGGTGCCGCATGGCGGTCTTCTTGTCGCCTAGCGCGTCGGCCGCGCGGCCGCGCATGGCATGCAGTTCCGGGAAATCGATCTGGCTGTCCAGCGCGATGTCGGTAAGGTCGATGACTTCCTTGTGATTGCCCGCCACCAGCGCGGCCCGCACGCCCAGGCGCATCGCACGCTCGAAGGCGCGCTGGGCGCGCACGCCGGCCAACGCATCGGGAGTCAGCAGGCGATGCGCGCAGATGCGCTCCGCGGCATCGCGCAGGCGTCCTTCTTCCAGCGCGCGGTTACCTTCCTCGGCCCAGGCCTGCGACTGCGAATTCAGCCAGGCAACGATATCCTCATGCTCGCTGCTCGCCAGCTTGCACGAGACCGCCAGCGTGGCCGCGGCCATGATGCTGCCGCGCCACGAGGCTTCCTTGACCAGCTCCAACGCGTCGACATCATTGAGCACGGGCGACTCGGACGCCAGGTTGCGCAGTCCGGCGCGATCGCCGGCCAGCAGCCGGTCGCGCCACAGCATGGCGAAACCGCGGCCATACGCGGGCATGGCCGCACGGACCTCGTGGACCCAGCGTATGGCGGATTCCATGTCGCCGCTGGCCTGCAGCAGCGCGAGCACGGTGTCGGCGGCTTCCACCGCGATCGCGTCTTCCGGAGAAGAGATGCGGAACAACTGCTTCCAGTTGCCCAGGGTCTCGTCCACATATCCCAATTGGCCCGCGGAAATCGCCGCGATGCGCACGATTTCGGGGGTTTCGATCTCATCGCCCAGCAAGCCTGCAGCCAGCGAATACGCCACGTCATGGCGTCCCAGCTTGAACTGGTTGCGCATCAGGATCTGCTCAGCCTTGCTGCCGGACGCCACCGCGCCGTCGGCGCTGCCCAGGAGCGCCAGCGAACCTTCGTAGTCGCCCAGCTCTTCCTGGATGCGCGCAAACAACAGCGTGTGGTCGGGCAAGCCGGGATGGCGGCGCAGCACCTCGCGCACGCGGCGCGAGGCTTCGCGCAGTTCGCCCGAATCCCAGAGCTTCTCGATGCGGTCGGCGCTTTCATCGGCGGAGAGCTTGGGCGCGGAGGGCTGCGTCGTCGACGCATCCAGGCGCGGACGCATGAAGGTCTTGAACCACTCTGCGCACAGGCGTTCGGCGAAAGCCGGCGTGTAGTGGGTCAGGTCCAGTCCGCCATTTTCCATGGCCTCGGCCTGGCCGATCTTGTTCATCAGCGGCGTCGGGTCGTAGCAAGGCACGCCGATGCGCTGCGCGCTGGCGAGCACCGCGGCGATCAGTTGCTGGCGTTGCTCGATGGGCGCGTTGTCCGGCGTCATGGCATTGACGTGCGTGACGAACACCACTTTGTCGCGGCCCAGCAGGTCGACCAGCTGGTTCATTTCCTGCTCGATCTCCTCATCTGTCTGGTCACGCTTGACGATGCGGGCGAGCAGGTTGCGGTCGTCCGGCGTAAGCGCCTTGAAGACCGGGTCCTGGTCCAGCAGCGCGCGGCGCTCGGCCAGGCGGTCGGCGTGGGCCATGGACCAGAACATCCGGGTGCGCGTGCGGTCGGCGAAGAATTCGCTGAAGTAGCGCACCAGGTAGTTGGACTGTATCGGGTAGCCGTCTATGGTCAGCAGCTTGCGCGAAGACAGTTCGACCACATAGAGGTCAGCCGGCTTGTGGGCGCCTTTGCGCGCCTGCTCGCCATTCGAAGGCCGGAAGATCACGCGCTGGACGTCGGCAGGGATGTCGCCCTGGCCGAACATGAATCGCGCCTGCTGCAGCGCCTCGGCGCTGGTGTGCACGAAACCGTAGTTGCGCCCGAGTTGCAGCTTGATCGGGTAGCGGCCCACGGCATCGCGCAGCGGCGTATGGATGCGGCAGGTTCCAATCGGAGCGGTGGTAAAAGCAGCCATTCGGAGGCTCTCCTCTAGTGATCGATAGTGAGCCTGAACTTAAAGAGTCCAGTACAGGAGGTCGGACTGAAGCCGTTTGCTGTCGAGCACGGACTTCAGGTCGCACACCATGCCGTCGCTCTTGACCAGCGTCGGCAGGTCGTCCCAAAAGGTGTTCATGGTTTCACGGTGCGGCACCGCCAGGATCAGCACATCCATGTCGCGGAACTGGTCGCGCTCGACGAGCTTGATGCCGTACTCGTGCTCCATCTGTTCCCGATCGGCCATCGGGTCGCACGCGACCGGGGTGATGCCGTAGGCGCCCAGGGCGTTGTAAAGATCGACCACCTTGGAGTTGCGGATGTCGGGCACGTTTTCCTTGAACGTCATGCCCAGGATGCCGACGCGGGTCGTGGCATTGAGGCGGCCGTTGCGGGCCAGGGTCTGGACCACTCGCGAAGCGACGTGGCTGGCCATGCCGTCATTGATGCGACGGCCCGACAGGATGACCTCGGGGTGATAGCCAAGCTCCTGCGCCTTGGACGTCAGGTAGTACGGATCGACGCCGATGCAGTGACCGCCCACGAGACCAGGCGAAAACTTCAGGAAGTTCCACTTGGTGCCGGCGGCTGCCAGCACTTCCGAGGTGCGGATGCCGACCAGATCGCAGATCTTCGACATTTCGTTCATCAGCGCGATGTTGATGTCGCGCTGCGTGTTCTCCAGCACCTTCGCCGCCTCGGCGACCTTGATGGAGGAGGCGCGGTGCACGCCGGCGTCGATGATTTTCTCGTACACGCCGGCAATGACTTCCAGCGATTCCTCGTCCTGGCCGGACACGATCTTGACGATCTTCTCCAGCGGATGCTCGCGGTCGCCCGGATTGATCCGCTCGGGGCTGTAGCCCAGCTTGAAATCGACGCCGCAACGCAGGCCGGACACCTTCTCCAGCTCCGGTCCGCAGATTTCCTCGGTGGCGCCGGGATGGACGGTGGATTCAAAAACCACGATGCAGCCGGGGCGCAGCACGGGGCCGATCGAGCGGCAGGCGCGCACCAGCAGCGAAAAATCGGGGTTGTTCTTTTCGTCGACGGGGGTCGGTACGGCCACGACGAAGAAATCGCAGCCTTCCAGTTCCGAGATCTGGTCGGTGAACTGCATCGGGGAGGCAAGCAACACGTCGCGTTCGATCTCGCCGGTCCAGTCATCACCCTCTTTCAGCCGTGCGATTCTCCGCTTGTCCACGTCAAAGCCGATGACATCAAAGCGCTTGGAAAATGCGACGGCTACGGGCAGGCCGACATATCCAAGGCCACACACTGCGATTCTCTTTACCACGGGGGACCTCACTGTTTTCGTCGTGTCGAAGACACTAGAAATTGACACCCGGGGGCACGAAATCGATGCAGAATCGAATATGTTTGCCCCGGTTCGGGCGGGCGTATTGCTTAAGAATATTTACAGCTCGATACTTGATTAGGCGTACCAAGCGGCGAGCCAACGAATCGTATAGGTGGCAAACAGCAAAATTCTTTCTAAATATTTTTATTGCTGTGCAAGTAAGTCGGATTCGTCGCAATAAACCCCGGGAAATCCCTCAAACAATTACATTCATTACATAAACCGCAACATGGCCGGCCAACGAGATTGTTAGCAACTATATAAAAGGGTTTTTGTTGGTCCGGTTTAACCAAAATGAAAAAACATAATGGCGGCGCGGGGTTATTTATTAATAGCTCGGCGCAATGTCATATTCAAAAACAGCCTGGCTACAGTCATTATTCAGAAATAACAAAGCCTGACTCCCGCTCCCCGGACAAGTAAGTATTCGCACACGCGCCGCCCCAAAAAGCAAAAAGCCCACCGGGCGGGTGGGCTTTTTGCTCGATATGGCAGCGACGGTCCGGCCTTACTCCACCGTCACGCTCTTGGCCAGATTACGCGGCTTGTCCACGTCCGTGCCTCGCGCGCACGCCGTGTGGTACGACAGCAGCTGCAGCGGGATGGTGTGCAGGATGGGCGAAAGCTTGCCATAGTGCTCGGGCATGCGGATCACGTGCATGCCTTCGGCGCTCTGGATCTTGCTGTCGGCATCGGCGAAGACATACAGCTCGCCGCCGCGCGCGCGCACTTCCTGCATGTTGGACTTCAGCTTTTCCAGCAGTTCGTCCTTGGGCGCGATGGTGACCACGGGCATGTGCTCGGTCACCAGGGCCAGCGGGCCGTGCTTGAGTTCGCCGGCCGGGTAGGCTTCGGCGTGGATGTAGCTGATTTCCTTGAGCTTGAGCGCGCCTTCCAGGGCGATCGGGTAGTGCATGCCGCGGCCCAGGAACAGGGCGTTTTCCTTGGAGGCGAAGCGGTCAGCCCAGGCCATGATCTGCGGCTCCAGGGCCAGCACCGAGCCGATTGCCACGGGCAGGTGGCGCAGCGCCTTCAGGTGTTCGGCTTCCTGCTCTTCGGTCAGGTGGCCGCGTACCTGGGCCAATGCCAGGGTCAGCAGGAACAGCGCGGTGAGCTGGGTGGTGAAGGCCTTGGTGGAAGCCACGCCGATCTCGACGCCGGCACGCGTGATGTACGAGAGCTTGCACTCGCGCACCATGGCGCTGGTGGACACGTTGCAGATGGTCAGCGTGTTTTCCATGCCCAGCGAGCGCGCATGCTTGAGCGCGGCCAGGGTGTCGGCGGTTTCGCCGGACTGCGAGATCGTGACCACCAACGAGCGCGGGTTGGGCACGCTGTCGCGATAGCGGTATTCGCTGGCGATTTCCACGGCCACGGGGATCTTGGCGATGGACTCGATCCAGTACTTGGCGGTCAGGCCCGCGTAGTAGCTGGTACCGCAGGCCAGGATCAGCAGGGAATCGACGTCCTTGAAGATCTTGTAGGCCTGGTCGCCGAAGAGTTCGGGCGTGATGGCTTCGATGTCCTGCAGCGTGTCGCCGACAGCGCGCGGCTGCTCGAAGATTTCCTTCTGCATGTAGTGGCGGTAAGGGCCGAGTTCGGCCGCGCCGGTATGCACGTGCACGGTGTGGACTTCGCGGTCCACGTTCTTGCCGTTGGCGTCCACGATCCAGACGCGCGAGAGCTGCAGGTCGACGACGTCGCCGTCTTCCAGGTAGATGATCTGGTCGGTGGTGCCGGCCAGGGCCAGCGCGTCGGAAGCCAGGAAGTTCTCGTTCTGGCCCACGCCCACGACCAGCGGCGAGCCTTGGCGCGCGCCGACCACGCGGTGCGGCTCGTCGCGGCAGAACACGGCGATGGCGTAGGCGCCATGCAGGCGGCGCACGGCGTTCTGCACGGCTTCGAACAGGTCGCCGGCATACAGGTGGTTGACCAGGTGCGCGATCACTTCGGTATCGGTCTGGCTTTCGAAGACATAGCCCACGGCCTGCAGCTCGGCGCGCAGTTCGTCGTGGTTCTCGATGATGCCGTTGTGGACCAGCGCGATGCGCGGCTCGTCGTTGCCCAGGCGCGAGAAGTGCGGGTGGGCATTGTGCGTGGCCGGCACGCCGTGGGTAGCCCAGCGGGTGTGGGCGATGCCGGTGAAGCCGCTGACCTTGTCCTGCGCAACCTGCTCGGCCAATTCGGCCACGCGTTGCGTGCTGCGCGTGCGGCGCAGATGGCCGTCGGCGTAGACGGCGACGCCGCAGGAGTCGTAGCCGCGGTACTCAAGGCGCTTGAGGCCTTCAACGAGGATCGGGGTGATGTCGCGCTGGGCGACGGCGCCAACAATGCCGCACATAGGAGAGTGCTCCGGTAAGTTCGTGTACCGACGCATTGTGCTCGTCCCCGCAAGAAATTTGATTTCTTTATGCAGTAAAAAATGGAAGTTAATTCCCTTACATGATTGTGATTAAATAATATTTCTTCTAGATCATTTTTTTGAAATTAATCATGCAAAACGCACAGATTTCCCTGCCAGAGCTGGATGATCTGGACCGGCGCATTCTTGAACAGTTACAAGAAGACAGCTCGCTGACCAACCAAGAGCTGGCGCAACGCGTGCATGCCTCGCCTCCGACCTGCCTGCGGCGGGTGCGGCGGCTGGTGGATGAAGGGGTGATAGACAGGCAGGTGGCCATCCTGGCGGCGGAAAAGCTGGGCAGCACGCTGACCGCCATCGTCGAGATCACGCTGGACGTGCAGGCGGCTGAGAGCCTGGACGCGTTCGAGCAAAGCATGCTGGCCGAGTCCGCGGTGCTGCAGTGCTACCGGGTATCGCCCGGGCCGGATTTCGTGGTGATCGCGCAGGTGAAGGACATGCCGGCCTATCACGCGCTGGTGCACCGCGCTTTCACCGCGCAGGCCAACGTGCGCAATGTGCGCACGTTCTTCTCGGTGCATCGCGCCAAGTTCGAGACCCGGATAGACCTGCGGACCTGAGGCAGGTCGGATCAGCGGCGGGCGATCAGGCGCTCGAACTGCGCCAGGTAGCGGTTGCCCATCTTCTGCACGTCGTGCTCGTCTCGCACGTAGGCATAGGCGCGCTCGGTGACTTCCTGGCGGAAGGCCGCGTCGTCCAGGCAGCGCGCCATGCCCTGCGCCATGGCCTGGAAATCACCCACGGCGCACAGCACGCCGCGTCCGTCGGCCAGGCTTTCCTTCAGGCCGCCAGCATCGGTGGACACCACCGGCACGCGTTGCAGGAAAGCATCCAGCACGCTGCTGCCCAGGGCCTCTTCCTCGGAGCTCATGACGAACACGTCGAGGATGCTGTAGAAATCTTCCACGCCCTTGCGAAAGCCGGCGAAGCGATAGACGTCCTCGATGCCGAGCTTGCGCGCCTCATCCTTGGCCTGCTGCTCGCGGTCGCCGCCGGCGCCGAAGTGCAGGAACACGAAGTCGCGGCGCGTCTTGGCCAATTCGGCCACGGCGCGCACCAGCGTGACCGGGTCCTTGTCGCGGATCAGCGCGGCCGACGTGGCCATGACCTTCTTGCCGGCCAGATCGAATTCCCGCACCAGCTGGGCGACATTCTCGGTGTCGATCTGGTGCGGCTCGACGGCGCTGCGGATGATGACGGGCTCGATCCCCAGGCGGCGCGGCTCGCCGGCGGCCATCTCGCTGATCGCCACGAACAGGTCGGCGTGGCGCCACTTGAAGCCGGTCTTCCATTCGTCGCCGGGTTTGACCACGAAGGACGTGCGGCGGGAAAACGCCACCGGCCGGCGGTGCAGCCATTTGGTGAGGACCGCCCAGGTGATGGTGTTGGCGGTCTGGGCATGCACTATGTCGTAGCGGCCGGCGCCGGCCAGGAAGGCCAGCTGCCCCGGCACGTTGCGGCAGGTATGGGCCACGAAGCCCTCCTGGCGCGCGCGCTCGGCCAAGGGCGCGCCTTCGCGGCACATCACTTCGACGTCGTGGCCAGCCTTGCGGAATGCGCGCATGCAGTACAGCGTCTGCCGTTCGCCGCCGCGCCAGCCCTTCTCGAAGTTCAGTTGCAGAATCTTCATGCGCGGCCGATGCCCGAGTACTCGAATCCCAGGCCGCGCACGTCCGCGGGCGTGTAGAGATTGCGGCCGTCGATGATAAGCGGAGTCTTGAGCAGGGCTTTGACGCGATCGAAGTCGGGCGCGCGGAAGACCTTCCATTCGGTCGCGATCAGGAGCGCATCGGCGCCGTCCAGCGCGTCGTACATGTCGGTGGCGAAGCTGATGCCGGGCTTGCCGGCCAGCGCGCGCGCGGCCTCGTGCATGGCGACGGGGTCATAGGCGCGCACCTCGGCGCCGCGGCGCGTCAGTTCGGCGATGACGGTCAAGCTGGGCGCTTCGCGCATGTCATCGGTGTTGGGCTTGAAGGACAGGCCCCACAGCGCGATCTTGCGGCCCTTGAGGTCTTCGCCGAAACGCGCCACCAGTTTTTCGGACAGGCGGAATTTCTGCGCGTGGTTGGCAGCCTCGGCGGCCTCGATGACGCGCATGGGCAAGGCGTTCTCGGCGGCTGTGTTGACCAGCGCCTGCACGTCCTTGGGGAAGCAGGAGCCGCCGTAGCCCGCCCCGGGATACAGGAAGTGATAGCCGATGCGCGGGTCGGCGCCGATGCCGCGGCGCACTTGTTCGATATCCGCGCCCAGGGCTTCAGCCAGGTTCGCCATTTCGTTCATGAAGGAAATGCGCGTGGCCAGCATGGCGTTGGCGGCGTACTTGGTCAGCTCGGCCGAACGCACGTCCATCACCATCAGGCGGTCGTGGGTGCGTTGGAAGGGCTCGTAGATGCGACGCATGACGCCGATGGTGTAGTCGTCGTCCGCGCCGACCACGACCCGGTCCGGGCTCATGAAGTCGTTGATGGCGGCGCCTTCCTTCAGGAACTCGGGGTTGGACGCCACGCTGAAGGGGATGTCCACGCCGCGTGCGGCCAATTCACGCGCCACGACATCGCGCACCTTGTCGGCCGTGCCCACCGGCACGGTGGACTTGTCCACGATGAGCTTGCGCGACGTCATGTGGCGAGCGATGTTCTGGGCGGCGGCCAGCACGTATTTCAGGTCGGCCGAACCGTCCTCGCCGGGCGGGGTGCCGACGGCGATGAACTGCACGTCGCCGAAAGCCACGCTCTGCGCGACGTCGTCGGTGAAATGCAGGCGGCCCGCCTGCACGTTGCGGCGCACCAGGTCTTCGAGGCCCGGCTCATAGATGGGAATGCCGCCCTGGCGCAAGAGGGCTATCTTCGCCGCGTCCACGTCCAGACACATGACGTCGTTGCCCATGTCGGCCAGGCACGCCCCCGACACCAACCCCACGTAACCGGTACCCACGACCGTGATCTTCATGCCTGAACGCCTTCAAAATAGGTAATCGTTGCGCCAGATGACTCAATCCGGCGCCGGCCGTCATTATAGAAGCGGCCGGGGGCCCAAGCCCGCCGGCGCCACAATGGCGGCCTCGCGGGACCGTCCTAGGGCCGCAACTTGCTGAAGCGAACCGTATTGACCACCACCGCCAGCCCGGCGCAGATGGTCCCCAGCACCAGCGCCAGGCCAGGGCCATGGGCCAGGCTGATGCTGAACGCGATCGCGACCAGCGCCGTGCCGAAGCTCTGGCCGAAGACCCGGGTGGTGGCCTGCAGGCCGCCCGCCGCGCCGCTGCGCGAACGGGGCGCGGCCGACAGCATGGCGCGGTTGTTGGGCGTCTGGAAGAAGCCGAAGCCCATCCCCGCCACGAACATGCCCGCGATGATGGGCCAGTTCGACACCGTGGCCGGCAGCGCCGCCAGCCACAGCATGCCGACCACCATCGCCGCCGCGCCCATGCCGCTGAGCGTGGCGGCCGAATAGCGGTCGGACAGCCGCCCCGCGAGCGGGGCGATGATGGCGGTGCCCACGGGCCAGGCGCCCATCAGCATGCCCACTTCCAGATACGGCCGCCCCAGCACCTGCTGGAAATAGAACGGCAGGGACACGTAGGACGCCATCTGCGCGGCGAAGGTGCAGGCCGAGGCGCCTACCGCAAAGGCCAGCGGACGGATGCGCAGCAGATCCACCGGCACCAGCGGCGCTGGCTGCTTGCCCACGCGCCGCACCAGAACCAGGCCGATGACCGTGGCGATCGCCACCAGGCCGATGCCGCGCAGCAGGTCCATGCCCATCATGTCCACGCCCGAAATGAAGACGCCCAGGGTCAGCATGCACAGCAGCGCGCTGATCCAGTCCAGCTTCACGTTGTTGCGCGGTACTTCCGGCAGATGCCGCAGGCCCAGCATCGTCAGCGCGCAGATCGGCAGGTTGACGGCGAAGATCCAGGGCCAGGGCGCCACCGACAGGATGGCCGAACCGATGGTCGGTCCCAGCACCGACATGATGGCCACGGTGGTGGCGTTGATGCTTATCCCGCGCCCCAGCAGCTTCAACGGGTAGATGTTGCGCACCAGTCCGCCGAACATGCACATGAGCGACGCCGCGCCTATGCCCTGGAACACCCGCGCCGCGGTCAGCTGCCACAGCGTGCCGGCCAGGGCGCAGCCCAGCGAGGCCAGGGTGAACAGCATCAGGCCGAAGGTGAACATGCGGCGAAAGCCGATGCGCTCGGCCAGCGCCGACAAGGGCAGCAGCATCATCACCACCGCCAGGTTGTAGGCGTTCACGATCCAGACCGCCTGGGCCGGCGACGCGTTGAGGTCGACGGCGATCGTGGGCAGCGCCACGTTGGCGATGGTGGTGTCCAGGACCGACAGGCTGATGCCTGTCATCACGGTGGCCGCCGCCCAGTAACGGCGCGGCGTCGGCAGGCCGTCGGGCGGCGCGGGCTTGGCGCCGTTGGCCGGCGCCTCTCCGCTCTGCCCCGTCACGATTTCTTGACCGGGCGCTGCCATCCGTCGACGGTGACCTGCTTGGCGCGCGACACCGTCAGTTTCTCGGCCGGCGCGTCGCGGGTCAGGGTGGTGCCTGCGCCCAGCGTGGCGCCGCGGCCGACGCGCACCGGCGCCACCAGTTGCGTGTCCGAGCCGATGAAGGCGTCGTCCTCGATGACGGTGCGGTGCTTGTTCACGCCGTCATAGTTGCAGGTGATGGTGCCCGCGCCCACGTTCACGCGCGCGCCGATGTCGGCGTCGCCGATGTAGGCCAGGTGGTTGGCCTTGCTGTCCTCGCCCAGCACGCTCTTCTTGATCTCAACGAAGTTGCCGACGTGGCTGCGGTCGCCGAGTTCGGCGCCCGGACGCAGACGGGCGTAGGGGCCGACGCGCGCATCGCGGCCGACCTGCGCCTGCTGCAGATGGCTATAGGCCTCGATGTGCGTGCCCGGGCCAACGCTGACGTCGCGCAGCACGCAGTGCGGGCCCACGCGCACGCCGTCGGCCAGCGACACCTGGCCTTCGAACACGCAGCCCACGTCGATGAACACGTCGCGTCCGCAGGTGAGCGAGCCGCGCACGTCAAAGCGCGCCGGGTCGGCCAGCGTGACGCCGGCTTCCAGCTGGCGGCGAGCCTGCTCGGCCTGCCAGCGGCGTTCCAGTTCGGCCTGCTGCACGCGGCTGTTCACGCCCAGCGTTTCCCAGGACGCACCGGGCTGGGCCGCGCCCACCGGCACGCCGTCGACCACCGCCAGGCCGACCACGTCGGTCAGGTAGTACTCGCCCTGGGCGTTGTTGTTGTCGATGCGGGACAGCCAGTCCTTCAGCTTCGCGGTCGGCGCGCTGAGGATGCCGGTGTTCACTTCCTTGATCTCGCGCTCGGAGTCCGAGGCGTCCTTGTGTTCAACGATGCGGCACACGTTGCCGCTGGCGTCGCGCACGATGCGGCCGTAGCCGGTGGAATCCGCCAGCACCTCGGTCAGCACGGCGGCGCCAGTGCCGCGCGCGTCCAACAGGCGCTGCAGGGTCTCGGGCTGCACCAGCGGCACGTCGCCGTACAGCACCAGGGTCACATCGTCCTTGCCATCGCCTTCAAGCAGCAGCGGCACGGCCTGCTGCACGGCGTGGCCGGTGCCTTGCTGCGGCTGCTGCAACACGAAGTGCAGGTCCGCCTGGCCTTCGTAGGCCTGTTTGACGCGGTCCGCACCGTGGCCGACCACAACGATGATGCGCGCCGGCTTCAGTTGGCGCGCGCTGTCCAGCACGTGGCCCAGCATCGGCTTGCCAGCCAGCGTGTGCAGAACTTTGGGGAGATCGGACTGCATGCGTTTACCCAGTCCGGCGGCAAGAATTACTACGTTAAGCATAGGTTCCAGTATGTTGAGTGGCGGTCGAGAGGCCTTGCGGCCGTCTCGCCCGACGATTTAAAGAGAGGACCGACGCTAGTTGGCGTCCGGTCCGGTTTTCTTGGCGGCCTTGCGGGGCGCGGCGGACTTGCGGGCCGCCGGTTTGGACGCCTTGGCTGCGGGCGCGGCCGCGGCCTTGGATTCGCCCGGCTTGGGCTTGGCCGCGGCATCGGCGCCGGCAGCGGCAGGCGCGGCCGGCATGGAAGCCGCAGTGGCAGCGGCGATCTGGTTGAACTGCTGCTGCAGCAGGTCCCACCAGGCCTTGGAAGCGGATTGCGCCGCGGCGCCCATTTGTTCGCTCATGCCCGGCGCGGCGGATTGCTGCTGCCCTGCGGGCTCTTCGCCCTTGGCCTTGCCGCTTTCGGCGGCAGGGCTGGAGGCCGTCGCCTTGGCCGCGGACTTGGGGCCGGGCTTCAAGCCCAGCACGACTTCCAGCGGCGAAGCCGCGCCGCTGTCCTGGAAGGCGCCCATGTCCAGATTGGCGGCGCTGTCCACGAAGGCGCGCAGCGTGCTGATGGTGGAGCGTTGGACTTCCATGCCCTGGATCGTGCTGGACAGCATGGACAGGTTCATGCGCAGCCAGTTTTCCACGGAGCGGAGTTCCGCGATGCGGCGGTCCAGGTCTTCCAGGTTCATCGGGGGAGCCATGGGCAGGCTGCTGGCCAGGCCTCCAGGTCCGGTCAGGCCCGCCCAGGCCTGGCGCATCATTTCCATGCTGGCCAGGAGCGGGTTGCCCGACAGGTCGGAATGCTGGCCCATGCCGGGCAGAACGAACGGGTTCGTGTGTTGGTCGCTCATTCCTGGTCTCCCCTAAGACAGATGTCGCCGGCAGGCGGGATCATCCGCGCAGCAGCTGATTGTTCTCCACGCGCACATGATCGCCCGACGCAAAAGCGAACGGCTGCGCGCTGCGGAATTGGCGCGTGCTGCCGTCATTCATGCGCACCGTGAGTTCATAGTGCGTCACCGTTTGTTGCTGTCTGATATTACGCTCAACTTCACGGCCTGCCAAAGCGCCGCCCACGGCGCCCAGCACGGTCAGGGCCGTCTTGCCGCTGCCGCCGCCGAACTGGTTGCCCACGACGCCGCCGACCACGCCGCCGCCGATGGTGCCGATGAGGTGGTCGCTATTGTCCTTGACGGGTACCTGCACTTGTCGGACCGATTCCACCACGCCGCAGGTGGCGCAGGCTTGCGGCGCTGGCGATTGGGGCGCGGGGCGTTGGGCGGGAGCCGGCGCCTGGGCCTGAGCCTGGGGACGCGGCGCAGCGGACGCCTGCGCCCCTTGCGCGGGCGCGGGCGGCACGGCGGCCTGCGGCGCGGGCGCCAGGTTGGCGTCTTCGGGACCGGCCTCGGCCACGGGTTCGTCGGCATGCGGGTTGGCCGAAGGCGAGGGCAGCCAGCCCATCACGGCGGCCACGCCCACCGTACACATGACGATGACGGCGATCGCCGCGGCAGCGACCAGGGGATGGATGGCGCGGCGCGCAGATTCAATTTTGGCGGATGTATTCATGACGATGCTCCATCGTTACTAACCGGCAGTGGTATAGCACCCAGGCACGGTTTCGGCGTGTTGCGATGGTGACGCTTCTTTGCAGGACGCGGGCCGGTGGACAGCCATTCCCATTCGTGGACAATAGGCGGATGGATCCCATTACCCTGCCCCAGCTCGAACAGGCCATCAACTACTGGCGCAATATTTCGCCGTCGGTGGGCGACGAATCCCGCCTGTGTCCCGAGGCTGCCGCGCTGGCCACCCCTTACGCGCTCATGATCATGGCGCACCGGCGCGAGATCCCTGCCGCAGAACTGAGCGAGCCGGCCCGCGCCGCGCTTGCCGGCTGGGCCGCCGCCGGCAAGTAAGCCAGCACGGCCGCCTGATCAGCCCTTGAGCAGGGCCTTGATATCCTGCGTCAGGGCTTCCACCCCGATGTTGTTGTTGGCCAGCACGCGCGATTCGCCCTTGCCGTCCAGCAGGTAGAACGCGGCCGTGTGGTCCATGGTGTAGCTGCCGTCCTTGGTCGGCGCCTTGGCGTAATAGGCCTTGAAGGATGCGGCGGCCTTCTTTACCTGGTCCGGCGTGCCGGTCAGCCCCAGGAAGCGCGGATCGAAGGCGGTGACGTACTGTTTGAGGACCTCGGGCGTATCGCGCTCGGGATCCACCGAAATCAGCAGCACCTGGACGCGGTCGGCGTCCGGCCCCAGCTTCTTCATGACTTCGGTCAGCTCGGCCAGCGAGGTCGGGCACACGTCCGGACACTGCGTGAAGCCAAAGAACACGACCACCACCTTGCCGGCGAAATCGGACAGCTGGCGCGTCTTGCCGTTGTAATCGACCAGCTCCATGCCGCGACCCAATTGGGTGCCGCTGATGTCGCTGCCCTTGAATACGGGCGCGCTGTCGCCGCAGGCGGCCAGGGCGGCGGTGAAAGCAGCGGCTGCGCCCAGGCGCAGGACCAGCCGGCGGCTGGTGGAAAACACGGACATCGACAACCTCCAGGGGATCAGCGCAGCAGGCCGACCCAGTGGTCCACCAGCAGGGCGCCGAACAGCAGCGCCAGGTAGAGAATGGAAAAACGGAACATGCTGCGCGCCAGCTCGTCGCTGTAGGCGCGATAGAGCCGCCATGCATAGGAGACGAACATGCCGCCCAGCACCAGCGCGGAAACCAGGTAGAGTTCGCCGCTCATGCGGATGGCATAGGGCAACAGCGTGGTGGCGACCAGCGCAACGCTGTACAAGAGGATGTGCAGGCGCGTGAACTGGTTGCCGTGCGTGACCGGCAGCATCGGCAGCCCGGCCTTGGCGTAATCGTGGTTGCGGTAAAGCGCCAGCGCCCAGAAGTGCGGCGGCGTCCAGATGAAGATGATCAGCACCAGGATCCAGGCCTCGGCCGGCACCGAATCCGCCACGGTCGCCCAACCGAGCGCGGGCGGCATGGCGCCCGACAGGCCGCCAATGACGATGTTCTGCGGCGTACGCGGCTTCAGGATGACGGTATAGATGACGGCGTAACCCACGAAGGTGGCGAAGGTCAGCCACATGGTCAGCGGGTTGACCAGGTGATACAGCACGAACATGCCGGCGCCGCCCAGCAGGCCGGACATGCTCAGCACCTGGAAAGCCGAAATCGTGCCGCGCGCCGTGCCGCGACGCGCGGTACGCAGCATGCGGGCGTCGATTTCCTGTTCGATCAGGCAATTGATGGCGAAAGCGGCCGCGGCCAGCAGCCAGATGCCCAGGGTGCCGAACAGCACGCGGCGCATGTCCGGAATGCCGGGCGCCGCCAGGAACATGCCGATCACGGCGCAAAACACCGCCAACTGCGTCACACGCGGCTTGGTGAGGACGAAATACTGGCGGAACAATCCGGGCTGGGGAGCGGCAATACTGGTCATAGTGGGCCCTATTTTAAACGCGCACCGAATTGGGGCCGTAGCCCCCGGCGGGCGCACGTCCAGCTGTGGACAAACGCACCATCAACACCACCGCGGCCAGGGTCAGGCCGGCGGCGCCTCCATTGTGCAGCACCGCGATCAACAGCGGCCACTGGAAAAAGATCGTCGTCAAGCCGGTCAGCAGCTGCGCGCCCAGCAGCGCCAGCATCAGCGTGGCCGGTCCGCGCAGGCCGGGCTCGGCGCGCAGGCGCCAGGCCAGTATGCCCAGGTACAGGAACACCACGAAGGCAAAATTGCGGTGGACCCAGTGGATCGCGGTCAGCGCCGGCTGGGAAATCATCTCGCCCGATGGCAATTCGCCCAAGGCCCGGATGATCGAATAGCCGCCATGGAAATCCATTTCCGGCACCCAGGCTCCGTGGCACATGGGGAAATCCATGCAGGCCAGCGCGGCGTAATTGGTGCTGACCCAACCGCCCAGGGTCACCTGCACCAGCAGCAGCGCAAACCCCCCGGCCACCCAGGGTTTCCAGCGTGCGGCCGCAGCCGCCACGGCCAGGTGCGGACGCTCGCGCGCCGACAGCCAGGTCATCAGCGCCAGCACCGACAGGCCGAACACCAGGTGCGCGGTCACGACGACGGGCATCAGCTTGTGGGTCACGGTCCAGGCGCCGAACGCGCCCTGCACGCAAACCGCAATCAGCGTCACGACGGCCAACTTGGGCGAACGGCCCAGCTGGCCGCGGTAACGCCACGCCATGTAGACGATGCCGATGATCAGCATGCCCAGGATGGTGCCGACATAGCGGTGGATCATTTCGATCCAGGCCTTGGACAAGGTGACCGGGCCGAAAGGCATGGCCTGCGATGCCTCGTGGATGTCGCCCATCGCGCCCAGCGGCGTCACGCTGCCGTAGCAGCCGGGCCAATCGGGGCAACCCAGGCCGGAATCCGTCAACCGCACGAAAGCGCCGAACATGATGAGGTCCAGCGTCAGGAACCAGGTAAAGAAAACAAGCTTGCGATAACGCGCTTTGATGCGTTCGATTTCCATAAACATCCAATCTGCAACGCCGCGCGCGATGCGCGCGACGCATTGAAACCATGCCAGCCCGAGGCTCAGCCTATTCTCGAGCTGTAGACCAGCTTGCTGATGTCCTTGCGCACCTTCACGCCATCGGCCTCGGCAGGGTACTGCATCATCAGGTTGCCCAGCGGGTCGATCACCCAGATCGGCGCCTCCAGCCCGGGCTGGCCCGCCGCAGTATCGCGCGCCAGCAGGAACCGCGCCAATTGGTCTGGATTGGCGCGCACCATGACCGTGCCTTTGTAGGCTTCCAGCACCTTGTCCGGCACGGGCGCATCGTCGGTGATGAACCAGACGCGCGCCAGCCGGTCGACGTTCTTGCCCTGGCTGGCATGGCTGTTGCGCGCGATGAAGAGCTTGCGGGCGCAGCTTTCCGGGCAGGCGCCCCCGTCGGCGGCCACCAGCAACCATTTGCCCTTCAGGCTCTGCAGGTCGAAGGGCTGGCCGTCCAGCGTGGTCAGGCGCAACTCCGCGGCCGCGGGCATGGGCCGCTGCGGATTCAGGAGCGCGCCGTAATTGCTGGACTCATCGGGCCACCATTGCGGATTCATGTAGACCACGACCGCCGCGACGATGGGTGCGAGCGAGCACAGGAACACCAGCAGCATCGGCATCAGGGAGCGCTTGCGTGCGGGCTTGGTAGAGGAAAGGTCGCGAGCCACTTTGTATCCTGTCGTCTTGCGGGTTAAGAGTCGGCGTCCCGGTCAGGCGCCGGGCGCGTTCTGCGCGCGCCGCATGCGCCGGATGGCGCCCCCCAGCACCACCAGCCATGCGACGGCGGCAATCGAGGCAAAAGCAAACCACTGTACGGCATAGGACGTGTTCTGCTGAAAGTCCACGGACGGCTGCGGCCAGTCGCGCACCAGGCCATCGTCCGCGTTGCCCGCGGCCTGCGACAGCACCGTGGGCAGCAGGGCCAGACCGGTGGATTTGGCGTATGCGTCCAGCGGCAGGTTCTGCACCTGCGGCAAGACGCCGCCCGCCACGGGCAGCGAGGCCGGCAAGGCGGACTGCTCCGACCCTCCCAGCGACCAGATCTCGAACAGACGCGGCACGCGAGGCGACAGCTCGCCCGTCACCGTCTGCGGCCCTTCGGGCGTGACGGGCAGCGGCGGCTGCGAGGGGCCCTGGCCCTGAACCCCCATGACGCGCGGAATCCAGCCGCGCAGCACCAGTACGGCGCGGCGCGCATCGGCGTCCAGCAGCAGCGGCGTGGCCAGCCAATAGCCGGGCTTGCCGTCATGGTTGCGGTTGTCCAGCAGTACACTGAATTGCGGCAGCCAGACCCCGGTAGCCTGGGCCGAACGCCAGGCAGTCATATCGGCGGGGTCGGTAGCCGGGCTCAAGGGCAGCGGCGCTTGCTTGCGGCCCGCTTCGATAGCAGCCAGAATGGCGCGTCGCTCATCGCCGCGGCGCAATTGCCATTGCCCCAGCGATGCCAGGATGACCACGGCGGCACCCAGCAACAGCAAGGCGGCTACCGTGTATCGGGTTGAATGCGGTCGGGCCATATTTCTACAATAACTACTCTGATTCGTCCGGAGACCACCATGCGCGTTTTCGTCGTCCTGGCCTTTATCGGGATTCTGGCCAGCCTGGCATCGGCCCTGGTCTACCTGATGCGGGACAAGGGAACCACCAGCCGAACGGTCAACGCGCTGACGGTGCGCATCGGATTATCGGTGGCCCTGTTCCTGTTCGTGCTGTTCGCCCATCACATGGGCTGGATCGAAAGCACAGGCCTTAGATAGGCATACGGGCCGCGGGTTCCCGCAAGTGCACGATCGCAGATGAGTAAAACGCGCCAGTTCTCGCACAAGAACTGGCGCGCTTCATTGGTTCCGCGTAACGATCAGAACCAGTACACGAACAGGTACAGGCCCAGCCACACCACGTCCACGAAGTGCCAGTACCAGGCGGCGCCTTCGAAACCGAAGTGATGGTCGGCCGTGAAATGCCCGCGGATCAGGCGGATCAGAATGACCGTCAGCATGGTGGCGCCCAGCAGCACGTGGAAGCCGTGGAAGCCCGTCAGCATGTAGAACAGCGACCCGTAGGCGCCCGAATTGAACTTCAGGTTCAGCTCGGTATAGGCGTGGTGGTATTCGTAAGCCTGACAGGCCACGAAGACGAAGCCCAGGACCACGGTGGCCAGCAGCCAGAAGATGGTCTTGCCGCGATGGTTTTCGCGCAGCGCATGGTGGGCAATGGTCAGCGTGACGCCGGAGCTCAGCAGCAGCGCCGTGTTGATGGTGGGCAGCCAGAACGGACCGACGGTCTGGAAGTGCTCGACCACGCCCGCAGGACCGAAGTTCGGCCACACGGCCTGGAAGTCGGGCCACAGCATCAGGCGGTGGTCCATGTCGCCCAGCCACGGCGTGGTGATGGTGCGCGTGTACCAGAGGGCGCCGAAGAACGCCGCGAAGAACATGACTTCCGAGAAGATGAACCAGCTCATGCCCCAACGGTAGGAACCGTCGATGCGCTTGCTGTTCAGGCCGATCTCGGATTCGTGGATGGCGTCGCCAAACCAGTAGTACAACACCACGATCAAACCGATGAAGCCCGCCAGCAGGGTCCACTTGGCCCAGCTGACGCCGTTGATCCAGGCCGCGGCGCTCAGGCCCATGAACAGCAGCGCCACAGCCGTACGCACGGGATGACCCGAGTCGGCGGGCACGAAGTAATACGGTGCCTCTTTACCTTGAACCGAGTGGCTTGCACTCATGGCTTTCTCCCTGGTACAGATTTATAGAATTAAGTGATTCAAGTCAGGCTGGAAACGGCCCAACGCACAATTAATACCAGCACAGTAACGAAGATAGCCGCTGCCAGCAGCCCCGCCACGATCACATGGACCGGATTGAGCTTGGCGACGTCTTCCCGATGGCCCGCCCCCTTGCGCACGCCGAAGAACCCCCACGCCACCGCCTTCATCGTCTGAAGGAAACTCAGCTTGCGCTGGGAGGTTTCGCGCAGGTCGTCGCTCATGGCCCGCGCCTAACTGACAGCGACGCCCGACAGCAGGGCCGAGCCGCGCAGCACGGTCCAGGCAAACACGGCAATGACGAATGCCAGCAGGACCAGACCTGCGATCTTGTTGCGGCGGCGCTGCTCGGGTGTCATTGCTGTGCTACCTGAAACATGAAAGGCTGCCTTACTTCACTTCGGGCGGAGTTTCGAACGTATGGAACGGCGCCGGCGACGGCACGGTCCATTCCAGGCCTTCGGCGCCTTCCCACGGCTTGGCCGCGGCGGGTTCGCCCTTGCCCATGTAGCAACGCACCATCGCCCACAGGAAGATCAGCTGCGACAGGCCGAACCAGAATGCGCCGATGGTGGCCATCTGGTGGAACGTCGTGAACTGACCGGCGTAGTCGGCGTAGCGGCGCGGCATGCCTGCCAGGCCCAGGAAGTGCATCGGGAAGAAAGTGACGTTGAACGAGATCAGCGTCGACCAGAAGTGCAGCTTGCCCAGCTTTTCGCTGTACATGCGGCCCGTCCACTTGGGCACCCAGTAGTAGGCGCCGGCGAAGAGAGCAAACAACGAGCCCGCCACCAGCACGTAGTGGAAGTGCGCGACCACGTAGTAGGTGTCGTGGACCTGGATGTCGATCGGGGCCACCGACAGGATCAGGCCGGTGAAACCGCCCATGGTGAACACGAAGATGAAGCCGATCGAGAACAGCATGGGGGTCTCGAACGTCATGGAGCCGCGCCACATGGTGGCGACCCAGTTGAACACCTTCACCCCGGTCGGGATGGAGATGAGCATGGTGGCGTACATGAAGTAGAGCTGACCCGTGACCGGCATGCCGGTGGTGAACATGTGGTGCGCCCACACGATGAAGGACAGCACGGCGATGGAAGCCGTCGCGTAAACCATCGAGGCGTAGCCGAACAGCTTCTTGCGGGCGAACGCGGGCACGATGGCCGACACGATACCGAACGCCGGCAAGATCATGATGTAGACCTCGGGGTGCCCGAAGAACCAGAACACGTGCTGGTACAGCACCGGGTCGCCGCCAGCGGCCGCGTTGAAGAAGCCCGTGCCGAAATGACGGTCGGTCAGCACCATGGTGATGGCAGCGGCCAGCACCGGCATCACGGCCAGCAGCAGGAAGGCGGTGATCAGCCAGGTCCAGCAGAACAGCGGCATCTTCATCAGCGTCAGGCCGGGCGCGCGCATGTTCAGGATGGTGACGATGATGTTGATCGCGCCCATGATGGACGAGGCGCCCATGATGTGCAGCGCGAAGATCGCCAGGTCCATGCCGGGGCCCATCTGCAGCGACAGCGGCGCGTACAGCGTCCAGCCGGCCGCGGTGGCGCCGCCGGGCACGAAGAACGAGGCGGTCAGCATGATCGCGGCCACCGGCAGCAGCCAGAAGCTGAAGTTGTTCATGCGGGCGAACGCCATGTCGGAGGCGCCGATCTGCATCGGGATCATCCAGTTGGCGAAGCCCACGAAGGCCGGCATGACCGCGCCGAACACCATGACGAGGCCGTGCATGGTGGTGAACTGGTTGAAGAGTTCGGGGCGGAAGAACTGCAGGCCCGGCTCGAAGAGCTCGGTGCGCAGCAGCAGTGCCAGCGTGCCGCCTTCCAGCAGCATGACAAACGAGAAGATGAGATACATCGTCCCGATGTCTTTGTGGTTCGTGGCGAAAAGCCAGCGGCGCCAGCCGGTGGGGATGGCGTGGTGGTGGTCATCGTGACCGTGGCCGTGGCCCGGCGACACGTGGTCTACAGTGACGCTGCTCATGATGGACTCCTTCCTGCTGAGTGCCGGGCCCGATCGACGGGGCCGGCAGGGTATCTCTAACTAAACGGAACCGGTTCTGCGAGGGTGTGCCGAGGCGCGCGCAATCAGCGCGCAGCCTGCACGTCCTTCGGTAGAACCGTCGGGTCCTGCCCCTTGCCTGCATTGCTCCAGGCATGGCGCGTATAGCTGATGACCGCTGCGATTTCGACATCGTTGAGCTGCCCGCCGAATGCCGCCATCGCGGTGCCGGGCTTGCCCTTCAGCACGGTGTTGATCTGTTCGGCCTTCGGGCCCAGAACAACCTTGTCTCCGTCGAGCGGGGGGAAACTGCCCGGGATGCCCTTGCCGTTGGCCTGGTGACAGGCAACGCAATTCGCCGCGAAAACCTTTTCGCCGCGGGCAACCAGTTCGGCTTCCGTCCACTCTTTATTGGGATCGTCGGCGTTTGCCGCCATCTTCTTCTTTTGGTCTTCAACCCACTTGTCGTAGTCGGCCTGCGCCATGACTTCCACGACGATGGGCATGAACGCGTGATCCTTGCCGCACAGTTCCGCGCACTGGCCGCGGTAGATACCGGGCTTGTCGGCGTTGAACCAGGTGTCGCGCAGGAAGCCGGGGATGGCGTCCTGCTTCACGCCGAAGTCCGGAATCATCCACGAGTGGATGACGTCGGCTGCGGTCAGCACGATGCGGACCTTCTTGTTCGCCGGGACGACCAGATGGTTGTCCACTTCCATCAGGTAGAACTCGCCCTTGGGTTCGCGGTTCTCGATCTGAGCGCGCGGGGTCGAGAGCGTGGAGAGGAACTTGATGCCGGTGGCCGAGCCGTCGAGGTACTCGTAGCCCCACTTCCATTGGTAGCCGGTGACCTTCACGGTGAGGTCGGCGCTGGAAGTGTCTTTCATCGCAACCACCGTCTTGGTGGCCGGCAGCGCCATGGCGATGACGATGATGAACGGGATGACGGTCCAGGCGACTTCCACGCCCAGATGTTCATGGAAGGTCGCGGCCTTGTGGCCACGCGATTTGCGGTGCGCCCAGATGGAGTAGAACATCACTCCGAAGACGCCGATGAAGATCACGATACAGATCGTGAGCAGCATCCAATGCAACCACATGATGTCGCGCGAAATTGCCGTGACACCTTCATGCAGGTTGAGCTGATTGACCTTCGGGCCGCCGGGCATGTCTTGCACCTGAGCACCTGCCACGCTGCCAATCAGCATCGCACAAGCCCCCAGTATCCCTCTCCACTTCTTCATGCTTACCTCGAAACACGGCGCGAAGGTCCGTTCGCTAGTGGCGGAAGTCGCCGGAACCGGGCAACGCGCAATTATTAGATGGTAGGGCGTGACGGGGAGATAGAGCGGCCCCTGTCGTTCCCACTCGAAATCACAAAGAAACTGGCGGATTATAGCGGACGCGCAAACAGATGTAAGTTAGTGCCCTTGAATTCATCCGGCCCGCCCCCATCTGGCCGCGCCCCTTGACCACGCGCCGTAAACAGGGTGGCATAAAATCGTCGGCAACATCATCACCACGGTTTCACGATGCCCAAGCAGTTGTCCGACTTGTACGCCGACCTGCGCGCCCGCGCGCAAGAGCCCGCCCCGGAAGGCGCGCGCGCTTTATATATAGCGGGGCGTCGCTGCGGCTGGGCCACGCATGCGGCGTGCGATGCATTGCGCGATGCGCCCGGCATCGCAACGGACGGCGCGAGCCTGCGCATCGGCGCGGACCTGCAGCCCGGCGCAAACCTGAACGGCGTGCTTGAACAGGCCGCGCAACTGTTGCGCCAAGCCAACTGCCTACGCGGCTGGCGCGACGAATTGCTGGATGTTCTGGACGGCGACGAGCCGCTGGGCGTGATCGAACGCGCGGCGGTGCGGCCGCTGGGCCTGCTCACCAAGGCCGTGCACCTGAACGCATGGACGCCGGACGGCCGCCTGTGGGTCGCGCGCCGCGCGCTCAGCAAATCCACCGATCCCGGTATGTGGGACACCTTGGTCGGCGGCCTGGCCGGCAGCCGCGAGGATCTGGAACTGGCGCTGGTGCGCGAATGCGGCGAAGAGGCGGGGCTGGACGCGCCCGACCTGACGCAACGTTCGCCCCTGCGCACCATTCTGCGTATCCACCGCCGCCTGCCCGAGGGCTATCAGGTCGAGGATGTCCTGACCAGCACCTGCGTGCTTGCGGCTGACGTGCGCCCCGCCAACCGGGACGGCGAGGTGATGGAGATCGCCACCATCGACGCGGCCACGGCCGTGCGCCAGGTGGCGGAAGGCGAATTCACGCTTGAGGCAGCGCTGGTGATCGTCGAAGACATCATGCAGCGCCGCGCGGCCGGCGAGATCCCGGCCTGAGCCTCGAGGGCAGCCCCGCCCCCCTGAATCAACGTGGAACGATGCCCGGCTCGCCCAACGCCGGGTTGTCCGTGACGTTGCCGGCGAGATTCCCGGGGAGGTCGCTTGCAGGCGGCGCATCCGCCCCCGCGGCCTCGCGCGCCGCTTGGGTATCAGTGCCGGACGCCGCGCCCGCCGCTTCCGCGGCTTCGGCGGCCTGCGCCGGGCTGGGCGCCGACGCCGGCGCGGGGACCGGAGCGGGCGCGGCATTGGCCTGCGAAAACTGCTTCCACACTTCGATCGCGCGCAGGCGTTGCTTGGCCACGACCTGGATGCGTTCGCGCAGATGCTCGTCGCGCGCCAGCAGGGCGTGGAAATCGCGCGAGGACAGCATCAGCAGCTTGCTGTAGCCCAGCGACGTCACCTCGGGCATCAGCTGTTCTTCACCCAGCAGGCCAAGTTCGCCGAAGAATTCGCCGCTGCCCAGTTCGATCATGGTGTTGTCCGGCAGATGCACTGCCACGGCGCCCGAGGCCACGAAACACATCTCTTCGCCATGGCGGCCCTTGGTCAGCACGCGCTGGTCCGGCAACGCCAGTCGCGGCTTGAGCAGCTTGCTGATGGCCCGCAAGGAATCGGCGGACAGGCCTTCGAACAACGGCACGCGTTTGATCAGGTCGGCCGCGCTCATTTCGATGTCCAGCGGCGGGTGCTTGTCGATGTGGGCCCAGCGGCTCTTCAACTGCGCCATCAGGTCGGCGTAGACCTCGCCGCTGATCAGGAACTGCTCAAGCATGTCGCGGTAACGGATGCGCTCCATTTCGCGGGCCACGCGGCCCAGGTAGCTTTCCTGCAGCCACTGGGCGTAGGACGGATATTGCAGGTTCAGGGCCTGCATGGCGTTTTCGATCAGGTCCAGGCGGCGCTGGTGCAGGGACACGATGCGCTGCGTGGCTTCCTCGCCCAGCAGGGGGGTGATCTGTTCGCGCGCGAAGGCAATCAGGCGCTGCGCGACCGACCGCTTGCTCATCAGGTTGGCGAAGCGCTGGCCCAGTTCGCGCGCCAGCCAGCCCTGGAAGCCGAACAGGTAATGCAGGCGCAAGGCCAGCCGGAAACCGGTGGAATAGCGCACGTCGGCGACGATGGCGCGCTCAAAGCCCGGAATGCCCCCCAGCCGGATCGCATCCTCCAGCCGTTCGGCCCGGGCCAGCAGGGTTTCGGCCATGCGCCAGTCCACGATCTGCGCCTTCAGGATGTCGAAGAACATTTCCTCTTCGCGCTGCGCCACGATGGCCAGTCCCACCGCCACGCGCTGGTCGTCCGTCATCTGGCTGACCTGACCGTCGTGCACGCTGGTCAGGCTGGCGTCGAACACGGCGCGGATGCGGTCGCGGACCTCGGTGCCGATATGCTCGGTCTTGGCGACCTCTTCGGTCTTGCCCTGCAGGTCTTCCAGCGCCACGGCCAGGGCCTGGTTGCGGATGGTGCGCTCCACCGGGGACAACTGGTTCAGGCCCAGCATGCGGATCAGCGGCCGCAGGCTGATGCCGTTGATGAACAAGGTCAGCAGCACGTAGCTGGTGGTGGCCACCGCGATGAACTGGCGCGCCTCTTCGGCCACCCCGGTCTGCTCCGTCACGGCCAGCGCCAGCGCCAGCGAGACGGCGCCGCGCAGGCCGCCCCACAGCATGACGACCTTATAAGGATTGCTGACCTTGGTCCCCAGCCGGGTCAGCCCCAGCAAGGGCAGCAGGCCGAAGACCACAATTGCGCGCGCCACCAGCGTGGCAACGAACACCACCGCCACCAGCGCCAGTTCCTGCCAGTCGGCGGCCGCCATCAGCTTGGGAATCAGCATGGCCGCGAACAGGAAGATCAGCGAGTTGGCCCAGAAGCCGAACTGCTCCCAGGCGCTGGACAAGTATTCGAACGTGGTGGGCGACATGCGCGTGCGGCCGGTGGAGCCCACCACCAGGCCGGCGATCACGGTGGCGACCACGCCCGACACGTTCAGGTAGTGCTCGGAAATGAAGAAGGACAGATAGGCCAGCGTCAGGGTCAGCGTGATTTCCGCGGTGGGAAAGCCGCGCAGCCAGGCGAACAGGAAGCAAGCCAGCCGGCCCATGGCGAAACCCGCCACGCCGCCGCCGATGAAGTGCACGATGAAGTCGTTGAAGATGCCGCTGGCGGTGAGTTCGCCATGGCCGCCCAGCACGGCCAACAGCACGGAGTACAAGGCAATGGAGGCCGCGTCGTTGAAGAGGCTTTCGCCTTCGACCAGCGTGGTCAGGCGCTTGGGCGCGCCCACTTCGCGGAAGATGCCCACCACAGCCACGGGGTCGGTGGTGGCGACGATGGCGCCCAGCAGCAGGCAGACCACCAACCCGTAGGGCGAAATGGCATCCAGCGTGACCCCGACCACCACGGTGCAGACGACCACGGCCACGATCGCCATCATGAGGATGGGGCCGATGTCGTCCATGAGGCGCCGCACGTTCATGGACAACGCGGTCTCGAACAGGAGCACCGGCAGGAACACCATCAGGAAGGTTTCGGACGAAATCTCGAAGCGTTCCAGCGAATCCAGGAAGTCACCGATCCAGCTGGGCGCCCAGCCGTGAACGTGCACGATGATGCCGAGCAGACAGCCGACAATGGCCAGCAGCACCGAATAGGGCAGCTTGAGGCGGCCGGCCAGGGGCGGCATGAAGCAGACCAGCGTCAGCAGACCTGCCAGGCCGAAAACGAGAAAACCTACATCCATGTTCTGTGGGCGGAGCTTATGTGAAGTTCCACAAGAATAGCGGCTTTTTCCTCCGGGACCGGCGCAGGAACTGCCAGGAATCGAGGAGAATGCACGTTTCGTTACCCCAATGCGGACAAGCGATACGCGTCGCGCCATGTTTTTTGGGTAATGTGGAATCGCACAAACTTTGCAGGAGCGGCACTTGGCCCGGATCCATTCCCTGACCCGGCGCGACGATGCGCCCGCCATGCTGGTCCAGCTGACCGACAGCCATCTGTTTGGCGAACCTGAAACCTCGATGCTGGGCGTCAACACGGACGCCAGCCTGCGCGCGGTGCTGCGCCAGATCGAGGCGGACGGCAAGCACCCCGATCTGCTGCTGGCGACCGGCGACATGTCCCAGGACGGCGAGGCCGCGGCCTATCGCCGGCTGGCGCGCGTCCTGTCCGAGGCGCCCGCCCTGGCGCAGGCCAGCATCCGCTGCCTGCCAGGCAACCATGACCTGCCGGCCGTGATGCGCCAGGAACTGCCGCAATGGTCGGTTCCGGTGACGGACGTGGGCGCCTGGCGCGTGGTCGCGCTGGACACCACCGTGCCCGGTTCCAACGCCGGCCATCTGCCCGCGAGCCAGCTCGATCTGCTGGAGGCCGCGCTGGCCGAAGCTCCGGGCCGCCACACGCTGATCGCCATGCATCACAACCCCATGCAGATCGACAGCCACTGGCACGATTCGATGATGATCGACAACCCCCAGGCCCTGTTCAAGCTGTTGACGCGCTGGCCGCAGGTCCGCGTGCTGCTGTGGGGCCATGTGCACCACGAGTTCGACCGCCGCCGCCACAATCTGCGCATGCTGGCCACGCCCTCGACCTGCTTCCAGTTCAGCATCCGCGACGGCAAGCATGTGGTGGACAACATGGCGCCCGGCTACCGCTGGATCAAGCTGTACCAGGACGGTTCGATGGCAACGGGCGTGCGGCGCGTGCAGGACGCGCTGTGGCATGGCGCCAGGACGGCCGCGGACAACGCCCAGGCGGCCTAGTCAGGCCGCGCCTCTTGCTCCGTCAGCGCACGGCGTTTGCCGCTTGAGTCGGCTGCAAGCGCGAACCGGACGCGCATAAAAAACGGGGCACCAGATATGCATGGTGCCCCGCAAGCATCCGTCTCATAGGGGAGGGGAAAGAGGAGAAGCCGAGACGGATGACAAGACTGCTAACCGAAGTTCGCGGTCTACATGAAGTTAGGCGGTGCGATCCTCATTAAGTTTCTCGCGCCGCGCAAAATTTCAGCCCAAATTTGTATCAATTTATTCATGTGCGGCCGCGGCCCACCAGAAAAGCAAAAGGGCCGCTGATCGCGGCCCTTCGCATGGTTCGGCAACCGCCTCAAGAGGCAAGATTGCCGCGCATCTTCTTCAGGGCGGCCGCTTCGATCTGGCGGATGCGTTCGGCCGACACGCCGAACTCCTGGGCCAGTTCGTGCAGCGTGGCGCCGCCGTCGTCCTGCAGCCAGCGGGCTTCGACGATGCGGCGCGAACGCGGATCCAGCGCTTGCAGCGCGTCGGTCAGGCCAGCGCTTTGCAACTGGTCGCGGGCGGCGCGTTCCAGCACCCGGGTGGGTTCCTGGCGGCCCTCGTCGGACAGGTAGGCGATGGGCGCGTAGCTGTCGTCGTCATCGTCCTGGTTTTCAAGCGACATGTCGCGGCCGGACAGGCGCACTTCCATTTCGCTCACGTCTTCGCGGCGCACGTTCAGTTCGCGCGCGATGTGGTCGACCTGTTCCGGATCCAGCGTCTGGCCGTCGGGGCGCATGCTGCGCAGGTTGAAGAACAGCTTGCGCTGGGCCTTGGTGGTCGCGACCTTCACCAGGCGCCAGTTGCGGATGATGTATTCGTGGATTTCAGCCTTGATCCAGTGCACGGCGAATGACACCAGGCGCACGCCGCGCTCGGGGTCGAAACGCTTGACGGCCTTCATCAAACCGACGTTGCCTTCCTGGATGAGGTCGGCATGCGGCAATCCATAGCCCAGGTACTGGCGCGCCACCGACACCACCAGGCGCAGGTGCGACAGAATCAGTTCGCGCGCGGCGCCCAGGTCTTCCTGGTCGCGCAGGCGGCGGCCAAGCTCGGTTTCACGTTCCGCGGACAGGACCGGCAGGCGGTTGACCGAGGAGATATAAGCGTCGATCGTGCCAAGTGCGCCCGGATTGGCAATGGCCAACGCCAGGGCGTTGCCGGAAGCGGCCAACGAGGTACTGGGTTGCTTCATAGCGGGGGTCTCCGGATGGCGAAGGGATAACGACATGGATTCGATGTTAGCACTCTAGTATTGGGAGTGCTAATTCGACTATTGCGGCGCGTCAAAGTTTCATTCGTCGCATTATGTCCCCGTTTATTTTTTTAGAGTGGGGCGCCGCCGTGGGCAACCGAGCGCTGGCGGCAGATGGCCAGCCCCTGAATCCGGGCGCGGCCGCGGCTTGTCCTACCAACCCAGGCGCTTCAAGCCTTCGGCCGTAGCCTCGCCGTCGGGCCGCACGAACAGCGCCCCGCGCGGATCCATCAGCACCTGGTAACGGGCGCCGTCGAACAGCGGCATGTACGCAGCGCTGCCAAATTGGACATCGACGAACGGGAACCAGTTCGGAAAATTTTTCTTCAACGATGCCAGGTCCGGCGCCGGCCAGTCATCCAGCGCGTGGACCGAGCGCGTGGCGGAGGCCTCGCGCGCGGCATCGCTATAACGGCCCGACAGGCGCTCCAGCCGGTATAGCGGCGGCACGCCGGCCATCAGCGCCGGCAGCCGCCAGCGCACGACCCGGGCATCGATCTGCCACTGGTCCCCATAGAGGACATACTGCCTGGTGCCCGTGCCAGGCGCGCTGGCGCTGACCTGGAACTGGCCGTCGGCCACCTGGCGCACTTCAACATGCGCCACCGGCTCGTCGGTCGTCAGGCGGAAGAATTGCACCAGCGAAAGGGCCAGCAGGCCCGACACGCATCCCAGCAGCACCAGCATCAGGCCGAATAGGCGGCGCACCGGCCGGAACTGGAACACCCTGCGGCCGCGCTCGTCGCGCGGGCCGCCGCGGCCCAGCAGCATGACGATGCCCGGCAGCAGGACGACGACGGCGCCCAGCAGTATCCAGACGAAGGGAGCGATTCCGTTGATCAAATCAGGCGTTCCTATTGAGCACAGACCGCAGGCGGCGCGCCGGGGCGCGCAAGCAGCCTGCCGCGGCAGGCCCGCCAGTATAGAAGCGCGCCCTCAGGGCGCCGGTTTTCCAAGCCGCTCGACGTGAAACCGGATGTGATCCTCGATGAACGTCGAGATGAAGTAGTAGCCGTGGTCATAGCCCGGGTGGCGCCGCAGGTCCAGCGGCTGGCCCGCAGCGGCGCAGGCGGCCTCGAATACCTCGGGATACAACTGTGCGGCCAGGAATTGGTCCGACTCGCCCTGGTCGATCAGGATGCCGGCGGGAAACGGGTTGGTGGCGCCGCGCATCAGCGCGGACGCGTCGTAAGCGGCCCAGTCCTCTGTCTTGTCGCCCAGATAGGCGCCGAACGCCTTCTTGCCCCAGGGGCATTGGCTGGGCGCGGCGATGGGCGCAAATGCCGACACCGAGCGGAACTTGCCGGGGTTGCGCAGCGCGAGCACCAGCGCGCCATGGCCGCCCATGGAATGGCCGAAGATGCCGGTGCGCGACGCGTCGCCGGGCAGGGCCTCGCCCGTGACGATGCCGTGCAGTTCCTGCGTCACGTAGCTGTACATGCGATAGTGGTCCCGCCAGGCCGGGGTGGTGGCGTCCAGGTAGAAGCCCGCGCCCGTGCCCAGGTCCCAGCTTTCGTCCTCGCCAGCCACGTTGGCGCCGCGCGGACTGGTATCCGGGGCGACCAGCATGACACCGAGTTCCGCAGCCAGCCGCTGGGCGCCCGCCTTGATCATGAAGGTCTCTTCCGTGCAGGTCAGGCCGGCCAGATAAAACAGCACCGGGACCGGACCGTCTTCGGCCTGCGGCGGAATGTAGACGGAGAAGCGCATGGGCAGGCCGATCTCCGCGGACTCGTGGCGGTAATAGCGCTGCCAGCCGCCGAAGCAGCGATGCTGCGAAATGAGTTCCAGGGCGACTGCCATTGCTTTCCTCCGATCGGAATGATGCGAAAAAAACGTCTCGCGGATTAGGGGATATCCACGGTACGACGTTCCGTCGCCGAATGTTAACCTGGGCTTTACAGGGTACGAACGACAGAAAAAAAGCGATTTCCTGCCCTGACCATGATCACGGGACTTGACCAGCGCCCACCGTGGCACTATTTATATACCGTGAGCGAAGACAACCCGTTCTTCCAAATACGCAAGTCCTGACACTATGGCCCGTCTGCCCCGTCTGTACGCCCCTGGGCTGCCCCAACTGGTGCAGGCCAACTTCATCCAGCCGCTGGCGGCGCCGTCGCAACCCGCGCCGGCCGACATACTGAATCAACTGGCCACGTGGCTGGGCGAATCCGCCCAACGCCACCGAGTCTCGGTTCACGGCTGGCTGCTTGCCAACGACCGCATCCTGCTGCTGGCCACGCCCGCCGACGAGGAAGGCCTGCCGCGCCTGATGCAGACGCTGGGCCGCAACCTGGCGGCGCGCTTGCGCGGCGGCCGGGTCTTCGCCGGCCGCTACCGATCCGCCTTGCTGGAACCGGGCGCCTGGGTGCTGCCGTCGCTGGTCTGGCTCGAAACCTATCCGGTGCGCAGCGGCGCCTCGCAGGATCCCGATTCCTGGCCGTGGTCCTCCGCTTCCAGCCATACCGGCAACACCACCGCCGCGCCAGCGCAGTGGCAGTCGGACCACGCGGACTACTGGGCCTGTGGCAATACCCCGTTCGACCGCCAGGCCAATTACCGCAAGCGCTTGCAGGACGGCCTGTCGCGCGAGGAAACCCAGCGCATCGACCAGGCGGTCTCCGGACAATGGGCGCTGGGCGGTCCCGCTTTCATTGCCAGTCTGGCCCATACCGCCAGCCGCCGGGTTGCTCCCGGCCAGCGCGGACGTCCGCGCAAGAAGCCAGCCGCAGCGTCGTCCGATGCCGAACCGAGTTCTGCGCCGCCCACCACGACGCCCACGTCGACCTCTTCCTGATTACGAACCCGCCTGAACGGCGGGTTCTTCACTTTTGCGGGCCACGCCGTTCGGGCCGGCCTGCGCATTTGCGTTTCCGCAACGTCGACTCAGGCTCAGGGTGCTGAAAATCGCCAAATAATTAGGGACATATAATAAGAAAAACCGCGTTTTATCGGGCACGCACGCACCCTGCTGGTGCATACCCCCCTGGGGAGGCCCATTTCGTGCGGCTCTTAATGCGTCACCGAATTAAAGACCGATGACGGGTAACATCAAAAATAAGGGACACACCCTATTTATTCCTATTGCACCCTACTCATGTCGGGGGTATTGTCCGTCTCCTGCACTGCAACATTACGACGCAGGCCCACTGCGGAGCGCGCCATGCCCCAAATTACCCCGATCGACTCCTGTCCCCCGCCCAAGGCGACCCCCATCGATGCCAGCCGCATCGGACTGCCGTCTGCCCAGGGCCTGTACAACCCGAAGAACGAGCATGACGCCTGCGGCGTCGGTTTCGTCGCCCACATCAAGGGCAAGAAAAGCCACGCCATCATCCAGCAGGGTCTGAAGATCCTGGAAAACCTGGACCACCGCGGCGCGGTCGGCGCGGACAAGCTGATGGGCGACGGCGCCGGCATCCTGATCCAGATCCCCGACACGCTCTACCGCGACGAGCTCGGCCATCAAGGCATCACGCTGCCGCCTCCCGGCGAGTACGGCGTAGCCATGGTGTTCCTGCCGAAGGAAACGGCCTCGCGTCTGGCCTGCGAACAGGAACTGGAACGTTCCGTGCGCGCCGAAGGCCAGGTCGTCCTGGGCTGGCGCGACGTGCCGGTGGACGTCGACATGCCCATGTCGCCTGCCGTGCGCGCCTGCGAACCCGTGATCCGCCAGCTGTTCATCGGCCGCGGCGCCGACGTGATGGTGCCGGACGCGCTGGAGCGCAAGCTGTACGTGATCCGCAAGACCGCCAGCCACGCCATCCAGAACATGCATCTGGCGCACGGCAAGGAATACTTCGTGCCCTCGGCCTCGGTGCGCACCGTGGTCTACAAGGGCCTGCTGCTGGCCGACCAGGTCGGCCGCTACTACCGCGACCTGGCCGATCCGCGCACGGTGTCGGCCCTGGCGCTGGTGCACCAACGCTTCTCGACCAACACGTTCCCCGCCTGGCCGCTGGCCCACCCGTACCGCATGATTGCCCACAACGGCGAAATCAACACGGTCAAGGGCAACTTCAACTGGCTGCGCGCCCGCGAAGGCATGATGCAGTCGGCCGTGCTGGGCGAGGACCTGAAGAAGCTGTACCCCATCGTCTACGAAGGCCAGTCGGACACCGCCACGTTCGACAACTGCCTGGAACTGCTGGTGAACTCGGGCTACTCGCTGGCCCACGCCATGATGATGATGATCCCGGAGGCCTGGGAACAGCACACGCAGATGGACGAAAGCCGCCGCGCTTTCTACGAGTACCACGCGGCCATGATGGAACCGTGGGACGGCCCCGCCGCGGTCGCGTTCACCGATGGCCGCCAGATCGGCGCCACGCTGGACCGCAACGGCCTGCGCCCGGCCCGCTACCTGGTCACCGATGACGACATGGTCATCCTGGCTTCGGAAGCCGGCACGCTGTCCATCCCCGAAAACCGCATCGTCAAGAAGTGGCGCCTGCAACCGGGCAAGATGTTCCTGATCGACCTGGAACAGGGCCGCATCATCGACGACGCCGAGATCAAGCTGCAGCTGGCCAACAGCCGGCCGTACCGCCAGTGGATTGAACGCCTGCAGATCAAGCTGGAATCGCTGCCGGCGCCGCGCCAGGCCGCCGTCGCCACGCAGTCGTCCGTGTCGCTGCTGGATCGCCAGCAGGCTTTCGGCTGGACCCAGGAAGACTACAAGTTCATCCTGGAACCCATGGCCACGACCGGCGAAGAAGTCATCGGCTCGATGGGCAACGACGCCCCGCTGGCCGTGCTGTCCGACCGCGCCAAGCCGTTCTACAACTACTTCCGCCAATTGTTCGCGCAGGTCACGAACCCGCCGATCGACCCCATCCGCGAACAGCTGGTGATGTCGCTGGTGTCCTTCATCGGCCCCAAGCCGAACCTGCTGGACATCAACAACGTCAACCCGCCGCTGCGCCTGGAAGTGTCGCAGCCGGTGCTGGATTTCGCCGCCATGGCGCAGATCCGCGACATCGAGCAGGTCACGGGCAAGAAGTTCCGCAGCTTTGAGCTGGACATCACCTATCCCGCCGCCTGGGGTCCCGAGGGCATCGAAGCCCGCGTGGCCGCGCTGTGTGCGCGCGCCGTGGACGCGGTGCGCAGCGGCTACAACATCCTGATCGTGTCCGACCGCCTGGTCGACAGCGAGCGCGTGGCCATCCCCGCGCTGCTGGCGACCTCCGCGGTCCACCAGCACCTGATCCGCGCCGGCCTGCGCACCAACACCGGCCTGGTCGTGGAAACCGGCTCGGCGCGCGAAGTGCACCACTTCGCGCTGCTGGGCGGCTACGGCGCCGAAGCCATCCACCCCTACCTGGCGCTGGAATCGCTGGGCAAGATGAACGACCCCGAAAAGGCGGTCAAGAACTTCATCAAGGCGATCGGCAAGGGCCTGAACAAGGTCATGTCCAAGATGGGCATTTCCACGTACATGTCCTACACCGGCGCGCAGATCTTCGAAGCCGTGGGCCTGCAGACCGCGCTGGTGAACAAGTACTTCACCGGCACCGCCTCCAACATCGAAGGCATCGGCATCTTCCAGGTGGCCGAGGAAGCGCTGCGCCAGCACCGCGCCGCCTTCAGCACCGATCCGGTGCTGGCCAACGACCTGGACGCGGGCGGCGAATACGCCTATCGCGTGCGCGGCGAAGAGCACATGTGGACGCCGGATTCCATCGCCAAGCTGCAGCACGCTTCGCGCGCCAACAACTACCGCACGTACAAGGAGTACGCGCAGATCATCAACGACCAGAGCCGCCGCCACATGACGCTGCGCGGGCTGTTCGAGTTCCGCTTCGATCCGTCGCGCGCGATTCCGCTGGACGACGTCGAATCCGCCAAGGAAATCGTCAAGCGCTTCGCCACCGGCGCCATGTCGCTGGGCTCGATCTCCACCGAGGCGCACTCGGTGCTGGCCGTGGCCATGAACCGCATCGGCGGCAAGTCCAACACCGGCGAAGGTGGCGAGGACGAACTGCGCTACCGCGCCGAAATGCGCGAAGGCAAGAGCACCATCAAGGACGGCGACACGCTGGCCTCGGTGCTGGGCTCGGACCGCATCGAAGCGGACGTCGAACTGAAGAAGGGCGACTCGCTGCGCTCCAAGATCAAGCAGGTGGCCTCGGGCCGTTTCGGCGTGACCGCCGAATACCTGTCGTCGGCCGACCAGATCCAGATCAAGATGGCCCAGGGCGCCAAGCCCGGCGAAGGCGGCCAGCTGCCCGGCCACAAGGTGTCGGAATACATCGCCAAGCTGCGCTACTCGGTGCCGGGCGTGGGCCTGATCTCGCCCCCGCCGCACCACGACATCTACTCGATCGAAGACCTGGCCCAGCTGATCCACGACCTGAAGAACGTGAATTCCAAGGCTTCGGTGTCGGTCAAGCTGGTGTCCGAAGTCGGCGTGGGCACGGTGGCCGCGGGCGTCGCCAAGGCCAAGGCCGATCACGTCGTGATCGCCGGCCATGACGGCGGCACGGGCGCATCCCCGGTGTCGTCCATCAAGCACGTGGGCACGCCCTGGGAACTGGGCCTGGCCGAAACGCAGCAGACGCTGGTGCTCAACCGCCTGCGCAGCCGCATCCGCGTGCAGGCCGACGGCCAGATGAAGACCGGCCGCGACGTCGTCATCGGCGCGCTGCTGGGCGCCGACGAATTCGGCTTCGCGACCGCGCCGCTGGTCGTGGAAGGCTGCATCATGATGCGCAAGTGCCACCTGAACACCTGCCCGGTGGGCGTGGCCACGCAAGACCCGGTCCTGCGCAAGAAATTCCAGGGCAAGCCCGAACACGTCGTGAACTTCTTCTTCTTCATCGCCGAGGAAGTCCGCGAAATCATGGCCCAACTGGGCATCCGCAAGTTCGACGACCTGATCGGCCGCGCCGACCTGCTGGACATGCGTTCGGGCGTGGAGCACTGGAAGGCCCAGGGCCTGGACTTCGCCCGCGTGTTCCACCAAACGCAATCCGACGCCGACGTGCGCCAGACCGAAGAGCAGGACCACGGCCTGGCCGGCGCGCTGGACCACCAGCTGATCGAGCGCAGCAAGCCCGCGCTGGAACGCGGCGAGAAAGTGTCCTTCATCGTCCCCGTGCGCAACCGCAACCGCACCATCGGCGCCATGCTGTCGGGCGCGGTGGCCGCGCGCTACGGCCATGAGGGCCTGCCGGACGACACCATCCACATCCAGTGCAACGGCACGGCCGGCCAAAGCTTCGGCGCGTTCCTGGCCCACGGCATCACGATGGACCTGGTGGGCGAAGGCAACGACTATGTCGGCAAGGGCCTGTCGGGCGGCCGCATAATCGTGCGCTCGCCCAACGACTTCCGCGGCTTCGGCCCGGACCACATCATCGCCGGCAACACCGTGCTGTACGGCGCGCTGGCGGGCGAGGCGTTCTTCAACGGCGTGGCCGGCGAACGCTTCGCGGTGCGCAACTCGGGCGCGGCCACCGTCGTGGAAGGCACCGGCGACCACGGCTGCGAATACATGACCGGCGGCACCGTCGTGGTGCTGGGCACGACCGGCCGCAACTTCGCGGCAGGCATGTCGGGCGGCGTGGCCTACGTGTGGGATCCGGAACGCACGCTCAAGCAGCGCGCCAACCTGTCCATGGTCGAACTGGAAAGCATCGTGCCGCACGCGGAACAGCTCGCCCAGAACAACATCGACGTCTGGCACAGCGCGCAGCGCGGCGGTGAACGCGAAACGGACGAAACCATCCTGCGCCGCCTGGTGGAAGATCACTTCCGCTACACCGGCAGCTTCCGCGCCCGCGAGATCCTGGGCGACTGGGAAGCCTCGCGCGGCAAATTCGTGAAAATCATGCCGACGGACTACCGCCGCGCATTGGGTGAAATGTGGCGTGCAGCCAACCCGCAACAACTGGCTGCGTGAGGGATACCATGGGAAAGATTACCGGCTTTATGGAATTTCAGCGTCTGCAGGAGGCCTCCGAGGCCCCGCAGAAGCGGCTGAAGAACTGGCGCGAATTCGTGCTGCACCTGAGCGACGATCAGGCCAAGCAGCAGGCGGCGCGCTGCATGGACTGCGGCATCCCGTTCTGCAACAACGGCTGCCCGGTCAACAACATCATCCCGGACTGGAATGACCTGGTGTACCGGCAGGACTGGAAGCGCGCGCTGGACGTCCTGCACTCCACCAACAACTTCCCCGAGTTCACCGGCCGCATCTGCCCGGCGCCGTGCGAAGCTGCCTGTACCTTGAACATCAACAGCGACGCTGTCGGCATCAAGTCCATCGAACACGCCATCATCGACAAGGGCTGGGCCGAAGGCTGGGTGTCGCCGCAGGTGCCGGCGCGCAAGACCGGCAAGAAGGTTGCCGTGGTGGGCTCCGGCCCCGCGGGCATGGCATGCGCGCAGCAGCTGGCCCGCGCCGGCCACTCGGTGACGCTGTTCGAAAAGAGCGACCGCATCGGCGGCCTGCTGCGCTACGGCATCCCCGACTTCAAGCTGGAAAAGCACCAGATCGACCGCCGCATCTCGCAGATGGAAGCCGAGGGCGTGGAATTCGCGCCGTCGACTTACATCGGCAATCCCAGCGACCCCGTGGCCGACGGCCTGACGGTGCGCACGCCGGAATCGCTGCTGGCCGAGTTCGACGCGGTGGTGATGAGCGGCGGTTCGGAAACCCCGCGCGACCTGCCGGTGCCCGGCCGCGAGCTGTCGGGCGTGTACTTCGCCATGGACTTCCTGCGCCAGCAGAACAAGGCGGTGGCGGGCGACCGGCTCACCAACCAGACGCTGGCCAAGGGCAAGCACGTGGTGGTGATCGGCGGCGGCGACACGGGTTCCGACTGCGTCGGCACCAGCAACCGCCATGGCGCGGCCTCGGTCACGCAGTTCGAGCTGATGCCCCAGCCGCCGGAAAGCGAGAACAAGACCATGACGTGGCCGTACTGGCCGCTGAAGATGCGCACCTCGTCCTCGCACGAAGAAGGCTGCGAACGCGACTGGTCCGTGACCACCAAGCTGCTCCAGGGCAGCAATGGCAAGGTCGAAAAGCTGATCGGCGCACGCGTCGAATGGTTCAAGGACGACGCCACCGGCCAGATGAAGATGCGCGAAGTCGAAGGCTCTGAATTCGAGATCAAGGCCGACCTGGTGCTGCTGGCCATGGGCTTCGTGTCGCCCGTGCAGACGGTGCTGGACGCCTTCGGCGTGGACCGCGATGCCCGCGGCAACGTACGCGCCAATACCGACGACTACCGCACCAACGTCGAGAAGGTCTTCACGGCCGGCGACATGCGCCGCGGCCAGTCCCTGGTGGTCTGGGCCATCCGCGAAGGCCGCCAGTGCGCGCGCTCGGTGGACGCCTACCTCATGGGCAGCAGCGAACTGCCGCGCTGATCGCCACGATCAGGCCGGGCCGGATCGCCGCCGAGCGCATTGCGCCGGCGGCGATTTTTTTTCCCGCGCCCCCGCCTGTTGCAACATAACCACTTTTCGATTGCGGTCTTTTCACGATTTGACACACATCAAGCGGGCCGGCCGCCAGGTTTGAGAACCTGTCGTCTCACCCAATGGAAAGATCGGAGAAGAGAATGTTTTCGCTGAACGGCCGTATCCGCGCCACCGCCATCGCCGGCCTGATCGCCGCTGGCACGCTCGCCGCCCCCGCGCACGCCCACGAAGCGGGCGACGTGCTGTTCAAGGTCGGCGTGACGCAGGTCCGCCCCTCGTCCAACAACGGCACCGTGCTCAACGGCAGCGTCGGACTCGACGTCAACAACAACGTACGCCCGAGCTTCACGCTGACCTACATGGCCACGCGCAACATCGGTATCGAACTGCTGGGCGCCTGGCCCTTCCAGCATGACGTCAGCGGCAGCGGCCTGGGCAAGATCGGCTCGACCAAGCAATTGCCGCCGACGCTCAGCCTGCAATGGCACATCCTGCCCGACAGCATGATCCAGCCGTACATCGGCGTGGGCATCAACTACACCCACTTCTTCGACACCAAGGCGGAAGGCGCGCTGAAGGGTTCGGACCTGAAGCTGGGCGATTCCTGGGGCGTGGCCGCTCAACTGGGCGCTGACTTCAAGATCAACGAGCGCTGGTTCATGAACGCAGACATCCGCTACATCGACATCCGTTCCAAGGTGAAGCTGGACGGCCAGCACATCGGCACCGCGCGCATCGATCCGTGGGTCGCGACGATCGGCGTCGGCTACCGCTTCTAAAGGCAAAAGGGCCGCGCACCAGGCGCGGCCTTCCTCAGCCTTGCGGCGCCTCCAGCTTGTGCCGCAGGGCCTGCAACGCCGGCGTGTCGTCGTCGGCGCGCCAGACCAGCTGGGTCAGGGCCCGGCCATGCGAGCCGGACAGGGCGCCGATGCGCACCGTGTGCTCCGCCCCCAGCACCGCCAGCACCGAACGCGGCACAATCGCCACGCCCGAGCCCGCCGCCACGCAGGCGACGATGGCGTGGTACGAGGCGAACTCCATCACCTTGCCGGGCGCGATACCTTCCTGGTTGAGCCAGGATTCCAGGATGCGCCGGTATGAGCATCCCGACGCGAAGGCAATCACGCTGCGGTCGCCCAGGTCCTTGGGACTGTCGATCGGATCCCAGGCCAGCGGCGAGATCAGCGCCAGTTCTTCCTTGAAGGCATCCATGGCCGCCAGCCCTTCGGCCGGAAACGGCTGCGCCACGAACGCTGCCTCGATTTCGTAGTTGCGCACCTTGGCCGCCAGCGCGGCCGAC
The DNA here is from genome assembly GCF_014851465.1 of Achromobacter sp. ACM04. Lineage (NCBI taxonomy): Bacteria > Pseudomonadati > Pseudomonadota > Betaproteobacteria > Burkholderiales > Alcaligenaceae > Achromobacter > Achromobacter sp. ACM04. The sequence goes on from NZ_JACUZS010000005.1 coordinate 377,200, forward strand.
GTGCCGGTCACCAGTTCGATCCGCACCTGCGGCCAGGCCGCGTGATAGGCCGCCAGGATCGGCGGCAGGCGCGCGGCCGCCGTGCTTTCCATGGTGCCGATGCGCAGCACGCCCTGCGGCGAGCCGTCGCGTACCGCGGCCTGGGCTTCGTCCGCCAGGCGCAGCAGCCGGTCGGCGTAGGACAGCAGCACCCGCCCCTGGTCAGACAGCACCAGCCGGCGATTCTGGCGGCGGAACAGCGGCGCCTCCAGCGAGGCCTCCAGCTGCTTCAGGCGCGTCGACACGTTGGACTGCACGCGGTTCAGATGGGCAGCAGCGCGCGCCACGCCGCCCTGGTCGGCAACCGCCTTGAAGATCTGCAGCGCATCCAGGTCCAAGTTTCTCATTTTGAGAACTCACTATCTTAATAATTCACTATTAATGATATTAGTACAGCCGTAGAGTAAGGGCCATGTCAACGCCCAATTACCCTTCCTCGTCACGCAGCGCTGCCGCCCTGGCATGGCCGGCCGCGCTGGCCCTGGCCGCCGCCATGGGGATAGGCCGGTTCGCCTTCACGCCGGTCTGGCCCCTGATGGCCCAGGAAACCGGCCTGTCGCTATCCCAGGGCAGCTGGCTGGCTTCGGCCAACTACGCGGGGTATCTGCTGGGCGCGCTGGCTGCGGTCGCCTGGCCCATCCGCCGGCTGCGGGGCACGCTGGCGGCCAGCCTGCTGGCAGTGGCCCTGCTGACGCTGGCCATGCCTGTCTGGCATGGCATGGCGGTCTGGTGCGCGCTGCGACTGGCCGCCGGCTACGCCAGCGCCAGCGCCTTCATCTGCGTGGCGGCGTGGCGGGCGGTACCCGCGGGCGATCCGCGCGAGGCGGGCGCGTCCGCAGTGACCTACGCCGGCGTGGGCGCGGGCATTGCGCTGACGGGGCTGGCCTGCCTGGCGCTGGCAGCCTGGGACGCGCGCGCCGACACGGTCTGGTTCGCGCTGGGGGGGCTGGCGCTGGCCCTGTCCGCGATCGCCTGGCCGGGGTTGCGCCGCCAGGCGGCGCCAATGCCAGCGCAATCGGCCAGCGCCGCCGCACCCGCCGCCCGGCTGCCACGCGACATCCCCGCGCTGGCGCTGCACTATGGCGCGTTCGGCGTGGGCTACATCATTCCGGCCACTTTCCTGCCAGCGATGGCGAAGGAAATCATTCCCGACCCGGCCATCTTCGGCTGGGCCTGGCCCCTGTTCGGCATGGCCGCAGCGGTGTCCTGCCTGCTGGTGCCCCGCCTGGCACGGGGCCGCGACAGCGTGCAAGTCTGGCGCGCCGCCCAGGCGCTCATGGCGCTGGGCATGCTGGCCGTGGCGCTATGGCACCACATCGCCGCCGTGATCGTGGCCGCGGTGCTGGTGGGCGGCACCTTCATGGTGATTACGCAGGCGGGAATGCTGGCCGCCAGGCGTTCGGCCGGCGCCGCCGCGCCGCGCGCGGCGGCCCTCATGACCGCGGCTTTCGCCGCCGGCCAGATCCTGGGACCGCTATTGGCGTCCTGGGCGGCGCATTGGGGCGCCGGGCTGCCGCAAGTGCTGGCGGCCAGCGCGGCACTGTTGGCGTTGTCCGCATGGCGTTTGGGAAAGATCACGACAGATGACGTGGCCGCTGGGCATAATGCGATCGGCCCGCGGGCCCGTTCACATTAAAAAAACAAAACCAGGAGTCATCTGTATGAAAGCATTGCGTCCCCTTATTGCCGCCCTGGCAGCCACCGCCGCCTTCAGCGGCGCCGCCCAGGCCCAGACCGCCGACTGGCCGGCCAAGCCCATCACCATGATCGTGCCCTACGCGCCGGGCGGCTTCGCCGACACCCGCGTACGCCTTTTGGCGCGCAAGCTGGGCGACACGCTGGGCCAGCCCATCGTGGTCGAGAACAAGGCAGGCGCCGGCGGCGTGGTCGGCACCAACCTGATCGCGCGCGCGGCGCCGGACGGCTACACCATCGGCACCGGCAATCTGGCGCCCATGGCGGTCAACCCGACGCTGATGAAGGACATGCCCTACGATCCGCAAAAGGATCTGGCCCCGATCATCCTGATCGAAAACAGCCCGCTGGTGCTGAGCGTGAACAACGAACTGCCGGTGAAGACGCTGGCGGACCTGATCGCGCTGGCCAAGAAGCAGCCCGGCAAGCTGTCCTTCGGCTCGTCCGGCGTAGGCGGCGCACACCACCTGTCCGGCGAAATGTTCCGCGAACAGGCCAAGATCGACATCGTTCACGTCCCCTACAAGGGCGGCAGCCTGGCCGCGACGGACCTCATGGGCGGCCATATCTCGATGATGTTCGAAATGGGCTATTCCGCGTTGCCCGCGATCCAGGGCGCCAAGATCCACCCCATCGCGGTCACGTCCGCCAAACGCCTGGCCGTGCTGCCCGACGTGCCAACCATGGCCGAATCCGGCCTGCCGGGCTTCGAGTCCTACAACTGGCAGGGCATCGTCGCCCCCGCCGGCACGCCCGCGCCCATCATCGCCAAGCTCAACGCCGAGTTCAACCGCATCCTGAAGGAACCGGACGTGCAGAAGGCCATCGCCGACACCGGCAGCCAGGCGGGCGGCGGCACGCCCGAGGAATTCGGCGCCTTCATCAAGAGCGAAACCGAGAAGTGGGCCCACGTCATCAAGGCTGGGAACATCCAGCTTCAGTAACCTTCCAGGAGTAATTCCATGGCTACCCGTCTGATTGATCTGCTCAAGCTGCACCATCCCATCGTCCAGGCCCCCATGGCCGGCGGCGCCACGACGGTGGAACTGGTTTCCGAAGCATCGAAGGCGGGAGTCCTGGGTTCGCTCGGGGCGGCCTATATGAGTCCCGAGCAGATCGAGGCGGCGGCGCGCGACATCCGTGCGCGCACGCCGCTGCCGTTCGCCATCAATCTGTTCGCATCGGTGCCTGAAGAACCCATGCGCGGCGACGCCAGTCGCATGCTGGCGCTGATGGCGCGCTACCACCAGCAGCTGGGCCTGCCGGCGCCCGCCGCGCCCGGCCCGCAAGCCGATCCGCTGCCGCAGCAGATCGAAGCCATCCTGCGGGTGCGTCCGGCCGTCTTCAGCTTCACGTTCGGCCGCATGCCGGCCGCGGCCATCGCGCGCTGCCGCGAACTGGGCATTCTGACCGTGGGCACCGCGACCACCGTGCGCGAAGCGGTGGCCCTTGAAGCGGACGGCGTGGACGCCATCGTGGCGCAAGGCGCCGAGGCCGGCGGCCACCGCGGCACCTTCCTGGACGGTTTCGAGGAATCGCTGATCGGCACCATGGCGCTGGTGCCCCAGGTGGTCGACGCAGTCTCTGTCCCTGTTATTGCATCTGGCGGCATCATGGACGGCCGCGGTATCGCCGCCGCCTTGGCCCTGGGCGCCGATCTGGCACAAATGGGGACGGCCTTCTTGACGACCGAGGAATCCGGCATCAATGAAGCCTACAAGGCGCTGCTGCCCGCCTCCCGGGCGGAACAGTCGCGGGTGACCCGTGCGTTTTCGGGCCGGCCCGCCCGCGGCATCGAAAACGCCTTCATGCGCGAGGCCGACGCGATTGCGGCCGACATCCTGCCTTACCCCCTGCAGAACGCGTTGACGCGCCCCATGCGCACGGCGGGCGGCAAGGCCGGCAACACCGACATGCTGTCCCTGTGGGCCGGCCAGGGCGCGCCGCTCGCGCGGCGCGAGACCACCGCCGACCTGGTCGCGCGGCTGGCCCGGGAGACCGCGGCGGCGCAGGCGCGCCGCTGAGCATATTGTTCCCTGAACCGAAAACACTGTTCCACGCGCGGGCTCTCGCGTTGTGATTACAAAGCGTCGGGCTACAATGGCGCCTCGCCGCCGGGAGCCCAGGCCCGACCTCGCCCCCGGCATATGAGTAACAGGGCGCTTCCCGACGCCGCCTGTCTTCGCCGCGCCGGCCATGAATTTTGCCGGTCGCATCGACCGGACAGCAGGGCAAGCTCCGCCGCCGAAACACCCTTTCGTTGCCCATGCCCGCTCAAACCAGCAAGACCCCGGAATTCGCCCTGCGCCTGGAAGGTGTGGCGCTAGGCTATGGTGATTTCACCGTCTTGCGCGACATTTCCATGGACGTGCGCGCCGGCCAGGTGGTCGCCATCATGGGCGGCTCGGGTTCGGGCAAGACCACGCTGTTGCGCGCGGCCACCGGCCAGCTCACCGCGCAGCGGGGCCGGGTGCTGGCCTTCGGCCAGGACATGGCCCACGTCAGCCGCACCGAACTGCAATCGCTGCGCACGCGCATGGGCGTCCTATTTCAGCAGGGCGCGCTTTTCACTGACCTGAACGTTTTCGAGAACGTGGCCTTCCCGCTGCGCGAACACACCAAACTGGCGGAGCCCGAAGTCACCGAGCGCGTGCTGGACAAGCTCGACGCCGTCGGCCTGCGCGCAGCCGCGCACCTGAAAGTGGCGGAAATCTCCGGCGGCATGGCCCGGCGCGTGGCGCTGGCCCGCGCCGTCGTGCTGGAACCCGAACTCATTCTGTATGACGAGCCGTTTGCGGGGCTGGACCCGATCTCGCTGGGCATTACCGCCCGCCTGATCCGCAACCTGGCCGACCGCCTCGGCTGCGCCTCGGTGCTGATCACGCACGACGTGCATGAATCGTTTGCCATCGCGGACCAGGTGTACCTGGTCGGCCAGGGCAAGCTTGCCGCGGCCGGCACCCCCGAAATGCTGTCGGCCTCGCAAGACCCCTACGTGCAACAGTTCCTCAAAGGGGAGCCCGACGGCCCCGTCGCGTTCCAATATCCCGAGACGCCCGCTTTCAAGAAGTGGCTTTCGCAACAGGAGGGCCGCCGCGCATGAGCGGATCCAACAACGCCATCGGCGCGCTGGGCGGCTGGGTGCGCAACCGCGTTTCCGGCATCGGCTACTTCACCCGGTTCTTCGGCGCCATGCTCGCTCGCAGCGGCATTGCGCTGTCGCGTCCGCGGCTGGTGTCGCAGCAGGTCCATTTCATCGGCAACTACTCGCTGCTCATCATTGCCGTTTCCGGCATGTTCGTGGGCTTCGTGCTGGGGCTGCAAGGCTATTACACGCTGAACCGCTACGGCTCTGAAGAAGCGCTGGGCTTGCTGGTGGCCCTGTCGCTGGTGCGGGAACTCGGGCCCGTGGTCACGGCGCTGCTGTTCGCGGGCCGTGCGGGCACCTCTCTCACGGCCGAAATCGGCCTGATGAAGGCCGGCGAGCAACTCGCAGCCATGGAAGTCATGGCCGTCGACCCCATCCGCCGCGTGCTGGTGCCGCGTCTGTGGGGCGGCATCATCGCCATGCCCATCCTGGCGGCGGTGTTCTCCATGGTGGGCATCCTGGGCGGCTGGGTCGTGGGCGTGCTGCTGATCGGCGTGGACGCCGGCGCGTTCTGGTCGCAGATGCAAAACGGCGTCGACGTCTGGAAAGACGTGGCCAATGGCGTCATCAAGAGCCTGGTCTTCGGCGTCACCGTGACGCTGGTCGCGCTCTATGAGGGCTGGCAAGCCAAGCCCACCCCCGAAGGCGTTGCCCGCGCGACCACGCGCACCGTGGTGGTGGGCTCCCTGGCGGTACTTGGGCTGGACTTCCTGCTCACCGCCTTGATGTTTGGAAATTGATACGGATCGATCATGTCTCGCGAAAAAACCGACTTCTGGGTAGGCCTGTTTGTATTGCTGGGCGCGGTCGCGCTGGCGTTCCTGGCGTTGCGCGCCGGCAACTTGAGCACCTTTTCTTTCGCCCCGACCTATACGCTGACGGCCAACTTCGATAACGTAGGCGGCCTCAAGGTGCGCGCGCCCGTCAAGAGCGCGGGGGTCGTCGTGGGCCGGGTCGCCGGCATCTCGTTCGATGACAAGACCTTCCAGGCGATCGTCTCGGTCAACCTGGAAACGGCCTATCAGTTCCCCAAGGACACTTCGGCGTCCATCCTGACGTCGGGCCTGCTGGGTGAACAATACCTGGGCCTGACCGCGGGCAGCGAAGAGGAAAACTTTGTCGACGGCGGCAAGATCCGCTACACGCAAAGCGCCGTGGTGCTTGAACAACTGATCAGCCAGTTCCTGTACGGGTCGGCCGAGAAGCAAGGCTCGAGCGCGCCGGAACCCGCCGCGAAAACGCCAAATTAAAGACAATGCGACAGACGCGGTAACAGCAGCGCGTCCAAGGTACGCAATATCATAAGAATCGTTGATAGGGATGCCCTGATCATGAATAAGAAAACCATTTGCAGGATTGCCACCGTTGCCGCCGCGGGCGCGCTGATGGCAGGCTGCGCCGCGCCGCAGAACCCGGATCCCCGCGATCCCTGGGAAGGCTTCAACCGGGGCGTCTACAAATTCAACGACACCGTCGACCGTGCCGTCTTCAAGCCGGTGGCGCAGGCCTACACCTTCGTCACGCCGCAGCCGGTGCGCAGCTGCGTGCACAACATCTTCAGCAACGTCGGTGACCTCTGGTCCGGCGCCAACAGCTTCCTGCAGGGCCGCGGCCACGACTTCGTCAACACGCTGGGCCGCTTCCTGTTCAACACCACCATGGGCGTGGGCGGCTGCTTCGACGTCGCCTCGGCCAACGGCGCGCGCCGCATCCCGAACGACTTCGGCACCACGCTGGGCGTGTGGGGCTTCAGCCAGGGTCCGTACCTGGTGCTGCCGTTCTTCGGCTCGTCGTCGGTACGCGACGGCGCTGGCCTGATCGGCGACTACGCGGGTACCACCTACGGCTACATGGGCGTCGATTCCATCGACAACGTGCGCCTGCGCAACTCGCTGTGGGGCCTGCGCGTGGTGGACACGCGCGCCAGCCTGCTGAGCGCCACCGACACCATCGACCGCGTCGCGCTCGATCCCTACAGCTTCGTGCGCGACGCCTATCTGCAGCGCCGCGCCGCCATGGTGCTGGGCCAGAAGGTGGACGACGAGTCCTCGCTGCCCAACTACGAAGACGACGAGGACGACGCCGCCCCCGCCGCGCAGCCGGCGGCTCAACCCGCGGCGCAACCTGCGGCCAAGTAAGCCGCGGGGTGCGCCCCAGTACAAGTAAGGAGTTTTGATGCGAGTTTCCTTTGTTTCCCTGCTGCAGCGTCTGGTTTTCACGGGCCTCGTGGCCCTGGGCCTGAGCGCCGGCGCGCAGGCCAAACCCGACCCCAACGGTTCTCCCGACCAGTTCGTGCTCGCCGCGGCCAACGAGGCCCTGGACGTGCTGAAGGCCGACGGCGCCGTCAAGGCGGGCAACACCGCCCGCATCAACCAGGTCGTCAACGAGCACATCCTGCCCTACGTCAACTTCCAGAAGACCACGCGCCTGGCCGCCGGCCGCTACTGGCGCCAGGCCAACGATGTGCAGAAAAAGGAACTGGCCGAAGCCTTCCGCGGCACGCTGGTGCGCACCTACAGCGGCGCGCTGACCCGCGTCACGTCCAGCACCACGGTGCGCGCACTGCCGTTCCGCGGCGACCCCAAAGCCGACGACGTGGTCGTGCGCACCCTGATCTCCCAGGGCAACGACCAGCCGGTGGGCGTCGACTACCGCCTGGAAAAGACGGGCCAAGGCTGGAAGATCTATGACATGAACGTCGAAGGCATCTGGCTCATCGAGAACTACCGCAACCAGTTCGCGCAGCAGATCAACCGCGACGGCATCGACGGCCTGATCAAGGCGTTGAACCAACGCAACCAATGATCGGCCTTGCGGCTGTCGCGGCCCGGCGCGCCCCAGTGGCCCGCCGGGCCGATTCTTTTAGGGACAGACCAGCCGGATACCCGGGGGAATGCCAGGGCTACCGGCCGGAACGGCAGCGACGCGCTTATATAATGATCAATTCGCTCTTTTCGGGCCATCTCCCGCCGTCATGTCCGCCGTCAGTCTAGAAAACGTCTCCAAGGTCTACTCCCCGCGCCAGCGCGGCTGGCAGAAGCTGCTCGGGCGCGCGCCCGCCGCCGGCTTCCAGGCGCTGGACAATGTCAGCCTGAATATCGAGCACGGCGAGTTCTTCGGCCTGCTCGGCCCCAATGGCGCCGGCAAGACCACGCTGATCTCGATCCTGGCCGGCTTGGCGCACGCCAGTTCGGGCCGCGCCACGGTCTGTGGATACGACGTCGTGGCCGACTACAAGTCGGCGCGGCGGGCTTTGGGCGTGGTGCCGCAAGAGCTGGTCTACGACCCGTTCTTCACGGTGCGCGAGACCCTGCGCATCCAGTCCGGCTATTTCGGCCTGCGCAAGAACGACGACTGGATCGACGAAATCCTGTTCAACCTGGGGCTGGCCGACAAGGCCAACTCCAATATGCGGGCGCTGTCCGGCGGCATGAAGCGCCGCGTGCTGGTGGCCCAGGCGCTGGTGCACCGCCCGCCCGTGATCGTGCTGGACGAACCCACCGCCGGCGTCGACGTGGACCTCCGGCGCACGCTGTGGGAATTCATTTCGCGCCTGAACAAGGCCGGCCACACCATCATGCTGACCACCCACTACCTGGAAGAAGCGGAAGCCCTGTGCGGCCGCATCGCCATGCTCAAGCGCGGCCGCATCGTGGCGCTGGACACCACCCAGGCCTTGATGGCCCGCGTCGGCGGCGTCGACCTGGAAGACGCCTTCGTGCGCATCATGCACGAAGGCGACGAGCAACCCGCGCCCGCCCTGCAACCCGAAGAGATCTCGTCATGACCCAGCCCGCCGCGACCGCCAGCCAGCCGCTGGTGCAGCCCCGCCTGGATGCGGGCTCCGGCTTCCCGACCTTGCTGCGCAAGGAATTGCTGCGCTTCTGGAAAGTCAGCTTCCAGACCATCGCCGCGCCCGTCATCACCGCGCTGCTGTACCTGCTGGTCTTCGCCCACGTGCTGGAAGGGCGCGTCATGGTGTATGGCAGCGTGCCCTACACGGCGTTCCTGATTCCCGGGCTCATGATGATGAGCATGCTGCAGAACGCCTTCGCCAATCCCTCGTCGTCGCTGATCCAGAGCCGCATCACGGGCAACCTGGTCTTCATGCTGCTGCCGCCGCTGTCGCACCGCGACATCTTCGCCGCCTATGTGCTGGCGGCGATCGTGCGCGGCCTCGCGGTCGGGCTGTGCGTGTGGGTGGTGGCGCTGTTCTTCGTGTCGCTGATTCCCACCCACCCGCTGTGGCTGGCCGTCTTCGCCGTGCTGGCCTGCGGCATCATGGGCGTGCTGGGCCTGATCGCGGGCCTCTGGTCCGAAAAATTCGACCAGCTCGCGGCCTTCCAGAACTTCCTCATCATGCCGGCCACCTTCCTGTCCGGCGTGTTCTATTCCATCCACACGCTCCCCGCCTTCTGGCAGGGCGTGTCCCATTGGAACCCCATCTTCTACACCATCGACGGCTTCCGCTACGGATTCTTCTCGGTGTCGGACGTCTCCCCCTGGCGCAGCCTGGCGGTGGTGACGGGGGTGTTCCTCGCGCTATCGCTCTATGCGCTGCGGCTACTGGCCAGCGGCTACAAACTCAGGAACTGACGTCCATGCTTCCCACTCCCGCGCAAGTCCGCCAATACATCGCGGACGGCCTGCCCTGTGAACATCTCGACGTGCAAGGCGACGGCTCGCATTTCGACGCGGTCATCGTCAGCACTGCCTTCGAAGGCAAGCGCCTGATCCAGCGCCACCAGCTGGTCTATGCCGCGCTCGGCGACCGCATGAAGGCCGAGATCCATGCGCTGTCCATGCGCACCCTGACTCCCGCCGAATACCAGCAAGCAGGCAAGTAATGGACAAGCTACGCATCACCGGAGGTTCGCGCCTGCAAGGCGAAATCTCCATCTCCGGCGCCAAGAACTCGGCCCTGCCCATCCTGTGCGCGGGCCTGCTGACCGCCGACGCGCTGACCCTCAGCAACGTGCCGCACCTGAACGACACGGCCACCATGCTGCGCCTGCTGGGCCGCATGGGCATGCGAGCCGAGCGTGACGCGGACGGCACGGTCACGCTGCAGGCCAACCAGGTCGACAAGCTGGAAGCTCCCTACGATCTGGTCAAGACCATGCGGGCGTCCATCCTGGTGCTGGGCCCGCTGCTGGCGCGCTTCGGCGAAGCCCGCGTCAGCCTGCCCGGCGGCTGCAGCATTGGCCAGCGCCCCGTGGACCAGCACATCAAGGGCCTGGCCGCGCTGGGCGCGGAAATCAGCATCGAACACGGCTTCGTGGTGGCGCGCGCCAAGCGCCTGAAGGGCGCCTCCGTGCGCACCGACATGGTCACCGTCACCGGCACCGAGAACCTGCTGATGGCCGCCGTGCTGGCCGAAGGCCGGACCGTGCTGGAAAACGCCGCCTGCGAACCGGAAGTGGTGGACCTGGCCGAACTGCTCATCAAGATGGGCGCTCGCATCCAGGGCCACGGCACCAGCCGCATCGTGATCGACGGCGTCGAGCGCCTGCACGGCGCCGAACACCGCGTCATCTCCGACCGCATCGAAGCCGGCACCTTCCTGTGCGCCGTCGGCGCGGCGGGCGGCGACATCGTCCTGCGCAATACCGACGCGGACATCCTCGGCGCCACGCTGGGCAAGCTGACCGAGGCCGGCCTCACCATCGAGACCGGCCCCGACTGGATCCGCTGCGCCATGTCCTCGCGCCCTCGCGCCGTGGGCTTTCGCACGCTGGAGTACCCCGGCTTCGCCACCGACATGCAGGCCCAGGTCATGGCGCTGAACGCCGTGGCCGAAGGCACCTCGGTCGTCGTCGAGACCATCTTCGAAAACCGCTACATGCACGTGCAGGAACTGCGCCGCATGGGCGCGGACATCGACATCGACGGCCACACCGCCATCGTGCGCGGCGTGCCGAAGCTGTCGGGCGCCACCGTCATGGCCACCGACCTGCGCGCCTCGGCCAGCTTGGTCATCGCCGGCCTCGCGGCCGAAGGCGAAACCCTGGTCGACCGCATCTACCACCTGGATCGCGGCTACGACCAGATGGAAGTCAAACTGCGCGCCCTGGGCGCGAACATCCAACGCGTCACCAAGGAACAGGCATGAACGATGCCACCGTCATCCCCCCCTTGACCCTGGCCCTGTCCAAAGGGCGCATCTTCGAAGAAACCATGCCGCTCTTGGCCGAGGCCGGCATCGAAGTCCCCGAGAATCCCGAAAGCTCGCGCAAGCTGATCCTGCCCACCAGCGACCCCGGCCTGCGCCTGATCATCGTGCGCGCCTCGGACGTGCCCACCTATGTGCAGTACGGCGCGGCCGACCTCGGCATCGCGGGCAAGGACGTGCTCATCGAGCACGCCAAGGAGCAGCCCGGCGGCCTGTATCAGCCGATCGACCTGAACATCGCCAAGTGCCGCCTGGCTGTGGCCGTGCGCAAGGGCTTCGACTATGAAGGCGCCGTCCACCAGGGCGCGCGTTTGCGCGTGGCCACCAAATACGTGCAGTCAGCCCGTGAACACTTCGCGGCCAAGGGTGTGTACGTGGACATCATCAAGCTGTATGGTTCGATGGAACTGGCGCCGCTGGTGGGACTGGCCGACTGCATCGTGGACCTGGTGTCCACCGGCGGCACCCTGCGCGCCAACGACCTGGTCGCGGTGGAAGACATCATGCCGATCTCCTCGCGCCTGATCGTCAACCAGGCCGCGCTGAAGACCCGCGGCGCCCGCCTGCAACCGCTGCTGGACGCCTTCGAAAGAGCCGCTGCCCGCAACGCCTGACCCTCGCCCGCCGCGACGCCGCGGCGGCCGTTACCTGCTTGCTCCATGACGCCATGGCCCTGATCAATCGTCTCGACTCCCGCGATCCCGGATTCAAATCCGCCCTGTCCACGCTGCTGGCCTTCGAAGCCACCGAGGACGAATCCATCGACCGCGCCGCGGCCGGCATCCTGGCCGACGTGCGCGCCCGCGGCGACGCCGCGCTGGTGGAATACACGCAGCGCTTTGACCGCATGCCCGACGCATCGGCCCAGACGCTGGAGATCCCCAAGGCGGACTGGCAGGCGGCCCTGGCCGCGCTGCCCGCCGCTCAGCGCAACGCGCTGGAAGCCGCCGCCGACCGCGTGCGCAGCTACCACGAACGCCAGCGCGCCGAGACCTGGACCTATACGGATGCCGACGGCACCATGCTGGGCCAGCAGGTGACTCCGCTGGACCGCGTGGGCCTGTATGTGCCCGGCGGCAAGGCCGCCTATCCGTCCTCGGTGCTGATGAACGCCATTCCGGCCAAGGTCGCGGGCGTGCAGGAACTGGTCATGGTCACGCCCACGCCGGACGGCGTGCGCAATCCCATCGTGCTGGCCGCCGCGGCCATCGCCGGCGTGGACCGCGTCTTCGCCATCGGCGGCGCGCAGGCCGTGGGCGCGCTGGCCTACGGCACCGCCACCGTGCCGGCCGTGGACAAGATCGTCGGCCCGGGCAACGCCTACGTCGCCGCCGCCAAGCGCCGCGTGTTCGGCGTGGTCGGCATCGACATGATCGCCGGCCCCAGCGAAATCCTGGTCATCTGCGACGGCAAGACACCGGCCGACTGGATCGCCATGGACCTGTTCTCCCAGGCCGAGCACGATGAACTGGCGCAATCCATCCTGCTGTGCCCGGACGCCGCCTTCATCGAAGAAGTGCAGGCCTCGATCGAACGCCTGTTGCCCACCATGCCGCGCGCCGACATCCTGCGGGTCAGCCTGGCCAACCGCGGCGCGCTGATCCTGGTCCAGGATCTCGAAGAAGCCTGCCGGATCGCCAACGACATCGCGCCCGAGCACCTCGAGATCTCCACCGAGAACCCCGAAAAATGGACCGCGCAGATCCGCCACGCAGGCGCCATCTTCATGGGCCGCTTCAGCTCCGAATCGCTGGGCGACTACTGCGCCGGTCCCAACCACGTGCTGCCGACCTCGCGCACTGCGCGCTTTTCCTCGCCGCTGGGCGTCTATGACTTCCAGAAGCGCTCCAGCCTGATCCAGGTTTCGCACCAGGGCGCCCAGAAGCTGGGCCGCATCGCCGCCGAACTGGCGCTGGGCGAGGGCCTGCAGGCGCATGCCGCCAGCGCCCAATACCGGATCGACCAGCCATGAGCGTGCCGGGCCGCATCGCCGGCACCGTCCGGGCGGACATCCGCGAGCTGGCCGCCTATCCCGTGGCCCATGCCGAGGGCTGCATCAAGCTCGACGCCATGGAATGCCCCTACGAACTGCCCGAGGCGGTTCGCGACGACATCGCCCGCGCCGTGCGCGACACGCCGCTGAACCGTTACCCCGCGGCTGACCTGTCGGCGCTGCAAGCGGCCGTGAAAACGGCCTTCGGCGTGCCGGATGGAGCAGACGTGCTGTTCGGCAACGGCTCGGACGAGCTCATCCACATCGTGGTGCAGGCCTGCTGCAATCCGGGTGACACGGTGCTGTCGCCCTGGCCGTCGTTCGTCTACTTCGACATGGCCGCGCGCTTCGACCACGCCCGCTTCGTCGGCGTGCCGCTGACGGCCGACCTGACCCTGGACTTGCCGGCCATGCTGGCCGCCATCCAGGAACACCGGCCCAAGGTGGTGTTCCTGGCCGTGCCCAATAACCCCACCGGCGGCCTCTGGTCCGATGAGGATGTAGCGGCCATCATCGCCGCCGCCCCCGGCCTGGTGGTGCTGGACGAGGCCTACCAGCCCTTCGCCGACCACACCTGGATGCCGCAGGTGCTGGACGCGCCGAACGTGGTCGTCATGCGCACGGTGTCCAAGATCGGCCTGGCCGGCCTGCGCTTCGGCTACCTGGCCGGCCACCCAGCCTGGATCGCGGAACTGAACAAGGTCCGCCCGCCCTACAACCTGGACGTGCTGACCCAGGCCACGCTGTCGGCCGTGCTGCGCCACAAACCGGTGCTGGACGAACAGGCCGCCCGCCTGCGTGCAGACCGCGAACCGCTGGCCGCCGCCCTGGCCCAACTGCCCGGGGTGCGGGTATTCCCTTCCGCCGGCAACTTCGTTCTTGCCCGCTTTTCCGGCAAGCTGGACGGCAACGCCGTGCATCTTGCCCTGAAAACGCGCAAAATATTGATTCGCAACTTCTCCAACGCCCATCCGCTGCTGGCCAACTGCCTGCGCATCTCGGTGGGCGCCCCGGCCGAAAACGCCGCCTTGCTATCCGCCCTGCAAGAGATTTTGAGTGCTTAACATGCGTACCGCTGAGATCACCCGCAACACCAACGAAACCCGCATCCGCGTGGCCGTCAATATCGACGGCACCGGCAAGCAGACGATCGACACCGGCGTGCCGTTCCTGGACCACATGCTGGACCAGATCGCCCGCCACGGCCTGATCGACCTCGACATCAAGGCGGAAGGCGATCTGCACATCGACGCGCACCATACGGTGGAAGACGTGGGCATCACGCTGGGCATGGCCATCGCCAAGGCGGTCGGCACCAAGGCCGGCCTGCGCCGCTACGGTCACGCCTACGTGCCGCTGGACGAAGCGCTGTCGCGCGTGGTGGTGGACTTCTCCGGCCGCCCGGGCCTGGAATACCACATTCCCTTCACCCGCGCCCGCATCGGCGACTTCGACGTGGACCTGACGCGCGAATTCTTCCAGGGCCTGGTCAACCACGCCCTGATCACGCTGCACATCGACAACCTGCGCGGCGTCAACGCCCACCACCAGGCGGAAACGGTCTTCAAGGCCTGTGGCCGCGCCCTGCGCATGGCCATGGAAGTCGATCCCCGCATGGGCGACGTCGTGCCCTCCACCAAGGGCGTGCTGTAACACCTCCGCCATCCACCCGCAGCAGGCAGAAAGAAGTGACCACTATCGCCATCGTCGACTACGGAATGGGCAATTTCCATTCCGTCGCCCGCGCCCTGAAATACGCCGCCCCCGATGCCGACATCCGCATCTGCAGCCAGCCCCAGGAAATCGCCGCGGCCGACCGCGTCGTGTTTCCCGGCCAGGGCGCCATGGCGGACTGCATGCGCACCCTGAACGAATCCGGCCTGCGCGAGGCCGTGGTGCGCGCCGCGCGCGAGAAGCCTCTGCTGGGCGTCTGCGTGGGCGAACAGATGCTGTTCGATTCCAGCGAGGAAGGCGGCACCTCCTGCCTGGGGCTGTTCCCCGGCGTGGTGCGCCGCTTCTCGGGCCCCGGCTTTGCCGATCCCGTCAGCGATGACGCGGCCTGCCTGACCGACGCCGGCGGCGCCGGACTGGCCGACACCCGCCCCGAGCGCCTCAAGGTCCCGCACATGGGATGGAACAAAGTGCGCCAGACGCGCTCTCATCCTATCTGGGCCGGCATTCCGGACGAAACGCACTTCTATTTCGTCCATAGCTACTACGCCGACCCGGAAGATCCGGACCTGACTGTTGGTGAAACCGAGTATGGCCTTGCCTTTACCTGCGCGGTGGCGGCAGCTAACATTTTCGCGGTGCAGTTTCATCCCGAAAAGAGCGCCGAGCACGGTTTGCGCCTGTATCGCAATTTTGTAGACTGGCAGCCGTAGGCTCCGAGCCCACGCCCGCCAGCCCTTTCAACCCATATATTTTTTCGCTGCCCACCATGCTGCTGATCCCCGCCATCGATCTCAAAGACGGGCGCTGCGTGCGCCTGCGCCAGGGCGACCTGGACGATGCAACGGTGTTCTCTGAAGACCCCGCCGCCATGGCCACACGCTGGCTCGACCAAGGCGCTCGCCGCCTGCATCTGGTCGACCTGAACGGCGCCGTCGCCGGCAAACCCAAGAACGAAGCCCCCATCAAGGCGATCCTGGACGCTGTCGGCGACGACATCCCCGTGCAGATCGGCGGCGGCATCCGCGACCTCGACACCATCGAACGCTACCTCGACGCCGGCATCTCCTACGTGATCATCGGCACGGCCGCGGTCAAGAATCCCGGCTTCCTGCAGGATGCCTGCGGCGCCTTCCCGGGCCAGATCATCGTCGGCCTGGACGCCCGCGACGGCAAGATCGCCACCGACGGCTGGAGCAAGCTGACCCGCCACGACGTGCTCGACCTGGCCAAGAAGTTCGAGGACTACGGCTGCGAAGCCATCATCTACACGGACATCGGCCGCGACGGCATGCTGTCCGGCGTCAACGTCGAAGCCACGGTCCGCCTGGCCCAGCACGTGCGCATCCCGGTCTACGCATCGGGCGGCATCGCCGGCATCCAGGACATCGAAGCTCTCTGCGCCGTCGAGGAAGACGGCGTCGAAGGCGCCATCCTGGGCCGCAGCATCTACGAAGGCACGCTCGACTTCCAAGCGGCGCAGGCACGCGCCGACGAACTGGCAAAATGACCACCTCCAGCAGCACCCCCGCGGCCGGCGCGCCCGTGCAAAGCGCGCTGACCCGCCGCATCATTCCCTGCCTTGACGTCACCGCGGGCCGCGTCGTCAAGGGCGTGAACTTCGTCAACCTGCTCGACGCGGGCGACCCCGTCGAGATCGCCCGCCGCTACAACGAACAGGGCGCCGACGAACTCACCTTCCTCGACATCACCGCCACCAGCGACGGCCGCGACCTGATCCTGCCCATCATCGAGCAGGTGGCCTCGCAGGTCTTCATTCCGCTGACGGTGGGCGGCGGCGTGCGCCAGGTGTCCGACATCCAGCGCCTGCTGAATGCCGGCGCCGACAAGATCAGCATCAACAGCGCCGCCGTGGCCAATCCGGAACTGGTCCGGGCCGCCTCGGACTACCACGGCTCGCAATGCGTGGTGGTGGCGATCGACGCGCGCCGCGTCTCGGCCGCGGGCGAACCCGCCCGCTGGGAAGTCTTCACCCACGGCGGCCGCAAGGCCACCGGGCTGGACGCCGTGGCCTGGGCGCGCCGCATGGCCGCCTACGGCGCCGGCGAAATCCTGCTGACCAGCATGGACCGTGACGGCACCAAGTCCGGTTTCGACCTGGAACTCACCCGCGCCGTCTCGGACGCCGTGCCCGTGCCCGTCATCGCCTCCGGCGGCGTGGGCAACCTGCAGCATCTGGCCGACGGCGTCACCACCGGCCGCGCCAGCGCGGTGCTGGCCGCCAGCATCTTCCACTTCGGCCAGCACACTGTGGGCGAGTGCAAGCACTTCATGGCTGAGCAGGGCATCCCGGTCCGGATGTAGCCCCCCCGAAGCGCCTGCGGCGCTTCCCCCCCAGGGGGGCGCCGCAGCGGACCGGCAGAGCCCGGCTCCGCGCGGCCCCGCTTGTGTGGCGCCTCGAATTGCATAGGCCGGATTGCTTGGCACGCATTGAAAAACCCAGCTCGGCTGGCCTGGATTGGGGATAGTCTGGATCAGTTTGGGAGGCCCCTCTCAGGCGTGCAACAAGGTATTGCCGTAAGATTATGAGTCCCCACGCGCCAGTGGCGGCCTGCAAGGCGCCGCGCGAGGACAACGGATGAATGAGATGAGCAACGAACCCGCCTGGATGGCCGATGTCGTCTTCGACGAAAACGGCCTGATACCCGCCATCGCGCAGGACGCCGAAAACGGCCAGATCCTGATGGTGGCCTGGATGAACCGCGAATCGCTCGCCGAAACGGCCGCCACCGGGCGCGCCGTTTACTGGTCGCGTTCCCGCCAGCGCCTCTGGCGCAAGGGCGAAGAGTCCGGCCATGCCCAGGAAGTCCATGAACTGCGCCTGGACTGCGACGGCGACGTGATCCTGCTCAAGATCCACCAGCAAGGCGGCATCGCCTGCCATACCGGGCGCGCCAGCTGCTTCTACCGCCGCCTGGAAGGCCAGACCGACCAGGCATCCTGGATCACGGTGGACCCCGTGCTGAAAGACCCCGAACTGATCTACAAATGACCGCTCAAGCCGCAAGCGCCGCCGAAATCCTCGCGCGCATCGCCGATACCCTGGAAACCCGCCGTCCCGAAAACGGCGGCGATCCCCAAGCCTCCTATTCCGCCAAGCTGCTGGCCAAAGGCCCGGACGCCTTCCTCAAGAAGATCGGCGAAGAAGCCACCGAACTGGTCATGGCCGCCAAGGACGGCGTGCCCGACCGCATCGTCAGCGAAACCGCCGACCTGTGGTTCCATTGCCTGGTGGCCTTGACCCATTTCAAGCTTCGGCCCGAAGACGTACTGGCCGAACTGGCTCGCCGCGAGGGCCTGTCCGGCCTGGTGGAAAAGGCAAGCCGCCCGCAAGATTGAACACGGAACCCGGAAAAATGAGCGACAACTGTATTTTCTGCAAGATCGCCGCTGGCGACATCCCGTCCAAGAAAATCTACGAGGACGAGGACTTTGTTGCGTTCCACGACATTAATCCGGCCGCGCCGGTACATTTATTGCTGATCCCTCGACGTCATGTCACATCCATGCAGGATATTAAGGGGGAGGACGCAGAATGGTTGGGTAGAATGATGTCGTTAGCGCCGCGGTTAGCCGCTGAAAACGGTTGCAATCCGGGCCCTGATGGCGGATTTCGCATCATGATCAATTCTGGCGTCGAAGGCGGCCAGGAAGTCCCGCATCTGCATTTCCACATCATCGGCGGCTCGCGACCCTGGAAAGGGCGCGTGGCCCCCAACGCGTAATTCGGAGAAACATCATGGGTAGTTTCAGCATCTGGCATTGGTTGGTTGTCCTGGTCATCGTGGCGCTGATTTTCGGCACCAAGAAGCTGCGCAACATCGGCTCGGACCTCGGCGGCGCGGTCAAGGGCTTCAAGGAAGGCATGAAGGACGCCAACGGCGGCGACAAGCCGGCCGAACCGATCGCGCAACAACGCGTCTCCGGCGACACCATCGACGTGCAGGCCAAGGAAAAATCCAACTCCTGAGCGCCTGCTCGGCTCCCGGGCCGTCCTGAACAGGCCGGCCCTTATTGCATCCACTCCCGAGCGGCCGTCGAATGTTTGATGTCAGCTTCACTGAACTGATGGTGATCGGCGTCATCGCCCTGATCGTCATCGGCCCCGAACGCCTGCCCAAGGTTGCCCGCACCGTCGGCCACCTGCTCGGGCGCGCGCAGCGTTACGTCAATGACGTGAAATCCGATATCCAGCGCGAAATCGAGCTCGACGAACTGCGCAAGTTCAAGAGCGAAATGGAAGATGCCGCCCAGGGCGTGCAGAAGTCGCTGAACGAAACCCAGGCCTCGCTGCAGGAACCCGTCCAGCAGTTCCGCGCGGAACTCGACGAAGTCGCGCGCGAAGCCAACATCAAGGCCGAACCGGCCGTGGCCAGCGAAACGCCTGCCGAACCCGAGCGCAGCATCGCGCCGCCGCCCGGCCAGAACCACAGCCTGGACCTGGATCTGCCACCGGTGGCTGCGCCTGCGCCTGCCGCAACCCAACAACCCGCGCCCAGCGCGCCCAAGGCCGACGACGCTGCGCCCGCCGCCAAGCCCGTCGCGCCCTCCGGAACCCCGACGTGACCCAGGACGCCTCCCAAGAAGAAGGCCAGCAGGAGACCTTCATCTCCCACCTGGTCGAGCTGCGCACCCGCCTGCTGCGCGCCGCCGCCGCCGTGATCGGCATATTCATCGTGCTGTTCATCTACCCCGGCGCGTCGGCCATCTACGACGTGCTGGCCCAGCCGATGCTGGCTTCGCTGCCCGAAGGCACGCGCATGATCGCCACCGGCGTCATCACGCCGTTCATGGTGCCCGTCAAGGTCACGATGATGGCTGCGTTCATCCTGGCGCTGCCTGTGGTGCTGTACCAGGCCTGGGCCTTCGTGGCGCCCGGCCTGTACCGGCATGAAAAGCGCCTGGCGCTGCCGCTTATCGTTTCCAGCACTTTTCTGTTCATCGCGGGCATGGCGTTCTGCTATTTCGTGGTGTTCCGCACGGTGTTCCACTTCATCGCCACGTTCGCGCCGCAGTCCATTACGCCGGCGCCGGACATCGAGGCCTACCTGAGCTTCGTCATGACGATGTTCATGGCCTTCGGCATCACCTTCGAAGTGCCCGTGGCCGTGGTGCTGCTGGTGAAGATGGGCGTGGTCGAACTGTCCAAGCTGAAGGCAGCGCGCGGCTACGTGGTGGTGGGGGCCTTCATCATCGCCGCCGTGGTCACGCCGCCCGACGTGGTCAGCCAGTTCATGCTGGCAGTGCCTTTGTGCCTGCTGTATGAGGTCGGGCTGATCTGCGCCCGGCTGGTCACGCCCAAACCAGAAGCAGAGAGCGAGGCCGGTTCGGACTCGCTGACAGAACGCCACTGATCCCTTCGGACGGTCCTGCCCACAAAGCAGGACCGTTTCACCTTGTGGGCGGCCTGCGGCAACTCTACATTGCCCTTATGTCACTCGCCCAAAGACTGCATACCCTGATGCGCTGGCGCGGCATCAAAAGCCAGAACCAGCTGGCGCGCATTTCCGGCGTGCCGCAATCGTGCATCCATCGGATCCTCATGCGCGAAGACTGCTACTCGCCGTCTCGCGCCACCTTGCTGCGGCTGGCGCGGGCGCTGGACACCAGCGTGCCGTGGCTGACCGACGGCGTGGGGCCGGGTGGGGATACACCGCAAGACAGCGCATTCCCGCCGGACCATGCCCCGGACGGCTATTGCACGGAAATATGGGCGCTGCTGCGCACCCAATCCGAAAGCACCAAGAAAGCCATCCTGTCGGCGGTGCGCCTGATGGCCAAAGACCCCGCCGCGACCTGAGCTCCGTTCGCGGACCCGGCCCCGTCCTAGCGCGGCTTGCCCGGGCGCGTACCCACCACCACGGCCAGCTCGGCCGGCTTGCCGCTGCGCAATATTCCCAGCTTGGCGCTCTGGCCCGGCGGCAGCTGCGCGATCTCCGACAGCAGGCTGGCGGTATCCATCATCCGCTTGCCGTTGACCGACTGCACGATGTCGCCCACCCGCAGGCCGCCGCGCGCCGCCGGCCCGTCGCGCATCACGCCAGCGATGATCACGCCGGTGGTGTCGCGGTCCAGCCCAAAGGCGCGTGCCAGCTCCGGGGTCACGTCCTGCGGCTCCACGCCCAGCCAGCCGCGCTTGACCGCGCCGGTCTTGACGATCTCGTCCATGACCTTGCGCGCGATCTCGATGGGGGTGGCGAAGCCTATGCCCATCGACCCGCCTGATTCGGAATAAATGGCGGTGTTGATGCCCACCAGATTGCCGGCGGCGTCGACCAGCGCGCCGCCGGAATTGCCGGGGTTGATCGCCGCATCGGTCTGAATGAAGTTCTCGTAGGTGTTCAGGCCCAGTCCGTTGCGGCCCAGCGCCGACACGATGCCCAGCGTGGTGGTCTGCCCCACGCCGAACGGATTGCCGATGGCCAGCACCACGTCGCCCACGCGCAAGCCCCGGTCCGGCGCCAGCGTGGCAGCGGGCAGGGCGCGCAAGGTGGCCAGCTTCAGCACGGCCAGATCGGTGTCCGGATCCGCGCCCACCACTTTCGCGGTATCGCGGCGGCCGTCGGACAGCGCAACCTCGATCGCTTCCGCGGCCTGCACCACGTGGTAGTTGGTCAGCACGTAGCCGTCCTGGTTCACGATCACGCCGGACCCCAGGCTGGTCGAGGCCTGCCGCCGGGTCACGCCGGGCACCTGGCCAAAGAACTGGCGCAGCACCGGATCGTCGGGCAGCGGAATCAGCGGCACGTTAACGTGCTTGGTGGTGTATACGTTGACCACGGAAGGAGCCGCGCGGGCCACGCCCTCGGCATAGGACGCCGTGGCCTGGGTGCGCGCAGCGGGCGGTCTTGCGGCGGCCGCTGCGGACTGCGGCCCCGCCGCGGGTCCGGCCAGCCGCAGCAGGTCGGGCCGCAAGGTCGTCACGACGAATAGAATACCCAGGCAGACCGTGACGGCCTGAGCAAAGATCAGCCAATATCGGCGCATGATTCTGATAGGACTAGCTATGAGTAAAGTGGACTCCCACGTCCTGGCCAACTGGCTGGACGACACCCTGCAAGCGGCGCGCTTCAAGGACTATTGCCCCAACGGGCTGCAGGTGGAAGGCCGATCCGAAATCGCACACATTATCGCCGGAGTCACGGCCAGCGAAGCCCTGCTGCGCGTGGCGGTCGAGCGCGGCGCGGATGCGGTGCTGGTGCACCACGGCTGGCTCTGGCGCAACGAGGACCGCCGCGTCATCGGTACGCGCCGCGCGCGCATGGCCCTGGCCCTGAAAAACGACCTGAACCTGTACGCCTACCATCTGCCGCTGGACGCGCATCCTACGCTGGGCAACAACGCTCAGCTGGCGCGCGTGCTGGGCCTGACGCCCGCGCTGCGCGACGATGGTGCGCCGCAAACCTGTGGCCCCGACAACCTGGTCTGGCTGGGCGCCGCGCAAGGCGTGGCGACGCTGGGCCAGTTGGGCGAGCGCGTGGCCGAGCGCCTGGGCCGCCAGCCACTGGTGGTGGGCGACCCGGACATGCCGCTGGCGCGCGTGGCCTGGTGCACGGGCGGCGCGCAAGGCATGCTGGCTGATGCGGCGGACGCAGGCGCCAGCGCCTACATCACGGGTGAGGTCTCCGAATCCACGGTGCACCTGGCGCGCGAAACCGGCGTGGGTTTCATCGCCGCAGGCCACCATGCCACCGAACGCTACGGCGCGCAGGCGCTGGGCCAGGCGGTCGCGGAACATTTCGGTATCAAGGTCGAATTCGTCGACATCGACAACCCGGCATAACCGGCAGCGCCCCCAAAGACACGCCCCCGCAAGGGGGCGTTTTCATTGCACGGCGCGCTATGGCCGTGCGCGCCGCTCGCGCCCGAATCGGCAGGACTCGGCTAGGGGAAAACCAGAGGGCGCGATCAAGGCGGCGCCTGTGCGTCGCATCTGGTCAATCGCGGTTCTCTCCCTGTCAATTCCGCACCCAGTCCACAGCCCTAGCATTCCATGCAGCCGCCCGCTGCCGGCCCTTTCCGGCCGGGCCTCCTACACACGGAGCCATTGAATGCTGACCCTCTACGACCACCCGCGCTCCGGCAACTGCTACAAGGTGCGCCTCTTTCTTGCGCTCATCGGCCGGGACTACCAAAGCCGGTTCGTCGACGTGCTGGCCCGCAAGAACCAGACCGCGGAATTCGAGCGCGTCAGCGCCTTCCAGCAGATCCCCGCGCTGACCGATGGCGACACCGCCATCTGGGACAGCCACGCCATCCTGCTGCATCTGGCGCATCACTACGCCCCCGAATGGCTGGCGCCGCTGCCGCGCATCGGCGCCATGCATGCCTGGATGTCGGTATCCGCCAACGAGATCGCCAACAGCCTCCAGCCGCTGCGCCTGACACACGTCGTCAGCAACGCCGAAGCCGCGCACCACCTGGGCGTAAGCGAGGCCTTGCTCGACGTGCCTGGCATGCAGGCCCGCACCGACCGCGTGCTGCAACGCCTGAACCAGCGTCTTGCGGGCCACGCCTGGCTGGCGGGCGGCGATGCGCCGACCGTGGCCGACATTGCCTGCTACGGCTACCTGGCGCTGGCCGAGGAAGCCGCCGTCGACATCGACGCCTATCCCGCCATCGCGGCGTGGCGCAAGCGCATACAGCAGTTGCCGGGGTATGTGCCACCGGGTCCCTGAGGCCCGCGCACAACGACAAAAACCACTATTACAAGACAAGAGGGAACGACATGGACGCCATCCAGGCCGCGCAGCCTATAGCCCAATCACACAAGAAACCGAATCTGTTCCGGGTCGCCGTTGCCACGGTCATCGGCACCGCCGTGGAAGCCTTCGACTTCCTCGCCTACGGTACCGCCGCGGCGCTGGTGTTCAACAAGATTTTCTTCCCGCAGTTCGATCCCGCGACCGGCACGCTGGCGGCCTTCGGAGCCTTCGCCAGCGGCATGCTGGCGCGGCCCATCGGCGGCATCCTCTTCGGCCATTTCGGCGACCGCATCGGCCGCAAGTCCATGCTGACTCTCAGCCTGCTGCTGATGGGCATATGCACGGTGCTCATCGGACTGCTGCCGACCTATGAACAGATCGGCATCTCGGCGGCGGTGCTGCTGGTGGCGCTGCGCATCGGCCAGGGGCTGTCGTTCGGTGGCGAAATGGGCGGCGCCATGCTGATGGCGGTCGAACACGCGCCGCCCAAATGGAAGGCATTCTTCGGCAGCCTCCCGCTGGTGGGCGCGCCTCTGGGCATCCTGCTGTCGGTCGGTTCCTTCGCGCTGGTGACGCGGCTGCCGGAAGAGGACTTCCTGTCCTGGGGCTGGCGCCTGCCGTTCCTGGCCAGCGCCGTGCTCATCGTCGTCGGCCTGTTCATCCGCCACGGCATCGACGAATCGCCTGAATTCGAAGAGGTCAAGCGCGAGAAGGCGCGCAACAGACAGTCCGTGCAAGACAAGATGCCCCTGGGTGAACTGCTGCGCGCGCACGGCAAATCGCTGCTGCTGTGCATAGGCTGCAAGATCGCCGAGGTCACGCTGATCTACACATTCCTGGTGTTCTCGGTTTCCTACGCGGTGTCCAAGCTCGGCTTCAGCCGCGCCGACGCGCTGCATGCCTTGCTCTACGGCGCCGGGGTGCTGATGTTCACCATTCCGCTGTTCGGCGTGCTGGCCGACCGCATCGGCGCGCGCCGCGTCTGTGGCTGGGGCGGCATGCTGCTGGGACTCATGGCCATTCCGATCTTTCTCGCGGTGGGCAGCGGTTCGTTGATGGCATACAGTCTCGCCGTCTTCGTCGCCATGGCCTTCAACTACGCGATCATGATCGCGCCGCAATCCAGCCTCTACAGCGCGCAGTTTCCCGCAGAGCTGCGCTATTCCGGATTGTCCATCGGGGTCCAGTTCTCGGCCGCCATCGGCGGCGGGCTGGCGCCGCTGATCTCGGCCACGCTGGTGCAGAAATTCGACAGCATTCTTCCCGTCGGCGTCTATCTGGCCTTCCTCGGCATCGTGGCCGGCACCTCGGCGTTTCTCATGAAGCCCACGCCGCAGGACCTGCACCGCGCCTGACGCGCAGGCACGGCAAGAGCAGGCGGCGCGACGCTACGCGCCGCCGTTGCCGCTTCTGGCAGTCTTGCGGTACAAGGCCGGCGACATGCCGAAGCGTTCATGGAAGCGGCGGATGAAATGGCTCGCGTGCTGAAAGCCGCAAGAGGCCGCGATCTCCTTGACCTCGACATGCGCACGCCGCGGATCCTCCAGCGCTTCCCTGGCCAGCTGCAGACGGCGTTCACGCACGTAGCTGGTGTATTGCAGCGAGCGCATCTTGAACAAGCGGTGCACCCAGCGCGTGGTCACGCGCAGCACATCCGCCACCGCCTGCACCGACAGTTCCGGATCGGTGATGTGGGCATCGATGTAGCTGGCCAGCACCTGCCAGTTATCGGCGGGCCCGCGCGCATCGCCCGGTATCTTCTCCAGCGCCTGGCTGGTGTAGATCGAAGCCAGCAGCGCCAACAGCGCCTGTTCGGCAAACAGCGACGACGTCGGGTTCGATTCCGCCTTGTCGAAGAACACATGATGCAGGCAGCGATGGGCGGTCTGCACCATGGGCAGGACGGCCACGCCGCGCTGCGCGGTGAACTGCGACATCGCCAGGCTGTGCGCGCCCAACAGGCGCGACAGCGGCCCCTTGACCACCACAATGCGCGAATCGGTGTACATCCGGATTTCCGATGGCAGCGCGGTCGTGCGGAAGATGATGTCGCCGGGTTCCAGCGGCAGCGTCGCATCGTTCTGCACGATGACGCCGTGTCCGGCAATCACAAAGCTCGCCAGGAACTCCGCATGCTCCAGATCGGCCGCATGTTCCGCGCGGTGCTGCACGCTGATCGGCGTGGACTCCAGACTCACCACCAGCCCGCCCGCGCGCAGCCTGCAGGCCTGCAATAGCAGCCTGGGCGGTTCGGTCAGGGCCCTGAATTCGCCCGGCAGCACCAGCTTGTCCAGCTCGCGCTCGTAGCCTGCGATCTCCTGCGCATAGAAAGGGCGGAACTGGGGCGCAAAGTTCAGATCCGCCTCGGAACAGGCGGGCCGGGCGGATGGATTCACTGTCTGGCGGGCGCGTGGCATGCTCGGAACACTCAGTCGGGTCGGCCAACACTGGCCGAAAGGCGCCGGCCTTCCTGTCGCATTGAGTCAACCCTCGTTCGTGATCGGTCAATCGCTGGCGGCGGAGGCGGGCGTGTAATGGAGCCATTATCCCAAGGAGACCCCATGCTGGAAAAACAAGCCCATGCCGACGCCTTCTTTGCGCGCTCCGCGAACAAGCTCGACTTCGGGAACTGGAGCGAAGAAGAGAAGGTGGCCCTGAGCTGTCGCATTCTCGCCAGCGAAGGCCATTCGGAAACGCTGGCGGGCCAGATCACCGTACGCAAGGAAGACGGCACGTTCCTGACGACGCCCTTGGCCCAGGCCTTCGACGAGATCGTCCCGGCCTCGGTCATCCGCATCAACGACAACATGGAAGTGCTCGACGGCCCCGGCACGCCGAACCCTGCCGTGCGCTTTCACTTCTGGGTCTATCGCCAGCGTCCCGACGTGCAATGCATCATCCACACGCACCCGCCCCATGTATCGACGCTGTCCATGACGGGCCAGCCACTGGTCGTCGCGCACATGGACGCGACGCCGTTCCACAACGACTGTGCTCATCTGAAGGAATGGCCCGGCCTGCCCATCGCCGACCAGGAAGGCGAGATCATCTCGGCGGCGCTGGGCGCCAAGCGCAGCATCCTGCTGGCCAACCATGGCTTTCTGGCGGCCGGCTCATGCATCGAGGAAGCGCTGTACCTGTCGGTGCTGATCGAACGCGCCGCCCGCAATCAGCTGCAGGCGGCGGCCGCCTATGGCGAGGTGAAACCGGTGAACGATGCGCTGGCCGCCGAATCGCACGACTTCCTGCTCAAGCCCAGCATCGTGCGCGCAAGCTTCGCCATGTTCGCTCGGCGCGTCGAACGGCAAATGGCTGCGGAACGGGACTAGGGGAAGAAAACAGGCAGCGGATCGTTCAGCGGGGGCCGGCGTGCGCCGGCGGGAACGTCCGCCAGCCGCCGCCCGGATCCGCGTCTGCGTGGATTCCGGGCCTGCGGCAGCATCGGATCAGGGCTTTTTGAGCAGATCGCGGATTTCGCGCAGCAGCGCCACGTCTTCGGGCGTCGCAGCGGGCGCCGGCGCTTCCTCGGCCTTGGTGCGGGCCTTGTAGATGGCCTTGACCATCCAGAAGATCACGAACGCCAGCAACACGAAGTTGATGATGATCGTGACGAAATTACCCCACGCAAAAACGTTGGCGCCAGCCTTGGTCAGGTCGGCGTAGGTCATGGGGCCGTTGTAGCCGGCCGGCATCGACAGAACCAGGAACTTGTTCGAAAAATCGACCGAGCCTCCGAGGATGAAGTTGACCAACGGCATGACGATGTCCTTGACCAGCGAATCGACGATCTTGCCGAACGCCGCGCCGATGATGACACCGACCGCCAGGTCCACTGCGTTGCCTTTGACAGCGAAATCTCGGAATTCTTTGACGAAACCAGTCGCTTTGCTCATAAAAGCACTCCCTTCGTGATACGCCCGTGAGTGGGCTGGCGCTATAATACGCGGTTGCTATGTTGTTACAAATTCCCGCGAACCCGATGCCGCAGAAGTGATGCTACTCGTAGAGCGGGCGCATCAACAAGGATAGGAAGATGAGTCAGGATACGCTGGTGCACGATGATGACGGTGCGGTTGATCCCAACCTGCCACCTGATCCTTCGCGACGTTTCTGGGTTACCACCGCCTGTGCTGTGGGTGGCGTAGCAGGTGTCGCAACGGCAGTGCCGCTTGTGAGCACGTTTTCTCCCTCCGAAAAGGCCCGCGCTGCCGGGGCTCCCGTTGAAGTGGACGTCGGCGACATTCCCGTCGGCACCATGAAGACGGTTGAATGGCGCGGAAAACCGGTCTGGATCATCCACCGGTCGCCTGAACAACTCGCTGGTCTCAAGACCCAGGACGCCTTGCTGGCCGATCCTGATTCCAAGCGCCCCGGCTTCACGCCCAAATACGCCGAAAACGAAGGCCGCTCGCGCAAGCCCGAGCTCTTCGTCTGCGTCGGCATCTGTACCCACCTCGGCTGCTCGCCCACGTCCCACTTCGAGAAAGGCGGCAGCCTGGGCGCCGACTGGCAGGGCGGATTCCTCTGTCCTTGCCACGGCTCCACGTTCGATCTGGCCGGCCGTGTCTACAAGAACAAGCCCGCTCCCGACAACCTCGAAGTCCCGCCGTACCAATATCTCACCGACACCCGCATCATCGTGGGCGTCGATGAAGACAACAAGGCCTGACGCGCGCGTCGCGCTTTTTTCCCGAATTACGTAAGTAAAACAAATACGCCACGTATTAGAGAAGGAGCCGTTACATGGCTGGCGAGAAAACCGTCGAGACGACAGGCCTGTTGGGCTGGCTGGACCGGCGCTTCCCGGTGACCTCCACCTGGAAAGCCCATCTGTCCGAGTACTACGCACCGAAGAACTTCAACTTCTGGTACTTCTTTGGCTCACTGGCCCTGCTGGTGCTGGTGCTGCAGATCGTGACCGGCATCTTCCTGGTCATGCACTACAAGCCGGACGCCGAACGCGCGTTCCAGTCCGTCGAATACATCATGCGCGAAGTCCCGTGGGGCTGGCTGGTGCGCTACATGCACTCCACCGGCGCGTCGATGTTCTTCGTCGTCGTGTACCTGCACATGCTGCGCGGGCTGCTTTACGGTTCCTACCGCAAGCCGCGCGAACTCGTGTGGATCTTCGGCGTCGCGATCTTCCTCTGTCTGATGGCGGAAGCCTTCTTCGGCTATCTGCTGCCCTGGGGCCAGATGTCCTACTGGGGCGCGCAGGTGATCGTGAACCTGTTCGCAGCCATTCCCTTCATCGGCCCTGAGCTGTCCATCTGGATCCGCGGCGACTACGTCGTGTCGGATGCCACGCTGAACCGCTTCTTCGCCTTCCACGTCATCGCCATCCCGCTGGTGCTGGTGGGCCTGGTCGCGGCCCACCTGGTGGCGCTGCACGAAGTCGGCTCGAACAACCCGGACGGCATCGAGATCAAGCAAGGCCCGAAGGACAAGTACGGCCGCCCGAAGGACGGCATCCCGTTCCACCCGTTCTACTCGGTCCACGACCTGATGGGCGTGGCCGGCTTCCTGCTCGTGTTCGCGTTCATCGTGTTCTTCGCGCCGGAAATGGGCGGCTACTTCCTCGAGTTCAACAACTTCATCCCTGCTGACTCGCTGAAGACGCCTCCGCACATCGCGCCGGTCTGGTACTTCACACCGTTCTACTCGATGCTGCGCGCCACCACCGACGAGTTCACCTGGGTGCTGGCGGGCGCTTCCGTGCTGGGCGCCATCGCGCTGCTCGTCAAGAGCAACCTGAAGGGCTTCATGCGTATCGCCGTCCCCGGCATCCTGATCGTCGTGGCCGTGCTGCTGCGCGTGATCGACGCCAAGTTCTGGGGCGTGGTCGCCATGGGCGGCACGGTCGTCATCCTGTTCTTCCTGCCGTGGCTGGACCATTCCCCGGTCAAGTCGATCCGCTACCGCCCGACCTGGCACAAGTGGATCTACGGCATCTTCATGGTCAACTTCCTGGTGCTCGGCTACATCGGTACGCAGCCGCCCAGTCCGCCGTTGAACATCACGTCGCAAATCGGCACGCTGCTGTACCTGGCATTCTTCTTCCTGATGCCGGTATGGAGCCGCCTGGGCACTTTCAAGAAGGTGCCCGACCGCGTCACGTTCCACGCCCACTGAGCCCACCAGATAACGGATTAACCATGATCAAGAAGCTGATTGGTGCCGTGGCCTTGATGCTCACGTGTACCGCCACCCTTGCCGCCGGAGGCGGCTACCCCCTGGACAAGGCCCCGTACCGCGTCAACGACATGTCGTCGCTGCAGAACGGAGCCAAGCTGTTCGTCAACTACTGCCTGAACTGCCATAGCGCGTCCTCGATGCGCTACAACAAGCTCAAGGACATCGGGCTGACCGACCAGCAGATCAAGGAAAGCCTGCTGTTCACCGGCGAAAAGGTCGGCGACATGATGAACGTCGCCATGCCCCCGAAGGACGCCAAGCAGTGGTTCGGCACGACGCCCCCGGACTTGTCCGTGATCGCGCGCGCCAAATCCGTGAACGCCGGCCCCTCGGGCGCCGACTACATCTACACCTACCTGCGCACTTTCTACCGCGACACGGCGCGTCCCACGGGCTGGAACAACCTGGTCTTCCCGTCGGTGGGCATGCCCCACGCGCTCTGGGAAGTGCAGGGTCCGCGCGAACTTACGACCGTCGCCATGCACGAGGTCGAAGGCAAGGCGGGCGCCCCCAAAACCTGGGAACGCGTCACCACGGTGTACGATGCACAGGGTTTTTCCACGGTCAAGGCCGAACCGGTAGCCAACTACCACGGCCATGCCACCTTCGATGCCAAATTCAAGGCCGCTAACCCGGCCCAAGTCGCAACATACGACAACGACGTCGCCGACCTGACTGCGTTCATGTCCTGGATGGCCGAACCCGTCCAGACATTCCGCGTCCGTCTCGGCGTCGGTGTCATGTTGTTCCTGCTGCTGTTCTTCCTGGTTACCTGGCGCCTCAACGCCTCGTACTGGAAACACGTGCGCTAACCGCAACGCCCCGCCAGGTTTTTATCCGTCCCTGATTGCAAATAGGGACGGCATCGGCGGATAGGGCTGTACGCCTATCCCGCCTGGCAATTGGGGCCAGCGCCTGCTAGATTAAGGCGCTGGCCTTTCGTTTTTCAATAAAGGACTTACCGCCATGATGGTGCTCTATTCCGGAACCACGTGTCCGTTTTCGCAACGCTGCCGCTTCGTGTTGTTCGAAAAAGGCATGGATTTCGAGATCCGCGACATCGACCTGTACAACAAGCCCGAAGACATCTCGGTGATGAACCCGTACGGTCAAGTGCCCATTCTGGTCGAACGCGACCTGGTCCTGTACGAGTCGAACATCATCAACGAGTACATCGACGAGCGCTTCCCGCATCCCCAGCTGATGCCCGCCGACCCGGTCATGCGCGCCCGCACCCGCCTGTTCCTCTACAACTTCGAGAAGGAACTGTTCGTCCACGTCTCGACGCTGGAAGACCGCAGCGCCAAGCCCGACGAAAAGAAGCTGGCCAACGCCCGCCAGAACATCCGCGACCGCCTGGCCCAGCTGGCCCCCATGCTGCTGAAGAACAAGTACATGCTGGGCGAGGAATTCTCCATGCTCGACGTGGCCGTGGCTCCGCTGCTGTGGCGCCTGGACCACTACGGCATCGAACTGCCCAAGAACGCGGCTCCGCTGCAAAAGTACGCCGAACGCATCTTCTCGCGTCCGGCCTACATCGAAGCGCTGACGCCTTCGGAAAAAGTGATGCGTCGCTAAGGCTGTTGCGTGATGGGTGAAACTTCG
Source organism: Achromobacter sp. ACM04 (assembly GCF_014851465.1). Lineage (NCBI taxonomy): Bacteria > Pseudomonadati > Pseudomonadota > Betaproteobacteria > Burkholderiales > Alcaligenaceae > Achromobacter > Achromobacter sp. ACM04. The sequence goes on from NZ_JACUZS010000005.1 coordinate 408,444, forward strand.
ACCAAACCGTACCTGATCCGCGCGCTGCACGAATGGTGCACCGATAACGGCTATACGCCCTACATCACCGTGCAGGTCGACGAGCACACCATGGTGCCCGTCGCCCATGTGCGCGACGGCCAGATCACGCTGAACGTGGGCACGCTGGCCACCAACCGCCTGGTGCTGGGCAACGAATTCATCGAATTCCAGGCCCGCTTCAGCGGCGTGACCGAAAACGTCTACGTCCCCGTGGGCGCCGTCAGCGCCATCTATGCGCGCGAAACCGGCGCCGGCATGGGCTTCGAAGTGCAGCCCTACGAACCGCCGGAAGCTGGCGCCCAGGGCGCGACGGCCACCGCCGCGCCCGAGGGCTCCGACGCCGACGCCGCCCCCGGCGACGACGGCGGAGACGACGACGAACCCAAGCGTCCGCGCCTGACCATCGTCAAATAAGGCATCCCCGCAAGGTCTGCATTTTTTTCATTACAATGCAGCCCTTCGCGTGCCCCAGGCACGCAGCGCCGGTGTAGCTCAGTTGGTAGAGCAGCTCACTTGTAATGAGAAGGTCGAGGGTTCGATTCCTTTCACCGGCACCAGATTCCAGATGCAGATCCGTCCTGAGACGATCTCAAAAACCCGCTCCGGCTATGACGGCGCGGGTTTTTTATTGCCTGCGTCATGAACGGAAAGCGTGAGGCCAAGCCAGCCCATTGCGCTTTGTCCTATTTACGCTGTCCCGAGCCCCGAAAACCGGCCTTTCCGCGAAATCGCTGCCTACAATCGCGCCAAGTTCTGGCCTCAGGAGGCGCGGTTCCCCATGCAGACAAATCATCTGCCCGGCGTGCGGCAAAAACGCCTCTGGCAAAAGAGGTGGCCTAGAGAAGTCCTGTTCAATGGCCCGCCACTCCTCGTCGCCGGTAGCGCCGCGGTGAAGAGCTGGCGCGAACCGCTGTTTGAACCCTGGATGTTCGGTCTGACGGCCGCCACGAGCGTCTGGCTGATTCTGGCAGCCCTGGTTCGCGTGGCTGCTGCACGCGCCGACGACGAGATGGATGGACCGGCCGCCGTCCACGAAGGTCTCGATGCAGCGGTCTCCACCATGCACACCATGCTTGCCGAATGGTGCGACAAGCGCAATCGTGGAACCGACCTGCGCACCACCTACCGGGTCGTGCCTCCCGTTCATGAACCGCAGGAAATCGAGCAGATCATCAACTACGCGGGCGCTGGCGGCGAGGGTGCAGGACGAACCTTTCCCGTGCACACCGGCATCGCGGGCAGAGCTGTCCGCAGCAAGACACCGCTGGTGATGTCCAGCCAACACAGAACGGAAGATCAACTCCGCTCGGCACTAGTGCTTGAATGGGGGTATACCGCGGCCCAGGCCCGCCGTCTTGGACCCGGCCGCTATTCGGCTATGGCGGTGCCCGTCCTGGACCGTTCAGGCCAGCATCCCATAGGCGTGATCTACCTGGACTCGAGCGACCATGCGCTTTTCGAACGCAACGACGTTGCGGAAATCGTAGGCGCCGGCGCCAAAGCGATCAGCGACTTCGTCAGCAAAAGGTATTGATATGAACGCTGCCACCAACAAGAAACCTGACGCATTCTTCAAGGGATCCCGGCTAATTTCCAGGCCGGGCGCGGTAATCCAGGTTCGGGAACTGATGCTCACCGAATACGGGTTGCGTGCCATTACCAGTGCAAGCACGGGTATCCGGCAAGGGGCCATTGAAGAAGCTGGCCCACCGTCGCCGCTGAGAGGAATGGCTCCTGCCTGACCCCATTTGTACTGCGCCCGGTTTGGCTGCTTTTCGATACCGCAGATGGTCGCCGCACGCACTCGTGTCCTGGTGAGAAAGGCAAATATTCAGCGCGTCGACCCGTTACGCCTGCCCCGTTTTGCATTCTTCCGTTTTTTTGTGCATAATTCGCCCCCTCTACCTGTTCCCCGATAGCTCAGTCGGTAGAGCGACGGACTGTTAATCCGCAGGTCGCTGGTTCGAGCCCAGCTCGGGGAGCCAAAGAATGCAGTACTGAAGGGCCCGCAACTTGTTGCGGGCCTTTTGCATTGGGACGCGGTGCGCGCGCCCTGTTTGCCGGGCCGCGCGCGGCGTACGATGATGCGCATTCCCTCATCACCACATCGCCTGCCTCCATGCGTTCCGCGCGATCCCTGCCTGCCCTGGTTTCCCTGCGCGCCTTTGAAGCTGCCGCGCGGCGCATGAGTTTTTCCCTGGCTGCGCAGGAGCTCTTCGTAACGCAAAGCGCCATCAGCCACCATATCCAGCGACTGGAAGCCGAACTGGGCGTGGCCCTGTTCGAGCGGCTCACCCGCGCCGTGGCGCTGACCGCGGCGGGTCAGGCCTATTACGAGCGCGTACACGCGGCCTTCGAACTGCTGCGCCTGGGTACCGACGAGGTCCGTGCGCCCGAGACTGTGCGGCAGACGCTGCGCGTCGGGCTGCTGGCCTCGTTCGCCACGCGCTGGCTGGCGCCGCGCCTCGCGGCGTTTGCCGCCGCCCATCCCGACATCGATCTCCAATTGCAGCCCGACATCGGCCTGGCGGACGTTGCGGGCGGCGAGGTCGACGTCGCCATCCGCTACGGGCGCGGCGTGTGGCCAGGCGTGCGGGCTCGGCTGATCATGGCGGAGCGGCTGTCGGTAGTCTGCTCGCCCGCCCTGATCGCGGGCAGGAAACGGCCGCGCACGCCGCAGGATCTGCTGCGATTCCCGCTGCTGGCCTCGCATGCCCGCCATCCCTTCGAATGGGACGCCTGGGCGCGACATCACGGCGTGGACCTGGGCGGCGTGCGGCCCGTACGCCTGCATGACTACAACATCGTCGTGGAAGCGGCGCTGGCGGGGCAAGGCCTGGCGATGGGCCGTCACCGCCTTATCGCCGCCCAGCTCGCCAGCGGCGCGCTGGTGGAGGCCCTGCCGAACGCCGCGCTCGAAGCTCCTCGCATCGGCTGGTGGTTCGTGACGCCGCGCGGCGCGCTTGGCGAAGCGGCACAGCGCTTCCACGCATGGCTGGCGCAGGCGGCCACGGAGCGGGGCGACACACATTAGTTTTACTCATGTGTACTGCGCGAAAATTGATTGGTCAGGGCCGGCAGCGGCCGATAGCATGAGGCTTGCCCATACTTTCCCTGTTCAGGAGTCCCTCATGACCCGCTCGATCTCCGGCCGCGTGGCCGAACTTGGCCTGACCCTCGAAGCCGCCGCCGCTCCCGCCGCCAACTACGTGCCCTTCGTGCAGGAAGGCAACCTGCTGTATATCTCGGGCCAGATCTCCCGCAAGGACGGCAAGGCCGCCTATCTGGGCCGCCTGGGAGACCAGGTTTCTGACGCCGATGGCGTAGCAGCGGCGCGCCTGTCGGCGCTGGGCCTGCTATCGCAGATCGCCGCCGCCACCGGCGACAAGCTGGATCGCGTGGCGCGCGTCGTGCGCCTGGGCGTGTTCGTGGCCAGCACGCCGGACTTCAACCGCCAGAGCGCCATTGCCAACGGCGCCTCCGACCTGATGGTCGAGGTGTTCGGCGACGCCGGCCGCCATGCTCGCAGCGCCGTCGGCGTGGCATCCCTGCCGCAGGGCGTGGCGGTCGAGATCGAAGCCGTTATCGCGCTCACGCAAGCCTGATCCCTGCCGGAGCCGCCATGTCCGCCCCCTTGACTCCCAGCGCCGTGGAAGCGTTGCGCGCCCAGACCCCTGGCGCGCACACCACCGTCCATTTCAATCACGCCGGCGCGTCGCTGCCCTCGGCCGCCACGCTGCATGCCATCCACGCGCACCTGCAACGCGAAGCGACGCAAGGGCCCATGGAGGCGGGCGTGCGGTCGCGGGAGCTGATCGAGCAGGCTCGCACACTGGCGGCCCGGCTGCTCAACGCGGACCCGACCGAGATCGCACTCACCGGCGGCAACTCGCCCGGCTGGGGCGCGGCTTTCGCGGCGATGGCGCCGTGGCGCGCCGGCGACCGCATCCTGGTGGGTCGCCACGAATGGGGCGGCAACCTGGCCGCCATGCGGCTCAAGGCGCAGCGTGCTGGCGCCACGCTGGAGACCATTCCCTCGGACGACAGCGGCTGCGTCGATCCGCAGGCACTGGAGGCCATGCTGGATGAGCGGGTGCGCCTGATCGCACTGACCTGGCTGCCCGCCAACGGCGGCCTGATCAATCCCGCCGCCGCCATCGGCAGCGTCGCGCGCCGCCACGGCATCCCGTATTTCGTGGATGCGGCACAGGCGGTCGGCCAGTTGCCCGTGGACGTCGCGCAGATCGGCTGCGATGTGTTGAGCGGGGCCGGACGCAAGGCGTTGCGCGGCCCGCGCGGCACAGGCCTGCTGTACGTGCGGCGCGACTTCCTGGACCAGCTCACGCCCGCCTTCGTCGACACCCATTCCGCCCCCCTGGGCGCCGACGGCGAGCCGGTGCTGCGCCAGGACGCCGCGCGCCTGGAATCGGCGGAAGCCTCGCTGGCGCTGCGCTGCGGCCTGGCCAACGCCTTGCAGGAAGCCCTGGACATCGGCCTGCCAGCCATCCGCGCCCGCATCGCCGCCACGGCCCAGGCCCTGCGGACCGAACTGGCGGCCATCCCCGGCATCACGGTGCTGGACCAGGGCCGCGAACGCTCGGGCCTGGTGTCCTTCAACTTCGCCGATCAGGACGCCGTATCCGTGCAACGCGCCATGGCGGCACAGGGCATCACCATCGGCAGCAACGGCGTGCCCTATACCCCGCTGGACATGCAGGCGCGTGGCCTGGCGCAGATCGCGCGGGCCTCGGTCAGCTATCTGACCAGCGACGCGGAAATCGACCGCCTGCTGGAAGGGCTGCGCGCCCTGGCCCGCTAGGGCTTGCCCGGCCCTGGGCCAAGTTCAAGCCGCCGCGCGCCGCGCGAAGGGCGTCCACTTGGTGAAGACCAGCAGGTTGCCCAGCATTACCAGCGCCAGGCCCAGCAGGGCCGGCGCCGTCCACTGATAGCCTTCGGCGAAAGTAGACACGCTCAAGGCCACCACCGGAAACAGCACCGTGCAGTAGGCGGCCCGCGCCGGACCCATGCGGCCCACCAACGTCAGATAGGCGGTAAAACCGATCACGGAGCCCGGGATGGCCAGATAGAGCAGGGCGCCGACGTAGGAAGCCGAGGTATCGAATTCGAACGGCAGGCCCGCCGCCAGACAACCCGCCAGCAGGATGGCTGCGCCATAAAGCATGCTGTAGGCGTTGCCGGTCAAGGGCCGGATGCCGGCGCGCTGTTGCAGCGACGACAGCATGTTGCCCGTCGAAAAGCAGAACGTACCCAGCAGTGCAAAGCCCAGGCCCAGCAGGGTTTCATGGCTGGCCTCCTGCCCCGCCAGTTCGGGCCAGAACAGCAGCACCAGGCCGGAAAAGCCCAGCGCGCCGGCCACCATCACGCGCGGCGCGACGCGGGTGCCGAACCACAGGCGGGCATTCAGCGCATTCCATAGCGTCGCCGCCGAAAACACCACCGACACCAGGCCGCTGGGAATCCACTGGGTTGCCGTGTAGAAGCACAGGAAGTTCAGGCAGAACAGGCACAGCCCCTGGCCCACGCACAGCCAGTGGCCGCGCCGGTCCATTTTCTGCAGCTTGCGGGTCAGCGCCAGGACCGCCAACAGAACCAGGCCCGCCAGCGCGAAGCGGTAGAAGATCGAGACGGGAATCGCCACCACGCCTAATTGCAGCTTGATGGCGATCCAGGTTGTGCCCCAGATGACGACTGTGAGGAAATACAGGAAGAGGTTCACGATGCGATGCTGAAACAGGGACGCGGTAAGGCGGTCCGCAAGACCGCCGGGGAATCCAGTTTGCGCCTCCCTGGCCCGCAAGAATTGCCGGTTCTTGCGGTTTTCTTCCCCGCGCGCACGCGCCGCGCGCGAGATCGCAGTAGCATTCCACTCATATGGCTACCGTCGCCTCGGCCCCGGCCGATTTCTCCGTCTTCCGCACCCTGGCGGGCTCCACCGCGACGTTGGGACGCGCCGCCGCGCTGGGCGAGGGCATCGCCATCTCGCAATGGTCACGCAGCGCCCACGAAACCATGGGCTACGACAGTCCGGGCCATCACACCCTGTCACTCTATCTGCGCGGCGGCGACAAGTCGTTCCGCCTGGGCCAGGACAGGCGACATGGCGGCGCCGGCAAGTTCTGCGTGCTGCCCTCGGAGCACTACTCGCGCTGGAGCATGAACGACAGCGTGCAATTCCTGCATCTGTACATCGCTCCGGAACGCCTGGCCCGCGAAGCCGTCATGCGGTTGGACTGCGAGCCCCGCACGCTGGAACTGCGCGACCGCACCTACATCCACGACGACTCGCTGATCGACGTCTGCCGGCAGTTGCTGGACACCGACTGGAACCAGCCCGCCGACCGGCTGGCGGCCAGCAGCGCGGCCGAAACAGTCCTGCACCATCTGCTGAACCAGGGCGTGGCGCGCAAGCCCGCGGCAACGCTGCGCGGCGGCCTCGCGCCCGCCGTGCGCCGGCGCATCATGGACTATGTTGACGCGCACCTGGCCGAGCCGCTGACGCTGGACGAACTCGCAGGCGTGGCGGCGCTATCCACCTACCACTTCGCCCGCATGTTCCACACCTCTTTCGGCGAGCCGCCGCATGCCTGGGTACGGGCGCGGAGGCTGGCGCATGCGCGCAAGCTGCTCGCAGCCGGCAAGGGCGACCTGGCCGGCATCGCCCAGGCCAGCGGCTTCGGCAACGCCAGCCACTTGGCGCGGGTCTTCCGCGACGCCGTCGGCGTCACGCCCGGACAGTACCGCAGCGCCCGCGCCAGGCACTGACGCGTGGGGCTGTGGCCCCGTTTCCCGTCCCGCCCGGTCTACAATGGTCCACCGCCCCCAGGGCCTGACCGTACCGCCGCCCGACGCGATGCCGTCTACGACCTCTCGCGATTCCATCCCCCCGGCTGAACCCCTCGGCGCCGGCCCCGTGCGCGCGCACTGGCTGGCGGAGCTGATACGTCTGCGCGAAGCGCATTGGGGGCCGCTGGAAGACGCAGCCGCAGTGCGCCGCGTACGCCAGCAGGACGCCGATCTGCCCGCGCGCATCCTGGCTCGCGCCGCGTTGCTGGCGCAGCGCGAGAATCTCATCCCCCTGATCGACACATGGCGCCGCAGCGCGCTCGCCATGTTGGCCGCGTTGTTCCTGCTGGCCGCCATTTCCGGCGCAGGCGCCGCGCTGGGCGCGCTGGGTGACGGCTCGCGGCCAGTCAACGTGCTGTGGGCGCTGGGCGCCTTGCTGGGCCTGCATGCGCTCACCTTCCTGCTGTGGCTGGGCAGCTTCCTGCTGCGGGCGTCCTCCGTCACGGGACTGGGGCGTCTCTGGCTCTGGGCCACGCGCAAGCTGGCCCGCGGCCCCGACAGCGCGCTGGTACCGCAGGCTTTTCTCAACCTGCTGGCCCGCGCGGGCGCCTTGCGCTGGCTCTTCGGCAGTGTCAGCCACCTGCTGTGGCTGACGGCCCTGTGCGCAGCGCTGGCGGTGCTGCTGGCCGTGCTTTCCACCGCCAGCTACCGCTTCATCTGGGCCACCACCTTGCTGGCGCCCGACACATTCGTCGGGCTGACACAGGCTTTGGGCTGGCTGCCGTCCCTGCTGGGCTTTCCGCTGCCGGACGCATCCATGATCCGCGCCAGCGACGGCGCCCAGGCCCTGCCCGCCGAGGCGCAGGCGCAGTGGTCGCTGTGGCTGATCGGCGTGCTGGTGGTCTACGGCATCCTGCCCCGTCTGTTGGCCGGCGCCCTGTGCGTGGCGGGATCGCTGCGCGCCTTGCGCCGCCTGCGCATCGATCCCTCGCTGCCCGGATTCTCCGCCTTGCGCGATCGCCTGGAGCCGCCCGCCCAGTCCACGGGCATAGACCGCCCGGTCGATCCCCTGCACGAACCGCGCGTCGGCGCGCCGCCGCTCGCGGGCCTGGGCGGCCAGCCGGTGCTGCTGGGGCTCGAACTGCCGCCGGACCTGGCCTGGCCACCCGCCGATATGCCCGCGGGCGTCCAGCAGGCCGGCAATCTGGATACCCGCGAAGAGCGCAACCGCGTGCTGGATGCGCTCGCCGGCCAGGCCGCCACGCGCATGCTGATCGCCTGCGATGCGCGCCAGACGCCGGACCGCGGAACGCTGTCGCTGATCGCCGAACTGGCCGCGCACGCGGAACAGACGCGTGTATGGCTGGTCACGCCGCGCGCGGACGCCGAGGCTCCCGCCACCCGCGCCCCGCTATGGCGCGAACGCCTGCTGGCGCTGGGCCTGCCCGCCGATGCCGTGCTGCAAGCGCCGCTGGCCCCGCTCGCCTGGCTGGAGTCCGGCCATGGCTGAAGACCTCATCAAGATTGCGCTGGTCGGCCATACCAACACCGGCAAGACCTCGTTGCTGCGCACGCTGACGCGCGACACCACCTTCGGTGAAGTCGCCGACAGCCCTGGCACCACGCGCCACGTCGAAGGCGCGCGCCTGCGGCTGGAAGGGCGGGCCGTGCTGGAATGGTTCGACACACCGGGCATGGAAGACAGCATCTCGCTGCTGGAGTACCTGGAAAAACTCGACAGCCCGCAAGAACGCCTGGACGGGCCGGCGCGCATCCGCCGCTTCCTCGACACGCCCGAGGCGCATGGCCGCTACGAGCAGGAGGCCCGCGTGCTGGCCAAGATGCTGGACTGCGACGCGGCGCTGTACGTCATCGACGCGCGCGATCCGGTGCTGGGCAAGCACCGCGACGAACTCGCCATCCTGGCCGCCTGCGGCCGGCCTCTGCTGCCTGTGCTGAACTTCGTCAACGCGCCCGCGCATCGCGCCGACGAATGGCGCGCCGCCATGGCCCGGTTGGGCCTGCACGCGGTCGTCGAGTTCGACACCGTCGCGCCGCCGCTGGATGGCGAACAACAGCTCTATGCCAAGCTCGGCGTGCTGCTGGACCGCCACGCCGCCGCGCTGGCCCGGCTGTCCGCCAATCTTGCCGAGCAGCGCCGCGCGCGCCGTGGCGCCGCCTACGAACTGCTGGCCGACCTGCTGGTCGACGTGGCGGCCTTGCACGTCTCCAGCGCCAGCGACGACGCGGCGCTCGCGGCCGCCTCGGGCACGCTGCGCGACCAGGTGCGCCAGCGCGAGCAGACCTGCGTCAACGCATTGCTGGCGCTCTACAACTTCCGCGCGACGGACTTCACCGATGATGCGCTGCCCCTGCAGGGCGAGCGCTGGGGCATGGACCTGTTCCATCCCCAGGCCCTGAAGGACATGGGCGTGCAGGTGGGCATGGGCGCCGCCGCGGGCGCCATGGCCGGCGCGGCGGTGGACCTGTTCAGCGCCGGTTTGAGCCTGGGCACCGGCATGCTGATCGGCGCGGCCGCCGGCGGCCTGTGGCAAGGCGTGGAAAAGCTGGGCAAGCGCGTGGCGGGCAAGCTGCGCGGCTGGCGCGAAATCAGCGTCGACGACGCGGTGCTGCGTCTTTTGGCCCTGCGCCAGCGCCAACTGATCGAAGCGCTGGAGCGCCGCGGCCATGCCGCGCGCGAGCCATTGAGACTAGACCATCCGGACGACGATGCCTGGCGCAAAGGGCCCCTGCCCGAAGCGTTGAAAGAGGCCCGCAGCCGGCCCGAATGGTCGGCCCTGGGCGAGCACTACGAAGACAGCGACCGCCGCAAGCGCGTGGTGCGCGAATTGGCGAAAACCCTTGCCGACGCGCCCCCGCCCGGCGCCTGAGCGCAGAGCCGCCAGCCTTGCCGCACGCACCATTCCACGCCGCCGGCAAGCAAGTACTAACCCCAATCCAAACCGATTGACGCTTAAACGAATGCGTCGATAAGATTCGTCCTACATCGATGCGGGTCCGTCCCCGTCATGATAATCACAAGGGGTTGGGTCTATCGTGAAGTCGAAGTCCTACGCAGTGATTCCCGGCAGCGCCATCACCGGCGCACGCGCAGCTCGCGCTGCGTCCCGCCAGACCCCAATCCGTCTTTCGTCGTAAGCAGCAACGCCATGCCCCGGATCCCCATGGGGCCGGGGCCCTGTCACTTCTGTCGCGCTATCCGCGCACCACACGGAGCATGAGGGCTATGCGTACTTTTCCCCACCTGAAGCAAGCTGCGCTCGCCGCTGCCATCGCCGCATCGCTGGCTTTCAGCGCCGGCGCGGCCGCCAAGACCTTTCACTGGTCCTATCAAGGCGATGCGACGTCCATGGATCCGATGGCCCTGAACGAAACGTTCACGCTGGGCTTCCAGGGCAACATCTACGAAACGCTTGCCGGCTACGACGGCAACCTGAAACTGACTCCGCTGCTGGCGGAAAGCTGGGAGAACCCCGAACCCACGAAGTGGGTGTTCAAGCTGCGCAAGGGCGTGAAATTCCACGATGGTTCGCCGTTCACGGCGGACGACGTCATCTTCTCCTGGAAGCGCAGCCTGACCCCGGGCTCCGACATGAAGGGCTACGGCGCCAAGGCCTCCGACATCAAGAAGATTGACGACTACACCATCGAAGTCACCACGCCCACGCCCAACCCCATCCTGCCGCGCGAATGGGTGTTCCTGTACATCATGAGCAAGTCGTGGTCGGAAAAGAACAAGACCACCGAAGCCACCAACGTCAAGGGCGACAACCAGGGCAACTATGCCAACCTGAATGCCAACGGCACCGGCCCCTTCATGCTGGCCTCGCGCCAGCCCGACGTGAAGACCGTGCTCAAGCGATACGACGGCTACTGGAACAAGAACATCAAGACCAACGTCGACGAAGTCATCTTCCAGCCCATCACGCAGGAAGCGACGCGCGTGGCCGCGCTGATCTCCGGCGAAATGGACCTGGTGCAGCCTGTACCGGTGCAGGACTGGAAGCGCCTCGAAGACGCCAAGGGCGTCAAGCCGCTGACCGCGCCGGAAGCGCGCGCCATCTTCATCGGCATGGACCAGGACCGCGACGAACTGCTGTTCTCGGACGTGAAGGGCAAGAATCCCTTCAAGGATCCCAAGGTGCGCGAAGCCGTGGTGCTGGCCGTGGACACCAAGGCCATCAACGAGAAGATCATGCGCGGCGCTGCCAAGCCGCTGGGCTCGCTCATCGCCACCGCCATCAATGGCTATGACGATTCCTTCGGCGCGCCGTACAAGCCGGATCCCGAGCGCGCCAAGAAGCTGCTGGCCGAAGCCGGCTATCCCAAGGGCTTCACGGTCACCATGGACTGCCCGAACGACCGCTACGTCAACGACGAAAAGGTCTGCCAGGCCGTGGCCGGCATGCTGGCGCGCGTGGGCATCAAGATCAACCTGCTGGCGCAGACCAAGTCGAAGTACTTCGGCAAGATCCTGCTGCAGGCCGGCAACCAGACCAGCATGTACATGCTGGGCTGGACGCCCAGCTCCACCGACGCGCACAACACGCTGCTGAACCTGGCCTCGTGCCGCAATGCCAAGACGGCGGCGGGCCAGTTCAACCTGGGCGGGTACTGCAACAAGAAGGTCGACGAGCTCACCGACAAGATCGGCGTCGAAACCGACCAGGCCAAGCGCAACGCCATGATCAAGGAAGCCTTCGAGATCGTGCGCAACGACTATGGCTACCTGCCGCTGCACCAGCAGCCCATGTCCTGGGGCGTGAAGGACAACATCCAGGTCATCCAGCGCGCCGACGACGTGCTCGACCTGCGCGACGTCGTCCTGCCGTAATCCGGCGACGCGAGCCCCGGGCGGCACCTGCCGCCCGGGCGCGCCCGGCCCAGCCCCGGTTCCCGCTACCCGAGGGAAACGCGGCCCGGCGTCATCTGAATCCGAGGGCTTCCGATAATGCTTTCCTTTGTTGCGCAACGGCTTATCCAGTCGGTGCTGGTGATGTTGACGGTGGCGCTGATCGCGTTCTCCATGTTCCGCTATGTGGGCGATCCGATAGCCAGCATGGTGGGCCAGGACACCACCCCTGAACAACGCGCGGAACTGCGCAAACAGCTGGGCCTGGACGACCCCTTCGTGGTGCAGTACGCGCACTTCGTGGCCAACGCCGTGCGCGGCGACTTCGGCATATCGTACCGGCACCGCCGACCCGTCAGCGAACTGCTCGAAGAGCGCATGCCGGCCACGCTGGAACTGTCCTTCGTGTCTGCCGTGATGGCGCTGGCCCTGGGCATACCCATGGGCATCTATACCGCGCTCAAGCGCCACGGCGTGCTGTCCAAGGCCTTCATGGCGATCTCGCTGGCCGGCATCTCGCTGCCCACCTTCCTCATCGGCATTCTGCTCATCCTGTTCTTCGGCGTGCAGCTGCGATGGCTGCCCAGCTTCGGGCGCGGCGACGTGGTCAGCCTGGGATGGTGGACCACGGGCTTTCTGACCAAATCAGGCTGGCTGGCGCTGATCATGCCGGCCATCACGCTGGCGCTGTTCCAGATGACGCTGATCATGCGGCTGGTGCGCGCCGAAATGCTGGAAGTGCTGCGCGCCGACTTCATCAAATTCGCGCGCGCCCGCGGCCTGCCGGAACGGCTGATCAATTTCCGCCATGCGTTGAAGAACACCATGGTGCCCGTCATCACGATCACCGGGCTGCAACTGGGTTCCATCATCGCCTTCGCCATCATCACGGAAACCGTGTTCCAGTGGCCCGGCATGGGCCTGCTGTTCATCCAGGCCATCAGCATGGTGGACATCCCCGTCATGGCGGCCTATCTGGTGCTGATCGCCTTCATGTTCGTGCTCATCAACCTGGTCGTGGACCTGCTGTACTTCGCCGTGGACCCGCGTCTGCGTGTGCAGAGCAAGTAAAGGACTCATCATGATTGCTCGCATCGCTCCCTTCTTCGCCCGTGCGGCCGACAGCGACCTCTGGCACAGCTTCAAGCGTTCGCCCGGCGCCATCATCGCCGCTATCGTCACGCTGGCCATCCTGCTGGGCGCGCTATTCGCGCCCGTCGTCGCGCCGCACAACCCCTTTGACCTGGCATCCTTGAGCATCATGGACGCCAACACGCCGCCGGCCTGGGAAGAGGGCGGCAGCCCAGACTTCCTGCTGGGCACCGACGACCAGGGCCGCGACATCCTGTCGGCGGTTCTGTATGGCTCGCGCGTGTCGCTGCTGGTGGGTTTCGCGTCCGTGCTGTTCTCGATGGTGCTGGGCGTGAGCCTGGGCCTCATCAGCGGCTATGCAGGCGGACGCGTGGACAGCTTCATCATGCGCATCGCCGACGTGCAGCTGTCGTTTCCAGCCATTCTGGTGGCGCTGCTGATCGACGGCGTGGCGCGCGGCCTGCTGCCGCGCGACATGCACGACCAGCTCGCGCTGTATGTGCTGATCTTCGCCATCGGCATCTCCGGCTGGGTGCAGTACGCCCGCACCGTGCGCGGCTCCACACTGGTGGAACGCAACAAGGAATACGTGCAGGCGGCCCGCCTCATCGGCATCGGACCCATCACCATCCTGCGCCGGCACATCCTGCCCAACGTGATGGGACCGGTACTGGTCATCGCCACCATCCACCTGGCCATCGCCATCATCACCGAAGCCACGCTCTCGTTCCTGGGCGTGGGCGTACCGCCCACGGCGCCGTCGCTGGGCACGTTGATACGTATCGGCAACAGCTACCTGTTCTCGGGCATGTGGTGGATCTCCATCTTCCCCGGCATCGCGCTGGTGGCGCTGGTGCTGTCGGTCAACCTGCTGGGCGACTGGCTGCGCGACGCGCTCAACCCCAAGCTGCGCTGAGGACGCCATGGCCCTGTTGAACATCGAAGATATCCGCATCGAATTTCCCAGCCGCCGCGGCACGCTGGTGGCCGTGGACGGCGTCTCGCTGTCCCTGGAAAAAGGCGAGATCCTGGGCGTGGTGGGCGAATCCGGCGCCGGCAAGTCCACCATCGGCAATGCCGTGATCGGCCTGCTGGAGGCGCCTGGCCGCCTGGCGGGCGGCGCCGTGCTGCTGAACGGCGAACGCATCGACACGCTGACTCCGGCGCAGCAGCGCAAAGTGCGCGGCCGCCGCATCGGCATGATCTTCCAGGATCCGCTGACCTCGCTGGATCCGCTGCAGACGGTGGAAAGCCAGCTGGTCGAAACCATGCAGGTGCACCTGAACCTGTCCCAGGCCGAGGCCCAGAAACGCGCCGTGCAGCTACTGACGCAGGTCGGCATCGACAAGCCGGAACTCCGCGTCAAACAATACCCGCACCAGTTCTCGGGCGGCATGCGGCAACGCGTGGTGATCGCGCTGGCGCTGTGCTGCGAGCCCGAAGTCATCATCGCCGACGAACCCACCACCGCGCTCGACGTGTCGATCCAGGCGCAGATCCTGGAACTGCTCAAGAAGCTGTGCCGCGAAGAGCAGGTGGGCATGATCATCATCACGCACGACATGGGCGTGATCGCGGACGTGACGGATCGCGTGGCGGTTCTTTACCACGGCAAGCTGGTCGAACAAGGCCCCACCTCCAAGATTCTGGGCGACCCCGACCACCCCTACACGCGCAGCCTGATCTCGGCCGTGCCGCGTCCCGACATCAAGCTGCGGCGCTTCCCGCTGGTGACCTACATCGAGGACGTGAAAAAGCCGGCGCAGCCGCTGGACCTGGCCACCCACTGGCTGGGCCAGCGCCGCGACTTCGGCGCGCGCACCGGCGGTCCGCTGGTGCAAGTCAACGACCTGAGCATGCGCTTCGTGTTGAAGAGCGCGCTGCTCAAGCGCAACCAGCGCACGCTGGACGCCGTCAAACGCGTCAATTTCTCCATCGGCGAAGGCGAGGTCTTCGGCCTGGTGGGCGAGTCCGGTTCCGGCAAGTCCACCGTGGCGCGGCTGATCTCCGGCCTCTACACGCCGAGCGAAGGCTCGGTCAATTTCGGCGGCACGGACCTGACCGCGCTCAAGGGCGAGAAGCAGCTGAACCCGTTCCGGCGGCAGATCCAGATGATCTTCCAGGATCCGTTCTCCTCGCTCAATCCGCGCATGCGGGTGCTGGACATCGTGGCCGAGCCGATCCGCTTCCACAAGCTGGCGGCCAGCGAAGCAGAGACGCGCCGCATCGTGGCCGACCTGCTGGACGTGGTGGGCCTGGGCGATCGCGCCGCCGAACGCTTTCCGCACGAGTTCTCGGGCGGCCAACGCCAGCGCATCTGCATCGCGCGGGCGCTGGCCACGCGCCCCCGCTTCCTTATCTGCGACGAACCGACCTCGGCGCTGGACGTGTCCATCCAGGCGCAGATCCTGAACCTGCTGAAAGACCTGCAGGAGGAACTCGGGCTGACCATGCTGTTCATCAGCCACGACCTGCCGGTGATCCGCCAGATGTGCGACCGTGTGGGCGTGATGCGCTATGGCGAACTGCTGGAAGTGGCCAACACCGAAGACCTCTTCGAACGTCCGCAGCATCCCTACAGCCAACACCTGCTTGGCCTCATGCCCCGCCTGCAATCCATGTCCCGCGAGGGCCTGGAAGTGGCGGAGTAACGCCAGGCGCAACCCGGAGCGAGACATGACGGCGACACGACAGACCCTGTTTACAGGCGGCCAGGTTTTCGACGGCAAGGGCAAACTGCTGCCCAGCCACGGCGTGCTGGTCGAAGGCCGGCACGTGGTGCGCGTGGCGCCGGCCGGGGAGTTTTCCGGCTACGCCGGCGCGACCGTGCGCACGGACGGCATGACGCTGATGCCCAGCCTGGCCGACTGTCACGTCCATCTGGTCTACACCGGCGGCGCCGATCCCAACGCGCAACTGAGCAAGCAAGGCCCTGCGCAGATCACGTTGACGGCGCTGGAGAACGCGCAGGCCAGCCTGCGCGGCGGCGTCACCGCGCTGCGCGATTGCGGCGGCAAGGACTACCTGGAATTCGGCGTGCGCGACGCCATCGCGCGCGGCGTGTTCCCCGGCCCCACGATCAGGGCCTCGGGCCGCATCATCTGCATGACGGGCGGCCACGGCAACCGCATCGGCCGCGTGGCCGACGGCTGCGAGGACGTGATCAAGGCCGTGCGCGAACAGGTCCACGCCGGCTGCGACCTGGTGAAGATCATGGCCACGGGCGGCGTCATGACGCCCGGCGTCAGCCCCATGGACGCGCACTACAGCTTCGACGAAATGAAGGCCGGCGTGCACGAGGCCAAGCGCTTTCGTAAAAGCACCGCCAGTCATGCGCAAGGCACGCT
Source organism: Achromobacter sp. ACM04 (assembly GCF_014851465.1). Lineage (NCBI taxonomy): Bacteria > Pseudomonadati > Pseudomonadota > Betaproteobacteria > Burkholderiales > Alcaligenaceae > Achromobacter > Achromobacter sp. ACM04. The sequence continues at coordinate 424,581 of NZ_JACUZS010000005.1, forward strand.
GGGCATCCTGAACGCAGTGCGCGCCGGCATCGATTCCATCGAGCACGGCATCTTCATGGACGACGAATGCCTGCGCGAGATGCTGGACGCCCAGACCTATCTGGTGCCCACCATCGCCGCGGTGCGCAACATCATCGCCAACGCCGACAACGGCATCCCCGCCTACGCGGTCGAGAAGGCGCGCGCGGTGGAGCAACGCCACCGCGAATCGTTCCAGATGTATTACAAGGCGGGCGGGCTCATTGCGCTGGGCACCGACGCCGGCACCCCGTTCAACCTGCACGGCGAGAACGCCATGGAATTGGCCTACATGGTCGAGTTCGGCATGACGCCCGTGGACGCGCTCATCGCCGGCACCTCGCGCGGACACGACCTGATGGGCATGGACCAGCACGGCGCCATCGCCGAGGGCAACGTGGCCGATCTGCTGCTGGTGCAGGGCGATCCCACCGAAGACATCATGAAGGCGGCCGACAAGCGCTTCCACGTTGCGGTGCTGCGCAACGGCGAAGTGGCCGCCGGCGCCTTGCCCCTCTGAAACGCGACGGTTCCCAGCCCGCAATGAAAAAGGCCGCCGCGCCCTGGGCGCGGCGGCCTTTGTACAGCTCGAGTCGAGTGGTGCGCCGGCTTAGCGGGCGCCGCCCATCGCGCCGCTCATGACCATCATCAGGAACTGCTCGACCGGCATCTTCTTGCCGTTGAAATCGACCTGGCCGTCGGCGTAGTTCAGGTACGTCACGATGTTGTTGTTTTCGACCTTGGCCATGCCCATGGCGGTAGCCATGGTGCCAACCATTTCAGCCTGGCCCTTGGCGGTCTGCTGAGCCTGCTCGGCCGGCACGCCGCGCACCTGGGGCTCGATGGCCATCAGGTCGCTCAGGTTGCCCTTGGACAGCACCAGCTTGGCATTGAGCTTGCGGATCGTCTGCTTCAGCGTATCGGCGAACTCGCCGTCCAGCGATGCCGGCTTGGCCATGTCCAGGTCCAGGTTGAAGGTCGACGTGCCGTTGGCGGTACGCACTTCCAGCGGCGACACTGCCAGCGTCGGGTTGCCAGCCAGCAGCAGCTCGACGTTGGTCTTGAGGACCTGCTTTTCTTCATCCGTGAACTGGGGCGACTGCTCTTCGCCCTTGCTCTGCATCATGCGGCGCGAAGCGGCTTCATAGACGTCGTTCAGCGCCTTGAACGCCTTCGAATCCAGCTTCTGCGCGTCCAGCACCAGCTTCAGGCCGGCCATGTCCTTTTCCTGCACGTTGATCATGCCGAAATCCATGGCCATCTTCACGCCCATGAGCGAGTTGGCTTCGGTCATGTCGACGGTAATCGCGGTGTCCTTGAGCTGGACCGGCGGCTTTTCCTTGGACGTGATGGTCCAGTTCTTGAGCGCGACCTTCTGGCTGCCCACGTACATGTCGTTCGAAGCCGGCGTCATGTCGCTGGTCAGGGTCAGGCCGGTCATGGCCATGCTGACGATGTCGCTTTCTTCGGACTCGCCCGCCAGCGTCAGGCTGTCGGCCTTCAGCGCGACCGTGCCGTGCTTGCTGCCGGTGGCGTAGGTCACGTCGCCCTTCATGCCCGAGAACTTCAGGCTGTTGGCGTCCTTGGCGAACTCGACGGGAGCCATGTCGAAGTTGCCGCTGATGTTCTTGGCGTAGCTGACGCTATAGGCGCCGGACAGGGGCACCGCGCCCTTGGCGGCGGCGAACCATTCCTTGACCAGGGGCGTCTCTTCCAGCTGGAAGCGGCTGGCCACCATGGCGGGCGCAAACGAGCCCGACTTCAGGTTGGACAGCGGGAAGGGGCCGTGGTCCAGGTGCTCGAGGAACACGAGTTCGTGGTCGACGGCCGGCTTGCCGTCGGCGGCCGGCTCGGTGAACTTGACGCGGTAGCGCTCGGTGGACGAAAACACGCCGCGGTCGAAGGAGACCAGCTCAACCACAGGGGTCACACCCCATTTTTCGCCGACCTTCTTCAGTTCAAGGTTGGCCTGCTCGATCGATTGCTTGACGAAAGCCTCGGCCTTCTGGCCCGTATACCAAGCCGTGCCGGTCCATACTGCGCCCAGCGCGACGACTACGCCCACAATTGCCGATTTTTTCATTGCGATCCTTTATTCTTCAAATGGATGAAAGCGGACGGATTATAGGGATTGCAGCCTAGGGAAAACACTTATTTCGTGCAAAGGCGCTGCAATGTGTTGCTTATTGATACAGAACCAGCCTTCCCGGGCGGTGCTGCAGCGCCACATCAGCTACAATCCTTCGGTGCGTTTTGCCAATCTGCGCACGTCCGCTAGGCCCTTCGCTGCCAAGCTTCGCCCGTCAGGGCGCTTCCCTTTTCTCCTTTATTCGTCCGCCTGGATTGGAGTCTCTCAACTTGAGCGACGGGCTGCCGCTGGAGTTGTTTTGACTACCTCTTCCCCTTTTGCCGACCTCGGGCTGGCTGATTCCCTGTTGCGCGCCATTGCCGAAACCGGCTACACCGCGCCCACTCCCATTCAGGCCCAGGCAATTCCCCAGGTCCTCAAGGGTGGCGACCTGCTCGCCGCCGCACAGACCGGCACCGGCAAGACCGCCGGCTTCACGCTGCCCATCCTGCACCTGCTGATGCAGAAAAAGCCCGAGCAGCGCAAGCCCGGCCGCCCGCGCTGCCTGATCCTGACCCCGACGCGTGAGTTGACCGCGCAGGTCGAGGAATCGGTGCAGACCTATGGCAAGTACACGCCGCTGTCCTCCATGGTGATGTTCGGCGGCGTCAACATCAACCCCCAGATCTCCGCGCTGAGAAAGCCGCTGGACATCCTGGTCGCCACCCCCGGCCGCCTGCTGGACCACTGCGGCCAGAAGACCGTGGACCTGTCCGGCGTCGAGATCCTGGTGCTGGACGAAGCCGACCGCATGCTGGACATGGGCTTCATCCGCGATATCCGCAAGGTCCTCGCGCTGCTGCCCAAGCAGCGCCAGAACCTGCTGTTCTCGGCCACCTTCTCCGACGAGATCCGCACCCTGGCGCGCGGCGTGCTGAACAACCCGGGCGAAGTCTCGGTCACCCCGCGCAACACCGCCACCGAACTGGTCACCCAGACGGTGCACATGGTGGAACAGCACCACAAGCGCGACCTCATCAGCCACATCATCCGCGAAAGCGGCTGGCACCAGGTGCTGGTGTTCACCCGCACCAAGCACGGCGCCAACCGCCTGGCCGAAAAGCTGGTCAAGGACGGCCTGACCGCCGCCGCCATCCACGGCAACAAGAGCCAGTCGGCCCGCACCCGCGCGCTGGCCGGCTTCAAGGACAGCACCGTGACGGTGCTGGTGGCGACCGACATCGCCGCCCGCGGCCTGGACATCGACCAACTGCCCCAGGTGGTGAACTTCGAACTGCCCAATGTGCCTGAAGACTACGTGCACCGCATCGGCCGTACCGGCCGCGCCGGCGCCACCGGCGCCGCGGTCTCGCTGGTCGACAACAGCGAAATCAAGCTGTTGAAGGACATCGAGCGCCTGATCAAGAAGACCATCGAGCGCAAGCCCGTGGAAGGCTGGACGCCGCCGGCCACGACCGCGGCGGCCTACGACCGCCAGGAGCGCGACGAAGACAACCGCAGCCCGCGCGGCGGCGGCGGCCGTAATGGCGGCCGCAGCGGCAATGGCAATGGCAATGGCGGCCGTTCGCGCCAGGGACAAGGCCAGGGCCAGCCCCGCGCCGCGACCGGCAACCGCGCCCCCGCGCCGGCCCGTGCCGGCGGCGAAGGCCGCGCCAGCCATGGCCCGCGCGACGGCAAGCCCGCCGACCGTCCGGCCCACGCCGGCCGCAACGAAGGCCGTCCGCAGCAGAACCATCGCCGTCCGGAGGGCTCCGGCCGCCCGGCAGGCAATGGCGGTTCCGGACGCCCCTCGGGCGCGCCGCGCGCCGCGTTGCTGAGCAAGTAATATCACCGCAACCGCTACCCACGGACCCGCGCCATGCCCTTATCTACCTGGTTGACGTTCTTCCTGGCCTCCTGGGCCATTTCGTTCTCGCCTGGCGCGGGCGCGATCTCGGCGATGTCCTCCGGCCTGAAGTACGGCTTTGCGCGCGGCTACTGGAACACGGCAGGCCTGATCATGGGCATCCTGTTCCAGTTCGTGGTGGTGGCCGTGGGGCTGGGCGCGGTGCTGGCCACCTCCGAGGTGGCCTTCAACGTGGTCAAGTATCTGGGCGTGGCCTACCTGATCTACCTGGGCGTGCGCCAGATCCGCACGGATGCGGCGCCCGTCACGGTGGATTCCGGCGATCCCAAGCGCGCCACGATCCGGGAACTGGTGCTGCGCGGCTTCCTGATCAACACCATGAACCCCAAGGGCACGGTGTTCCTGCTGGCCGTGGTGCCGCAGTTCGTGGATACCGCGCTGCCGCTGACGCAGCAGTATGCGGCGATCGCCGCCACGCTGGCGTTCACCGACCTGGTGGCCATGGGCGTGTACACGCTGCTGGCGGCGCGCGTGCTGCGCCTGCTGCGCAGCGCCAAGCATATCCGCTGGATGAACCGGACCTTCGGTTCGCTCTTCATCCTGGCCGGCGTGTTCCTGGCTTCGTTCCGCCGCCATTCCTGAACCCCATGCGCGGGGCATGCGCTGGCGACGGCGCATGCCCCGCGCGTTTTTCATGCCCGATACCGGACCGCGCCGGGCCCAAAAGCGGCGCCAAGTAAAATCCTTCCGATCATGAACATCCCTCACGAAGTAGCGCGGCGCCGTACGTTCGCCATCATTTCCCACCCCGACGCGGGCAAGACGACACTGACCGAAAAGCTGTTGCTGTTCGCAGGCGCGATCCAGATCGCCGGCAGCGTCAAGGCGCGCAAGGCTTCGCGCCATGCATCGTCCGACTGGATGGAAATCGAAAAGCAGCGCGGCATTTCCGTGGCGTCCTCGGTGATGCAGATGGAATACCGCGATTGCGTCATCAACCTGCTCGACACCCCGGGCCACGCGGACTTCTCCGAAGACACGTACCGGGTGCTGACGGCCGTGGACGCCGCACTCATGGTGATCGACGCCGCCAACGGCGTGGAGCCGCAAACCATCCGCCTCTTGCAGGTCTGCCGCGCGCGCAACACGCCCATCATTACGTTCATCAACAAGATGGACCGCGAAGTGCGCGAACCTTTGGAACTGCTGTCCGAAATCGAAGGCCACCTGGGCATGGACGCGGTGCCGTTCTCCTGGCCGGTCGGCATGGGCAAGGCCTTCGGCGGCGTATTCGACATCCGCCAGGACCGCATGCGCGTGTTCCGCCCCGGCCAGGAGCGCCGCTCGGACAAGGACGACTTCATCGAAGGCCTGAGCAATCCCGAAATCGCCCGGCGCTTCGGCTCGGCGTTCGAGCAGGCCAGCGGCGAGATCGAACTCATCAACGAAGCCGCGCCCGCCTTCGACCGCGAACAATTCCTGGCCGGCAAGCAGACGCCTGTGTTCTTCGGCTCCGCCATCAACAACTTCGGCGTGCAGGAAGTGCTGGACGCGCTGGTCGAACAGGCGCCGCCCCCGGGCCCGCGCGAGTCCATGCAGCGCCTGGTGCAGCCCGTGGAACCCAAGTTCACCGGCGTGGTGTTCAAGGTGCAGGCCAACATGGATCCGGCCCACCGCGACCGCGTCGCGTTCGTGCGCGTAAGCTCCGGCCGCTTCGAACGCGGCATGCGCCTGAAGGTCGCGCGCACCAACAAGGAAATGCGCCCCAACAACGTGGTGTCCTTCCTGTCACAGCGCCGCGAGCTGCTGGACGAGGCCTATGCCGGCGACGTGATCGGCATTCCCAACCACGGCGTGCTGCAGTTGGGCGACGTGCTTACCGAAGGAGAGACGCTGCAGTTCACCGGGCTGCCGTTCTTCGCCCCCGAGCTGTTCCAGGCCGTGGAAGTGAAGGATCCGCTGCGCACCAAGCAGTTGCGTACCGGTCTCACCCAATTGGGCGAGGAAGGGGCCATCCAGGTGTTCCGTCCCGAGGCTGCCGGCGGCTCGCTGCTGCTGGGCGCGGTCGGACAACTGCAGTTCGAAGTGGTCGCCCATCGCCTGAAGACCGAGTACGGCGTGGACGCGCGGATGCTGCCTTCCCGCTACACAATGGCACGTTGGATTACGTCTGAAAACCCCAAGGCGCTGCGCAAGTTCATGGATGCCAATGCCGCCCATATCGCCTATGATGTTGTGGATGCGGCGGCGTTTTTGATCGGTTCTCCCGCGCAATTGCGCGTGGCCGAGGAACTGTATCCCGATGTGAAATTCCATGCCATGCGCGAGCACGGCGGCAAGGTTTTCGGAGACAAAGCGTAGACCCGTTCGGGTTCCGCACGGCAGATGAGGGTAGCAATGTCTTGGCGTTTCTTATTCGCAACGCTCCTGATCGCGCTTGGCGCGTCGGCCTGGGGCGGTATTCAACTGGGTGATTGGCTGGTGGCGCATGCGCCGGTGGCCGCGCCCGCTCCTGGCCAGGATGCCGCGGCATCCCAGCAGCCCGTACTGGATGCCAACGGCCGTCCTTACGTGGCCCAGCCTCCGCAGCCGCGCATCGACGGTACCTTGGGCGTGCCCGACAAGCCCGCCGACCGCGAATGGCAGGTCAACACCGTTTCGCTGTTCGACAGCGTCAGCGACCCTGCGGTGAAGATCTCGCGCGAACGCATCAGCCCGGACCAGGCCCGCGAAATCGCGGCAGCTTCACAAGTGCCGCTGCCTTCGGGCACTTCGGACGTCAGCACCCTGGATCTGCAGGCTCCCGGCACGTCCACCGCCATCAACGGCGGCCAGGTCCAGGCAGGCGGCTACGGCACTCCGCAAATGGTGCAGGCGCCCCCGCCGCCCCCGAACACCGCGCAGGCGCCCGGCGCCCTGGGCTGGCAGGACGCGCTCAAGCGCGAACTCGCGCATTGCGCCACGCAAGGCTTCTTCGAACGCCCCTCGTGTTCCTGGGCCGCGCGCAACAAGTACTGCGGACCCAACCGCGCCTGGGGCACCATGGCCGAGTGCCCGGCTCGCCCGAACTGAAATATCGGCGCGCGGCATGCGCCGCATGACACCGACAAAAAAATGGCGCCCCGCAGGGCGCCATTTTTATGACCGGAACATTACTCCGGCACGGACATCTGGCTTTGCAGATAATTCTGGATGCCGACCTTGTCGATCAGGTCGATCTGCGTTTCCAGGTAGTCGATGTGCTCTTCGGTGTCGTCCAGGATGTCCTGGAACAGATCGCGCGAGACATAGTCGCGCACCGATTCGCAATGCGCGATCGCTTCCTTCACGGTCGCCTGCGCGCCTTGCTCCAGCTTCAGGTCACAGGCCAGCAATTCCGGCACATCTTCGCCGATCAGCAGCTTATGCAGGTCCTGCAGGTTGGGCAGGCCGTCCAGCATGAAGATGCGCGCGATCAGGCGATCCGCATGCTTCATTTCGCCGATGGACTCTTCGTACTCATGCTTGCCCAGCTTGTCGAAGCCCCAATGGTTCAGCATGCGGGCATGCAGGAAATATTGGTTGATGGCCGTCAGTTCGTTGGTCAGTTGCTTGTTCAGAAACTGGATGACGGTTTTGTCGCCTTTCATGATGGACTCCTTGCAGTCAGGCGCGACGCAGATGCATCGCGACAAAGGAGCGCACGATGCCGCGCGTACGCAACCCCGGCAGACTACCACCTGGCGCGGGGCCGCGCCTAGCCTTGCGCTGCATTTGGTAAACCGCTTTAGGAGCGCTACAAGAAAGCGACACGCCAATGAGAATGAGTATGCGTGCGTGATGCCTTGCATGCCGGCATCAGCAATGATGCGGCCTGACGGCGCGCGATGCCGCCGAATCCGCCGCGCGATCCACGCGATCGCTGGCAACGATGCGTCCCTCGACCGCGTGAAACGCGCCGGCTCGTGGCCGGCGGCATTTCGTTGCGGATCGGCAACCTCGGCTGGGGCTGCGCGTTACTCGGCGCGCCGCGTGGCCAGCCAGATGCCCAACGCAATCGGGACGATGCCCAGCAGATCCAGCCACGATACGTGCTCGCCCAGCACCAGCCACCCGAACAGCAGGCCCAGCGGCGGCATCAGGAAGTGCAGCGCGCTTGCCGCAGTAGCGCTGGCGCGGCCGAGAATCATGAACCACAGGTAGTAGCCGCCCATCGACACCGCGACAATCATGTAGGCCATGCTCCAGAACAGGCTGGCCGTCATGCGCGCATCGCCGATGTTCTCGTGCATCAACGCGAAGGGCAGCAAGGCTACGGCGCCGGCCAGGGACTGTATGCCCGTGGACGTCCACAGGCCGGAGGACGGCTTCAAACGCTTGTAGAGCAGCGTGCCGGCCACCAGCGCCACCAGGCCGCCCGTCACCAACAGCGTGCCATGCAGGTCCTCCTGCATGCCCGACAAGCGTGAACGCAGCACCAGGGCCACGCCCGCCAATCCCAGGCACAGGCCCAGCAGTTTGCGCCATCCCAGCCGTTCGCCCAGCACCGGGCCGGCCAGCACGCCGATGAGCAGCGGGTTGGTGCTGATCAGCACCGCGGTAAACGCCGACGACACCGTCGTCATGCCCGACCAGCTCAGGCCGAGGTATAGCGCGTTGTTCAGCACCCCCAACAGGATCAGCGCGGCCAGATCGCGCGCGCTTGGCATCTTCCAGCGGCCGCTCGCCGCCGCCAGGCCCAGCATCAAGGCTCCCGCGATCACGAAACGGATGGTCAGCAAGGTCAGCGGCGGACAGTCCCGCACGGCGATCTTGGCCGCAGCGAACGCCGAGCTCCACAGAAAGCAAAAAGCTGCGATGGGCGCCCAGCTGATGCCCGGCGAGGCTTGAGCTGGAATGGCGGCGGCGGAAAGGGTCGAGGTGGCCTTCATGATGAGTCCGGAAGGTGGCGCTAAGCCGCAATGGCGGCGGATGGACGAATTCTGCGCGGCCGGCCATCCATTGACAAACTCTTTATTCGGATCGAAAGTATTTAAAAAATGAATGCATGGAGCCGGCGATGCCTGACCTTGATCTTTTGCACAGCTTCGTGTCCGTCGTGGATGCCGGCGGCTTCACGGCGGCGGGCGAACGCGTACACCGCAGCCAATCCACGGTCAGCCAGCAGATCCGCAAGCTGGAGGAATCCCTGGAATGCGCGCTCTTCATCCGCGAAGGCCGCCAAGTCTTGCTGACCGAGGACGGCGAGCGTCTCCTGGGCTATGCCCGGCGGATGCTGGCCTTGTCGACCGAGGTCCGTGAAGCCGTCAGCGGGCGCAAGCGCGTGGACGTGATCCGTCTGGGCATCCCGGACGACTTCGCGGCTGACGCGCTGACCATTCTGGTGTCGGAATTTGCGCGGACCCGCCCAGGCGTGCGGCTATCGGTCCGCTGCGACCTGACTTCCGCGCTCACGCGCGCACTGGAGCGGGGCGACCTGGACGTGGCGCTGCTCAAACGCGAGCCCGGCGCGGGTGCCGCGTTGGCCGCCTGGCCCGAACACTTGCATTGGATCGGTGCACCCGGAATGGAACTCGCGTCCGCCGAGCCGGTGCCGCTGGTCGCGTTTCCGCAAGGCTGCATCTACCGCAATCGCGCCATCCATGCCCTGGAAGCTTCGGGCCGGCACTGGCGCATCGCCTACGAAAGCCCGAATCTGATGGGCCTGCAAGCGGCGTTGACAGGAGGGTTGGGCGTGGCGCTGCTGGAGCGGCGTTGCCTCTTGCCGGACCATCGGATCATCGACGCAGGGCTGCCGTCCGTGCCGTCGACCGAATTGGCGTTATGCCTGGCCGATACGCTGCGCGAACCTGCGCGCCAACTGGCGATGACTATCCGGGAATTTTGCGAGAAAGAAGCAACGCGGCCCGCTGCGTGACGGCAGCGAGCCGGTAAGAGACGACCGTCCTCAGGCGATGGCGACCAGGGGAATCGGGAAGCTGCTGTTGGCAGCAGGCGCGCCCGACTCGACCAGAGCGGCCGGAGGATTGACCGGAACGGCTATGGAACGCACGTCGCATACGCTGGAACAGCGTCCGCCCGGCAGGTATTCGGTCGCGGTAGCCGCGCAGCAGCCGCAGCACGTGGCCACGCCCAGCTCGAATTGCAGGTCGGAAAGCGTCGTCGCGCCCGCGTCCACGCTGGCGCGGACTTGGCGTTCGGTGATGGCATTACATACGCAAATGTACATGAGAATAATTATCGAAAATTATTCCGCTACTGACAAGCCCCGCATGCAAATAAATTTGCAACCAAAGTGTCACGCAAGTCTTTGAAATTAGGGACGAATTTTCATAACCCCGTCCCTCATTTCATGACCCGGCTCAGCGGGCTGCCGCCTGCGCCTTGCGCAAGGCCGCTGGGGCTATCCGCAGCGCTTCGCGGTACTTTGCCACCGTCCTTCGGGCGATGACTATCCCCTGATCGGCCAGCTTTTGCATGATCTGGCTGTCGGACAAAGGCTTGGCCCGGTTCTCTTCGGCCACCATCTGGCGGATGAAAGTCTGCACTGCCGTGGCCGAGGTTGCATCCCCGCCGTCCGTCGAAACCCCCGTGCCGAAGAAGCGCTTGAGTTCCAGCGTGCCAAACGGAGTGAGCATGTACTTCTGTGTTGTGGCCCGTGAAATGGTGGATTCATGCAAACCGAGCTCGCCGGCGATGTCCTTCAGGATGAGCGGCCGCATGGCGGCCGGCCCCTGGCTGAAGAAGGCCGTCTGGTGCTGCACGATGGCCTGGGCCACCCGCAGGATGGTGTCGAAGCGCTGTTCCACGTTGCGGATCATCCAACGGGCCTGCTGCAGCTGCGATTGCAGGCCCGCATGCGCGGATTCCTTCTGGTTGCCCAGCATCTGGGCGTACAGCCCGTTGATCTGCAGCTTGGGCACGGCGGCGCTGTTGAGGGTGACCTGCCAGCCGCCGCGCGTCTTGCGTACGATGACGTCCGGCACCGCGTAATCGGCCGCGGGCACGGTCCAGGCACGCCCCGGGCGGGGCTCCAGGCGCAGGATCAGGGCATGGGCGGAGCGGAACGTGGCTTCGTCGCAGCCCACGGCCGCGCACAGGCGCGCGGCGTTGCCCGTCGCCAGCAAGGCCAGGTGCTGCGCGCAAATCTGGCGCGCGCAAGCCAGGACCGCGGCATTCGCGGCTTCAGGCAGTCGATCCAGATCCGGGTTGCGTAGCTGCAACAGCAGGCATTCCGCCATGTCGCGCGCGCCTATGCCGGGCGGATCGAAAGACTGCAAAAGCGACAAGGCCGCCTTCAGCTCGTCGATGTCCGGTTCCAGTTCGGGCGGCAACCAGTCCAGGATTTCCTCCAGCGGTGATCCCAGGTAGCCGTTTTCGTCCAGCTCGTCGATCAGAAGACCGGCGAGCGCGGCGTCGCGCGGCGCGGCGCGCGTCAACATCAGTTGGCCCAGCAGGTGCTCGCGCAGCGTATCCGGCCGAGCGGCCTCGGGCCGGCTGGAGTCTTCGTCGGGGTAGACCCCGCCCGAACCCGGCATTTCATCCACCGGCGATTCGCGTTCGGCGGCGGGCTCGTCATCCTGCACCGAGGACTCGCGGTCGGACTCGGCCGGCGCCTCGGCCGACGGCGCTTCGTCCTGCCGCTCCAAGAGCGGGTTCTCCGCCAGCACTTGCGAAATCTCGGCTTCGAGGTCGAGCGTGGACAGCTGCAACAATCGGATCGATTGCTGCAGTTGTGGCGTCAGCGTCAAATGCTGACCTGGTCGCAGTTCTAAAATTGGACGGGTCATAGGTACAATATTTTGCATGATGAATCTGACTTCGCCCGCAAGCGTCCGCCAGGACTGCCGCCTCATTGGCCAGACCCTGCTCAAACTGGCGCTTCCCCGACTCGTAATGCGTGCGATCGTCATCGCCGTCGCTGTGGTCATCTGGTATCTCGCCGCCAACTGGATACTGAATTTCGGCCGCACCGTGAACTACGAGTTCCTGCATTCCCTGGGGCAGCCGACCGTGGACATGGTGCAGAAGGTCAACCCCTACATCTGGTGGGTGGTGGCCGGCATCTGGACCCTGATCGTGTTCTTCACGCTGCGCGCCTGGCTGTCCGCCAGCCTGGCTTCCGGCAGCGCCACCCCGGTCGAAACCAGCGTGCTGGCCGACCTGGCGCCCAACCTGACCGAAGAAACGCTGGGCGTGCTGCGCTGGACCTGGGGCGATCGCCAGGAGCCCTTCACGGTGGGCGATCTGCGCCGCTCCCTGTCTGAAATCCGCCACAACCGCGCCGGCAAGATCGCCATGGTCGCGGAACAGGCCCGCATCCTGGAGTCGTCCGACCGCCAGCCGCGCGATCCGCGCGACGAGGTCCGCCGCGAAGCACGCAGCGAACGCTACGTGGAACCGCGCATCGGCCCGGCCCGGTAAGCCCGTCCGTCCTCCCTCCATTGCCATAGCAGGCCGCCGACAGGCGGCCTGTTTTTTTTGCTTCAACCGTACGCCTGGCCTGGCAACCCCATAGCGTGCCTCCCGCCCCCCGTCCAACCTCGTTTTGCCGAATATTCTTCAGCAAAATGCGTTGCCACCAGCATATATTTCACCCCAACACAAAAGAGTGTTCAGTTGCGCATTCGGCAAAAATGTGTTTGACTAGCAACCTATGGCCGCTCACCGCACCCCCTTCGCGATTGCCACCGGACGCTACGACGCTCCGGTTGCCGGCCTGCGCGCTCGTTTCTCCTCCTACGCGCTATCGCTATACCTACCGATCGGTTGCCGGGCCTAGTGTCCCCGTGGTAGCTCGGCAACCACGCTTGCCACACGCGATTTCCCCCTTTTATCTCTGAATCCTGCCGGTCAATCACGGCAAATCCTGGCGCAAGACCGCAATCCGGTCGCGCAGCCGCCTAGGGAAGCATTCCCGGGATTCAAAAGAAACCGATCGAGGTGTAGTAATGATGCTTGCCAACCCCGCCACCAAATACGTCCCCTTCGCGCCCTTTACCCGCGACTTTTCCGAACGCACCTGGCCCAGCCGCCGCATCACCAAGGCGCCGATCTGGATGAGCACGGACCTGCGTGACGGCAACCAGGCCCTGATCGAGCCGATGAGCGTCGAGCGCAAGCTCCGCTTCTTCGAACAGCTGGTGAAGATCGGCTTCAAGGAAATCGAAGTGGGCTTCCCGTCCGCTTCGCAGACCGACTTCGATTTCGTGCGCAAGCTCATCGACGAAAAGCGCATTCCTGACGACGTCACCATCATCGTGCTGACCCAGTCGCGCGAAGACCTGATCAGCCGCACGGTGGAATCCGCCGCCGGCGCCAAGCAAGCCATCGTCCACCTGTACAACGCCTGCGCCCCGGCGTTCCGCAAGGTCGTGTTCAACATGAGCAAGGACGAAATCAAGAACATCGCCACCACCGGCACGCGCCTGGTGAAGCAGTACATGGCGCAGCACCCGGAAACGCAATGGCGCTACCAGTACTCGCCCGAAGTCTTCAGCACCACCGAACCCGAGTTCGCGCTGGAAGTCTCCAACGCCGTGGCCGACGTATGGCAGCCCACTCCCGAGTGCAAGATGGTGCTGAACCTGCCCGCCACCATCGAGGCCACCAGCCCCAATCTGTACGCCGACCAGATCGAATGGATGCACAAGAACCTGGCGCGCCGCGACAGCATCGTGCTCAGCGTGCACCCGCACAATGACCGCGGCACCGCCGTGGCCGCCGCCGAATTCGCCGTGATGGCCGGCGCCGACCGCATCGAAGGCTGCCTTTTCGGCAGCGGCGAGCGCACCGGCAACGTCGACCTCGTCACCCTGGCCTTGAACCTCTACACGCAGGGCGTGCATCCGGGCCTGGACTTCTCGGACATCGACGAAGTGCGCCGCTGCGCCGAGTACTGCAACCAGCTGCCCGTTCACCCGCGCCACCCGTACGCGGGCGACCTGGTCTTCACCGCGTTCTCGGGCTCGCACCAGGATGCCATCAAGAAGGGCTTTGCCCAGCAACAGGCCGACGCCGTCTGGGAAGTGCCTTACTTGCCGATCGACCCGGCCGACCTCGGCCGCAGCTACGACGCCGTCATCCGCGTGAACAGCCAGTCGGGCAAGGGCGGCGTGTCGTACCTGCTGGAACAGGAACACGGCCTGGTGTTGCCGCGCCGCCTGCAGATCGAATTCAGCCGCGCCATCCAGCGCGTCACAGACGAAACCGGCCGCGAAGTCACGGCCGACGACGTGCACACCATCTTCAACCGCGAATACCTCGAGCAGAAGTCGCCGTGGAAGCTGGTGCGCCACCGCATCGACGGCAATCCGTCGGCCGGCGAAGGCCAGCACTTCAGCATCGAAGCTGAATTGGAATACAACGGCGAACGCCGCATCGTGACGGGCAAGGGCGACGGCGCCATCTCGGCCTTCGTGGCCGCGCTGGACGTGCCCGTGCGCATCATGGACTACCACGAGCACGCCATTGGCACCGGCACCGACACGCGCGCCGCGTCCTATGTCGAACTGCGCGTCGGCGAATCCAGCACGGGCTTTGGCGTGGGCATCGACCGCGACATCGTGACGGCTTCCTTCCAGGCCGTGCTGAGCGCCGTCAACCGCCACATCAATGCCGGCGCCGTGACCGCAACCGAGCAAGAAACCGCCGAAACCGCGTGATCCGCAATCCGGCGTAAAAAAAGCCAGCCTTATCGGGCTGGCTTTTTCTTTGGACGCGCGCCGCGCTTATCCGCGTGGCCAGATGTCGGCCGCGCCGATATCTGGCGCGGTGGCCGCCAGGAGCCGCTGATGGACCCAAGCGGCGATTGCCAGCGTGCGGTGGTCGCTATAGCGCGCGCCGACCAGCTGCAACCCGACGGGCAAGCCCTGCGGGCCGGTGGCGAAGGGCAGGCTGAGGGAAGGATGGCCGAATACCGTCCACGCGCGCGAGAACTGCGGATCGCCCGTGCCCAGGTCCGCGAACGGCGCCTCGCCGCTGGCGCTGGGCGCAAGCAGCACGTCGTATTTGTCGAACCACGTGTCCACGCGCGCGCGCGACTCGGCGACGCGCATCAGGTTCTTCTGGTGTTCTTCAGCGGTGATGCGCGAGCCCGCTTCCAGGATGGCCTGGATCTTGGGACTGAGCTGCGCCGCATGCTCCAGGCGCTCGTAGGCCAGCGCCTGCGAAGCTTCAAACGCCATGATGTCCGCATGCAGCTGCACCAGAACGCAATGCTCGGGCGGCAGCGGCAATTCTTCGACCACGGCGCCGGCGCGCGACAGGATGGCCGCGGCCTGCGCGTAGGCTTCCTTGGTTTCGGGCAGCGCATGCCGCCATTGCAGGCTGCGGTACATGCCGATACGCGGCTTGCCGTCATAGGCCAGATCAAGCATGCGCGGATCGCGCATCAGGACGGAAGCAAACAATGCCACGTCCGGCACCGAACGCGCGAAACCGCCGATGGTGTCCAGGGACTCCGCCAGGCTTTTGACGCCCGCGCGGGAAATGCTGCCAAAGGTGGGTTTGAAGCCCACGATGCCGCAATAGGAAGCAGGGCGGATGATGGAAGCCGCGGTCTGCGTACCCAATGCGAAGGGCACCATGTCGTCGGCCACCGCCGCGGCCGAACCGCTGGACGAACCGCCGGGCGAGTAGGCTTCGTTGCGAGGATTGCGCGTGGGGCCTGCCAAATAGGTGGCGAATTCAGTCGTCACGGTCTTGCCGACGACGATCGCGCCCGCGCCCCGGCACAGCGCCACCGAGGCCGCGTCCAGGCCCGGATGGTGGCGTTCATAGATGGGCGAGCCATAGCGCGTGGGCAGGTCGACAGTGTCGAACAGGTCCTTCACGCCCATGGGCAGGCCATGCAGCACCCCGCGCAGCGCGCCGCGGTCCAATTCCTGCGCGCGATCCAGCGCGGCCTGCTTTTGCAGCGCGGTCCAGGCGTGGATGGTGCTTTCGCGTTGCTCGATGCGCGCAAAGCATGCGCGCACCAATTGCTCTGCGGTCAATTCGCGCCGTTGCAGCTTGCGCGCGGCTTCCAGCGCGCCAAGTCTGTTCAAGGCAGTAGACATGGTCCTTTCCTCTTTACCGGTACCGCGCGTGTCGCACGGCAGCTAAATACGCACCCGGTCCCCTTTGACCGAGGATCCGCCTTTATGCGCGGCATATTGCCGCGCAGTTCGGATGGACCGACTCCAGCCATTGTGCGCGCTGCGTCAATTGGGACAAACACCGAAAAAGCCGCTTTTTCCCGGGAAAATCGCATGCCGCGCCATGGCAATTTATTGTTGCGTCGGCATCAGCATAGCGCAAACCCGTGCAATACAAAGGTCATATTTGTCGAGTAATATGAAATCGTTTTCACGAATCCCGGCAGCACTCCCGCCATGGCCTCGCGCTCGTCGCCCCGCTTTTCCATCATTGAAGTGGCCCGCAAGGCCGGGGTGTCCCCGGCAACGGTTTCGCGCGCGTTCAACCAGCCCGAGATCGTTCATCCCGACACGCTCGCACATATCCGCAACGTCGCCAAGCGCGCGGGCTTCCGGCCCAATCGCGTGGGCCGCAGCCTGCGTTCAGGCAGCACGCGCACCATCGGCCTGATACTGCCCACGCTATCCAATCCCGTGTTCGCCGAGTGCTTCGAAGGCGCGGAACGGCGCGCGCGGGAATCGGGCTACAGCGTCATGCTGACCGCCACAGGCTACGATCCTGCGGTGGAATCCGCCGCGGTCCAGGGCCTGATGGACCATCAGGTCGACGGCCTGATCCTGACGGTCGCCGACGCCGCCAAAAGCGCCACGCTGGATGATCTGGACCATGCCGGCATACCCTACGTGCTGGTCTACAACGAGTCCGGTGCCCATCCCTTCGCGTCGGTCGACAATCGCGCCGCCGCCAGCGACATGGTGGCCCACCTGGCAGCGCTGGGCCATCGCCGCATCGCGCTGGTCACGGGTCCGCTGACTGCATCGGACCGCGCCCGCCGCCGGCTGACGGGCGCGCGCGCCTGCGCCAAGCGCCTGGGCCTGGACGACATCCAGCACATCTCCATGAGTTCGCACACAGGCAGCGACCTGGATGCCCTGAAGGCTGCGCTGCGCGGCAAGCAGGCGCCCACCGCCTTGTTCTGTTCCAACGACCTGCTGGCCACGGCCGTCATCGCGGACCTGGTGGGCCTGGGGCTGTCCGTGCCCGCCGATATCTCGGTGTGCGGCTTCGACGGCATGCGCTTTGGCGCCTTGCTGACGCCGCCCCTGACCACCGTAGCCCAGCCCAGCGACGGCATTGGCGAGACGGCCTGCTCGAACCTGCTGGCGCAGATCCAGGGCCAACCGCCGCATTCGGACCGCCTGCCGCACTGCATCGTCGTAGGCGGCACCGCCGCGCCGGTGCGCCGCTGAGGTCTTTTCCTACAACACTATTCTTCGGTACATGCGTCATGCTCATCGCACAAATCACCGACCTGCACATGCGCACCCCGGGCGACAAGGCCTACGGCATCATCGATCCGGCGGCGTTCCTGGCGCCCGCGGTGCGCGCGCTCAATGCCCTGACCCCGCGCCCCGACTGCGTCCTTATCACGGGCGATCTGACTGACCTGGGCCGCCCGCACGAATACCAAGTTCTGCGCGACCACTTGCAGGCGCTGGAGATTCCGTATTTCCTGCTGCCCGGCAACCACGACGACCGCGCCCAGCTGCGCGCGGCCTTCCCCGACCACGGCTATCTGCAAGGCGAAAGCCCGTTCATCCAATACGCCATCGAGACCTATCCGTTGCGCATGCTGGCGCTGGACACGGTGGTGCCCATGAAGAGCCATGGCGAACTCTGCCAGGACCGCCTGGACTGGCTGGCCGCGCGCCTGGCCGAACAGCCCGACCGGCCCACGTTGGTTCTGATGCACCATCCGCCTTTCCTGACGGGCATCGAACATATGGACGCCATTGGCCTGCTGGCTGGCGCGCCCGAACTCGAACGCATCGTGGCGCGCTTTCCCAACGTGGAGCGCGTGCTTTGCGGCCACCTGCACCGCACGATCTTCCAGCGCTTCGGCGGCACCATCGCGTCCACCTGTCCAGGCACCGCGCATCAGCTTGCGCTGGAACTGGGGCCGCGGCCGACGCTGCAATACATCATGGAACCGCCGGGTTATCAGTTGCATTGGTGGCAAGGCAAGAACCTGGTCACGCACCACGCGGTCATTGGGGAATACCCCGGCCCGTACCCCTTTGCCTGAGGCCCTAGACTACGAAAGTTTGTCCTGCCATACATCCGTCATGTTTGCGCTGCACAATGAAAAGGTTTTCATAACAGGCAACAATGCGGATCTAACTATTAGATCTTCGAGACAGCATGTCATCCATCGTTCTGGATAATCTCACCAAACAATATGGCAACGCCGCCGCGATCCATGGGGTGAGCTTCACGGTTCCCGCCGGCAGCTTCACGGTCCTGCTTGGCCCGTCCGGCTGCGGCAAATCCACCACCTTGCGCATGATTGCCGGGCTGGACACGCCGACCTCTGGCACCATCCACATCGGCGACCGCGACGTCACCCAGCTGCCGCCTGCCAAGCGCCGCATCTCGATGGTGTTCCAGTCGTACGCCCTGTTTCCGCACCTGTCGGTGCGCGAGAACATCCTGTTCGGTCTCAAGGTGCGCAAGGAGCCCGCGCGCGACTACGACCGCCGCCTGCAACGCGTGGCTGGCCTCTTGGGCCTGAACCATCTGCTGGACCGCAAGCCCTCGCAATTGTCGGGCGGCCAGCAGCAGCGCGTGGCGCTGGGCCGCGCCGTGATCTCCGAAGCGCCGGTGTGCCTGATGGACGAACCGCTGTCCAACCTGGACGCGCAGCTGCGCCATGAAATGCGCCGCGAGATCCGCGCCTTGCAGCAAGACCTGGGCATCACCATGGTCTACGTGACGCACGACCAGACCGAAGCCATGAGCATGGCCGATCAGGTAGTGCTGCTGCGCGGCGGCAAGATTGAACAGCACGACACGCCCGACGGCCTGTATGCGCGGCCCGCCACCGAATTCGCCGCGCGCTTCATCGGCACGCCGCCCATGAACCTGATCGGCCTGAGCTCCGCGCAGGGCGCCACCATCATCGCCGGCACGCAGAGCCGCGCCATCGCCGGCGCCCCCGCGGGCGCCGTGAAGCTGGGCGTGCGTCCCGAACACATCCGCATCGACGCCAACGGCGTTCCCGCCACCGTGGAAAGCGTGGAGTACTTCGGCGCGGACTCCATCGTGGTCTGCCGCGTGGGCGACACCAGCGGCGTGGCCGTGCGCGTGGGCGGTCACTTGCGCGCCGGCACGGGCGAAACACTGGGCCTGTCCTGGCAGGACGGCCAGCAGCACTTCTTTGCCGCCGATTCGGCGGTCATCAACTCCGCTGGCCGCTAGGGCCCGTACACAGGAAAGGAAACCAACATGCGTCGCATCGTACTGAAAACCCTGGCCGCCAGCCTGGCCGCCGCCTGCCTGTCGCTGCCTGCGCAGGCGCAGAACAAGCCCGTCGAGGTGGAGTTCTATTACCCCGTCGCGGTCGGCGGCCCGATCACCAAGATCGTCGACGACATGGTGGCGGATTTCCAGAAGGAGAATCCCGACATCAAGATCAAGCCGATCTACGCCGGCTCCTACCAGGACTCCATCGCCAAGGCGCTGACCGCGCTCAAGGGCGGCACGCCGCCGCAGCTGGCGGTGCTGCTGTCCACCGACATGTTCACGCTGATCGACGAGGACGCCATCGTCCCGATCGACAGCCTGGCCAAGAGCGACGCCGACAAGAAGTGGCTGGGCGGCTTCTATGACGCCTTCATGCAGAACAGCCGCACCGGCGGCCATACCTGGGGCGTGCCGTTCCAGCGTTCGACCATCGTCATGTACTACAACAAGGACCTGTTCAAGGCCGCGGGGCTGGATCCCGAGCGCGCGCCGGCGACCTGGGCCGAACTGGTCGAATACGGCAAGAAGCTGACCAAGCAGGACGCCTCCGGCAATACCACGCAGTGGGGCATCGAGATCCCTTCGGGCGGCGCCTTCGCCTACTGGCTGTTCCAGGCGCTGACCACGCCCAACGGCGCGATCCTGATGAACGAGGCCGGCAACGAGGTCTACCTGGACAAGCCCGCGGTGGTGGAAGCCGCGCAGTTCTGGCGCGACCTCTCGGCCAAGCACAAGATCATGCCGACCGGCACCATCGACTGGGGCACCACGCCCAAGGACTTCCTGGAAAAGAAGGCCGCCATGGTCTGGACCACGACAGGCAACCTGACCAACATCCGCAAGAACGCGGACTTCCCGTTCGGCGTCGCCATGATGCCGCAGCAAAAGCGCGGCGGCAGCCCGACCGGCGGCGGCAACTTCTATATCTTCAAGAGCGGCACGCCGGCGCAGCAGCAGGCCGCGCTGAAGTTCGCGCAATGGGTCACCACGCCCGAGCGCGCCGCCGACTGGAGCATCGCCACGGGCTACGTGGCCGTGACCCCGGCCGCCTGGCAGACCGAAAAGATGAAGAAGTACGCGCAGGAAGTGCCGGCCGCCGCGGTCGCGCGCGACCAGCTGGAAGTCAGCGTGGCGGAGTTCTCCACACATGAAAACCAGCGCGTCACCAAGACCCTGAACGACGCCCTGCAGGCGGCCCTGACCGGTTCCAAGACGCCGCAACAGGCCCTGACCGACGCGCAACGCGAGGCCGACCGCATACTGCGTCCCTACAAGTAAAGCCGACAAGCACGATGAGCCGCTCTTTAAACGCGCTTTATGGCTGGCTGCTGTTGCTGCCAGCCATCGTGCTGCTCGCCGCCTTCACGCACTACCCGGCGGTGGCGACGCTATGGCACAGCTTTTTCTCCACCCCCAAGGGCGCGCGCCCCGCGCGCTTCGTGGGGCTGGACAATTACGCCGTCATGCTCGACGACCCGGTGTTCTGGCAGTCGCTGTGGAACAACCTGTGGTTCGCGCTGGGCACCATCCCCACGTCCATCGGCATCGCGCTGATTATGGCGCTGTGGGTCAACCGCAACCTGAGCGGTCGCGGTTTCCTGCGCATGGCCTACTTCACGCCCACGGTGCTGCCCATGGTCGCGGTGGCCAACATCTGGCTGTTCTTCTACACGCCGCAATACGGGTTGATCGCCCAGGTGATGCAGCTGTTCGGCTCGCCAGGCCCCAACTGGCTGGGCAACCGCGAGACCGCGCTGCCCGCGCTGATGCTGGTGACGGTCTGGAAGGAGTCCGGCTTCTTCATGATCTTCTACCTGGCCGCCCTGCAGACAGTATCGCCGTCGCTGCGCGAGGCCGCGATGCTGGAAGGCGCGTCGCGCTGGCAGTACTTCCGCCGCATCCTGTGGCCGCTGCTGATGCCCACCACCCTCTTCGTGCTGATCAATGCCCTGATCAACGCGTTCCGGTTGGTGGACCACGTGGTGGTCATGACGCGCGGCGGACCGGATAACGCCAGCACGCTGCTGCTGTACTACATCTACCAGGTGGGTTTCAGTTTCTGGGACACGGCTTACGCCGCCACGCTGACCGTCGTGTTGCTGGTGGTGCTGGCGCTGACCGCGCTGGTCAAGTTCCGCTGGCTGGACCGCAGGACGCACTATCAATGAAAGACAAGCTCGATACCCTGGGCGCCTGGGCGCTCGGCCTGCTGTGGATCCTGCCCCTGGCCTATGCCATGTGGGCGGCGTTCCATCCGCCCGCCTACGCAACCCGCTTCGACCTGTTCGCCCCGCTGACGCTGGACAACTTCGTGCGCGCCTGGCACGCGGCGCCGTTCCCGCGTTATTTCCTCAATACCTTCCTGCTGGTCACCATGGTGCTGGCGGCGCAACTGGTGCTGTCGACGCTGGCCGGCTACGCCTTCGCGCGCTTCGAGTTCCGCGGCCGTGATTTCGTCTTCATGCTGGTGCTGCTGCAGCTGATGATCATGCCGGACGTGCTGCTGGTGGAAAACTACCGCTCCATGAGCCAGCTGGGCATCCGCGACACGGTGTTCGCCATCGGCCTGCCTTACTTTGCATCCGCCTTCGGCATCTTCCTGCTGCGCCAGACCTTCAAGACGGTGCCTCGGGAACTGGAAGAAGCCGCGCGCATGGAAGGCGCCAACGCGCTTCAGGTGCTTTGGAAGGTTTATGTGCCGCTGGCCAAGCCGATCTACGTGGCCTACGGGTTGGTATCGGTCAGCCACCACTGGAACAACTTCCTGTGGCCGCTGATCATCACCAACTCGGTCGAATCGCGGCCGCTGACGGTGGGCCTGCAGGTGTTCTCGTCCACCGACCAGGGCATCGACTGGTCGGTCATCACGGCCGCAACGCTGATGTCGGCGGCGCCGCTCCTGATCGCCTTCCTGCTGTTCCAACGGCAGTTCGTGCAATCTTTCATGCGGGCTGGCATCCGCTAGTCCCGCCTGCGGGACCGGCTCAAATGAAAACTGCCCCTACGGGGGCAGTTTTGCTTGGAGATGAGGCCGGGTCGCTCAGTAACCTACCGTCAGCCCCGGCAAATCCACCGTGATGCGCGGGCGTTCCAGCGCCAGCGCCAGGTGCTCCGCGAACTCGCGAGCCTCTTTTTCGTCGGTGGACAGGGTGTCGTAGCCCAGCGCGTCGGCCACGCCCAGCACCTTGTCCAGCAGCAGGACCTTGCCGCTGGGACGCAGCGGTTCGCAACCCAGCGTTTCCCAGGCGCTGTCGAACCAGTCGCGCGCATCGCTCTGGCGCTGCGGCGAGGGCTCGACGCTGGCCGAGAGGTCAAGCGAACGGCGGGAGTCGAAAACGATGGTGATGTCGCTGCGCATGTCAGGGTTCCTTGGGGTGGCGTCAGGCGAGTAGGGTAGGCAAAAAACGCCGGGCAGATTGTCCGCCCGGCGACATTGGGCTCGCCGGCTTACCAGCCGCGCGACACCTCCCAGGTGACTTCGGCGTTTGCCGCCAAGGACTGGCGCATCATGTCCAGCAGGGGAAAGGCGCGTTCCTTCAGGCCCACCATGCGGGCCATGGGCGAGGCCGGGGCCTTGTCCTCGTCTTCTTCCTCGGAGCCGTCATGGGCGCTCTGGTATTCGTCGATCGCGCGCTCGATGCCGCTGATGGCCGGCCCCAGCTGCTCGACGGTGAAAACGCCGCGCTCCGGGATCTTGTCCTTGAAGGACTTGCCGGCCGCCAGCAGCAGCGCGCCGGCATGGTCGGTCAGCATCAGAACCTCGGCCACGACCTTGGAATGAAAGGTGATCAGCATATTCCAGTCTCCCACATTGATTACTTACATACACTACCGCAACACCAGGGGGCTGCCAACTGGCCCGGGGCAGCAGGCCCGATGGACCGGCCCCATCCGTCCCCCCGGACCTGCCGCCGCCGCGTCCGCGCCCCTGGCGCAGGCCGGTCCGATGGCCAAATCAAGCTATGATTCAGGAGATTCCCGTGACAGCGGGACCTGACGCGGCCATGAATCCGGCGCGCGCGGTCCGCCCGGCTACGCCGCCCCTGTCCGCTCCGCCCGACAGGTCCGGCCTGTGCGGGCGCGTCCGTCACTAACTCAGAACTTCTCCAGACGCCCATGCTCCTCGAGCAACAAAAACAGCTTATCTCCCTGATCCAGGCCGCCGTCGCGCAAAGCCTGCCCGACGCCGTGGCAAATGTGCTGCTGGAGCGCCCCAAGGTCGCCGCCCACGGCGACGTCGCCACCAACGTGGCCATGCAGCTGGCCAAGCCGACCCGCCGCAACCCGCGCGAACTGGCCCAGGCCATCGTCGACGCCCTGATGGCGCAACCCGGCGCCGCCGGCCTGATCGAGTCCGCTGAAATCGCCGGCCCCGGCTTCATCAACCTGCGCATCACCGCCGCCGCACGCCAGGCCGTCATCGCCGCCGTGGCCGAGCAGGGCGCCGCCTTCGGCCGCGCGCCGCGCAACGGCGAGAAGATCCTGGTCGAATTCGTGTCGGCCAACCCCACCGGCCCGCTGCACGTGGGCCATGCCCGCCAGGCCGCGCTGGGCGACGCCATCTGCCGCCTGTATGACGCCATCGGCTGGGACGTCACCCGCGAGTTCTATTACAACGACGCCGGCAACCAGATCCAGAACCTGGCCATCAGCGTGCAGGCCCGCGCCCGCGGCCTGACGACCGATTCCCCCGAGTGGCCCGCCGACGGCTACAAGGGCGACTACATCGCCGACATCGCGCGCGACTTCCAGGCCGGCGCGACCGTCCACTCCGATGGCGTGGACGTCACCGCCACGGGCAACGTCGACAACCTGGACGACATCCGCGTCTTCGCCGTGGCCTATCTGCGCCGCGAACAGGACCTGGACCTGCAGGCCTTCGGCCTGGCATTCGACAATTACTACCTGGAAAGCTCGCTCTACACCTCCGGCCGCGTCGAAGCGACCGTCAAGGCGCTGATCGCCGGCGGCCACACCTACGAGGAAGGTGGCGCGCTGTGGCTGCGCACCACCGAACTGGGCACGGGTGACGACAAAGACCGCGTCATGCGCAAAAGCGAAGGCGGCTACACCTATTTCGTGCCGGACGTGGCCTACCACAAGGCCAAATGGGAGCGGGGCTTCCATCGCGCCGTAAACATCCAGGGCAGCGACCACCACGGCACCGTGGCGCGCGTGCGCGCCGGCCTGCAGGCGCTGGAAGAGGGCATTCCCAAGGAGTACCCGGCCTACGTGCTGCACAAGATGGTCAAGGTCATGCGCGGCGGCGAAGAGGTCAAGATCTCCAAGCGCGCCGGCAGCTACGTGACCATGCGCGACCTGATCGACTGGGTGGGCCGCGACGCGGTGCGCTACTTCCTGATCCAGCGCCGCGCCGACACGGAATTCGTGTTCGACGTGGACCTGGCGCTGTCCAAGAGCGACGAGAACCCCGTTTATTACATCCAGTACGCGCACGCCCGCATCTGCTCGGTCATCAACAACGCCGCCATGCCGGCCGCCGACGTGGCCCAGGCCGACGCGGCGCTGCTGACCGCGCCGACCGAATTCGCGCTGATGCAGCGCCTGGCCGAATTCCCCAACGTGGTGGCGCTGGCGGCGCAGGAACTGTCGCCGCACCACATCGCCTTCTGGCTGCGCGACTGCGCCTCGGATTTCCACGCCTGGTACAACGCCGAGCGCGTGCTGGTCGACGACACGGCCCTGAAGCTGGCCCGCCTGCGCCTGGCCTCGACCACGCGCCAGGTGCTGGCCAACGGGCTGGAGCTGATGGGCGTATCGGCGCCCGAGCGGATGTAACATCGGTTCATGGCAACCAAGCGCAAAACCACCCGCCGCTCCTCCGGCGAAAGCGGCAGCACCCTGTACGGCGCGCTGGCCGGCTTGCTCATCGGCCTGATCGTGGCCGCCGTCGTCGCCTTCTACGTCACCAAGGCGCCAGTGCCCTTCGTCGACCGGGCCAGCCGCCAGGGCGACAACGGCAAGCTGCCGGACCCGCGCCAGGCGCCGGACCCCAACGCCGGCCTGTACGGCCGCGACGGCGGCGCCGGCACCCCTTCCACCGGCCCGACCGCCACGGCGCCCGCGCCGCTGCCTGGGGCCGGCACAGGCCAGGCCAGCGGACCCGCCGCCTCCAAGGGCGATGACACCCCCGCCAAGCTGGACGACCTGGGCGCGCTGATCGCCACCCTGCCTACGTCCAAGGCGCCCGCCGCGGCTTCGGCCGCGCCGTCCGCCGCCCCCAGCCAGGCGCCCACGCCTATCTCCAAGGCCGCCCCCGCCGCTGCGCCCGCGCCGGCTCCCAAGCCGGCCGCCACCGCCTCCGCGGCCAACGGCACGTATTACCTGCAGGCCGGCGCCTTCCGGGGCGAGAACGACGCGGAGTCCCTCAAGGCCCGCATCATCCTGCTGGGCCTGCCGGTGGCGGTGCAAAAGGCCGAAGTGAACGGCAAGCCCATCAATCGGGTCAGGGTGGGGCCCTTTGCCCGCCTGGACGACATGAACCGGGCGCGCGGCCGTCTGGGCGAGAACAAGATCGAAACCGCGGTGGTGCGCCAGTAATGTGGGCCGCCGCGCACGCAAGCATTGAACTTATCCGGCCCCGGGCCTGTCTGTAACTTTTTACTCAGGAACCTCTCATCCATGCTGTCCCCCAAGATAATCCGCATCCTGGCCGCGGCCGCGCTGACCGCCACGGCATTCTTCAGCCCGGCAAGCCACGCGCAAGGTACGCAGCAGTCCATCGCCATCAATCCGCCGCTGCCGTCGGACACCCCGGGCAAGATCGAGGTCCTGGAATTCTTCGCCTACACCTGCCCGCACTGCGCCGCCATGGAGCCCATGGTTGAAGACTGGGCCAAGACCGCACCGCCGGACGTGGTGCTCAAGCAGGTTCCGATCGCGTTCAACGCCGGCATGAAGCCGTTGCAGCAGCTCTATTACACGCTGCTCGCCCTGGACCGCCCGGATCTGCACCCCAAGGTCTTTGCCGCCATCCACGGCGAGCACAAGCGCCTGTTCGACAAGAAGGCGATGGGCGAATGGATCGCCACGCAGGGCGTGGACCGCGAGAAGTTCGACTCGGTCTTCGATTCGTTCAGCGTGCAGACGCAGGTGCAGCGCGCCACCCAGCTGGCCGACGCCTACCGCATCGACGGCACCCCCTCGTTCGCCGTCGGCGGCAAGTTCATGACCTCGCCGGTCATGGCGGGCAACAGCTACGAAGGCGCGCTGAAGGAAGTGACCCGCTTGATCCCGCTGGCGCGCAACTGATACTTTCCAGCCGGAATCCCGAACGCCCCGAGCCTGCCGGCCGGGGCGTTTTTCTTTGCGGTTCCCGCCCGAGCCCGCGCTACACTTTCCGCACAACAAATCGCCGCAACAGCGGCACACAATGGGTGGAAGACAAATGAAGCAGCGATTCCCGCGCAAACGCGCGATGCTGGGCCTGTGCCTGGCGCTGGCCGCCGGCCTGGCGCAAGCCAACGAAACCGACGGCGTGAAGATCGGCGTACTCACGGACATGGCGGGCGTCACCGCCGACGCAACCGGCCGCGGCTCGGTCGAAGCCGCCCGCCTGGCCATCGAGGAAATGGGCGGCACCCTGCTGGGCAAGCCGATTTCGCTGGTCTCGGGCGACCACCAGCACCGGCCCGACATCGGCAGCGGCATGGCGCGCAAGTGGTACGACACCGACGGCGTGGACGTGATCGTGGACGTGCCCAACTCGTCGGTCGCGCTGGCGGTGCAGGGCATCGCGCGCGACAAGAAGAAGCTGGTGCTGTTCTCCAGCCCTGGCACCACCGCGCTGACCCAGGCGCAGTGCTCGCCCTACGGCGTGCAATGGACCTACACCACCTACGCGTTGTCGCGCGGCACCGCGACCGCCGTGGTCAACGAGGGCAACAAGCGCTGGTTCATCCTGGCGTCCGACTACGCCTTTGGCAAGCAGCTGGCGGCCGACACCGAGGCCGTGGTCAAGGCCAACGGCGGCGAGGTCGTCGGCACTGTCTACCACCCGCTGAACGCGTCGGACTTCGCATCCTTCCTGTTGCAGGCGCAGGCCTCCAAGGCGCAGATCATCGCCATCGCCAACGCGGGCGGCGACACCATCTCGGCCATCAAGCAGGCCGCGGAATTCGGCATCGGCGGCGCGCAGCAGCTGGCGGCCATGCTGCTGCTGATCACCGACGTGCACAGCCTGGGCCTGCAAGCCGCGCAGAAAACCTATCTGACCGTGCCGTCATACTGGGACATGAACGACGGCACGCGCGCCTTCGCCAAGAAGTTCGAGGCCCGCGTGGGGCGTCCGCCCACCTTCCTGCAGGCCGGCGTCTACGGCTCGGTGCGCCATTACCTGCAAGCCGTGAAGGCGGCAGGCACGGTGGACGCCGATGCCGTCATGGCAAAGATGAAATCGCTGCCCATCGACGACCCGTTCAGCCTGAACGCACGCATCCGCGAAGACGGCCTGGTGGTGCGCGACATGATGCTGGCACAGGTCAAGACGCCGGCGCAGTCCAAGGCGCCCTGGGACTACTACAACATCGTGCGCAACATTCCTGGCGCGGCGCTGGCCTGGCCCTTGTCGGAAAGCCAATGTCCTCTGGTCAAGCCATGACGCAAGCGCCGCCCGAGGCAGTGGCCCTGGCCGACTTCGGCAGCTTCTACGCGGGCGGGCGGCAGGTGCGTATCGACGGTCTGCCGCAGCGCGAGATCGCCTTCACGCAGAGCGCATCGCTGGCGTATGACCCCAACGGCCTGTATCACTTCGAGCAGGCCTACGTGCAGTACTTCATCCCGGCGCGCCTGGCGCATCCGCTGCCCATCGTGCTGCTGCATGGCGGCGGCATGACGGGCGCGATGTGGGAGCAGACGCCCGACGGCAGGCCCGGCTGGATGCAGCACTTTCTTCGGCAGGGACATGCGGTGTACGTCGTGGACAACGTCGAGCGTGGCCGCGCAGGCTGGGCCCCGTTCACACAGGTTTGGCCCGAGCCGCCCATCATCCGCAATGCCGAGGAAAGCTGGACGCTGTTCCGCTTCGGCCGCGCCGAAGACTACGCGGCGCGAAGCGCGTTCGAAGGGCAGCGCTTTCCGGTCGCCGCGTTCGACGAATTCATCCGCCACGCGGTACCGCGCTGGCTGGGCAATAACGATGCGGCCCTACGGGGATTCTGCGCGGTGCTCGACCGCGTCGGACCTTGCCTGGTGATGGCGCACAGCCACGGCGGCGAAGTCGCCTACCGCGCGCTGCATGCGCGGCCGGACCTGGTGCGCGGCGTCATCGGCATCGAACCCTCGGGCTACTCGTCCGAGGTAACGGCCCAAGCCGTGGCGGACAAGCCCTTTCTGTTCGTCTATGGCGACTACCTGGACGCGACGCCGCTTTGGGAAAAGCTGTGCGCCACCGGCCAGGCCTATGCCGATGAGCTGGCGCGCCAAGGCGCCCGCGTACAAACCTGGCGCCTGGCCGACATGGGCATTGCCGGCAATTCGCACATGCCCATGATGGACGACAACAGCGACGACATCGCCGCGCGCATCGGCGCGTGGATACGTAGCGCGGCCGCCTGAGGCCGCCGCGCCTTGCGTCGTTCAGCCCTGGACGGCCGCGGCTTTTTCCAGCGCCTGGGTCAGGTCGGCAATGATGTCGTCCGGCGATTCCAGGCCGATATGCAGCCGCACCAGGGCGTTGTCGCCTTCGCCCCAGTAGCGGTGCTTGGCCAGGTCCTTGCCCGACACCAGCTGCACCAGGCTTTCGTAGCCGCCCCAGGAAAAACCGATGCCGAAAAGCGTCAGTGAATCCACGAACACGCGCGCCGCCGCCGGCGACAGGCGAAGCTCGACGGACAGCATGCCATTGGAGCCGGTGCAATCGCGCTGCCACAGGGCGTGGCCGGGATCCTGCGGCCAGGCCGGGTGGAACAGGCGCACGGTCTCGGGACGGCTCTTGAAGAACTCGCACACCTGCAAGGCATGGCGCGCATGCTGGGCCATGCGGATGGGCATGGTGCGCACCCCGCGCAAGGCCAGCCAGGCGTCGTCAGCGCTGATCGAATAGCCCATGGCGTACTGCGTGCGGTTGAGCTTGCGGGCTATCTGTTCGTCATTGGTGACGACGGCGCCCAGCATCAGGTCCGAATGCCCGCCCACGTACTTGGTGCCGGCGATGACAGACACCTGCGCGCCCAGCGTCAGCGGACGGTAGATGTAGCCCGAACCCCAGGTGTTGTCGGTGGCCAGCACCAGCCCGTGGCTCTGCGCGAAAGCGGCCATGGCGCCCATGTCCAGCATCTCGAACAACAGCGATCCCGGCGACTCCACGTACAGCAGCTTGGTGTTGGGACGCACCAGCGCTTCGAGATCCTCGCCAGCCGCGAAGTAGGTGATCTCGATGTTCATGCGCTTGAGCACCGCGTCGTCGAGTTCGCGCATCGGACCATAGACGCAGTCCGAGATCAGCGCGTGGTCGCCGGCCGAGCACAGGGCCATCATGACCATGGTCATCGCCGACAGGCCCGAGGACGCCAGGTAGCAATGCGTACCGCCTTCGAGCTGGGTGAAGACTTCTTCCAGCGCCGCATGCGTGTCCATGCCCATGCGCCCGTAGGTGGAGGCGCGGCCGCCTGCCGCCTTGTCGCGCTGGGCCTTTTCAAGCGCGGCGAGGTTCTCGAAGCGCACCGTGCTGGCCCGCATCGGCGGCAGGGGCACCGGCGCCGTGCCGGTTTCAGGGTTGAACGGGGCGGTGCCTGCGTGCTGCAGAAGCGTATCGATGTGTTTGGTGGGCATCTTCAGTGGACTGCTTGCGTATGGACAGGGGCGGAATAAAAGCGATCAGGATGAACCATATCAGGCCAGGCGCAGCCTGTCCCTATTCGCCGATCCAGGTAACGGTTTCGGATTGCGGGGCGCGGCTGGTGCGATAGCTGTTGGCGGGGTGCGCCGTGTCGGCATAACCGAAGGAAATGCCGCAGACCACGCGGCGGTCCGCGGCGATGCCGAGTTCCTCGCGCAGCACTTCCGGGTACATGGCCAGGGATGCCTGGGCGACGGTCGCCACGCCATTGGCCTGGGCCGCCAGCAGGAAATTGGCCACATAGCCGCCGCAATCCATCGCGCCGTATTCGCCCAGCGCCTCGTCGGTGGTGATGATGGCCACGTGCGGCGCGTCGAACAGCTGGAAATTGCGCATTTCCTGGCGGCGGTATGCCTCGCGGTCGCCGCGCGCCACGCCGACCGCGCCATACAGCTGGAAGCCTGATTCGCGCCGACGAGCCAGGTACTCGCCCTGATACTCGCGCGGAAACGGAAAATCCGGCGTAAAGCCAGACTGCTCCGCGCGGCGTTGCAGCGCGTCGCGCAGGCGTTCCGTACCCGCGCCTTCGGTGATCGTCACCTGCCAGGGCTGGCAGTTGCACCAGGACGCGGCGCGCTGCGCCAGATCCAGGATGCGCTCGATGGTGCCGCGCCCGACCGGTTCGGGCAGGAAGGCGCGGCAGCTGTGGCGCGCATGCAGCCACGCCTCGAGCGCGGCATCGGGGCGTGCGTCGGCGGCCTGCAAGGGCTGCGGGGAATGCGGCATGGCGGATGGTGGCATGGCGGTTGTCTCTCCTGATCGGGTCGCACACGCCCCGCCAGGGACGCATGCGGCATGCATGATGGGCACGTCTTTCCCTTTATGATGCCACTTCCGGCCTTCCGAAGCCGGTCGAACCGTTCCAGGCGACCCCCATGCTGCCCATCGACACCCTGATCGCATTCTTCGGCATTGCCGTCCTGCTGGCCCTGACTCCAGGGCCGGACAACCTGTTCGTGCTGATGCAATCCGCCATCTGGGGACGCAAGGCCGGCATGTTCGTGGTGCTGGGGCTGTGCACGGGGCTGCTGGGGCATACGGCCGCCGTGGCCGTTGGGCTGGCGGCCGTGTTCGCGGCCTCGCCCATGGCCTTCACCGTGCTGAAGCTTGCGGGCGCCGCCTACCTGGCCTATCTGGCATGGCAGATCCTGCGCGCGCCGGTCGAACCCGAGGACGGCAAGCGCCCCGAACCCATGAAGCCCGGTGCGCTGTATCGCCGCGGCATCGTGATGAACCTGACCAATCCCAAGGTCCTGCTGTTCTTCTTCGCCTTCCTGCCGCAGTTCACCTCACCGGCGCTGGGCCGCGTGGGCTTGCAGACCATGCAGCTGGGCGCGGTGTTCATGGTGTCCACGCTGCTGGTGTTCGGCGCCATCGCGTTCTTCTCGGGCGCGTTCGGGGAACTGCTGCAGCGTTCGGTGACGGCCAAGCGCTGGTTGAACCGGATCGCCGCGCTGGTGTTTGTCGGGTTGGCCGTGCGGCTGGCGACCGCCTCGCGTTGAAGAGGCGGCGAAAACCCTTCCCGACCCACCTGCGCTGCGCGCGCCCTGTGTATTTCCCATATGTACATGCGGAATTTGCAGTTTGCGGACCGGCGCCCACAGTCCAAGATTGCCGCACCGCCCCAACACAGGCCTAGGCATGGACGCCGATAGCCACCTCTTGCGGCGCAAGGAGAGTGGCCATGAAGCAAAACAAACATTTGTACTGGAAACCCGCTGCCCAAGCGCTGGCGGCGGTTGCCACACGGGTCGGATTGCTTGCCGCCGCGCTGGCTATCCTGCCCTTGTCCGCGCGCGCCCAGACCGACTATCCAACCAGGCCCTTGCATCTGATCGTGCCTTACCAGGTCGGCGGGCAGGTCGATACCATCGCACGCTCGGTTGCCGAAGGCCTGGGCAAGCGGCTCGGCCAGCCCGTGCTCGTGGAGAACAAGCCTGGCGCAAGCGGCATCATCGCGACCAATTACGTCGCCAAATCAGCCCCGGACGGCTACACCCTGCTGTTGACGCTGGCCTCCCCGATCACCGCCAACCTGGTGCTCTTCAAGAAGCTGCCCTACGATCCGCGCACCGAGTTGCGGCCGGTCTCCGATGTCGCCAAGGGTACGGGAGTGATCGTGATCAACAGTGCGTTACCCGTCAGGAACATCGATGAGCTGATCGCGTATGCAAGAAGGGAACCAGGCGCGCTCCGAATGGGATCGTGGGGACCAGGCTCCACGCCGCACCTCATTCAGCACTACATGAACAAGACCTACGGCATCGACATCCTGAACGTACCCTACAAGGGCGAACTGCCGATCATGACGGCGTTGCTTGGCGGCCAGATCGACGTTGCCCTGGCCTCCGTGTTCACGCTCAAGCAGCCCCTTGCCACCGGCAAGATACGGGCCCTCGCCGTGCTCGGCAGCAAGCGGATCAGCAGCCTGCCGGACGTCCCAAGCATGGCCGAGTCGGGCTACAACGATGACGCTTACCGGGCCATTGCACCGACGACGCTGCTGGCCCCGGCCCAAACGCCCGCACACGTCGTCGAGCGGCTGGGTCGCGAGGTCAGCGCTACGGTGCAGAGCCCCGAGGTCCGCGACAGGCTGCTCGCGATGGACCTGGAACCGATCGGGAACCTGCCCGACGAAGCCCTGGCCGAGTACCAGACCTATCTTCCGATCATCCTCAAGCTGAACGCCGACACGGGCGTAACGCTGGACTGAGACGGCGCTCAGGCAGCCGAAAACCGACGATGCCGCATGAAGAGATTCCGTATGTGCATCGTCGCATTCCCGTTCTATGCGCGCCGACGCTTGTTGCCGGCGGCCTACTGCGGTTCGATACCGGCCGCCCGAATCTTTGCCCCCCAGACCTCGAACTGATCCCTGACGAATTCCTCAGTCTTCTGGAGAGGCAGGTAATCGACTTCGCTGCCATGACGTGCAAGCTGCCTTTTCATGGCGGGCTGGGCCAACGCCCTCTCAAGCGAGGCGCTTTGCCGCTGAACAATCTCGTCGGGAGTACCGGCGGGCGCGAAGAACGCCGCCCAGGCAACAGTCTCCGAGTCCGGAAATCCCGCCTCGACGATGGACGGGATATCGGGCAGCAACGCCGACCGGGCGCGTGATGTGACCGCAAGCGCCCGCACACGCTTGGAATCCAGAAACGGGCGCGCGGCCGCGACACTAGCAAAGGCAAAGGCCACTTCGCCGACGACGACGTCTGTAATCGCAGCGGCCTCGCCCTTGTACGGGACCGCAGTCATAGGCACGTTCGCCTGCTTGGCAAAGAACGCCCCAGCCACCTGAGCCGTGCTATTGCTATAGGCGTAGTTTGCGGCCGCTGGGTTCTGTTTCATAAAGGCGACCAGTTCGCCAAGCGTATTCATGCTGCCGTCGCCGCGCACGACCAGCACGAAGGGCGTTCTGGCGACCAGCGCGACGGCGCGGAAGGCCTTGGCGGGATCGAATGGAAGCTGCTTGAACAGTGCCGGCGCGGCGGCATTCGTGGTGTTCGTTCCAAACAGCAGCGTGTAGCCGTCTGGCGCGGCCGTCGCCACGGCTTCGGTTCCAATCAGGCCATTTGCACCACCGCGGTTTTCCACCATCACCGCCACCCCCAGGTCCTTCCGCATTTCCTCGGCCAGCAACCGGCCGACGATATCCGCCGCGCCTCCGGCGGCGAACGGTACGACGATCCGAACGGGACGGACAGGATACGGCTGGGCGAGGGCAGAGCTTGCGCTCCAGGTTGCCAACAGCGCCAGAACCGGCATGAAGAGCATCCGCATGCGCATCATTGCATTCCCGTTTCAGGCGCGCCGACGTTTCATGGATATCGTCTGCGCCAACGTGTACTCCAACAACCCCTCGATGCCGTTCTCCACACCCAGGCCCGACTGCTTATGCCCTGCCATTGGCCTGGAAGGAGAGAGCGCCAGCGTGCCGTTAACCGATACCGTGCCGGCGTTGAGCCGGCAGGCGATAGCCAGAGCCTGCTCCTCGTCAGGTCCCCACACGGAGCCGCCTAACCCAAATTCGCAATCATTGGCGCGCGCCACGGCCTCATCCACGTCCTTGAATTTGAGCAACGGCAAGATCGGACCGAACGGCTCCTCTTGGACCACGCGGGCGGTGTCCGGAGGGTTGTCGACCAGCGTCACCGGAAAAAAATACCCTTTGCCCGCCGGGATCTCGCCGCCCGCGAGAATTCGGCAACCTTGGGCGCGGGTCTCGGCAAGCAATCCCTTCAAATGCTCGAACTGCTGCCTGTTCTGCACGGGACCGAGCTTCACCGCGGCGTCCATGCCACGGCCCATCGGCGTCTGGCTGGCAATGCGTGCCAGCGCCCCGGCCAGGCGTTCGTAAATGTCCTCGTGGATGTAGAGCCGTTTGATCGCAACGCAGACCTGCCCGCTATTGATAAACGCTCCCCAAAACAGCGTCGACGCAATCTCCTCGACATCGCAGCCCGGCAACACGATGGCCGCGTCATTGCCGCCGAGTTCAAGGGTCAGCCGCTTGAGGTTGATGGCCGCGCTTTCCATGACCCTACGGCCGGTACGCGTGGAGCCCGTGAAGCTGATCTTGTCGATGCCAGGATGAGAAGACATCCACGGTCCGAGCGCATCGCCGCCACTGATTACATTGAGCACTCCCGGCGGCAGCACGTCACGCAGCAACTCACCGAGCTTCAACGTGGCCAACGGCGTAAAGGGCGATGGCTTCAGCACCATCGTGTTGCCCGCCAACAATGCTGGCGCAATTTTCCAGAGCGCGAGCAACAGCGGAACATTCCACGGCACGATTCCGCCAACGACTCCGATCGGGACGCGCCGCACCTGCACCAGCATGTCCGGGGTGTCCTCTAGCGTTTGCACCGGCAGATCAAGCTTGGCGAATTCGGCGCACCAGTATGCTGAGCGTGCGACTTCCTTGCGCGCATTCTCAAGCGGCTTGCCTTGCTCCCGCGTCAGCAACTGCGCCAAAATCTCCTGGTTGGCGACCAGAGTCTGCCCGATCCTGACCAGAAAATCCTGACGCTGGGCAATAGGCGTGCCAGACCATTTCGAAAACGCCTTGCGCGCGCTTTCCACGGCCTGGTCGAGCTGCGCACGCGTAGCGTCCGGCGCGACGGCAACAATCTCTTCCGTTGCCGGGTCTACGACATCCAGGGTGGCGAACGAAGGAATCGCGGCGCCACTGACAGTCATGCTGAATGGATCTTCGATATTCATGGCGTTCCTCAGATATCCAATATCAGCAAAGGCGATTTCGCGCGCGAGCAGCATGGCGTGAACTGGTCGCCCGCCGCGTGTTCATCATCCGTGAGGAATACATCGCGGTGATCCGGAACGCCTTCCACGATCCGTGTCACGCAGGTGCCGCACGAGCCCTCGCCGCAGGACGTGTAGATATCGATGCCGGCCTCCTGGAGCACCGCTGCGGCGCTGCGGTCAGCAGGGATGCGCAATAGCTGGCCGGTGCTGGCGATCTTGATGTCGAAGGCTTGGTCGTTGGCCGAGTCGATTTCTTTGCCGCCGAAGTACTCGAAGTGGATTTGCTCTCGAGCGAGACCTGCCTCGGCCGCCTCTCGACACACCCAATCGATGAATCCAGCAGGGCCGCAAACGTAAACATGCGTGCCCGCATCGGGTTGCGAAAGCAACCTGGCAAGATCGAGTTTCTGATCCACGCTACCGTCGTCGTAGTGGCATTGCACCTGCCGTGAGAACGCGGCTTGCTCGATTCGTCCACGAAAGGCAGTCTTGCCAACGCTGCGGGCGCAGTAGTGGAGTTCGAAATTTCCTCCGGCAGCGTGCAGCGCTTCCGCCATGCTCAACAGCGGAGTAATGCCGATGCCGCCGCCGATCAGGATGCTGCGCCTTGCCTCTTGCAACGGAAAATGATTGCGGGGCTCGCCAATTTGGATCATCGCACCCTCGAGGCAGCGATCGTGGATCCATTCGGAACCGCCGCGCGACGAGGCCTCAAGCAGTATCCCGATGATGTAGCGGTCGCGCTCCTGCGGCGCGCCGCAGAGGGAATACTGACGAACCAGGCCCGTTCCCGCGTGCACATCGATGTGAGCGCCCGCCGAAAATACGGGTAGCAAGCCTCCTGCGGGATCTCGCAATTCCAGGCTGACGATGTCCTCGGTTTCCTGCGTGCGCCGCGTGACGCGCACCTGAAGTGTCTTTGTCGTACTCATGCCGATGCCGCCCTTGTCTGGATTCAATGCAGCTTGTAGCGGATCGGCAGCCGCTTCGGCCCGCTGACAAAATTCGAGGCGACCAGTTCAAGCGGGCCGGCTGGCTCAACCGATTGGAGCCGCGGAATCATCGTCTCGAACAACACTCGCATTTCCATCCTGGCCAGGTGTTGCCCGAGGCATACGTGGGCGCCGATGCCAAAGGCTAGATGGCGGTTGGGCTTGCGATCGATGCGGAAGGAGAATGGGTCTTCGAATATCTCTTCGTCGCGGTTTGCCGAGCCGTAGCACAGCATCACCCAGTCCCCCTTTCTGATGGTCCGGCCGCGGATCTCGACGTCCGCGGTCGCACAGCGCATGAAATGACGGACCGGAGAGGCAAAGCGCACGGCCTCCTCGATAAAGGCCGGTATGAGAGTGTTATCGGCCTTCAACCGCGCCAACAATTCGGGAGATTGGGTCAGCGCCCACATGGCGGTGGCCGTCGACGACGAAGTCGTATCATGGCCGGCCGTGGCGATGATGACGTAGTAGCCCAAGCGATGCATGTCGCTCAGTGGCAACCCATCGATTTCAGCGTTGGCCAGCAGGCTGGCCACGTCATTGCGCGGATTGGCCCGGCGGTCGGCAGTGAGGGTGTCAAAGTACTGCCGGAAGTCGGCGATTACCGCCTTTTTCGCCTCGGCCTTGGCCTTCAAATCCATGGAGGAGCCCTTATTGCGACTGAGTTCGGGGTCATCTCCGCCAAACAGCTCTTGCGTCAACGTCAGCATGCGCGCCTCGTCCTCGGACGGCACGCCCAGGATGTCCATGATGATATGCAGGGGATAATGCACCGCCACGTCACGCGCGAAATCAACGACCTCGCCGCTCTGCACAGCCATTTTGTCGACCGTAGCTTTGGCGAGCGCCCGCATCCGCTCGTCGAGCTTCAGGATGCTGTTGGGCATGAACCATGCCTGAGTCAGCGCACGCAGCTTTTTGTGCTCGGGATCATCGAGCCGGATCAGTGATTTGGTGAGATCGCGATTGCCCGTCGTGGCGATCATGTGCTCGATGGTCGCCCGCGGCAAGCAGACGACGGGAAGATCCGCATTGTGGAAGGTCTGGCTATCGCGCCCGATCAGCGAGACGTCGGCATGCTTGGTCACGACCCAAAAGGGATCATAGCCTTCTACCTGCGCCCGGCCCAACGGGTTGTTCGCACGCGCCCAGGCGTAGGCGGCATGCAGCCGCTCCAGGTCGGCATGGACCTTGGGATCGATGATTGCATCCGCTATATGCTGCGGCAAGATTGCGTCGGGAAGACTCATGGTTTCCGGTTCCTGGGAATAGAGAAGTGCGGCGCCCGCATTCAGGGCAGCAGTACGGGCTTGGTGCAAAGGCCTTGTTGCTGCTCGGCAATCGCACGGTTGATCTCGGCCAACGGGTAGGTCTTGATCAGCTTGTCGAAGGGGAATCGACCTTGAAGATGGAGCTCCATCAATTCTGGAATGAACTGATCCGGGTCGCTGTCGCCTTCGATGATGCCCCGGTACGTGTATCCGTTCCCCATCGCCGTCAAGAGAGTTCCGGGCAGCCCCAGCTCTCGCGCCGCCGCGGGCGGTACGCCGACGAAGCCGAATGTGCCGCGCGGCGCCAGACACGCCGGCACCGCGCCGACGACGACCGGAACGCCGCTGGTATCGAGCACGTAGTCGGCCCCGTGCGGGGAGATCGATCTGACCGCCATCCCCAGATCGGGCGCCCCTGCGGGATCAATCGTGTGGGTCGCACCCAGCGTAAGCGCGAGGTCCCGCCGTAGCGCATTGGGTTCGACGACGATAATGGTCTGACAGCTCTGGACTACCGCGCCCATGACTGCGCTGAGCCCGACCGCCCCGCCGCCGAGAACAAGCAGCGTCGAGCCGGGCCGGCATGCCATCGAACGCATGACGGCGCCGGCGCCGGTTTGTACTCCGCACCCCAGCACACCGGCGATATGCAAAGGCATCTCTTGCGGGACTTTGACGACATTGCGCTCCAGGGCAATGGCGTGAGTCGCAAATGACGACTGGCCGAAGAAGCTCCCCGAGATCGCCCCATTGCCATCGCACAGGGTTGCGGAGCCGTCAGCGCGCGCGCCCCGATAGTTCAGGGTACGCCTGGCGTGGCAATAGGCTGGCTCATGCCGCTCGCAAGTTGGACACCGCCCACAGGACAGGAATGTGATCGCGACGCGGTCTCCGGGCTGGACCTTGCGCACCTCGGTCCCAACCGCTTCAACGATACCGGCGCCTTCATGTCCGAAGACGGCGGGCATCGCCATGGGGAACGAACCCGCTTGCGCAACCAGGTCGGTATGACAAATCCCGGCGCCGACTATGCGGATCAAAATCTCATCCGCACGCGGGGCATCCAGTTCGATCTGCTCAAGCGTGAACGGGGCGTTGGGCGCCCGCGTGACCGCTGCCACGATCTGCATCTATGTCTCCTGCTCCTTGGAACTCGTCCTGCGCGATCTGCCGTGCCGCCCGTGACGGCGCATCGGGCAATCTGGATTGACCCGCGCGGACCATCGAATTTTTTACGAAGCTCATGATGAACCTGGATGTCCTCGCGCAACACTTCACGTTGCTCCGGAAGACATTCCATAAATACATAGCTTCCGGATCGCAGGCATCCCGCAGGATCGCCCGACTCTGCCGAAGTACGAGCTTGATGCTCCGGACCGTGCGGCAGAAATCGCCGCAAACGCGCCGCAGCGTTCACAGCCATGCGTTTTCCTCAACTTTTCCATGCGCAATGCGAAGTTTTCAGGCCTGAATCGACAGTCCAACATTTCCCAATCAACCAGGGGAACATAGGCATGAACATCGATAGCCGCCACTTGCGGCGCGTAATTTCCACCTTGGCCACGGCATCTCTTGCGGTCGTGGCATGGTTCGCCACAGGTACTGCAAACGGCGCCAATTACCCCGATCACGCCATCCGGATGGTCGTGCCATTTCCGCCAGGAGGCGCCACCGATACGGTCGCTCGCATACTGGCAAAAAGCATGTCCGAGGAGCTCGGCCAGAGCATCGTGATCGAGAATCGCGCCGGCGCAGGCGGCATCATCGGCGCCGAAGCGGTAGCCAAGGCCGCGCCGGATGGCTACACCATCCTCGCCAGTACCGCCGGCGTGCATGTCGTCAACCCCGCAATCTACGCAAA
Source organism: Achromobacter sp. ACM04 (assembly GCF_014851465.1). Classification (NCBI taxonomy): domain Bacteria; kingdom Pseudomonadati; phylum Pseudomonadota; class Betaproteobacteria; order Burkholderiales; family Alcaligenaceae; genus Achromobacter; species Achromobacter sp. ACM04. Next base: position 464,207 of record NZ_JACUZS010000005.1, read on the forward strand.
GCTTCCTTATGACCCCGTAACCAGCTGGGCGCCGGTCAGTCTCGTCATCCTGGCGCCAATGACGATCACGGTACGGACGGAATCGCGCTTCAAGACGCTGCGGGAACTGGCCGCCTATGCGAAGAATCACCCCGGCAAGCTGACCTATGCCTCTCCCGGCAGCGGTACGTCCCCGCATCAGGCGGGCGAAGCGCTCAAGCACGCGGCGGGGATCGACATCCTGCACGTGCCGTACAAGGGCGCGGGGCCGGCCACCACGGACTTTCTCGGCGGACGAATCGACATGATGCTTTCCTACGTCGGCTCGGCCTATCCGTCCATGCGCGACGGCAAGTTGCGCATACTGGCCGTCGGCAGTCGCGAACGCATGCCGCTTCTGCCCGGGGTACCCACGATGGGCGAAGAGCTGGGGCAGCCAGACTATGTCTCCGACACCTGGACGGGCATCGTTGCGCCTGCCGGCACGCCACCCGCCGTCATCCAGCGCCTGAACCGGGCGGCGGCCTTTGCCCTGGAAGCGAATCGCGCCCAGCTGCTGGCATCGGGCTACCAGGTCCTGGGCGGCACGCCTGAAGCGATGCGCCAACGCCTGGAGCAGGAACACCGGACCATCACGCCGCTGCTCGCCAAGATCATGAATCGCAACTGACACGCCCGCGACGGATACCCGCAGCACGGGCGACTCTCAACGACAGCCCCATTTCCCATACGCCAACCAAGAACAGGATGATTCGCACCTTGAACAGCCTCTCCCCTCTCTTCTCCCCGAAGCACGTGGCCGTCGTCGGCGCCTCGGAAGATACCAACAAGATCCGTGGCCGCCTGCTGAAACTGCTGCGCACGGGCGGCTTCGCCGGGGCGATCTATCCCGTGAATCCGAGCAGCTCCACCATTCAGGGGCTGCAGGCCTACCCGAACGTGCTGGCCCTGCCCGAAGCCGTGGACCTCGCCTTGATCGCCGTCGCGGCCCCTCAGGTCATGGAGGTGCTCGAACAATGCGCCGGACGCGGCATCAAGGCTGCCGCCATTTTCTCCGCAGGGGCCAGCAACGCCAGCCACGGCGAGCGGCTGCAAGATCGGGTCGCCGCTTTCGCACGGCGCACCGGCATGCGTATTCTTGGCCCCAACGCGGAAGGCTTCATCGATATCGAATCCGGCATGACCGCCACGTTCAGCCCGACGCTGGAGGCCATGCCGGCGCCGCCTCATGGTTCGCTGCCCTTGCGCAGCCCCGTAAGCATTGTTTCGCAGTCGGGCGCCATGGCGTTCGCACTCTACAGTCGCGCCTGCCACGAACATATTCCGATCGGACGCCTTGTCTCCACCGGGAATGAAGCCGACGTCGAAATGCTGGAGGTCGTTGATCACTTGATCGCACAGGGGACGTCCAAAGCGATTCTGCTGTTCCTGGAAGGTTTCCGCGATCCGGAGCGCTTTGCATCGGTCGCCGCGCGCGCGGCCGACGCCGGCGTGGTCCTGGTGGTGGCCAAAGTGGGACAGTCCATGGCGGGCCAACGTGCAGCAGTCTCGCACACCGCTCATCTCACCGGCGCAGACACCGCCTATGAGGCCGCTTTCCGGCGTTATGGGGTCATCCGCGTCGACAACCCCGAGCAGATGCTCGCCATCGCAGCAGCCGTCAGCGTTGGCGCCCAGCCCCAAGGCAAGCGCGTCGGCATCATAACCACCTCGGGCGGCGCTGGCGGTTGGGCCGCCGACATCTGCGAACGTGCGGGGCTCGACGTTCCCGAGCTGACCCCGGCCCTGAAGCAAGAACTGGCAGCCATCGTGCCGGACTACGGCTCCAGCGAGAACCCCGTCGACGTCACAGCTCATGTCGTCGAGGACGGCGGCGCGACGCTGATGCGCATACTCGAACTGCTGGAACGCGCGCCTGACCTCGATGTGGGATTGATCATTGTGTCGCTGGTCAGTTCACGCCGCATTCCGGATATGCAGGCCCAGTTGGCTCCGCTCCTGGCCAAATCCACCCGGCCGCTCGTGTTCCATTCTCCGGGCGTTCCGGCGCCTTCTGGCCTGGAGACCCTGGCCCGCCTTGGCGGCTTGCACCTGGACCTGGAGGGCTTCGCCTATGCGATGACGAAGCTGGACGACTATCGGCTGTTTCGCGACCAATGGCTCTCCCGCCGCGCCGCCGAGTCGGCCATTCCCAGCGTGGCGACCCCGCGCGTAACGCTACCCGGCGCGGGCGGCTCACTGGACGCCGCTCAAGCACGGGCGTTGCTTTCAGCCTATGGCGTTCCCATGGCGCCCGAAGCGCTCGCCACCAGCGCATCTCAAGCCGTGGCGGAAGCGGAGCGCATCGGTTGGCCGGTTGTGCTCAAGGTCGTCTCCGCCGACATTCCGCACAAGACCGAGGCGGGCGGCGTAGCGCTGAACCTGACTGGCGCCGCGGAGGTAGAGGCGGCCTATGCGGGCATCATCGCCAACGCCAGGCGCTATGCGCCCAAGGCCCGTATCGAAGGCGTACAGATCCAGAAGATGATGCCCCCAGGACGAGAAATGGTGGTGGGTACCGTCAACGATCCCGATTTCGGCCCCCTGGTGATGTTGGGCTTTGGCGGCATCTACGTCGAGGTTCTGCGCGACGTCGTATTCGCTGCCGCGCCGTTGGATCTCACCATTGCGCGCGACATGATTTCGCGTCTGCAGGGCAGTGCGATCCTGGAAGGCGTGCGAGGCGAGGCTGCCTCGGATCTGGACGCGCTCGCGCAAGTTCTGGTGGCGGTCTCGGACCTGCTTGCCGCGCATCCGGGGCGCATCGACGAGATCGACCTGAATCCGGTCCTGCTTTACCCGCAAGGCCAGGGTGCCGTCGCGGTCGATGCCCTGTTGGTATTGACCGAAGAAACTGCGCCATCCGCCGCTGAATCGGAAATTGGGAGATAAGCAATCATGGCCGAGATCGAATATCAAAAAGCAGGGGCGGTCGCACGCATCACCCTCAATCGGCCGGAGCGCAAGAATGCGCTCGCCAACAACATGCGTCAGGACCTGGCCGACGCTTTCACCAATGCCAACCGCGACGACGAAGTGCGGGTCGTCGTTCTCACCGGCGCGGGCGACAGCTTTTGCGCTGGCGCCGACGTCGCGAAACTGGCAGTGCGCGACGTCAAGGGGTCGCGCAACAACCTTCAACACAATGCGCACGCGCTCATCCGCAATCTCTACACCATAGAAAAACCCGTGATCGCTGCCGTGCGCGGTTCAGCCGTGGGCATCGGTTTGAGCATGATGCTGGCCTGCGACCTGGTGATCGCGTCCGAGACGGCCAGCTTCTCCTGCATTTTCGCGCGCCGCGGCCTGGCGCCCGATTCCGGCGCGGTGTTCTTCCTGTCACGCCTGATCGGGCTGGCGCGCGCGCGCGAGCTCGTATTCACCGCAAGCTCCTTCTCAGCCCAAGAGGCTGCCGAGATGGATCTGATCACGCGCGTAGTGCCGGACGGCGAACTTGAATCCGCCGCGGACCAACTGGCGCAAACGCTGGCGACTCAGCCTACCTACGCATTGGCGATGGCGAAGAAGATGTTCCACTTTTCGCTATCGCCCAGCCTGGACCAATTCCTCGATCTCGAAGCCATGATCCAGCCGCAGATTCACCAAACGCAGGACTTCAAGGAAGGCATCGCCGCTTTCAACGAAAAGAGGCCGCCTCGTTTCATCGGACGCTAGAGACTGCGCATTGCAGTCTTGGCAACGTATTGCAGGAAAAACCAATACTGCGCCGGCTCTGACCGGCGCGAGGAGACAAACCATGCTTTATCGCACTTCCTGGCGCCGGAAGGCCGCCATGCCTATGCTGGCCATGAAGGCCAAACGGATCGGATGGACTGCCGCCGCCTTGGCAATTCTGCCCTTTTCCCTGTACGCCCAGACCGATTATCCGTCCAGGCCGCTGCGGATGATCGTGCCCTATCAGGCTGGCGGACAGATCGATAATGTCGCGCGCGCGGTTGCCGAAGGTCTGGGCAAGCGCCTTGGGCAGCCTGTACTCGTCGAGAACAAGCCTGGCGCAGGCGGAATCATCGGCACCAATACCGCCGCCAAGTCCGCTCCGGACGGATACACCTTGCTGCTGACCATCGCAACCCCGCTCAGTGCGAACTTGGTTCTTTACAAAAAGCTGCCCTACGACCCTCGCACCGAGTTGCAGCAGATCTCCGATGTCTCCAAGAGCTCGGCCGTGATCGTTGTCCACAAGTCGCTGCCGGTAAATACCATCGACGAGCTGATAGCCTACGCAAAAAAGCACCCTGGTACGCTGCGAATAGGGTCGTGGGGGCCGGGGTCCTCGCCACAGATCATTCAGCACTATATGAACAAGACATATGGCATCGACATCCTGAACGTGCCGTACAAGGGCGAATTGCCTATCGTGACGGATTTGCTTGCCGGTCAGATCAACATTGCCGTCGCTTCGGTTTCCTCGCTCAAGCAGCACATCGCTTCCGGCCAGATTCGGGCCCTTGCCATCCTGGGCAGCAAAAGAATCGGCGCGTTCTCGGATGTCCCCACCGTGGCAGAGGAGGGTTATGACAGCACGGCTTTCCACGTCTCCACGCCAACCACGGTGCTTGCTCCAGCCAAAACGCCTCCGGAGATCATCGAGCGCCTGGGCCGTGAAGTCAGCGCTGCGGTGAAGACTCCAGAGGTCAGGCAACGACTGCTTGGGATGGACCTGGAACCCATCGGAAACCTGCCCCATGAGGCCCAGGCCGAGTACAACGCCTATCTCCCTATCGTCCTCAAGCTGACGGCCGAGACTGGAGTAACGGTGGAATGAATCTTGGCGGCCAACGGCGGGCATAAGCGGGCCGTTGGCCGTCGGGGGTCACGACAGCGTGCGCCAGACGTTGAGGGCTGCGGCGCCCTCCAACACGGCAAGAATCACCTCGCCATGCTCGCCACGGGTCGTCTCGGGCCCCTCTGACGTCTTCAGGTCAGCCACAATGGACCGTTTGCCCCGATTGAGCAGCTTGGCCACAGCGGCAGAGCCGCTTTCCCCAGCCGCCTCGGCGCCTTCGACGGCGATTACCTCAGCCCCCAGGACTGCGCCGGCCTGGTGCGAAAGCGGGCGAGTATTTCGGACCCTGATCTTCACGTACCAGTCTGCCAGACGCTCACGTACTGCGGCTTCCCTGGGACACCGCTAATTGGCGGAGGGCTTTGGCCAATACTTCTCACGCAGGGCTTGCTTGTATAGCTTCCCGGTAGGCAGGCGCGGCAATTTCTCAACGAATTCGACCGACCTCGGCACCATGTAGCGCGCCACTTTTTGGCGGCATAGTGCAAGCAGCTCATCGACCAGCATTTCCGACGGCGCTACGCCGGCGGCCGGTTCAATAATGGCCTTGACCTCTTCGCCCATCTCCGGATTCGGCACACCGATCACTGCGACATCGCCAACGCTGGGGTGCATCTGCAACGCGTCTTCTATGGCCTGTGGATAGATGTTGACGCCTCCGGAGATGATCATGAAGGCCTTGCGGTCCGTGAGATACAGGTAGCCGTCGGCATCCACATGCCCGATGTCGCCGATAGCCGTCCAGGTCGGATGGCGCGGATGCTGCGCGGCGCGCGTCTTTTCAGGATCGTTGTGGTAACGGAAAGGCAGCTCGTCCCGCTCGAAGTAGACCAGGCCGGTTTCTCCGACCGGCAGCTCATTGCCAGTGTCGTCACAGATATGAAGGACTCCTGTTGCTGCCCGGCCCACCGAACCAGGATGGGTCAGCCATTCCTCGCTATCAATCGACGTGGTGCCGTTGCCTTCTGTCGCCCCGTAGTACTCGTTCAGAATGGGCCCCCACCACGCGATCATCTGACGCTTTACCTCGACGGGACACGGTGCGGCGGCATGGATTGCCACGCGGTGGCTCGACAGATCGAACGCCTGGCGCTCCGCTTCGGGCAGCTTCAACATGCGGATGAACATGGTCGGCACCCACTGACTGTGTGTGACCCGGTGCCGCGCTATCAGAGCGAGCGCCTCTTTCTCGTCGAACTTTTCCATGAATACCACGGTGCCGCCCTCGAACTGAACGTTGAGCGCAAACCCCAGTGGAGCGGCATGGTAGAGCGGCGCGGGCGACAAGTAGACGGTTTCGCAGGAGTAGCCGTAGCGCTTGGTCTGACTGCTACGCTGCGGCGTAGGTTCATCGTTGACTTTGCGTTCGAGCAAATTACGCAGGATGCCCTTGGGCCGCCCCGTCGTCCCTGAGCTGTAGAGCATGGTGGCGCCCAGCCACTCTTCCTCGAGCCGCTGCGCCGGGAAGGGCGCCACAGCTGCCTCGTAACCGTCCCAGCCTTCGATAACGCCATCGATCATCAGGCGCGCACGGCAGCCCGGCATACGCTCGGTCAGCGCCCCAGCCAATTCGCTCATGGCGAGCGAGCTGACGACGACCTGCGCTTCGCAATCGGCAATCAGATAGACAGCCTCGTCAACGCTCAGGAATCGATTGATCGGCGTGATCAGCAGGCCCGAACGCAACGCCGCCCAGCAGATCTCGAAACAACGGGCGTTGTTCTCGAGCAGCATCGCGATGTGATCTCCGCGCCGCAGGCCCAAGGCGTACAGGTACTGCGCGAAGCGATTTGAACGTTCATCGAGCTCCCGAAAACTCAGCACCTCGCCGGTGGTCCCGTTGATGACGGCCGGCTTGTCCGGCGTCAAAGCGGCGTGATCGCCGAGATAGCGCGGATTCTCCATACTGATCTGTCTCCTTGGCAACTGCCTTGCCTAAACTGGTGATGTCGGGCGCCGCGATTCTCGAAGCGGCCCAGGACCATGTCCCGCCAGCTATGCATCACGGCCTGCGGGACTCATAAAGATTTCAAATATCTTGGTCCTCAAGGCGACTGGTTGGACAGCACCAACGTAGCCGCCGCGGTGAACATGCCACCCACGCCCTGGACCACGCTGGTCCGCACCTTGTCCAACTGACGGAACGCCTCGCCTCGCAATTGCCTGACCGCCTCCTGGATCGCGAACATGCCGTACATGCCAGTGTGCGTGTACAGGATGCCGCCGCCGTTCGTGTTCAGCGGCAGACGCCCGCCAGGCCGAGTATTGCCTTCCGCAATGAAGGCGCCTGCTTCACCACGGCCGACGAATCCCATGTCTTCCAGGCCATACAGGGGCAAGTGCGCGAACGCGTCATAAATCATCAGGTGATCGACGTCAGCATGGCTGATGCCGGCCTCGGCAAAGGCCGCGCGGCTGGAAATCCGAAATCCCTTCGACGAAGTCATGTCATCCATCATCGACACCAAGGGACTGTCGCAAGCCTCGCCCGAACCGAGCAGATAGACCGGGGAATCAGCGCGACGCAAATTGCGCGCGCGCTCAGCCGTGGTCACCACCAACGCGCCGCCGCCGTCGGTCACCACGCAGCATTCGAGCTTGTGGAAAGGATAGGCGATCATTGGCGAGGCCATCACGTCTTCGACCGTCAACAGCTTGTTCCGGCTTGCGCGCGGGTTACCGTTGGCCCAGTGACTTTGCGCCACCACAACTTCCGCCAATTGCTCGTGCGTAGTGCCGGTTTCATGCATGAAACGCAACGCAGGCAAGGTGAACATATTGGGCGGCGCCGATACACCGTAAGGCAGTTCGAACTGCCCGTTCATCGAATACGGAGGACGCCGGTTCAGTGCTTTCCCTACGCGCGAACGTCCCGATTCTCCGTGCAATACCAGCACGGTCGAGCAATAACCGGCGCGAATGGCAGCCGCCGCATGCCGCAGGTGGATCAGGAAGGAACATCCCCCCACAGACGTGCCGTCGTACCACTTGGGCGTCACGCCCAGGTAATGCGCGACTTCAATCGGCGAGTCGCCCGCGCTGGTGATCCCGTCGACGTCGGCCAGCGTCAGGCCGGCATCCGCCAGCGCTCGATGGGCAGCATCCGCCCGCAGGTCCAGTTCGGAAAGTTGCGGCAAGGCGCCGAGTTCAGTCTCGGCGGCGCCGGCAATGGCGATTACGGGGCCCGTCATGACGCGCCTCCTTTGGTATTGGTCGGTCGGAACAAGGGAAGGACCTCTTCCCCGCGGGTCTCGAACACAACTTCGAGCGGCATATCCAGAGGCAGCGCCTGAGGGTCGGCGGGCACGCCCACGAGATTCGACAGCATCCCGGGCCCCTCTTCCAGCTTCACGACGGCGATCACGTAGGGGACCTCGTTTTCCCAACCCGGCGCAGCCAGGTGGCTGATGACGTAGGAGTGCAGGCTGCCCCGTCCGCTTGCGCGGACCCAGGTCAGTGCGTCAGCGCCGCAAGCGGGGCAGCGCGTGCGTGGATAAAGATGGTGGGCATGGCAGCTGCCGCAACGCTGCAGCCGCAGCTCTCCTGCCCTCGTTCCTTCCCAAAAGGGCAGGGTGGTCGGCGTGGGAACGGGCGCTGCCTTGGGCCGCGATGAATTCTTTGTGTTCATTGCTGCGCCTCCTGGCGGACCTTCATCAGGCCATGGTCGATCACGATCTCCCCGGCCCCGTCAAACGTACGGAAACGGACGTCCCCAGCCTCCTGCCAGGCGTGCACCGACAACGTCTCTCCGGGCATGACGGGGCGCGTGAAGCGTGCCGACATCGAACGCATCCGGTCCGGGTCGCTGCCGCAGAACGCATGGAGCAGCAACCTGCCGGTTATCCCGTAGGTGCACAGGCCATGCAGGATCGGGCGCGGGAATCCTCCCTTGGCGGCGAACGTAGGATCGCTGTGCAAAGGATTGCGGTCTCCGCTGAGCCGATACAGCAGCGCCTGGTCGGGCCGGGTGCCAGCCGTGAGCACCGCATCCGCAGCCCGTTCCGGCATCGAGGCGGACTGGCCGGGCTTACGATCGCCGCCGAAGCCGCCTTCGCCCCGTAGGAATGCGGCCGACGCGCAGGTGATGAGCAATTCACCCGAGAGCGCATCGACGGCCTGGGCTTCGGTCCGAACCAGCGCGCCAGAACCTTTATCTTCGATGGCCGTCACCCGATTGGTGACGCGCACGCGTCCCTCCACGGGCAAGGGACTGTGCACCTCGAAGGCCTGTTCGGCATGAACCACCTTGGTACGGTCTATGGTTCCCAGATCCGGCCGAAGACCAGCGTTTTGCACTATCACCACGGCATAGGTGGGCAGCACGCGCTGGGACACGCCTGCCGAGTTCTCCGTGGTGAATGCAAGCTCTTGTAGCGCGTCGTCTTGGCCCGCGCCCACGCCAATTGCATAGAGCAGGGCGTCGCGGTGGGTCCAACTCACTTCCGCCGTACCGCCAGAACGCCCCACTGCATTGAGGTCTAGCGCCATGACTTAGACTCCTTCAGGCGGGGCGGGAATCTCGCCAGTGGTGAGGGCATTGGGCGCGGCGCGACGGACCAGGTCAGGAATCAGCGCTCCCAGTTCCTCCGTATGCCAGCGACCTTCCTTTTCGATGCGCGGGCCGGCGCGCCAACCTTCAGCCACCGTGATGCGCCCGCCGCGCACGCCGAACACCCGTCCCGTAATGCCGCTGGATTCCGTGCTGCCCAGCCACGCAATCAACGGCGCCACGTTGGCGGCGTCGAGCGGATCGAACTCGCCGGCCGCCTTCACCGCGCCCGCGCCCAGCTTTTTTGCAAAGATGTCTTCGGTCAGCCGGCTCATCGCAGTCGGATAGATGACGTTGACCGTCACGCCGTAGCGCTCGAGCTCGCGAGACGCAATCACCGACATCGACGTGATGCCCGCCTTGGCCGCGCCGTAGTTGCTTTGGCCAGGATTGCAATACAGGCCCGAGGACGAGCTGGTATTGATCATGCGTGCGACGCGCGGGCGTCCCGCCTTGGATTCGTCGCGCCAGTAGGCGGCCGCATGACGCGCCGGAGCAAAGGTGCCGCGTAGGTGAACGCGGATCACGGCGTCCCAGTCTTGTTCTTCCATGTTGGCGAGGGTCTTGTCGCGTAGGATGCCTGCGTTGTTGACCAGAACGTCCAGCCCGCCAAACTCGCGTATCGCCGTGTCGATCAGGCGACGCGCGCCCTCCCAGTCCGCAACATCGTCCGTATTCGCCACCGCGACACCACCAAACGCGCGAATCTCGGCCACTACCTCCTCGGCCGGTCCCGTGGCGCCGCCATTACCGTCGCGGGCAGAACCGAGATCGTTCACCACGACCTTGGCGCCCTGACGCGCGAACTCGAGCGCGTACTGGCGGCCAAGACCGCGCCCGGCGCCAGTGATAACCACAATCCGACCCTCGCATTGCTTTTGCATCGTCATCTCCTTGTTTTTGGGAATCATCGGCATGCGACAGCTCCAAGACCTGGAGTGCCAGCCATTGTTCAATTGAGCACGGCGCGCCCATGCTCCAGTACGCGCTTGCCCCGATCGCGGGAAAAAGCCTGAAAGCTCACGACGTTGTCGTGTCGCCAGAACTCGAAGCCGAGCGTTTCTCCAGGAAAGACCACAGAAGAAAACCTGGCCTCGAAGGATTTCACTCGCTCTACTTCGTAGCGCAGCGGCCCTTTCAGCAACGCCCGCATTGCCATGCCGTAGGTGCACAGGCCGTGCAGGATGGGGCGATCGAATCCCGCCCTGCGCGCAACAGCGGGATCGACATGCAGCGGATTGCGATCGACATTGAGGCGGTAGAGCAGCGCGGCGTTGGGTGCAGTGGCCAAGTCCACCACCATGTCGGGAGTGCGCTGCGGAACGGCGTGCGGAGCAACCGGGCTGCCATACGACGCGCCGAAGCCACCGTCCGCGCGGCAGTAGGAGCTATGGAGAATGGTCGCCAGCTCCTGGCCTGTGGCTTGGTCCACCAGCGTGCGTTGGACATGAACGAGAGCGCCCTTGTCGACGCCCTTGTCCTCGATGCCGACAACGCGCGCTTGCGCGCTTAATGCCCCATGGCTGGGCAAGGGCGCGTGGAACTCGATGCGTTGCGCGCCATGCACAATCTTCTCGCGCGTCATGCCGGTTCGCGGGTCGCTTGCCCATGGGCCCAGGTGGCACAGCACGGACGCCATGGTAGGCACCGCCAGCAGGTCCCGTTCATAAACGAAAGGCAGTTCCTGTTCGTCCAGCGGATCCGTTCCGAATCCCAGGCTAAGCGCGTACAGCATGGTTTCGCGCTGGTCGTAGCGCTGATTCGGTGGCTCGAAGCGCCAATCACGGACGGTCTCGAAGTTCAACGGCATGGGAAGCTCCTGTCAGATTGCTTCCCACCCGAAAACGTCGCGTGTGCGTTCCGGCGGCGTGAAGCTCGAGCGGAAGGCCGGCGCCAGGGTCTGCGCCAGGCGCTCCGGCGTCCAACCGTCCGCCCGATGCAGGGTTCGTACCGGCCGCGGCTGACCATACAGATAGATCTCGTTGCCACGTGCGCCGAATATCTGGCCTGATACCTCCTTGGCAGCCTCTGAGCAGAGGTAGACCGCAAGCGGAGCGATCTGGTCCGCCCGCGTCATGGCGCGGCGCTTGGCGAGATTGCGTTCCTGCTCTTCGGGCGACAGTCCCGGCACGCTTTCGATCATGCGGCTGAATGCGTGGGGCGCGATGCAGTTCGAACGCACGCCATACCTCGCCATGTCCAGCGAGATCGAGCGCGACAGCCCGACGATTCCCATTTTTGCGGCCGCATAGTTTGCCTGCCCGATGGATCCGATCAGACCCGCCGTTGATGTCATGTGAACCAGCGCGCCGCTGCCTTGTTCGCGGAAATGAGCCGCTGCCGCCCGGCTCATGTTGAACGAGCCGAACAGATGCACACGCAGGACCAGCTCGAAGTCTTCGGCGCTCATCTTGTGAAAGATGGAGTCCCTCAGAATGCCGGCGCTGTTCACCACGGCATCGATGCGGCCAAAGGTGGCAACTGCCTTCTCGATGATGGCGGCCGCCGAGTTCCATTCAGCGACGCTGTGTCCGTCTGCCACGGCTTGTCCGCCTTGAGCGCGAATTTCCTCCACCACGGCGCCGGCCGGCGTACCGCCGCCCGCTTCGCCAGAAAGGGAAACGTCGAGGTCGTTGACCACGACCTTGGCACCTTCGCGCGCCATTGCCAACGCCACTTCCTTGCCGATGCCGCCCCCCGCGCCGGTCACGACCACCACCTTGCCTTCCATCAAGCCACTAGCCTTCATTGAATGCTCCAACAATTTGTTCGGTTGGTCATGGACGCGCGGGAAATCCACACAGGAACCGCTGAGAGATTGCGGCGATTTCCTTGCGCACCTTTAATTCATATCTCGCGCTTTTATGGCTGCACGCGGATCAAGAAACTGAGCGATATTCTGCGTCCTCTTTGCAGATCATGCGTACTTCCAATCGCTCGCTGAGCTATGATTTGCGGGAATATCAACGCCCTACAGGGAACTCAAAAAATGGGCCGTCGAATTCCCCCTCTGAATCCGCTACGCACCTTCGAGGCAGTAGCGCGACATGAGAACCTCACGAAGGCTTCCAAAGAGCTGCATGTCACGCAGTCCGCCGTCAGCAGACAGATCGCGCTGATCGAGGACTACCTCGGCGTACCCCTTTTCAACCGCAGCCGGCACGGCGTGCACCTCACCCGCGAAGGCAAGATTTACGCGGACAAGGTGGTACAGGCCTTCGCCACGATCGCAACGGCCACGGAGGAGTTGGTCAGGAAGCGCGAGGGTCAAACCGTGCGCGTGCGCACCTACATGACGTTCGCGGTACGCTGGCTGATTCCGCGTCTTCCGGCGTTCCAGGCCCTGCGCCCCGACATCGAACTTTCCTTGAGCATCGCCGTTCCCGAAGTGAATTTCGATCGGGACGACGTGGATGTGGCCATCCAATTCGGAAACGGCAAATGGCCCAACATGCAGACCGATCTGCTGTTCCTGGACAACGTCGAGCCTGTGTGCTCGCCAAAATTCCTGCAGCAGCACCTGGCGGCCGGGGAGTCCCCCTCCAAGCTGTTGACGCAGCGCCTGCTGGTCAGCCACTATCGGCGCACGGACTGGAACGAGTGGCTTGAAAGCACGGGACTGACAACGGCCGCGGAAGGCGCGGAACGCATGACTTTCAGCAGTTCGGTGCTGACCTACCAGGCTGCTGTCGATGGCCTGGGAATCGCAGTAGGCCAAACCGCGATGCTTTCACAGGAGCTGCTTACCAAGCAGCTCGTGCGCCCGTTCGCACAGCCTTTCTCGCGGGGGCTGGGCTACTACCTGCTACGCCCCAACCATGCCGAGGACGGCCACCACGTAGCGGCATTCCGCAACTGGCTGATGGAGACTGCCGCGCGCGAATGACGCGTTTTTTCGCGCGATGATTTCATCAATCTAAGCAGGCAGACCGAGCGCACGCCGCGCGAGAATATTGCGTTGCACTTGCGCAGTTCCGCCGAAAATCGTGACGGGCCGCGCGATCATGTAGAGCCATTCCAGGTCTTCCTTGAGGCCGATTCCGGGCGCGGCTCCGATGACTCCGCCATAGTGGCCTGCAAGTTCCTGTATGGACTCCGTGAGGCGTTGCAGAAGCTCGGCGTTGAACAATTTCAACATCATGAAATCATGATCGGAATCATCAGGCTCATTGCCCCGAATAGCGGCCTCGCAACTCAATTCATACAACGCGCATGCATCCGCCACGTCACTCGCGTGACGCCCATGAAGCTCAAGATAGCTTGTCGATGACGACGCGCCGACGGCAGCCGCCGTGTCGCGCAGCACGGTCAATGCGTAGCGGACCAGCTCCGGCGAGCCGTGGCTGAAGCGTTCGAAGCCGAGCAGCGCCTTGGCGACCGACCAGCCTTCATCCACGCGTCCGACGACGTTTTCCGCCGGTACCGCCACGTCCTTGAAAAACACTTCGCAGAAATGCTCGTCTCCGGCCAGCGTGCGGATCGGCCGGATCTCGATACCCGGCGTGTTGAGGTCGGCGAGCAGAAAAGTGATGCCTTGCTGCTTCCTGGGCTGCACGCTGGTCCGCACCAGCATGAAAATCATGTTGGCGTCGGTGGCCAGGGTAGTCCAGATCTTCTGGCCGTTGACCACATAGCGATCGCCCTCAAGAACGGCTGCTGTCTTCAGATTGGCAAGGTCCGAACCCGCGTTCGGCTCCGAGTAGCCCTGGCACCACATGTCCGCGCAAGACAGGATGCGCGGCAGGTAATAAGCCTTCTGCTTCTCGGTGCCATAGCGGATGAGCACCGGCGCAAGAAGTCGCAGACCATGGTCGATGGGACGGGCCACGCCGAACCGCTCGAGCTCCTCCTGGTAGATCAGCTGTTTGCGCATCGACAATCCCATTCCGCCATATTCGGCGGGCAGGCCCGGAGCGCGCCATCCATCCCGCAACTGGCTTTGCAGCCAGGTCCTGGCGGCCTTGCCGGTCAGGCGCTTCAGTGGATTGCGCAGATCTGAGGGATAGTTCTGCGCAATCCAGCTGCGGAATCTTGCTCGAAAGGCCTCGTCGGAAAGCGTGTTGAAATCGTTTCTGCTCATGCGTCTGCTCCTCGAGCGGCGCTGGCCTGCTCCTGCAACAACAGGCTGACGCGCCGCCGGTGCTGGGCGCCATTACCCAGCCATGCCGAGGCCCTGAGCGCGCTCTTCATGTACAGGCCGATATCCGCCTCCATGGCAAAGCCGATTGCACCGTGTACCTGCACGCCGAACCGGGCCGTGGCTAGCGCCGAATCGGACGCCCGGGCCTTGGCTGCGGAGATGGCGGCGCAGACCGCCGCGGGATGCCGAGCTACATCGCCTGCAGCCTCCAGCTTCTGCAACGCTGACAGGTAAGAGGCTGCCGCGAGCCGGTGCTGCACTTTCAGATCCACGGCCACATGTTGCAGGCTTTGAAAACTGCCGATTTTCTGCCCGAACTGCTCTCTGGTCCGCATGTAGTCGAGCGCTATTTCAAAGGCGGCCTGCGCCATTCCGTCGAGCTGGGCGGCCACGGCGAGCAATGCCTCATCCAGCGCCCTCGCCAATGCCTGGAGCAAGGCCTCGCCTTCAAACAGCACCGCGCCCTGCGCCGGCGCATTCTCCAGGGACACGGTCCCCAGCGACGCCCCATCGCTGGTAGTCACCGTCTCCACACGAACGCCGGGCGCGGATCGCGCTACCGCCACCAGGACCGGTTGACCTTCCAGGCGAGCAGTCACCAGGAAGTCGTCGGCCATTGCCGCTCCGACTACACCGGCTTTGACGCCGCTGATGAGCAGACCGGCTGGCCCGTTCGCCGCATTGGTGCGTACAGGACAGACATCCAGGGACTGGGGATCCTCCTGCCAGGCCACGGCGATGACCTTCTCGCCATCCGTCAACGCAGCCAGGATGTCGTGCCAGGCTGCGGCCCGATTCGCACTGGCGGCCAGCATGGCAGGCAAAAGCGCGCAGGCAACAAACGGTTCGGGCAACAGGAACCGGCCAAAGACTGCGGCAATGGCTCCCGCATGCCTTGCCTGCAGGCCACTGCCGCCCAGTTGCTCGGGCAGGCGCATGGCCAGCCAGCCCTGCCGCGCCAGCTTGCCCCATACCTGCCGATCATGCGCGGGACGTCCCGGCTTCACCTGCCGCAACCGCTCCATGGCGGACTCCTGCCGCATGAAGGTCTCGACGGAGGCCTTGAGAATGGACTCGGTTTCGTCGCTTTCTATCAACATCTGCACTCCTCCACCGCTTCATAGGTCGTTCATGCAATGCGGACGCAAGCCGATACGGTCATGTCAAAGCGCGGCAGCCGAACCCAGGATCACCGTGCTCTGGCTCGACAGCACGCCGCCATTGCCATGTGCAAGCGCGATGTCGCAGCCGCTGACTTGACGCGCGCCGCATTCTCCGCGGATCTGGCGAGCCGCCTCGATCAACAAAAACAAGCCATACATCCCCGGGTGGCAGTACGACAGGCCGCCGCCGTTGGTATTGGTAGGCAGAACGCCGCCTGGACGCAGCTTGCCATCGGCCACGAAGGGACCGCCTTCACCCTTCGCGCAAAAGCCGAGATCCTCGAGGAACAACAGGGTGGTGATGGTGAAGGCATCGTAGAGTTCGATGACATCCACGTCGCTGGGACCCAGCCCGGCCATCTGATAAGCCTTGGCCCCGGATAGCTTGGCCGCTGTCTCGGTCAGGTTGGCCATATTGGAGATCGACTGATGGCTATAGGCTTCCCCGCAACCAAGGACATATGCGGGCGGCTTGCGCAGATCCCGGGCGCGCGCAGCGGACGTCATCACCAACGCGCCCCCGCCATCAGTCACCAGGCAACTGTCGCGAATAGTCAGCGGATAGCTGACCATGCGCGCATTCAGCACGTCATTGACCGACAGATCGCCCTGTTCCCACGCCATTGGATTCAGCTGCGCCCATTTCCGGGCCGCGACCGCGATTTCCGCGAGCTGTTCGCGCGTGGTGCCGTAATCATGCATGTGACGCGACGCCGCCATGGCATAGGCGCTGGCCGGCATGAAGGGGCGATACGGCGTTTCGTAGGGATTGGATTCCCGTCCGCCCACATTGCTGCGCCCGGCCGAGCGCTGCGTGCTTCCATAGGTGATGACGGCCACCTCGCACAACCCCGCCTCGATCGCCGCAGCCGCGTGCGCCACGTGCGTCATGAAAGAGGAGCCGCCAAGATAGGTCGAATCCCCATAGCGCGGCTGGATGCCCAGGTACTCCTTCAGCGCCAAGGTCACCATCCGGCTCTGGGTGGCCGCGCCGAACAAGCCGTCTACGTCGTGGAGCTGCAGGCCGCAATCATCCAGCGCCCGCGCGATACCTTGCGCCATCAAGTCCAGGGGCGTCATGTCCTGCGCCACGTGACCGAGATCCGATTCCGCCACACCCACGATTGCCGCACTGGCTCGACCCATCATCACGCATCCTCCTTGCGTAGCGCGACAAACACCGGCAGCGGTTCTTCCGCATCGCCTTCTTCGACAAACCTGACTTCGACCCGCAACCCGATCTGAACCTCCGTGGGCTCCATGCCGTCGACCCGCGACATCATGCGAAACCCCTCGTCCAGGTCGATCAGGGCGACATTGTGGGACGATCCATCCTTGTTCGACACCGCGGTGGTCGCGTACACGGTTCCTCGGCCAGCGCTGATGCGCCACTCAAGATCCGTCGAGCCGGAATAGGGACAAATCAGCCGAGGGAAAAAGACCGCGCGTGCGGCCTGCGGACTGTATTGATAGGCAAGCTTCCCCTGCTTGAGGTGATGCTTGTAGATCGCCAGAGGCGCTTGCTGCAGCTTGTTCTTCATGCAGATTCTCGATGGGGTGACAGGCGCGACGCAGACAAGTCGGCGTTAGACCGGATAGCGGCGTTGTCCGGGGCCGAACCAGCTCGCCAGCATGGGATTGATTGTCTGCGCGCACTCGTATTGGACCCAGTGACCCGCGCCGGGCACGACACACCAATCGCCAGCAGCGCAGAGTTCGGCAAGCTGGTGCGCCAGAGTCATGGGGGTTGCGGTGACATCGTGTTCGCCCCAGATCAACAAGACGGGCTGGCTGAAGGCGGCCAGAGCTTCTGGCAATTGACGGGTCCGCGACAGCAGCCGGCTCTTGAATCGAGTGCGCAGACAGGAATGCTCATGCACCGCCAGCGCCAGCGCGTCGATCGAGGCGTCCGCATGCAGCATGTGGGCGCCCAGGTTGTGCCGCAATGCCGCAAGCATGTCCGCCTGCGGCAAACCTTGCCATGGCGCCAGTCCCGCACCGGGGCGTCTTGCGGTGCCATGCCCCGCGCTGCCCAGCAGCGACATCCTGCGCACTCCCCCGCGCTGGCGTGCCAGCAAGGCGGCCACTAGTCCACCAAACGAGAAGCCCGCCAGATCCAGCGACGCTCCAGCGCCGAGTAGCTGGTCCAGCGAAGCAATCAACGCATCGACAATCTGCATCAGCCGCTCCTGCTCGCCCGCGCGACTCGGCGGATCGCCGGAATCGCCGTATCCGGGCATATCGGGAATCAACAGAGTATGGTCCTGCGACAAGGCCTCTATGTTGCGGACCCAATGCAGCCAACTGCCGTGGCCGCCATGCAAGAGCACTAGCGGTGCACCGCTGCCAAACTCACGCCACGCAATCTTGCCGTGGCGTCCGTCCACATGATGCAATCGCGCCGCAGCGTCCAGGCGTGCGATCTCGGCTTGCGCGGCCTGCGCCAGGTCTGGTACGAACACCGCGTCGTTCATGAGCGCAATACCAGCGCGTCCACCGCAATGACCCCACGACCGTCTGGCATCACAAGCAGCGGATTGACCTCGGCCTCGCTGATTCCCAATTCAGGATGCAAGGCAAGCTGTGACAACTGCACGATGGCTTGCGCCAGCGCTTCGAGGTCCCCGCACGCCTTGCCGCGCAGGCCCGACACGGTCTTCAACACCTTGAGTTCGCCGATCATCTCGCGCGCGCCCTCCAGGCCGACGGGCGCGAGCCGGACACTGCGGTCGCGGATGACTTCGGCCCAGACGCCTCCTGCCGCCAGCAGCACGATCGGGCCCGCATCAGGATCCACGCGATAGCCCAACAGAACCTCGGCAAGCCCCGCGCACATCGGCTGCACGAGGGCGAGATCGCAGGCCACGTCTGGCGCATGCCGGGCAAGATTCGAGCGCAGCTTGGCCAAAGCTTGCGTTAGCGATGCCGGGCTGTCGATCGACAGGACCACGCCGCCCACCTCGGTCTTGTGAGGAATCAGCTCGGAGCAGACCTTGGCCACAACGGGAAAATCAAAGGGCAGCACAGGTGCGGGCCCGGCCAGCGGCACCGTAACGAACGGCCCATGCGGCACTTTCAGTTTGTCCAGCACGGCATAGGCTTGCGCCTCGCTGAGCGCGCGCGGCGCAGCGCCTGCCGACGCGGGCGGGGCCTGGACCGTTGCCGTCATGGCGGGACGGCGCCGCGCAAAGACCGATGCAATGACATCGGCACAGTTTTCCGGAGAGCGGAAGCAGGGCACGTCCGCCGCGCTCAGCGCCGCCAGGGCCTCGGGAGCATCCGGCACGAGCATGGCGGCCAAGGGTTTGCCGCAGCCCATGCTGTCGATGATCGGCCTGACTGCGAGCTGGGGCTGGTGGCGCGCCGAGGAGCCCACCACGGCCACCACGAGATCGAACTCGGGAGCATCCAGCATGACGTCGAGGCTTTTCTTCATCACCTCATAGCGCGTGCCGGCCAGCGTCAAGTCCAGCACGCGTCCGGCCGAAGCGGGAACGCCTTGCTCCCGCAAACGCTCCAGCGTCTGGGCAGATAGCGGTTCGACCACGACATCGCGTATGCCCAGCTGGTCCACCACCATGGCCGCGCCACCGCCCGTTGTAGTCACCACGCCCACACGCCGGGGCTTGGCGGCGTCATGCATCAGGGCGAAGCGCCGGGCCAGCGGCAAACCTTCCAGCAAGGCATCGAAGATGCCTATCCTGGCGATCCCGCAATCTTTGAGGAAAGCGTCGGCGATATCGTCCTCGCCGGCCAATGCGCCCGTATGGGTAGCTGCCATTTCCGCCGCGGCGTCGGAGCGGCCCAGCTTGTACGCGATCACGGGCTTGCCGCGCTTGGCAGCCTCCATGGCAAAGGCGCGTAGCTCAGCGCCATGACGCAGGCTTTCGAGGAACAACAGATAGCCATCGATGGCGGGATCGTCAAGCGTGGCGGCGCAGATTTCACCAATGCTGAGATCGGCTTCACTGCCTACCGACACCAGCCCGGCAAAGCCCACGCCGCGCGCTTTTCCGCGCGAGACCAGGGCGCCGATCATGCTGCCGCTGTGCGACGCCACGAATGTTCGGCCGGAAGGCAGGTCCGGCTCGGCAAACGCCGCGTTGGCGGTCAGGCGCAGGCCCGTCTCCGCATTGACCACGCCGAGACTGCTAGGACCCAGCAACCGCACCCCGGAGCGCTTTGCGAGCGCGCGCAAGGCCTGCTCCCGTTCCGCACCTTCCGCGCCCGCCTCGGAGTAGCCACTGGCAAGTATCGTTGCGACCTTGGCGCCGACCGCGGCGCATTGCTCCAGCGCCGCCTGGACGCCGTCCGTCGGCGTGAGTATGAAGACATGCTCGGGCACTTCCGGCAGGGATGCCAGATCCGGCCAGGCTCGTTCACCCTGCACGGTGCCGCGCCTGGGATTCACGGGATAGATCCTGCCGCCATAGCCGGCACGTCGCAGGAACTGCAGGGGTCTGCCGCTGGTCTTGCTGGCATCGTCGGAGATGCCGATCAGGGCAATACTGGCCGGATTGAGCAAGGCGGCGGCCAGCGCCGCCCCCGAGACTGACTCTGTATTCATCGAGAGGGACTTGGTGTTCATCGTTGAGAATCGCACTCGATAGGCGCCTTATCTCATTTGGCCAGGGGCGCGCGTTGCGAGAACTGGCGTTCGAACACGCCCTCGGCGATCCGGTTCTTGAGCATTTCTATCGATCCGCCCGCGATCATCCATCCGCGTATGCGGCGCACGCAGTATTCGACCAGCGATTCCTGGCTGTACCCCATACCGCCCATTACCTGCAGGGCCTCGTTTGCGACGTCCCAGCCAGCCGTGTTGCAGGCCAGTTTCGCCAATGCTGTGTTGTGCGCCGAGGGCAAGCCATGTTCGCCCTCGAGCGCGGCGCGATACAGCATCAATTGCGCGGATTCGAGCTTCAACGCCATATCGGCGAATTTCCACTGAATCCCTTGGAATTCGCATAGTTCGCGGCCAAATTGCTTACGCAACCCGGCATGTTCGCGCGCCAGGTTAAAGGCGTGCCGCCCAAGCGCAAGCGAACGCGAGGAATTGCCCAGCCGCTCGACGTTAAAACCCGCAATCTGCTTTTTGAAGCCGCCCGCGCCAAGCAGCAGGTTGCCCGCGGGGATGCGGCAGTCTTCAAAGTAGAGCTGGCACCATTGTTCGCCGCTCATGAAACTGGAGGGTTCGCCAACCGAGAATCCCGGCGCGCCGCGTTCCACCAGCACGGAACCGATGCCGCCGATGCCGGCGCCGAAACGCACGTAGATCAGAAACAGATCTGCTTCCGGACTGTGGGTGGAGAACACTTTGCTGCCGTTGATCACGATCTCGTCGCCGTCCAGGCGCGCGCTTGTCTTGAGTTCGGTCACGGCGGAGCCCGCGTCGGGTTCGCTCATGCCCAGGGCGATCAGCTTCCTGCCTGCCAGCAGGTCGGGCAGGAACCGCGCCTTTTGCTCTCGGGTGGCGTATTCGACAAAGGTGCGGATGGGACCAAAATTTCCCGCCTGCACGATATCCGCGCTTTTGGGGCAAACCAGCGCCACTTCCTGGATGGCCAACACGGCGTGCATCAGCGAACCGCCCTGGCCGCCGTCGGCTTCAGAAAAGGTGATACCGAGCAAGCCCTGCTCGGCAAGCAGACGCGCGGCATCCCATGGATACGCAGAGGAGTGCGCCCGCGCCAACGCCCCCGCGGCGAGCTTGTCTTGCGCAAAACGGCGGACGGCATCCGCGAAGGACTGATGCTCCTCAGTCAGATCGAAGTTCATGGGATTTTCCCGAGAGGTTCTGCATGCCGCACATGATGGTCGGATTCAGCATCTGTCGGAACTTCGCGCTATGAAGCGCAGGCATTACAAAATCTCATGAACGAATGTTGTCGGGAGCGGACGGCGGGTCCGACATTCGCTTGGGATGAAGCCATACGCGGCAGCCGCGTCGCCCCTCGGCGACGCGCGGCTGCCGGACTTGCCCGCAATAGCTGCAGGGCTACTGCTTATCGGCCCGATGCAGCGCTCAGGCGACCGAAAACCGCATGATGCCGTCCGCGCCCAGCGCGCGCTTGAGCTTGCCTTCGAAATACAGCGCATGCAGGTGCGCCAGCGCTTCGCCCATGGCGAAGGTCAGCTGGTGCAGGTCGAGCTTGCGCTTGAACAGCACCGGCACGATGTCGGTGGTCGATTGCGGCTGGACCGCACAGGCTTCCAGCACTTCCGCCAAGCGGTCGCGATGGTGTTCGTGCTGTTGCGCGATGCGCTCGTGCAGGCCCTTGAAAGGGCGGCCATGCGAAGGCAGCACCAGCGTGTCCTCGGGCAGGTCGGCGTAGCCGTCCAGCGAGCGCAGGTACAGCGGCAGGGGATTGGCGTCGGGCTCGTAGTCGAACACGCTGACGTTGGTGGAAATGCGCGGCAGC
The DNA here is from genome assembly GCF_014851465.1 of Achromobacter sp. ACM04. Classification (NCBI taxonomy): domain Bacteria; kingdom Pseudomonadati; phylum Pseudomonadota; class Betaproteobacteria; order Burkholderiales; family Alcaligenaceae; genus Achromobacter; species Achromobacter sp. ACM04. The sequence goes on from NZ_JACUZS010000005.1 coordinate 486,306, forward strand.
ACCATGTCGCCGGAGATCAGCACGCGCAGGTCGGCGGAATACAGCGACGCATGTTCAGGCGCGTGGCCATAGCCCACGATGACGCGCCAGTCGCGCCCGCCGATGCGCACCGCGTCGCCATGCAGGATGCGGGTGTAGCGCGCGGGCACGGCGGGCACCAGGTTGGGGTAGTAATTGGCGCGCTGGCGGATCTGCTCCTGCGCGTCGAGGTCAGTCAGGCCATGGCGCGCGAAGTGGTCCACCGCCGATTGGCCGCCCGGGCCGCCGCCGGCTTCGCCGCGGCGCGACGACCACAGCGAGGCCACCATGAAGTCCGTCATCGTCATCCACAGGGGCGCATTCCAGCGTTCGCACAACCAGTGCGCCAGGCCGATGTGGTCGGGATGCATGTGGGTGACGATCACGCGCAGCACCGGCAGGCCTTCGAGTTCGGTCTCGAACACGCGTTCCCACAGCGTCTTCACTTCATCGCGGGTGATGCCGCAGTCGACGATGGTCCAGCCGTCGCGGCCGTCGATGTTGTCGCGCAGCAGCCAGAGGTTGATATGATCCAGCGCGAACGGCAGAGGCATCCTGATCCACTTGACCCCATCCGCCACCACGTGCGAACGGCCGGCTTCGGGCTGGAAATCGGCCCAGGGGTACTGCAGTTTCTGTTCGTTCGGATTCATTGCCTCTCCTCCACGCTTGACGATTGGGTCAAGTCATCATAATTTACGTTTACGTAAACTGCCACACGCCGCATGTCCCCGTCAACCTGGACCATCTCTGAACTCTCGCGCGAGTTCGACGTCACGCCCCGCACGATCCGCTTCTATGAAGACCAGGGGATCGTCAGCCCGGCGCGCGAAGGACGCAACCGCATCTTCGGGCCGCGCGACCGCACACGCCTGAAGCTGGCCCTGCGCGGCAAGCGCCTGGGCCTGCAATTGTCCGAGATCCTGACCTTGATCGACATGTACGACGGGCCGGGCGACACCGCGGTTCAGCTGCGCCAGTACCTGAGCGTGCTGGAACAGCACCGCTCCACGCTGGAACAACAGCGCCGCGACATCGAGGATACCCTGCGCGAGATCGCGCAGCAGGAACAGCAATGCCGCGAGCTGCTCGCGCAAAAGCCCTAGGGGGACGCGCATGGGCGCCCTGCAAACCCTCGCGCTGTTCATCCTGACGGCGCTGGCCGAGATCGTCGGCTGCTATCTGCCTTATCTTTGGCTGCGCAAAGGCCATTCCATCTGGCTGCTCGCGCCGGCGGCCGCCAGCCTGGCGCTGTTCGCCTGGCTGCTGACGCTGCACCCCACGGCTTCGGGCCGCGTCTACGCGGCATATGGCGGCGTCTATATCGGCATGGCGCTGCTGTGGCTGTGGGCCGTGGACGGCGTGCGGCCCAGCATGAGCGACTGGCTGGGCGTGGGGCTGTGCCTGGCCGGAATGATGGTGATCATGTTCGGGCCGCGCAGCGCGTAGGCTGCGGCAAGCCTCTCGAAGCGTCCGCGGTCTTGGGCCGGCTCAAAAAAAAAGCGCGCCTAACCCCCAGGGGTCGCGCGCTTTTTTGCCAGGCAGAGCTTATTCGGCCTTGATGTTGCCTTCCTTGATGACTCGCGCGTTGTTCGCGAATTCCGCCTGCACCTGCTTGGCGAAGGCCTCGCCCGTGGCGGTGCCCGGTTGCAGGAAGGACTTGGCCAACAGGTCCTGGAATTCGGCGCTGGCCACCGCCTTGGCCAAGGCGGCCTGCAGCGGCTGCGCGACGGCCGGCGGCAGATTGGCCGGCGCGAACACGCCGAAGTTCGAGTAGTACTGCGCCTGCGGCATCTTCAGTTCCGCCATGGTGGGCACGTCCGGCCAGGCGGCCAGGCGCTCGGGCGCCATCACGGCCAGCGGCTTGAGCGCACCGCTGGCGACGTGCGGCAGCACCACGTCGCTATTGACCACCAGCAACTCGACCACGCCGCCCAGGCCGTCGGTCAGCGCCTGGCTGTTGCCGCGGTAAGGCACGTGCAGCATCTTGGTGCCGGTCTGCGCCGTGACGGCCGACATGCCGATGTGGGCCACGGTGCCCTGGCCCGGCGTGCCGTAGCGCACGCCGTCGGGATGCGACTTGGCGTAGTCGATCAAGCCGGCGAAGTCCTTCACCGGCAGCGCCTTGGTGGCGACGATGGCAACGGGCGCTACCGCCACGCTGGCCACGGGCGTCAGGTCCTTCATCGGGTCATAGTTGGTCTTGGCCAGATGCGGGAAGATCGTCAGCGGGCTGGTGGAAGCCAGCAGCAGCGTGGTGCCGTCCGGCTGTGCGCGCGCCACGAAGTCGGTGCCGACGGAGGCGCCCGCGCCCGGCTTGTTCTCGACGATGACGGTTACGTTGCTTTCCTTGCGCAGGACGTCGCCCAGGCGGCGTCCGATCGCATCGGCGCTGCCGCCGGCGGTGTAGGGCACGACCAGCGTCACGGGCTTGGCCGGCCAGTTTTGCGCCATGGCGCCGCTGGCCATGATTGCCAAGGCCGCCCCCGCGGCCTTGATCAGCAATGTCTTCTTCTTCATATCGTCCTGGTAATGTTGCGTGGCACTGCGTCAGATAAAACGAAAGGCGTGAAGCACATCAGGCCAGATAGCGTTGCGCCAGGCGTACCCAGTACGACGCGCCAGCCGGAATCAGGGAGTCATTGAAGTCGTAGCTGGCGTTGTGCAGCATGCAGGGACCCAGGCCGTGGCCGGCCATGCGGTGCTCGCCGTCGCCGTTGCCCAGGAACACGTAGCAGCCGGGCTTTTCCTGCAGCAGGAAGGCGAAATCTTCCGAGGCCATGGCCGGCTCGATCACCATTGCCTTGTCCTCGCCCACGACCTCGCGCATGACTTCCATGCAGAACTCGGTTTCAGCCACGGTGTTCACCAGCGCCGGATAGCGGCGCTCGAAGAACACGTCGGCCTCGCAGCCGTGCGCGGCGGCGATGTTGCCGGCGATCTCGTTCATGCGGCGTTCAATCAGGTCGACCACCGCCGTGCTGTAAGCGCGTACCGAGCCACCCAGCCAGGCGCTGTTGGGGATGACGTTAATCACGCTGCCGCCGGCCTGCACCTGGGTGATCGACAGCACGGCGGCGTCCAGCGGACGCTTGCTGCGCGTGAGGATGGTCTGCAACGACTGGCCGATGGCGAACAGCGCCGGCACCGGATCGCTGCAGTCCTGCGGCGCGGCCGCATGGCCGCCCTTGCCGCGCACGGTGATCTTGAAACCGTTGGCGGCCGCCATCATCGGGCCGGAACAGACGCCGATGGATCCGGCGGGCAGCCCCGGCCAGTTGTGCAGGCCGAACACGGCTTCGCAGGGGAAGCGCTCGAACAGGCCGTCCTGGATCATGGCCCGGCCGCCCGCGCCGCCTTCCTCGGCCGGCTGGAAGCACAGGTACACGGTGCCGTCGAAGCCGCCTTCGGCCTGCAGATGGCGCGCGGCGGCCAGCAGCATGGCGGTGTGGCCGTCGTGGCCGCAGCCGTGCATCTTGCCGTCGTGGCGCGAGCGGTGTTCGAACTGGTTCTCTTCCTGCATGGGCAGGGCGTCCATGTCGGCGCGCAGCATGATGGCGCGATCCGACGTGCCGCGCTTGATCACGCCGACCACCCCGGTCTTGGCGATGCCGGTGTGGGTCTCGATGCCCCAGCCGCGCAGCGTGTCCGCCACCACTTTGGCCGTGCGATGCTCTTCGTAGCAAAGCTCCGGATGCATGTGGATGTCGCGCCGCAGCGCCACAATTTCGTCCAGGTTGGATAGTTCGAGCACGGCAGACTCCATCGCAATGATTCAGGATTCAAGGATCGGCTGGCATCTTACTCAGCGCAACTCCCTGGGCAGGGCTGAATTACCTAGGGATAACCCGACTCCAATTTACGTTTACGTAAACGTAATATTTGCAGTGCATCATTGCGCGGCGATGGCCGATCGGCGCATCATGAGCCACGCGCGGCAAGCTGGCGCCGGACACGGGCGCCCACAAAATAGTAAGTACCTACTATCACGGAGACAGCGATGAACCTTCCCGGCCTGAACTTCGACCTGGGCGAAGATCTGGACATGCTGCGCGACGCGGTGCGTAATTTCGCACTGGCCGAGATCGCGCCGCGCGCCGCAGAAGTCGACCGCAGCGACCAGTTCCCCATGGACCTCTGGCGCAAATTCGGCGAACTCGGCGTGCTGGGCATGACGGCCGACGAGGAATATGGCGGCGCCAACATGGGCTATCTGGCCCATATGGTCGTGATGGAGGAAATCTCCCGCGCCAGCGCCTCCATCGGCCTGTCCTACGGCGCGCACTCCAATCTGTGCGTCAACCAAATCAACCGCAACGGCACCGCCGCCCAGAAAGCCAGGTACCTGCCCAAGCTGATTTCTGGCGAACACGTGGGCGCCCTGGCCATGAGCGAGCCGGGCGCCGGTTCCGACGTGGTCAGCATGAAGCTGCGCGCCGACAAGAAGGGCGACCGCTACGTGCTGAACGGCACCAAGATGTGGATCACCAACGGCCCGGACGCCGACACCCTGGTGGTCTACGCCAAGACCGATCCCGAAGCGCACCAGCGCGGCATTACCGCCTTCCTGGTGGAAAAGGGCTTCAAGGGCTTTTCCGTGGCGCAAAAGCTGGACAAGCTGGGCATGCGCGGCAGCCATACCGGCGAACTGGTGTTCCAGGACTGCGAAATCCCGGAAGAGAACGTGCTGGGCCAGGTCAACGGCGGCGTCAAGGTGCTGATGAGCGGCCTGGACTATGAACGCGCGGTGCTGTCTGGCGGCCCGGTGGGCATCATGCAGGCCGTGATGGACGTGGTCGTCCCCTATATCCATGACCGCAAGCAGTTCGGCCAGGCCATCGGCGAATTCCAGCTGATCCAGGGCAAGGTCGCGGACCTGTACACCACGCTGCAGGCCAGCCGCGCCTTCTGCTACCAGGTCGGCAAAAACCTGGACCGCCTGGGCGCCGAGCACGTGCGCCAGGTGCGCAAGGACTGCGCCGCGCTGATCCTGTACACCGCCGAGAAAGCCACCTGGATGGCGGGCGAGGGCGTGCAGATCCTGGGCGGCAACGGCTACATCAACGAATACCCGGTGGGCCGCCTGTGGCGCGACGCCAAGCTGTACGAAATCGGCGCCGGCACCAGCGAAATCCGCCGCATGCTGATCGGCCGCGAACTGTTCAACGAAACCGCCTGAGCGACGCCGCCATGATCCGCATGTCCGACGTCCAGCACATCGAGCAGGCGCCCGCTCCGGGCCCCTCGCCGCTGGACGTCGCACGGCTGATCCTGGCGGGCTTCGACCGCCACTACGCGCTGTTCCGCTACAGCGCCCAGCGCGCCAAGGCGCTGTTCGAATCCGGCGACTGGCACGGCATCCAGCGCCTGTCGCGCGAGCGCATCGAGTACTACGACATGCGGGTGCGCGAATGCGCCACCCAACTGGAAGGCGTGCTGCGCGGCCGCCCCGAAGGCGCGGTGGGCGCCAACGGTAGCGCTGCACCCAACCTGAGCGACGAGCAGACCGCGTTCTGGCAGCAGATCAAACAGGAATTCGTGGGCCTGCTGGGCGACCACCGCCAGCCCGAATGCGCCGAGACGTTTTTCAACTCGGTGTCCTGCCGCATCCTGCACCGCGATTATTTCCACAACGCCTTCCTGTTCGTCCGCCCGGCCATCGCCACCGACTACCTGGACAGCAGCATCCCCTCGTACCGGGTGTATTACCCCACCACCGACGGGCTGGAAAAAAGCCTGATCCGCATGGTGGCGGACTTCGGGCTGGCGCTGCCCTTCGAAGACCTGCCCCGCGACACCCGGCTGCTGGCGCGCGCCGCGGTCAAGCAGTTGCGCGCGATACTGCCGCGCCACGTCGGCCGCCGCATCGCCAGCGACTGCCAGATCCACGCGCTGGGCTCGCTGTTCTTCCGCAACAAGGGCGCCTACATCGTCGGCCGCTTGATCAACCAGGGCACGGTGTATCCCTTTGCGGTGGCGCTGATGCGCAACCCGGCGGGCCAGGTCGTGCTGGACGCGCTGCTGCTGGGCGCCGACGACCTGAGCACGCTGTTCAGCTTCACTCGCGCCTATTTCCTGGTGGACATGGAAACGCCGGCCGCGGTGGTGAATTTCCTGTCCAGCCTGCTGCCGCGCAAGCCCAAGGCCGAGCTATACACCATGATCGGCCTGCAGAAGCAGGGCAAGACGCTGTTCTACCGCGACTTCCTGCACCACCTGGCCCATTCGCGCGACGCCTTCGACATCGCCCCCGGCATCAAGGGCATGGTGATGTGCGTGTTCACGCTGCCGTCCTATCCCTACGTGTTCAAGCTCATCAAGGACCGCATCGACAAGGACGGCATGGACCATGCCACCGTGCGCCGCAAGTACCAGATGGTGAAGCTGCACGATCGCGTCGGCCGCATGGCCGACACCTGGGAATACTCACAGGTGGCGCTGCCGCGCGCACGCTTTGCACCCGCGCTGCTGGAAGAATTGCGCCGGCTGGTGCCCAGCCTGATAGAGGAAACCGGCGACACGGTGGTCATCCGCCATGTCTACATCGAACGGCGCATGACCCCGCTGAACATCTACCTGCGCCAGGCGTCGGATGCGCTGCTGGACCCGGCCGTGCGCGAATACGGGGACGCCATCCGCCAACTGGCGGCGGCCAATATTTTCCCCGGGGACATGCTTTACAAGAACTTCGGCGTCACGCGCCTGGGCCGAGTCGTTTTCTACGATTACGACGAAATCCAGCGCATGACAGAAATGAATTTCCGGCGCATTCCGCCCGCTCCCAACGAAGAGGCGGAGCTGGCGTCCGAACCCTGGTATGCCATCGGTCCGAATGATGTCTTTCCCGAAGAATTCGGACGCTTTCTGCTAGGCGACCCGCGCGTGCGCGGCGCCTTCATGCGTCACCATTCCGACCTGCTGGAACCGGAGTGGTGGCAGGCCTGCCGCGCCCATGTGGCGCAGGGCCGGATTGAAGAATTTTTCCCTTACGATACGGACAGACGCCTGCGTCCGGAACGCCCTACGGGCGAACCCGCGGCCTCGTAACCCCAGAGCTGTCCCGACCCTCACAGGAGCTAGCCATGTCAGATCCCATCGTCATCGTTTCCGTCGCCCGCACGCCCATGGGCGGCATGCTGGGCGCCTTGTCCGGCCTGGCCGCGCACGAGCTGGGCTCGATCGCCATCAAGGCCGCCGTCGAACGCGCCGGCATCAAGCCCGAGCAAGTCGAAGAAGTCATCATGGGCAACGTGCTGCAGGCCGGCCAGGGCCAGGCCCCGGCGCGCCAGGCAGCGCTGGGTGCCGGCCTGCCGCTGGGCGTGGCTTGCACCACCATCCACAAGGTCTGCGGTTCGGGCCTGAAGGCCGCCATGTTCGGCCATGATCTGCTGGCCGCGGGCAGCGCCAACATCGTCGTCGCCGGCGGCCAGGAAAGCATGAGCAACGCGCCCTACCTGCTGCTCAAGGGCCGCCAGGGCTACCGCTACGGCCACAACACCGTGTATGACCACATGGCGCTGGACGGCCTGGAAGACGCCTACGACAAGGGCAAGGCCATGGGCGTGTTCGCCGAGGACTGCGCCGCCAAGTATTCCTTCACCCGCGAACAGCAGGACGCGTTCTCGCTGGAATCGCTGCGCCGCGCCCGCGCCGCGTCGGAAGACGGCAGCTTCAAGTGGGAAATCGCCCCCGTGACCGTGGCCGGCCGCAAGGGCGACACCGTGATCGACACCGACGAAGCCCCCACCAAGGCCATGCCGGAAAAGATCCCCACGCTCAAGCCCGCCTTCAAGAAGGACGGCACCGTCACCGCCGCCAACTCCTCGTCGATCTCCGACGGCGCCGCCGCCATGGTGCTGATGCGTGCCTCCACCGCGGAAAAGCTGGGCGTCAAGCCCCTGGCCCGCATCGTCGCCCACAGCCAGCACTCGCAAGAGCCGAACTGGTTCACCACCGCCCCCGTGGGCGCGCTGAAGAACCTGTTCGCCAAGACCGGCTGGAAGGCCGAGGACGTGGACCTCTACGAAATCAACGAAGCCTTCGCGGTGGTCACCATGGCTGCCATGGCCGACTTCAAGCTGCCGCATGACAAGGTCAACGTCCACGGCGGCGCCACCGCCCTGGGCCACCCGATCGGCGCGTCCGGCGCCCGCCTGATGGCCACCCTGGTCGGCGCGCTGCGCAAGACCGGCGGCAAGCGCGGCGTGGCCACGCTGTGCATCGGCGGCGGCGAAGCCGTCGCCATGGCGATCGAGATGGTCTGACGCAACGCCGGGAGGCTTCGGCCTCCCGGCTTTCGATGGATTCCGCTGCGCCTTTCTTGCATGGCGTCTTAGCGCGACGGGTCGGTCGCGCGCCGTGCAGGAAAGGCGCAACGAAATCCCTCTTCGGTGCCCCTAACCGACAAGAATGCCCGGCCCACCGGGCAGCGAGACAAACCGCTCCACGAGCGCCTTCAAATTTCCAACAAGCAGGACGGGTGGAACCCCATGCCCATCATCGAATCCCGCATCAATCCGCGGTCGCAGGACTACACCGACAATGCGCAGGCCATGCAGGCGCAGCTGGACGATCTGAATCAGCAACTGGCCCATACCGCGCTGGGCGGCAGCGAAGCCGCTCGCGCCAAGCACGTGGCGCGCGGCAAGCTGCTGCCGCGCGACCGCGTCGAGCATCTGATCGATCCGGGCACGCCGTTCCTGGAACTGTCGCCGATGGCGGCTCACGGCATGTACGGTGGTGAAGCCCCCGGCGCCGGCGTCATCACCGGCATCGGCCGCGTGGCCGGCACGGAATGCGTGATCGTTTGCAACGACGCCACGGTCAAGGGCGGAACCTACTACCCGATGACGGTCAAGAAGCATCTGCGCGCGCAGGAAATCGCCGCGCAGAACCATCTGCCCTGCGTCTACCTGGTGGATTCGGGCGGCGCCAACCTGCCGCAGCAGGACGAGGTCTTCCCCGACCGCGAACACTTCGGCCGCATCTTCTACAACCAGGCGCAGATGTCCGCGCAGGGCATTTCGCAGATCGCCGTGGTGATGGGCTCCTGCACCGCCGGCGGCGCCTACGTGCCCGCCATGAGCGACGAGTCCATCATCGTCAAGAACCAGGGCACCATCTTCCTGGGCGGCCCGCCGCTGGTGAAGGCCGCCACCGGCGAAGAAGTCAGCGCCGAGGACCTGGGCGGCGGCGACGTGCACACGCGCCTGTCCGGCGTGGTCGACCACCTGGCCGCCAACGACATGCATGCGTTGCAACTGGCGCGCAACGCCGTCGCGCGCCTGAACCGCAAGAAGCCGCAGCCGCTGGCGACCATCCCCGTGCGCGAGCCGCGTTACGACCCCAGCGAACTCAACGGCATCATTCCCGCCGACACGCGCAAGCCCTATGACGTGCGCGAGGTCATCGCGCGCATCGTGGACGGCTCCGAATTCGACGAATTCAAGGCGCGCTTCGGCCCCACGCTGGTCACCGGCTTTGCGCACATCCACGGCATGCCTGTCGGCATCGTGGCCAACAACGGCATCCTGTTCTCGGAGTCCGCGCAGAAGGGCGCGCACTTCATCGAACTGTGCGCGCAGCGCAAGATCCCGCTGGTGTTCCTGCAGAACATCACCGGCTTCATGGTCGGCCGCAAGTACGAAAACGAAGGCATCGCCCGCCACGGCGCCAAGATGGTGACGGCGGTGGCCACCGCCAACGTGCCCAAGTTCACCGTGCTGATCGGCGGTTCGTTCGGCGCTGGCAACTACGGCATGTGCGGCCGCGCCTATTCGCCGCGCATGCTGTTCATGTGGCCCAACGCCCGCATCTCGGTCATGGGCGGCGAACAGGCCGCGAGCGTCTTGGCCACGGTCAAGCGCGACGGCATCGAGGCCCGCGGCGGTCAGTGGTCGGCCGATGAGGAAACCGCCTTCAAGGCGCCGATCCGCGAACAGTACGAACGCGAAGGCCATCCCTACTACGCCACCGCGCGGCTGTGGGACGACGGCATCATCGCCCCGGCCGACACGCGCCGCGTGCTGGGCCTGGCCTTGTCGGCGGCCTTGAACGCGCCCATCGAGGACACCAAGTTCGGCGTGTTCCGCATGTAGGACGGCATGGCCCCCCCATTGCAGCCCAAGAATAATTTCAGCCTGGATGACATCCATGTTCGACACTTTGCTGATTGCCAACCGCGGTGAAATCGCCTGCCGCGTGGCCGCCACCGCCCGCCGCATGGGCATCCGCACCGTCGCGGTGTATTCCGACGCCGACGCCAACGCCCGCCACGTCGCCGCCTGCGACCAGGCCGTGTACATCGGCGGCTCGGAGCCGCGCGCCAGCTACCTGCGCGCCGACGCCATCCTGCAAGCCGCGCGCGATACCGGCGCGGGCGCCATCCACCCCGGCTACGGCTTCCTCTCCGAGAACGAAGCCTTTGCCGAAGCCGCCGAAAAAGCCGGCATCGCCTTTGTCGGCCCGCCGGCCTCCGCCATCGCCGCCATGGGCAGCAAATCCGCCGCCAAGTCGTTGATGGAAAAGGCCGGCGTGCCGCTGGTGCCTGGCTACCACGGCGACAACCAAGACCCGCAATTCCTCAAGACCCAGGCCGACGCCATCGGCTACCCCGTGCTGATCAAGGCCAGCGCCGGCGGCGGCGGCAAGGGCATGCGCGTGGTCGAATCGTCGGGCGCGTTCCTCGACGCCCTGGCCTCCTGCCAGCGCGAGGCCGCCTCCAGCTTCGGCGACGACCGCGTGCTGATCGAACGCTATCTGCAGAAGCCGCGCCACATCGAAATCCAGGTGTTCGCCGACACGCATGGCAACTGCGTCTACCTGTTCGAGCGCGATTGCTCGGTTCAGCGCCGCCACCAGAAGGTGATCGAGGAAGCCCCCGCGCCCGGCATGACCGAAGAGCGTCGCCGCGCCATGGGCGAAGCCGCCGTGGCCGCCGCGCGCGCCGTGGGCTACGTGGGCGCGGGCACGGTGGAGTTCATCGCCGAACCCGACGGCCGGTTCTACTTCATGGAAATGAACACGCGCCTGCAGGTCGAGCACCCGGTCACCGAAATGATCACGGGCCACGACCTGGTCGAATGGCAGCTGCGCGTGGCCGCCGGCCAGCCGCTTCCCGCGCGCCAGGAAGACCTGCGCATCCAGGGCCACGCCATCGAGGCCCGCATCTACGCCGAGAACCCCGAGAAGGGCTTCCTGCCGTCCATCGGCACCCTGGCCTACCTGGGCCTGCCGGCGCACACGGCGTTCGCCAACGGCGACATCCGGGTCGATGGCGGCGTGCGCATGGGCGACACCATCACGCCGTTCTACGACCCCATGATCGCCAAGCTGATCGTGCACGGCGCCGACCGCGACCAGGCCCGCGCCCGCATGCTGCAGGCCCTGGCCCAGACGCAGGCCGTGGGCGTGCAGACCAACGTGGCCTTCCTGTCGCGCTTGATGCAGGACAGCGCCTTCGCCGCCGCGGACCTGGACACCGGCCTGATCGAACGCCAGCGCGCCACGCTGCTGCCCGAACCCCAAGCCGCCAGTCCCGCCACGCTGGCGCTGGCCTGCGCCGCCGTGCTGGTGCGCCAGGGCCTGGCGCAGCCGGGCGCCGCCGGCGGCAAGCAGCCTGCTGATCCCTGGGACGCGCGCGACGGCTGGCGCCTGGGCGGCCGCTACCAGCGCCAGCTGCAATGGGTGGACAACGGCGAGACCCGCCACGTCACCGTCGCCCGCCAGGGTGGCGCCTGGACCCTGGACAGCGGCTCGGGCCCGCAAGCCTTCCTGTGGCGCGCCCACGCCAGCGCCAACCCCAATCTGGCCTATGGCCTGCGCATCACGCTGGACGGCCATGAAAGCGCCGGCACCGTCGTGCTGCACGCCGAAAAAGCCCACGTCTTCGGCGAAGGCGGCGTGCACGTGCTGGACCTGTACGATCCCCTGGCGCATTCGCAGGACACCCAGGGCGAACACGGCGGCGGCCTCACGGCTCCCATGCCCGGCAAGATCATCTCGATCTCGGTCAAGGCCGGCGACACCGTGGAAAAGGGCCAGCCGCTGCTGGTGATGGAAGCCATGAAGATGGAGCACACCATTTCCGCGCCCGCCGACGGCAAGGTCTCGGAAGTGTTCTACGGCGTGGGCGATCAGGTGGCGGAAGGAGCCGAGCTGGTCGCCATCGGCGAGTAGCCAGGCGCGCAGTAACAAAATCGTCATCCTCCGCGCCGCCCGCGGGTGCATCATGGGCGCTCCTGCTTATCCACGGGAGTACCCATGATGAGTGCCAAGTCACCCGAATCGGCGGCGCCCCGCCTGTTTCCGACCCTGCGCTGCCGCGACGCAGATGCGATGATCCGCTGGCTGACCGGCGTGCTGGGGTTCACCGAGCACGCCGTCTACCGCGACGACGGCGCCGTGCAACATGCGGAATTGGCCTATGGCAGTTCCATGCTGATGCTGGGCCCGGACCGCGACGACGCCCACGGCAAGCTGGTGGGCGACCTGCAAGGACGCCGCACCGACGCGCTGTATCTGGCCGTGGACGATCCGGACGCCTTGCATACGCAGGTCCAGGCCTCGGGCGCCACCATCGAAACCCCACCGTACGACACGGCCTACGGCAGCCGCGAGTTCGCCTGCCGCGATCCGGAAGGCAATTTGTGGAGCTTTGGGACGTATTGGCCCAAGGCGTGACGGCGGGCCCGGCCGGGGACACATGAGCCGCTCTTAGTTTCCCGTCAGCGACTTGTCCCTAGAATGCGGGGTCCGGCGCCCGTCGCGCGCCCATCGCGCCATCCTCCATGCCTGCCCCCGACTCTCCCAGTCCGCTTCAACGCCCCGCCTTCCTGCATTACCTGTTCGCGCGCATCGGCGCGTCGCTGGCCTTTCAGATCGTTTCGGTCGCGGTGGGGTGGCAGATCTATGCGCTGAGCGGCAGCGCGCTGGACCTGGGGCTGATCGGCCTGGCGCAGTTCCTGCCCATGGCGGTCCTGACCCTGGTGGTGGGCCATGTGGCCGACCGCTATGACCGCCGCAAGATCGTGGCGGTGTGCATGGCGCTGGAAGCGCTGGCCACGCTGGTGCTGGCGATCGCGGCCCTGCATGGCGTGGGCGGCAAGACGCTGATCTACGCCACCATCATCATCATGAGTTCGGCCCGCGCCTTTGAGGCACCGACCCTGGCCACGCTGATCCCGGCGGTGGTGCCGCGCGAATGGCTGCCGCGCGCGACCGCGCTGGCCTCGTCCGGCGGACAGATCGCACAGATCGCGGGTCCTGCGCTGGGCGGCGTCGGCTACGGGCTGGGGGCAGGGTGGATCTATTGCGTGGCGGCGGCCCTGTATCTGTCGGCCTTCGCGTCCATCGCCACGCTGGTCATCGAACGCGCGCCGCCGCGCAAGGAACCGACCACCTGGCGCACGCTGTTCGCCGGCATCACCTTCATCTTCCAGCGCCGCCTGCTGCTGGGCACCTTGTCGCTGGACCTGTTCGCCGTGCTGCTGGGCGGGGCCACGGCCTTGCTACCCATCTTCGCCAAGGACATCCTCAACGCCGGTCCCTGGGCGCTGGGCGCGCTGCGCGCCGCCCCCGCCTGCGGCGCCGCACTGATGTCATTGACGCTGGCGCGCCTGAGCCTGGGCGAGCACGTGGGCCGGCTGCTGTTCGGCGCGTTGATCCTGTTCGGACTGGCTACCACGGTGTTCGGCCTGTCGACCTCGATCCCGTTGTCCATCGGCGCGCTGGTGGTGCTGGGCGCGGCGGACGCGGTCAGCGTGGTGGTGCGTTCGTCCCTGGTGCAGCTGAATACGCCCGACCATATGCTGGGCCGCGTGAGCGCGGTGAACACGCTATTCATCGGCGCCTCGAACCAGCTGGGCGAATTCGAATCCGGCGTCATGGCCGCGGCCTTCGGCGCGGTGCCGGCGGTGGTGATCGGCGGGGTCGGCACCATCGCCGTGGCGGGGTTGTGGATGCGGTGGTTTCCGGAGCTGAGGAAGCTCAGGAGCTTGCACGCGCCCTGATGCGGTGCGCGCCGTGAACAGCGCGTCGAAACCCTCGGCAAGCTCCGCGTAGAGATCTCGCTGCTTCATATCATCCGCCTCCATCGAGTACGTTTCCCATGGCAAGGCGGTCATTCTGCCGGCGGCGCCCTGCACGGTCGTGCTTTCAACCTTTTCAGAATTGCCCCGCCTATTCCTCGCCGCGTCGCTCCCCGGCAGCAGCGTTTGATAATCTTGATACAATAAGAATCATTATCATTTGATCAAGCCATGCCTACGCGCCCAGGTCACAGAACCCGGCGCCGGACATCGACAGGGGCATCATGGGGGAGCGGTTCTTCGGCGTGATCGCCGAGGCGTACAAGGCGTGGAACGCGGAGCTGGTCGGTTTCCTGAACCGCCAGCTCAAGCGTTCGCCCGAGGCCGCCCAGGACCTGGCGCAGGAGACCTTCGCCAAATGGCTGGCGGCCCATGACGGCGCCGCGCCGCCGGAAAAGCCGCGCGCCTATCTGTACGAAATCGCCCGCAACCTGCTGCGCGACCACTGGCGCCGCGAGAATGTGCGCGACGAGCACGTGGTGGCCAGCCTGGACGATCAGGGTTTCGAGCCCACGGCAGTCGGCCTGGCCGCCCCCGCCGGCCTGCAGCCCGAGGCGCGCGCCGACGCCAGCCAGCGCCTGCGATTGCTGCAGGCCGCCATCGACGAGATGCCGCCGCGCCAGCGCGAGGCCTTTCTGCTTTATCGGTATGATGAGCTCCGTTGCGAGGACATCGCCGACCACATGGGCATCAGTGTGCGAGCGGTCGAGAAGCACCTGCAACTGGCGCTGGCGCACTGCAAGCGCCGTGTCCACGGCGAAACGCCATGACCCGATCCCTACCTTTGTCCGCTGTCGAAGAGGCCGCGAGCGCATGGTTCATGCGCCGCCGGGAGCGCGCGTCCGACGCCGGCGCCGAACAAGCCTTCCAGTCCTGGCTGCAAGCTTCGGCCGAGCATCGGCGAGAGTACGAGCGGCTCGAGCTGGTGTGGGAGGACATGGCGGCGCTGCCGCGCCCGGACTCCGCGCGGGTGCACTCGCAGCCGGCCAGCCACACGCAGAACCCGTCGCGCAGCCGGCCGCAGTCCCCGCCCCGCGCGTGGTCAGCGCCGACGCGGCGCCCCGCCTTCCTGCGCTGGGGCGGTGCGCTGGCCGCGATGCTGCTTGTCACGGCCGCCGCCTACCAATACGTGCCCATCAGCTACGAGACCATAGCCAACGCGTCCACCCAGACCCGCAGCCTGGACCTCTCCGACGGCACCCGGCTGCACGCCAACGTCGGCACCCGCGTGAGCGTGCGCTACACGATGGCCGAACGCCATATCCGCGTCGAGGGCGGCGAGGTCTACATCGATGCCGCCCCCGACCGCCGGCCGCTGATCGTGGCCGCGGGCGACGCGGAACTGCGCGACATCGGCACCGAGTTCAACGTGCTGCTGCTGCCCGACGTGCTGCAGGTCGGTGTGCGCAGCGGCGAAGTCAGACTGAACGCCCAAGGCGCCAACGCCCCCGCCGCGCAGACGCTTCAGGCCGGCGACACGGTGCTGCTGTCGCGAGCCGACGCGCGCCTGTTGCGCCGCCAGCAGGTGCCCGCCAGCGAGATCGGCGCCTGGCAGGGCGGCGTGGCGGTGATGCACGACGCCACCTTGCAGCAGCTGGCCGGCTACCTGGCCCTGTACCGCGACACGCCGCTGCGCTTCGCCGACGAGCGCGCCCGGGGCTTGCGCCTGTCCGGCACGCTGGATCTGCGCCAGCCGGACGCGGTCCTGGACATGCTGCCCGGCCTGTTGCCGGTGACGGTAAGCCGGCGGCCGGATGGCGCCGCCGTGATCGGCAGCCGCTGAAGACAAGAATTAAGAATTATTTTTAATTAGACAGGTTCGGGTTTTGGCGGCTGGCGCGTCTTCCCCAGTTGAAGATCCACTTCCAGACTGGGGAAAGTCCATGGCGCAACGCCATTTTCATCGTCGGCTGAGCGCCGGCCGTTACGCGCTGCTGTGCGCGCTGTCCATGAGCGCCGCGCTGGCGGTCCAGGCGCTGGCGCCATCCGCGGCCCATGCGCAAAGCGCCGTCGCGCAAAGCTTCGACCTGCCCGCCGGCAGCCTGGCCGACGCGCTGGTGGCGTTGGGCCGGCAGGCGCAGCTGCAGGTGCTGTTCAGCCCCGACGTCGTGGCCGGCCTGAGCGCCCCCGCCGTATCCGGCTCCATGACGCCGCAGGTCGCGTTGAACCGCCTGCTGGCGCGCAGCGGCCTGGTGGCCGTGCAGAGCGGCTCGGGCTTCGTGGTGCGGCGGCCGGCCGACGCATCCACCGGCGATGCCACCACCCTGGCGCCCGTGACGGTCACCGGCCGCGACCTCACCGTCACCGAAGGCACGGGGTCCTACACCGCCCCCGCCGTCACCATCGGCAAGAACGCGCAAAGCCTGCGCGAGATCCCGCAATCGGTCTCGGTGGTGACGCGCCAGCTGCTGGACGACCAGAACCTGACCACGCTGGACGACGCCATGCGCACCGTCACCGGCATCACGGTGGAAGCGGGCAGCATCGGCGGCAACCATGGCAACTTCTACTCACGCGGCTATGCGCTGGACACGATCCAGGTCGACGGCGTGAACACGCCGGCCAGCACCGGCAACGACCTGTCCTCGGGCTTCGGACTGGCCATCTACGACCACATCGAAGTGCTGCGCGGACCTTCGGGCCTGTACCAGGGCGCGGGTGATCCCGGCGGTACCGTGAACCTGGTGCGCAAGCGCGCGCAGAAGGAATTCGCCTTCAGCGGCCAGGTCATGACGGGCTCCTGGGACCGCTATTACACCGAGGCCGACATCACCGGTCCCTTGGACAGCGATGGGCGCCTGCGCGGCCGCCTGGTGGCGTCCTATGACGACCGCAAATCCTTCGTCGACGGCGTGTACACCGAGAAGCCGCTGTTCTACGGCACCCTGAGCTTCGACCTGACGCCCGACACCGTCCTGACCGCCGGCGCCACCTACCAGCAATACAAGGGCCGCCCCTTCTTCGGCCTGCCCGGCTACACCGACGGCCGCTTGCTGGACGTGCGCCGTTCCACCAACCTGGACCCCAGCTGGAATCACATCACCGAGGAGGTCACCGAGTACTTCGCCGACGTGGACCACCGCCTGGCCAATGGCGGACGCATCAAGGTCAGCGGCATCTACCGCGAACAGGACGAGCCCAGCCGCGAGTTCGGCTGGTCTGACTGCGCAGTGGACCCGATCACCGGCGACACCTGCCTCGTCAGCTGGAAGTACCGCAGCAACTGGAAGACCTATGGCCTGGACGCCTTCGTTGCCACGCCCTTCGAAGCCTTCGGCCGCCAGCACGAGCTCACCGTGGGCGCCGACTACCGCAACGTCCACAAGAACTTCCGCTACGGCGGCGGCGACAACGCCGACACCAACCTCTACCACCCCAACAACAACATCCCCAAGCCGGACTACCAGTTCACCAACGGCAACGACAGCAAGACCGACCAGTACGGCCTGTATGCGCGCACCAATCTGCGCGTGACCGACGCGGCCACCATCATCGCTGGCGGCCGCTTCACCTGGTGGGAAAACCGCACGCAAAACCGCAACGCGTACTTCAACCAGTTCACCAACACCAGCGACAAGATCAACGGCAAGTTCACGCCCTATCTGGGCCTGGTGGTGGACCTGAACGAGCAGTTGTCGGCCTACGCCAGCTACACCAGCATCTTCACGCCGCAGACCGTCACCGACGTCAACGGCCAGCTGCTGGACCCGCGCACCGGCAAGCAGTTCGAGATCGGCCTGAAGGGCGAATTCCTGGACAAGCGCCTGAACGGCCACGCCGCGCTGTTCCGCATGGAAGACGAGAACCGCTCGATGACGGACCCGAACAATCCGCTGTTCTCCATGGCCGCAGGCAAGATGCGCAGCCAGGGCTTCGAGGCCGAAATCAGCGGCAGCCCCGCGCCAGGCTGGGACATCACCGCCGGCTACGCCTACACCACCACCAAGACCCTCAAGGGAACGGAAGAACAGAAGTCGCAACAGTACGCCTTCATCACGCCGCGCCACACCTTCAACCTGTGGACCAAGTACACCTTCGCCACCGGCACGCTGGAAGGCCTGTCGCTGGGCGCGGGCGTGCGCAGCGTCAGCAGCATGTACCGCCTGAACGGCCCGGTGAAGTTCGAGCAGCGTCCGTACACCACCGTGTCCGCGCAAGCCGGCTACCGCTTCAACAAGCACCTGGAAGGCACGCTGACGGTGAACAACCTGTTCGACAAGGTCTATTACCAGCGCGTGTGGGCCGCCTACGGTTCGAACTACTACGGCGAGCCGCGCAGCGTGATGCTGAACCTGCGGGCGACGTACTGAGGGAAAACGCCGCGCGAAACCCATCCCCGTCCCGTAACGGGCGATGGGTTTCACGCATTGCAGGACAGTTCTGTCCGCCACGTCTTTCTTGCGCCACACCCATCCTACGATCCCCGAGCAAAACGCCGATTCCGTGGCAGACTAGCCAGGGGCGCTCCATGCATTGCAGTCCGACACAATTGGCAAATTGTTGTCCGACGCGGATTGCAACGGGCGATTAGGATGGCGCCGCACAGACAGAGACAGGCGATCACAAGGCTTTCCCGCCTGAGGCCGACAAGAAGATGTCCGACACATGAAAACCATTCAGAAAACCCGCCCCCCTGGCCGTTTGCTCCGCACCGCCATGGCCGGCCTGCTGGCGTCCACCCTGGCCGCGCTGTTCAGCCCCGCCGCAACCGCCGCTGAATCCGCCGGCGCCGCGGCGCTGCCGCCCACCGCCCAGGCCGCCGCCATTGCACCGCCCGATGTGCCCACGGTGATGTATTCCATCTACCAGATCGACGGCAAGGGCGCCGATTCCTACGAAGTCGCCAACGGCAGCATCGCCACCTTCTGGTTCGGCCATGCCTTCGAACTGGGCGGCACGCGCTACTACACCGGCTTCACCTGGGACACGCGCGAACGCTACGGCAAGCCGGGCGAAGACGAGGTCGGGCCCGGCACTCAGGTCAACCTGGCCGAAGCCACGTACACGCTGACCGGCGCCACGCCCGAACGTCCCTGGAAGTTCCGCGGCATGAAGCACTCGGTCGGCGAGTTCGGCGCCTACGAAAAACCGGAAGACGTCGACACCCGCCGCAAGCCGGTGGAGTACCGCACGCCCGCTGGCAAGCTGCTGCTGGCCGTGCCCACCGAAGGCTTCGACAACGGCATCAGCTTCAGCGGCTACGCGCTGCTGGTCTTCAATCCGGCGGGTCCGGACGAAGGCGCGGGCTGGACCTATGTGGGCAGCATCAATACCGGCGAAGACAATAGCGCGGCCTGCGCCGAAGGCGACGTCATGCCTTGCGTGGCCAGCTCGGGCGAACTGGTCTTCTCCGCGCATGGCGGCAGCGACATGCCGCGCGTGACCGTCAAGCGCAGCGGCACGGAAATCGCCGGCCCGGACAAGACCCGCCAACTGGGCGCGGGCGATGCCGTCGTCTACGCCTACGACACAGCCAGCAAGAAGTACGCGGAGAAGTAAGGCCGGCGTTGCTGCCAGCCGGGCGCGCAAGCCGGCTTCCCAACGGCTGCGCTGCCCGCGCGGCTTGTGCTGCTACGTGAGATTCAAGCCACCATCGGACAGCAGGATCTCGCCGGTCAGATAGTCCGACGCGGCCAGCATGGCGACCGCCTGCGCGATATCCTCCGGACTGGCCGCCCGGCGCATCGGCGCCTTGTCGCGCCACAGCGCCTGGGCCTGCGTCCAATCGGACGTCATCGGCGTGTCCACCAGGCCCGGCGCAACCGCATTCACGCGGATATGCGGCGCCAGCGAAAGCGCGAGCAAGCGCGTCACATGGTTGAGCGCCGCCTTGGTCGCCGCATAGGGAATGGAAGCGCCTTTGGGCCGGATACCCGCGTGCGAACTCACGTTGATCACGCAAGCCGGCCGGCCATGCGCCGCCGCCGCCGCTTGCAACGCGGCCTGCGCTTCGGCCACCAGGCGAAACGGCGCCACCACGTTGACCTCATGCAATGCATGCCAGATGTCCGGCGTGGCCGCGGCCAGGTCCGCATGGGGAATGACTTGGCTGATTCCAGCGTTGTTGACCAGCACGTCCAGCCGCCCCCATGCCGCGACGGCTTCCCGGACCAGCCGGACCCGGTCGGCATCGTTCGCAAGATCCGCCTGCACGTAGACAGCATCGCCCAGCTCGCGCGCCAAGGCATGGCCGGCTTCAGCCGAACGGCGTGAATGCACGACCACCGCATAACCGTCCCGCGACAGGCGGCGGGCAATGGCCTCGCCTATGCCGGAGGTAGAGCCCGTGACCAGCGCGACGGGACGCGTAGATTGCAAATGGGACATCGAGGAATCTCTTGCTCTGGAATGCGCCGCATGTGGCGATGGGTCTACAACTTAACACCGTGATGAAAATCGCAACCTGAGAGACAAGGCCTAGGCTGCCGCGCCGCCGTCCTCGCGCGACGCGTCCAGTTCTTCGGACACCCACTCGCAGAACGCGCGCGTCAGCGGATCGTCCTCGCTGTCCCGATGCACCAGCAACGCCCATTTCGGACCGCGCACGGTCTGCTCCGTCAACGCCGCCAGCGAGCCATCGCGGCGCGAGCGGTCGGCCAGCAAGCTGCTGACCAGCGCCATGCCCAGGCCCTCGCGCGCCGCATCCAGCAACAGGCCAGGGTCGGAAAAATTCATGCCCTGGCCGCGCTGGCCCACGTCGGCGCCGCCTTGCGTTTCCCAATGGCTCCAATCCATCTCGCGTTCGCCATGCAGCGTGGCGCGCGTCTCGGCCGCCAACAGGCGAGGGTGGCAGGCTGGATACATGCGGTCCTCGACCAGCACGCGGAACGCGCAATCGGCCTGTGGGCCCAGGTCGTCGCGCAGCGCGATGTCTATGGTCTGTTTGGCCATGTCCGGCGCGGCATCGCTGGTGTACAGCCACAGGTCCGCCTCGGGATGCAGGGTGCGGAAGGCTTCCAGCCTGGGCAGCAGCCAGTGCCGCGAAAACGCCGGACTGGTGTTCACGATCAGCTGGTTCGGCTTGCGGTACTGGTCCAGCCTGCGGATGCCGGCTGCCAACTGCTGCAGCATGGCCTGCGTCGTGCCCAGCAGATCCCAGCCCGCATCGGTCAACGACACCGCGCGCCCCTGGCGGAAAAACAGCGGCTGGCCCAGATAGTCCTCCAGGCTGCGCACCTGCTGGCTGATCGCCGACTGCGTCAGATGCAGCTCGTCAGCCGCTTTATGGAAGCTGCCCAGGCGGGCGGCCGCCTCGAAGCCGCGCAGCACGTTCAGGGGAGGCCATTGCTTGAGCATATCAATAAGCCCTGCTAATCAGAATTCCACTAAATATATCGCTAGTCCGCGCGGCCAGGCGGGAAATACACTGCAATTCAAGAGGTGCGCACCTTTGACTCAAACATAACCATTTTTTATCGATCTTCCAGAATCCCAGGAGCCCGACGTGCCCACCCGCCGCCAACTCATCCAACACACCGCCACGCTCATCGGCGTCCAGGCCGCCGCCTTGCTGGGCCTGGGTCTGCTCGCCCCCGGCGCACGGGCGGCGCCAGCGCCCCGGTGGCACATGCCCGACGAAGGCGCGCCCCAGGCCCGCGCCTTCATCGCCTTCGGCGCCCAGGACGCCATCTGGGAAGACTTCACCGCCGACGTCCAGGCCGCGCTCGGCCGCATCGCCCGCGCCATCGCCGCCCACCAGCCCCTCACCGTGTTCTGCCGCGCCCGCGAACGCAGCCTGGCCGAACGCCATTGCGGCGCCGACAACGTCAGCTTCGTCGAAACCCGCCTGGATGACATCTGGATGCGCGACATCGGCGCCAACTTCGTGCTCGACGGGCGGGGCGCGGCCACCGGCGTGGACTTCAACTTCAACGGCTGGGGCAACAAGCAGCGCCACACCGCCGACGCCAAGATCGCCGCTGAAACCACCGAGGTCACCGACACCGAATACCTGCAAAGCGAACTGGTCGGCGAAGGCGGCGGCATCGAAGTCGACGGCCGCGGCACCGGCATCATGACCGAAAGCAGCTGGATCAATTCCAACCGCAACCCCGGCTGGAGCAAGGCGGAAGTCGAAGAGGAACTGAAGCGCTGCCTGGGCCTGCGCAAGATCATCTGGCTGCCCGGCATCAAGGGTAAGGACATCACCGACGCCCATGTCGATTTCTACGCCCGCTTCGCCCGGCCCGGCGTCGTCGTCGCCAACCTCGACATGGACCCCGAGTCCTACGACTACGCGCTGACCCGCAAGCATCTGGAGATCCTCCGGCGCGCAACGGATGCCGACGGCAAGCCGCTGGAAATCCACACCATGAGCCCGCCGCTCAAGCCCCGGCGCAGCAAGTTCCTGCGCGACAACTCCGACTTCGCGGCCGGCTACATCAACTACTTCGTCATCAACGGCGCCGTCATCGCGCCGGAATTCGGCGATGCGGAAGCGGACGCGAAGGCGCGCGACCTGCTGGCGCGTTTGTATCCGGGGCGCAAGGTGGTGCAACTGGATATCGACGCCATTGCGTCAGGCGGCGGCGGGATTCATTGCGTGACGAATCAGTTGCCGGTGGCGTAATGCCCGGGCTCGCGCGAGGGATCGCGCGGCGCCAGAACCTCCACCCGCTTTCCATGCGCAGTTGTGCCATGGCCGCCGTGGTAGAGTCGTTCGTCCTTCCTGTCGCACCCCATCACCTCGCCAAGCGTCACACCATTGCGGGCCGCCCAGGCAGCAGGCCGACCCGCAAGGCGCGCATGGCAAACCCTTTGCGGAGCGGAGCATGAACACCCAGACCCCGGCCATCATTCCGGCGCGTACCGCCTTGCTGGTCATGCACTACCAGACCGACATCATGGAACTGTTTCCGTCGGTCGCCCCCGCCTTGCTCAGCAACACGCGGCAACTCTGCGACGCCGCGCGGCGCGCCGGCGTCAGCGTCTATTTCGCCAAGATCCATTTCAGCCCTGGCTATCCTGAAGTCAGCCCCTTGAACAAGAACGGGCAGGGCATCAAGCAACTGGGCCGCTTCGTCCACGACCGCATCTCGCCGGAACTCGACCGCCGCGAAGACGAGCCCATCATCATCGCCCACCGCGCCAGCGTGTTCTTCGGCACCGACCTGCAAGTGCGGCTTTCCGCGCAGAGCATAGACACGCTGATCATGGCCGGCGTCGCGTCCACCGGCGTGATGCTGTCATCGATTGCGCATGCCAGCGACGCGGACTACCGCCTGCTGACGGTCAAGGACTGCTGCTACGACCCGGACCCGATCGTGCATGAGCATTTGTTTGCGACGGCGTTTGAATCGCGCACCACCGTGCTGTCGCTGGACGATGCCTTGTCCTTGCTGGGCTAGCGGACTGCTGGAAGAATACCTGCCTCCATGACCCCGACGGGTTCACCCTCGCTGCCCATCATGTCTTTCCAAACGATTCCTGCAGAACCTTACGCACCGCGCCGCATGGCGTTCATCGAACAATGGCGCGAAGACGGCCTGGCCATCAAGGCCTACGCGATACAACGCAATCCCGATCCAGCCGTTGCGCTGCTGTCCGCTGAAGTGGCCGCAGCCGCGCGCAAGACCGCAATGGCCGCGTTGCGAGACGCCGCCAGCGATCCGCGCGCCACGGGCTTGGGCTTCTGCATCGTGCACGTGGGCGAAGAAGCGGTCTGGCTGCTGGCTGACTGGTGGATATCCGGCGGCATCCTGTGCCAACAGATGTACTCCGCGCCGCTGGATCGGCCCGAACAGTTTCAACCCGTGCAGGGACCGTTCATTGCCTGCGTGTGGGAGCTGGAAGTGACCGCGCATGAGCGCGGCGCGTGGATGCGGCATGCGCTGCGAGAGACGCCGGATATCAGCGCGTATTTGGCGGACGTGCTGCCTGCGGGCAGCTATTGAGACTGCCTCAAGCAGCGCGGCGCTTACTTCCTGAGATAGGACTTCTTTCCGCTATCGGTGTAGCAGAACGTTCCGCCCCGCGGCCCGGTGCAGTATTGGCCATCACGGCAGCTGCATGCGCCATTCGAGCCGGAAGCCGAGGGCTTGGAAACAAGTGGCTGTGCGCTGGAATCCGGACTTGAGCACACGCGTTTCGATGCGCTGATCGAACCGTCGCGACACAAGAACTGTTCTCCGACGCAACGTTCCACGCCGCCCTTCTTTCCGGAGCAAGGATAGTTCGCCGAATGGGCCGTCGCGGCAAACAGCAAGGCCGCCAACAACAGACCAAGACGCATCGTCATTTCCATTGCAAGTAGGCAAGAACAGCGGCGGGAGCGGACCGCGATCAGCCCGTGCAACGGCCTTCGGCCGCCAGGTTCACTTCGGACTTGGAGATCACCCGCTGACCTTCCTCTTCCGTTACCTGCTCCACGCCGGCGCCACCCACAAATACGCCCATTTTGATGAATTGGCGCACGAAGTAATTCTTGCCCGCCTCCATCATCACCATCAGGTCGTTCGGCGAAAACTCCGACTCGGTGGAGACTTTGTGCTGCTCGTTGCCGGCGACCTGCGTGTAGAAGAACACGCGGTCGGCGGTTTCACCCAGGCACTTGCCGTTGACGTACACGTCCTTCTTCAACGCCTTGCCCACAAAGCTATCCCGGTAGACATACAGGCCGGACTTTCCTTCGTCCGGCACCGGGAACGATTTGGCCTGCTTATTTTGTTCCGCTGGCGCCATCGGCACATTGGCGCAACCCGCGATCGTCATTACGCAAGCGGCAGCGGCCGCCAACTTCAACATCTTTTTATTCATGTGATTCATCTTCTTCAGCTTAGTTATCTGCCGCTTCCTGCCCTCCGCAGGGGAACGGGTAAATGTATCCAAAAGATTCTAATAATGTCACATGAATACCAAATAAGCTATCTGACAGTAGGAAATAATGCTGTTCCGGGATTAGAAATGGCAGACTACGACTCCCCGGCGACATCGCAGCCAGACATCTCCTCGTCCATGAACAAAACCGAAGGCGCTACCTTCCTAATGGCGCATGACAAGGGCAACTCGCACTTCAGCGATCTGCACTTCCACGACTGCACCTTCGACAACGGCGCCCTTTCCATGGTCAAGACCCCACAGCGCATGTCGCGCGTGCAGAACGTGCGCGTTTCCAAATGCCGCGCGGTCAACTCGATGATCCAGCCCTGCATGTTTGAAGACGTGCTGATCGAGGACTTGTCCACCAACCCCATCCTGCTGGTGTGGGCCTCGTTCTTTCGCCGGGTCAAACTGGCGGGCAAGATCGGCAAGCTCAATCTAAACCTGACGCCCACCGCGTTCTGCAAGGACGAGCGCCTCCTCGATCAGTTCGCAACCGCGCGCGCCGCCTTCTACGCCGAGACGGATTGGGCCTTGGATATCAGCGAAGCCAAGCTGCTGGGCCTGCGCTGCGAAGGCGTGCCGCTGCACCTGATCCGGCGCGATCCGCAGACGCAGGTCATCGTGGACAAGCAGGGGAATTATCCGGGGCACGAGGCGCTGGGAGCGGATTTCGTCCAAGCGTTCCCGGGCATCGCCAGCACGCTGCATGGCTTTGATAGCTCGCCCGCCCAGTCCATGCTGCTGACCGCCTCGCTGGCCGCGCCCAAGGCGCGACGGGACGAGGAAAAGGGCGCGATCGCGGAACTCAGGACCTTGGGGTTCGTGGAAGAAGGTTCGGCGTAGTTCTGCGCGCAAGCCCGCCGGTCAGGGCGCTAGCGAAAATACGGCGCAAGCCAGAACCACGCCGCAAGACTTATCCCCAGCCATAGCGCCACGATCATCACCGCGCCCGCCACACTCCGCGGCTTCTTGCCCTGCGACTGCATCCAGGCGTCCGCCTGAACCCTGCATTCCTGCAGCACGTCGGCCGGCAACAGCTTGATGGCCAGCCAGATCAGGCCGGGCAACAACAGCACGTCGTCGATGTAACCCAGCACGGGGATGAAGTCGGGGATCAGGTCGATGGGGCTGAGCGCGTATGCCACAACGAATACACCGAGCGCCTTGGCGTACCAGGGCGTGCGGGCGTGCTTGCCGGCAAACCATAGCGTCAGGCCATCGCGCTTGATGCGCTTGGCCCAGGCTTTCAGGCGGTCGCTGAGGGTCATGCGGAAAGCGGGTGCTCGCACCCAATAGCCGTGAATGGACGTAGTCTGACACACCTTTTCCGCTCATACGGCGCGCTGCTTCAGGGCTTGCGGTCGATGACAATCCGATTGCCATCCCGGCTGCACGTCAACGTATCCCGATACGCCGTGCACAGCTTGTCCACCAGCGCGGACCAGCAGGCGCCGCTGACCGGTTGAGAGATCACCACGGTCTCGGCTCCTCCCTTCAACAGGATATCGGCGCTGGAGTTCCGGCGTAACCCTTCGGCGATGGAACCGAGTGTGCGAGGCGCCCCTGAGAATTCTTCCGCGTTGGCGGGGAACCTGTTGTTCAACTGCCAGTAAAGCCCTCCAACCAAGGCGATGGAGAGAAGTATCAAGAACACGCCGGCAGGCCCTTTCAAACCATATTTGTCGATGGTCGTTTCCACCTCATGCTTGGTGTTTGGCGTAGGGGAGGGTCTGGGTCGAAGCAACAAGTAGATCCCCAGCACGAACAAGATCAGGGCCACCACGACGGCAACAAGCAGCACGGCCCAATCCAATCCGGGAAGTTCTCGCATGCAGGTGAGATCCATGGCCGATCACCTCTTCGCATCAGAGAAGAAAAGCACCAGCAATTGCGACGCTTGCTTGTAGTCCATCAGCACATAGCCTCGCCCGATCTCAAACTGAAAGCCTTCCGTCCACGTCACCGAAAGCGGCGGCCTTTTTCCTTGGAATACTTCCGCTATGACGTTGCTGTATTTCCTGGAGAAAACAACGATCTCGTTGTCGATCTGTTTGACGGGCAACTCCGCGATGACGACGGCCTGTCGAAACAAGCTGCCTCGCGCCAGGACCGGCAGGGCGCTCTCGATAAAACCGCTCTCGCTCAAGGCCGACGTGTCTCCCGACTGCGCAAACGCCAGATAGCGGGGGAAGATCTGCGCCGCGGATTGCAACTGCGCTTGGTACGCGTCCTGTCCAAGGATGGAAGTAAGAACCGCCGGATTGGCCCCGATACCCGAGAAGCCGTATTCGCACTTGCGTCCGCCGGCATAGCGCTGGACGGTGCAGGTCCCGTTGACGCTATAGGCCTCGTATTGCCCGGATGAGAAGCGGCATTCGCAGTATTTCGCCGGCGCAAGCGGCGCGGTGGTTGGAACGTTCTGGCCGGTGCCTTGCGCTTGGGCTGTGGCGCCCAGCGCGATGAACGAAGCTCCAATGGCAGCCAGAGCATGCTGGATGAATCGAGAGTGTGGCATGGGTACACCTCGCTTTATTCAACCACCTGAACGGGATAGTGAAGCTTGCCGCACATTTAATAACGATCCCGCGCGGTCTGAACGAGGATTAATCCATCAGGAGAGATCCAAAATGGGCTCTGCCGGTGGAGCGGGTGACGATGAAGTCTCCATCCCCTTTGGCTTTCCCGAACCCATCATGCCATAATTGATAACGATTCCCATTTATTCACAGCACAAGCCGTGGACTCAACGCGTGACACCTGCTTTTCCACCATCTACAAGAGCGACCATCCCTGGCTGGAGCGCCGCCTCCAGAACGGCCTGCGCAATCGCGAGGATGCCGAGGATGTCGCAGGCGAAACCTTCACCCAGTTGCTCTGCCTTCCTGCGCTGGAGCAATTGAATGAACCCCGCGCGATGCTCATCACCATCGCGCGGCGCATCACATGGCGGCTGTGGCGCCGGCGTGAACTCGAGCAAGCGTGGCTGGAGATGCTGCGCCTGCAGCCGGAACCCCTGGAGCCCTCGGCCGAAGAGCGGGTACAGACCTTGCAGTCCTTGCAGGCGCTCGACACGGCGCTGGACGGTCTTTCTTCCAAGGCCAGGATGGCTTTTCTCTACAGCCAGCTCGACGGCATGACGCATGTGGAAATCGCCGCGCGGCTGAAGGTTTCTCCCACCATGGTCCGCAAATACATCGTCCAGGCCCTGCGCCGTTGCTGCGAGGTGTTTGGCGTATGACGCCCTTGGACATGCGCAGCCGCGAGGCGGCCATCGAATGGCAGGTCTGTCTGTCCAGCGGCCAGGCCAGCGATGCCGACCGCAAGGCTTTCGATCGGTGGTTGGCGGAAAGCCCGAGCCACGGCGCGGCCTGGCAGCGGCTGAACTCGGCATTGGACGGCACGCTGCATCGCCTGCGGCCCGGACTGCTTGCCGACGGCAACCCGCTGCGGCGTTCGCTGGTCGGGCCGCAACTCGCGCAGCGCCGCAGGCTGGGCAAGCTCGTCCTGGCGGGCGGGACCGTGCTGCTCGGCGCCGGTGTCGCGGACCGCTATGTGCCGCTGCGGCATCTGACGGCGGGCTATGTGACCCGCACCGGTGAACGCCGGCGCGTGGCCTTGCCTGACGGCAACATGATGGAGTTGGACGCGCGCAGCGCCGCAACGCTGGACGGGCAACACGGCATACACGTGTCTTCTGGTGCCGCCATCTTTGAGGTGGCGGCAGGCCAGGGGCTGCAAGTACGTCTGCCCCATGGCGAAGTCCGCCTCGCCCAAGGCCGCGCCATGGTGCGCTGCGCGTCCGAACGCAGCTTCTGTCTGGCCCTGAGCGGAGCCGCCGAGGTCTCCACACTTGCCGGTATCCGCCGGCACTTGGCGCCTGGCCAAAGCGTCTGGTTCGACGCGCAGCAGATCGATGCGGTGCAGGACAACCAGGAGTACGCCGCCGCCTGGAGCAACGGCGAGCTTGAAGTCCATGACGAACCCCTGCAGACCGTGATCGATGCCCTGGCCCGATATCGGCCAGGTTGGCTGCGAGCCTCACCCCAGGCGTCCCGCCTGCGCGTCACCGGCCTGTTCCCGCTGGACGACAGCGACCGCGCCCTGGCGGCGCTCACGCATACCCTGCCCATCCGGCTGCAACGGCTGGGCAGTTGGTACGTCATGATCGATCTCGCCTGAAAATTTTTTCTGCGCCAGGTGTTTTTTTGCCGGCGCCGATGCACATACATGGAACGCGTGCTCACGCATCCACGGAGTGTTCCATGCTTTCCCTCAGGTTTCCGGCTGCCTGCGTCATCGCAGCCGCCGCCAGCACCGCCCATGCCCAGGCGCTGCGCCAGTATGATTTGCCCGCGGGCCAGCTGGATGTCGCGCTGACACAGATCGCGCGCATCGCGGGCGCGGTCATCTCGTTTCGCGCCGAACTGGTGGCGGGAAAATCCGCGCCGGCCATCTCCGGCCGGTTGACCGTCGACGAAGCCACCGCGCGCGCGCTGACCGGAAGTGGGCTGGAGCTACGGCGCACACCGGACGGCAGCCTGACCGTGGCGCCATCAGGCACCACGACGCTCTCGCCGGTGACGGTCGAGGCGGCCACGCTGGGCGTGACCGAGGGCACGCATTCATACACCACGCCGGTGATGGCCACGGCCACCAAATTCGAGCTTTCGCCGCGCGAGACGCCGCAATCGGTCAGCGTGGTGACCCGCCAGCAGATCGAGGACCGAGGCTTCCAGTCCCTGGACGATGTGGCCCGCGACACCACCGGCCTGACCACGCGCCAGATTGGCGGCGGCGAGCGCACGCAGTTCTTCTCACGCGGATTCGAAATCAGTTCGTTCCTGGCCGACGGCGTGCCGCTGGCCTACGACTACGACACCCAGGGCGTGGCGACGCTGGCCATGTACGATCACATCGAAGTGCTGCGCGGCGCGGCCGGCATGATGACCGGTGCAGGCAATCCCTCGGGCACCATCAACCTGGTGCGCAAGCGCGCGACAGCGGTGCCGCAGTTTTCGGTGACCGCCAGCGCCGGCAGCTGGGACAACTATCGCGGCGAAGTCGACGGGTCGGGCGCGCTGAACGAAAGCGGCACCTTGCGCGCACGCGGCGTCGTGGCCTATCAGGACTCGGATACCTTCAAGAAAGCCTACGAACATCAGCGCCAGCTCTATTACGGCACCATCGAAGCCGACCTCACGGCAAACACCACGCTCAGTATCGGCGGCTACTACAACCGCGAAGACAACCCCGGCGCGGATTGGAATGGCCTGCCGACCCGCCGCGATGGCAGCTTCTACGACTTCAAGCGGTCGACCCGCCTGTCGCCGGATTGGGCCTATTGGAACAAGGAAAACACCAGCTTCTTCGCCGAACTCGATCATCGCTTCGACAACGGCTGGTCCGGCAAGCTTACCGCCCGCACGCTGCGCGCCAAGATGAACATGCTGGGCAGCTACCTCTATCCCCTGGAGAACTCGACGTTCTTCGGACAAGGCTTGGGCCAGTACAACTACGACAAGACCCAGTACAGCGTCGACGGCTACCTGAGCGGCCCGTTCACGCTGCTGGGGCGTACGCATGAACTGGTGCTGGGCGGCAGCTTCATGAAGAACAAGGACGACGACGGTCCTGGCGGATGGCCGTTGGGCTATGACATGACGGTCGATCCCGAACACTGGGACTCCAGCGCCGTCGAAAAGCCCACGTTCGTCTACCCCTGGTCGCGCAAGGGATTCCAGCGCCAGATGAGCGGCTACGCCACCACGCGCCTGAGCCTCGCCGACCCGCTGACGCTGATGCTGGGCGCCAGGCTGGACTGGTATGAATACGACATGACGCTGAAGTCCGGCGACTACGTCAGCCCGCCCGCGGCCTACAAGGTCAACCACGAACTGACACCCTACGCGGGCCTGATCTACGACCTGGACCGCCACCATTCCGTCTACACCAGCTGGACCAGCGTGTTCCAGCCGCAAAACTACCAATCAGCCAGCGGCGCACCGCTGGATCCGGTCATCGGCACCAATCTGGAAGCGGGCATCAAGGGCGAGTATTTCGACGGCCGCCTCAACGCCAGCGCGGCGGTCTTCCAGATCCGCCAGCGCAACCGTCCAGTCGCCCTGACCACCTCCTCGTGCGGCCCAGGAGTGATCGAATGCTATGCGCCCTCCGGCAAGGTGGAAAGCCGAGGCGTCGAATTCGAAGTGGCAGGCGCAATCACGCCGGGCTGGCAGGTGTCGGCCGGCTATACCTACAACCAATCCAAGTATCTGGAGGATTCGGGCAACCTCCGGGCTGGCGCAGCGTATGACACGCAAACCCCGCGCCATCTGTTCAAGCTATCCACCATGTACACCCTGCCTGGCTCCTTGAATGCCTGGCGTGTGGGCGGGGCGATGCGCGTGCAAAGCGCGATCAGCTTGCCTGCCTACAACGTGCGCCAACCCGGCTACAGCATATGGGATGCCGTGGTGGCTTATCGGGCCAGCCCGAATCTGGATCTGCGGCTGAACGTCTACAACCTGTTCGACAAGTACTACTACCAAGCGATTGGCAGCAACCAGGACAACAACCACTTCGGCGCGCCGCGGTCGTTTTTGTTGACGGCGAAGTACACGTTTTAAGGTTGGGGCGTGGCTGGGAGAATCGTTCGTAGAAAGAATTTCGGACTACACTTTCCGGGGCAATTTCACAGCCTGACACCTTGCCTCGGACTCTCTGCCTGCCCGGCCTTGACCCACGGCATCCGGCTTGAAGAACACGACAACTGCGAGACGACACATGCGTGCTTTAAAAGCGGCTTTCCTGCTGGCGATACTGTACCTCGGCGTCGCTGTCTCGGCGCAGGCCGAACAAGGTTGCCCGGACGGCTTTATGCCCAACGCCGCCGGCACGCCGGGCCAGCAGTGCGTGCCGATCCCAGGCCTGTCGCGGCCACAAGGCGGCACCGGCGCGCAAACCGCGCCTGACCAACCGCGCTGGACCACCCGCTGGGGCGCAATCGCATACGACCCGCCCTCGGGCTCCGTCGGCATCGCCGCCGACAAGACCAGCAAGGTCAAGGCCGAACAGGCCGCGCTGGAGCATTGCGCGTCCAAGGGCGGCAAGGGTTGCAAGACCAACATCACCTACTACAACCAATGCGTGGCGGTGGTGTACGGCCCTTCCCCCAAAGGCGAGGGCGTCTTGATGAATTCCGCCAGCGCCGAGACCAAGGAACAGGCAGAAGCATTGGGCATGGAAACCTGCAATAAAGCCACGCAGACCTCCTGCAAGACCTTCTATACGGGCTGCAGCTACCCGGTGCGGTTTCAATAACGCGCGGGCTTCAACTACCGACCCATGACGTGACACGGGATGACCACGGGCCTGCGCAGCTGACGGCACTCGCGATACTGAAACACGCTGCACAGAGTAGACTGGCCGCCTGTCCATCTGTATCGAGTCCTACTCCATGCTAGTCAAAGCCCTACGTGTCGGCCTGGGTCAAATCATCGTGCTGGGCGACGCGCTCACGCGGCCCCGCCCGCAACAGCGCTCCGCGCAAGGCCAGGCCACGGTCAACACCGAAGCGGCCAAGCTGTCGCTCTACCAATTCCACGCCTGCCCGTTCTGCGTGAAGACGCGGCGCGCCATCCACAAGCTCAACGCGCCCATCGCGCTGCGCGACGCCAAGGGCGATCCCGAAGCGCGCGCGCAACTGCAGGCAGGCGGCGGCAAGGTGAAGGTGCCCTGCCTGCGCATCGACGACGCCGCGGGCACGCGCTGGATGTACGAGTCCAGCGACATCATCGCCTACCTTGAACAACGCTTCGCCAACGTAGCCTGACAAGGGTTCATGGGCATGATGCGCCGGGCTCGCCTGTTCCTCATCGCCCTGGGCGCCGCGAGCACGCTGGCCGGCTGCGATGCCGCGCTGGAGCCCGCGCCGCCCGGGTCGAAACTCAACGCTGAAGCCATCGCCACGCGGGACACCCCTCCGGAGCATCAGTTCAAGGGCATGTTGGCGGGGCAGCCCGTGCATCTGCTGGTGCATAAATGCAAGGTGTACAAGGTCGAGCCGGCCGAAGGCGAGAACGTGAAGTGGACGCTGGTGTTGGAAGGCGACCTGTATCCGCTGCCGACCATCTGCATCCGCCAATCGCTGACCGAGAGCAAGGGCGTGGTGACCGCGTTTATCGGACGGCAGGCGTTTGGGGCGGGAGGGTGTTGTACGGGGACGCCGGAATATCGTTCTAAGGACGGGGTGAATTGGAAGCCGCATTGAGTGCAGGCTTCGCATTCGTCGGCGCTGGCTAGGGCGTCGCGCTGGAAGCACCGGGCGGGATGATGCTCGGCATGGGGGTTTATGGGGCGGCGCGGACTAGTGCGGGTCTTTCTATGTTGGGGACCGCCAATATGGGACGGTCCCCTGATTCGCGGCTACTGAATCGACATCGACGCGTTGTGCATCGCACCGCCTTCCTGGTCTGCATCAACTGCGCCGGTCCGCGTTTGTTCCAGCATGGCGTCGGTCAGGCGGCTTACGTGATCGCATAGGCTTTCCACACCGCCCATCAACGCGGCCACCGTCCAAGCTTCCAGAGGCTGCGAGCCGGTAGCGTCGGGTTCTGATGCGCTGTTGCCGACCATACGGGCGATCGCTTCGATGGCGTGGCGGGCGCGGTCAATGTAGTAGAGATGGGCGAGGGGAATGGAACCGAACTCGGGGTCGGTGTCCACGGACCAGGGATTTTGGGTTAGGGGGTGGGATTGCATGAAAGCCTCCAAACGCCAAAGACACTATCCGGCTTCCAAACCGGGCCACCGTTGGACGGTAGCGAAGTGAGTATACGGGACACGGCTAGGGAGTCTCCGCCGGTGATGACAATTTCGCCACGCTAAGTCGCCGTTTAACGCGAGACGCTCCGCCGCTGATTAGCAATCGTAGCTAAAGATCGCGACCTGAAAACTGGGCTCAACACGTAGCCGCAATCCGTATGGCGCAGGAAGACTAATGTTGTATCGACCGGTGACCAGAATCGCTGCGGTGAACTCGATGTATTTCCCACGATTATCGTCCATAATCCGTACGCATGGACAGCTCAGAAGGCGTTAAATAAAGGCACCAGACTACAATTTGGCAGCATGCGGCTGGCGAAATTATGGTCTGACACGTTTATTTCGCGCAACCACAATTTGACAGCATGTAGGCCGCGGACTGGCACCATTTATACTTTCCCGTTCGGCCTCCGAAGCCACATTCACGGAGCCCGAGCCAAAATAACAGAATGGGTGTCGTAGCACTCTGCAACCATACGCCGCGAAGTTGCGATCCGATGCTTGCATTTTTCGAAGCAAGCCATCGCCAAATTTCAACGACTCACCTAGAAGAAGTGAACCACCAATGCATTCCAACAAACTCTATATTGTCGGAAATGGATTTGACCTATGGCATGGAATTCCGTCGAGCTACATACAATTCAAGGAGTATGTAAGACTACACGATCGAGACTTGTTTGATGCCATCGAGAACTATCTTCACGCCGACGAAGACTGGAGTGATCTTGAGTCTGCGTTGGCTAACATAGACGTAGATAGCATTATTGACGACCTCGGCCACTTCATGCCTTCATACGGTGCCGAGGACTGGAGTGATTCGGGACATCACGATTTCCAGTACGAGGTCGAGAAGCTAGTGCAACGTCTCTCCGCAGAACTTAAGGCATGCTTCGGTGAGTGGATTCGGACTCTGGTAATTCCAACGGCTAGCACGGCTACCAAGTTCCTAAGGGGCATCGACGTGAATGCCATCTTCTTGACCTTCAACTATACATCGACGCTTGGAGACCTCTATGCGGTGCCCAACACGCGTGTGCTGCATATCCATGGTGACGCCAGGGAGCAGGACCGCGAATTGATCTTGGGACACGCGTGGAATCCGACGCAACGCCAATCCCTCAACGATCGGCTCGACATCGAAGATATCGATACACGGTTGATAGAGGCACACGACATCCTGGACGACTATTTCTCGCGGACGTTCAAACCTTCCGAACAATTGATCCGCGAGAATCAGGCGTTCTTCGACCAACTCGGCGCAATCAAGACCGTATTTGTTCTGGGTCATTCATTGTCCTATGTTGATAGCCAATATATTCAAGCATTGCTAAGAGTTCCCAGCATTGCTGCCGCACATTGGTATGTCGCCTGCCGTTCTGAACATGAGCGGCCAACGAAATTTGACCTACTGGTCGCGCAAGGAATCGATGTTCAGCAGGCCTCCACAGTTCTCTGGGCCGATATCTAAGCAAGAAGGATCCAGGCCTGTTCAGAGCTCTATCGGAAGGCCGCCCTTCCTGAATCGCTGGAACCAGCGTGAAGCAGTCACGTGCGGAAATGCACTCGCAACGCTGCTCCAGCCGACAACAGCGCTTTAGCGAATGGCTGATTTCGCCCCAAAAGATGACGTCTTTAGCTGACGACAAGCGCTGAATTCGTCATTACATCGGGTGATTAGCTATATTTTTTTCTATGCATGTGACAGAATGTGAAAAACTTGTGCTGAGAGAGGATAGTAAAGTGGCTCTGGAGCATCGCAGATTTTCTGACATAAATTTGTCAGATTCATTTTTTGATTCATTGAAAGCGGATTACGCCGAATTTTCGGACTGGTTTCAGCGGAAAGTGGCGTCTGGCGAGATGGCATATGTCTTCTACTCCGATGACAGTATTCTGGATGGTTTTCTTTATCTAAAGATCGAGAGTGACGCCATCGTAGACGTGACACCACCACTTCCCGCCCTTTCACGAGTGAAGGTAGGCACATTCAAGATCAACGCGCATGGAACGAAACTCGGTGAGCGATTCTTGAAAAAGGTTTTCGACCACGCTATCGACCAGCGCGTGGAAGAAATTTATGTCACGATCTTCGACGCACACGAGGCGCTGATAAGACTTTTCGCTTCCTATGGGTTCGAGAGGATCGCGTCGAAGACCTCCTCCAACGGAGTTGAGGGAGTATATCTCCGCCGACTTCGTGTACCATATCTGGATCCGATTGCGAGCTATCCGCTGGTCAATCTACGAAATAGTAGACCGCACCTACTTGCGCTTCATCCGAATTGGCATACGCGTTTGCTGCCTGACTCAATATTGCAGAACGAAGACGCACGCGTGGTGCAAGATATTTCGCACACAAATAGTATCCACAAGGTTTATCTTGGTGCGATGCCAGGCATGTCGGGACTTAGACGCGGCGATCCACTTTTGATCTATCGAACTTCCGATGGTCTGGGTCATGCCGAGTATCGCTCCGTAGCTACATCAATATGCGTAATGGAAGAGTATCGGCACATTTCATCATTTCCATCGCTTGAATCGTTTCTTGCGTACTGCAACCCCTATAGCGTGTTTACTGAGCAGGAGTTGCAGCAGTTCTGGGCAACACAGAGATATCCGCATGTTTTGAGGTTCTCCTACAATATCGCTCTCAATCGGCGCCCTACGAGGCAGCGTCTTGCCGATGATATCGGCTTAAGTCGAAATGCGCGCTGGTCGTTGCTCCCAATTACGTCTGAGCAACTGCAACACATCGCCCGTTTAGGTGAAATCGATGAAAGTCTTGTTGTCAATTAAGCCCGAGTACGCCGAGAAAATTCTCAACGGAGAAAAAAAGTTCGAGTTCCGCAAATCCGTGTTCAAAGACCCAAAGGTTCGAACCGTTGTTATTTACGCGACCATGCCTGTTGGAAAAATTATCGGCGAATTCGATATCAAGTCAGTGCTCAGCGAATGTCCGGACGATTTATGGCACAGGACTAAGGATTTTGCCGGCATAACTCGAAAGTTCTTCGATCAGTATTTTTTTGGTCGTAGTACCGCCTATGCAATCGAAGTGAAAGAAGTACGCAAGTACAGAACACCATTGGACTTGATTTCGATCTTGCCGCACAGCACGCCTCCCCAGTCGTTTTGTTATTTGTATTGACTTTCGAGGTGGCACCCAGCGGTTTCGCGCTACTTTTTTTTGGCTATGATGGTGTCAGACTACAATTTACCCAGTGAAATTTCAGTCTGTCACCATATTTTGAAACCCGTATGGCGCAGGGCGGCTAATTTCGTATCGACCGGAGAACAGGATCGCTGCGGCGAAATCGTAGTCTGACACCTTTTATTAAGACATTCTTCAGTTTCTGCGCGCCCAGCGGCGCGAGAACTTGCCCTGGGTAAGTTCGAGCGAACTGGCCTACCGAACCGGCGTCAGTTGGTCCACGGTTAAGCGCCAATTGGAAAACCTGCGCAAAGCCGGCACGGTACTGCGCGAGGGGCAGGGCCGGGCAACTCGCTATCGGATTGCGGACGAAACAACCGCATCGACACTCCCAACGGCCATTGCCATGCGGCTGGCGTCTGGGGCCACCGGGATGATCTGGTCTGAACGTGGTCAAGCCCTGCTGGCCCGGCTTCGGCAGCCGCTGTCGGCGCGTGCGCCTGTGGGATACGAACGCGCCTTCGTGGAAAGCTATGTGCCGAACCAGAGCTCCCCGTTGCCGCCTTCGCTGGCGCAAGACTTGGCCGACGAGGGCCGCATGCCAGGTCAGTCGCCAGCCGGGACTTACGCGCGCCGCGTACTGGAGCCGCTACTGCTTGACCTGTCCTGGTCATCCTCTCGACTGGAAGGCAACCGGTATTCCCTGTTGGCCACGCAGGAGCTCTTCAAGCACGGCATGGCCGGGGAAGATCTGGATGCAGTGATGCTGCTCAACCATAAGAGGGCCATCGAGTTCCTGGTCGATGCGGTGCCCGCACATGGCCTGACGTCCGCCGTGATCGGCAACCTTCACGCGATTCTGCTGGAGGAACTATTGGCCAATACCGACGGCCTGGGCCGCATCCGCCAGATCGTGGTCAACATCGGAGACACGACTTACGTGCCGCTCCAGGCGCCCTTGTTGCTGCAGGAAATGTCCGACCAGATTGTGGAGAAAGCGCGGCTTATCAAGAACCCAGTCGAGGCGGCATTCTTTCTGTGGGTGAACCTGGCCTATTTGCAGCCGTTCGAAGACGGTAACAAGCGGACCAGCCGCCTGTCGGCCAACATTCCGCTGATGCTTTACAACTGCGCGCCGCTGTCCTTCCTGGACGTAGAGGTACAGGACTACGTCTACGCAATGTTGGGGGTCTATGA
Organism: Achromobacter sp. ACM04; assembly: GCF_014851465.1. NCBI lineage: Bacteria > Pseudomonadati > Pseudomonadota > Betaproteobacteria > Burkholderiales > Alcaligenaceae > Achromobacter > Achromobacter sp. ACM04. The sequence continues at coordinate 524,403 of NZ_JACUZS010000005.1, forward strand.
ATACGGCGACGTGACGCTGGCGGCAGAGCTGTTTGCCTGGGCCTATCGGCGCTCGATCCGCAAGTACGCCGTGCAACTGAACGCTGCGGGCGTGCCAGATCCGGTGCGATTCCGATTCCGGGAAAAACTGAACGAAGCGATTGGCCGGGTACTACGTGAACAGCAAACCGCCGACACCGCAACGGCGGCGCTGGGCCTATCCGAAGACGATGTTCAGTTATTCCGCCCGATACTGGCGCAAGAACTGCGCATACTGGACGTGTACAACTGCGCGCGCTATCGCTTGTCGATGGACCTGGTCCAACAATGGGTCGAGGCCGGGCGGCCACACTGAAGCAAACCAGCGGAACAAGAGCCGCAAACATTGCGGCTCTCTAGTCCCGACACCGATAGATGTGAATCAGGGCTTACACCCCAACCACTCAGGTATTGTCTTTCACCACAGTGCTTGGCCCATTTGTCTTCACAGACGCAATCCCGGCATCCCGAGCCGCGGCGCTCGAATACATTTCACTGCGTCCAATGGACTGCCCATTCGCCGCGCTCAATGAGAAATAGGGCGAACCGTTGGTGGCCGTCTTGCGCTGATAGCGTTCATCGATCGGCGAATTCTGCCGAACGGATGCAATGCCATCCTGAGCGCTAGCCTTGGTGGTGTAGCGCTCGCTCGTCAGAATGACTTCATGATTTCCGGCTTTCAGATTGAACATGTACTGATCGCCGCTGCGCTTCAACTCGTAGTAACCGCTCATGGAAACCTCCAATATCTGGCTAGTTCAACAATGGGTCGATACTGCGATGCACACACATGAATGCCGGTTGATGATAGTCCATGCCTTGCGTTCAGGACATGCCAAAGAAAAGGGCCGCTAATCGCGGCCCTTATCGTCACTGCTTAACGAATCGATTCGATTACGCCTTGCGCACCTGGGCAATCAGCCCATCCAACTGCGTCAGCATCGTATCGATTTCCTCAGCCGTCACATTCAACGCCGGCATGAAGCGCAGCAGATTCCCACGCGGCGCATTCAGCAACAGGCCATTAGGCGCCAGATTACGTGCAGCTTCAACGATGGCAGGACCATCATCACGATCCATCACCAGCGCACGCAGCAGACCCATCCCACGCTCACCCTTCATGCCCCACTTGGCCGACAGAGCCAGCAGGCCTTCGGACAGCTGCTTGGCGCGAGCATTGACCGATTCCATGAACCCCGGCGCAGCCAGCGCATCAAACACAGCAACGCCAACAGCAGCCATCAGTGGGTTGCCGTTGTAGGTACCACCCTGATCACCATGCGAGAACACGCAAACTTCCTGACGAGCCAGCAGCGCAGCCAGCGGCACACCGCCGCCAATACCCTTGGCCAGCGTCATGATGTCCGGCACGACATCCGATTGCTGGTAAGCGAACATGGTGCCCGTACGCCCCATGCCCGTCTGCACTTCATCAACGATGAACAAGAGCTTGTGCTCGTCGGCCAGCTTGCGCAGGCCTTGCATGAATTCCTTGGTAGCGGGGATGACGCCAGCTTCGCCTTGCACGGGTTCGAGCATGATGGCGACGGTCTGGTCGTCGATCAGCTTGCGCACGGATTCCAGGTCGTTGATTTCGGCCTTGGGGAAGCCTTCGACCTGCGGGGCGAACATCTTGTCCCAGCCCGGCTTGCCGGACGCGGACATGGTGGCCAGCGTGCGGCCGTGGAAGCCGTGGTTCATGGTGATGATCTTGTAGGCGCCGTTCTTGTTCACCTGGCCCCATTTGCGCGCCAGCTTGATGGCGCCTTCGTTGGCTTCGCCGCCGCTGTTGGCGAAGAAGACGCGGTCGAAGACCGAGGCGCCGGTCAGGCGCTCAGCCAGTTCGATGGAGGGCAGGTTGTAGAACGCCGGCGAAGGGTTCATCAGCAGCTTGGACTGGTCCAGCAGGGCCTTCTGCATTTCCGGGGCGCTGTGGCCCAGGGTGTTGACGGCCCAGCCCTGGACGAAGTCCAGGTATCGCTTGCCCGCGTGATCCTCCAGCCAGGATCCCTGGCCGCGCACGAACACGAGGTCCGGGCGGGAGGTGATCTCCATGAGGGCGTTGGTCTTGAACTGGCTGAATTCCATGGCGGTTCCTGCGGAATGAGAGAACAGGGGGTGAGAAAGTAATTGGACGATGCCAATAGGCGAATTTAGCACCGACGGGGGATGCTATTGTGACGTACCCCCAGCCGATCCGCCCCGGGCCGCCTCAAAAGGGCAGACAACGCGGGCGCTCTATTTTATGCAACAGGCGCGACCCCGCGCGCAGCCCTTTGTCGCTTTTTACTGACCAATCATGAAACGTATTCTTTCCAGTCTTGCCGCCGGTCTGGCGCTGGCGACGGCCGCGGCGACCGCGCATGCCGATTATCCCGAGCGCCCCATCCGCCTGATCGTGCCGTTCCCGCCCGGGCAGGCGACCGATATCTTTGCGCGCGCGCTGGCCGAAAAACTGGGCGCGGCCGTGAAGCAGCCCATCGTGGTGGAAAACCGCGCGGGCGCGGGCAGCAATATCGGGATGGAACAGGCGGCGCGCGCGACGCCGGACGGCTACACGCTGGTGATCGCGGGCTCTGCCGCGGCAGTTAACCAGACTCTGTACAAGACCATCAATTACAGCCTGACCAAGGACTTCGCGCCGGTGTCGGGGGTGTTCTCGGTGCCGCTGATGTTCCTGGCGACGCCGGCTTCGGGCATTACCTCGCTCAAGCAGCTGGTGACGCAGGCGCGCGCCAATCCGGGCGAGCTGGCCTATGCCAGCGCGGGTATCGGCGGTACGCAACATTTGTCGGCCGAGATGTTCAAGGCGGCAGCGAACATCGACATCCGCCACATTCCGTACAAGGGCAGCGGCCCGGCGCAGGCGGATTTCCTGGGGCATCAGGTGCCGTTGATGGTGGACTCGGTGACTGCCGGCCTGCCGCATGTCCAGAGCAAGAAGGCGGTGGCGCTGGCGGTGACGACGGCCAAACGCCTGCCGCAACTGCCGGACGTGCCGACCGTGGCGGAATCGGGTTATCCGGGTTTCGAGGCCATCGGCTGGGCGGCGGTGCTGGCGCCGCGCGATACGCCGGCCGAGGTGACGGGCTATCTGAGCAAGCAGATCGGCCAGGTACTGAACTCCCCGGACATGCAGAAGTTCTTCCGCGACCGCGGTGCAGAGCCGATGCCGCTGACGCCTGACGCGACCGGCACTTTCATTGCCGGCGAAGTGAAGAAGTGGGGCGAGGCGGTGAAGCAGTCGGGCGCTCAGGTCGACTGACGGACGCGCAAGACGTCATGACCCCAGCAAACCGCCCCGCATCGCCGGGGCGGTTTGCATGAGAGGCTGAGGTAAAGCTATGGCGGCTTAGGCCGGATCACCCGGCTGGCCCGGCCGTCCGGGCTCGCCTGGCTGCCTGGGCTTTTCTGCGGGCTGTCCGGGGTTGCCGGGCACTTCCGGCGGCATGCGGCCCGGATCAGTATCATCGGGGCCGGGCTGGCCCGGCACCTGGCCGGGAGCCTGCTTTTCGGGCGCACCGCCCGGCTCCTGTCCGGGACGCTGGGACGGATCGATGCCGGTCTGGTTGGCGGGATCACCGGGCTTCTGGTTCGTGTTCATGGATGTCTCCTGAAGATTCACGTGTAGCGCTCACGCGCAGCGGCACGCGTATCGTGCAAGTCCACGATAGAAGCCAGGTTCGCGCTCGCCCAGATCACGCAGGACGACTTTATCTAGTACTTTCTTCTTATCTCTTGCTCAACCAGGAGCCGGAATGAAGAAGACTGCCACGGCGTTCACCACGGAGCGCCGCCATCTGCTGGAAATCATCGACGGCCTGATCGAGGGCATCATCCTGCTGGACCAGGACCGGCGCATCGTCTGGGCCAACGACACTGCGTTGGCCATGCATGGCGTGACGGATCTGGCCGCGCTGGGCGGCACCGCCGCCGGCTACCGCAAGGCGTTTGTGCTGCGCTACCGCAATCACCGCGCGCTGCGCGCGGCGCAGTATCCGCTGGACCGCGCGCTGGCGGGCGAGACCTACAAGGACGTGGTGGTGGAAGTGACCAGCCGCCGCGATCCGGACTTCAGCCGCATGCATCAGGTACGAAATCTGGAGCTGCGCGATGCGCAGGGCGCTGCCGAAGGCATGGTGCTGGTGCTGCTGGACGTGACCGAACGCTATAGCGCGGAAGAGCGTTTCGAACGCACCTTCAACGCCAACCCCGCGCCGGCCGTGATCTGCTCGCTGGCGGATCTGCGGCACATCAAGGTCAATGACGGCTTTCTGGCGATGACGGGCTACACGCGCGAACAGGTGCTGGGCAAGACGCTGCGCCAGCTGGACGTGCTGGGCGATACGCCGCAACGCGAGGATGCGCTGCACCGGCTGGCGGAAGGGACGACTATTCCGCAGACGGAAACCATCATCACGGTGCAAGGCGGCGGCAACAAGCTCGTGATCGTGGCGGGCCAGCCCATCGAAGTCGCGGAGCAGCCCTGCATGCTGTTCACCTTCAACGACCTGGAGCCGCGCCGCAAGGCCGAGACGGCGCTGCGCGATAGCGAACAGCGCTTCGCCACGGCGTTCCGTCTTGCGCCCGTGCCCATGACGCTGAGCACCACGGAAGGCAAGCTGCTGGAGGTCAACGATGCCTTCGTCGCGACCACCGGCTACGACGCCAAGACTTTGGCGCGCGACGAAGATGCGCTGGCGCAGCTATGGACGGACCCGCAAGCCTATGACCGCGCCATGGCCTCGCTTGAGCAGGGCGCCAGCGTGCGCAGCCAGGAAATGGCGTTGCGCACGCGCGACGGCGCACTGCTGGACTGCCTGGTGTCGGCCGCGCCGATGTCGATCCAGGACCAGCCCTGCGTGCTGGCCGCGATCCAGGACATCACCGAACGCAAGCGCAACGAGGTGGAACTGATGGAGGCGATCGAGACGGTGATGCAGGACACCTCGTGGTTCAGCCGCACCGTCATCGAGAAACTGGCGCAGATCCGCACGCCCCAGGGCGCGCCGCAGGGGCAAGGCGAACTGGCCGACCTGACGCCGCGCGAACGCGAGATCCTGGGCCTGATGTGCCAGGGCCACACGGATCCGGAGATCGCGGCCAGCCTGCACTTGTCGCGCAACACGGTGCGCAATCATGTGGCGGCGCTATACAGCAAGCTGGACGTGCACCGGCGCAGCGCCGCCATCATCTGGGCGCGGCAACGCGGCATCGTGGGATATGAAAAGCCGGCGCGCAAGCAGGCGCAGAAAGCGCCTGACAAGCAGGCTCAAAAACGGGTCCACAAGATTCGGTAGAAAAGTACCAGTCGATCTGATGCGCGCGCTTCTTACGCGCGTGCCATGCGCTTCCTATAGTGGGTTCGTCCGCAGCCGGAGCCAGGCTTCGCAGGCCTCTCCAGCGCGGTTTCACGCAACCTGGAATTAGGAGCGACAACATGGATAACGACCGCATCAAGGGCGCAGCCAAGGAAGTCAAAGGCTCGATCAAGGAAACGGCAGGCAAGCTGACCGGCAACCGCGAGACCGAAGCCGAAGGGAAAGCGGAGAAAACCGTGGGCAAGGTGCAGCGCAACGTGGGCGAAGCCAAGGATCAGGCACGAGACTTGCTGAACAAGAAATAGCGCGGCTGCCTGTCGGCATGACCCGCTACGCCCATGAACGCCGAAAGGAGAAAAAAATGACGCATCGAATCTGGCTTGCGCTGCTGCTGGCAATCACCGCCATCACGGCCGGTTGCAACACGATGGAAGGCGCCGGCAAGGACATCGAACGTGGCGGGGAGAAGATCCAGCAGAAAGCCCAGTAAGTCCTGAACCGGTAGCCTGCCTGGACGGCTGGCGCGCTGAAGGCGCGCCGGCCTTTTTGCGCTTACGCGTTGCGTCCTATGGCGCTTTTGCGTCCAGGCGGCCCAGCAGGGCGTCGAAACGGCCTAGCCGCGCGTAGCGCGTCTGACCGCCCGCCACGACCTCGCCGCCTGGCAGGCCGACCCACTGTTGTATCCCGCCATCCAGGTCCAGCGCACCATGGCGGATTCGAAGCAACTGGCCCGACGCCGGATGCCAGAGCTGGCCCAGGTCCATGCTTCGATGCGGCGCATGCCAGTGGCCCAGCAACAGCCAGCCGCCCTGCAGCGCTTGCAGCGTCATGCCGCCGGCAGGCAGATGCCCCACTTCGTGTTGATGAACGGCGCCGGCATCCAGGCCTGCATGGCAAAGCATGTCGTCCTCCAGCCACGCAATGGCACTGTCGCCCAAGGCCACGGGATGCGAGATGTCGCCCGACAATGGCACGGCATAAGAGAGCGGCAAGGGATGCAGCCGCCCTTCGCGAAACTCCAGCAGTTGGCCGCGGCACAGCACGCAGGTACGGCCGTCGGGCGTAAGAATGACGGCGGACCTGTCACTGACGGGACGGCGTTGCGCGGGCGCCGTGTGCAGCAGCGTCGGCTCCGCGGCGCAGTCCCCTTCCTGGCGTCCGTAGGCGGGATAAAGAAAAACCATGCCACGGTCCACCAGCAGCAGATCATCGCCCGCAAACCCCAGGCTGAATTCCGGCGTCCGGCGTTGCACTTGCGCGGCGCGCGGCGGCAGGGGCATGCCGGGCCGGTTTGAAGAAGGCAGCTCGACCTGGCCGGAATGCAGCAGACGCGCATAAGGCGTGCTGGACAGTCCGTCCGGACCCTGTTCGATCCAGGCATGTACCCCGCTGAGGCTTACGCAGGAGGCGAGCAGCCCGCGCCGCGCCGGAAACTTGCCGTCAATCGCGCGCAATGCCGGCCATGCACGCAGGTCGGTGAGCGCCGGGGCTTCCCAGTCCTCCATTGCGGCGCAGGCCCATCCCGGAGCCACCGCTACGGCATAGGGAATGTCCAGATAGTCCTCGGGGCCGCACAGCGGACCCGAAGCCGGCTTGGGCAGGGCCGCCTGGGCGCCAGCCGCGGCCCCTTCCTGGCGATGTGCAACGGCCTCCCAACCCCGCGCCTGTATGTGCGTCTTGAGATTGTCTGCCTCGGCCTGCGGCACGATCAGCAGACGAATCGCGTCATCCTCTTCGCGCTGCTCGATGAGCGCCAGCCCCAACGCCTCCAGTTCCTGGCCCAGTGCCGGCAGGAAGTCGTCGGCCCGGTCGTCGCTCATGACGGACCGAAGCAGGTCCAGGCGCGCGGATGCAAGCGCCGGGTGGCGGGTCGAATAGATTTGCCTGAGCGTGTCCAGCACGTCGGACAGGGGAATCTTCCAATCGAAGGAGACCGGCTGCTGCATCACGATTCAGCGCGAGAAACCGCGCGCGGAGATTTCCCAGATGTCCTGCACCACGCCATCCTTGAACACCACCAGGCCGTCGTGCAGGTTGAAGGTGGGGTCCACATGCGCGGGCACCAGGCGCAGCACGCTGCCCAGCGCGGGCGCCGTGGCGCCGGGTTCGACGCGCACCACGCTGTGCTCGTCGTTGATGGCGGTGCAGGTCAGGCCGGATTCGCCATAGACGGCGGGCGGGCCGCATTCGGCGGAGGCCGATTTGAGGCCGGCGTCCAGCACCACGCGGTCGGGCGTGGGCGTGCTCATCACGGTGGACAGCAGGAACAGGCTGTTCTGGAAATTGAGCGGGCCACCCCATTCGTTCGCGCCGTAGTCGCCATCCATGAAGGCATAGGAGCCGGCCTGCAATTCGGTGTAGACGCCGCTGGCGGCGTCGAACTCCGCGCTGCCGGTGCCGCCGCCGGTGATGGTGTCGCAGGCGATGCCGCTTTCGCGCAGCAGCTGCGCGTAGGACGCGGCGATGCGCGCGGCCTGGCGGGAGACGGTGGCGCGTTCTTCGCGGGTGCGGTAGTGCTGCACCGACCCGTGATAGGCCTGCAGGCCCGCGAAATTCAGGCCTGGCAGCGCGCGCGCCTGCTGCGCCAGCGCCAGGACGGTGGCGTCGTCGGACACGCCGCAGCGGCCCTGGCCCACGTCCACTTCCACCAGCACGTCGATCTGGGCGCCGGCCTGCACCATGGCGGCGGACAGCTGCGCCAGGTTCTGGGCGTTGTCCACGCAGACGCTGATCTTGGCCGCGCGCGCCAGCTGGCCCAGCAACGCCATCTTGGCCGGGCCGACGACTTCGTTGCTGATGTGGACGTCGCGGATGCCGGCGGCCACGAAGGGCAGGGCTTCGCTGACCTTCTGGCAGCAGATGCCGCGCGCGCCCAATGCCACCTGCCGCAGCGCGATCTGCGGGCACTTGTGGGCCTTGGCGTGCGGCCGCAGGGCGACTTCGTGGCGGTCGGCCCAGGCCTGCATGGCGCGCAGGTTGGCTTCGAAGGCGGTCAGGTCCAGCGCCAGGCTGGGGGTATCGACGCGGGCGAGGGGATCGTCCGGCTGGGCGGCGGGGGGCAGCGCAATGCCGCGTATGACTTCCTGGGACATCTTGGAAACTCCGTTATCAGCACTGCTGGGATGTAAGCGCACACCATAACCAAAGCGGGACCGCCCATAACCTTGGGCGATGCGACCCCCTGGAAAACCATAGCCCTGTAATCATTGGCTACAGGGGACGGGCATGACAGAATTTCATCATAAAGAAAGCCCCCGAGGGGAGGCAGATTTTGCCGGGGGAATTCGCCCATCGGCAGAAATCACATTACTGATACCCGTCAGCAAGAATTCGGAGAAGCTCGCATGAAACTCAAGACCTGGATCACCGCCCTGACCATCGCGGCCGCCGCCGTCGGCGCCGCCGGCACCGCGCAAGCGCAACAATTCTTCCGCATCGGCACGGGTGGCACGGCCGGCACCTACTACCCCATCGGCGGCATCATCGCCAACGCGGTGTCCCAACCCGGCAAGCTGGTCGCCACGGCGGTCGCCTCCAACGGGTCGGTGGCCAACATCAACGGCATTCTGGGCGGTTCCTTCGAAGCGGGCTTCACGCAGTCCGACGTCGCTTTCTGGGCCTATAGCGGCACCGGCACCTTCGAAGGCAAGCCCAAGGCGCAAGACCTGCGCCTGATCGCCACGCTGTACCCGGAAAGCATCCACCTGGTGGCCCGCAAGGGCGCAGGCATCAAGAGCGTGGCCGACCTGAAGGGCAAGCGCGTGTCGATGGATGAGCCGGGTTCCGGCACCCTGGTGGACGTGCGTCTGATCCTGGGCGCCTACGGCATGACCGATAAGGACATCAAGGCCGAATACCTGAAGCCCAACCAAGCCGGCGACAAGCTCAAGGATGGCGGGCTGGACGCCTTCTTCTTCGTGGGCGGCGCCCCCGCAGGCGCCATCGCGGAACTGGCGTCCAGCGGCGCCGGCATCGAGATCGTGCCCTTGGTTGGCCCGGAGATCGACGCGTTGCGCGCCAAGCAGGAATTCTTCACGCCCGACACCATCGCCGCCAACACCTACCAGAACGTGGGTGAAGTAAAGACCATTTCGGTCAACGCCCAGATGGTCACCTCGGCCAAGCTGCCGGAGCAGGTGGTGTACGACGTCACCAAGGCGCTGTACAGCGACGCCACCCGCAAGACCCTGGACAACGGCCACGCCAAGGGCAAGCTCATCACCCGCGACAACGCGGTCAAGGGCGCCGGCATTCCGTTCCACCCGGGCGCTGAAAAGTTCTACAAGGAAATCGGGCTGCTGAAGTAGGCCCCCCCGAGCGCCTTCGGCGCTTCTCCCAGGGGCGCCGCAGTGGACCGGCGGAGCCGGATCCACGCGGCCCCGATCAGTGGCGACGAGGTCATGCGACTAGCGTGCCGCGCGGCCATGGGGCGCAGGGATGGCAGTGCATGTCCGCGGCGCGATGCGCCGCGCTTGAGTAGGGCCGCCACGAGCGGCCCTGCTTGCTGAATCACCCAGAGAATTACTGCGATGGAAATTGATCACGAAAAAACCCAGCAGCTGGCGGAGAAGTACGATTCGGAAATCCGCTTCCGGCCGCTGGACAAGACGGCGACCTGGATCGTCTCCGGCCTGCTGGTAACGCTCTCCATCTTCCACTACTACACGGCCGGCTTCGGCCTGCTGCGTGAAGCCACGCACCGCGGGGTGCATCTGGCTTTCGTGCTCAGCCTGATCTTCCTGGTGTTCGGTTTTTCCAAGTCGCACTACACGCGCGAGCCCAAGTCCACCTGGTACGCGCCCGGCGGCATTCCGCTGTACGACTGGATCATCGCGATCGCACTGGCCCTGTCGGTGCTGTACATCCCCTATATCTTCGAGGACCTGGCCTTCCGCGTGGGCAATCCGCTGCCCATAGACGTGTTCATGGGCTCGATCCTGCTGATCGGCCTGTTGGAAGCCACGCGGCGCGCCATGGGCTGGCCGCTGCCCATCATCGCGCTGGTGTTCATGGCCTACGCCATGTTCGGTCCGTATTTCCCCGGACTGCTGCAACACGCGGGCAACACCTGGCCCCAGATCGTCAACCACATGTACCTGACCAGCCAGGGCGTGTACGGCGTGGCGGTGGGCGTGGTGGCGACCTACGTGTTCCACTTCGTGCTGTTCGGCGTGCTGGCCACCCGTATCGGCCTGGGCCAGCTGTTCCTGGACGTCGCTTCCACCATCGCCGGCCGCTATGCCGGCGGGCCGGCCAAGGTGTCGGTGTTCGGCTCGGCCATGTTCGGCATGCTGTCGGGCTCCTCGGTCGCCAATGCGGTGACGGTGGGTTCGCTGACCATCCCGGCCATGATCCGCATCGGCTACCCGCGGCACTTCGCGGCCGGAGTGGAAGCCGCCAGCAGCACGGGCGGGCAGATCACGCCGCCCATCATGGGCGCGGCGGCCTTCCTGATGATCGAATTCCTGGGCATTCCGTACCAGCAGATCGCGATCGCGGGCATTTTCCCGGCCTTCCTGTATTTCTTCGGCATGTTCATGCAGGTGCACTTCGAGGCCAAGCGCGAAGGGCTGCGCGGGCTGACCGAAGCGGAAATGCCCAAGCTCAAGCAGTCGTTCAAGATGCGCTGGCCCACCCTGATCCCGCTGATCCTGCTGATCGGCGTGCTGGCCAGCGGCCGCACGCCTTACCTGGCGGCGTTCGCGGGCATTACCGGCTGCATCATTGTGGGCCTGCTTAATCCGTTCCAGCGGCTGCGCCTGCGCGACCTGTACGAAGCCTTCGAGACCGGCGCCAAGTACGCGCTGGCAGTGGGCGCCGCGGCGGGTACCGTGGGTATCGTGATCGGCGTGGTCACGCTGACAGGCGTGGGCTTCAAGATCTCGTACATCGTCATCTCGGCGGCCCAGGCGATCGCCGGCGGCGCGGCAACGGTCATCCCCGATGCCATCGCCAATACCCAGACGCTCACGCTGATCGCGGCGCTCATCATGACCGGCCTGGTTTGCATCCTGATGGGCTGCGGCATCCCCACCACGGCGAACTACCTGATCATGGTGGCGGTGGCCGCCCCCACGCTGGTGCAGCTGGGCGTGCAGCCCATCGCGGCGCACTTCTTCGTGTTCTATTTCGGCATCCTGGCGGACATTACACCGCCCGTGGCGCTGGCGGCCTATGCGGCGGCGGGCATGGCGGGCAGCGATCCATTCAAGACCGGCAACACCGCCTTCAGGCTGGGCATCACCAAGCTCATCGTGCCCTTCGTGTTCGTGTTCTCGCCGTCGCTGCTGATCTCGGTGCAGGGCTTCACCTGGTATGACTTCTTCGTGACGCTGTTCGGCTGCATGGTCGGCCTGGTACTGCTGTCGGCGGCGTTCTCGCGTTACATGCTGGTGGGCATGAAGAGCTGGGAGCGCTGGCTGTGCACCATCGGCGCCTTGCTGACCATCCTGCCGGGCCTGACCAGCGGCCTGATCGGGCTGGCAATCTGCATCCCGGTGTTCATGCGCCAGATCGCTCAGCTCAAGCTGGAAAACGCGCCCAAAGCGGCCTGATCAGCCACCCGAAAACAAAAAGGGGCGGACCGATAAGGTCTGCCCCTTTTTGCCTCGAATCATGAATATTGGCAGCATTTAGGGTAAAAATGTGTGCGTTTTGAGGCAAGGTGACTTCATACAACATTCCACCCTCCGGCCGGTTGCCCACCCCTATAAATCAGCGTAAAGTAAAATTCATGTTTGCTGGTCTGCCGATATGCGGGCCGACTGTGCAAACAGGCACAAAACTGCGCCATATGTTCGATATCCTGGTTTATCTGTACGAGAATTACTACACGCCGCAAGCCTGTCCTGCGGCGGACGTGCTCGCAAAGCGGCTTGCCGCCGCCGGTTTCGAGCACGAAGACATCGACGACGCCCTGGGCTGGCTGTACGGCCTGGCCGAAACCACCGAACGCTGCGTCGATCTCGCCCAGGCCCCCGCCACCGGCACCCGGATCTACACCGACAACGAATACCAGCAGCTCGGTACCGAATCCATCGGCTTCATCGCCTTCCTGGAATCGGCTGGCGTGCTGCCCGCGCCGCTGCGCGAAATCGTCATCGACCGGGGCCTGGCGTCGCCGGAAACGCCCGTGCCGCTGTCCAAGATCAAGATCATCGCCCTCATGGTTCTCTGGAGCCAGGAGGCCGAGATCGACAACCTGGTCCTGGAAGAGCTGCTGGACGAAGACGGCACGCGCTTGCTGCATTGAACGGCATCCGCGTCGCTTGATGCCGTTACTCCTTACCCGCGCGCATGGCCGCGCGGGCGTCCCATCGTGAATTACGTCGGCCGCTTCGCCCCCAGTCCCAGCGGCCCGCTGCATGCGGGCTCGCTGGTTGCCGCGCTGGCCAGCTGGCTGGACGCGCGTGCCCATGGCGGGCGCTGGCTGCTGCGCATCGAAGACGTGGACACGCCGCGCACGGTGCCCGGCGCTGCCGAGGTCATCATGGGCCAATTGAGCGCGCTGGGCCTGGATTGGGACGGCGACATCATGTGGCAGTCGCGCCGCGGCGACGCCTATCAAGCCGCCTTCGACTCGCTGGCCGCGCGCGGCCTGATCTACGGCTGCGGCTGCACGCGACGCGAAATCGCCGATTCGGCGCTGCGCGGCCAGACCGTGCCCGGCGCCGACGGCGAGCGGCCGTATCCCGGCACCTGCCGCCACGGCTTGCCACCAGGCCGCGAGGCCCGCGCCTGGCGCGTGGTCATGCCGGAAGGCGTGGAACATTTCGTTGACCGTTGGCTGGGGCCGCAGGAACAAAACGTGGCGCAAGCCGTGGGCGACATCGCCCTGCGGCGGGCCGACGGCCTGTGGGCCTACCAATTGGCGGTGGTGGTGGACGACGCCGCGCAAGGCGTGACCGATGTGGTGCGTGGCGCGGACCTGCTCAGTTCCACCGCGCGCCAGCGCGTGCTGGGCCGGCTGCTTGGGCTGCCGCCCGTGCGCTACCTGCACGTGCCGCTGATCCTGGACGCTTCCAGCGGCCTGAAACTGTCCAAGCAGAACGGCGCCCCGCCCATCGACACCGGCGCGCCCCTGGCGGCGCTGATGGCCGCCTGGCGAGCCTTGGGCTTCGACCCCATCGATGCCGCGGACCGCGGCCATTTCCTGCGGGAAGCCACCGCGCAATGGGCGCGGCGTTTCCCGCTGCCCGCCGCTACAGCGGCTTGAGGTCCTGGTCCAGCATCCGGACGAGCAGGGCCTCGCCGTTTTCCGCCACGCGCAACTCGCCGTACTTGGCGACCTGATAGCGCTCGGCCTGGCCTTCCGGGAAGAAATAGGCGTTGGTCACGATGCGCACGCTGTTGTCGCGGATGCGGTAGCGCAGCGGCACTTCGGCATCGGTATGCGGGTGCGTGTCGGGCTGGATGCGTAGCGGCTGCCCGACGCCGCGCGCGTCGGTCTGCAGCATTACATAGCCGTCCGGCTCGTAACCCATGACGGAGTCCTCGGCTTCGGGACGCTCGCCGCCCAGCCGCAGGCGCGTGACTTCCCGGCTGGCCGCGAAGTTCAGCGCCATGTAGTCGCCCTGCATGAGCGAACGGGGATCCACCGGCGCCAGTTCCAGGATGACCACCTTGCCCGACGCCAGCAGTTTTTCACGCTGCCAGATGCCGCCGTTGGTGACCGCCAGCACCAGCACCAGGCCGCCCAGGATGGCCAGCGTGCGCCAGCGCAAGGGCGCCGATACCGGCGGCAGAGCCCCGCGCTGCTTGGGCGCAATGGTGCGCATCAGGCGCGGTACCAGCCAGACCAGGGCGCGCAGCACGAACAGCAGCAGCGCGGCGCCGCCCAGCCACAAGGCTTTTTGCAGCAGCGGCACGTCCAATTGGTAGTAATAGACTCCCAGATACGCCAACAGGCTGATCACGCCGAACACCACCACGCGCGACTGGTTCAAGCCGAAGCCCAGCAGCAGCCAGGCCAGCGCGAAGCCCACGCCGGGGCTGGGCAGCCAGAACAGCGCCAGGATCAGCAGGCCGATGGGCACGCCCCAGGTGACGCCCGCCGTCAGCATGTGGCGGCGCGGCCAGAGCACCGCGAAGGCCGCCGCCACGGGCAGCAGCGCGCCGGCCGCGACCAGCACGGCCGTATGCGGATTCAGCTGCCACATGGCGGGCAACTGCTTGATGGAGATGCCGCTGGCCAGCCACACCATGCCTTGCACCGACAGCAGGAAGGCCCAGCCCAGCGGCTGCAGGGCATGGGCGCGCTTGCCGCCCAGGCGGTGGCTGACGGTAAAGATGACGGCCGTGGCCCAGGCCCCGGTCACGGCAATGGGCAGCCACAGGAAAGTGGCGCGCAGGGCGTCGAACGCCATCCAGGCGTCCAGCAGGTCCTCTTGCCCCAGGTCGGGCGACAACACGCGCCAGATCAGGCCCGCGCCCGCCGCCGCGATCAGCAGGCCGCTGAGAAAACGCAGGATGACGTCGGGCCCCACCGCGTAGACCGTGGCCGCCATCAGCAGCACGAAGACGCAGGCGCTGGCGAACGAGGTCGAACTGGACAGCCCGAAGATGATCAGGATCTGCCCGGCGAAAGCCATGGCCGTGCCGCACTGGCGCCAGAACGGACCGGCGTCGCTGCGCAGCACCGCCACGCCGGCCGCGCACAGCACCAGCCCGGCCACCAGTGCGCCGCCTTCCGTGGTGATAAAGCCCGAGAAGGCAATGAACACCAGTAGCAGCAAGGTCGCCAACCAGGCGCTCAGGCCCAGCAGGCACTGCACGTACCAGGGCGGATCCGACTGAGGCGCCGGAGCGGCCGCCAGCTGCGCCACGGGCGCCCCGCTGTCCGCCGGGTCCACCGAGTTGCCGGCCGAGGCGGCGGCCGGCTCCGCGTCCGCGCTCGCCGCGACGGCCGCCTGCGGATCGCCCGCCAGGCGCCGCAGCCAGCGCGCGGCCCAGACGGCCTCGGCCATGAGCAGCGCCGCCAGCGGCAGCGCGGCCCAGACGCCGGGCTCCAGGCGCAGCAGCCATTCGCCCGCCACCCGCAGCGACACGCAAATGACACCGGCAGCCAACATGGCCAGGATGATCAGGTCGCGCCGGCCCTTCTGATAATAGAAGCCCAGGCCCAGGGTCACCGCGACCCAGGCGATGCCGTTATAGAGGCCCAGGCCGCGGCCCAGGAAGTCGCCAAGCATCTGGGTCAGCACCAGCACGCTGATCGCCAGGGCAGCCAGGACCCGCGGACCGACCAGGGTGCTGGCGCGCCAGCGGCGGGCAGCCAGCTCCCAGCCCAGCAGCAGCAGCAGGTTCAGGCCGGCCATCATCAGGCCGGGCACGCCCGGGCCGCCCAATATCAGCATCCAGGAAAACACCCGCTCGCCCAGCCACAAGGCCACGGCCACGTTCAGCACCAACGCCCACAGCAACCAGACGGCCTGGCTGCCGGCGGCCAGCGCCCAGGGCAGCAGCAGCAGCGCCCACCAGGCGAACAGTTCCCAGGTATCGGCGCCAGTCTGGTAAGTTTGGCCTAGTAATGCGAGCAGCGCTCCCAGGAGGATGCCAGCCAGGGCGAGCAGGGCGCCCGGTATGGTGCGCCGCACCCCTGGACTGGCCCGCAGGCGCAATCCGGTCCAGGCAGCGGCCAGCGCGCAAACCGCCAGAAGGCCCTGAACGCCGGCGAAGCGCTGCACTTTTGTCATGTCCTGCCAATTGGCGGCGACCCAGCAAACCGCGGCGCTGCCCAGCAGCAAAACACCTAGCCAGAGGGTGCTGCGCGCCAGAAATTGACGCCAGGCGTGTAGTTCGGATCCCGCTTGTCTTTCAGTGCCGACTTGCATCTGGCGAATCTCCGATCTTATTATCCGCGCTACTACGGCGGGACTGCCGCCACTGGATACACATGAATAAAACGCTGATTATTGCCGAGAAGCCCTCGGTAGCCCTCGATATATCACGCGCCTTGGGAGGCTTTGCGCGCGAGGGCGACTATTTTGAAAGCGAACGTTACGTACTCGCGTCGAGCATCGGCCACTTGCTCAGCTTGGTCGCGCCCAACGATCCGGTCAAGGGAAAGTGGAGCTTTACGCACCTACCCGTGATTCCGCCCGAATTCGAACTGGGCCCCACCGACAAGAAATCGGCCGAACGGCTCAAGCTGCTGGTCCGCCTGGCCAAGCGCAAGGACGTCGATGCCATCATCAACGCCTGTGACGCCGGGCGCGAAGGCGAACTGATCTTCCGCTACATCATTCAGTACGCGGGCGTGAAGAAGCCGATCCAGCGCCTCTGGCTGCAGTCGATGACCCAGGCCGCCATCCGCGAAGCCTTCGCCAACCTGCGCGACGACGTCCAGCTCAAGCCGCTGGAAGCGGCCGCCCGCTCGCGCGCCGAAGCCGACTGGCTGGTGGGCATCAACGGCACCCGCGCCATGACCGCCTTCAACAGCAAGGACGGCGGCTTCTTCAAGACCCCGGTCGGCCGGGTGCAGACGCCCACGCTGGCCATCGTGGCCGAACGCGAGGAGCGTATCCGCCGCTTCGTGCCGCGCGACTACTGGGAAGTGCGCGCCACCTTCGTGGCGGCCGCCGGCCTGTACGAAGGCCGCTGGATCGACCCGGAATTCAAGAAAGACGACCGCGACCCCGAAAAGCGCGAATCGCGCCTGTGGTCGCAGGCCGCCGCCCAGAGCGTGGTGGCCGCCTGCCGCGAACAGCCCGGCAGCGTCACGGAAGAGTCCAAGCCGTCGACCCAGATGTCGCCGGCCCTGTATGACCTGACTTCGCTGCAGCGCGAGGCCAACGGCCGTTTCGGCTTTTCGGCCAAGACCACGCTGGCGCTGGCGCAGACCCTGTACGAACGCCACAAGGCGCTGACCTACCCGCGTACCGACTCGCGCTACCTGCCCGAGGACTACATCAACACCGTCAAGGAGACGATGCGCGCATTGGCGCAGGGCGGCTCCAACGCGGTGGGCGGCCTGGCCCGCCACGCCGGCACGGTGGTCAGCGAGAACTGGGTCAAGCCCAACCGCCGCATCTTCGACAACAAGAAGGTGTCGGATCACTTTGCCATCATCCCCACGCTGCAGATCCCGCACGACCTGAGCGAGGCCGAGGCCAAGCTGTACGACCTGGTGCTCAAGCGCTTCCTGGCGGTGTTCTTCCCCGCCGCGGAATACCGCGTCACCACCCGCATGACCGAAGTGCAGGGGCATCGCTTCCGCACCGACGGCAAGGTGCTGGTCAGCCCGGGATGGCTGGCCGTCTACGGCAAGGAAGCCCAAGGCGAAGACGCCAACCTGGTGCCCGTGGCGGACGGCGAGACCGTGCGCACCGAGGACGTGGAAGCCGTCGGCCTGACCACCAAACCGCCGGCGCGCTTTAACGAAGGCACGCTGCTGTCGGCCATGGAAGGCGCGGGCAAGCTGGTGGACGACGAGGAACTGCGCGAAGCAATGTCCGAGCGCGGCCTGGGCACGCCGGCCACGCGCGCCGCCATCATCGAAGGCCTGCTCAACGAAAGCTACCTGCGCCGCGAAGGCCGCGACCTGGTGCCCACCGCCAAGGCGCGCCAGCTGATGACGCTCTTGTCCGGCCTGGACGTGACCGAACTGACCTCACCAGAACTCACCGGCGAATGGGAGCACAAGCTCAAACAGATCGAGCAGGGCGGACTGGGCCGCGAGGCCTTCATGCGCGAGATCGCGCAGATGACGCAGGTCATCGTCAAGCGCGCCAAGGAATACGAGCGCGACACGGTGCCGGGCGACTACGCCACGCTGCAGACGCCGTGCCCCAAGTGCGGCGCCGTGGTGAAGGAAAACTATCGCCGCTTTGCCTGCACCGCCTGCGACTTTTCCATCGGCAAGCATCCGGGCGGCCGCACCTTCGAACTGCCCGAAGTGGAAGAGCTGCTGGCCAAGCGCGAAATCGGTCCGCTGCAAGGCTTCATCAGCAAGATGGGCCGACCGTTCGCCGCCATCCTGCGCATCAGCGACGAGTACAAGCTGGAATTCGACTTCGGCCAGAACGACGAGGACGACTCCGAGGCCGTGGACTTCTCCGGCCACACACCGGTGGGCTCCTGCCCCAAGTGCCAGTCGCGCGTGTTCGAGCACGGCATGAGCTACGTCTGCGAGAAATCCGTCGGCCCCGAAAAGAGCTGCGATTTCCGTTCGGGCAAGGTCATCCTGCAGCAGGAGATCTCGCGCGAACAAATGGAAAAGTTGCTGACCAACGGCCGCACCGACCTGCTCGACGGCTTCGTCTCCAGCCGCACCAACCGCAAGTTCAAGGCCTTCCTCGTCCGCCAGCCGGACGGCAAGATCGGCTTCGAGTTCGAGCCGCGTCCTGAAAAGCCCGGCCGCGCACCGGCCAAGACGGCCGCCAAGACCGCGACCAAGACCGCCGCAAAGAAAGCGCCGGCCAAGAAGGCCGCGGTGAAGAAGACCGCCACCAAGACGGCCACGAAAACGGCCGCCAAGAAAGCGGTGAAGAAGGCTGCGCCGAAAAAGACCGCCGCGTAAAACGGGCGCGGCGCCTGGCGCCGCCGCCTCCCGACCATCGCGCACGACGCCCGGGCAACCGGGCGTTTTCCATTGTTGGACGCCAGTTGCTGGGGTATTGTCTACGCCAAACCGCTGCAACCAGACCTATTCCGAGGACGACATGAGCAACAGCCCCGACTTCACCACCCGCCGCCGCGTGCTGGCCGCCGCAGGCGCGTTGGCCAGCATCAGCCTGGTCAATGGCCGCGTCGCGTTCGCCCAGCCCAAGCTGGGCCGCGTCGTCTACGGCCAGGGCAGCATCGACCCGTTCTTTGCCGCGGGTTATGTGGCGCTGAAAAAGGGCTACTTCGGCGAAGGCGGGCTGGAAGTCGAATACCTGAATTCGCAAAGCGGCCCGCGCACCAACCAGCTGCTGGCCGCGGGCCAGATCGCGTTCGGCGCCACCGCCGCCACGGCCGCCCCCGCGCTCACCTTGGCCGGCAAGCCCGCCACGCTGGTGTTCGGCTTTGACCGCAAGCTCACCTACGCCAACGTCATCGTGCGCCGCGAGGACTTTGAAAGCGGCAAGATCAAATCGCTGAAGGACCTGGCCGGCAAGCGCGTGGGCGCGACCCAGCCGCAGTCCAGCACCTGGCTGATGGCGCTGTACCTGATGCAGAAGGCCGGCGTGGCCGACAAGGTTGACATCCGCCCGCTGGGCGACCTGGCCACCATGCTGGGCGCGCTCAAGACCGGCTCCGTGTCCGCCAGCATGGCCACCATGTCCATGATGGAACAGGCGCAACAGGAAGGCTGGGGCGTGCCCATCTTCGACGCCACCACCGAGAGTTCGTGGAACGAATTCATGGGCGGCGACGTGCCTGGCATCGCGGCCCTGACCCTGCAGGACACCATCCAGAAGCGCCCGGAAGTGGTGCAGGCCTTCGTGACCGCCCTGGTCCGCGCGCAGGACTTCATCAGCGCCAACAGCGCCGCCGCCGTCACTGACGCGATCTACGACGATTACCTGAACGCCTTCCCGCGCGCCGCCATCGAAAAGACGCTGGGCGTCTACAAGGAAACGGTGTTCCTGAAGGACAACATCATCACCCAGGACGCCTATGACCGCATGACGGCCATCATGGGCGACGGCCGCCAGTTCTCCAATGACGAGATCAAGACCGTGCCCTACGACCGTTGCGTGAACATGAGCTTCGTGCGCCGCGCCCGGGGCCTCTGATGATCACGCTGGACAAGGTGGGCAAGGCCTACCAGACGCGCCAGGCCACCACGCATGCAGTGGGCGAGGTCAGCCTGACGATCCCGGAAGGCGAGTTCGTCTCCATCGTCGGGCCGTCCGGCTGCGGCAAGAGCACCTTGCTGAACATGATCGCGGGTTTCCTGCGCCCGACCACCGGCACGATCCACGTGGACGGGCGGATCGTGGACGGGCAGGTGCCGCCGGCCCTGGGCTACATCTTCCAGAAAGACACGCTGCTGCCCTGGTTCAGCGTGAGGAAGAACGTGGCGCTGGGACTGAAGTTCCAGGGCGTGGCCGCCGACAAGATCGAGCGCCGCGTGGCGGAACTACTGGAAATGGGCCACCTGAGCCAGTTCGCCGACGCCTTTCCGCACCAGTTGTCGGGCGGCATGCGGCGGCGCGTGGCGCTCTTGATGAGCCTGGCGGTCGAACCGCGCATCCTGCTGCTGGACGAGCCCTTCGGCGCGCTGGACACGCACACCAAGACCCACCTGCATCGCGAACTGATCGAGATCTGGCGCAAGCTGGGCCAGACCATCGTCATGGTCACGCACGACCTGGACGAAGCCATCCTGCTGTCCGATCGCGTGGTGGTGCTGTCCGGCCCGCCCAGCCGCGTGCTGCTGGACGAGCGCATCGAGATCCCGCATCCGCGCGATGTCTTCACGCTGCGCGAAACACCGCAGTTCGTGACCCATGTGCAAAGCCTCTGGAGTGTGCTGGGACAGCAGTTCCGCGCCGCCGCCTGAATCCCTACGCGTCATGACCACCTCTTACTCCGCCGATTCCCTGCAGGACCAGCTACGGCTGGACCGCCGCGCCAGCATCGCGCGCCGGCTGCGCATCACCCTGTGGCAGGTGCTGATACTTGCCGTCATCCTGGGCTCCTGGGAGATACTCACGCGCATCCCCTGGTTCGCCCAGAACACACTGTTCGATCCCTTCTTCATCAG
Organism: Achromobacter sp. ACM04; assembly: GCF_014851465.1. Classification (NCBI taxonomy): domain Bacteria; kingdom Pseudomonadati; phylum Pseudomonadota; class Betaproteobacteria; order Burkholderiales; family Alcaligenaceae; genus Achromobacter; species Achromobacter sp. ACM04. Next base: position 545,436 of record NZ_JACUZS010000005.1, read on the forward strand.
CCAGCCCTCGCGCGTGGCCGTGCGCCTGTGGGAATGGCTGCAGCCCGGCCCGCGTTCGGTCTGGCCGCACCTGTGGCTGACCTTGCAGGCCACCATGGTGGGACTGCTGGTGGGCGTGGGCAGCGGCTTCGTGGTGGGCATGACGCTCAGCCGCAGCCGCTTCCTGGCCGACGTGTTCAATCCCTTCATCGTGGCCTTCAACTCGATGCCGCGCATCGCCTTCGTGCCGCTCATCACCATGTTCTTCGGCCTGGGCCTTGCCTCCAAGGTGGTGACGTCATGGTTCGTGGTGTTCTTCCTGGTGTTCTTCAACACCTACAAGGGCGGACGCGCAGTAGAACGCGAACTGGTGGATTTCTGCCGCACGCTGGGCGGCTCGCCGCGCCAGATCCTGTGGCGCGTGCGCATCCCGACCGCGGCCGCGTGGACCTTCGCGGCCTTGCCGAATGCCATCAGCTTTGCGCTGATCGGCGTGGTGCTGGCGGAGTTCGTCGGCTCCACTACGGGCATGGGCTATCTGATGATCACCGCGCTGGCGACGCTGAACGCCACCGACATGTTCGCGGCGGTGACGCTGCTGTCCATCGTCGGCATCGCGCTGGTTTATTGTGTGACCTGGCTGGAACGCCGGCTGCTGCATTGGGCGCCGGAATTCCGAGAATAGATAAATCCCCCCCCGCAGCGCTGCGCGCTTCCCCCCAGGGGGCGCCGCTGCGGACCGGCGGAGCCGGATCCGCGCGGCCCTGATTGAGATAGAGCACTTTGGACGACTGACATGAACACGCTGCCGTATCTGCGCAACTTCGACCTGACGGGACAAGTCGCCCTGGTGACCGGCTCGGCCCGCGGGCTGGGCTTCTGTATCGCACGCGCATTGGCCGGCTGCGGCGCGCGCGTACTGATCAATGGCCGCAACGCCGAGGCCGTCGCGGCCGCGGCGGGCGAACTGAGCGCCGCCGGCCTGGACGCGCATGGGCTGCCGTTCGACATCAGCGACGACGCCGCCATGGAACGCGCTTTCCTGGACATAGACCGCGACCACCGCCGCCTGGACATCCTGGTGAACAACGTCGGCGCGCGTAACCGCAAGACGCTGCGCGACACCAGTCCCGCCGAGATCCGCGAACTCATCGACACCGACATGGTCGCCGGCATGCTGCTGGCCAAGTTTGCCGCCGAGCGCATGGTGCGCCAGGGCAGCGGCCGCCTGATCGCCATCACCTCGGTGGTGGGCGAGCTGGCGCGCTCGGGCGATGCGGTCTATCCCGCGGCCAAGCAGGGGTTGACGGGCATGGTGCGCGCGCTGGCGGCAGAGTTCGGCGGCCACGGCATCACCAGCAACGCCATCGCGCCCGGCACCTTCGCCACCGAGACCAATGCCGCCATGGTGGCGGACCCCGATGTGGGCCCGCGCATCGCCACGCGCAATCCCATGGGACGCTGGGGCGAACCGGAAGAAATCGCGGGCGCCGCCGTATTCCTGGCGTCGCCCGCGGCGTCATATGTCAACGGGCACGTGCTGGTGGTGGACGGCGGCTTGTCGATCCAGTTCTGAAGCAGGGCGCTGGGCTGCGCATGCAGCCCAGCGGCGATCAGGTCGTCTCGTCCTGATACCAGACGCCTTCGGCCAGCATCATCTTCTGATGCCCGTGCCCGGCAGGCATCATCGGGAAGCAGTTCTCCTGCGCCGCGACCGCCACGTCCAGGAAGTAGGGGCCGTCATGCGCCAGGCATTCGGCGAGCGCGGCATCCAGCTTTGCCGGATCGTCCACGCGGGCCGCGCCCCAGCCGAAGGCGCGGGCCAACGCCACGAAGTCGGGCAGCGAGGCGTTGTAGCTGTGGCTGTAGCGCCCGCCGTGGATCAGCTCCTGCCATTGCCGCACCATGCCCATGTAGCCGTTGTTGCACAACACGACCTTGACGGGCGTCTGGTGCTGCATGGCGGTGGACAGTTCCTGGATGTTCATCAGCACCGACGCGTCGCCGCTGACGCAGACCACGGTCTTGTCCGGATGGGCGACCTGCGCGCCGATGGCGGCGGGCACGCCATAGCCCATGGTGCCGGCGCCGCCGGAGGTCAGCCAGCGGTTGGGCTTGTCGAAGCGCAGGTACTGCGCGGCCCACATCTGGTGCTGGCCCACGTCGGTGGAAACGATGGCATCGCGGTCGGACAGCGCGTCGTTCAGGCGCGCCATCAGATGCTGCGGCAGGATCGCGTCGGCCGCCGGGGTATAGCCCAGGCAGTCCTGGGCGCGCCAGGCGTCGATACGCTTGTACCAGGGCGCCAGCCGCGCCGCGTCCATGGGTTCCTCGCCGAGTTCGGCGCGCAGCGCGCGCACCAGCGGCAGGCAGTCGCCCACCAGCGCCACATCCACGCGCACCACCTTGTTGATGGAAGCCGGGTCGATGTCGATGTGGATCTTGCGCGCATGCGGGCAGAACTCCGACAGCTTGCCTGTGATGCGGTCGTCGAAGCGGGCGCCGATGCAGACCACCAGGTCGGCGTTGTGCATGGCCAGGTTGGCCTCGACCGTGCCGTGCATGCCCAGCATGCCGACGAACTGCGCGTCGGACGCGGGGAATGCGCCCAGGCCCATGAGGGTCAGGGTGCAGGGCGCGCCGGTGTGGCGCACCAGGTCGGTAAAGGCCTCGCAGGCCTCGGGGCCGGCGTTCACCAGCCCGCCGCCGCCGTAGAAGATGGGGCGCTTGGCCTGCGCGATCAAGGCGGCGGCGCGACGCACGGCCGACTGCGGCAGCTTGGGCGCCAGCTTGCCCGCCTGGCGGCGTGCGCGCAGCGCGGCCAGCTTCTGTTGCGAGGGCACGGCATCATCGTCCGCGTCGCGAGGCACGGCCAGCTGCACGTCCTTGGGGAAGTCCAGCAGCACCGGGCCGGGGCGGCCCTGGCGGGTCAGCTCAAAAGCGCGGGCCGTCACCGCTGCCACGTCGTCCACCGAACGGACCTGCGTATTCCATTTGGTCACGGAGCGAGAGATGCCGATGGCGTCGCACTCCTGGAAGGCGTCCGTGCCGATGGCGGCCGTGGCAACCTGGCCGCTGATACAGAGCACCGGGATCGAATCGCACATGGCATCCAGCAGGCCGGACGTGGTGTTGGCCATGCCCGGACCGGAAGTGACGAAGACCACGCCGGTGCGGCCGGTGCTGCGAGCATAGCCTTCGGCAGCATGCACGGCGGCCTGTTCGTGCCGTACCAGCACGTGGCGCAGGCGCGGCTCGGCGTACAGGGCGTCGTACAGCGGCAGCACCGCGCCGCCGGGGTACCCGAAAATGGTATCCACGCCACACGCGATCAGCGTATCGAGCAGAATTTTTGCCCCGTTGTCAGCGGGGCGTTCAGTGGCGGCAAGCGCGGCGGCGGCGGTGGGGTGCAGGCGATCGTTCATGCTATCTATCTTATTCGTAGATCGGAAGAATATTTATCTTCTTTTCCACGGATAACCGCCGGACGGAGTAAATTTATCTTTGATTTTAAGGAATCAAAGAAAATGAACCTGGACAAATTTGATCTCGCCATACTCAAGGTGCTGCAGGACAACGCGCGCGCCAGCCTGAACGACATCGGCGCGGCGGTGGGCCTGTCGTCCACACCGTGCTGGAACCGCATCAAGCGCATGGAAAGCGCAGGCGTCATCCGCGGCTATACGGTGGACATCGATCCGGCCAGCCTGGGCTTCATGGACACAGTGATCGTCCACGTCACCCTGGAGAGCCACAGCGAGGAAACGCTGTATGAGTTCGGCCGGGCGCTGGCGCAGATACCCGAGGTCCTCGAAGCCTTCCTGGTCTCGGGCGACTACGACTATTACATCCGCATCGCCGTGCGCGACACCCGCGACTACGAACGGCTGCTGCGCGAACAGCTCTACCGCATCCCGGGCATCCGGCACAGCAAATCCTGCTTCGTGCTGCGCCGGTTGAAGGAAACCAAGCTGCCTTTGACGGGATTGGCGGAATAGGCTCCGCCCTAGCGCAGCACGAAATCCACCGGCACGGCGGGCTCGGGCAGAGGCCGCACGCCCAGGCCTTCCAGGAGGTCGATCTCGATCACCCGGGCCAGCGCCGACAGCGGCAGGTCGTTCTCGTCGGAGCCGAAGGGGTCTTCCAGTTCATCACCCACCGCGTCCAGGCCGAAGAAGGTGTAGGCCACGATGGTGACGGCCGCCGGCATCATGTATTCCAGCGTGCCCACCAGGCCGAAGGGCAGCAACAGGCAGAACAGCCAGGCCGTGCGATGCAGCAGCAGCGAATAGGCGAAGGGCGAGGGCGTGAACTTGATGCGCTCGCAAGCCGCCTGGATGGCGGCGCAGGCGGCCACGCGCTGGGTCAGGGCCTGGTACAGGATGTCGCTCAGCTCCCCTCGCCGCAGACAGGCCGCCAGGTCGCGGTTGATGGCCATGAGCAGGGCGTCAGGCACGTTGCGGCAGCCGTTGAGGGTCTCGGCCTCGTCCTGCTGCACCCAGGGGCGCGCGGCCGAAGCCATGTCTTCCTGACGCAGCCGCGCCGCCAGCGCGTAGCCGAAGCCGATGCAACGGCGCACGATGCGTTCCTGCACCGGATTGGCGGTGCTGGCCGCCAGCAGCACCGCGCTTTCGCGCGCCAGGCTGCGCGCCTGCACGATCAGTTCGCCCCATTGCTTGCGCGCTTCCCACCAGCGGTCGTAGCAGACGTTGTTGCGAAAGCCCATGAACACGGACAGGGCCAGGCCGAACAGCGAGAACGGCACCGCCGACAGATGGGCGGGCGAGAACCATGCCTGGTGGTACATCCACACCACGAAGCAGGACAGCGCCGTGATGACGAGGATGCGGCTGAGGATCCGCGGGATGATGGACCCGCGCAAGACAAAGAACAAAGCCAGCGCGGAAGGACGCGGACGGACAATCATGGTGCTAACCGGAGGAACAAGGCGGCGCACACTATACGCCCATCAAGCTGTCAAAAACGCGCCGATATAATTCTGTTTCGTCTCACCGCCACTTCCATCGAGCAATGACCAACGAAGACACCCCGATCAAGCCCTGGTATGCCGTCCGCCGCTCCAAGCTGCACGGCAACGGCGTCTTCGCCGCGCGCAAGATTCCCGCGGGCACGCGCATCATCGAGTACGGCGGCGAACGCATCAGCGCCAAGGAAGCCGACCGCCGTCATCCGACCAATCCGGACGATCCCTTCCACACTTTCTTCTTCGCACTGAGCTCCGGCCGCGTGATCGACGGCGGCGACCAGGGCAATGACGCGCGCTGGATCAACCATTCCTGCCAGCCCAACTGCGAAGCCCAGGAAGGCAAGCACGGCAAGCGCGTCTACATCGTCGCGCTGCAGGACATTCCGCGCGGCACCGAGCTGTCGTATGACTACGGCCTGGTGCTGGACGGCCGCATCACCAAGAAACTGAAGGAAGGCTACCGCTGCCTCTGCGGCACGCCGCCGTGCCGCGGCACCATGCTGGCGCTGCCGGCCAAGAAGAAAAAGAAAGCCGACGAGCCCGAGGCCGTCGAAGCCGGCGCCTGAGCATCGGCGGGGTCCGACCCCGCCCCCCGAAGACCCCAGGCGCAGCAAGCGTATTCCGGCCCCAGCCCCGGACAGGCGTACAATCCGCAAGGTCGTTAACACGACATGCAGTACGTCTTCAGGGCGGGGTGTAATTCCCCACCGGCGGTATGCCATGCAATATGGCGAGCCCGCGAGCGCCCGGCGTCCTTCACGGACACCGGGGTCAGCAGATCTGGTGAGATGCCAGGGCCGACGGTCATAGTCCGGATGAGAGAAGATGTGCCGGCACAACGGTAGCACCGGGCGCACCCGCGCCCGGACTGCCGTATTGCGTTCGGCTGTCGAGTAGCCCTGAAACGTTTTTCGCCCCTTTCAACTTGCGAGAGCGTTTCAAATGTCCAACGTTACCCTTACCCCGCAGTCCCCCATCCCCAGCCTGGCTTCGCAGCCTTTTGCCGCCCGCTTGCAGCGCGCCCTGCATCATCTGCGCCTGGGCCGTCCCGTCATTCTCATGGACGATTTCGACCGCGAGAACGAAGCCGACCTGATCGTGGCCGCCGACAAGCTGACCGTACCCGTGATGGCGCAGCTGATTCGCGACGGCAGCGGCATCGTCTGCCTGTGCCTCCCCGGCGAAACCCTGGACCGGCTTGAATTGCCCCCCATGGTCCAGCGCAACCAGAGCCGCTTTGCCACCGCCTTCACCGTTTCCATCGAAGCGCGCGAAGGAGTCAGCACCGGCGTGTCGGCCGTGGACCGCGTCACCACCATCCGCGCCGCCATTTCGCCGTCGGCGCAAAGCGATGACATCGTCAGCCCGGGCCATGTGTTCCCGCTGCGCGCCCAGCCGGGCGGCGTGCTGACCCGCCGCGGCCACACCGAAGGCTCGGTGGACCTGGCCGTGCTGGCCGGCCTGCGCCCGGCCGGCGTACTGTGCGAACTGATGAATGCCGACGGCACGATGATGCGCGGCGCCGCGCTTGAGCGCTATGCCGCGCAGCACGGACTGGTGGCGCTGACCATCGCGGAACTGGCCGACCATCTGCAACAGCTGAAGGACGGCCAGGCCGAGGCGATCGACGACGAAGTGCTGGAGATGGCCGCGACGGTCTGATCTTGAGCAGGCGGCGCCGGAACCGGCGGCCGCCTTTTTTACCTACGCGTCCTGAGCGCCATGGCGACGACCATCGCCGCCAGCGCGCACGCGCCGCCCATCGCATACACCGCGCCATAGCCTTGCTCGCCGGCCAGCCAGCCCGCCGCCGGACTGCTCAGTCCCAAAGCCACGTCCAGGAAGGCCACATACGCCCCCATGGCAGCGCCCCGGCTGGCCGCCGGCACGCGGCGCACGGCTTCCACGCCAAAAGCGGGGAATGCCAGCGAATAGCCCGCGCCCGTCAGCAGCGCGCCGGCATAGGCCCATGCCGGCGTGGTTCCGGTCCAGATCAGCCACTGCCCCGCCGCTTCAATCAGCACGCACACCAGCGCCACGCGCGCGCCGCCCAGCTTGTCCGGCAGGCCGGCAAAGAACACCCGCGCCAGGATGAAGCCCACGCCGAACGCAGTGAACATCCACGCTGCGCCATCCCAACCACGCTGCGAAAACAGCAGGCTGACGAACGCAGTGATCACGCCAAAGCCGACGCTGGCCAGCGCCAGGCCTGCGCCGGGCAGCAGCACCAGACCCAGCACTTTGTAGAAAGGCGTACGCACGCCGCCTGCCGCACGCACCCCGCGCAAAGGCAGCACCAGCGCCAGGGCCGCCAGGGGAATCAGCGCCGTGGCCCAGGCGATACCCGCAAAGCCCGTGACGCCGTAGAGCCGCATGCCGGCGGGCGCGCCCAGCGCATAGGCGGCGTAGATCGCCACGCCGACCCAGGCCATCACGCGGCCCGCGTTCTGCGGCCCCACGCGGCCCACGCCCCAACTCAGGGCGCCGGTGACGATCAGGCTTTCGGCGCAGCCCATCAGCGCGCGTCCGGCCAAGAGCGCGGCCAGCGCCGCCTGCGGCCGCGCCGACAGGTCATCGGCCAGCAGATAGAACAGGCCCGCGATGGAGCCCAGCACAAAACCGCCCACCACCGCGCGCTTGGCGCCGCGGCGGTCGGCAAGCGAGCCCGCATAGGCGCGCGACAACAGGGCGGCGGCGAACTGCAGGCCGGCCACCACCCCGACCACCAGCGCGCCCAGCGCCAGCGTGCCGTCCACATACAGAGGCAGCACCGGCATGGGCAGGCCAATCATGAAGAACCCGACGAATACCGCCAGCGCGAGCGGCAGCACTTGCGCGAAGACAGAGCGCACGGGCCCCTGGGCCGCGGGCATGGCCCCGGCCGTCGATGAATGCGACATTGAATTTCCTTAAGTGAGAGATGCGCAAACCGGAACCAGTTTGAAAACCGCCGATGGCATAATCCCCGTGTGCGGGCGATGAACCGGATTGCCTGCTGGAAATTTTATGAGCCATTGCTCATATTCGATACTCGCCTTTCACAGTACCCATGACCGCCATTCCACAGCCCCGGAAATCGCCGCGCCAGCTCAGATCCCAGCACACCGTAGAGACGATTTTGCAAGCCACGGCTCGCGTTCTGGCCACCCACGGCTATGCGGGCACCAATACCAATCTGATCGCGGAAACTGCCGGCGTCAGCGTCGGCTCGCTGTATCAGTACTTCCCCAACAAGAACGCCCTGATCGCGGCGCTGCACAACCGCCACGACAACCAGATGCTGGACGTCATCGACTCGGTCCTGGACAGCAATCCCGCGGCCACGCTGCGCGAGCGCGTCGCGGCCATCGTCGAGGCGATGCTGCACGCCCACCTGCTGGAACCCGCACTGCACCGCGTGCTGGAAAGGGAGTTTCCGCTGTTCGACCAGCCGCACGAACACAGCCGCGCGGACCAGGATATCCACAGGCGCATGCGCCACCTTCTGGAACTGCATCGCGCCGAAATCGCGCAGCAGGACCGGGATCTGGCGACCTATGTGGTGTTGCGCATCATGGAGTCACTGGTGCATGCCGCGGCGCTGGAACCGCCCGCGGGATTCTCGACGCAGCAGTTGGAACAGGCCGTGGTCAACGCGGTGATGGGATACCTGGGCGAACCCGCCGCGCGCCGCGCGCCGCCGAAGGCAGCGAAGGCAGCAAAGGCAGCGAAAACGGCGCGCAGCTAGCCGCGCCATGGTTCGGGACGGTCAGCGTCCCGGTTCGCGGGCCATCTGCGCCAGGCAGTCGGCGGCGCTGCCCGTGACGATGCGGGCGCTGCACGCCAGCATCAGATTCAGGTTCAGGCCGAAGTCTTCCACGGTGTAGCCCTCGGCATCGACCATGCGCGATGCGCCGTCGTCTGCCGCAGCCCCCACCGCCACCTGATCGATCAACGAGCCTGCCTGGCCGGTGTAAGCCCATACCGGCTTGCCGCAGGCGATGGCGTAGCCGACTTCAAATGCCGTGCCCGAATCGGGTTCGGCGCCGCGAAACGGATTGAGGTTCGCCATCACCATGTCCGCGCGCCGGATGAGCGCGACGTTCTCGCGATAGATCCATTGGGCCAGCGCCTGGCCGGACAAGCCCTGCGGCGCTTCATTGTCCAGCGGAAACAGGCCGTCGAAACCGTAGGTGGCGCACAGCGCCTTCAAGCGTTTGCCGTGCGCCGCCGCATCAGGCAGGAACACGTCGAAACCCGCCAGATATACGCTGCGCATCATGGTTACTCCGGATCGGAAACGTTGAAGGCTTCGCCGGTGGCGAAGAAGGAGCCGCCCGCCACGTAATGGACCGAACGGCGCTCGTCGTCGGGGAAATGCCAGCGATTGCCGGAAAACACTTCAGGCGCGGCCCACGCGGCCACGACTTCGCCGATGAAGAGGTCGTAGGCCTGCTGGTTGTGCGGTTCGGGCACGACGCGGCATTCCAGCCAGCCCAGGCAACCGCTGATGAGCGGCGCGCCGATCTTGCTGGCGGGGAAGGTCGTCAGGCCGCTGGCCTGGAATTTGTCTTCGTCGCGCCCGGAATCGGTGCCCACCCGCAGCGTGGCGCGGGCCTGCGCGCGCGACGGGATGCACAGCGCGAATTCGCCCGACGCCTCGATCAGACCGCGCGTGTAGGTGTTCTTGTCCACCACCACCAGCATCTTGGGCGGACTGAAGTCCAGGGGCATGGCCCAGGCGGCCGCCATGACGTTGCGCGCAGCGCCATGGGCGCTGGTCACCAGCACCGTGGGGCCGTGGTTCAGCAGTAGATAGGCGCGGGACAGGTCTACGGGTTCGATGCTGGACATGCGGCGCTTCCTAGAACATGCCGTTCTTGTTGGCGGGGTTCTCGGGGATTTCCTGGCTCACGTCCCAGTGTTCCACGATCTTGCCGTCTTCCACGCGGAAGATGTCCATGACGGCCTGGCCCCGGTCTTCCGGTGAATCGCGCCACAGGTTGTGGATCAGCACCAGGTCGCCCTCGGCGATCACGCGCTTGATTTCAACGATGGACTGCGGATGCTGTTCGAAATAGGCGGGAAAGAAATCCACCAGCGGACCAACGCCATCCTGCATATAGGGGTTGTGCTGGACGTAGTTCGGGCTGACGTACAGGCGCACCGCCTCGTCGACGTCGCGGTCCTGGAACATCATGCGAAAGAACGCCACCACGAGGTCCTTGTTGGACTGGGGTGCGGCCGCGCTAGCCGGCGCGGCTGCCAGACAGGTGGCGGCAACCAGCAGACATAGGGCCAACGATTTCAACTTCATACGCATACGGGGCAAACTCAGGTGTCGGAACGCCGGCTGGCGGTGCGCCAGTTTACAAACAAAAACATGGATTCCGGGCCTAGGCCCCCAATGGAAAAGGGCCTCTTGCCGAGGCCCTTCGTGATCCGCGGACGGCCAGGATCAATAGCCGACGGTATAGCGGCGGCGCGAATGCTTGGGCGTCTCGAGTTCATCGACCAGCGCAATGGCATAGTCTTCCATCGAGATCCAGCTCTTGCCTTCGTCATCGGCCAGCAGGGTGTCATCGCCCAAACGGAACTGGCCGGTGCGCTCGCCCGGCTCGAACAGCGCCGAAGGCGACAGGAAGGTCCAGTTCAGCACTTTTTCATGGCGCAGCGTGTCCAGGAACACCACGCCGGCGCGCGCCTCGGGCTTGTAGGCATCGGGGAATTCGGGGGTGTCGATCAGCATCTTGCCTGGGGCGACCAGCAGGCTGCCCGCGCCGCCGACCACCAGCAGGCGCGGCACGCCCGCGTCCTTCACGGCGCTCAGGAGCGGCTTGGCGTCCGACGATACGAAGCGCGACGCGCTGATCACGGCGTCGTGGCCCTTCAGCAACGAGGTCAGCGCTTCGGGATCGGTGGCGTCGCCCTGCTTGATGGTCAGGCCGAGCTGCGGATTCACGTCGGACAGGTTGCGGGCGATGCCCGTGACCTGGTGGCCGCGCTTGAGCAATTCGTCCGCCACGCGCGAACCCACGCGGCCGGTGATTCCGATCAATGCAACTTTCATGGTCTTGCTCCTTGGGTAGGGGAGCCAGGGCCGCCGCAACTTGCGGCGCAACGCTCCGGCTCAGGCAAAGCCATACTATTCGTACAAATCCGATCAAAAAACCCGTAAAACCGGATGAGTTTTTTGCAATTTATGCACCAATACCTGGCAAACCCGCCCGGAACGAACCGAAGAGGCAGCCCTGCCGGCGTCTTCGCCGCCGTCAGGCCAGTGTGCTCCCGGCGGCCCCGCTTGAACAGGGGGCCGCCAGACAGGGCGGCGTTCAGGCCGCGGCGCGCTGCGCCTGGTAGACCTGCAGATGCGCGTAAGCCGTGCGCAGGTAGGTCGCGTCCACGCCCAGGGTGCGGGCGCGCCGCACCATGTCGCCGACGATGTGGTCGGCCTCCACCGGCAGTCCCTGGCTCAGGTCGCGGAACATCGACGCGGTGACGGGCTGGGTACGGTCGGTAATCAGCTTGCGCGCCGAGGCGTCAGCCTCCGGCCGCACGGCGTGGCCCGACGCCGCGGCAACGGCCTGCGATTCCTGCAGCAGCCCGCTCATGATGTCGATGCCGTCGTCGGTAGAGGCAATCTGCCCGACCGAGCCGCGCATCAGGCAGGTGGCTGCGGCCAGCGTGGTCAGGAACACGTATTTTTCCCAGATGTCCTGGTAGATGTCGGTGCTCAGGCGGCTGACGTATTCGCCGCCGGCCAGGGCCTGTTCCAGCGCGACGCAGCGTTCGCTGCGGGCGGGGCCGGCGCGCTCGCCGAAGACGATGTTGGCGTACTTGCCCAGATGCACCACTTCGCCCTCGGGGCCCAGGGTGGCGTTGATCTGGCACAGTCCGCCCAGCACACGATGCGGCTCGAATTCGCGGTCCAGCACGTCGTACTGCAGCACGCCGTTCATGATGGGCAGCACGGCGGTATCGGGCCCGACCGCGGGACGGATGGCCTCGATGGCGCTGGCCAGGTCATAGGCCTTGCAGCTCAGCACCACCACGTCGTAGCTGCCTTGCAGGGTCTGTTGCGTGACCAGCTGCGGCTGCAGCGTGGCATCGCCCAGCGGGCTCTTGATGCGCAGGCCCTGTTCGCGGATCCGCGCGGCGCGCGGCTCGCGCACCAGGAAGGTCACGTCCGCGCCCGCCTGGGCCGCCCGTCCGCCAAAGTAGCCGCCGGTGCCGCCGGCGCCCAAGAACAAAATCCGCATGCCTGTCTCTCCTTGTAGGCCGCCCGCCGTCTGCGCGGGCTCATGGCGGAATTATGCGCCTTGCGGGGGGAGCGGGTGTTCGTGCTCCTGCCAGGCTTGGTAACCGCCGCGCAAGGCCCAGGTCTTGGGGTAGCCCGCGGCGCGCAGCCGCGACGCCAGCAGCGCGGCCGACACCTCGTTGGGGCAGGCGCAGTACACGACGATGTCGGATTCCAGCGCCTGGGCATCCAGCCGGGGCAAGGGCGCTTTCAGGTCCACGGCGATGGCGCCGGGGATGCGCTGCTCTTCGCGCACCGCCTCGGGGCGCACGTCGAACACCAGCGCATTGCGGCCGTCCTGGCGCCACTGCATCAGCTCGTCCACCGACAGGCGCGGAATCACGCGCAGGCTGCGCAGCAGGATCCGGCGCCGCAGGAAGCGCGCCAGGATGTACAGCGCCAGCACCGCCGCCAGCACGCCCAGCCCCATCGCACCGTAGGTGCCTAGGATTTCCAGCACATCGTTGACCACGTTGTGGAACAGGCCGCCCAGCAGCAGGGCCGAACCCGACCAGATCAAGGAGCCCACGATGTCGTAGCCCAGGAAACGGCGGTAGGGCGTACCCGTCAGGCCCGCCATCACGGTGGACAACGCCCCCGCGCCAGGCAGGAACTTGCACACCAGCAGCGCGCGCACGCCGATGCGCAGGTACAGGCGCTGCGTCTGCCGGATGCAGGAGTCCTGCGACAGCGACATCTTGCAGATCACGCCCAACAGGCGCGAGCCGTAGCGCTGGCCGGCCACGTACCAGAGGCTGTCGGCCAGCAGGCAGGCAACCGTAGCCGCCATCCAGGGCACGAGCCACCCACCCGCGCCGGCCAGCGCGCCGGCGGCAATCAGCATGGGATAGGCGGGCACCGGCAGGCCGGCCTGCTCGACCAGCACGTTGGCGAACACCAGCCACCCGCCGTACTGTTCCAGCAGCAGTTGTATATCTTGCATGGGTCTTCCAGCTTGCCGCGCCACGCGCGCGGCTCATGCCTGGGATTTTAGGCGCGCGGGCCCTGGATCGGGGTGTGGGCAGCCGCAACGGCCCGTTCCATGCATCGAATTTCGTTCAGTCTGGGCTGGACGGTTCAAATCGCCGCGCATTCAGCCCATCTCGCTGGCAAGGAGTCGTGATGGACGAGCCAGCGGTTGATGCCCGGATCGATCCAATCCAGGACCTCCTGGATATCGCCATGGATATCCTTCACCGAAGGCTCTACCCACAGCAGCGGTTCATGGTGCATGACCCGGTTGCGCAAATCCCGAATGCGGTTCAGGGACGAACTGATCGGGCCACGTCGGCGCTTGGCTTTCGGACAGGTGGGAAAGGCCAGGAGGAGGCGCCCCCATAACGTGCGCCCATGCTGGGCATTGAACAGCCGCGTCCACGATCCAAAAGTCAATTCGGCAACGATCTTGTCAGTAGTGACGCGTTCCCGGCGTCGCTGGATCTTGATCCCCGCGTCTCCCACCGCCACGTGCAGCCACTCGAACTCAGGGGAGGGCAGACCATTCCACCAGTCGGCGCTTCCCATCGACCTGCTCAGGCTTCGATGGACGGCGTTGCGAAGAACGATCTCCATTGTCTGCAAGGCGGGCATCAGCGCCTGCGCCAACCGGACATTGTGATCGTAGGCAACGGCCGCCCGCAACGCGTCTCCGCCATAGCTGTTCAGATAGCGCCCCATTCGCGGGGCGGAGAACACCGTTTCCCGCAGTTTCCATTCCATTAGTCCTATTCTCCCCTTCCAAGCAGGGCGCTCCTGCACCATCGCCGAAAGCTTGGTTGAAAGTCATGCTCAAAAACGGTACAGTCAACGCGCTGCCCTAGAAAAGCCACTCCCAGATGTGAATGCTGGTGATGCAACTAGGTCCGAACGATGGCCCCACTTCGGTGGGGCCTCCCTATTTGTGCGACCGATACGTCAAGTCGGCCCGCACCGCCGCCACTCTCTCAGACTGGCGTGTACCTGCCCGCTCTGTTTCCTTCGCCAGTGTGCAAACAGAGTTCAAGGCCCAATAATGAAGCGTCGCCAGGATTCTTGCCCCCTGCCCAGATGAAATTTCAGACTCCCTGAACTTTGACCTGGTTACGCACTCTGTCCACCCCTTGGCAGACACGCACCGCTCTGGTGCCACCAATCCCCGCCAGGGTGCCTATAATCCTGCCCGGCCATCAGGTTTCCCCGACTTGTCGCGGGAATGCCCCATGGCATACAAATTGCTTCGCCAGGGCTGGCTGCGAACCCGACCATTCGGATGGGTGCGCCTCCTGGCGCTCCCATCCGATGACCGATCCCACGCCCTCGTTCCCGTACGCTAGCCCCGGCACGCCTGCCAGCGGCTCCCATAGGGAACCGGGCGCTGCCGCGCGCGCAGCAGCGGCGCGCAGGACGGCGTCGAACGCGCATCGCCTCCAATTCCCATCCCTTTCCCTCCCTTCGCAGGAGTCACCCGCATGAAAGCCTCTTCCACCCCGTCCGTCGCCGGCATCGCCCGCCGCGGCCTGCTCAAGCTGGCCGCGGCCGCCGCCGGCGCGCTGATGTTCTCGGGCGCCGCCCTGGCCCAGGCGCCCGCCAAGACCAAGGTCGCCGCCATCTACACGGTGCCGGTCGAACAGCAATGGGTGTCGCGCATCCACAAGGCGCTGGTCGCGGCCCGCGATCGCGGCGAGATCGAATACACGTTCTCGGAAAACGTCACCAACGCCGACTACGAGCGCGTGATGCGCCAGTACGCGGAACAAGGCAACAAGCTGGTGGTGGGCGAGGCCTTCGCCGTGGAAGCCGCCGCCCGCAAGGTGGCCAAGGACTATCCGCAGACCGCTTTCCTGATGGGCTCCTCGGGCAAGCCGCAGCAGCCCAACTTCTCGGTGTTCGACAACTACATCCAGGAACCCGCCTACCTGACCGGCATGATCGCCGGCGGCATGAGCAAGACGGGCAAGATCGGCCTGGTGGGCGGCTACCCCATTCCTGAAGTGAACCGCCTGATGCACGCCTTCATCGAAGGCGCCAAGGAAGTGAACCCGCAGGCCGAATTCACCGTGACCTTCATCGGTTCCTGGTTCGATCCCCCGAAGGCCAAGGAAGCCGCCTTCGCCATGATCGACAAGGGCGCGGACGTGCTCTACGCCGAGCGCTTCGGCGTGTCGGACGCCGCCAAGGAACGCGGCAAGCTGGCCATCGGCAACGTCATCGACACGCAACAGCAGTATCCGGAGACCGTGGTCGCCTCGGCGCTGTGGAGCATGGAACCCACCATCGAGGAAGCGCTCAAGCAGGTGCGCGCCGGCACGTTCAAGGCCGACGACTACGGCCAGTACTCGCTGATGAAGCACAAGGGCTCGTCGCTGGCGCCGCTGGGCACCTTCGAAAGCAAGATTCCCGCCGACCTGATGGCCAAGGTCCAGGCCAAGCAGAAGGCCATCCTGGACGGCAGCTTCAGCGTCAAGGTCAACGACAAAGAACCCAAGTCCTCGGCACGATGAACCACGCGCCTCTCGCCCTGCAACTGACGGGGATCACCAAACGCTTTGGCAGCCTCACGGCCAACGACGACATATCGCTCACGCTGCGCCAGGGCGAAGTGTTGGCCTTGCTGGGCGAGAACGGCGCCGGCAAATCGACCCTGGTGTCGATCCTGTTCGGCCATTACGTGGCCGACGCCGGCAACATCGAAGTCTTTGGCCAGGCCTTGCCGGCCGGCCGGCCCGACGCCGCGCTGGCGGCCGGGGTCGGCATGGTGCATCAGCACTTCACGCTGGCCGACAACCTGACCGTGCTGGACAACATCATGGTCGGCACGGAATCGCTGTGGAAGCTGGCGTCCGGCCGCGGCAAGGCGCGCCAGCGCCTGGTTGAACTCGGCCAACGCTTCGGCCTGGGCGTGGATCCGGACGCGCGCGTCGGCACGCTGTCAGTCGGCGAGAAGCAGCGGGTCGAGATCCTGAAGGCGCTGTATCGCGGCGCGCGCGTCCTGATCCTGGACGAGCCCACCGCGGTGCTCACGCCGCAGGAAGTGCAGGACCTCTTCGCCACCCTGCGCGGCTTCGTCGATGAAGGCCTGGCCGTGATCTTCATCTCGCACAAGCTCGACGAAGTCATGGCGGTGTCGGGCCGCGTGGCGGTGCTGCGCCAGGGCAAGCTGGTGGCCGAGCGGGAAACCGCCAGCACCAGCCCGGCCGAATTGGCCGAGCTGATGGTGGGCCGCAAGGTCGTCATGCCGCACGCCGAAGCCGTGGCCGCGGCCGAGCAGGCCGCGCCCGTAGTGACCTTGTCGCAGGTGACGGTGCGCGACGGTCGCGACGGCGCGACGCGCCTGGACAGCCTCGACCTGGTTGTCCACAAGCACGAGATCGTGGCGATCGCGGGCGTGGCCGGCAACGGCCAGCAAGCACTGGTGTCGGTGCTGACCGGCCTGCGCCAACCCACCGACGGCACCATCCGCCTGGGTCCCGAACATGCGGCGGCGCCCACCACGCCGGCCGGCTGGACCGCGGCCCACGTCGGCCGCATTCCCGAAGACCGCCACGGCGAAGGCGTGATCGGCGACAGCCCCTTGTGGGAAAACGCCATCGTCGAAGACCTGAAGGACCCGCGCTTCGCGCGCTGGGGCCTGATCCGGGCGGGCGCGGGCAAAGCCTATGCCCAGGCCCTGGCCAAGCAGTTCGACGTGCGCGCCGCGTCGCTGGACGTGCGTACCCGCAGCCTGTCCGGCGGCAATATGCAGAAGCTGATCCTGGGCCGCACGCTGGCGCGCGAACCGCGCTTCATCGTGGCCGACCAGCCCACCTGGGGCCTGGACATCGGCGCGGTCGCCTATGTGCGTGAGCAGTTATTGGCGGCGCGCACCCGTGGCGCAGGCGTCCTGCTGGTATCCGAGGACCTGGAAGAGATCTTCGCGCTGGCCGACCGTATCGCCGTGCTGTGCGGCGGCAAGCTGATCGCCGTGAAGCCGGTGTCCGAATGGACGCCCGCCACGGTGGGCCTGGCCATGACGGGCACGCAGGGATGAAAACCCGCCACGTCCCGCGCGTCTCCACCCCCTACCGAGCATTACTCGCATGAAACTGATCCTGGAACGCCGCCCGGAGCCCAGCCGCCTGGCGCTGGCCCTGGCGCCCTTCGCGGCCATCGCCTTCACGCTGGCGGTCTGCACCCTGCTGGTGGCCTGGGCTGGCGCCCCCGTGGGCCGCACCTATGCCTTGCTGTTCGAAGGCGCGTTCGGCTCGCGCTTTGCGCTGTCCGAAACGCTGACCCGCGCCACTCCGCTGATGCTGACCGGCCTGGCCTGTGCAGTGGCATTCCGCGCGCGCTTCTACAACATCGGCGCCGAGGGCCAGCTATATCTGGGCGCACTGGCCGCGGTGGCGGTGGGCGGCCTGCATGACGGCACCGGCTTCGACCTGCCCGTGCCCGCGCTGTTTGCCGGCATGATGCTGGCGGCAGCCCTGGCCGGCGCCTTGCTGCTGCTGATCCCCGCCATTCTCAAGACCCGGCTGGGCGTGGATGAAGTGGTGACCACGCTGCTGGGCAACTTCATCGTGCTGCTGTTCGTGTCGATGATGCTGGACGGCCCCATGAAGGACCCCATGGCCATGGGCTGGCCGCAGTCCGTGGCGCTCAACGGCGACCTGGAGCTCGGCAAGCTGATCGAGCGCACCCGCGCCCATACCGGCCTCTTGTGGGCGGCCGGCCTGGCGCTGGGGCTGTGGCTGCTGAATCGCTATACCGTGTTCGGCTTCCAGATGCGCGCGGTCGGCGCCAACGCGCACGCCTCGCGCTTCCTGGGCTTGCCGGTGAACCGTGTGATGCTGGGCACCGCCATGCTGTCGGGCGCGCTGGCCGGCCTGGCCGGCGCGATCGAAGTGGCGGGCCGCACCGGCTACGTCACGCTCGATATGTCGCCGGGCTATGGCTACACCGGCGTGGTGGTCGCCATGCTGGCCGGCCTGCATCCGCTGGGCGTGATCCTGGCCAGCCTGTTCGTGGCCGGCATGCTGGTGGGCGCGGACAGCATGAGCCGCGCCATTGCGGTGCCGAACTACATCGCCGACGTCATCGTCGCCACTTCGTTGCTCGCCATGCTGGTCGCGACGCTATTTGCGCAGTACCGCCTGCGCCGCAACCGGGCCTGAGGAGCGCGCCATGGAATGGATGGATCTGATGAGCTCGTCGGCGTTCTGGGTGGCGGTGCTGCGCCTGGCGACGCCGCTGATACTGGGCACGCTGGGCGTGCTGCTGTGCGAGCGCGCGGGCGTGCTGAACCTGGGCATCGAAGGCATCATGGCCGCCGGCGCCTTCACCGGCTGGCTGGTGGTGTACCTGGGCGCGCCGCTCTACGTGGGCGTACTTGCAGCCGCGTTTGCGGGCGCCGTGTTCGGCCTGCTGCACGCCGTGCTGACCGTGCCGCTGGGCCTGTCGCAGCACGTGTCCGGCCTGGGCGTGACGCTACTGGCCACCAGCCTGAGCTACTTCGCCTACCGCGTCACGTTTCCCAGCGTGAACACGCCGCCCACGATCACGCCGTTTGCGGAAATGAAGTTCCTGGACGGCATTCCGCTCATCGGGCCGGTGCTGGCGGGGCAGACGCCCATGACCTTGCTGGCCCTGGCCGCAGTGCCGATACTGGCCTGGGTGCTGAACCGCACGCCCGTCGGCCTGGCGATCCGCATGGTGGGCGAAAACCCGGCCGCGGCCGAAGGGCAGGGCCTGTCGGTGACGCGCCTGCGCATGGGCGCCATCGTGGCAGGCTCCGCACTGATGGGCGTGGCCGGCAGCTTCCTGACGCTGGCGGCGTTCAACGCCTTCTTCTTCAACATGGTCAACGGCCGCGGCTGGGTTTGCGTGGCGCTGGTGGTGTTCGCGTCGTGGCGGCCCGGCAAGGCACTGCTGGGCGCGCTGATCTTCGCCTTCTTCGACGCGCTGCAATTGCGCATGCAGCAAGGCGGCGCAGCGCTGCCCGGCCTGCCGGAGCTGCCGTACCAGGTCTATCTGATGCTGCCCTACGTCCTGTCCATTCTCGCCCTGGTGGTAATGGCGCGCCGCGCCGCCTACCCGCAAGCCCTGATGAAGCCCTACCGTAAAGGTGAGCGCTGAAGGTTGCGCGCAGTACCATGAACAACAGAAACCTTCCGCAAGGAATTCCATGCTCGATCTGATTCTTAGACACTGCACGCTGCCCGATGGCCGCCAGAACATCGACATTGGCATCGCCAATGGCCGTATCGTGGCGCTGGAGCCGGCGCTGAAGGCCGAGGCCGCGCAGACCGTGGACGCGGCGGGCCAGCTGGTGGCGCCGCCTTTCGTCGACGCGCACTTCCATATGGACTCCACGCTGTCCTTCGGACTGCCGCGCGTGAATCAGTCCGGCACGCTGCTGGAAGGCATCGCGCTGTGGGGCGAGCTCAAGCCGCTGTTGACGCAGGAAGCGCTGGTCGAGCGCGCGCTGGCCTATTGCGACTGGGCCGTGGCGCGCGGCCTGCTGGCCATCCGCTCGCATGTGGACGTGTGCGATCCGCGCCTCCTGGCCACGGAAGCGTTGCTGCACGTGCGCGAGAAGGTCAAACCCTACCTGGACCTGCAACTGGTCGCCTTCCCGCAGGACGGCGTGTTGCGCGCCCCCGGCGCCCTGGACAACCTCAAGCGCGCGCTGGACATGGGCGTGGACGTGGTGGGCGGCATTCCGCACTTCGAACGCACCATGCAGGACGGCGCGGAATCGGTGCGCATCCTGTGCGAACTGGCGGCCGAACGCGGCCTGCGCGTGGACATGCACTGCGATGAAAGCGACGACCCGCTCTCGCGCCACATCGAGACGCTGGCGTACCACACGCAGCGCCTGGGCCTGCAAGGCCGCGTGACGGGTTCGCACCTGACGTCCATGCACTCCATGGACAACTACTACGTCTCCAAGCTGATTCCGCTGATGCGCGAAGCCGGCGTGTCCGCCATCGCCAACCCGCTGATCAACATCACGCTGCAAGGCCGCCACGACACCTATCCGAAGCGCCGCGGCATGACGCGCGTGCCCGAGCTGCTGGCCGCTGGCGTGCCCGTGGCTTTCGGCCATGACTGCGTGATGGACCCCTGGTACAGCCTGGGTTCGGGCGACATGCTGGAAGTGGCGCACATGGGCCTGCACGTGGCCCAGATGACGGGCCAGGACGCCATGCGCGCCTGTTTCGAAGCCGTCACCACCACGCCGGCCAGGATCCTGGGCCTGGACGAGACCGGCCTGGCCGTCGGCAAGCGCGCCGATCTGGTGCTGCTGCAGGCGCGCGACGCCGTCGAGGCGCTGCGCCTGCGCGCCACCCGCCTGATGGTGCTGCGCGCGGGGCAGGTAGTGGCGACCACGCCGCCCGCCACCGCCACCCTGAACCTGCCAGGCCGTCCGAGCCAGGTCAGCTTCCAGACGCCGGCCCGCTGAGCGCGTCGGGCGCGGCGCTCACACCGCCGCGCCTTACTTCAGCGGCATGCAGATACGCGTCTGCAATTGCGCCGGCGGCGTGGTGCGCGGGTCGTTCAGGTACTGCTCGAACATGGGAAAGTCCGCCGGCACCTCGCCGCTGGCCGGCAGCCATTGCGAGAACATCCAGTTGTAGGCCTTGTCCATCTCGTTATAGGGCCCGGTGTACGTCAGGATGGCGCAACGGCCTTCCGGAATCTCGAAGCGCTCCAGCTCGCCGCCCAGGTCGGCGTCCGGCGCCACCGACATGCCGGCCATGGACCGAAGCTGACTCGCAGGTACCTGCTCGGGGTCGTCGAAATACACGCCGTAGCCGATGGACTCCGGCTGCGCGATGCCGCGGCTGACGGCCAGCATGAAGGCGCGCGCGAACAGCGGGCCGATTTCCTGATAGCTGCCGCGATGCGACAGGACCGCCAGCGTCGCGCCCGGAAAGGTTTCGATCTTGATGGGATACATGCCTAGCTCCTGTGGGTCGAAGGGACGGGAGCGGACAGCCCGGTAGCGCCCCGGCGATATGCCGAAGGTCGCGCCGAATGCCCGGTTGAACGCTGCGTCCGACTCATAGCCGGCGCGCTGCGCCACCTCGCGCAAGGAAGCCTCGGAATTCCCCAACGCCACCGCCGCGCGGTGCATGCGGATGCGCTGCACGGTGGCGTTCACCGTCTCTCCCATCATGGCGCGGTAGACGCGATGGAAGTGGTACGGCGACAGGCAGGCCAGCTCGGCCAGCCGGTACAGGTCCGGATCGGCGTCGGGGTGGCTCGCCAGCCAGCGCAGGACGGGTTCCAGGCGCTGGCCATAGTGGTTCAGGGTTGCAGGCTTCATGCGGTCTCCTTGGAGAGCAATGTAGCGGGCCGGCCTTTGCAGATTTTGCGCTTTTTGCCCGCCCCCGGGGCAGGAGGCCGTCAGCGTCCGATCTCCCGGTTCCAGCGCGCGTTGAACGCGGGCCGGGTCTCGTTGATCTGATCCCAGTTCGGTATCTTGGCGTTCGACATATAACCCTGGAATCGCTGCAGCGCGTCCGCGTGGCCCGCTGGCGCCAGCACATTGCGGTTGGACGGGAAATGCCCGCCCATCTCCAGTGCCTTCGCTTGCGCCTGCTCGGACAGCAGGTACAGCGCCAGCTTCTGCGACAGCTCCGGTTCGCTATTGCCGGCGACCACGCACTCGCCCACCATCAGGATCATCGAGCCCTCCCTGGGCTGCGCATATTCCACATGCACGCCGCGCTTCTTCAGGCGGGTGATGGCCGTGGGCGTCCAGGGAAACAGCACCGCCTCGTCGGCCTGCACCATGTCGGCCAGGCGCGCCGAATCCGGCAGGTATGCACGCACGTTCGGGCCGACCACAGCCGGCCAGTGCGCGAAGCCCGGTCCATAGTTCTGATCGTCGCCGCCCAGGATGCGGTTGATCATCAGGAACGCGTGCAGACCGAAGGTGCTGCTCGAAGCCGACTGGACCACGACCTGGCCCCGGTACTTCGGATCGGCGAGGTCCATCCACGACGTCGGCGGCGCCCAGCCCCGCTCGGCGAACACCTTGGTGTTGTAGCCCAGGCCAGTCATGCCGATGTCGATGCCCGCGGCCATGCGGTCCTTCTTCAGGGCGGTGGGGTACAGCTCCTTCAGCACCGGATCTTCGTTGAGCTGCGTGCACAATCCCATGGAAATCGCGCGCGCCATGACGCCGTCGTCCAGGAACATGAGATGCAGCCGCGGCTTGCCCTTGTCGGCCTGGGCGCGCGCCAGCACCTCGGTCGACATGCCCGGCACCACCACGATCCTGACGTTGTGGGCGCGCTCGAAATCCGGAAATACGTACTGCGAGAACGCGCGCGCCATGTCGCCGCCGTTCATGCCCACGTACAGCGTGGTCTGCTGCGCCGCCGCCCCGGCCGACAACAGCACCGCCAGAGCCGCGCCCAGCAGCCGCCTGCCTGCGCCCAGGCGGCGCTGCCCATCTTGTTTGTTACGCGTCATAGAGTCTCCTGCATGGGCTCATGCGACCTCGCCAACCGGCGCGCCAACGAAAAAAGCCTGGCACGCTACCGTATCCAGGCTTTTTCTCATGGGCCGCCGAACCGTTCAGTTCGGGTAGGTTCCGGGCAGCAGGATGCTGCGGTCGCCGGGCTCGATCGAGCGACGGCCGCACAGCGCCATCGTCGTATCCATTTCCTTGTACAGGATCTCCAGCACGCGGGTCACGCCGGCCTGGCCATAGGCCCCCAGGCCGTAAAGGAAGGCGCGGCCGATCATGGCGCCGCGCGCGCCCAGCGCCACGGCCTTCAGGATGTCCTGGCCGGAACGCACGCCGCCGTCCATCCACACTTCGATCTTCGAACCCACGGCGTCGGCGATCGAAGGCAGGGCGGCGATGGACGACATGGCGCCGTCAAGCTGGCGCCCGCCGTGGTTGCTGACGATGAGCGCGTCGGCGCCGCTATTGGCGGCCAGCTGCGCGTCCTCGACATCCAGGATGCCCTTGATGATGAGCTTGCCGCCCCAACGCTGCTTGATCCATTCGACGTCGTCCCAGCTCAGGCGCGGGTCGAATTGTTCGGCGGTCCATGCCGACAGGGAGGACAGGTCGCTCACGCCCTTGGCGTGGCCGACGATGTTGCCGAAGGTGCGGCGCTTGGTGCCCAGCATGCCCATGCACCAGCGCGGCTTGGTGGCCAGGTTGATGAGATTGCGCAGGGTGGGCTTGGGCGGAGTGGACAGGCCGTTCTTGATGTCCTTGTGGCGCTGGCCCAGGATCTGCAGGTCCAGCGTCAGCACCAGCGCCGAGCAGCCGGCGGCCTTGGCGCGGTCGATCAGGTTGGCGACGAACTCGCGGTCGCGCATCACGTAGAGCTGGAACCAGAAGGGTTTCTTGGTGGCCGCGGCCACGTCTTCCAGCGAACAGATGCTCATGGTGGACAGCGTGAAGGGCACGCCGAAGTCCGCCGCCGCCTTGGCCGCCAGGATTTCGCCGTCCGCATGCTGCATGCCGGTCAGGCCCGTGGGCGAGATCGCAAGCGGCATGGTCACGTCGTGGCCCACCATGGTGGTGCGCAGCGACCGGCCTTCCATGTTCACCGCCACGCGCTGGCGCAGCTTGATCTTCTGGAAATCGCTTTCGTTGGCACGGTAGGTGCCTTCGGTCCAGGCGCCGGAATCCGCGTAGTCGTAGAACATGCGCGGCACGCGCTTCTGCGCAATGGCGCGCAGATCTTCGATGCAGGTGATCGTAGAAAGGTTAGCGGTCATGGAGTGGTCTATGGAGTGTTGGGGCGCCAGCTGCGGCTAGTTATTCTTGGACGCCGGGCCGCCAGCTGCGGGCAGCTCCAGCGATTGCGCGGGCCTCCCAGGCCTCGCAACGCCGCCCAGTATACGCGCCGAGGCCGGCAAGCGTTGCTTGCCGGCCTCGTTCGCCCCCCTTATCGCAGGGACTCTTGCGGCCCCTGCGCCCCCGTTATCGCGGCCAGACTTTGGACACGGCCCGGATCGTGGCCCAGGCCACCCAGCGTGGGCTGGTCAGCCGCGCGCCGGGCAGACGGCGCATCACGTCCACGGCCAGCCCGCCGCGCTTGTGCCACTGCTTCTTGCGGGTCTGGCTGTCGGTCCAGCGGCCCTCCAGCCACGGGAATTCGCGGCGGCCCGGCTTGTAGACCGGCGGCGTGTTGTAGATCAGGATGTAAGCCAGCCGCGGCGCCTGCGAGGTATTCGGCCCGGTGAAGTGCAGCGTGCGGGCGTCGTGCACCGTGATGCCGCCCGGGTCCAGGGGCTCCGGCACCGCCTGGTCGCGCGGAAAATCGCCGCAGCATTCCAGCGGATGCAGGGTCTTGTCGCCGCCCGGCGAACGGTGCTCCAGCACATCCCATTTGTTGGAACCCGGAATGAACTGCATGCAGCCGTTTTCCGTGGTGGCCGGCTGCAGCGCCAGCCAGATGCTGAGTTCGTTGTAGATGAAGTCCGGCGAGCGGAAAGCCTCGTCCTGGTGCCACGGCGTTTCCGGTCCGTGCGGCCCAGGCTTGAGCAGGGCGTGCTCGCCATACAGGGCGGCCTCGGGGCCCAGCAGCTGGCGCGCCAGCTCCAGGGTGCGCTCGTGGTACTCGGTCTTCAAGAGGCCCGGGGCATAATGGCGTGGATCGTGCAGGCTGGGAAACTTGGCGGGTTTGGACGGGTCGTCACGGCTCACAAAGTCATACTGCGCACCCTCGTTGTAGCCGGTCTTGTTCGCGAACAGGTCGAGCAGCGTCCTGCGGATGTAACCCACCTCGTCCTGCGGGCACATGTCCTTCAGGGCCAGGTAACCCTGTTCCCTGTAGCGCGCTGTCTCAGCTTCCGACAACAAACTGGTCTCTTCCATAATGGCTTCTCCAAGCTCTGGTAACGGGTGTTCCCGCTGGCACGTTTTGACATGAGCTCTAACGTATCGCCAGGCGTCCCCCCGGCCTATAGATCATCCGCCGTAGTCACTAACGTCTACGTACATCGCCGAGCGCGGCGCCTCATCCAAGAGAGAATCGATGCAAGACCCTAAAGCCGATACCCATATCGAGACCGTGCACGTCACGATCACCGGCACCGTGCAGGGCGTGGGCTACCGCCACGCCACGGTCCGGCGCGCCCACATGCTGGGCGCCAAGGGCTGGGTGCAGAACCTGCCGAACGGCACGGTCGAAGCCATGGTGCAAGGCACCGCCGACCAGGTCGACCACATGCTGGAATGGCTGCGGCGCGGCCCCCCGGGCGCCAGCGTGCAGGAAATCACCACCCGCCGGGAGTACACCGATAAGCGTTACATCCGTTTCGAGCAGCTGTGAGGCCGTCGCCTCTGCTCGCCGTTATGGGCTAGTCTGGTCGGCCGATACGGACGCGAAAGGGAAAAAAGCGCCTGCCGGAAGGCTCAGCGCGTGCGCAGCCAGCGCCCGCCCAGCTGGTTGAAGAGCAGGCCGGCCAGCACGCAGGCCACGCCTACCCATTGCAGCGTCTCCAGGCGTTCGCCGAAGGCCACGGAAGCGGCCCATAGCCCCACCACGGGCACCAGCAACGAGAACGGTGCGATCTTGGCGGCGGCGTGGCGCGTGAGCAACTGCGTCCACAACGTGTAGGCCACCAAAGTGGCCAGCACCGCCAGGTACAACACCGACAGGATCTCTCCCCAGCCTATGTTCACGATCATGCCGACCACCGGCTGCCAGCCGTCGATCAGCACCGCCAGCAGCAGGAAAGGCAGCACCGGCGCGGCGCTGCTCCAGGCGATGAAGGCAAACGGGTCGTAGCCGGGCGACTTGCGGCTGGCCAGGCGCACGATGATGTTCGACACGGCCCACATGAACGCGCCGCCCAGCGTCAGCACGAAGCCCACCATGGTCATCTGGCCCGGCCCTTCGCCGCGGCCGCCGGCGATGACCGCCAGCCCCAGCGCCGCCACGCCCAGCCCGATCCAGTGGTGGCGCTGCGCGCGCTCATGCAGGATGGGCGCGGCCAGCAGCAGCGTGAAGAAGGCCTGCGTCTGGATCACCAGCGAAGCCATGCCGGCCGGCATGCCGAACTTCAAGGCGGTGAACAGCAGTCCGAACTGGCCCAGGCCCTGGACCAATCCATACGCCGCGACCCAGCGCCACGGCAGCCTGGGCGCACGCACAAAGAGAATCAGGGGAAAGGCCGCCAGCGCGAATCTCAGGGCGCCCAGCAGCATGGGGGAGAGGCCCCGCATGCCGACTTTCATGGCGACGAAGTTGGTGCCCCAGATGACCACGACCGCCAGTGCGCAGAAATAGTCTTTTCGGGAAAGATGGGTCGTGGTCATGCGGCATTATCGCATCGCGACACCGCTGCTGAACGGAGCAGATCAGCCTGCGTTCAGCACCGTTTCGAAGGCCTGCACAGCCGCGTCGATGTCGGCGTCGCCGATGTGGCGGTGAGTCACGCAGCGCAGCCGCGTGCGGCCCCAGGGACGCACCAGCAAGCCCGCCGCCTGCAGGGCAGCCACCCACTCCGTGTTGCTCCTGCCCGTGTCGGCGGTTTCCACCTGCACGATGTTGGTCTGCGGTTCGGTGGCCGAAAGAGCCGGTCCCAGGCGGTTCACGCCCGCGCTCAGGCGGCGGGCGCGGACGTGGTCCTCCGCCAGCCGCCCGGTCATGGTCTGAACGCCTTCCAGGCCAGCCGCGGCCATGATGCCCGACTGGCGCTGCGTGCCGCCCAGCATGCGGCGCAGCACGCGCGCGCGGGCCATGACCGACTGGCTGCCGGCCAACACAGCGCCCACCGGCGCGCTCAGGCCCTTGGACAGGCACAGGGACACGGTATCGGCATGGCAGGCGATCTCGCCCGCCGCCACGCCCAGGGCCACGGCCGCGTTGTAAAGCCGCGCGCCATCCAGGTGCACCGGCACGCCTGCGGCACGCGCCAGGCCATGGACCGCCTGCATGTGATCAAGCGGCAGCACCGCGCCGGCCGCATTGTTGTGCGAGGTCTCCATCGTCACCAGCGCCGTCTTCAACCGGTGGCCGCCAGCCAGCAAAGCGTCCTCCAGGCGGTTCAGGTCCATGGCGCCATCAGAACCGGGCAGACCCAGGTAGAACGAGCCGGTGAACGTGGCCGCGCCGCGTTCGGACGTGTACATGTGGGCGGCCGACTCCAGCACCACCTGCTCATTACGCTGCGTCTGCGCCAGCACCGCCAGCAGGTTGGCCATGGTGCAGCTGGGCACGAACAGCCCGCCTTCTTTGCCCAACTGCGCGGCCACATACGCCTCGAGCTCGCGCACGGTAGGGTCGCCATCCAGGCCGTCGTCGCCGATGGGTGCGGTGCGCATGCGTTCATACATGGCCGCGGTGGGATGGGTGACCGTGTCGCTGCGCAGGTCGACGGGTGCGCGGGCGGCGGCGGAGGAGGTCTGGGTCATGGCGGTCAGTGCTGCAGGATTTTGGAAAGAAACTGGCGCGTGCGCGGCGCACGCTCCTCTACATCGCCGAAGAACTGCTCCTTGTCGCAGTCTTCCACGATCTTGCCGCCGTCCATGAAGATCACACGGTCGGCGACGCGGCGGGCGAATCCCATTTCGTGGGTCACCACCATCATCGTCATGCCTTCGGCGGCCAGGTCGGTCATCACGTCCAGCACTTCGTTGACCATCTCCGGATCCAGCGCCGAAGTCGGCTCGTCGAACAGCATCACCACCGGGTCCATCGACAGCGCGCGCGCGATCGCCACGCGCTGCTGCTGGCCGCCCGACAGCTCGCCGGGGTGCTTGTCCTTGTGCGCCGACAGGCCCACGCGCTCCAGCAGGGCCAGCGCGCGCTGGCGGGCTTCGTCCTTGCCGCGCTTGAGCACCTTGAGCTGGCCCAGGCACAGGTTCTCCGTCACCGACAGGTGCGGGAACAGCTCGAAATGCTGGAACACCATGCCGGCCACCGCGCGCAGCTTGGGCAGGTTGGTACGCGGATCGCCCACCGAAATGCCGTTGACCTGGATCTCGCCCTTCTGGAAGGGCTCCAGCGCGTTCACGGTCTTGATCAGCGTGGACTTACCCGAACCCGACGGCCCGCACACCACCACGACTTCGCCGCGGCCCACGGTGGTCGAGCAATCGTCCAGCACCTGGAAGTCGCCATACCACTTGCTGACCTGCTTGATCGCAATCATCGGGGGCTTGGAAGAGAGTTGCATTGTTGAAACCTGTGGATAACTGGAAGCGCTGCGCTAGCGCAGCACCCGCGTGCGCTTTTCCAGCAACTTGACCAGGCGGGACGCCGTGAAGCAGATCACGAAATACACCACCGCCACGAATAGATAGAGCTCCACCAGACGGCCGTCGCGCTGACCGATCTTGGCCGCCGCGCCGAGGAAGTCGGTGAGAGACAGCACATACACCAGCGAGGTGTCCTGGAACAGGATGATGATGCGGGTCAAAAGCGCGGGCAGCATGTTGCGGAACGCCTGCGGCAAAACCACGTAGCGCATGCCCTGCCAGTGGTTCAGCCCCAGCGCCATGCTGGCCGACACCTGGCCGCGCGCGATGGACTGGATGCCCGCGCGCATGATTTCGCAGAAGTACGCGGCCTCGAACAAGGTGAAGGTGATCACCGCCGAATTGAACGCCCCCACGCGCAACGGCGTGGGCGACCCCACCACCCAGGCGGCGATGTAGGGCATCAGGAAGTAGAACCAGAAGATCACCAGCAGAAGCGGGATCGAGCGCATCACGTTCACGTAGATGCCCGCCGGCACCGACAGGATCTTGAAGCGCGACAGCCGCATCATGGCCAGCAGCGTGCCCAGCGCCAGGCCCATCACGCCCGCCAGCGCGGTCAGCGTCAGCGTGAAGGTCATGCCCGTCTTGAACAGATAGGGCAGCGCCGCCCAGATCACGTCGAAATCGAATTTGCCCATGGTGTCGTCCTAGGGCCTTTTCGCCGAACCGATCAGTCCGGGCACCGCAACATGGCGTTCGAGCAGGCGCATGCCCAGCACCACCACGCCGTTGATGATCAGGTAGATCACCGTGGCGGCGGAAAACGCCTCGAAGATGTGGAAGCTGAATTCCGCCATCGAGCGCGCCTGGCCGGTCAGCTCCAAGAGCCCTATCGTCAGCGCCACCGACGAATACTTGATGGTGCCCATGAACTCGGAGGTCAGGGGTGGCAGCACGATGCGGAAGGCTTCCGGCAGGATGATGTAGCGGTACACCTGCGCCTCGGTCAGGCCCAGCGCCGTGCCCGCCTGGAACTGGCCGCGCGGCAGCGACTGTATGCCCGCGCGCAGTTGCTCGGCCACGCGCGCCGATCCATAGAACCCCAGGCACAGCACCGCGGGAACGAACTGGCCCCAGGGTTGCGGCATCTGCTTCATGGCCAGGCCCCAGGCATGCGGCAGCAATTCGGGCAACACGAAGTACCACAGGAACATCTGCACCAGCAGCGGGATGTTGCGGAACACCTCCACATAGGTCGCGCCCAGCGCATTCATCAGGCGGGAGCTGGCGGTGCGCATCACGCCCAGCACTGATCCCAGCAATAGCGAGAACACCCACGCCGTCAGGGCCAGCGCCAAGGTCCAGCCCACGCCGATGAAGATCGTCTCCAGAAAGGTATGCACGCCGTCCGGCGACATATCCAGGAAGACGCTCCAGCTCCAGTTGTAATTCATGCCCCGTCCCTTGATGGCGATGCCCGCCGCGCCTGGCGGCCGGCGTCCTTGCTAGCAAGCTGCGGGACGCCAGGCGTCCCGCGCACAGCCTGCTTACTCGTACGCCTTGGGATCGCCGGAATCGGTCGGATTGGCCAGCGCGCGCTTGAGCGCATCGCTCATCGGGTACTTCAGGTTGATCTGCTTGGGCGGGATCGGCGCATTGAAATACTTGTCGTAGATCGCGGCCACCTTGCCCGTCTTGATCAGGTCGCGCACGGCATCGTCCACCACCTTCTTGAAGGCCGGGTCATCCTTGGGTTCCATGATGCCGTAGGGCGCCATTTCCAGGCCCTTGGTGCCGATCACGAAGGCGTCGGGATTCTTCGACGACGCCACCGCGCCATAAGCGATGCCGTCGTCGTTGGCCGAGCCCGCGGCGCGGCCGGATTCCACCATCAGGATGGTTTCGGCGGTGTCCTTGGTCGGCGCCATGGTGATACCCAGGTTGCCCTTGGCGTTCAGCTGCGAGATCAGCCGGAAGGTCTGGCCGCCGGCCTGCGCAGCAATGGATTTGCCGCGGAAGGATTCCAGGTTGTTGGGATCCACGCCGCCGTCCTTGCGCGCCACCAGCACCACCTGCGCCACGAAGGTCGTAGGCGCGAACGACACCAGCTTATGGCGTTCGAGGTTATTGGTGGTGTTGCCGCATTCCAGGTCGATGGTGCCGTTGGCCAGCAACGGAATGCGCGTGGCGGAAGTCGTCGGGTTGTAGCGCACTTCCAGCTTGGGCAGCTTCAGGGCGGCCTTCACGTACTGGGCGACTTCCTGGCAGATCTCCACTGTGTAACCGATCGGCTTTTGGTTGCCGTCCAGATAGGCGAATGGGACCGAGGTCTCCGGATGGCCCAGCGTGATCACGCCGGTTTCCTTGATCTTGTCCAGGCGGCTGGGGCCTTCGGCGTGGGCGGTTGCGGCGCTGCCCAGGAAGGCCGCGGCGACGGAGATCGCAGCAAGTGCTTTCATCTGATTCCCTTGGCGCCGTTCGAGCGGCGCATGTTTATGTTCACGATCGACGGCGCCAGCCAGGCTGACAGCCGCCTCGTCCCGCGATGAGCCCCGCGGCTGGCGAAAAGTATCAACTAGCGGTATGGTTTTATCCAGTTCCAATCGAGTATTCCTCTATACGGATTTGACATGGCCATTCCACGGATGGGCTTGAGACACATCGAGGCGTTCCGCGCCGTGATGATGACCGGCTCCATGACCGCCGCCGCACGGCGCGTGCACACCTCGCAGCCGCACGTTAGCCGCTTAATTGCGCAATTGGAAGCCATTACCCAGTTCGCCTTGTTCGACCGCAATGGCAGCCGCCTGACCCCGACGCAGGACGGGTCGCGCTTCTTCCAGGAAGTGGAAAAGACCTTCATCGGCCTGGCCGGCCTGGAATCGGCGGCGGCCAGCATCCGCTCGTTCAGCGCCAGCCGCCTGAGCGTGGCCGCCATGCCGCGGCTGGCAGGCGGGCTGCTGGCGCGCATCGTCGCGGCCTTCAAGACGGAATACCCGGACGTGATGGTGTCCATCCATTCCGGCAACGCCAGCACGGTGCACAACTGGATCAGTTCGGGGTTCTGCGACACGGGCCTGGCCATGCTGTCGGGAGATTCTCCCGGCATCCAGGTCGAACCGGTATTGACCATGAGCTGCGTCGCGGTGGTACCCAAGGGCCATCGCCTGACCAAGCTGAAAAAGCTCAAGCCCGCGGACTTCGCCGGCGAGCCTTTCGTGGCCTTCACCAGCGGCACGCCGCTGCGCGAGAAAATCGACGCCGTGTTCAGGACAGCCAAGGTCGAACGCCAGACCGTCGCCGAGGCCGGCCTGGGTTCGTCGATCTGCGCCCTGGTCGGCGCAGGATTGGGCGTGGCGCTCATCAACCCGCTGGCCGCGCGCGAGGAATACGCCGCCCACAACGTCGAAATCCGCCCCTTCAGTCCCGCCGTGCCGGTGACGGTGGCGCTGCTGTACCCGCCTTACCATACGCGCACACGGCTGGTCAGCGTGTTTTCACGTTATGCGCACCAGCTCATGCAGGAAGAGATGGGGGATCTGAAGGCGCGGCCGGGGCGGTGACGCCGCGCGCTGGTGCCATCAGCGCTCTGCGGCCCCTTGCTCCAGATAGCGTTGGGCCTCGCCCGACTGCTTCAGCGCCTCCCACTGCGCCAGCGTCAACTGCGGCATCTGGAAAGCCGCCTGCGGCCGGCAATACCAGCCGGGGTTGTGCAGCCGCGCCAGCAGGTCCATCGCGGGGCCATCCAGATACAGATGCTCCCGGTCCGCCACCACGTCATCGCGCACGTGCATGGCCGCGACTTGCGCCACGATCAGGCTGCGGCGGTCGATGCGCATCAGTTCATGCACGCGGCACTCGAACGCCACGGGCGACTGCGCCACCCAGGGCACTTCGATGCGCCGCGACGGCGACAGCTCCAGGCCAGCCTCCCGGGACTCGTCCACGTCCGCCGGAAAATCCACCGCCGTCACGTTCATCCGGCCAGCCTGCGGGGCGGATACCAGACTCACGGTGAACTCGCCGCGTTCGGCGATGTTGCGCGCGGTGTCCTTGGGCGTGTCGCCGCGCACGCCGATGCCGACGCAGATCAGCGGCGGATCGCCCGACATCAGGTTAAAAAACGAGAACGGCGCCACGTTCGTCGTCCCTGCGGCGTCGCGCGACACGATCCAGGCGATGGGCCGCGGCACGATCGCCGCGGTCAGCAGCTTGTAGCGCGCCGGGCCCGCCAGGTCATTCAGATCGATGAACATGGCTTATCCCCAGCCCCTCAGTCCCGGCCCTGCGACGGCGCAGCGCCTTGCGCGGCCTTCGCGTCGGCAAAGGCGCGGTCGCTGCGCTTGCAACGGCAGCGGCCGATCTGATGCAGCTCGATCAGGTTGCCCACCGGGTCGCGCAGGAACAGCTGCATGAGCTCGGGCGCGGCCACGTTGTCCAGCTTCCAATAGTCCACCGCAAGGCGCTGCAGTTCCGTCTCGGCCGCCGCGATATCGCGCACGGCCAGCGCCACGTGGTTTTCCACAGGATCACAGCCCGGGCCCTGGGAATAGGGCGAGGGGCCGTCGCTGCCCAGCAGGTGGATCTGGCAGTCGTTGCCCATGTCCAGGAAGTACCCGGCGATGCCCGGAATCTCCCAGCGGCCACGGTCTGTGTCCAGTCCCAGCACGTCTCCGTAGAACGCGCCCATGGCCGCGACCTTGTCCAGCGACATGCGCACGGCGTGATGATGCAGTTCCAGAACTTCCAGCGCCATTTGTCTCTCCTCGTTTCTCATACGGCCTGCGCCCACGCGCGGCCACGGCTCGAATGTTGGTCCCGGACGGGATGCCGGGGAATGCCGTCTGGCGCAATCCAGAAGTGCAGCAGACGCAACCCTGAAACGCCCGCCCGGTTTGCCCGCCGCGCTATGCTTGGTCACATGAAACCGCTAGACCTGAATCTGCTATTGACCCTGGACGTTCTGATCCAGGAAGGCAGCGTCGTCGGCGCGGCGCGCCGGCTGAACCTGAGCACTCCCGCCATGAGCCGCAGCCTGGCGCGCATCCGCGAAGCCGTCGGCGACCCCGTGCTGGTACGCTCCGGCCGCGGCCTCGCGCCCACGCCTCGGGCGCTGGCCCTGCACGCGCAGGTGCGCCATGTGATCGAACAGGCGCAGGCCGTCTTCACGGCCTTCGGCGAGGACGTCAATCTGGCGACCCTGACGCGCGTCTTTACCTTGCGCGCCAACGATGTGTTCGTGGGCGGCTACGGCGGCCGGCTGCGCGAACACCTGCGCCGCTACGCGCCCCGCGCCGTGCTGCGCTTCGTCTCCGAAGGCAATCACGACGCCGACGCGCTCAGCGGCGATGCCGACCTCTATATCGGTTCTTCCCAGAAGTTCGGCGCCGACATCAAGGTGCAGACCCTGTTCACCACCGCCTTCTGCGGACTGGCACGCAAGGAACACCCGATCTTCAAGGCGCCCATCACCCCGCGGCGCTTCTGCGCCTACGACCACGTCAGCGTCTCGCGCCGGGGACGTGCGCACGGACCAATAGACGACACCCTGGAAGAACTGGGACTGGCGCGCCACGTCACGCTGATCACGCCCACCTTCCACGCCGCGATCTTCGCGCTGGCCGATTCCGATCTGGTGCTGCCGTCCATGCCCCAGAACCTGATGCCCGGCGTCGAACGCCTGGGCCTGAAGCTGAGCGCCTTCGAGGTGCCGGTGCCCATGCGCCCGGTCACCGTGGTGCAGGCCTGGCCGCCGCGGCTGGACAGCGACCCCGCCCACCGCTGGCTAAGGCAGACGATCAAGCAAGTTTGCGGCACGCCGCCGGATGCGGCGGCCGCCGCCTAGCAGCCGCTCAGGCTCCGGGCGCTGGCGGGCTTCGATTCCCGCAAATCCAGCCACGCCACCAGCAACAACCCGCCGGCCAACCCCAGGTGTTCAAAGAACGAGTTGGCCGCCATGAAGCGTTCCTGCCCCACCGGCATCTCCCAGAATCTCAGCGCGATCCCGGTCGCCACCAGCGTGAAGGCGGCCAGTGCCAGCGCACCCAGCCATCGCAACCGGCCCGTCAGGATCATGAGCGAAGCGACCAGTTCCAGCGCAATCACCAGCACCGCGAACAAGGGCTCGGGCGACAGCCCGAAATGCGCCATTTCGCGCAGCGCCCCCGGAAAATCGAAGAGCTTCACCAGCCCGCCCTGCAGGTAGGCGGCGCATAGCCCCAGATAGGCCAGGAACCGCAGCGCCGAGGCGCCGAACAGCGGGCGGGCCAAGCCGGCCAGCCGACGTTCCCATTGGAAAGCAGCGCTCATGGCCAACCTCCTCAGACAGCCCAGCAGGAGCAGCCCAGCGCACCGAAGAAGCCCTGCAGATCGGAGCTGGGCGCATTGGATGCCCATGCGCGGGCATGGTCGTGTCCATGCAGGCCGCAAGAGCTGGCGCACGCGCAGGCCGCCATGTTGCGGTAGCCCAGCGAATTACGGCCGGCGCCGTCAGGATCGCCCCAGGCGCCATAGCCGCCGAACAGCCGGGTAGGCGACCAGTCGGGCATGGCGGGCGGCAGCGGGTTGTCGTCCAGCGGCGCGAACTCTCCCGCGCCGTAGACCACGCGCCCGCCCACCACGGTCAGGTCCGAGGTCAGGAAGGAGATCTCGTCCTCGGTGCAGCTGAAGTAGTCCTTGTCCGGCACGATGAAGTCGGCCAGCTGGCCGGGTTCGATGCGGCCGCGCTTGCCTTCCTCGTTGGAGAACCAGGCCACGTTCTCGGTCCACATGCGCAGCGCGGTCTCGCGGTCCAGGCAGTTGCGCGCAGGATAGAGGCGGGTGCCGCCCACGGTCTTGCCGGTGACCATCCAGGACAAGGACACCCAGGGGTTGTAGGACGCGACGCGGGTCGCATCGGTGCCGGCCGAGACCTTCACGCCGCGCTGCAGGATCTTGGCGACAGGCGGCGTGGCTTCGGCGGCCTTTGCGCCGTAGCGTTCGATGAAGTACTCGCCCTGGTAGGCCATGCGGTGCTGCACGGCAATGCCGCCACCCAGCGCCGCGATGCGGTCGATCGATTTGTCGGAGATGGTCTCGGCGTGGTCGAAGAACCAGTTCAGCCCGGTCAGCGGCGTATCGCGATGCACTTTCTCGAACACGTCCAGCGCGCGCGAGATGGTCTCGTCGTAGGTGGCGTGCAAGCGCCATGGCCACTTGTTCTGCACCAGCACGCGCACAACCTCTTCCAGTTCGCCTTCCATCTCGGGCGGCATGTCCGGACGCTCGACGCGGAAGTCCTCGAAGTCGGCTGCCGAGAACACCAGCATTTCACCCGCGCCGTTGTGGCGGAAGTAGTCGCTGCCCTGCTTGTACTTCACGCTCGACGTCCAGTTAAGAAAGTCCTCCTTTTCCTGCTTGGGCTTTTGCGTGAAGAGGTTATAGGCCAAACGCACCGTCATCTGGTTCTCGTCCGCCAGCTTCTGGATCACGGCGTAGTCGTCCGGATAGTTCTGGAAGCCGCCGCCCGCATCGATCACGCCGGTCACGCCCAGCCGGTTCAGCTCGCGCATGAAGTGGCGCGTGGAGTTGACCTGGTAGTCGAAGGGCAGCTTGGGACCCTTGGCCAGCGTGGCGTACAGGATGGTCGCGTTGGGTTTGGCCAGCAGCAGCCCCGTGGGATTGCCCTGGCCATCGCGCATGATCTCGCCACCCGGCGGATTGGGCGTGGTCTTGGTATAGCCCACCGCGCGCAGCGCAGCGCCGTTGAGCAGCGCGCGGTCATACAGGTGCAGGATGAACACCGGAGTGTCGGGCGCGATGGCGTTGATCTCTTCGATCGTGGGCAGGCGCTTCTCGGCGAACTGATGCTCGGTGAAGCCGCCCACCACGCGCACCCATTGCGGCGCGGGCGTGATCGCGACCTGGCGCTTCAACATGGCCATGGCGTCGGCCAGCGAGCGCACGCCGTCCCAGCGCAGCTCCATGTTGTAGTTCAGGCCGCCACGCACCACGTGGGTGTGATTGTCGAACAGGCCAGGCAAGGCCGCGCGGCGCTTCAGGTCGACGACCCGCGTGCCGGCGCCGGCCAGCGCCATGACTTCGGCATCGGAACCAACAGCCACGAAGCGGCCGTTCTTGATCGCGACGGCGCTGGCCTGTGGCTTGCTGCGGTCCAGCGTGGTGATGCGGCCATTGTGGAAAATGACGTCCGGCGTGGCGTTGGACATGTTGGGGTCTCCTTTGGAACTGGCGATGGCGGGGCGTCCCAACATACCGTTGAGCGCCAGGGCGGAAGCTACACCGATAAGGTCGCGGCGGGTAGGCATGCAATATCTCCTGGATGCGGGAACCGGCTCAGCCGTGTTCCTTGTCTTGGGCCTGATGGCGGCCGGGCAATTGCCCGAGCACGTGGCTGACGGCTTTTTCCTTGTCGCAGGCGGCGACAAAGGCGGTACCGTTCAGCAGTTGCCTGCCCACCGGAATGACCTGTTCACCGACCAATATGCCCAGCAGGCCGATCAGCGCCACCAGCGGCGGGGCGGGCGAGCGGACCTGCAAAAGGCTGTAGACCACGCCGACCAGCAGTCCGGCGCCCAGGGAAAGCAGATAGATCTTCATGTGCGTCCTCGCGTTGTGTAGGGGTTATGAGCACGCCGCTCATGCGTGCGTATCGGCCAGGAGCACTTCGGCGTCGTCCAGGGCCATAAGGCGCACATCGGTTTCGTCCCGGATGGCAGCGCCGTCGCCTGAGCCGATCTCCACCCCGTTGACTTGCAATCTGCCCTTGGAGGCGACCAGATAGCCGCGGCGGCGGCCGCGCGCGAAGCGGTAGGTGGCGGCTTCGCCTGCTTTGAGCGCCACCGCAAGCACGCGCGCGTCGCTGCGGATGGGCAGCGCGTCTTCATCGCCGTCGATACCGCTGGCAAGCGTGATGAACTGGCCCTTGCAGGCTTCGCGGGTAAAGGACTTCCGGCCCCAGCTGGGCGGCGCGCCGCGGCGGTCGGGTTCGATCCAGATCTGGAACACATGCGCAGGACCGCCTTCCATATTGAATTCGGCATGCGTCACGCCACTGCCTGCGCTCACGACCTGCACCTCGCCAGCGCTGGTGCGGCCGCGATTGCCCAGATCGTCTTCATGGGTGAGCGCGCCTTCCCGCACGCAGGTGATGATTTCAACGTCCGAGTGCAACAAGGGCGGAAACCCTGCGCCCGGTGCGATGGTTTCGTCGTTCCAAGCGCGCAGCGCGCCCCAGTTCATGCGTGCGGGGTCCTGGTAGGCCGCGAAGGAAAAGTGGTGCTTGGCATCGAGCCAGCCGCGGCGTTCGTGGCCCAGGCTCGCAAGCGGACGGCGCTCAATCATGGTGCGCCTCCGTCGCCGGGTTATCGCCGATCATGGCGGCATGCTTCATGTGGTTCATGGACGTGTTCCCGATGCTGCCCGTCAGCGCTTCAAGGCCAGGAAGTGATGCACTTCGGGCTTGTCCGGCCCCATGTGAAAGCGCAGCGCTTCCGCTTGCAGGTCGGCATCGGCATGCGACACCCGGTGATGCTGGCGCAGATGTTCGGCCCAGGATTCGACGAAGAACCATTCGACCACCCGCTGCGGGTCATTGGTGTGCTCGACCACGCCCCAGGCATAGGCGCCGTCGCGCAGTCGCTCTTGCGACAGGCGTTGCATCGCATCCAGAAAGGCAGGGCGGTCTTCCTGGCGGATGCGGTACTCCACCTGCACCAGCACCGGACCGCGATCGTGGGCCACAGGTTCAGCAAGCAGCGGCTCCGGCCAGTGATTCGACGCCTGCAGATCCGCCTCGCCGACCGGCAGGCTGGCGCGGTGAAACAACAGCGCAACCGCGACCAGCCCGGCAGCGCTGACTGCCAGTGCATAGGGCACGCCGATCTCGCGCGCCACCAGGCCCCAGCCCAGGCTGCCGGCGGCCATCGCGCCGTTGAAGACCATCAGGTACACCGCCAGCCCGCGGCCGCGCACCCAGTTGGGCAGCACGGCCTGGGCCACGCCATTGAACGTGGTGAGCGCGGTGATCCAGCCCATGCCCAGCACTACCAGCATCAGCACGGCCAGCCATTGCG
The DNA here is from genome assembly GCF_014851465.1 of Achromobacter sp. ACM04. Lineage (NCBI taxonomy): Bacteria > Pseudomonadati > Pseudomonadota > Betaproteobacteria > Burkholderiales > Alcaligenaceae > Achromobacter > Achromobacter sp. ACM04. The sequence continues at coordinate 583,895 of NZ_JACUZS010000005.1, forward strand.
GCGGCGCGAACACCAGCACGGCCATGACCGCCGCGCTGGCCACGGACGCCAGCAGCACCAGCCCGTCGGCATTCAGGCGGGCGCCCAGCCTGGGCAGCAACAGGGCGCCGATGATGGCTCCTGCGCCCACCGCGCCCAGCAACACGCCGTAAAAGCCCGAGGAGCCGCCCAGCATCTGCCGCGCCACCAGCGGCAGCAAGGCCCACACCGCGCTGGCGAACAGGAAGAAGACGGCGGCGCGCAGCAGCACGCGGTGCAGCTCCTTGCTGGCCCGCGTGTAGCGCAGGCCGGCGCGGAACGCGCCGAAGAAGTTCTCCGACAGCGCGCTATCGACGGCCGCGGGACGCTTCCACCACAGCAGTGCGGCAATGACGAACACGTAGCTCAGCACGTCCAGCCCGTAGGTAACCGCCGCGCCGAAGCTGGCGAGGATCAGGCCGCCCGCCGCCGGACCGATGGCGCGCGCGATATTGATGCCCAGCGAGTTCAGCGCCACCGCGCCCTTGAGCTCTTCGCGCGGCACGAGTTCCGGGACGATGGATTGCCAGGTCGGCCCCATCAAGGCCGCGCCGATGCCGCCGACGAAGGTCAGGGCAATCAGGTAATCGACCGTCAGCGCGCCGAAATGCGACAGGAGCAGCAGCGTGCCGCTGACAGAGGCCAGCAGCAGCTGCACGAAGATCAGGAAGCGGCGCCGGTCCAGGATGTCGGACAGCACGCCGGCGGGAATCGCCAGCAGGAAGATGGGCAGGGTCGCAGCGGTCTGGATCAGCGCCACCGCGGCCGGGCTGGCCGACAGATCGGTCACCAGCCAGGAACTGGCCACGTCCCGCATGAAGCTGCCCACGTTGCCCAGCACGGTCGCGGCCCACAGCACGGCGAATACGGACTGGCGCAAGGGCGCGAAAGTGCCGCGCGCGGCGGGATTCTTCTGGTCTGGCATGGGACTCTCCTGGATCGCGCCAGGCGGCATTCGGACCCGCAAGTCCCGCCGCCCGCCGTGTTCAAAACGCCGTGTTCAAAGACAAGGCGCCGGACCGGCCAGACGCTGTCTGGACGATCCGGCTTGCGGTTTACTTGGCGGGGTTGGGGCCGATGCGTTCGCCGTGCTGCACGCGCTCTGCCAGCTTGTGCACGTGGGTGACGGCGTAGTCGATGCCCATGCCGTAGGCGCCGGAGTGTTCCTTGACGATGCCGGTGACGGCGTCATAGGTTTCCTTGCGGGCCCAGTCGCGCTGCCATTCCAGCATCACCTGCAACCAGGTCATCGGCACGGCGCCGGCCTGCACCATGCGGTCCATGGCGTACTTGTGCGCGTCCACCGAGGTGCCGCCCGAAGCATCAGCCACCATGTAGATTTCGTACTCGCCTTCCAGCATGGCGCACAGCGCGAAGGTGGTGTTGCAGACTTCGGTCCACAGGCCGGCAACGATGACCTTCTTGCGGCCATTGGCGGCCAGCGCGTCACGCACGTTCTGGTCGTCCCAGGAATTCATGGAGGTGCGCTCCAGGATCTTGTGCTCCGGGAACACGGCCAGCAGTTCGGGGTAGGTATTGCCGGAGAAGCTGTCGGTTTCGACGGTGGTGATGGTGGTGGGGATATTGAAGGCGCGTGCGGCCTTGGCCAGGCCCACCACGTTGTTCTTCAGGGTCTGGCGGTCGATGGATTGCACGCCGAAGGCCATCTGCGGCTGCTGGTCGATGAAGATGATCTGGCTGTTCTGCGGGGTCAGGACTTCGAGGTATTTGTTGGCGGACATGGCGGATCTCTCTTTAAGGAAAACTATCAAATAGGGCGGCAGCAAAGAATTCGGTGTAGCTGGCAAACCATCCCGGTCTGCCCCGTTGCGACGATGGCGGGGTGCCGCTGGAAGGTCCCGTGCATCTCGTCTGTCGGTGTATGCATAGTAGGGAGAGGCCGCTTTCCTGAGAACCCGCAGCATGGAATTCCATCCTTTCCATTTTTTGCATGATGACCATGGCGTGACAGTCTCTGCTGCACTGCGTTCAACACCATTCTTGTCCATGCCATAGGCAGGGGCTATCATCGGCGCGGGCATTTCCCGAGAACACAAGATGAGCAAGCTGCCGGATTTAGAGGGTTGGGCGATCTTCGCCAAGGTCGCCGATACAGGGTCGTTCGCCAAGGCGGCGGCCGAGTTCGGCTTGGCGCAGGCCACGGTTTCCAAGACCATCAGCCGTCTGGAAGCGCGCATGAAGACCACGCTGTTTCATCGCACCTCCCGCAGCATGACCTTGACCGAATCCGGCTACGCGGCGCTGGAACGCGCAGCGCGCATATTGGAGGAAGGCGAGGCCGTCGAATCCGAGGTGACGGAAAAGTCGAGCAGCCTGCGCGGCAAGATCAGGCTGTCCGCGCCCATGTCCTTTGGGGTCACGCATCTGGCGCCGATGCTGCCGCCATTCATGCAGGCCAATCCCGACGTGGCCCTGGAAATCGAATTCAGCGACAAGCAGGCCGACCTGGTCTCGGAACGCTTCGACCTGGCGCTGCGCATCTCCAACCTGGTGGACTCGACGCTGCTGGCGCGGCGGCTCTGCTCGGTGCGCATCCTGCTGGTGGGCGCGCCCAGCTACTTCAAGCGCGCGGGACGCCCCAAGCATCCAAAGGACCTGGCGCAGCACACGGCGCTGCAATACATGTATGCGCGCAACGGCGCGAGCTGGCGCTTCCGCCATGAAAAGCACGGCGAGTTTTCGCAGTCGCTGCCGGTGCACCTGAACGTGAACAACGCCGAAGCCCTGACGCCGGCGCTGCAGGCGGGCATGGGTCTGGCCCTGCAGCCCGAGTTTCTGGCGTGGAAGGATTTGCAATCCGGCGCACTGGAAACCGTGATGGACGATTGGCAGGTCGATCCCATCGCCCTGCACATCGTCACCCCGCCGGGTCGCCGCCGGCCGGCACGGGTGCAGGCGTTCATTGAGTATCTGGCGGAGCGCCTGACGGCCGAGCCTTGGGCCAATGATGTGCAGGTGTAGAAGGATTGCGTTTTCCGGGCCGCGCCGGACTGGCGCATGAAAAAGGGGCTGCGCAAGGCAGCCCCTTTTCTATGGCGTCCTGGATCTCTTTCGAGATCCAGCGCGATCAGGCGTCGATATTCCCCGCCGACAACGCATGCGTCTCGATGAAGTTGCGGCGCGGTTCGACGTCGTCGCCCATCAGCGTGGTGAAGACCTCGTCGGCCGCGATGGCGTCCTCGATCTGCACGCGCAACAAACGGCGCACCTTCGGGTCCATGGTGGTTTCCCACAGCTGTTCCGGGTTCATTTCGCCCAGACCCTTGTAGCGCTGCTTGGAGATGCTGCGGTCGGCTTCGCTGCGCAGCCACTGCATGGCCTCGCGGAAATCGGACACGGTCTGTTCCTTGCGCTTGTCGCCTTCGCCGCGGGCGGCCAGCGAACGCGCGCCGACCTTGCCGGAGAAGCTCTTGGCGGCCTTGGACAGGACCGCGTAGTCCGAACCGTTGACGAAGTCCGCATCGATGATGCTCACGCGCACGTTGCCGTGGTGCATGCGCTGCACCGACAGACGATGGCGCTCGGTGGATTCGTCGAACTCCGGCACGACTTCCACGCCGTTGCCGCTGACCGGGTCGCGCATGGCGTCGGCCAGGCGGCGCGCGGAATCGGCGGTGGACTCGGCCGATTCCAGGTTGATCTCCACGCCTTCGGCCATGGCCGACAGCGCGCCTACGTCGAATACGCGCGACAGGCGCGCGATCACGGCGTCGGCCGCGACGTACTGGCGGGCCAGGTCGTTGAGTTCGTCGCCGCGGATGATGTTGCCGCCCGAGATGATCTCGGCATCCTTCAGCGCCAGTTGCAGCATGAACTGCGCTTCTTCCTGGTCGTCTTTCAGATAGCGTTCTTCGCGGCCGACCTTGACCTTGTACAGCGGCGGCTGGGCGATATACACGTAGCCGCGCTGCACCAGTTCAGGCATCTGGCGGTACAGCAGCGTCAGCAGCAGGGTGCGGATGTGCGCGCCGTCCACGTCCGCGTCGGTCATGATGATGAGGCGGTGGTAGCGCAGCTTGTCGACGTTGAAGTCAGGACCGATGCTGGTGCCCAGCGCGGTGATCAGCGTGGCGATCTGCTCGCTGGCGATCAGGCGGTCGAAACGCGCCTTCTCGACGTTCAGCACCTTGCCGCGCAGCGGCAGGATGGCCTGGAACTTGCGGTCGCGGCCTTGCTTGGCCGAGCCGCCTGCGGAGTCACCCTCGACGATGTACAGCTCGCACAGCGCGGGGTCCTTTTCCTGGCAGTCGGCCAGCTTGCCGGGCAGGCCTGCGCCTTCCAGCACGCTCTTGCGGCGCGTCATTTCGCGCGCCTTGCGCGCGGCTTCGCGGGCACGGGCGGCTTCGACGATCTTGGCGCACAGCGCCTTGGCGTCGTTCGGGTGTTCCAGCAGCCAGGTTTCCAGCGTGCGCGCCACGGCTTCCTCAACCGCCGGCCGCACTTCGCTGGAGACCAGCTTGTCCTTGGTCTGGCTGCTGAACTTGGGCTCGGGCACCTTCACCGACAGCACGCAGGCCAGGCCTTCGCGCATGTCGTCGCCGGACGTCTCGACCTTGGCCTTCTTGGCCAGTTCGTTGTCGGTGATGTACTTGTTGATGATGCGGGTCATCGCCGCGCGCAGGCCGGTCAGGTGCGAGCCGCCGTCGCGCTGCGGAATGTTGTTGGTGAAGCACAGCACGCTTTCGCTGTAGCTGTCGTTCCACTGCATCGCCACTTCGACGCCGACCGGCACGCCGCCCGCCGAGGACTCGGTGGTGACCGAGAACACGTTCGGGTGCAGCACGGTCTTGCTGCGATTGATGTATTCGACGAAGCCCTTCACGCCGCCGGAGAAGGCGAAGTTCTCTTCCTTGCCCTGGCGCTGGTCGATCAGGCGGATCTTCACGCCATTGTTCAGGAACGACAGTTCGCGCAGGCGCTTCGAGAGGATCTCGTAGTGGTACTCGATGTTGTTGAAGATGATCGGGTCGGCCAAAAAGCGCACTTCGGTGCCGCGCTTGTCGGTCGTGCCGGTCACGGCCAGGGGCGCGACGCGCTCGCCCTGGCGGAACTCCATCTGGTGCACTTCGCCGTTGCGGCGGATGGTCAGCCGCAGCCATTCGGACAGCGCGTTCACGCAAGACACGCCCACGCCGTGCAGGCCGCCGGACACCTTGTAGGAGTTCTGGTCGAACTTGCCGCCAGCGTGCAGTTCGGTCATGACGATTTCGGCCGCGCTGCGGTGGAATTCGTCATCCTTGTGGATGTCGGTGGGGATGCCGCGGCCGTTGTCGGTGACCGAGATCGAGTTGTCGGTGTGGATCGTGACGACGATGTCGTCGCAGTAGCCGGCCAGGGCTTCGTCGATGGCGTTGTCGACGACTTCGAACACCATGTGGTGCAAGCCGGTGCCGTCGGATGTGTCGCCGATGTACATGCCGGGGCGCTTGCGCACGGCCTCCAGCCCCTTGAGCATCTTGATCGAGTCAGCGCCGTAGCCGCTGTTCTCGGGAGTGGTGTTCTGCTGATCTGACATGTCTGTATCGATAACGCTTTAAAGAACGGCCTGGCGGCCGGACCGCCCACGGGCCCTCGGGCCCGCAAGCGGCACAAACCCACGATGGGTGCGGATCAAATCCGCATGGGCATGACGACGTACTTGAACTGGTCGTCTTCGGGCAGGGTGATGAGCGCCGACGCGTTGGCATCGGGCATGACCGACCACTGGATGTTGTCCACCTTGACGTTGGACAGCACGTCGAGCAGGTAGCCGACGTTGAAGCCCACATCGAGGGCTTCATGGCCGTAGTCGATGTCGATTTCTTCCTGCGCCTCTTCCTGCTCGGCGTTGGAGGACGAGATCTTCATCTGGTTCTGCGCCAGTTGCAGGCGCACGCCCTTGAACTTGTCGGTGGTCAGGATGGCGGCGCGCTGCAGGCTGCCCTGGAGGGCTTCGCGGCCGACCAGGAAATGGCGCGTGTAGTTCGTCGGGATCACGCGCGTGAAGTCCGGGAACTTGCCTTCCACCAGCTTGGAGACGAGCTCCACGTCGCCGAAGCGGAAGCGGATCTGGCCCGGCGCCACGTCGATCGAAACCGGCTCGTCGGAGTCTTCCAGCAGGCGCTGCATTTCCAGCACGGTCTTGCGCGGCACGATCACTTCGTGGCGTTCGCTGATGCCGTCGGCTTCCGTCGAGCAGTGCGCCAGGCGGTGGCCATCGGTGGCGACCGCACGCACGCGGCCCGGTTCAAACACCAGCAGCATGCCGTTCAGGTAGTAGCGGATGTCCTGTTGCGCCATGGCGAAGTGCACCATGTTGAACAGGTGGCGCAGCGTGCGCTGCGGCATGGTCAGCGACACGTCCCACTGCTCGGGCTGAGCCACGGTGGGGAATTCGCTGGCGGCCAGCGTCTGCAGGGCGAAGCGGCTCTTGGCCGACTGCACCGACAGCTTGTTGCTGGCCAGCGCCAGGCGCACGTCGCCGGTGTCCGGCAGGGCCTTCAGGATATCCAGCAGCTTGCGCGCCGCGACCGTGGTGGATTCGTTGTCTTGACCCACGCCGAAGTCGGCATGGGTGGTGATCTGTACTTCCAGGTCGGTCGCAATGAAGGCAACCTTGTTGCCTTCCTTGCGCATCAGGATGTTCGCCAGGATGGGCAGGGTATGGCGTCTTTCGACGATGCCCGCCACAGTCGACAGCGGTTTCAGCAATGCATCGCGTGTGGTTTGTACGAGTTGCATGTTCATCCTTTTAGAGTTTGTTCCAACACGTGCAGGGTATGGTTGAGCTCCGCTTGCTTGGCGCGGGCGTCGGAAATCTTGCGTACGGCATGCAGCACGGTGGTGTGATCACGGCCACCGAACAGATCGCCGATTTCCGGCAGGCTTTTCTGGGTCAGCTCCTTCGCCAGGTACATCGCGACCTGGCGCGGCAAAGCGATATTGGCGGGCCGGCGTTTCGAGTACATGTCGGCCACTTTGATCTTGTAGAAATCCGCCACCGTCTTCTGGATGTTCTCCACGGTGATCTGGCCGTTGGACACGGACAGCAGGTCCTTCAGGGCTTCCTTGCAGACATCCACCGTCAGCACGTCGCGGCCGTGGAAGCGCGCATAGGCCAGCACCTTGCGCAGCGCGCCTTCCAGTTCGCGCACGTTGCTGCGCAGATGCTTGGCGATGAAGAACGCCACTTCCTCGGGCATGGGCACGCCTTCGGACTCCGCCTTGCGCAACAGGATCGCCACGCGCATTTCCAGTTCCGGCGGCTCGATGGCCACCGTCAGGCCGGAGTCGAAGCGCGAGATCAGGCGGCTGTCGATGCCCGACAGTTCCTTAGGATAGGTATCGCTGGTGATGATGATCTGCTTGCGCTGAGCCACCATCGCTTCGAACGCGTAGAAGAATTCTTCCTGCGTGCGGTTCTTGCCGGAGAAGAACTGGATATCGTCGATCAGCAGCAGGTCGAGCGAATGGTAATAACGCTTGAAGTCGTCGAACGCCTTGCGCTGGTAGGCCTTCACCACGTCGGACACGTATTGGTCGGCATGCACATAGCGCACGCGCACACCGGTGCCCGCCGCCACCATCGCATTGCCGATGGCGTGGATCAGGTGGGTCTTGCCCAGGCCCACGCCGCCGTACAGGAACAGCGGGTTGTAGGACGTGCCAGGGTTCTCGGCGACCTGCAACGCAGCGGCGCGCGCGAGCTGGTTCGCCTTACCCGTCACGAAGTTCTCGAACGTCAGATCGGTGTTCAGGCGCGAGCGCTCGTACACGATGCTTGCCGCGTCCGCGTTCACCGCTTGCGCGGCTTGCGCGGCCGCCGTGGTCGCCGGGGCTGCGGGTGCAGGCGTTACCGGGGCCATCGGTGGCGGCGCGCCGCCTGAAGGGGAAGCAGCGGACGGATACGCGGGCGCCGCGGGTGCGGCGCGTACGGGCGCGACCGGCATGCGCGGCGTGGCGCCTTGCGTCGGCAACTCGAACAGCACCTGCACCGGACGCTCGAACCACTCCGCGGCCAACGCTTCGATCTGGTGGGAAAAGTTCTTCCGTACCCAATCCAGTTTGAACCGGTTGGGAGCGGCAACGCGCAGCACCGCCTGCGTTTCGTCGTACGCAAGCGGGACCAGCGGTCGTATCCACGCGCTGATTTGTTGGGGGGGGAGTTCCTGCTCAAGACGACTGACGCAGGTCTGCCAGAATTCTTTCATGTCGCTCTTATTCAAACCTCGATTCTACCTTGCCTGGGCTGGGGTTATCCACAGGGTAGGGCATAAGCGTCCGTGCGGCGCAGTCTTAACTGTTTGACAAGACAGGGAAAACTTGCTGAAATGGTGGGCTTTTCCGAATTCTGTCTGTCAGAAGGTTCCACAGAGAGCTTAGCCGCGCTTTGTTGGCAATGGTGTCTAACGATGCCTACCGCCCACGCAACTGCCTGGTTTTGCTTCTAATAGGTCGCCCGGGGTTTCCCGGTCAGAGCCCCGTCTACGAGCTGTTTTTTTGCACCTGTTGCAAAAATGCTCATTAGATACCCGCTTCCTGAATGCGCGACCAGGAACCCTTCCGGGCAGGTCCCTTCTGACTTTTGTTCTTTTTGTGGATCGTCCATGAAACGTACCTACCAACCTTCCGTTACCCGTCGCAAGCGCACCCATGGTTTCCGCGTGCGCATGAAAACCCGCGCTGGCCGCGCCATCCTGAATGCCCGCCGCGCCAAGGGCCGCAAGCGTCTGGCCGTCTAAGTCCTGTTTTTCCGGCTTGTCCGGAAAATCCTGACGCCTGATTTTGCAGTCCATGCCGCGCTCCACGCTTCCGCCGGAGGCGCGGCTGCATCGCCCCTCCGAGTTCGCCGCCGCCCTCAAAGGCCGGCGTCTTGCCCGAGGGGCGTTCTTCATTGTGAGCGCGGCTCCCAATGATCTGCCTCCCGGCCAGGACGCCTGTGCGCGTCTGGGCCTGGTGATCGCCAAGCGGTTCGCCGCCCACGCCAGTACGCGCAACGCCATCAAGCGGGTCATCCGCGAGGCGTTCCGCCATCGGCGCCTGGGACTGCCGGCCAAAGATTACGTCGTGCGCCTGCATAGCAAGGTTGCGCCCGCCACGCTTACCGCGCTGAAACGCGCGGCAAGAGCCGAAGTGGACGCTCACTTTGAGCGGATAGCGCGATGATCAAGGCTTTACTCATTGCCCCGATCCGGTTCTACAGGTTTTTCCTGAGCCCCTGGATCGGCAGGCAGTGCCGCTTTACCCCGACCTGCTCGGCGTATGCGATCGAAGCGATCGAGCGCCACGGCGCCTGGCGCGGCTTCTGGCTGGCAGTCCGGCGCATCGGCCGCTGCCACCCTTGGTCGCCGGGCGGATTGGACCCGGTTCCGCCCTCCAAGGGAACCAATGGCCCCTCGTGCTGTTCCCACAGCCACCGCACCGAGCATGATTGACGCTAAACTGGCGGGCTTTGCTGGCCCGTATTCACCTCAGTAGGCACCATGGATATCCGACGAACCGTCCTCTGGATGATTTTTTCCTTCTCGCTGTTGCTCCTATGGAACAACTGGCAGATCCATAACGGCAAGCCGTCGCTGTTCGGCCCCACGCCTGCCGCCACCACGAGCGAGCCGCAGGCCGCCACGAACAACGCAACGCCTTCGGTGCCCAGCACGCCCGCCCCCGCGGCTGCCGCTGCGTCCGCCGTGCCCGGCGCCGCCGCGCCTGCTGCCGCGCGCTCGGAAGAAGTCGTCATCACGACCGACGTGCTGCGCCTGACGTTCGACACCATGGGCGCCCAGCTGGTGCGCGCCGAACTGCTGAAGTACCCGGCCACCGGCCAGCCCGACAAGCCCACGGTGCTGCTGGACCGCGCCGCTGGCCTGAACTACGTGGTGCAGACCGGCGTGGTCGGCGCCCCCAACGGCCAAAGCTTCCCCACGCACCAGACGCCTTTCCGCGTCGTGTCCTCGGAACGCCAGCTGACCGGCGACAACCTGGTGGTCGCCTTCGAGGGCGAATCCGGCGGCGTGAAGGTCACCAAGACGTTCACCCTGCACCGCGGCCGCTATGACATCGACGTGCGCCACGACCTGGCCAACGTCAGCGCCGGCCCCGTGTCGCCCGCCCTGTACCTGCAGCTCGAACGCGACGGCAACGACCCCGCCGACACGTCCAGCTTCTATCACACCTTCACCGGTTTCGCCGTCTACTCGGAACAGGACAAGTTCCAGAAGATCACCTTCAGCGACATCGAAAAGAAGAAGGCCAGCTACATCAAGCAATCGGACAACGGCTGGATCGCCGTGGTCCAGCACTACTTCGCCACCGCCTGGGTGCCCCCGCAGGGCAAGCCGCGCACCAACGAACTGCTGGAAGTGCAGAAGAACCTGTACGCCGCCCGCAGCATCGAGGCAGTGGGCGAGATCGCCCCTGGCGCCGCCACGCGCGTCGATTCGCACCTGTGGGTCGGTCCGCAAGACCAGAAGGCCATGGCCGCCCTGGCCCCCGGCCTGGAACTGGTGGTCGACTATGGCTGGCTGACCATCATCGCCAAGCCGCTGTTCAAGCTGATGACCTGGCTGCATTCCATCCTGGGCAACTGGGGCTGGACGATCGTGGCGCTGACCGTGCTGATCAAGGCCGTGTTCTACCCCCTGGCCGCCGCCAGCTACCGCTCCATGGCCCGCATGAAGCAGGTGGCTCCGCGCCTGCAGGCCCTGAAGGAAAAGTACGGCGACGACAAGCAGAAACTCAATGCGGCCATGATGGAGATGTACCGCACCGAGAAGATCAACCCGCTGGGCGGCTGCCTGCCCATGCTGGTGCAGATCCCGGTGTTCATCTCGCTGTACTGGGTGCTGCTGGCCAGCGTGGAAATGCGCGGCGCGCCGTGGATCCTGTGGGTGCACGACCTGTCGATCCGCGACCCGTACTTCATCCTGCCCGCCATCATGATGGCCACCATGTTCCTGCAGATCAAACTGAACCCGACGCCCCCGGACCCCGTCCAGGCCAAGGTCATGATGATCATGCCGCTGGTGTTCGGCGGGATGATGTTCTTCTTCCCGGCTGGCCTGGTGCTCTACTGGTGCGTCAACAACACCCTGTCGATCGCCCAGCAGTGGTCCATCACCCGCGCCATGCAGCGCAAGACGGAAGCCGCAGCCAACCGCTGATATCTGCTCCCGCGCAAGAAACCGGTCCCATGCGGACCGGTTTTTTTTTCGCCTAGCGGCCGCCACCGATGCCGATTCCTGATTTTCTTGATAGTTATTTTTTATCAAGTTTTATAGATCAATCAACTTCACACGGTAAGGCAAGACCCCTATGATGTGTCGGAGATAGCCCCAGGCCGGCAATGCCGGGCTATCCCAGACACGGCGCGGGCCCCTCTGCGGCCCCCGCATTCCAGGCATTTCATAGGGAGTGTGCTATGACCGACAAGAAGACGCATCTGACCACCGCCGCTGGCGCGCCGGTGGCCGACAACAACAACACGCTGACTGCCGGCCCGCGCGGCCCGGCGCTGTTGGAAGACTTCTGGCTGATTGAAAAGCTCGCCCACTTCGACCGCGAACGCATCCCCGAACGCGTGGTGCACGCCAAGGGTTCGGGCGCCTATGGCACCCTCACTGTCACCCACGACATCTCGCGCTACACCCGCGCCAACCTCTTTTCCCAGGTCGGCAAGCAGACCCCGCTGTTCCTGCGTTTCTCGACCGTGGCCGGCGAGCGCGGCGCGGCTGACGCCGAACGCGACGTGCGCGGTTTCGCCATCAAGTTCTACACCGAGGAAGGCAACTGGGACCTGGTCGGCAACAACACGCCGGTCTTCTTCATCCGTGATCCGCTGAAATTTCCGGACTTCATCCACACCCAGAAGCGCGACCCCAAGACCAACCTGCGCAGCGCCACCGCCGCCTGGGACTTCTGGTCGCTCAATCCCGAATCGCTGCATCAGGTCACCACCCTGATGAGCGATCGCGGCATTCCCGCCAACCTGCGCCAGCAGCACGGCTTCGGTTCGCACACGTTCAGTTTCATCAACAAGGACGGCGAGCGCTTCTATGTGAAATTCCACTTCAAGTCGCAGCAAGGCATCGCCTGTCTGAGCGACGAGGAAGCGGCGCAAGTGGTCGCCCATGACCGCGAAAGCTCGCAGCGCGACCTGTTCGAGAACATCGAAAAGGGCAACTTCCCGAAGTGGACGCTGAAGGTGCAGATCATGCCCGAGGCCGAAGCCGCGACTTACCATATCAACCCCTTCGACCTGACCAAGGTCTGGCCGCACGGCGACTATCCGCTGATCGAAGTCGGCGTGCTGGAGCTGAACAAGAACCCCGAGAACTACTTTGCCGAGGTCGAGCAGGCCGCCTTCACCCCGGCCAACGTGGTCCCCGGTATCGGATTTTCGCCGGACAAGATGCTGCAAGGCCGGCTGTTCTCCTACGGCGACACGCACCGCTATCGCCTGGGCATCAACCACCACCAGATCCCGGTGAACGCGCCGCGCTGCCCGTTTCACAGCTTTCACCGCGACGGCGCCGGCCGTGTCGACGGCAACGTCGGGGCGACGCTGAACTACGAGCCCAACAGCGCGGGCGAGTGGAAGGAAACCCCGTCGGCAGGCGAGCCGCCGCTGGCGCTGGACGGCCAGGCGGCAGCGCGCTGGAATCACCGCGTGGACGATGACTACTACTCGCAACCGGGCGCCTTGTTCCGCCTGATGACGCCAGCGCAGCAGGAGCTGCTGTTCGGCAACATCGGCCGCCACATGGCCGGCGTCCCGGAAGAAATCCAGCGCCGCCAGCTGGAACACTTCCGCAAGGCCGATCCCGCCTACGCCGCCGGCGTGGCCAAGGCGCTGGGACTGAAGCTGTAATCCGCGACGCGCCCATGCGCAAGGCGGCCCCGAGGGGCCGCCTTTTTTTGGCTGCTGCGCGGCTCTGCGCCGAGACAATCAGCGCTGCATGCCCCAGCGCCTGACCGTGAAACGCTCCACGGTGTCGAACACCAGGTTTTCCACAAGCAGGCCGATGATCACCACCGCCGCCAACCCCGCGAACACGCGGTCTGTGTATAACTCGTTGCGGTTCTGAAAGATGTACCAGCCCAGGCCGCCCTTGCCGCTGGACGCGCCGAACACCAGTTCCGCGGCGATCAATGTGCGCCACGCAAAGGCCCAGCCTATCCTCAGCCCGGCCAGGATGGCGGGCAGGGCGGCAGGCACCAGAATCTGCAACACGTAGCGCAGACCGCTCAATCCATAGTTGCGGCCCGCCATGCGCAAGGTATCCGATACCCCCAGAAAACCCGCGTACATGTTCAGCGCCAGCGCCCACAACACCGAATGGATCAGAACGAACACCAGGCTGCCTTCGCCCAGGCCGAACCACAGCAGCGCCAGCGGCAGCAGCGCAATCGCCGGCAGGGGATTGAACATGGCCGTCAAGGTGGACAGCAGATCGCGACCGAAACGCGTCGACACCGCCAGCGTGGTCAGCACAAAGGCCAGCAGCACGCCCGCCGCATATCCCTGCGCCAGCACGCGCAACGATTGCCCGGCGCGTGCCAGCAGTTCGCCGCCTGCGATGCCCTGCACGAAGGCGACCGCCGTCTGCGATGCGCTGGGCAGCAGCAGATCATTGTCGGTGTAGCGCGCCGCCAGCTCCCAGATGCCGGCCAATAGCGCCAGGATCGCCAGCTTGCGCAGGCTGGCGTGCTGCCACAGGCGTTCATGCCAGGGCAGGGGCGCTTCGCCCGCTTGCGCGGGCAAGGGCGGCAGCTCGTACTCCACTTCGGGACGGATGGGCACGGCGCCTGCGTATGCGTTGTTCATGCGGAAGTCCTTCAGGCCGCGGCCCGTTCAGCGGCAAGTTCAGCGGACTGTTCCGCAGGCGCCACATCGAACAGCAGATCATGGACGCGCCTGGCCGCAGACTGGAACGCAGCCGAACCCTGGCTATGCAGCCCATAGGCATGGGCGTTCAGTTCCGCGCGCACGCGCCCCGGATGCGGTGACAGCAACAGCACTCGGCTGCCCAGCACCAATGCCTCTTCGATGGAATGGGTGACGAACAGCAGCGTGAAACGCACGTCTTCCCACAGCGCCAGCAATTCTTCCTGCATGCGCCGCCGCGTCAACGCGTCCAGCGCCGCGAAGGGCTCGTCCATCAAAAGCACACGCGGCTGCATCGCCAGGGCGCGCGCAATGGCCACGCGCTGCTTCATGCCGCCGGACAACGTATGCGGATAGGCATCGGCGAACGCGGACAACCCCACCTTGTCCAGGTAGTGCATGGCGCGCTCGTCGGCCTCGCGACGGTTGAGTTTGCGTGAAGCCACCAGCGGAAACGCCACGTTCTGCCGCAACGTCTTCCATGGCGGCAGCTGGTCGAATTCCTGGAACACCACGATGCGGTCTGGCCCCGGGCCGCGCACGGCATTGCCATCGATGGCAATGCGCCCTTCGGTCGGTTCTATGAAGCCCGCAATTGCCTTAAGCAGCGTGGATTTGCCGCAACCGGACGCGCCCAGCAGGATGAAACGCTCTGCTTCGTGCACGTCGAAACTGACCTGATGCGTGGCGCGCACGCGCCTTTCGCGCGTCTTGTATTCGATCGACACCTTATCCACAGCCAGCAAAGGCGTGGCCTTTTCGGTGTTATCCACAGGGGAGGCAGCGCTCAATCCCATCTCAACTGCCTTGGGCTGTGACGGGGTCGTCAAAGAAATAATCTCGCCAACTGGCCGGCGCATTCTTGATCGCGCCCACCTTGTGCATGAACTCGGCCAGCGCATAGGTATTCTGCGGTTCCAGCTTGAACTGCACGTCGGGGTTCTTGATCACTTTGATCAGGAAATCGCGGTCCAGCTTTGCGCCGGTAACGCGCAGATAAGTATCCGCGGCCTTTTCCGGGTTGGCGCTGGCGAACTGCGCCGCTTCCTTCAGCGCGGCCTGGAATGCCTTGTAGGTCTTGGGATTTTCCTTGCGGAATTTCTCGGTCGCAAACAACACCGTGGACGAACTGGGCCCGCCCAGCACGTCATAGGAATTGAGCACGATGCGCGCCTTGGGATTCTCGGCCAGCTCCTGCTCCTGGAAGGGCGGGTTGCCGAAATGCCCCGTGATTTCCGTGCCGCCCGCGATGATGGCGGCGGCCGCGTCCGGATGCGGCAGGGCGACGGAAATCTTGTCCAGCTTGTTGAACTGCGCGTCGCCCCACAGTTTGGCCGACGCCAGCTGCAACACGCGAGACTGCACCGACACGCCCACCGCCGGCACCGCGATGCGGTCCTTGTCGGTGAAGTCCGCAATCGTCTTCACGTTGGGATTGTTGCTGACCAGGTAATAGGGAAAATTGCCCAGCGAGGCCACGCCCTTCACGTTCTGCTTGCCGCGCGTGCGGTCCCAGATCGTCAACAGCGGCCCCACGCCTGCCCCCGCGATATCCACAGCCCCGGACAACAGCGCATCGTTCACGGCCGAACCGCCCGACAGCTTGGCCCACTCGACCGAGATATCCACACCATCGGCCTTGCCGTGCTTTTCGATCAGTTGCTGATCGCGCGCCACGTTCAACAGCAGATACACGATGCCGTACTGCTCGGCGATGCGGATGCGGCCCTCCGCCATGGCCGGCGTCGGCGAAGCCAGCGCCAGCACGGCAAGTATCAACGCCAGGCCCGCGCCGGTGGCGGCCTGGACCAAACGATCACGTACAGCGGAGGAAAAACCCATGGCGGACCCTGTGGATAAATGGTTTTGCGCGAAATTAAGGGGCGCGCGACGTCAGAACGGCACGTCGCCTTCGATCGTCGTGCGGTACAGCTTGCGGCGCAGGTGATCCGGCGTACCGCCGGCCAGATGGATCAACGAGCGGTTGTCCCAGAACACCAGATCATGCGGCTGCCATTGGTGGCGGTAGATGTGTTCGGGCCGGATGCTGTGGGCAAACAGTTCGTCCAGGATCTGGCGGCTCTCGTCTTCGGGCAGGCCCTCGATGCGGGTGGTGAAGCCTTCGCTCACGAACAGCGCGCGGCGGCCCGTCTCCGGATGCGTGCGCACGACCGGATGCACCACTTCCTGCACCTGCGCCACCTGTTGCGCGCTGAGATTGGGACGCCACGAGCCTTCCTTCTGTAACTGGCCGTATTTGGCCAGGTAGGAATGCACGGCGCGCTTGCCTTCGATGGCGTCTCGCAATGCGGCGGGCAGAGTGTCGTACGCCACGTGCATGTCGGCGAATAGCGTGTCGCCGCCTTGCGTGGGCAGCTCCTGCGCGTGCAGCAGCGACCCCAGGCTGGGCAATTCCTTGTACGAGATATCCGAATGCCAATACTTGCCGGCATCGCCCAGCCCTATCGGCTTGCCGTCTTCAACGATGTTGGAAACGATGAGGATCTCGGGATGCCCGGCCAGATGGAACTGATGCAGCACGTGGATCATCAGACGGCCAAAGCGGCGGCTGAAATCGATGTGCTGCTGCGGCGTGATGCGCTGATCGCGGAACACCAGCAGGTGATGGTCCAGATGGGCGCGATGCACCTGCGCGAAATCGGCCGGGGTCAGCTCGCGCGACAGGTCGACGCCGATGATTTCGGCGCCGGTCACGGCTGCCAGCGGGCGGATCGAAAAGGCTTGCGCAGCGGGTTCGGCATACACCTCGGACCGGCGCAGCGCGTTGCTCTGGGACATGGATCGCTCCTTGCGCGAATGCCGGCCAGGCCGGCTCAGGAACGGTCCATTATGAAAACGCGCAACCCCTACGCAAACGAATTATTCGGCCTTTGTTCAAGCCTGCGCGTCATATGGCGCGCCATCGCGTTGTGGCTATAAGCTTATTCGCGCGAGAGGAACTTGCCGCGCACGGAGCCGATGTGCTGCTCCATCTTGCGCACTGCGGCCTTTTTATCGCCACGCTCGACCATCTTGTACAGGTCTTCCAGTTCGGCCACGTTGGGCTTTTCCGCCTTGCCCGCAGGCGGGCGGAACCACAGGCGCATGGAACGGTCCAGCAGGCTGCCGGCAAACTCCGCAAGGATGTCATTGCGGGCGGCTTCGTACAGCGTCTGGTGGAACCTGCGGTCGATCTCCATGCTGCCCAACCGGTCCTGGCGTTCATGGCATTCCCAGCCAGCCGCCACCAACGCTTGCAGGCGTTCCAGCAGCGCCGGGGTGGCATTGTCCACCGCCAGGCCTGTCAGATGCGGTTCGACCAGCAGGCGCGCGGCGATCAGCTCCAGGAAGCTGTCTATGGTTTCCGCTTTGACGAGGATGCCCTTGCGCGGCAGGATGTCCACCAGCCCCTCGCGGTCCAGCCGGTGTATGGCCAGATGGATGGGGCTGCGGCCCAGCGACAGCTGTTCGCTCAGTTGTGCGACATTGATCTGGTCCCCGGCGCGCAGCTCCTGCGTGAGGATCATGCGCTTGATCGCGAGATACGCCTGTTCGCCGAGCGAAGCCGCCGGCGCGGTGTCTTCCTGCTGTCGCTTGGGGGTAGGGGTTTTGGGCATGCGGTGATGGTTGCTGACCACGCGCCGCAACCGGCGCAGACCGCTGCGATTATAGCGACCGGTGCGGGCGGGCCAGCGTTTCCTCAGTCGATGCGCACGTTGCCGTCCTTGATGGCCTGTCCGTACTTGGCGGATTCGGCTTTCATGTATGCCGCGAACGCATCTGGCGTGGAGGCTGCAGCCACCATGCCCTGCTGCGCCAGGATCTGGCGCACGTCGGCATCCTGCAGCGCTTCGGAGTACATCTGGTTCAGACGCTGCACGCGATCGGCGGGCACGCCCGTGCGCGTGAGCAGCCCCATCCAGGTTTGCGATTCGAAGCCCGGCAGGCCGGCCTCGGCAAAGGTCGGCACATCGGGCAGCGCTGGCGTGCGCGCGCTTCCAGCCACTGCCAGGGCGCGCAGCTTGCCCGCCTGGATATGCGGCGCAACCACGCCCACGTCCCCGAGCGTCGCATCCACTTCGCCGCTCAGTACCGCCATGGTCGCTGGCGCCGCGCCCTTGTACGGCACGTGCATCATGCCCACGCCGGCCTGTTTTTTCAGCATCTCGAATCCCAGATGGCCTGATGAGCCATTGCCGAACGAAGAGAAGGTCGCCTTGTCGCCCTGGTCCTTGGCCCAGGCCAGGAACGCCTTGAGATCGCCGGCCGGCACCTTGGGTCCGACCACCAACACATGCGGGTTGGACGCCAGCTGCGTGACCGGCTGGAAGTCCTTCACGCTGTCATAGGGCAGCTGGTTCAACAGATAGGGATTGATGACGAAGCTTGCTGCGATCAGCAGGACCGTGTTGCCGTCAGCCGGCTTGCCCAGCAAGGTCTGTGCGCCGATCACGGTACTGCCGCCGGGACGGTTTTCGACGATGATGTTGGCTCCGGTGTTCTTCGCAATGGCCTTGGTCAGCGCCCGCGCCAGCGCGTCGGAGGAGCCGCCTGCGGTATACGGCACGATCAGCGTCATGGGCTGCGACGGGAACGTGTCGGCGGCGGCGCTCATGCTCGCCAGCGCCAGCGCGGCGGCCAATACGGTTTTCTTCATAATGTTTACCCCTTGATTTGTCATTGGTGCCGCACGGCAGGCGGCTTATTCCGCGTAGCGCAGGCCTGCGCGCACGACGTTGCGCAGTGAACCTATGCCGTCCACCCAACACTCCACGACGTCGCCATCACGCAGGAACAAGGGAGGCTGGCGGGCCGCTCCTATCCCTTCAGGCGTGCCGGTGAGGATGACGTCGCCGGGCAGCAAGGTCAGTCCCTGCGACAGCTCCGCGATCACGCGCGCCACGCTGAAGATCTGATTGCGGGTATGGCCAGCCTGCATGCGCACACCATTGACCCCGCAGCTCAGGGCGAGATTCTGCGGATCGTCGATCTCATCGGCGGTGACCAGGACCGGCCCCATCGGGCAGGTCGCGTCCAGGCTCTTGCCCTTGAACCATTGCGCGCCGTGCGCACGCTGCAGATCGCGTGCACTGAGGTCATTGGCCACCGTGTAGCCGAACACATGTTCCAGGGCATCCTCCTCAGCGATATCGCGTCCTTCCTTGCCGATCACCACGGCCAGCTCGACCTCCCAATCCAGCTTGGACGTATAGGCTTCATGCAACGGCACGCTGTCTTGCGGTCCGGCGACGGTAGTCGGCAGCTTGCTGAAGAAAGTGGGGCGTTCAGGCAGCTCGACCTCTTGGCCTTCGCGCTTGCCTTTGCTTTCGTCGTAGTGTTTCAGGTAATTCCAGCCGACGCAGAACACATTGCGTTGCGGGACGATGGGTGCGAGCAGGCGTACCGAATCCAGTGCCACAGCCGCGCCGCTGGCGTGCGCGACCTGGCTCAACAGCGTCTGTACGTCGGCCACGCCCTGAAAGGGCGTGATAGCTTGGCCGTCCAGCCGGCCCAATACCGGGCCGGATTCGCTGGCATAGCGAACGATTTTCATGGTGTCAGTCCGCAAGACGGGCCTGGCCCTGGATTTCCACCAGGATCTCAGGCTTGGCCAGGGCGGATACCTGCACCAGCGCGCAGGCGGGGAAATCGCCGCTGAAGAATTCGCGACGCGCCTTCCACACTTGCTGGTTGTCGGCCATGTTGGTCAGGAAGATCGTCAGCGTGACCATGTCGTCGATCTGGCCGCCCGCCGCTTCCAGGAGATGCTTCATCTTCGCAAAGATGACCTGGGCTTGTTCGTAGGCATTCGCGCCCTGGATGGTGCTCCCGTCGTTGGCGCGGGCGGTCAGTCCCGACAGGTAGACCGAGTCTTTCACGCGCAGGCAGTTGGACCACAGGCCGGGCTCGGCTTCGGCGACGTGGGGGCTGGTAATGCGGACTTTCTGGACCATGGGATTTCCTGTTCGAAGTTGGGTTGGAATTGCCGGTTAAAAATAACAGTGATATTTCACAGTTATATCAATGCTAGGCTGGCATGCCGGCGTCAGTCAAGGCCGTGCCGGCCTCGCAGGCATACGCATTTACCCTGGGAACGAGCGAATTTCACTGACCAATCGCGCTGCCAAGCCTGTGGATAAGTCTTGGGATAAGCCTGGTGGCAAGCCAGGGAAAAGCGGTGGATTGTCGGGGGATATCCCGGTGGATAGGCGGTGAATAGCAGGTGGACAGCCTGTGTACAACCTTGCCCGGCCATGAAAAAAGGCGCGGTCCGTACGGAGCCCGCGCCTTTTAAATCAAAGACTTGCGTGGATCAGGACTTCGGCAGAAAAGCCTGAACCAGTTTTACCCAATATGTTGCGCCTACCGGCAGCAAGGCGTCGTTGAAGTCGTAATTCGGGTTGTGCAACTGGCACGGACCCATGCCGTGATAGGTCTCCATGCGATGGTCGCCGTCGCCGTTGCCGAGGAACAGGTAGGTCCCAGGCAC
The DNA here is from genome assembly GCF_014851465.1 of Achromobacter sp. ACM04. NCBI lineage: Bacteria > Pseudomonadati > Pseudomonadota > Betaproteobacteria > Burkholderiales > Alcaligenaceae > Achromobacter > Achromobacter sp. ACM04. Next base: position 604,285 of record NZ_JACUZS010000005.1, read on the forward strand.
CGCTTCCAGGAAGAAGGAAAAGTCCTCCGCCCCCATGAAGGGCGGCATCTCGCGCTGCACGTTTTCAGCGCCGAACGCGTCTTCGGCGACTTGGGCGGCAAAGGCGGTTTCCTTTTCCCAATTCACCAGCGGGGGATATGCGCGCACGAAATCCAGTTCGCCCGTCCCGCCGTAGACCTGCGGCAAGGTGGTCGCGATGCGGCGCATGTCCGCCTCGATCTTGTCCAGGGTCTCCACCGAATAGGTACGCACGGTGCCGCGCAGCACGGCTTCGCCGGGAATCACGTTGTAGGCGTCGCCCGCGTGGATCTGCGTGATCGAAAGCACGGCCTGCTCCAGCGGATTCTTGCTGCGCGAGATCACCGTCTGCAGGGCATGCACCATGTCGGCCGCGACAATGATGGGGTCCACCGATGCATGCGGCTGCGCCGCGTGGCCGCCCACGCCCTTGATGACGATGTCCCAGCGGTTGCTGGAGGCCATGGTCGGGCCCGCCCGAAAACCGAACTGGTTGACCGGCATGCCGGGCATGTTGTGAATGCCGAACACCGCGTCGCAAGGGAATTTGTCGAACAGGCCGTCCTGCATCATGGCGCGCGCGCCGGCGTTGCCGCCTTCCTCGGCCGGCTGGAAGATGAACACCACCGTGCCATCGAAATCGCGGTGTGTGGACAAGTATTGCGCCGCCCCCAGCAGCATGGTCGTGTGTCCGTCGTGGCCGCAGCCGTGCATGCGTCCGCTGATGGTGGACTTGTGCGCAAAGCGGTTGTGCTCGGGCATGGGCAGCGCGTCCATGTCGGCGCGCAAACCTATGGTTTTCTTGCCGTTGCCGCCGCGCAAAATACCCACCACGCCGGTTTTCCCCAGCCCCGTGTGGACTTCCAGGCCCCAGCCGCGCAAACGCTCCGCGACCAGCGCGGACGTGCGCGTTTCCTGGAAAGCAAGTTCCGGATGGGCGTGGATATCCCGCCGCAGCGCGGTGAGGTCGCCGTGGGCGCGTTCGATTTCGTCTATGGTTTTCATGGCTGTGGATAAGGCGTAAGAGTTGAATTCACGTATCGTTCAGATGGCAGGCGCTGAACTGACCCGGGGCGACTTCACGCAGCAACGGCCGTTCTGCCTTGCAGCGCGGCATCGCATGCGGGCAACGCGGGTGGAAGGCGCAGCCCGTCGGCGGGTCCAGCGGCGACGGCAGTTCGCCCTTGATGGGCTGGTAGGTGCGCCGCCCCGGCTGCAGCGTCGGCAGTTCCTTCAGCAAGGCCTGCGTGTACGGATGGTTGGCCCGCTGAAAGACCGTGTCGGTAGGCGCCAGCTCCACCACGCGGCCCAGATACATGATGGCCACGCGGTCCGAGATGTGGCTGACTACGCTGAGGTTGTGGCTGATGAAAAGATAGGTCAGGTCCAAGTCCGCACGCAACCGTTCGAACAGATTAAGCACCTGGGCCTGGATCGACACGTCCAGCGCGGCGACCGCCTCGTCGCAAACTATGACCGAAGGCTTGAGCGCGAGCGCCCGCGCAATTCCTACGCGCTGCCTCTGGCCGCCAGAGAATTGATGGGGATAACGCTGTGCAAAAGCCGGATCCAGCCCCACCTGGCGCATCAGCCCGGCGACGTACTCGGCTTTGTCGCGCGCGCGGACCAGGCCGTGCGCCACGGGCGCCTCGCCGATGATCTCGCGCACGCGCATACGCGGGTTCAGCGAGGCATAGGGATCCTGGAAGATCATCTGCACGCCCAGCTCATAGGCACGCCGTTCCGGGCCCGCCATGGCCTTCACGGCGCGGCCCTTGTAGCTGACTTCGCCCGCCGTCGGCGGCAGGATGCCTGACACGATACGGCCCAGCGTGGATTTTCCACAGCCGGATTCGCCCACGATGCCTATCACTTCGCCCGGCCGCACATCCAGGTCCACACCCGCCACTGCATGCACGACCTGCGTCTTCAAACCGGCGCCCAGCAGGTTGGCGATTCGGCCGGCCAGGTCCACGGGCTGCACGAAGCGCAGCTCGACCTCGCGCAACGACAGGATAGGGACCGCGGGATCTCGTTCTGCGGCGTTCATTTGGTATCTGGCCCTCCGGCATGCCAGCAACGCACCCATTGCGCCGGGCGCACCTCCACGGGCTGCGGTTCGACCAGACAGGCGTCGGTGGCGCGCGGGCAGCGCCCACGGAACGCACAGCCTTGCGGCAGGTTGAGCAGCGACGGCGTCATGCCGGGAATCGGAACCAGCGGCCTGCCACGGGATTCGGGCGTGGGTATGGAAGCGATCAGGCCATGCGTGTAGGGATGCATGGGATGGCTGATGACCGCCTGCGTGGTGCCGGTTTCGACTACGCGCCCCGCATACATGACCGACACGCGGTCCGCCAGGCCCGCGACCACGGCAAGGTCGTGCGTGATCCAGATCAGCGCGGTGCCGGTTTCGCGGCACAGCTTCTGCACTTCGAACAGGATCTGTCCTTGTATGGTCACATCCAGCGCCGTGGTGGGCTCGTCGGCGATGATCAGGCGCGGCGAATTCAAGAGCGCAGTCGCGATCGCCACGCGCTGCCGCATGCCGCCTGATAATTGGTGCGGATAGGTGCGCAGGCGCTCCTCGGGCGAAGGGATGCCCACCATGGCGAGTGTCTGCAAGGCGCGCTGGCGGGCTTGCTCGCGCGATACCTTGCTGTGCGCCTGCACCGCCTCGATCATCTGCGTATCGACGCGCAGTACCGGGTTCAGGGTCATCATGGGATCCTGGAAGATCATGGCGATCTCCTGGCCCCTGAGCTCGCGCCAGCGCGCGGGTGTCGCGTTGCGCAAGTCCTCGCCGTTCAAGCGCAAGGTGCCGTCGACGATGCGGCCCGGCTCATCCAGCAGTCCCATCAGCGAAAAGCCGGTGATGCTCTTGCCCGACCCCGATTCGCCCACCAGTCCCAGGATCTCGCCTTCGGCCAGCGTCAGGTCCACACCATCCACCGCCTTCACCACGCCATTGCGCGTGTAGAAGTGCGTCTTCAGGCCATGCACCTCGAGTATGGGCGTCGCCGGGGACTTTTCCACAGGTGTCTGCATGGCGCCCACCCTCAATTCGCGTGGCGCGGGTTGAGCACATCGCGCAGGTGGTCGCCCACCAGATTGATGGCGATGATGGCCAGCGCCAGCGCAATGCCGGGGAAGAACGAAATCCAGTACTGACCGGACAGCAGATATTCGAAGCCGTTGTAGATCAGCATGCCCAGCGACGGCTCCGTCACCGGCACGCCCACGCCCAGAAACGACAGCGTGGCCTCCAGCGCAATCGCATGCGCCAGGTCGATGGTGGCGATCACGATCAGCGGCGGCATACAGTTGGGCAGCACGTGACGAAACAGCACGCGCCCCCACGACAGCGACATGCAGCGCGCCGCTTCCACGTATTCCTTGCCGCGCTCGACCAGCGCCGCGCCGCGCGCGGCGCGCGCGAAATACGCCCACTGCACCACGATCAGCGCGATGATCACCTTATCCACACCCTTGCCCAGAATCGCCAGCAACATCAGCGCAACCAGGATGGCGGGGAACGACAACTGGATATCCACAACCCGCATCAGCAAGGCGTCGATGCGGCCGCCGAAATAGGCTGCGATCAGGCCCACCGTGGCGCCGATGCCGAAGGCCGCCAGTACCGAAACGCTGGCCACCAACAGGCTGGTGCGCATGCCGTAAAGGATGGCCGAGAACAGGTCGCGCGCCAGGCCGTCTGTGCCCAACCAATAACGCATGCTGCCGTCGCCGCTTTCGCTGCCCGGCTTGAGCTTGGAATCCATGATGTCCAGCGTCGCCAGATCATAGGGATTCTGCGGCGCGATCCAGGGCGCAAGCAGCGCGGCGCCCACGATCACGACCAGCATGATCAAACCCAGCGTGGCCAGCTTGCTGGCGAAGAAGTCCGACAGGAATCGGCGCCAGGGCGTCTGCTCCTTGGCCTGAACCGGGGGCGCGGCGGCGGTGGCGGGTGTGTTCATCGGCGGCTATCCAAGCGTACGCGGGGGTCCAGCACCGTGTAGATGATGTCCACCACCAGATTCAGCATGACCAGGAAGAACACGATCAAGAGCAGATACGCCACCACCACCGGACGGTCCAGGTTGATGATGGAATCGATCAGCAGCTTGCCCATGCCCGGCCAGGAAAACACGGTTTCCGTCACGACGGCGAAGGCCATCACCTGGCCGAACTCCAGGCCCGCCACCGTCACCACGGGAATCAGGATGTTCTTGAGCAGATGCACGCCCAGTACGCGCTTTTCAGACAGGCCCTTGGCGCGCGCGAACTTGATGTAGTCCATGGGCAGGGCTTCGCGCGTGGCGGCACGCGTCACGCGGATGATCATTGCGCATTTGGCGAAGGCGATCGTGGCCGCAGGCAGCGCCAGGCTCAGCCAGCCGTCGAAAGTCAGCACGCTCAACTGCAGCGATCCGATGCTGACGGTCTGGCCGCGCCCACCCGCCGGCACCCAGCCGAGTATCACGGCGAACACCATGATGAGCATCAGGCCAACCCAGAAGTTAGGCAGCGAGAAACCGAGCACCGAGCCCGTCATGATCGCGCGCGAGCCCACTGCCTTGGGCTTGAGGCCGGCCAGGATGCCCAACGGCACGCCGATCAGCACCGACAGCAGCATGGCCACACAGGCCAGTTCCACCGTGGCCGGCATGCGCTCCAGGATCAGCCTCATGGCCGGTTCGCCCGTCAGGAAGCTGTTGCCGAAATCACCGCGCACCGCCTGGCCCATGAAGATCAGGTACTGCCGCCACAGCGGCAGATCCAGGCCCAGCGATGCGCGCACCGCCGCGCGTTGCGCTTCGGTCGCTTCCGGGCTGGCCAGCATCGAGACCGGGTCGCCCACCATGTAGATGCCGGCAAAGACCAGCGCCGACATGACGAGCATGACGACGACGGTCTGCAGCAGCCTTCTTACGATCGTTGCAAGCACTAGCGCCTTACTTCTTCAGCGTTGCAAACTGTGCGAGCGTGACTTGGTCTGGGCGGCCTTGATAGCGGATGTCGCTCTTCATTGCCCATACCGACAACTCGAAATGCACAGGGAGCATGGCGTAGTCATCCATGGCGATGTTGCTGGCCTTGGACAAGAGGTCCGCACGCTTGGCATCGTCCATGGTCGACGAGGCTTCCTTCACCAGCGCGTCCATCTTGGGATTGGAGTAGCGGCTGCGGTTGGTGGTGCCCAAACCTGCTTCGGGATTGCGCGTCACCAGCAGCGAGGTCAGCGCGTTGGACATTTCGCCGCTGGTCACGGACCAGCCCGCCAAATAGGCCGAGAACGCATAGCTGTCGCGGTTCTTGAAGAACACCGGGGGCGCCATCGCATCCACGCTGGTCTTCACGCCGATGCGGGTCCACATCGACGCGATCGCCTGCGCCACCTTCGAATCGTTGACATAGCGGCCCGACGGCGAGCCCAGCGTGATGGAAAAGCCGTTGGGATAACCAGCTTCCTTCAACAAGGCCTTGGCCTTTTCCACGTCGGCCTTGGGAGCCTTCGAATGCTCCTTGCTGGAACCGAACATGGGGTAGGGCAACAGATTTCCCGCGGGCAACGCCACCCCGCCCATCACGCGCTCGACCAGCGCATCGCGGTTGATGGCGAGCGACAGCGCTTCGCGCACGCGCTTGTCCTTCATGGGGTTCTTTTCGGTGCCTTGCACGCCCGGCGAGGGCTCGGCGAACTGGTCCAGCGCCACGTAGACGACACGCACCGACGGCGTTTCCTCTACATAGAGTTTCTTGTCGCCCTTGAGCTTGGGCAGGTCATCGGTTGGGGGATCCTCGATCATGTCGACGTCGCCGGCAAGCAGCGCGGCCACGCGCGCGGCCGCGTTGCTGATGGGACGGTAGACCACGCGATCCCATTCGGGCTTCTTGCCCCAATACTTGTCGTTGCGCGCCAGCACGAATTCGGCGCCGCGCTTCCAGGACACGAACTTGTAGGGACCGGTGCCTATCAGGCCGTCGCCGCTATTGAGTTCCGTCGTCGTCTTGCCCTCGGCCGCGGGGCCCGACGCCGCTTTCTTGGACATGATGGGCAACTGCGCCAGGTTGACCAGCAGGTTCGGCGCCACGTCCTTGGTGGTGATGCGCACGGTGCTGGGATCGACCGCTTCGGTCTTCTCGACCGAACCCAGATACAGCGTGAACGGCGAGGGACTGTTGGGCACCTTGGGGACGCGCGCATACGTAAAGACCACGTCTTCCGCGGTGAACGGCGTGCCGTCGGAGAACTTCACGTTAGGGCGCAGCTTGAAAGTCCACACCTTGCCGTCCACGGTCCAGGACTCGGCCAGCGCGGGCTGCGGCTTGAGCTGCGCGTCGGTGGCAACCAGGGTATCGAATATGGTCTGGGAGATCTGCGTATTGGGCGTGAGCGCGTGATACTGCGGATCCATCGACGAAGGTTCGGTCTTCAAGGCGATCACCAGATCGCGGGCCATAGCCGAACTGAAGGTGCCGAAGGCCAATATCACCGCGGCTGAGCCGCAGGCCAAGACACGCGAAAACCGAGATGCCATTGTGATCTCCCTGGATTGTTTCGGGTTTTGAACCTCCGGGCCACATTAACCAGCAAACAAGGGACGGCGCAACAGTTATATTCCCTTATTGTTCTCGCCTTGCCTTGCCCGAAATATGTCCGCCTACGCCCCCATCGCCGCCATCGCAACCGCCCCCGGAAGAGGCGGTATCGGCGTCGTCCGCATCTCCGGCACGGACCTGTCCGAACTCGTGCGGCGCCTGTTCCAGCGCGAACTCACGCCGCGACATGCGCACTACCTGCCGTTCAAATCCGGCACGGGCGAATTGCTGGACGAAGGCATCGCCATCTATTTCCGCGCGCCGCATTCCTATACCGGCGAAGACGTGCTGGAACTGCAAGGGCATGGCGGCCCCGCCGTGCTGCGCCGCGTGCTGGAAAGCTGTCTGGCCGCCGGCCGCGATCTTGGCATCCGGCTGGCCGAGCCGGGCGAATTCACGCGCCGCGCCTTCCTCAACGACCGCATGGACCTGGCTCAGGCCGAAGCCGTAGCCGATTTGATCGAGGCCTCGTCGGTAGCGGCCGCGCGCGGCGCCATGGCGTCGCTCTCGGGCGATTTTTCCGCGCGCGTGAACGACCTGTCGGACCGCATCATCCATTTGCGCATGCTGGTCGAAGCGACGCTGGATTTCCCCGAAGAGGAAATCGACTTCCTCGAGAAGTATCAAGCCCGCCCGACCCTGGAAGCGCTGACCGCGGACCTCGCCAAACTGATCGCGCAAGCGCGCCAGGGCGTGATTCTGCGCGAAGGCCTGCACGTGGTGCTGGCCGGCCAGCCCAACGTCGGCAAGTCCAGCCTGCTCAATGCGCTGGCCGGCGACGACATCGCCATCGTCACCCCGATCGCGGGCACCACCCGCGACAAGGTAGTGCAGGAGATCCACATCGACGGCGTGCCGCTGCATATCGTCGACACCGCCGGCCTCAGGGAAACCGAGGACACGGTGGAAAGCATAGGCATTGCGCGCACCTGGCAGGAAATCGAGCGCGCCGACGTCATCCTGCATCTGCAGGATGCCACCCAGCCCGGCGACGAGCTGGACGCCCAGATCACCGCGCGCCTGCCGCCGCGCACGCCTGTGCTGAAGGTCTTCAACAAGGTGGATCTGTTGTCCACGCCTTTTGCCGCCGGTCCTCAGGAACTTGGAATCTCGGCCAAGCGCGGTGCGGGCCTGGACGAACTGCGTGCAGAGTTGCTGCGCATCGCAGGCTGGAATCCCGGCGGCGAATCCCCGTGGCTCGCGCGGGAGCGCCACCTGCATGCCTTGCAAGATGCGGCGGAACATCTGGAGTTGGCCGGCGCGCATGCGGAACAGGACGACCGCGTACTGGACTTGTTTGCGGAAGAACTGCGGCTGGCACATGACAGCCTGTCCAGCATCACAGGCAAGTTCACCAGCGACGATCTGCTGGGCGAGATCTTCTCGAGCTTTTGTATCGGGAAATAAGCCTGCGCGGCGGCATGTTGCAGCGCTGCAGCTCAGGGCTTGCGCGCCGCTTCCACCAGGCATTCCGACAAGCGGTCGAAATGCGACAACGCCGCCTGGCTGAGTTCGACCTGCTTGCGGCGCGCGTCCTCGGTATCGACGAGCAGCACCCAGCCTTTCTCGCGCATCGATTTCAAGCGCGCGTGCAAGGTCGCGGGTGACCCTATGCTATCCACCGCCATCACATCGCGCACCGATAAGCGGCGTTGTTCCTGCGACGCGCGCGCGATCAGCGTGAGTATGCGTTCTTCCAGGGGATCGAGCGACGGCAGCGCGGGCAGGCCGCGCAGCGCATCGGTCAGGCGCAGAAAACGCATGTAGATGTCGGCGGGTCTCTTTTTTTCTTTCATGGATAATGGACGCGGCGACTGACAAGCGGCGGAATTCGAGGTATGGGGAACATTCTAGATCAGGGTAAGTGGGCTCTGGTGACGATGGCGCTGTTCCTGGGCAGTCTGGCGGTCAATGAATGGGTGTTCACCAATCTTGAGTTTGTGCGGGGCATCAATTGGATCTATCTGCCGGCGGGCGTGCGCCTGATATGCACCTTGCTGTTTGGCCTGCCTGCGGCGCTCGGGCTGCTGGCCGGATCGTGGATCGCCTGCTTCTGCTACTACTTTCCTGACGACATGCTCCGCTCCGTGGCGGGGGGCATCATGGCCGCTGCCGCTCCCTACCTGGCCTATCGCTGGGCCCGTTCGGCACTGCGATTGCAGCCCGACCTGGCCAACCTTACGGCCTGGCGTCTGCTGATCTGCGCCGTAGTCTATGCGGTAGTGAATACGACCATTCACCATCTCTGGTTCTTTCTCCAGGGAGAGAGAGCCGCGCTCGCCGACGGCTTCATCGCGATGCTGACCGGAGACATTACGGGATCCTTGTTCGTGTTGTATGCGCTCAAGGTAATCAGCGCCTTGGGACGCGCGGTCCTGCGCCGGCGCGCTGCCTGACTGCCTGAAGGAACCTGCCTCGGGCTTAGCCCGTCACTGCGGCCGGGTCATCTTCGGACTCGCTGTCTTCCTGTATCGGCGCAAGCGCCGAGGCTGCTTCGGCCTTGCCCAATGCCCGTTCGGCACGCTCAGCCAGCAAGCGCATTTCCCGCGCTCTTTTTCCATGCAGCACCCGGCCGAATGTATTGAGGTTGAGCGCCATGGTTCTCAACTCCGACAACTCACTCTCCGACAAGGCGATGCCGCTATCCCTGTGCTGCTCGACCCGGTCCAGCACGCCTGAACAAGCCTCGAAGAACTTTGCATAGTCGTTCCACAGGTTGTCGGACACGCTGTTCCCCGGGAAAGACGTATTAGGTGCCATCGACACTCCTTTGCGGAATCACTCTGCGACTTTCTGCGGTGATCGCACATCATCTTCGGGGTATACAAGCGAACTATTAGTTATAAATTTTATAACTAATTATAAAAATAATCCTGCGACGGTCCGGACGTCCTATATTTCCGGGAAATCCGCCCACGCCGGGCAGCGCTTCATCCGGACCTCGCATGCACCCTGACATACGCCTCGCCAGCCTCGACGATCTGCCTGACATCGAACGAATCGTCGCGCAAGCCTATGGCCACTATGTTGCGCGCATCGGCGCGACGCCCGGACCGATGCTTGATGATTACCGTGCCCGCGTCACGCAGGGCGTGGTCCATGTGCTGCGGGTGCGCGATACCGTGCAAGCTGTGCTGGTCCTGATTCCGGAAGCCGATTGCCTGCTGCTGGACAACATCGCGGTGGATCCGAAAGCGCAAGGAAAGGGCTATGGCCGCGACCTGATGCAGTTCGCGGAAACCGCGGCGCGCCAGGCCGGCTATGCCAGCATCCGGTTGTACACGCAGGAGAAAATGACCGAGAACATCGCGATCTACACGCGATACGGTTATGTGGAAACCCATCGCGCCGAGGAAATCGGTCTGAAGCGAGTTTTCATGAAAAAGCCCCTTATTTAAGGGTTATTTTCCCTATTTCACTAATGCGAGTATTAACTCGTATTAGTGAAATACCGTCATTCCTCACGTTCCTTGACAACGACGCGCTGCGCGCGCCGATTGCTGGCCAACGATTTCGCATAGACCGAATCCGGCCTTATCCGATGCGCAATCACGTAGCCTGTGATGCAGGCCAGCATGAGCGGCAGCATGACTTCGTAGCTGAGTGTCATCTCGAAAATCATCAGGATGGACATCAATGGCGCATAGGTGGTGGCGGCCAGCAACGCCCCCATGCCCACCACCGCATAGCTCGATACCGCCGACAGATCCCCAGCGGGGAACAGAGCTTGCAGGCCGGTCCCGTACAAGGCGCCCAGCGCCGCCCCCACGAATAACGTCGGCGTGAAAACGCCGCCTACCGCGCCCGATCCCACGCTGGCGGCGGTGGCCAGCGTTTTCAACAGCAGAATGGCGGCCACCGCCTGCCAGGCCCACTGCGTATGCAACATGCTGTTGACCACGCTGTAGCCATTGCCCCAGACCTCTGGATTCACGACTGACAAGGCGCCGACAATCAGGCCGCCCAAGGCCATGCGCACCCACAACGGCGCGGGTACGCGGCCGAACGCGGCGCGTGCAGTGTCCAGGAAGCGCAGGAACTGCGGCGCCGCCAGGCCGGCGATCACTCCCAATCCCAGATAGTTGATGACTTCCCACCCGGACACGAAAGTGAAGGGCGGCATATGAAAAACCGCGTCGTAATGCAGTATCTGGCGCGTCACAATGTTCGCCACGACCGACGATACGACCAGCGGCACCAGCGTGGCTGAAGCTATCGCGCCATAAACGATCTCGGAAATGAACAGGGCTCCGGCGATGGGCGCGTTGTAGGCGGAAGTAATCCCCGCCGTGGCGCCACAGGCGACCAGCAGACGCAGATGCCTGGGAGGCAGCACCAGATAGCGGCCGGTCAGGGATGACAACATCGCTGCCAACTGCACCATGGGACCTTCCCGGCCAATCGAGGCGCCGGAGCCGATGGAGAAAATCGACGACAGGCTGCGCGCGACGGTCTGGCGAAAGCCGATAACCCCGCGGCCGATGGAAATCGCCTCCATGTAGTCCGCCGCGCCGCGCTTGGGCAACCACCTGGCCGCCATTTGCAGGACCGCGCCCGCGATGGCGCCGCCTATGGCCGGCATCAGGAAGCGTTGCCAGGGACTCAGCCCGCGCGCCAAAGACACCATGCCGTGGGGAGTGTCCTCGCCGCCCAGCAGGATTTGTGTCCAGGCCAGCATTTCGCGAAAGACCACGGTGGCCAGCGCCCCCAAGAGGCCCATCAGCGCCGCCGCGCAAAGCGTGGCCGGCAAATTGTCCGCCAACAAACGGCTTCTCAGCCAGATTGCCCAACCTGATTTCTTGATTCTGATTTCTGTCGCCATGGCGGAATTCTACGGCGGAACCTGCTCACTTTTTGTTCAGTTCCCAGTCAAGAATGGCTGCGCGCCTCCCCTCGAATGCCCCTTTCCGCGAACGCCATGGAGGGCCTCTAAACGCCCCTGGGAGGGCAAAAAAGCAGGGTGGCAACCGGACGTTTTTCGGGGTAAAAGGGCCGTTTTTGGAACCCGTCCGGCAGAAACGCCCTGTGGATAACTCCTAAGTAGACGCCTTGTGCACATTTTGTGGAGGCAAGTTGAACAAGCAGGGGTTTCGGACAGGGTCCAAAATCTTGTCCAACTTCAGCTTTTTTCCCACACAGAGTTCTTGCACAGCCAAAAACGGTCGCAAGCTGATGAAAAAAAAGAGATTTTCAAGGTTAAGGTAGTTATCCACAGGCCTTATTAATCATTAGTCTTTATATAAAGAGAAATAAAGGAAAAGCCAAACATGCTCTCCCATTCCGCCCAGCCATCCCCCCCCGGACTCCGTCCATGCGCATCCTTCTGATAGAAGACGAAGCCGAACTTGCACGCTGGCTTTCAAGAAGCCTGGCCAGGCACGCTGGTTTCGTCGTTGAATGGGCTGATGACGGGCTGGTAGCCGAAAGAAGGCTGGCGATGGAAGAATTCGATGCCGTCATCCTCGATCTGGGACTGCCGGGCATGGATGGCCATGCTTTGCTCGCGAAGATTCGCGCGCGGGACGACCGTACGCCGGTGCTGGTCTTGACCGCGCGCGATTCGCTGGCCGAAAAAATCGGGACGCTCCACCAGGGAGCGGACGATTTCCTGCCGAAACCGTTTGTTGTGGAAGAGTTGGAAGCGCGGCTGATCGCGCTCATCCGTCGCAGCCGCGGGAGAGAGCACCCGCGGCTCACGCTGGGAAACCTGGCCTTCGAAACTTCCGCTCAAAAATTCACGGTCAACGGGCAGCCCTTGCAGTTATCCCCACGTGAACATTCGGTTCTGCGGGTACTGATTCAAAAAAGCGGCGAACCCATCAACAAGCAGCAGATCCTGGATCGCATCCTGACGGACGATGCAGACATCAACCTGGAAGCCATCGAGGTCCTGGTGCACCGTTTGCGCAAAAAATTGGCGGATACCGGTGTGCAGATCGTGACGATGCGAGGCATGGGCTACTGCCTGGAGAACCTTGTTGACAACTAGAAGCGCGGAAAAAAAGGGGTTTTTCGCTGCAAAAAAACGTAATCGCACCCTGAAAAGCCAGCTCCTCTGGTGGCTGATCCCCACCCTGGTCTTCGTGATGATGGGCGCCTTGTGGCTGTCGAACCACCAGCTGCGCAACCAGGTCGACATTGCCTACGACCGTTCGCTCTCTGGAGCGCTGCGCGCGATCGACCACAACATATCCACAGCCAGCGGTGGATTAGCCATGGAGCAGCCATACCTGATGCTGGAATTTTTCGAGCTGACGGCCAATGGCAGCGTGTTCTACCGGGTTGCCACGGAGGACGGACTGGCCGAAATCGGCAGTCCTGGCCTGCCGATGCCTGCCGAGCCGCTGGTTTCGGGGGAACCGCGGTTTTTCTATGCCGACTACCAGGGCACGCCCGTGCGCGTTGCGGCGCTGGCGCGCCCCATGGATCCTCCGCTATACGCCAACAAAGGGGGACGGGTTATCGTGCAGGTGGCCGAAGGCCTGGATACCCGGCAGGCCTTCCTGCACCAAGTGCTGGTACGCTCGGTGGAACGGGACCTGGCCGTGATCCTGATAAGCGTCCTGGTGATCGTCCTGGGCGTTTTCATGGCCCTGCGTCCCCTGGCCAGGCTGCGTCAGGAGGTGGAAGGGCGTTCTGCGGACGATTTAAGCCCCGTGAGCGCGTCGGACATGCCAGGGGAGGTCCTACCCCTAGTCGCGGCCGTAAACCTCCACATGGCCCGTTTTGCGGCTCAGGCGAGGGTCCAGAGCCAGTTCCTGGACGACGCCTCGCACCAGTTGCGCACCCCTTTGTCGGTTTTGCGGACCCAGACGGCCTATGCCTTGCGTGAAACAGACCCCCAGGAGGTCCGTACAGCCCTTCTGGCGATGCAAGAGGGGTTGGACAGGGCGGTACGCACCACCAACCAAATGCTCGCGCTGGCGCGCGCTAAAGACGCCTCGCTGGCCGAGGGCGGTTTCAGCCCCGAGCCAGTGGATCTGGTGGAGCTGGCTGATGGGGTCATCCGCAGCCTGCTGCCGACCGCCCGAGCCCGCCAGCTCGACATAGGCCTGGAAGCCGAGATCCGCCCGGTGGTGGTCCAGGGGGCGGACTGGCTGCTGAGGGAGGCGGTCAGCAACCTGGTGGACAACGCCATCCGTTACACCTCGTCTGCGGGAGAAGTGACGGTAAGGGTCCAGATCGACACTGGCCAGGCCAGGCTGGTGGTCGAGGACAGCGGCCCGGGTATGTCGGCGGAGGACATTGCCCGCGCCTGCATCCGCTTTCGCCGGGGCGCCGCCGGCAAGAACAAGCCCGGGGCCGGGTTGGGGCTTGCCATTGTCGGGACGATTGCCGAAATCCTGGGGGCGCGGCTGGTCCTGGAGAACCGGGTGCCCTTGCCGGGCCTGAGAGCGGCATTGGTGTTTACCCTGGAACGCCCGGAAGATGCTGCGCCGCACCAGAAAAACGGCGGAATTTGAAAGCTTTTGGAAAGCTTCGTTTTTGTACGGTTGCGTCCACTGGGGCCGTTATTGCGGAAAGAACCGTCTGAGCAGAGCTTCCAGCCATACCTAGACCTATAAATCTCGGAGACGCAAAAAATGCAGACTAGTCTGAAACTGCGCCTGGCCGCCGTCGCGGCGCTGGGCACGATTACCTTGTCCCTTGGCGCCGCCCACGCGGCCGACGAGCCGCGCCGCCCGGAATGCATCGCGCCCGCCCAGCCTGGCGGCGGTTTCGACCTGACCTGCCGCCTGGCCACCGAAGGCTTGAAGCAAAGCGGCGCGCTCAAGAGCGCCATGCGCATCGTCTACATGCCTGGCGGCATCGGCGCAGTGGCCTACAACAACATCGTGGCCCAGCACCCGAACGAACCGGGCACCATCGTGGCGTTCTCGGGCGGTTCGCTCTTGAACCTGGCCCAGGGCAAGTTCGGCAAGTACAACGTCAACGACGTGCGCTGGCTGGCTGCCATCGGCACCGACTACGGCGTGGCCGTGGTTCGCAACGATTCCCCGTACACCGACCTGAAGAGCCTGATGGACGCCTTCAAGCAGGATCCGACCAAGATCGTGCTGGGCGCCGGCGGCACCGTGGGTAGCCAGGACTGGATGAAGGCCGCGCTGACCGCCAAGGCGGCTGGCGTGGATTTCAAGAAGATGCGTTTCGTGGCGTTTGAAGGTGGCGGCGAAGCCGTCACGGCCCTGCGCGGCGGCCACATCCAGGCCTACATGGGCGATGCGGCAGAAGCCTTCACCATGCTCGAAGGCGGCGCACCCATCCGTGTGCTGGCCGTATTCAACGATCAGCGCCTGCCGGGCAAGCTGGGCACCGTGCCTACCGCCAAGGAGCAGGGCTATGACATCGTCTGGCCGATCATCCGCGGCTTCTATGTCGGCCCGAAGGTGTCGGACAGCGACTACCAGTTTTGGGTCGACGCCTTCAACAAGACCGCGGCCTCGCCCGAGTTCGACAAGCTGCGCCAGCAGCAGGGCCTGTTCCCCTTCAACAAGACGGGTCCCGAGCTGGACGCCTACGTGAAGAACCAGGTCAAGGTCTACGGCGAACTGGCCGATTCGTTCGGCCTCGTCAAGAAGTAAGCCGCAAGGCTCCCCCTTATCGCGTTTTTCAGGATTCCCCGCCGCCGGCATTGCCGCGGCGGCAGGGGAGCGCTGCGCCGCGCGATGCGACTACAACGGAAAAGTGATCATGAACGATCGAATATTGGGCGTGGCGGCGCTAGCGCTGGCCGCCTTCATGACCGCGGCGGGTTGGGGAATCGAAGCCCCGTTCGCCTATGAGCCTGTGGGCCCGCGCGCCTTTCCCTTGCTGCTGGCCTTGATCATTGGCCTGTGCGGCCTGTGGCTGGTCTACAAGGGCGGTCATCAGGTCGAGGCCAATCCGCCCGGCGCCAATGCGCGCATCGCGCTGATGATGGCGTTTGTGGTGGCCTATGCCTTCCTGTTCCAGTGGCTGGGTTTCGTGATTGCGACAACCCTGATGACGATATTCGTCGGCCGCCTGTTCGGGGGCGGTTGGGTCAAGTGCGCCATCGGCGGCGCCATCATGAGCATTCTGTTTTTCTTGCTGTTCGACAAGGTGCTGGACGTGGTCCTGCCTACCGGTTTGTTGGAGACCCTGATATGAGCGGCATTCTTGATCACCTGGCGATAGGCTTTGGCGTCGCCTTTTCGCTGACCAACCTGCTGGTGGCCATGATCGGTTCGTTCATCGGGACCATGGTGGGCGTGTTGCCCGGCCTGGGACCGGTCAACGGCGTGGCGATGCTGATTCCGATCGCGTTCGCGATGAACCTGCCGCCCGAGACTGCACTGATCCTGCTTGCAGCTGTGTACGTAGGTGCGGAATACGGTGGCCGCATCACTGCGATCCTGCTGAACGTGCCGGGCGAAGCCAGCGCCATCATGACGACGCTGGACGGTTATCCGCTGGCGCGTCAGGGCCTGGCCAGCGTGGCGCTGTCGCTCTCCGCCTGGTCCGCGTTCTTCGGCGCGATCGTGTCGGTGGTGGGCATCATCCTGCTTGCACCGTTGCTGGCCAAGTGGGCGTTGGCCTTCGGCCCCGCCGAATACTTCGTGCTGATGATTTTTGCGTTCTGCTGCCTGACCAGCTTGCTGGGCAAGCAGCCCGTCAAAGGCGTGCTGGCAGCGATGATCGGCCTGTCGATTTCGGTGGTGGGCGTGGACGCGAACTCCGGCGTCTATCGCTACACCTTCGAATCGGTGCATTTGGCCGATGGCATCGAGTTCGTGGTGGTGGTGATTGCGCTGTTCGCGGTCAGCGAGATGCTGGAAATGCTGGAAAAGGTGATGTCCGGTCATAGCGTCGAGGTCAAGCCCAGCGGCCGCAAACTTTTCAACTTGAAGGAAATGGCGCTCACCTGGTGGAGCGTGGTGCGCAGCTCGCTGGTGGGTTTTGGCGTGGGCGTGTTGCCTGGCGCCGGCGCCAGCGTGGCCGCGGCCGTGGCGTACTCGCAGGAAAAGCGCATCATCGAAGCCAAGGATCCGGACGCAAAGTTTGGCAAGGGCGACATGCGCGGCCTGGTCGCGCCGGAAGCCGCCGCCACGGCGTCGGCCATCGGCTCGTTCGTGCCCATGCTGACGCTGGGCGTGCCCGGTTCGGGTACCACTGCCGTGATGATGGGCGCGCTGACGCTCTACAACATCACACCGGGTCCGGTGCTGTTCGACTCCAAGCCCGAACTGGTGTGGGGCTTGATCGCCTCACTGTTCGTGGCCAACGTGCTGCTGTTCGTCATGAACGTGCCGCTGGTGCGCTTCTTCGCCAAGGTGCTGTCGGTGCCGGGATGGCTGATGGTGCCGGGCATTTTGTGCATCAGCTATATCGGCGTCTACGCCATCAACGCGGGCACCTTCGATCTGCTGCTGGTGGCGGGCATAGGCGCGCTGGGCTACTTCCTGCGCAAGTTCGGCGTGCCGATGGCGCCGTTGGTCCTGGGCGTGGTGTTGGGCAACATGATGGAGCAGAACCTGCGACGCGCCTTGTCGATGACCGATGGTGACGTCGGCGTGCTGTTCGCCAGCCCGGTGTCGATCTCGATGTGGGTGGGGGCGGTCGCGGTGGTGGTCGTGCCGCAGATCATGCGCCGCATGCGCAAAGCGAAAAAACTTGCCGCTGGTCCGGCCTGATTCCACGGTAGCGCGGCTGTTGTAAAGGGCAACAGCCGCGCTGCGGGATTTGGCCGGGAATTGCATAGGGCGCCTTATGGGCGCCCTTTTTTTGTTAGTGAATTCGTTTTTTATAGCCTCTATTTTTAATGCGAGCTTTTATTCATATTCTTCAATAAAAGCACTTGTATATAGAGTCATCGATAAAAATTGAAGTCACTATGAAGAAATCAGTGGGGGGCGTCAAACCTGCGCCAGACGTTCCAAGGCAGCATCGAGCGTCGCGTCTTTTTTCGCGAAGCAGAAGCGCACGATGCGATGGTTGGATTCCGCCGCGTCGGGCTGGCGATAGAACGCCGATACCGGTATCACCGTGACGCCATGATTCACCGTCAGGTCACGTGCGAAGTCGGCCTCGTTCTGCTTGGAAATCTGGCTATAGTCCGCCAGCAGGAAAAATGTGCCCGGGCTGGGCAGGGGGCGGAAACGGGTCTTGGCCAGTCCCTGCGCGAGGCGGTCGCGCTTGGCCTGATAGAACGCCGGCAGATCGAGGTAAGGCTTGGGATCGCGCATGAATTCGGCCAACGCGAACTGCATGGGCGAGGGCACGGTGAACACCATGAACTGATGCGCCTTGCGCAGTTCAGCGCTGAGCTGGCGCGGTGCGCAGCAGTAGCCGATCTTCCAGCCGGTGGTGTGATAAGTCTTGCCGAAGGACGAGATCACGAAGGCATGCTGTGCCAGCAACGGGCGACGCGCCACGCTGGCATGTGGCTTGCCATCGAACACGATATGTTCATAGACCTCGTCGGACACCAGCAGCACGCCAGTGTCGCGCACGATCGCCTCCAGCGCGTCCAGGTCGCTGTCATCCAACACGGCGCCGGTGGGGTTGTGCGGAAAGTTCAGCATCAAGAGACGGGTCTTGGACGTGATGGCATCGCGCACACGCTGCCAGTCAATGCGGTAGTAGGGATCGGCTTCTGTGGGCGCGCGCAGAGGCACCGGCACGGCGGTACCGCCCGCCAGGCGGATCGCCGGCAGATAGGAGTCGTAGCAAGGTTCGATGACGACGACTTCGTCGCCGCTGCCCACGGCGGCAAGCACGGTTGCCATCAGCGCTTCGGTCGCGCCGCTGGTGACGGTGATCTCGGTTTCCGGATCGTAGGCATGGCCATAGAGTTCGCGCGTCTTTGCGGCGATGGCTTCGCGCAGGGGGGCAACGCCGGGCATGTAGGGATACTGGTTGTGGCCGTCGGCCATGGCCTTGGACACGAGGGCGCACAACGCGGGATCGGGGTCGAAGTCGGGAAAGCCTTGGCCCAGGTTAATGGCTTTGTGCTCTATGGCCAGGCGGCTCATCACGGTAAAGATGGTGGTGCCAACGTCGGGAAGTTTGGATCGGATCATGGTGGACGCGAGAGTGAACGTTGCTAGCAGAGAGAGTTTTCGTAAGTATCCCACTAACTCATAATTCGGTTTTCACATGAGCTTAAGGCGCGGCGGTATCGTGGGTCAGAACATGTTGTGGAGGGTGTTGGGCGGTTTGGCGCTTGCATTGGCGGGCGCGTTGTTGGCGTTGTGGGCGCACATCCCGCTGCCGTGGATGCTGGGCGCGTTGCTGGTGACCGCGGCGACGCGGATTGCGGGCTTGGGCACCGCGTGTCCCAGGCCGGCGCGCAATGCGGGCCAGTGGGTCATCGGTACGTCCTTAGGCCTTTACTTCACGCCGCAGGTAATCGGTCACATTGGCAGCAATGCGGGACCCATCATCGTCGGCATGTTGTTCGCATTGGGCCTGGCTTTCATGGGCACGGCGATCCTGCGCCGCTACACCGATGTGGATTTCAAGACGGCCTGGTTTTCTTCCGCCATCGGCGGAGCCAGCGAAATGGCGAACCTGGCAGAGCGTCATGGGGCGCGCATAGACCGGGTGGCCACGGCGCATAGCGTGCGTGTGCTGATGGTGGTGGTTGCCGTGCCCTTCATCTTCCAGTGGTGGGGCGTGGCGGGACTGGATCCCACGGTTCCTGGACCCAAGGTGGTCCATGCTTGGGGGCTGGCGGCGCTGGTCGCGCTGACCTGCGTCGGCGGCGCCGCCTTCATGAAGCTGCGGTTGCCGAATCCCTGGGTGCTGGGCCCGATGTCGGTCGCCATGATCCTTACGGCTAACGGCATCGAGCTGTCGGCCCTGCCGGACTACGTTCCGAAGATAGGCCAATTGCTGATCGGCTGGTCGCTGGGCGACCGCTATCGGCCGGATTTCTTTCGGGCCGCGCCGCGTTTTATTGCCGCTGTGGCGAGCTTCACGGTGGCCGCATTGGCGCTGGCGTTCGGTCTGGGCGCCTTGCTGTCGCTATGGTCCGCCGCGCCCATACCCACCTTGATTCTTGGCACTACGCCGGGTGGCATTGCAGAGATGGCAATCACCGCCAAAGTGCTGCAGCTAGGGGTCCCAGTGGTCACCGCCTTCCATGTCACACGCATGGTTTTTGTGGTGATAGTGACTGGCCCGATCTACGCATTTATGGCGCGTCGGCAGGGCCTCAAGCCCTAGCGGAACGAGACCCAGTATTAAAAATACGACATTGGGGTAAACAACTATATGAGTCTGTAATGTGTGCTGAGTATGCTGATTACGCAGTTGATTCAAGCAGCGCGCGGACTCGTTCTGCAGCTAGGCGGCAAGCGGGAACGCAGCAGCAACGCAGGTACTTCTACCGGTCGTTCAGTTCTCACGGCGTCCTTGATTCATTGCATTTCGAGTTAATTACAGGACGCTAGAAAAAATGGCTCAGAAGGGCAAAGTTAAGTGGTTCAACGCTGACAAGGGTTACGGTTTCATCACGCCGGACGTTGGTGGTACCGATGTTTTCGCACACTTTTCCGCCATCCAGGGCCGCGGCTATCGCAGCCTGAACGAAGGCCAGGAAGTCGAATTCGAAGTCAAGGATGGTCCGAAAGGACCTCAAGCGGCCGAAATTCGCCCGCTCTAAATCGGGAAATCCCAATTTCCCGTCCGCCAGGCTCGGCCTGGCTACAACGCCCCAAGACCGGAAGGTCTGGGGCGTTGTTTCATTTGGGCGACCGACGCCTGATCAGCTAGTTCTGCGTGAATAGTTAGTATTCACTAACATATTCTCCGGCCGTGGATAAGTTTGTGGATAATTATTTTTGGGCATGAGCATTTTGATGCTCAGCAATGAAGCAATTGCTTATCCGTAGCCAGGTTTTGCACAGTTATCCCGTCCTTCTTGGAACGGCATCGGGGGCCAGCTAGGCTGCTTGGGTTTATTCGGCTTTGCTGTGATGTTCGCGTTTCTATATGGCCTTTCCCTAGGGAATACAGGCATTTAACGCAATATTGAGCAGATCTCAGCCGGAATAAGGGCGACGCGGCCGTAATGTCCTGAGGCCGATCTGGCCCGTTTTTGCTTGCACGGCGGCCGGTTGTTCACAAAGATATCCCCATCCCGGTTATGCACAGAATTACACCCTTTGGCGCCCTGAGATGGCTCAAACGCCTGTGGATAGAAATGGGGATAGGGTCCGGAAGTAGGGGGCCTGAGTGAAGATATCCGAAGTGGTGCACGCGACTTTGGACCACGTGGACGGAACCGGATCGTGGACGCCGCGGTCAATCATTAGGTGAGCCCGAATCGCGCTCGGTGAGTTTTCCACAGGGTTTCACATGAAAGGCTGGATCTCACCCATAAGGATGATGGCGCGGGTTGCGGCAGAAGGGCAAGATAATTGTCTGGTCAATGAATCCGTGCGACCTGACCAACGGTGTCCGCGTAGTGGCGGACCGCAGGATTCAATGTGTGGATAGGTCTGTGAATAATCCGTCTCCACATTTTTTGCGGTGTTAAGACCAGGATGCGACGGCAGAGTTCCTCGCTATATTCAGAGGCGAGGATTGTCATGGTGGGTTTTCGAGAATTCATTGTGGCAGTGACGACGATCTTATCCACATAGTTTTCCACGGTTTTTTGCGTCGTTATCAAGTTGGTTTGAAAGCCGAGTTTCCTCAGTTTGGTAAGCATCCAAAATAGAAATAATCGATTGCTGCCATAGGGAAGACAGTTGGGCATTTGTGCTTTTTCACGCTTCTTGGCACTTTGCGAAGTCGGTCACACTGCGCCGTTTTATGGCACGCCAGGCATTGGCCTTCAATGACTTATCCCCAGAGTTGTTCCACGTGAAACCGCGAATGTCGGTAGCTATCGGATCTGCTAGCTGTTGATAACACTGTGCAGGACTTAATAGCTCTGCTGCGAGAGTTCTTTGTCCGTCTGATTTCCCGCTTCTGAGTTATCCCAAATTTCTGCGGCATAGACTCGCCTTGAGCGGCAGGTATCGCCTCGGCGTGAGGTGCGGGCTTGGACAAGAGGAACTTTCCAAATTGGCGGGTTTGGACATTTCAGGTCCTAGCCAGTTTGGCGCAGGGCGGATAAGAAGAAATCTTATGTTGGTTGCGCTGCGTTAGGGCTGACGAGATAGTTCGAGTTCCGTACGTGGGGATTTGACTCTCCACGACTACAGCTGTTTCGCCGCACTTATCAACACCCAAGTTTCACGTGAAACGCAAAAAAGAATGCTCTGTTTCGGGTAAGGGGTAGGGTAGGGGTTGGAAAATCGCCTTTTTTTTGGATGAACCTTCATGGGATTGAAATCATAAGGTTTCATGAGACGAGATGACTTGGTACGGATCTTGAGCGACGAGGCTCAAGCGGATGCCGGTATTCCTATCTCTGCCGGCCTTTGGAGTGCTGCGTTCGTGTTTCACGTGGAACATTCTTGGGTGTGAAACAGGCCTCTTTTTCTTTTGCTCGCCCGCTGCATGCTCAACGTTTCACGTGAAACATTGATCATCTGCTGCGTATAGGCAACGATGTTTCACGTGAAACATCGATAGTGCGGATGGTCAAAATTGACATCCTGGCGTCCTCAAATGGCGCAAAGGCTCATGACGATATGGCATGCGACGCTTGGTCGTGGTTGGACTGTAGTTGGAGTATGCAATCGTGATTGGTATTGAGCGCGGCCACTTTACCAGCCGAACGAGCTCTCCATGCCGCGGTAGGGGGGGATGTTTCACGTGGAACATCCGGGGATTCAGCATATGGGCGAGAGGACGAATCACTCTAGGCAGGGAATAGGGTGTTCATATACGCGGGCGACACCACGGAGATCCGACATGTTTCACGTGGAACATACCTCACTCACCCGTACTCGCATATGGGGAATTGACGTCAACGGGCGGGTAAGCGCAAGGCAAATGGGACTTTGAGGAACGGTAACGCAGCAGTAAGGACGTGACTGGGCCAGATAAGTACGACGTTTCACGTGAAACATGGTGCGGCAAAGCAGTGGCACTTGCCGACATATTCATGCCTTACAAGGCTGTGAAGCTGCTTTTTGCCGACGGCGCTTTCGGCTTTATCAGGTTCTTGCTGCACCGAAGCATGTTTCACGTGAAACATGCAATCCCTGCCTCTATAATGAGCACCGAACGCTCTCTCTTACCTCCCCCCATCATGGACTATCCCCGCGAATTCGATGTCATCGTCGTCGGTGGCGGCCACGCCGGCACCGAAGCTGCGCTGGCTGCTGCCCGCACCGGCGCCCAGACTCTGCTGCTGACGCACAACATCGAAACCCTAGGTCAAATGTCTTGCAATCCCTCCATTGGCGGGATCGGCAAGGGCCACCTTGTCAAAGAAGTCGACGCCCTGGGCGGCGCGATGGCCTTGGCGACGGATGAGTCGGGGATTCAATTCCGCATCCTTAATGGATCGAAGGGACCAGCAGTCCGCGCTACGCGCGCCCAGGCTGACCGCGTCCTCTATCGCAAGGCCATCCGTGGCCGCTTGGAAAACCAGCCAAACCTCTGGCTCTTCCAACAAGCGGTCGAGGACCTGATGGTGGAGGGCGACCGTGTGGTCGGCGCCGTTACCCAGATCGGTTTGAAGTTTCGCGCTAAGTCCGTGGTGTTGACCGCAGGCACGTTCCTGAACGGCCTGATTCACGTGGGCCTGCAGAACTATTCGGGCGGCCGTGCCGGCGACCCTCCTGCGATCTCCCTGGGGCAACGCCTGAAGGAACTGGCCTTGCCGCAAGGACGTTTGAAGACCGGCACGCCGCCGCGCATCGACGGCCGCTCGATCAACTACAGCATCCTGGAAGAGCAGCCTGGCGATCTGGATCCGATTCCCGTGTTTTCCTACATGGGCAATGTCGCCATGCACCCGCGCCAGCTGCCTTGCTGGATCACGCATACCAACGCCCGTACCCATGACATCATCCGCGGCGGCCTGGACCGCTCGCCGATGTACAGCGGCGTGATCGAGGGGGTGGGGCCGCGTTACTGCCCGTCCATCGAAGACAAGATCCATCGCTTCGCTGACAAGGAGTCGCACCAGGTCTTCCTGGAACCGGAAGGGTTGGATACCCACGAGGTTTATCCGAACGGCGTGTCGACGAGCTTGCCGTTCGACGTGCAGCTGGCGTTGATCCATTCCCTGCCCGGCCTGGAAAACGCGCACATCTTGCGCCCCGGCTACGCCATCGAGTACGACTACTTCGATCCACGTGGATTGAAGAGCACCCTGGAAACCAAGGCGATTACGGGCCTGTACTTTGCCGGACAGATCAACGGCACCACCGGCTACGAAGAAGCGGCCGCCCAAGGGCTACTGGCTGGCGTCAACGCTGCGCTGTTCTCGCTGGAGCGCGAGCAATGGACTCCGCGCCGCGACGAGGCTTATCTGGGCGTGTTGGTGGACGACCTGGTCACGCGTGGCGTGACTGAGCCGTACCGCATGTTTACCTCCCGGGCCGAATACCGGCTGAGCCTGCGCGAAGACAACGCCGACCTGCGTCTCACAGAAATCGGCCGCCGCCTCGGAATTGTGGATGACGCCCGCTGGGATGCCTTCAATCGCAAGCGCGACGCGGTGTCCGCGGAAGTCGAACGTTTGAAATCCTCCTGGGTGAATCCGCGTATACTGCCCGCCGAAGTTGCGGAACCGCTGCTGGGCAAGGCAATCGAACGTGAGTACTCACTTTCAGATCTGCTGAAACGACCCAATGTTTCCTATGAAGCCTTGATGGCTGCCCGCAATGCCGACGGCTCGCTCCTGGCCGGCCCCGGGGTGATGGAAGACGAAGTGCTGGCCGAGCAGGTCGAGATCCAGGTGAAGTACGCCGGCTACATCGACCGCCAGCAGGTTGAAGTCCAGAAGCAGATCGCGCATGAACAACAGGCCATACCTGCCGATGTCGACTACGACGCGGTGACCAGCCTGTCGTTTGAAGTGCGCCAGAAGCTCAAGGCGCATCGCCCGGAAACCATCGGCCAGGCCGCGCGCATTTCCGGCGTCACTCCCGCTGCAATCTCATTGCTGCTGATCCATCTGAAGCGCCTGCATTACGGCTCGCGCAAGCAAGCGGCATGAGCGCGCACGCCGATACGGCCGGCGCGGACATGGCCGGCCGCCTGTCTCGCGCCTGCGAGCAACTGGGCCTGGAAGCCGATGCCGCCACGATGGCCAAGCTGCTGAACTATCTGTCGCAGATGCAGCGCTGGAACCGGACCTATAACCTCACCGCCATCCGCGATCCGCAGCAGATGCTGATCCAGCACCTGTTCGACAGCTTGGCCGCCGTGGGGCCGTTCAGCGAGGCGCTGGGCGCTTCTGGTACGCCGGCCAAGGTCTACGACGTCGGATCGGGCGGCGGCCTGCCAGGCGTCGTTCTGGCGATCATGCGGCCCCATTGGTCGGTGACCTGCGTGGACGCAGTTGAAAAGAAGACGGCCTTCGTGCGGCAGATGAGTGGCGTGCTGGCCTTGCCCAATCTGCAGGCCAGCCACGCGCGCATTGAAACGCTGACTTCGGCCGAGTGCAACATCGTGACGTCGCGCGCCTTCGCTTCCTTGGACGATTTTGCGCAACTCGCAGGTCGCCATGTACGCAACGATGGTACCCTCGTCGCCATGAAGGGCAAGGTCCCCGAGGACGAAATACAGGCGCTGCATGCGCGCGGAGAATGGCAAGTCGATCACATCCAGCCGTTGCGCGTGCCTGAATTGCAGGCCGAACGCTGCCTGATCTGGATGCGCCGTAGTCAAGGAACCCTATGAAGAACATACCCCCCAGCACCTCCGCCCGCGTTTTCTGCATTGCCAACCAGAAGGGCGGTGTGGGCAAGACGACGACCGCCATCAATCTGGCGGCGGGCCTTGCCACGCACAACCAACGTGTGCTGCTGGTGGACCTGGACCCGCAAGGCAATGCCACGATGGGCAGCGGCATCGACAAGAACTCGCTCGAGTCGAACCTGTACCAGGTGCTGATCGGTGAATCCAACATCGAGCAGGCCCGCGTGAAGTCCGAGTCTGGCGGCTACGACGTGCTGCCCGCCAACCGCGAACTGTCCGGCGCCGAGATCGACCTGGTGCAGATGGAACAACGCGAGCGCCAATTGAAGGCCGCGATCGACACGGTCGCCACGCAGTACGACTTCGTGCTGATCGATTGTCCGCCCACGCTGTCGCTGCTGACCTTGAACGGCCTGGCCGCCGCCCATGGCGTCATCATTCCGATGCAGTGCGAGTACTTCGCGCTGGAAGGCCTGTCCGACCTGGTCAATACCATCAAGCGCGTGCACCGGAACATCAACGACGATCTGCGCGTCATTGGATTGTTGCGCGTCATGTTCGATCCGCGCATGACCCTGCAACAGCAGGTCTCCGCGCAACTAGAGGCGCATTTCGGCGACAAGGTTTTCAAGACCGTGGTGCCGCGCAACGTGCGTCTGGCCGAAGCCCCCAGCTACGGCATGCCTGGCGTGGTGTACGACCGCGGCTCGCGCGGTGCGCAGGCCTACATCTCGTTTGGCGCTGAAATGATTGAGCGCGTGAAGAAGGATCTGAAGTAGGCCACAACCATGTCCGCCGTCCCGCTCTTTTCCCAGACCGAAATGCCAGTCCCCGGTACGCCGCGCATCGATGCGCGCGACAGCCTGCGCACGCGTCTGGAAGAGGCAGCGTTGAACGCGACCGCGGTCGGCGCGCAGGTGCTTTTCGATGGCTGGCTGGTGCGGTTCGCGCCCTCGTCGGCCAAGCGCGCACGCAGTATCAATGTGCTGGGGTTATCCACACGTCCGTTGGACGAGCGGCTGGCGTATTGTTCATCGTTGTATGCGCGCCATGGCTTGCCCATGGTGCTGCGCATTACCTCCATCGGTCCCGATTTTTCCCTCGACGCCGAACTGGAGTCCCGCGGTTATACCTTTACCGACGAGACCCGAGTCATGTGCATGCCGCTCGCTCCCAGGCCCAGCGTCCGGGGCGATCTGCTTTTCAATATTGTCGATACCGGGCGCTTCGCGGCGGCGGTCGGGGCAATGCGCAACTCGGAATCCGCACACATCGCCGAACATCGGACGCGCTTGCAAGGACTGGCTGTGGATATCTCGCCGGTGCTGGCAACGGACGCGGCGGGGCAGTGCGTTGCCGCGGGCCTGGCTGTCCGCGACGGTGACTTGCTGGGCCTGTTCGATATCGTCACGGACCCGGGGCAGCGGCGCAAAGGCTACGCAGCCGCCCTGATTGAACACTTGTTGGCAACAGGCGCCACCGGCGGCGCCACGACAGCCTATTTGCAGGTTGAGCCGGAGAATACCGCCGCGCGCGCCTTGTATGGCCGCTACGGTTTCAAAGACTGTTACGCGTATTGGTACCGCCTGCCCGCCGAGCAGACGGACGCCTGAGCCAGGCTCGGGATACAAAAACAGAAGGAAAGAGGATTTAATTATGGCCACCAAGAAACCCAAGGGATTGGGCCGCGGACTGGACGCCTTGCTCGGCGCCGACGCGCCAGCCATCGAGAACATCGGCAAGGCTGCTGCCGCCGCCAAGCCCGAGGGTCCGCCGTCCACCTTGCCCGTCTCGAAGATGCGCGCCGGCAAGTATCAGCCGCGCACGCGCATGGACGAGGGCGCTTTGGGCGAACTGGCCGAATCGATCCGCACACAAGGCATCATGCAACCCATTCTTGTGCGCGCACTGGGTGAAGCCGCACCCGGCCACTATGAGATCATCGCCGGCGAACGGCGCTTCCGCGCTGCGCAGATTGCGGGCCTGAAGGAAGTGCCGGTGCTGGTGCGTGAAGTGGCCGACGAGAACGCGGCCGTCATGGCGTTGATTGAAAACATCCAGCGCGAAGATCTGAATCCGCTGGAAGAAGCGCAGGGCGTGCGCCGGCTGCTGGATGAATTCGGCTTGACGCATGAGCAGGCCGCGCAAGCAATCGGCCGTTCGCGTTCGGCCACCAGCAACCTGTTGCGCCTCTTGAACCTGGCGGCGGCCGTGCAGACCATGCTGCTGGCGGGCGACGTGGACATGGGCCATGCGCGGGCGCTGCTCGCCGTTGATGCGGCCACGCAGATCCAGCTGGCCAATCAAATCATCGCGCGCCGCCTGTCGGTGCGTGAAGCCGAAAAGCTGGTCGCCAAGACCGCCAAGGAAACCGAGTCGTCCGCCGCGCCCAAGAAGAAGGCCAACGGCGTGTCGCGCGACCTGACCCGCCTGGAAGAGGCGCTGTCCGACCATCTGGGTACGCGCGTCGCGCTGAAAGTGGGCGCCAAGGAAAAGGGCCAGATCGTCATCGACTTCCATGGCTGGGAACACCTGAATTCCCTGCTCGAGCGCCAGGGCCTGTCCGGAGTAGTGGATGCCTGAGCGCGCGCTGCCTGTCATCGCGGTACTGGCGACGGGCGGCACGATCGCCGGCGCACAGGCTGACGCGACTTCCGCCGGCTACAAGGCAGGCTCGTTTTCCGTCGATGACTTGCTGGCCGCCGTGCCGCAACTGGCGAACATCGCCGAGATCCGCGCCGAGCAGGTCGCCAACGTCGGCAGCCAGAACATGACGCACGCCGTGTGGCGCGCGCTGGCGGAGCGCGTGGATGCGCTGAGCCGCGACGCCTCGGTGGCGGGCATCGTCATCACGCATGGCACGGATACGCTGGAAGAAACGGCGTACTTCCTGAGCCTGGTGATACGCCACGACAAGCCCGTAGTGATGGTGGGCGCCATGCGTCCGGCCACCGCGCTGGGCGCCGAAGGCCCGGCCAATCTGTACAACGCGGTGGCGCTGGCGCGCCATCCCGAGGCGCGTGGCCGCGGGCCGCTTGTCGTCATGAACGAAGATGTGCACTACGCCCGCGAAATCCAGAAGATCGCCAGCGCCGGCCTCTGCGCGTTCGCGTCGCCCAATCGCGGCCGCGCCGGAGTCATGCACGGCGGTGTTCCATGCTTCTATTCGCGCAACACCACGACGCATACCACCGAAAGCGAGTTTTCACTCGCATTGTTGGAAAAGGCCCGCTGGCCCCGCGTGGATGTTGTCTATGCCCATGCCAACCTGCAGGGCGATCTGATCGATTTCCTGGCCGATGCCGCCGACGGCATCGTGCTGGCCGGCGTCGGCGACGGCAACGCTACGGATCTGGCCATTGAAAGCCTGAGCCGCGCCGCGGCCAACGGCGTGGCTGTCGTGCGGTCCAGCCGCACGGGCAGCGGCTTCGTGGCGCGCGACGTCGAACTCGATGACGCCCGTCTGGGGTTTGTTGCCGCGCGCGACCTGAACCCCCAGAAAGCCCGCATCCTGCTGATGCTGGGCCTATCCGTCACGCGCGATCCGGCAGCCCTGCAGGATCTGTTCGACCGCTATTGATGCGCGGCGGCTGGGCCGCCGCATCGCCTTGCTGAGCCAGCCCCAGGCTGGTCTTGAGCATGTCGTAGACCTGTCGTGTCAGCGGATTTATCAGGTCAGGCCTTATCCACAGGAAGTACGTCACGTCGGGCAAGGGCGGCAATCCTTCCTTTTCACCCAACACGCGCATTTCCGGCCCCAGCAGCTCCACGCTGCGCGCAGTGACGCCCAAGCCGGCGCGCAGCGCGGCCTTTATCCCCACCAGCGTCGGCGCCACATAGTTGGTGTGCCAGCGCACGCGCGCCTGTTCCAGGGCCGTGAGCGCCAGCCGGCGGAAGATGCTGGGTTCGTCGGCAAGCACCAGCGGCACTGGCGCATGCATGTCGTGCACGTAGTCGGCCGAAGCCAGCCACACCGTGGGCGAAGTGCGCAGCGCCACGCCCTCGAAGTCCTGGTCGAAGCGCGTGGATATCGTCAGGTCGAGCTCCCCGGCGCGCAGAGCGTCCATCAGGAAGGGACTGCGGTCCGTGCGGATTTCCAGTTTCACGCGCGGCGCCGAGCGCGCGATGTGCGTCAGCAGCGTGGGCAGGATCGAGTCCGCCACGTCCAGCGGCGCGCCCAGCTTCAGGTCGCCTTCCAACGGCCCGTCCTGCAGGGCGCGTAGCGCCTCATCGTTGATGGCCAGCATGTGGCGGGCGTATTCCACCAGACGCCGCCCATGCGATGAAAGCACCTTGTTGCGGCCCTGCTTCTCGAACAAGGGCTGGCCGATAAGGGATTCCAGCCGCTGCATCTGTTGCGTCACGGCGGACTGTGTCTTGTGCAGGCGGTTGGCGGCTTCCGAAAAGGTGTCGTGCCGGGCGATGGCCGTCAGCGTGCGGAGCAGGTCCAGATCCAGGTTGCGCATGGGTGTGTAGAAAGTATTAGCGACGCTAATGGAATCTTAAGGCAATTTAAATTGTTCCACGCCAGCAGGGGGGATACATTCAATGGCATAACTCATGAAAATAGGGAAAACGTAAAGTGAGTAACGCACATCCTCACCAAGCCGGCATCGCTAACGCCATCGGAAATATTAAAAAAACTGTAGGAAATAAGGGGCTGAACCGAGACAGTCTCCAGACCGTACTGGACGAGTTGATCGGCTTGGCCGGCCACACCGACTGGTGGGCAGCCGACCGCTATCCCGCGCCGGAAGACGGCGAACGCCAGGCCCGCTACCTGATCGCCGAGGACGCAGACAAGAGCTACGCGCTTTATCTGAACGTCATGCGTCCCGGCAAGCAGATCGTTCCACACAACCACACGACCTGGGCCTGTATCGCGGCCGTGGAAGGCGTGGAATACAACTACGTCTATGACCGCAGCGACGACGGCTCCGTGCCCGGCGTGGGCCGGCTCGAAAAGACCGGCACCGTGGTGGTTGGCCCCGGCACCGGCATCGCGCTGATGCCGGATGATATCCACGCCGTGGAAATCCAGGGTGACAGCGTCATCCGCCATCTGCACATGTACGGTCGCGCACTGGAAACGCTGACCGAACGCCTGGCGTTCGATCTGCAAGCCGGCACCTGCAAAGTCATGCCGATCGGCGTGCAGACGCGCCGCTGATCATGGACAAGCCCTATCGGTCCGCCACGCGCCTCCTGCGCGCCGGCCGCCCTCATCGCGGCTGGGTCAATACGCCCGTCACGCGCGCCAGCACCTACGTCTTCGAAAGCGTGCAGGCCTGGCGCGACACGCGCAGCCGCCGCGACCAGGAACGCCTGCCGTCCTACGGCGCGCGCGGCACCGATAGCACGCACGCGCTCGAAGACGCGTTGGTCGAGCTGGAAGAAGGCTATCGCGCCAAGCTGTATCCCACCGGCCAGGCCGCCATCGCCACCGTGCTGCTGGCTTACTTGCGCGCCGGGGACCACGTACTGATCACGGATGCGGTGTACGAGCCCGTGCGCCGCTTCTGCGCGGAACATCTGGCGCGGCTGGGCATCGCGTATACGTACTACCAACCCGACGGCACGGGCATCGAAGCGCTCATCCGTCCTCAAACCCGCATGATCTACGCGGAGTCGCCGGGCTCCCTGACTTATGAGATGCCAGATCTGCCGGCATTGGCCGCTTTGGCCCGCGCGCATGATTGCTGGCTGGCTGTGGATAACACCTGGGCCTCCGGATTGCTGCATCAACCCCTGACATTGGGCGCCGACATTTCGATCCTGGCGGCCACCAAGTATCTGGGCGGACATGCCGATGTGATGATGGGCGCGGTGATCTCCAATGCACGGGCCTGGAATGCGCTGGAGCGCGCCACCGTGGATCTGGGGCAGACCGTTGGCGCCGATGACGCCTATCTGGTGTTGCGCGGCATGCGCACGCTGCCTTTGCGCATGGCGCAGCACGCCCGCAGCGCCTTGCGTGTGGCGGACTTTCTGTTGAGCCGTCCGGAAGTGGCGCGTGTCCTGTGTCCGGCCTTGCCCGGCGATCCTTCCCACGCGTTGTGGCAGCGCGATTGCACCGGCGCGAATGGCCTCCTGACGGTGGAGTTCGCCGGCGCGGTCGGCGTCGACGCCGTCGAGCGACTTATCAACAGCCTGCAGCTATTCGGCATCGGCGCATCGTGGGGCGGTTTCGAAAGCCTCGTGATACCGGTGAATCTTGCCGCGGCGCGGTCTTTGCCGGACCCCGAGCCGCGCGGCGCCATGCTGCGCCTGCATGTGGGCCTGGAGGACCCCGACGACCTCATCGCCGACCTGAAACAAGCGCTATCCCGACTTTCTCCGTCTTCGCTGAACACCATGATGCACCCCACTCAAGACCCGTCCGCCATCGACATCGATCCGCACACGCTCAAGCAATGGCTGCATGATGGCGCTGAAATCGCGCTGCTGGACGTGCGCGAGCATGGCCAGTATGGCGAGGGCCATCTGTTCTACGCCGCGCCCGTGCCCTACAGCCGGCTGGAAGTGGATATCGTGCGCCTGGCGCCGCGGCGCGATGTGCGCATCGCGCTCTACGACGACGGCGGCGCCGATGACACGGCGGCGCGCGCCGCGCAGGCCCTGACAGCGCTTGGGTACTGCAATGTCCATCGCCTGAGCGGCGGCATCGCGCAATGGCAGCGCGACGGCTATGCCGTCTTCGCGGGCGTGAACGTGCCCAGCAAAACCTTCGGCGAACTGGCCGAAGAAGTTTTCCACACCCCGCGTATCGGCGCGCGCGACCTGGCCGAACGCCAGCGCCGCGGCGACGACCTGATCGTGCTGGACGGCAGGCCTTATGCGGAATACCAGAAGATGAGCATCCCGGGCGGCATCTGCTGCCCCAACGGGGAACTGGCGCTGCGCGCCCACGCGCTGGCGAGCAATCCGCAGACCACCATTGTGGTGAACTGCGCCGGCCGCACGCGCAGCATCATCGGGGCGCAGACGCTGATCAACCTGGGCGTACCCAATCCTGTCTACGCGCTGGAGAACGGCACGCAAGGCTGGTACCTCGAGGATCTGCAGCTTGAACACGGCGCGCGCCGCCGCTACGACGATGGCGTTGCACCACAAGACCTGCCCGCGCTGGCACAGCGTTCCGCGCGACTGGCCGAAAGCCATGGCGTGCCTACGGTGAGTGCGCAAGCGGTGCAAGCATGGTTGCGCGACAAGAACCGCAGCACCTTCCTGTGCGATGTGCGCAGCGCCGAAGAGCACGCCCAAGGTTCGCTGCCCGGTGCGCAGCACACGCCTGGCGGCCAGTTGATCCAGGCCACCGACCAGTACCTGGCCGTGCGCGGCGCGCGCATCGTCGTGTTCGATGCCGAAGGCGTGCGCGCGCCGGTGGTCGCCAGCTGGCTGCGGCAGATGGGCTGGGACGCCAGCGTGCTGCGAGAAGGCGTGCAGGCGCATTTGGACAACCCTGTGGAAAAGGCGCTGGCGCCGCAATTGCCCTTGCTGGATGATGCGCAGCTTGCAGCCGCGCGCGCGCAGGGCGCGCAGCTGATCGATCTTCGTCCCAGCATGCGCTATCGCGCCAGCCATATTGCAGGCGCGCGCTGGTCCATTCGCCCGCGTCTCGCCAGCCTGCCCCTGGACGCCACGCGTCCGGTAGTGTTGCTGGCCGAGGATGCGGCCCTGGCCGCCTGGGCCGCGCAGGACTTGCGGGCGCTGGGAGTGAACGACATCCATGCCAACACCGGAGATCCCTCTGGCTGGGCCGCGCAGGGCATCGCACTGGCGTCCACGCCGGCCGAGCCCGCCGACGCCGACTGCATCGACTATCTGTTTTTTGTGCATGACCGCCACGACGGCAACAAGGCCGCCGCGCGCCAGTACCTGGCCTGGGAGACCAATCTGGTCAAGCAGATCGACGAACGCGAACTGGCGGGCTACCGCTTTCCGGCCCGCTGACACCGGAGCCGCCGCGCTCGCCTGATCCGGCCTCGCGGCACAGCAGACGCATCAATCCGAAAAGTACGCCCCGGCCTGCACGGCCGGGGTGCGGACGGTTCATGCCGAACCGGAATGCAAAGGACGGCCGAGTATCCGGCCGCCAATCACAAGGGGAACTCAGATGAAGCACCATGCATCGCACATACGCAAGGCCGCTGCCGCGGCGCTGGCCGGTTTGTTGTGGGGGACTGTCGTCCACGCCGAGGCGCCCGCGCCTCTACCCGACTATCCCAAGCAGGCCATCACGGTCGTGTCGCCGTTTCCTCCGGGGGGCGGTAATGACGGCGTCGCACGCCTGATCGCGCAGGAACTGGGCGCCATCACGGGCCAGAGTGTGGTGGTGGAAAACCGCTCGGGCGCGGGCGGCAACGTCGGCACGGCGCAGGTGGCGCGTGCCAAGCCCGATGGCTATACCCTGGTGATGTCGCAGACCAGCGTCATGGCCGTCAATCCGCGCCTGTACAAGAACGTGGGCTTTGATCCCGTCAAGGACTTCACGCCCATCTCGCAGATCACTTCCGCGCCGCTGGTGCTGGTGGCGCGCAGCGAGGGCCCGTACCGCACGCTGAACGACTATCTGGACGCCGCGCGCAAGCAGCCCGGCGTGGTCACCTATGCGACGCCCGGCAACGGCACCATGAGCCATCTGATGGGCGCGCTGCTGTCGCAGAAGGCCGATGTGAAACTGGTGCATGTGCCGTATCGCGGTGCAGCGCCCGCCATCACCGATCTCATGGGAGGCACGGTGGACATGTTGATAACTTCACCGGCCTCGGCCGAACCCATGGTCGCCGCCGGCAAGCTGCGCATCCTGGCGCTCAGCCACGAGAACAGCATCGGCATCTTCAAGGGGGCGCCCACACTCAAGCAGGCAGGCATGGAGGGCATTACCGCCGATGACTGGTACGGACTGTTCGCGCCCGCCGGCACCCCGCCCGAGCGCGTCGCCTACCTGGCGCAAGCAGTGGGGCAGGCGATGAAATCGCCCGCCGTGATCGCCAAGATCAACAGCGGCGGCAGCTGGGCGGTGGGCAGCCAGCCCGCCGCATTCAAGACGCGGCTGCAGGAAGACACCGTGTACTGGGCCGACATGGTGAAAACTGCGGGCGTGTCGCTGGACTGACGCGTGGCCGACGCTTGCGCTACACCGCCAGGATTTTGCCGACGGCGGATTTCAAGGCGGCGTAGGCGGGCGACTTCTGCGCGCTGGTGTTGGTGACCAGATGGTCGATGCGGTCCGCGCTGCAGTACGACACGCGGCTGCACAAGCCGATCTTGCTGAAGTCGGCCAGCAGCACCAGTTGCTTGGCGCTGGCCGCCATGGCGCGCGCCACCTCGGCCTCGCGCAGGTCGTAGTTGGTGGCGCCGAATTCGGCGTCCACGCCCACCGGCGACAGCAGCGCCAGATCCGCGCGATAGCGGTGGATCTCGGCGATCGTGATGTCGCCAGCCGTGGCGCAGACGGGGCCGCCCACGGAGCCGCCCAGCATGATGAGCTGGTTCGCGCCATTGCCGGCCGCGCCTACCTTCAAGGCCACGTCGAACGAGTTGGTGATGACGGTCAGGCCCGACAGCTTGGCCAGTTCGTCGGCCAGCACGCTGGTGGTGCTGCCGGCGTCCAGGAACAGGGTCTGTCCGCTGGATACCAGCCCCGCGGCCGCGCGCGCGATGGCGCGCTTGTATTTGACGCGCGTATGCACGCGTTCCGCGATGGGCGGTTCGCTGTGTACCGGCACGGCGCCGCCGTGCACCCGGCGTAATTCGCCCATGGCCTCCAGTTCCAGCAGGTCACGCCTGACTGTTTCCCTCGACACCCCTAGTTCGCCGACGATACGGTCGGTCGATACCTGCTGCAATGAAGACAGCAGGGCGCGGATTCTCTGATACCGCTCTTCTTGCCACATGTCCGATGTTTCCTAATCTATGTCCGGCGCCGCGCGGCTGCGGCGATCAGCGCGCGCAATGCCAGCAGGGAGCCCCCCACGACCAGCATGATAAGGGTTGAATAGGCGGCAGCCTGCGAGACGAACCCCGCTTCGTCCAGGCGCAGGACGGAAACGGGCGCCACGCTCACGGATGGCGTGACCAGGAAGATCACCGCTGACAGCGTCACCATGGACCGCATGAACAGGAAGAAGAACACGCCGAGCACGGTCGGGCCGATCAGCGGCAGCACCGCGTCGCGCAGCACCCGCAGCGTGCCGCCGCCCAGGCAGCTGACCGCCTCCTCCAGCGCCTGCGGCACGGCGCGCATGCCGGTCATCATCGTCAGGAAACCCTGCGTGTGGTAGTGGTAGAAGTTGCACAAGGCAATCAGCGCGGCGCTGCCATACAGCGCATACAGCGGCGTGCCGGGGGCGTTGAAGGCGAAGATGTACGACAAGCCCAGCACCAAGCCAGGAACTCCCACCGGCAGCACCGAGACCAGGTAGACCAGCTTGGCCCACGCGCGCGGAATGCGGCACACCCCGAAGCTCAGGAAGAACAGCAGCAGTACGCCGCCGCCTGCCGCCGCCAGGGAAAGGTACAAGGACGTCCAGAGCGGCGTGTAGCCGCCGCTGACCGTGATGTCGTAATGCTTCAGCGTCCATTCCATGCGATAGGGCCATAGCCGCATGAAGCTGGCGAAGATCACCGTGGCCACGGTCAGGATGATGGTGCCGCTGGCCAGCAGCACGCCGGCGGTGAACGCCGCATCGCGTCCGCGAGCCGGCTGCGGCGTGACCCGCAATCCGCTGGGCGAGGCCGAGCCGAACTGGCGCTGCGAGGCGACGCGTTCGATCTGTACCGAAATCAGCGAGGGCAGCAACAGCAGGATGCCGACCACCGAGCCCATGCCGAAGTTCATCTGTCCGGATACCTGGCTGTAGATCTCCGTGGCCAGCACCCGGTAGTTGCCGCCGATCACGGCGGCGTTGCCGAAGTCGGTAATGGTGATGACGAACACCACGAAGGCCGCGCTCAAGAGGCCGAACTTGCAGTTGGGCAGGGTGATGTCGAAGAACTGGCGCGAGCCGGACGCGCCCATGACTTCGGCCGCGTCGTAGTAGCGCGCGTCCATGTTGCGCAGGGCCGCCTGCAGGATCAGCACGGCTTGGGGCAGGGCGTAGAACACGTTGGAGATCAAC
Organism: Achromobacter sp. ACM04; assembly: GCF_014851465.1. Classification (NCBI taxonomy): domain Bacteria; kingdom Pseudomonadati; phylum Pseudomonadota; class Betaproteobacteria; order Burkholderiales; family Alcaligenaceae; genus Achromobacter; species Achromobacter sp. ACM04. The sequence goes on from NZ_JACUZS010000005.1 coordinate 640,827, forward strand.
AGACCCCAGAAGCCGTAGATATCGATCTCCCAGCCCGTCCAGCGGTGTACCAGCCCGTTGCGGCCCAGCAGGAAAATGAGTCCCAGGCCCTGCACCAGCGAAGGCGCCAGCAGCGGCAGCACCAGCGCCAGCCGCACGGCGGCCTTGCCGCGCATGCAGCTGCGATCCAGGCCATAGGCGATGGCAAAGCCCAGCCCGACGCTCACCACCGTGGTGGCGGTGCTCATGACCAGGCTATTGAGCGTGGCGGTGAGCACGCCGCGCGTGGCGAAGACCTCGGCATAGTTGCCCAGGCCGACCGAGCCGTCTTTCTCGACCAGGCTGCGCCACGCCACGGTCGCCAGCGGATAGAGGAAGAACAGCGCCAGGCCGGCAAGTGGGATGCCGACGCAGCTCCACAGCAGCACGCGGTCGGCGGACCAGGGGGCGCGGCCGGTTGGCGCCGCGATGGCCGGGCTGGCGTGGGCGGCGCTCAAGCGGCGGCTCCGGTTTGCGTGGCGCGATCCGTCATACGCTGACCCAGGCGCACTGGCCCGGCTCCATGTCCAGCCGTACGGGGGCGCCGCGCGACAGGCCGGCGGCGCCATGTTGCTCCACCAGCAGTTCGCGTCCCTGCCAGGCGATGCGCAGGCGGGTGAGGTTGCCCATGAACGTCATGTCCTGCACGCGGCCAGGCCCGCGATCGTCCGCGGCGATGCGCAGGTTCTCGGGCCGCAGGCAGGCCTCGTAGCGCTCGCTGGCGCCCTCGGGCCGCGTCGCCATCAGCTGGGGCATGGCCTCGCGTACCCAGTCGGTGGGCAGCAGATTGCTCAGGCCCACGAAGTTCGCCACGAAACGGGTGCGCGGGCGCAGGTACAGATCTGACGGCGAGCCTACCTGTTCGATGCGGCCGTCGTTCATGCACACGATCTTGTCGGCCAGCGTCAGCGCTTCCTCCTGATCGTGCGTCACCATTACCGTGGGGATCTTCAGACGCCGCTGCACGTCGTGGATTTCGGCGCGCATGTCGGTGCGTACGCGCGCGTCTAGCGCGGACAGCGGTTCGTCCAGCAGGATCAGTGCGGGATCCACCGCCAGCGCGCGCGCCAGCGCAACGCGCTGCTGCTGGCCGCCGGACAGCTGGTGCGGATAGCGTTCGGCATGCTCGGGCAGCTTGATCAGCGTCAGCAGTTCCTTCACGCGCGCGCCGATGCGTTCGCGCGATTCACCGCGGATGCGCAGGCCGTAACCCACGTTCTGCGCCACCGTCATGTTGGGGAACAGAGAATACGACTGGAACACGATGCCGAAGCCGCGCTTGCGCGCCGGCAGCGCGCTCAGGTCGCGCCCGCCCAGCGTGATGGTGCCGCGGTCAAAGGGCAGCAGGCCCGCCACGATGCGCAGCAAGGTGGTCTTGCCGCAGCCGCTGGGGCCGAGCAGGCAGACGAATTCATGTTCGCCCACGGACAGGTCGATGTCTTGCAGCGCTACCGACGCATCGAACGTCTTGCGGATTCCGCGCAATTCCAGATACATGGCGTCTCCAGGACAGGCGGCAGCCGGCTGTGCGCCGGCCGCGGCACCGTCAACGCTTGATGGTTTCCTGCCAGGTCTTGATGGTGGCGTCCCGTTCCGCGGCGGACTTGGGGAAGTCCACGGGGTACAGCACGGCGGTCAGGTCCTTGGGCAGGCCGGCGGCTTCGGCGGCCTTGTTGGGCGTGGCGCCGGGGATGGTCACCAGTTCCTTGTACTTGCTGTACAGGCCGCCCGCCTGCGCCGATAGCGTCCAATCGAGGAAACGTTTGGCGTCGGTGGGATTCTTGGCCGTTTTCATCAGGCCCGAGGCTTCCAGCTCGTAACCCACCCATTTGGACGGAATCACCATCTTGATGGGGAATCCTTCCTCTATGGATTGCATGGCGGGAAAGGCGAAGGACACGCCGATGGCGTACTCGCCGGCGCGCGCCATCTTGCAGGGGCGCGAGCCCGACGGCGTGTACTGCGCCACGTTCTTGTCCAGGTCCTTGAGCAGCGCCCAGCCTTTCTCCTTGCCCATGCCCTGCAGCAGCGCGACGATCTGCAGATAGCCGGTGCCCGAGGCCGCGGGGCTGGGGATAACTATTTCGCCCTTGTAGACGGGCTTGGTCAGGTCTTCCCAGGAGGTCGGCATGGGCAGGTTCTTGGACTTGAGCCTGTCCGTGTTCACACAGAATGCGGCCACGTAGCCAGTGGCTGCGAACCACTTCTGGTCGGCGCCCTTGTACTGCGCGGGCAGGGCGTCCATGCCTTTGGCCGCGTACGGCTCCAGCAGGTTCTGCAGGCGCGGATCCAGCATGTTGCTGACGGCGAACCCCCAGATCACGTCCTGCTGCGGGTTGGAAGCCTCGGCGATCAGGCGCGCGCCCAGATCGCCGGTGGACAGCCGCAGCACGTTGACCTTCACGTCCGGCATGGCGGCGTTGGCGGCTTTCAGGTAGGCCGCGATTTCGTCTTCTTCGAGGGCGGTGTAGACGGTGATGGCGCCGGCGTGAGCCTGCGTCCAACCTAGGGAAATTACTGCAACCACAAGGCTAAGCTTCTTCATACATTGCATGATGGGACTCCGGTTGGAATACACGGCAACGGTGGCGAGCTACGTAGTTGGACAGCCTTCTGCAACAAATCCGGCAAGTTGCAGTTTTATGTATGTTTGCAAATTTGTGGCAACGTGTCTAGACTGGAAAAACCAGTATTCAAGGGTTTTTTTGGCGTAGGCGCATCCTCCCGCGCCACGCCTGGAGCTCATCGATGCAAACTTCACCGCCGTTATCCGCGCAGCAGCTGGCCGCGTACTCCTCGTTCGCCCAAACGCTGGCGGACCGCGTGCGTCCCTTGTCGCGCAAGTGGTTCCGGCATCCGCTGGACGTGGACACCAAGGCGGACGAAAGCCCGGTCACGCAGGCTGACCGCGAAGTCGAGGCTGCCCTGCGCGAGGCCATCGCCCAGCACTATCCCGAGCACGGCATTTTTGGTGAGGAGTTCGGCGCTTCGCATGCCGAAGCCGAATTCGTGTGGTCGCTGGATCCCATCGACGGCACGCGCGCCTTCATTTCCGGCAACCCGCTGTGGGGCACGCTGCTGGCGCTGCTGCATCGGGGCAAGCCCGTGCTCGGGGTGATCGACATACCCATGCTGGATGAGCGCTGGGTCGGTGCGGCAGGCGCGGCTGCGCAGTTGAATGGCGCCGCCTGTCGCGCCAGCGCTTGCGCCGAACTGCGCCAGGCCATTCTGTACGCCACCTCGCCCGACATCTTTGCCGGCGCGGAACTGCCCGCCTTCGAGGCGCTGACGCAGGCCGCGCGCATGCGCCGCTACGGCGGCGATTGCTACAGCTACGGCCTCCTGGCCAGCGGACACGTCGACCTGGTGGTCGAGTCCGGCCTGCAGCCGTATGACTATCTGGCGCTGATGCCCGTGATCGAAGGGGCGGGCGGCGTCATTACCGATTGGTCGGGGCAGCCGCTCAGTCTCGAATCGCAGGGCCGCGTCGTCGCGGCCGCCACGCCGCAGCTGCATCGCCAGGCGATGCGGGTGCTGGGGGCGGCCATGACCTGAACGCCGCGCCGCCCGCCCGCAGTCCAACGCAACGCTTCAGTCACAAGGTGAAAGAGCATGCATGCACTAGGGGTAGCAACGGTGGAAGACGCGGAGCGGCTGGTGCAAGCCAGCCAGCTCTCGCACATCAAGGTAGGCTTGTCCGACGTCGATGGCGTCATGCTGGGCAAATACTTGCGGCGCGACAAGTTCCTGGGCGCGCTGCGCTCGGGGCTGGCGTTTTGCGACGTGGTGTTCGGCTGGGATCTGGACGACCAGCTGTACGACAACACCAAGTACACGGGTTGGCACACGGCCTATCCCGATGCCAAGCTCAGGATCATCCCCCAAAGCGGCCGCAGGCTGCCGCTGGAGCAGGGACCGGGCGGCGAAGACATGCTGCTGTTCCTGGCGGAATTCGAAGGCGACGCGGGCGCCATCTGTCCGCGGCGCCTGTTGCACCGGACGCTGGACCGGGCCGCCGGCATGGGCTATGACGTCTATGCGGGGCTGGAGTACGAGTTCTTCATGTTCCGCGAAACGCCGCATTCCGTGCGCGCCAAGAACTACCGCAACATGGAGAACTGGACGCCGGGAAATTTCGGCTACTCGGTGCTGCGCAGCACGGTCGAGGGCGACTTCTACCGCAAGCTGCTGGACATGTGCGAACGCATGGACATGCCCATCGAAGGCCTGCACACCGAAACGGGGCCCGGCGTGCTGGAAGCGGCGCTGGCGGTGGACCTGGCCGCGGCCGCGGGCGACAAGGCCTTTCTCTTCAAGACCTTCACCAAGGCGCTGGCGCAGCAGAACGGGCTGATGGCGACCTTCATGGCGAAATGGTCGCATGATCATCCCGGCCAGAGCGGCCACATCCATCTGTCGCTGCGCGATCACAAGACCAACCGCTCCGCCTTCTACGACGAATCCCGGCCGCATGGCATGAGCGCGACGCAAGCCTCCTTCATGGCCGGCGTACAGCGCTACCTGCCGGAATTCATGGCCCTGTATGCGCAGACCATCAACAGCTATTCGCGCCTGGTGCCCGGGTACTGGGCGCCGCTGGATGCCACCTGGGGCATGGAAAACCGTACCACCGCCCTGCGGCTGATTCCAGGCAGCGACAAATCGCAGCGCGTCGAGGTGCGCATCGGATCAGCCGACGCCAATCCTTACCTGGCCTTGTCCGCCGCCCTGGCTTCGGGCCTGTATGGCATCGAACAGGGCCTGGAACCCGAGCCGATGGTGCAGGGCAATGCCTACACGCAGCAGTTTCCAGCGCATCTGCGCCTGCCCACCACGCTGTGGGAATCCGCGCAGCGGCTGCGCGAATCCGAGGCCGCGCGGCATCTGTTCGGCGATGCCTTCGTCGAACACTACGCCGCCACGCGCGAATGGGAAGAACGGCAGTTCCGCCGCCACGTGACCGATTGGGAACTGGCGCGCTACTTCGAAATCATCTGAATCCAAACCACATCGCTTGCGCAGGGCAGACATGACCCAGGAACTCATCACCATCAGTCCCATCGACGGGCGCGAGGTCGTGCGCCGACCCTATGCCAGCGAGGCGCAGATCGCGCAGGCACTCGCTGACGCCCAAGCCGCGCAGGGCGCGTGGCAGGCGCTGGGCGTGCAGGAGCGGGGGCGCATCGTGTCCGCGGCCGTCGACCGCTTCGTTGCCGCCAAGGAAGAGATCGCGCGCGCCATCACCATCCAGATGGGACGGCCATTGCGCTACACGCCGGGCGAAGTGGCAGGCTTCGAGGCGCGCGCCCGTCACATGATCGCCATCGCGGGCGAGGCGCTGGCGCCCATCCAGGTACCGGAGCAAACCGGTTTCACACGCTTCATCAGCCGCGAGCCGATAGGTGTCGCGTTGACCATCGCGCCGTGGAACTACCCCTTGTTGACGGCCGTGAACAGCATCGTGCCCGCTCTGATGGCGGGCAATACGGTCATCCTCAAGCATTCCGACCAGACGCCCTTGTGCGCGGAATTTATCGAACGCGCGTTCCGCGAGGTCGGGGCGCCCAAAGGCGTATTCCAGTATCTGCATGCCAACCACGACATCGTGCACCGGCTGATCCGCGCGCCGGAGGTCGGCTACGTGTCGTTCACCGGGTCCGTGCGCGGAGGGCATGCGGTCGAGGAAAGCGCGGCGGGGCGCTTTATCGGCATGGGCCTGGAGCTAGGCGGCAATGATCCGGCCTATGTGCGGGCCGACGCCAAGATCGAACACGCGGTCGAAACCCTGGTGGACGGCGCGTACTTCAATTCGGGCCAGTCCTGCTGCGGCATCCAGCGCATCTACGTGGCGCGCACCAGATACGATGAATTCGTCGATCGCGCCGTTGAGTTGACGCGCGGCTATGTCCTGGGGAATCCGCTGCACGCCGACACTACCTTGGGTCCGGTCGTGCGCGTCAAGGCCGCCGCCGAGATCCGGGCCATCATCGACGAAGCGGTTTCGGCGGGCGCCAGGAATATGATTGATAGCTCGCATTTCAAGGAAGCGAGCATAGGCTCGCCTTATGTCGCGCCGGCGTTGCTCACGCAGGTCGATCACCGCATGCGCATCATGAGCGATGAATGCTTCGGGCCGGCCGTCGGAATCATGGCGGTAGACAGCGACGAGGAAGCCATCGGTCTGATGAACGACAGTCCCTATGGCCTGACGGCGGCGGCCTTCACGCAGGACGAGGAAGCGGCCTTGCATATCGGTCGCCAGGTCCGCACGGGAACCTTTTTCATGAACCGCTGCGATTACCTGGATCCCGCGCTGGCCTGGACCGGCGTCAAGAATTCCGGCCGCGGCGTGTCCCTCTCGGTTGTTGGCTACGAGCAGCTCACGCAAGCCAAATCCTTTCATCTGCGCAGCGTCTGACACGGCGCCATCAGGAAACCAACCATGACCTTGCCCAGCGTTAATTGGAACTATCCCACGGCCATCAAGGCCGGCCCTGGCCGCATCAAGGAATTGCCGGCGCTGTGCCGCGGGCTGGGCATGGCGCGGCCATTGCTTGTGACGGATCCCGGGCTGGCCGCCTTGCCCATGGTCGCGGGCGCCGTGCAGGGCTGCCGTGACGCCGGCCTGGAGTGCGGCCTGTTCCACGAAATCAAAGGCAACCCCACGGGCCGCAACGTCGACGACGGCGTGCGTGCTTACAAGCAGGGCGGCCACGACGGCGTGATCGCATTCGGCGGAGGTTCTGCGCTGGACGCGGCCAAAGCCATTGCGTTGATGGCGGGCCAGACGCGGCCGCTATGGGATTTCGAGGACATCGGCGACAACTACTTGCGCGTCGACGTGGCTGGCATGGCGCCGGTGGTGGCGGTGCCGACCACTGCGGGCACCGGTTCCGAAGTCGGGCGCGCCTCCGTCATCACCGACGAGGCCGCTGAAGTAAAGCGCATCATCTTCCATGCGCGCATGCTGCCCTCGGTCGTGATCCTGGACCCTGAACTGACGGTAGGCCTGCCGCCAAAGATCACGGCGGCGACGGGCATGGACGCGCTGTCGCACAATCTGGAGGCCTACTGTTCGCCGTTCTTCCATCCCATGGCGGCGGGCATCGCGATCGAAGGCATGCGCCTGGTGAAGGAGTACCTGCCGCAGGCGGTCGCCCATGGCGATGACCTGCAGGCGCGCCTGCAGATGCTGGTGGCGTCCAGCATGGGCGCGACGGCATTCCAGCGCGGGCTGGGCGCCATGCATGCGCTGGCGCACCCGCTGGGCGCGCTGTACGACGCGCATCACGGCATGCTCAACGCCATCCTCATGCCGTATGTGCTGAAAGCCAACGAACACGCGGTGGCGCCGCGGTTGCAGGCCTTGGCGCGCTATCTGGATCTGCCGGATTCCGGCCCTGGCGCGGTGCTGGACTGGGTGTTGCGCCTGCGCGAGACCGTGGGCATTCCGCATACCCTGGCCGAAATCGGCATCGACGAGGCTCAGGCCGAACGAATAGGGCGCATGGCGGCCGAGGATCCTTCGGCCGGCACCAACCCCATCAACTACACGCCCGAGCAGTATTCCGATCTTTTCCGTGCAGCAATTCGCGGAAACCTGTAAGCTTCGCCCCCTCTGCGCGGAAACGCTGCGGTGGTTGAAGAAGAATTTTGAATATTTCGTCCGAAGCGTTTGACAGCGGATTTGAAAGTGTTCATAATCTCGAATTCTCCTCTGGAGGAGTGCCCGAGTGGTTAAAGGGGGCAGACTGTAAATCTGTTGGCCTTGCGCCTACGTTGGTTCGAATCCAACCTCCTCCACCAGAGACCCATTCCTAAATCCAGGCGCGGTTTGCCTGGATTTACAATGTGAAGCTCAGAAAGCTGAGCAGCCTTCGCAAAGAAGGTTGTAAGGTTTTCCAAGGCTTCGGATTGAAAAGGTTTGGGAAAGAGAAGGTGAAAGGGTATGCCGCGGGTGTAGCTCAATGGTAGAGCAGAAGCCTTCCAAGCTTACGACGAGGGTTCGATTCCCTTCACCCGCTCCAAGATTTATTTGCCCATGTGGCTCAGTGGTAGAGCACTCCCTTGGTAAGGGAGAGGTCGCGCGTTCGATCCGCGCCATGGGCACCACTAATTCCTCTTTTCTTCAGTCAGAAGCGCAATCCAGGTCAGGAGTCAGCCATGGCAAAAGGCAAGTTTGAACGTACCAAGCCGCACGTGAACGTGGGTACGATTGGTCACGTTGACCACGGCAAAACGACGTTGACGGCGGCCATCACGACCGTTCTGTCGAACAAGTTCGGCGGCGAAGCCAAGGGCTACGACCAGATCGATGCGACTCCTGAAGAAAAGGCTCGCGGCATCACGATCAACACGGCTCACGTCGAGTACGAAACGGAAGCGCGTCACTACGCGCACGTTGACTGCCCGGGCCACGCTGACTATGTGAAGAACATGATCACGGGCGCCGCGCAAATGGACGGCGCGATCCTGGTCGTGTCGGCCGCTGACGGCCCGATGCCGCAAACCCGCGAACACATCCTGCTGTCGCGCCAGGTTGGCGTGCCGTACATCATCGTCTTCCTGAACAAGGCTGACATGG
>NZ_JACUZS010000006.1:0-354637 GCF_014851465.1 Achromobacter sp. ACM04
TCCCGAACAGGACAGTGAAACGACTTTGCGCCGATGATAGTGGACGGACGTCTGTGAAAGTAGGTCATCGTCAAGCTTTTATTCCGCAGAACCCCACAGGTAACCCCTGTGGGGTTTTGTCTTTGTGGCGACCGAATGTATTGCGCTCGGGATCTCTCGTGCGATACCACCAGCCGCAGTCCCAATGAAAAACCCCTCGCAGGAATATCCTGCGAGGGGTTTTGTTTTTGCGGCGCTCAGGTAAAAGCTTTTGAGCCAAAGCGGTAAAGCAGCTCAAGAGCGGCTAAGGCAATTGGCGCCGCAAAGCGGCGAAGAACAGTTCGGATTGCAGGCGTTCGCCTTGGACCTGTGCGGCCACCTTGGCCGCCAGGTCAGGGTTGACCGGCAGCAGCGGGCGTCCCGTTGATTGCGCAAGCACCTGGGCGGTACAGGCGCGCTCGAGGAAGAACAGATCGTCATAGGCATAGTCCAGTCTTTCCCCGCAGACTACGACGCCATGGTTGCCGAGGAAGACCACGTCTGCGCCCTGCATCGCATGGGCGATGCGTTCGCCTTCGCTGACGTCCAGCGCCAGGCCGTTGTAGTGTTGGTCGATTGCCAGGCGGCCGTGAAAGCGCATGGCGTTTTGCGACAGCGTGGTGTCGAGCGCGCGATCCGAGGTAAGGGTCAAGGCCGTGGCGTAGGGCATGTGCGTGTGCAGCACACAGGCCTTGCCGGCGATGCGGTGGATGGCGGCATGGATGAACATGGCCGTGGGCTCGACTGCATGCCGGCCGGCGAGCTTGTTGCCTTGGGCATCGATCAGCACGATGTCGTCCGCTTGTACCTCATGCCACATCAATCCGCGGGGATTGAGGAGGAAATGCTCCGAGTCGCCGGGCAGGGCCACGCTGAAGTGATTGCAGACGCCTTCGCCCAGACCATGCGCGGCTGCCGCCCGTAATGCGAGCGCAAGGTCGGCGCGCAGTGCCGCGACAGGTTCTGCGTGAAATAGCGCTTCGGCGTGGCGAGGATCCTGGTTCATGTCTGCCTTTTCTGATGTCTGGGTTTGTTAGGCCTGGTGCGGAACTGCCGGACCAGGATCAGTACAGGTCGCCATCCACATAGAACCACTGGCCGTCTTCGCGCACGAAGCGGCTGAGTTCGTGCAGGCGGTGGGCGCGGCCGGCCTGGCGGCTGCGGGCGACGAATTCCACCGTGGCGTGCTCGGGGTCTTGGCTGCGTGTCTGCTTGATCGCCAGACCCAGCCATTTCAGGCCGGGCGGATTGGGCTCGAGCGCGCTGGGACGGGTGCTGGGGTGCCAGGTCGCCAACAGATAGGGCAGGTTGTCCAGCACGAAGGCGCTGTAGCGCGAGCGCATCAGCGCCTCGGCGGTGGGCGCTTGCATGGCTTGCGGGCCTTCGTGCCAGCGCCCGCAGCATTCGGAATAGGGCTTGGGACCGCCGCAGGGACAGGCTGTGGAAGGGAGCTTGGATTGCTTGGTCACGGTGCGAAATGCCGACAGGGTTCAGGCCAGCAGATCGCTGTACTCAGGGTGGCGGCGAATGTAGGCGTCGGCGTAGGAGCACAAGGGCCGCACTTTCCAACCCCGGGCGCGGGCGTCGTCCAGCGCATATTTGGTCAGCGCAGCGGCGATGCCGCGTCCGCCCACCTGGCTGGGCACGCCGGTGTGCGTGATTGCCATGGTGCTGCCTTGCAACTGGTAGTCGAGCACGCACAGGACGCCATCGACGGTGGCGGTGTAGCGGGAAAGGGCGCTGTCATGTGTTACGGAAATCATATGGAGCAATCCTGCTATGGCAGAGGGCAGGCGCAGTGGCCGGCCGGTATTGAGGGATATGGCGCATTCCAGCCCGCTGCGGGCAGCCGCCGTTTCAGCGCTGCAGTGCTTTCAGCAGTGCGGTGAGTTGCGCATCGCGCTCCTGGACCAGGTCGGCGATGCTGCGCTCGCCTGCTTCGGCGTTGACGCCCGCGATCAGGCGCTGTTGCAGTTCGGGGGTGACTTCCGGCGCGCCGAGATCGTCCCACCAGGTCTGGACTGGGCCCAGCAAGTGGTCCATGAAATTGGCCAGCCCGCCCGCGCCGCCGCCCAGGTTGAAGGTCATGTGCGGGCCGAACAGCGCCCAGCGCAGGCCCGGGCCTTGCGACACGGCGGCGTCGATATCGGCCACGCTGGCGACGTTTTCGGCCGCCAGGTGTATGGCTTCGCGCCATAGCGCAGCCTGCAGCCGGTTGGCGATGTGGCCGGGGACTTCCTTGTTCAAGCGGATGGGGTACTTGCCCAGGCTGCGGTAGAAGGCGATGCAACGATCGATGGTGTCGGCCGAGGTTTGTTCGCCGCCGACCACTTCGACCAGCGGAATCAGGTGCGGCGGATTGAACGGATGCCCGATGACAAAGCGCGAGGCATGGCGGCACTGCGATTGCAGGCGGCTCATGATGAGGCCGGAGGAGCTGGACGCGACGATGACCTGCGGCGGCAGCACGGCGTCCATGCGCGCAAAGAGGGCAGTCTTGAAGTCTTCGCGCTCGGGCGCGTTTTCCTGCACGAAGTCCGCGCCGGCCAGCGCGGCCTCCAGGTCAGGCTCGAAGCGCAGCGCATCAGCGGAGGCGCCGGGCAGCACGTGTCCAAGTTCCGCCAGCACGGGCCATGCTGCCTGTACGCGGGCGCGCGTCAGCGTTTCGGCGTCGGCGGCGGGATCGCTGACGACGACCTCAAGGCCGCGGGCGAGGAACAACGCAGCCCAACTGGCGCCTATGGTGCCGGCGCCGACGACGGCGACGCGGCGGATGGCGGGCGGGTTGGACGTGGCAGGGCTGGACATGCGGGTCTCCTGTGAGCACGGATAGGAGCATTGTGAAGCAAACGCCGGCCCGTTGCCACGCGCATGCCGCGCGGGCAAGATAGCGGCTCCCTTTGACCTCCAGAATCCAGGAGTCCTGCATGAACGCGACGCCAGCCTCCCGATCCGCCGTGCCGTATTTTTGCCAGTGGGAGTCGGCGCATCGGGCCAGCGAAATCATCCAGGGCACGCTGGCCCTGGCCGATGACCCGGCCTGGCGCGGCTCGGGCGCGCGCGACGTGGATGAGTACGCGCGCTGGGCCAGCCACGTCTGCGGCATGGCCTGCCTGAAGATGGTGCTGGCGGCCCGCGACGGGCGGCAGTATCCGACGTTGGAGCTGGCGCGGGGCAGCTTGGCTTACGGCGCCTATACGGTGGAAGGCGAACAGATCAAGGGCATGATCTACGCGCCGTTCGTGCGCTACGTGGACGAGGCATTCGGCCTGGCGGCGCGCGTGCATGTCGATCTGCGCGCGGACGAACTGCCTGGATTGATGTCCCAAGCCGCCTATTTCATGGCGTCGGTGCATCCCTGGATACGCTGGCCCGAGCGGCAACCGCCCAGGAAGGGCGGGCACCTGGTGCTGGTGACTCGCGCAACGCCGGACTCGGTGACCTTCCACAATCCTTCGGGGGAGCCCGGCACGCAGGCCGATGTCGAATTGCCGCTGGCCGTCTTCGACGAATTTTTCGCGGGGCGTGGCGTGGCGATACTCCCCGCCGCGAACGTTTGAGCGCTGCGGCCTTCATGGCCTGTGAAGGCCGCAGCCTTGCCCGCGTTCAGGCATTGCGCGCGCGTTGCAGGTAGCGCCATGCAAGCACGGCAGCGAGCAGATAGCCTGAGGTGATGACGATGTAGGCCGCGGGCAGGCTGGCGCTCCATTGCGGCAGCAAATGCAGGATGGTGCCCATCAACGCGACGCCTACCAGCGCGCCGGATTGGCGGTTGGCATTCAGGGCGGCGGCGGCGCTGTTGGCGTGGCTCTTGCCCGAGACCTGCATGACCACGCTGGTCATGGCGGGAACGGCGACGCCCACGCCCAGATTGGCCACTGCGACGATGACGGCGAACGGCCAGTAGGCCATGTCCGGCGAGAACATGACGATTCCCGCGGCGCTCATGGCAGCGGCCAACGATACCCCGCCCAGCAGCGCCGCTGGCACGTTCCAGCGCGCCGATACCCGGCTGGACAATAGATTGCCCAAGGAGAACACGGCCAGCATGGGCACCAGCTGCAGGCCGGTCTCCAATGCGTCCGCGCCGCGTGCATGCTGCAGGAACAGGCTGAGCAGGAAGAGCTGGCCGTAGGCTGCCAGATTGATCAGAAAGCCGACGCCGTTGGCTGCCGCGAAGTGCGCGGTGGCGAACAGGGCGCGCGGGATGATGGGGTCGGCATGGCGGCACTCGCGCCGCACCAGCAGCAGGGCGGCGGCCGCGCAGAGGACCACCGTGCCCAGTATGAGGTTGGAGGACCAGCCGTAGGCGTTGCCCTGGATCAGCACGAAGCACAGCGAGGACAAGGCGATCACGCCCAGCAGGTGGCTCAGCGGATTGAGGGCGCGCGGGCGGCGCGCAACCGCCTGGATGCGGCGTCGCGCCAGCCACAATCCGGCCAATCCCAGCGGGATATTGATGAGGAAGATCCCGCGCCAGCCAAATTGGTGGATCAGCACGCCGCCCAGGAGCGGGCCGGCAGCGCCTGCCACCGCCACGATCGCGGACCAGGCGGCCAGCATGCGGTTGCGCACCTGATCGTCGTCGTAGGCATGGGTCAGCAGGCTGAGGGAACTCGGCATGAACAGGGCCGCGCCCAGCCCCTGCAGCATGCGGGCCAGGATCAGCATGTCCGCGTTGGGCGCCAGGCCGCAGAGCAGGGACGCCAGGGTAAAGACGCCCAAACCGGCCAGGTAGATCGTCTTGGCGCCATAGCGGTCGGCCAGCGCTCCTGCCACCAACAGCAGCGCCGCGAAAGTGAGGGTGTAGCCGTCCACGATCCAGACCAGATCCGTCAGGGGAACGGTGAACTGCACTGCGATGCTGGGCAGGGCGACGTTGACGACGGTGACGTCCAGCATCGCCATGACGAAGCCGATGGCCAGCGTGACTAGCGGCAGCAGGCCGGCCGCGGCGGGTTTGGCGGCCAGCGAGGGCGCGGTGAGGTTGGGGCAGGCGGAACTCATGGCTGATGGTGTGGCGAGGCTGTCGAGGACTGAAGCTTAGACCTCTGCTTTGATGCAAAAAAGCCGAATAATTGCTTTATAGTGATGCAAAAATGCATCCTTAGGGCGAACGCGATGGACTGGGACAACGCCAGGATCTTCCTGGCCATCTACCGGGTGGGAACCCTGCGGGGCGCCGCCGCGCTGCTGCAGATCGACCAGGCAACCGCCGGGCGCAGGCTGGCGGCGCTGGAGTCCTCGCTGGACGCGCGGCTGTTCCTGCGCACGCCGGGTGGATACGTGCCCACGGCGGCCGGCGAACTGGCGTTCGCGGCCGCGGAGCGCATGGAGCAGGCGGCGGACCAATTGCAGCGCCAGATGCAGGGGCTGGATCATCGCCTGTCCGGCGTGGTGCGCGTGGCGACCTCGGAAACCGTGGCCAGCTACTACATCATGGAAGCGGTGCGGCGCGTGCATGCCCAGCACCCCGACATCCGCGTGGTGCTGTCCACGGCCATCCAGATCAGCAACCTGACGCGCCGCGAGGCTGACCTGGCGATACGGAACATCAAGCCGGACAACCCCGATTTGATACACCGGCACCTGACGCGCAAGGAGGTCGGGCTGTACGCTTCGCGCGCCTACCTGGCTGCGCATGGCGAGCCGCGGCCGGGCACTGCGTTCGCGGGGCACACGCTGGTGACGTACCAGCAAGCGGTGCTGCCGGGCTGGTCCGACACGTTTTGCGGCGAGCCCACGGGCAACGGCCGCATCGGCGTGGAGCTGAACTCCGGCCTGATGATCCTCGAGGCGGTCGCGGCCGGGCTGGGCATCGGCGAGGTGCCCACGCACATGGCGCCGGGGTATCCCGAGCTGGTACGTATCTGGCCGACGCGCAGCGAACCCTACGATTTGTGGTTGGTGATGCACGGCGACCTGAACCGCACGGCGCGCGTGCGCGCCGTGGCCGACGCGATAGTCGAGGTCTTCGAGGAGGACGAGTAGCGTTCCGGGCCGGCGGCGGCTTGTGGGCAGGCGCGGCAGGCGCTAAGGTTTGCCTGATCTTCCATGCAACCATGATTCAGGAGTCGCGCGTGTCCGATCTTTGGCGTTTGTCCGCAGTTGAGCTTGCCGCCCGCATCCGCAAGCGCGAGGTGTCCGCCCGCGAGGCCGCGCAAAGCGCGCTGGACCGGCTGGATGCCGTCAATCCCGCGATCAATGCCGTGGTGGACCACCGCCCGGACGATGTGCTGGCCCAAGCGGCGCAAGTGGATGCGATGCTTGCGCGCGGCGAAGACCCGGGGCCCTTGGCCGGCGTGCCCGTTACCGTGAAAATCAACGTGGACCAGGCGGGTTACGCCACGACCAATGGCGTGAACCTGCAGAAGGATGTGATCGCGGCGGAGAACAGCCCGGTCGTGGACAATCTGTTGCGCGCGGGCGCCGTGATCCTGGGCCGCACCAACACGCCCGCGTTTTCCTTGCGCTGGTTCACCGGCAATGCGCTGCATGGCGATACCTTGAACCCGCGCAATCCGGCGCTGACGCCCGGCGGCTCGTCGGGCGGCGCGGCTGCCGCGGTGGCGGCTGGCATCGGCCATCTGGCGCATGGCACGGATATCGCCGGCTCCATCCGCTATCCAGCCTATGCCTGCGGCGTGCATGGCCTGCGGCCGTCGCTGGGGCGCGTGGCGGCGTACAACGCGGCGCTGCCGGAACGCTCGATCGGGGGACAGTTGACCGCGGTGTCCGGCCCGCTGGGGCGCAGCATCGCAGATCTAAGACTGGGCCTGGCCGCGCTGGCGGCGCGGGATGTGCGCGATCCTTGGTGGGTGCCCGCTCCCCTGGTCGGGGCCGAGACGCCGCGCCGGGCCGCGCTGTGCCTGAATCCGGACGGCATGGACACCCAGCCCGCCGTGGTCAAGGCCTTGCAGGAAGCCGCCCGCCGGCTCAGCGAGGCAGGCTGGACGGTGGATACGCTGGATGCCGTGCCGCCGATGCAGGAGGCGGCGGACCTGCAGATCCGCATGTGGCTGGCCGATGGCTACGACGCCATGGTGGCAGCCGCGGAAAAAGAAGGCGACCGCGGAGCTCTGGTGGCGCTGGCTGGCCAGCGCGACAAGGCGGCGGGGGCCGACCTTGCGAGTTTTTCCGCCACGCTGACGCGGCGGGCTACGCTGACGCGCCTGTGGGAGTTGTTCTTCGCCGAGTATCCCGTGCTGTTGCTGCCCGTGTCGGCCGAGCTGCCGTTCCCTGACAAGCTCGATCTGCAAGGCGATGCCGCCTACGCGCGCGTCTGGCGCGCGCAGATGACGCAGATCGGCGTGCCGTTCATGGGTTTGCCAGGCCTGTCGGTGGCGATGGGCAGCGCGATGAGCGAGGCAGGCGCGAGCCCGGTGGGCGTGCAGGTGCTGGCGGGACGCTACCGCGAGGACCTGTGTCTGGATGTGGGGGAAATCATCGAGGCGGGCGCAGCGCCCATCGAGATCGCGCAGCCCGCGGCCCGCTAGTCCGCAAGGGCGGACCAGGCGGGCAGGGGACGGAAGTTCTGTGTGCGGCCGGGCTAGGGCTTGCTGAAGTGCAGGCGCAGGACGCCGAGGTCGCCGTAGGCGAGTTCGAGATCGCGGTTGGCGGGCACGTCCAGGAAGCCGGCATAGGAGCCGGTGATGACGTGCTGGCCGGCGCGTAGTCCCAGACCTTGTTCGCGCAGGAAATTGGCCAGCCAGTAGAGCCCGGCCTTGGGACGATCGTTCGGGTGGATGCCCGCGTGCTGCTCGGTTTCAACCCCGTCCACGGACAGCGTGATGCTCAAGGCGCCGGGGGCATCGTGCGGGGATGCGATGCGCGGACCCAGTACCAGCCCCTGGTTGAACATATGGTCGGCCAGGAGTTCCGGCAGGCTGGCATGTTCCGGAGCCGCATAACGGCAGCCCAGTACTTCCAAGGCCAGGCGCGCGCCGCCGATGGCCGCGTCCACTTCGGACTCGGTGTAGGGCTCGGGGCGCGCGGGCAGATCCCGGGCAATTTCGAACGCGATCTCGGGTTCGATGCGCACGGTCTGGGTCCGGGCCGCAACAGGGCCGGCTTCGGCGTACGCGATGGTCGAGGCATAGATCGGCGCGACCACGCTTTTCTCGGGCGTGGGCAAGGCGCTCTTCCAGGCGCCGATGTCGTCCTGATGCTTCTCGAGCAGCAGCTGCGCGGTGCGTTGCTGCACGGCGAAGGCCTGGTTCAGCGATTGGGGACGGCAGTCGGCGGGCAGGCGCGGGCCGGCGATGCCGGACTCGCGCGCGGCGACCAGATAGCGGGCCGCTTCGAGGCTGCCGGGATAGTCTTCGATTCTGATCTGCATGGGTTCAAGCTCCCAGGAACAGCATGATCCAGAGCACGATCATGGCGATCAGGCCGAGCCAGCACGAACCCCAGAAGCCGACGATCGGCCATTTCAGCGATAGCGGCGTCTTCTTCGGATCGACGTGGGAGAGCAGGTCGTTGGCGTTGCCGATCAGCCAGAAGCGCGTGCCGGGAAACATCAGGCGGAAAAAGTAATCCAGCATGATGGATGCCTGGATCGCAAGCGGATACTGATTGAATTGACGGTGCTGCAGGTACGGGTGCTTCAATTTGGCGTTGATCTGCTTGCTCTTGAAGAACAGCACGACGCCGCTGAGCGTGCATGTGATGAAGCACAGCAGGAAGAGGCTGAAGGCCATGGCCATCGCGGGTGAGTACATGGGGATCTCAGGAAGACGCGGCGCGCCGCGTTCGGATGAAAAGAATGCCTGCGGAAAACTGCTGGCCGTATTGTAGAAGGCTTGCCGCGGCCCCGTGTTCAGGGCCGCGTCAGTCTGCGTGCAGTCGGAGGCTCGGGATCAGCCGCGCACCTGGCCTTCGCCGCTGAGCACCCACTTCAGCGTGGTCAGGCCTTCCAGGCCGACCGGGCCGCGCGCGTGCAGGCGGTTCGTCGAGATGCCGATCTCGGCGCCCAGGCCGTATTCGAAACCGTCCGCAAAGCAGGTCGGCAGGTTGACGTACACCGAGCTGGAGTCGACCTCGCGCTGGAAGCGCTGTGCGGCGGACAGGTCCTCGGTGACGATGGCGTCGGTATGGCCCGAGCCCCAGCGCGCGATGTGCTCGATGGCGTCGTCCAGCGTGTCGACGATGCGCACCGCCAGGATGGGACCCAGGTACTCCGTGGCCCAGTCTTCTTCCGTGGCCGGTTTGGTGTGGGGCAGCAAGGCCAGCGTGCGGGGGCAGCCGCGCAATTCGACGCCGTGCTCGGTGAGGGCCGCGGCCAGGCTGGGCAGGATGGAAACGGCGGCGACCGCGTCGACCAGCAGCGTTTCCATGGCGCCGCAGATGCCGTAGCGGTAGGTCTTGGCATTGAAGGCGATGGCGTGCGCCTTGTCCGGATCGGCCGCCGCGTCGATATAGACGTGGCAGTTGCCGTCCAGGTGCTTGATGAGCGGCACGCGCGCCTCTTGCGACAGGCGGGCGATCAGCCCCTTGCCGCCGCGCGGCACGATGACGTCGATGTGCTCGGTCATGGTGATGAGCTTGCCGACGGCGGCGCGGTCGGCCGTGGCGACGACCTGCACCGCGTCCTGCGGCAGCCCTGCGGCGGCCAGGCCGGTCTGCACGATGCGGCCCAGCGCGATGTTGGAATGCAGGGCTTCGCTACCGCCGCGCAGGATGGCGGCGTTGCCGGACTTCAGGCACAGCGCGGCCGCGTCGATGGTCACGTTGGGGCGGGATTCGTAGATGATGCCGATCACGCCCAGCGGCACGCGCATCTGCGCCACGCGCATGCCGTTGGGGCGTACGCTGGTGGCGGTGATGCTGCCGATGGGATCAGGCAGGGCGGCGATCTGGCGCAGGCCCTCGGCCATGTGCGCCAGTGTCTTGTCCGACAGGGTCAGGCGGTCTAGCAGCGCCGGCTCCAGGCCGTTGCTGCGCGCTGCGGCCAGGTCTTTTTCGTTGGCGGCCTTGAGTTCGTCGTGGCTGGCGGCCAGGGCGTCGGCCATGGCGAGCAGCGCCTGGTTCTTGGCGGCGCCGGTGGCGCGCATCATGGCGCGCGAGGCGCGGCGGGCGTTTTCGCCCAGGGTGAGCATGGCTTGTTCGATGGAGGACGTGGACATGGCAGCGTCGATCATGAGGATGGGGCGGCGCGGACGCCACCTGGAGATTCAGTGTATATCCGGCCGCGAGGCCGGGCGAATGCCAGCGCATGGGCTGGCGCGGGAGGCGAAGGCGGCGGCTATGCCGCCTTCACGGTCGTCCGCCGGCGGCGGCGACACGCAGCGCGAGCCGCGTCATTTCTTCCCAGGGATCGGACAGGCGTCCTGGCACCGACAGGCCCTTGATCAGGCGATCGACCTCATGGGCATGCTGCACGGCGGCCGGCCACACGTTCGGCTGCACCCGGTTCAGCGCCTGCAACGCCAGCCGCTCGTGCGCGCCGAAAATGCGCAGGCGGCGCATCAGGCCGTTGACGTCCTGGCCAAGGGCGCGCGCTTCGGCGATGCGGGCCAGCAGGCGGATTTCCTCGCCGACCGCCCATAGCACCAGCGGCAGCGCTTCGCCTTCGGCGCGCAGGCCGTCGATCATGCGGATGGTGCGGCCGGTGTCGCCGGCGAGCATGGCGTCGCGCAGGCCGAAGACGTCATAGCGCGCCACGTTCAGCACCGCGCGCTCCACGTCCTCCGCGGCCAGCTGGCCTTCGGGGTAGAGCAGGCCCAGCTTCTGGATTTCCTGGTGGGCGGCCAGCAGATTGCCTTCCACCTTGTCGGCCATCCATTGCAGGGTGGCGCCGTCGGCGCGCTGGTTCTGGCGCGCCAGCCGCATGCCGACCCAGGCGGGCAGGCGGCCGCGTTCGATGTTGGCGATGTCGACCATCATGCCGCCGCGGCTTAGGGCCTGCACCCAGCGGCTTTCGCGGGTGGCCTTGTCCAGGCGCGGCAGGGCGATCAGCACGAGCGTGTCCGGATCCGCCTGCTTCTCGGCCTGTTCGGCCAGCTTGGCCAGGGTGTCGGCGCCGGACTTGCCAGGCTTGCCCGTCGGGATCTTGATTTCAAGGATGCGGCGGTCGCCGAACAGCGACACGCTTTGTGTGGCGGCGGTGACCGAGCTCCAGTCGCTGCGCGCGTCCATGACCATGGACAGGCGGTCGGTGTAGCCCGCGTTACGGGCCGCGGCGCGCAGCGCGTCCACGGCCTCGGTCACGAGCAGGGGTTCGTCGCCGGACACCGTGTAGAGCGGCGCCAGGCGGTTGCCTGGCCGCTGCAGGTGCTCGGCCAGGCGATCCGCGTCCAGGGGCTGTGCCATTTAACGCAGGATGGCCGGATCGGTGGTGGACGGCGTCTGCCACGGCGCGGGCGTGCGCTTTTGTTCCGGCGTGGTCGGGTCGTACAGCGGGGTCTCGCCGTCTTCCGCGCGCTCTTCGGCATTCTCGAATGCATGGCGCACTTCCGGCGCGGTCATGCGGCGCAGCAGGCGGGACACCAGGTCGCGCTGCATGGCCCGGTACAACGTTTCGATCTGGCCTTGCTTGGCTTGCACCACCTGGTCGTCATAGGGCATTTCGCGGTAGATCGACAGCGTGGTGTCCGGGATCAGGGCGCGGCCCTTGGCATCGATGAGGCGGAACGTGTAGTTGATGCCGAGTTCGTATTCCTCGACACGGCCCTGGGCGTTCAGCGACACCTCTCGCAGGGTGCGAGTGTCGGCGACCTGCTGCAGGATGGCTTGCGCCTCCTTGGGGGTCGACACGAGCTTGGTGTTCGGCGAGGCCGCGCGCAGCGCGCGGCGCACGTCGGCGCCGAACTGCGTGGTGTCGGAAATGCCGACATACAGCGTATCGAACGGCATCGGCGTGACGCCACGCAAGGCGAAGCCGCAAGCGGAGAGCAGCATGAACAGCGCCAGGCAGGCGCCGCGCAGCAGCCAGGACTGGCGGGGGGAGTGCGTTTGTTGCCCGGCGAAGTACATGCTTGACCTCATCAGCCTACGACGTTGACCAGTTTGCCCGGAACCACGATGACGCGCTTGGGCGGACGGCCTTCCAGGAAGCGGGCGACCTCTTCCTGGGATGCCGCGAGCTTTTCGATGTCTTCCTTGGCGGCCTTGGCGGCCACGCGGATGGAGCCGCGCAGCTTGCCGTTGACCTGGAGCATCAGCTCGATCTCGTCGGCGACCAGCGCCGCCTCGTCCACGTGCGGCCAAGGCGCGTCGAGCAGGTCGCCCAGCTCGTGGGCGTAGCCCAGGTCGCGCCACAGGTGCCAGGTGATGTGCGGCACCACGGGATACAGCACGCGCAGCAGCACGCCCAGCGTTTCGGCGTAGGCGGCGTCCGCGGCTGCGCCTTCGGGCAGCTTGGCGTCGTCGATGGCGTTGAGCATCTTCATGCACGCCGACACGACGGTGTTGTACTGGATGCGCTGGTAGTCGTAGTCGGCTTGCTTGAGCAGGCCGTAGACCTCGCGGCGCAGATCCTTGACCGGGGCCGGTGCCTGCGCCCAGTCTGCGCCATGGGCCAGGCCGCGCGCGATGGCCTCGCGCTGGCCGTAGCTGATGGACCAGAGGCGGCGCAGGAAGCGGTTGGAGCCTTCGACGCCAGAGTCCGACCATTCGAGGGTCTGTTCCGGCGGGCTGGCGAACATGACGAACAGGCGGGCCGTGTCCGCGCCCAGCGTGTCGATCAGCGATTGCGGGTCGACGCCGTTGTTCTTGGACTTGGACATCGTGCCCACGCCGCCGTAGTTGATGGCGGAGCCGTCCGACTTCAGCTTGGCGCCGACGATGGCGCCGCGGTCGTCGTAGACGTTTTCGACGTCTTCTGGCCAGAAGTATTCGATGCCGCCCTGCGGCGTCTTGCGCGAGTAGATATGGTTCAGCACCATGCCCTGGCACAGCAGCTTGGTGAAGGGCTCGTCGAAGTTGAGCAAGCCCATGTCGCGCATGACCTTGGTCCAGAAGCGGGCGTACAGCAGGTGGAGCACCGCGTGTTCGATGCCGCCGATGTACTGGTCCATCGGCATCCAGTAGTCGTTGCGCGCGTCGACCATGGCGTTATCGTTGCCCGGCGAGGTGTAGCGCATGAAGTACCAGGACGAGTCCACGAAGGTGTCCATCGTGTCCGTTTCACGGCGCGCCGGCTTGCCGCACTTGGGGCAGGAGCAGGACAGGAACGCCTCGTTCTTGGCCAGCGGATTGCCGCTGCCGTCCGGGATGAGGTCGTCGGGCAGGACCACCGGCAGGTCTTTTTCCGGAACCGGGACCGGGCCGCAATCCGCGCAGTGGATGATGGGGATGGGGGTGCCCCAATAGCGCTGGCGCGAGATGCCCCAGTCGCGCAGGCGCCAGGTGGTCTGCTTTTCGCCCAGGCCTTGCGCGCCCAGGTCGACGGCGATGGCGTCGACCGCTTCCTTGTGGGAGAGGCCGTCGTACTTGCCCGAATTGATGGTGCGTCCGGCTTGCTTGTCGCCGTACCACTCCTGCCAGGCATTGGTGGAGTATTCCTTGCCGGCCACGTCCACGACCTGCACGATGGGCAGGTCATATTTCTTGGCGAAGGCGAAATCGCGCTCGTCATGCGCCGGCACGCCCATCACGGCGCCGTCGCCGTAGGTCATGAGCACGTAGTTGCCGACCCAGACCTGAACTTCGGCGCCCGTGACCGGGTGCGTGACGTACAGGCCCGTGGGCATGCCTTCCTTTTCGCGCGTGGCCATTTCGGCCTCGGTCGTGCCGCCCAGCTTGCATTGTTCGATGAACGCGGCCAGTTGCGGATTGGAGAGCGCGGCCTGCGTGGCCAGGGGGTGTTCCGGCGCCACGGCGCAGAAGGTCACGCCCATGATGGTGTCGGCGCGGGTGGTGAAGACGTACAGCTTGCCGTCCTGGATCAGCTGGCCGTCCTGGCCGGCGATCTTGTGCGGGAAAGCGAAGCGCAGGCCCTCGGACTTGCCGATCCAGTTTTCCTGCATCAGGCGCACGCGCTCGGGCCAGCCGGGCAGGTCGTTCTGGACGGCGCCCAGCAGTTCGTCGGCGTAATCGGTGATGCGCAGGTAGTAGCCGGGGATCTCGCGCTTTTCGACCAGCGCGCCCGAGCGCCAGCCGCGGCCGTCGATGACCTGTTCATTGGCCAGCACGGTCTGGTCCACCGGGTCCCAGTTGACGACCTGGGTCTTGCGGTAGGCGACGCCCTTTTCCAGCATCTTGAGGAACAGCCACTGGTTCCACTTGTAGTACTGGGGATCGCAGGCGCACATTTCGCGCGACCAGTCGATCGCCAGGCCCATCGCCTTCATCTGCTTCTTCATGTAGGCGATGTTGTCGTACGTCCACTTCGCCGGCGGCACCTTGGACTTGATGGCGGCGTTTTCCGCCGGCATGCCGAAGGCGTCCCAGCCCATGGGCATCAGAACGTTGTAGCCGCGCATGCGCAGCTGACGGGCCATCATGTCGTTGATGGTGTAGTTGCGCACGTGGCCCATGTGCAGCTTGCCGCTGGGGTAGGGCAGCATGGAGCAGGCGTAGAACTTCGGCTTTTCGGAGCCGTCGGCGTTCTTGGCGTGTTCGTGGACCAGGTAGACGTCGCGCGCCTGCCAGTCTTGGTGGGCGGCTGCTTCGACGGTATTGGGGAGGTAACGTTCCTGCATGGGCTCGTGCACGATGGCAAAAAAAGGGTGAGCCGCCTCGCCGCGCGGGCGCGGAGGCGGCCAAAACCCCTGATTATAGGAGGTGCTAGGCGCGGGCAGGGGACGGAGCCGTTTCGGGGATGCGCGCGCTGGGCGCCAGGGCGCCATAAGCCAGCGTAATCACCCCGAGGACGGCGCCCGCCGTGACCACGCCGGGCCAGCCAAAATGGGCGTACAGCCAGGACGATACCAGCGAACCGGATGCGCCGCCGATGAAGTAGCTGGTCATGTAGCCGGCCGTCAGCCGGCTGCGCGCTTCGGGGCGCAGGCGGTAGAGGGCGCTGCTGTTGGTGACGTGCACGCCCTGGATCGCGAGATCCTGCACCAGGATGCCCACCAGCAGGGCCAGCACCGACACCTGGCCGAAGGCGATCAGTCCCCAGGAACCCAGCAGCAACAGCAGTCCGACGCGGGTGGCGAGGTTGCCCAGGCCGCGGTCGGCAAGGCGGCCGAAGCGGTTGGCGGCGTAGGCCCCTGCGGCGCCCGCCAGGCCGAACAGGCCGATGGTGGTGTTGCTGTATTGATAGGGAGGGCTGGCCAGCAGGAAGGTCAGCGGCGTCCACAGCATGCTGAAGGCGGCGAACAGCAGGCCGCCCAGCAGCGAGCGGGCGCGGAACAGCGGTTCCTCGACGAACATGCGCAGGATGGAGCCCAGCAGGCGCGGGTAGCTCAGCCCGGCCGGACTCTGGTGGCGCGGCAGCAGGCGCCACAGGGCCGCGGACATGATCAGCATCAGGATGGCCGCCACCCAGTACACGGTGCGCCAGCTACCCAGGTCGGCGAGCGCGCCGGCGACGGTGCGGGCCAGCAGGATACCCAGCAGCAGTCCGCTCATGACCGTGCCCACGGCCTTGCCCCGCTCATGCGGCGCGGCCAGCGTCGCGGCGAAAGGCACCAGGATCTGGGCCACCACGGACAGCATGCCCGTCAGCGCCGTACCCAGGATCAGCACGCCGATATTGGGGGCGAAGGCGGAAATCAGCAGGCCACCCGAGGACAGCAGGTTCATCAGCACGATCAGGCTGCGCCGTTCGAACATGTCGCCCAGGGGCACGAGCAGCATCAGGCCCACCGCATAGCTCAGCTGCGCGGTGGTGACGATGCTGCCCGCCGTGGCGCTGGACAGCGAGAATTGCTCGCTGATCGTATGCAGCAGCGGCTGCGCGTAATAGTTGCTGGCGACGGCGAGGCCGGTCGCGACCGACATCAGCAGGAGGATGGGTGCGGTCAGGACCGGCGTCTGGGAGGACTGGGTAGCGGAAGTCATGGATCGGGATCGGGGATGATGGCTGCGGAAGAGGGCTCGGCTCAGGCGCCGATGCCGCCAGGCGTTTCCTGGTCCTGCTTGATCAGCAGCTTCCTGAGGAGGCCGGCCAGTTGCTTGCGCTCGGCTGCGGACAGCGGTTCAAGCAGTTCATTGAGGTCCTTCAGGTAGTCCTTCAGCACCAGCTTGATGGTGCGCAAGCCTTCGGCCGTGAGCGACACGATGACGCCGCGCCGGTCTTCCGGATTGGGGCTGCGCGTGAGCAGGCCGGCCTGCTCCAGGCGGTCGAGCCGGTTGGTCATGGCGCCGGAGGTCAACAGCAGGGCCTCCACCAGCTTCTGCGGATTCAGCGCGTAGGGCGAGCCGCTGCGGTACAGCGTGGCCAGCACGTCGAATTCGCCCTGGTGCAGGTCGTAGTTGCGGAAGCTGCGGTTCACGTTGCGCGCGGCCAGCGCGTTCAGACGGAACACACGGGTGACGACGGACATGGCGGCGAAGTCCTGGGCGGGACATTCGGCGGTCCATTGGGAGATCACCAGATCGACGAGGTCATTCATGGGTGCATGGGATTTATTTTTACGTGAAGTATCTTAACATGAAGATAAATTGGAAAAAGCCGACCTATGCGTCGTGCAGGCCGGCCGCGGCAAAAAAGAAGGGCCCGCCTCTTGCGAGGCGGGCCCTTCCGGCTTGACCGGAACTACGCGCGAATTACTGCGCGGCGTCCTTCAGCTTCTTGAGCGGGCGAACCTTCACCTTGACCGAAGCCGGCTTGGCGGGGAACCAGCGCTCTTCACCGGTGAACGGATCCTTGCCGAAGCGCTTGGCCTTGGCCGGAACCTTCTGCACGGCAACCTTGAACAGGCCGGGCAGCGTGAATTCGCCAGCGCCCTTCTTGTCCACGGAGCCCAGCACCGAGGTTTCCAGGCTGGCCAGGACGGCCTTGACCGACTTGGCTTCAACGCCCGATTGCTCAACGATGTAGGCGATCAGCTGGGTCTTGTTCAGGGCGGCCTTGATGGCCTTGGGGGCAGCAGCGACCTTCTTGGCGGCGACGACCTTCTTGACGGCCGGCTTTGCAGCGGGCTTCACAGCGGGTTTGGCAGCAGTTGCCTTCTTTGCGGGCGCCTTGGCGGCGGGCTTGGTGACTTTCTTGGCAGGAGCTTTTGCTTTCGTGGCCATGGTCAAAATCCGTATGTTGAGGTCATGGAGCAGCGCGCGCCGGGTATCGGCGTTTGACGCTACGCGGCCGATGATAGCGGAAGAGTGGCGATTAATGCGGTTTTCTAGCGGGTTTTTGGCCCTTGTTTGTTGTTTTCGACACAGAAAGTGCTTTGTAGAAGGGCTCCAGCAAGATGTCGTGACATTCATCGCGCATCTTTTCAGATGCCTGCGGCACTGAACCAACTGCGCCGGGCATGTTCCAATTGCGTGCCCTGCGCGAGACCCGCGCGGGAAAAACCAAGCATGGAAGCGAAGCAGTCATATGTTGATGAAGAAGTTGGCGGCGAGCCTGATCGTCGCGGCCGCGTGCATGTCGGGCGCCGTGGCGCAGACGGTGCCCGCGCCGGCCCTGTCGGCCAAGGCCTGGCTCTTGCTGGACGAGACCAGCGGACAGGTGATCGCGTCGCATGCGGCGACGACCCGGATCGAGCCCGCGTCCCTGACCAAGATCATGACGGCCTATGTCGTGTTCGAGGCGCTCAGCAAGAAAGAGCTGTCCGCGGCGCAAATGGTCACGGTGTCGACCCGCGCCTGGAAGGTGCCGGCGGGCAGCTCGAAGATGTTCCTGGAGCCGGGCTCGAAGGTGTCGGTGGACGATCTGCTGCGCGGCCTGATGATCCAGTCGGGCAACGACGCGGCCATCGCGCTGGCCGAAGCCGTGTCGGGCAGCGTCGAGGCCTTCGTGGCGCGGATGAACGACACCGCCGCCAGGCTCGGCCTGCACGCCACGCATTTCGCCAGCCCGCACGGCTTGCCCGATCCGGGGACCTACTCCACCGCCAGCGACCTGTCCATGCTGGCCACGCGTTTCATTCGCGATTATCCGCAGCTCTACAGGACCTACGATTCGGCCAAGCAGTTCACCTACAACAAGATCACGCAGCCGAACCGCAACCGCCTGCTGTGGCTGGATCCCAGCGTGGACGGGCTGAAGACCGGGCATACCGAATCGGCCGGCTATTGCATCGTCGCCACCGCGCAGCGTCCTAATGGCGCTGACCAGCGCCGCCTGATCACGGTGGTGGTGGGCACGGCGTCGGACAAGCTGCGCACGCAGGAAAGCCGCGAGTTGCTGGAGTGGGGCTTTCAGGGGTTCAATACCATCAAGCTGTACGCGCGCGGCCAGGCGGTCGCCACGCCCGAGGTATGGAAGGGCGAGCAGGACAGCCTGAAGGCCGGATTCGCGCGCGATGCCTACGTGACGGTGCCTGCGGGCGCCAAGGTCGAACCGGTCTGGACACCGCAGGATCCGCTGATTGCGCCGATCGCGGCCCAGTCCGCAGTGGGCGAGGTGCGTGTGCTGGTGGACGGCAAGCCCGCCATGCAGTTTCCGGTGGTGGCACTGGAACCGGTGGCCGAGGCCGGATTCGCGGGACGCGCGTGGGATTCCATCCGCTTGTGGTGGCGTGGCCACGCCGGATAACGGAGGTGTGCGATGGCGGTGAGCTTTCCTGGAGGCCCGGCCCCGGCGCCGGGCGCGGATGATCCCTTGGCTTTGCTGTCGGCCTGCCATGGCCGCATTTCCCGCCAGTGCGCGACCTTGGGGCGTCTTGCCGCGCACCTGCCGGTGCATGGCAGCGACGCCGCGGCTCAAACCGCGGCGGCCAGCGTCATGCGCTACTTCGATACCGCGGCCGCACACCATCACGAGGACGAGGAAGAGGACCTGTTTCCGGCCTTGATCGAATCCATGGCCGGCTCTGACGCCGTCTGTCTGCATGCGCTGGTGGACGGCCTGATGGCCGAGCACCGGCAGTTGGCGCGGCGCTGGGAGCCCTTGCGCCAGGCGCTCGCCGAGATCGCGGCGGGCCGCCAGGCCGAGCTGCCCGCCAGCCAGGTGCAGGATTTCTCCGATGCCTACGCCGCGCATATCCAGCGTGAGGAAAGCGAACTGCTGCCGATGGCGGCGCGGCTGATCCCGGACGATACGCTGGCCGGGATCGGGCAGGCCATGAAGGCGCGACGCGGCGGCGAGGCCGGCTGACGTTTCGGGCAAGGCGGGGATTGGCGCTACGATGGCCGCAGCCGGCGCGCGGCGCGCCGGGTTTTTGCCTACGTGTCCGCCATGACCAGAAACGCCCGTTTCCGCCAGAAATTGCAGGATCCCGTCTTGATGCACGCCATGTCGGCGCACAACCCGCTGTCCGCCAGGCTGGCGGCCGATGCCGGGTTCGACGCCATCTGGGGCAGCGGCTTCGAGCTGTCGGCCAGCTACGCCGTGCCCGATGCCAACATACTCTCGCCCTCGCAGCACCTGGACATGATGCGGGCGATCGCCGCCGCGGTGGACGTGCCCGTGATTGCCGACATCGACACCGGATTCGGCAATGCCATCAATGTCTCCTACATGGTGCCGCAGTACGAAGCTGCGGGTGTGTCGGCGGTGGTGATGGAAGACAAGACCTTTCCCAAGGACACGAGTCTGCGCGCGTCCGGCAGGCAGGAGCTGGTGCGGATCGAGGAGTTCCAGGGCAAGATCGAAGCCGCCTGCAGCGCCCGCCGCGATGCGGATTTCTGCGTGATCGCCCGGACCGAGGCGCTGATCGCGGGCGCCGGCGAGCAGGAAGCCTTGGTCCGGGCGCGCGCGTATGAAGCTGCGGGCGCGGACGCCATCCTGATCCATTCCAAGCAGAACACGCCCGACGAGATCCTGTCGTTCGTCGCGGCATGGCAAGGCCGCGCGCCGCTGGTGCTGGTGCCCACCGCCTATCCGCAACTGCGCGAAGCCGATATCCAGGCGCTGGGCAAGGTCGGCCTGGTCATCTATGGCAATCACGCCATCCGCGCCGCGGTGGGGGCGATGCGGGACGTGTTCGCCCGCATCCGCAGCGATGGCGGCATCCATCAGGTGGATGCGGCGCTGCCGGCGGTCAAGGAAATCATCGCGCTGCAGGGCGATGCCCATATGCGGGAGCTGGAGCGCCGTTACCTCAAGTAAGCGGGACGCGTTGCGCGCGAGGGGCGCTAGCGATTACGCTAGACGACCCGCCGCCCGCCCTGTGCGCCGCAGGCGGAACCAATCAGAAAGCAGATGCCGAGGGACAAGAAAGAATGATGCAGGGGGGGATGAGCGTCGCGCGCCGGTTGTTCGGCTCGTGGGTGGACGAGGTCAATGCGCGGACCTTGCGCGCGGATGCGACGGCGGGCTTGCTGGGCGCCTTGCTGGTGTTGCCGCAGGGCGTGGCGTTCGCCATGCTGGCGGGCCTGCCGCCCGAGTACGGCCTGTATTCCGCCATCGTTCCCTGTATCGTCGCGGCGCTCTTCGGGTCCAGCCGCCATGTCATGTCGGGCCCGACCAATGCCAACTCGTTGGCGCTCTATGCGGTGTTGACGCCGCTGGCGGTGGCCGGCAGCCAGGGCTACATCCAGCTGGCGCTGGCCGTGACCGTGCTGGTCGGGCTGATGCAATGGCTGGTGGGCACGCTCAGGCTGGGCTCGCTGGCGCACTTCATCTCGCCGTCGGCGCTGTTCGGTTTCACCAGCGGCGCGGCGCTGCTGATCGCCGTGCATGCGCTGAAGGACGCGCTGGGCATGCCGTCGCCGGACGCGCACGGCGCGGGCGCCTTGCTGGCCAGCCTGGCCGCGAATCTGGCGCAGGTGCACTGGGGCGCCTTGCTGGTGACCCTGACCACCCTGGCCGTGGCGCTGCTGGTGCGGCGTCTGGACAAGCGCAAGCCCTACATGTTGGCGGGCCTGGCGGCGGGCGCGCTGGCGGCCGCGGGCTTCAACGCGCTGACCGAAGGCGCGCCGGTGTCAGTGCTGGGTGCGCTGGCCCAACCTTGGCCGCCTTTCCATATTCCCAGCGTCGATTGGCGCGCCTTGCCCGAACTGCTGAGCGTGGCCTTCGCGCTGACCATCGTGGCGCTGGCGCAATCCATCTCCATCGCCAAGGCCGTGGCCACGCGTTCGGGCCAGCGCATCGACGCCAACCGCGAATTCGTGGGGCAGGGGCTGTCCAATATCGTGGGCGGCTTTTTCTCCTGCTACCTGTCTTGCGGGTCGCTCAACAGGTCCATTCCCAACTACGAGGCTGGCGCCAAGACGCCGCTGGCGTCCGTGTTCTCGGCCTTGCTGCTGGTGGCGCTGGTGGCCCTGTCCGCGCCGCTTTTGGCCATGATTCCTCACGCGGCGATTTCCGGGCTGCTGCTGCTGGTGGCCTGGACCCTGTTCGACATTCCGCGCTGGCGGCAACTGATCCGCACCCAGCGCGGCGAAGCGATCATCGCCGCCGCCACGCTGGCCGCCACCATCACCATACGCATGGAAGTGGCGATCCTGCTGGGCACGGTGTTGTCGCTGATGGTCTACCTGCACCGCACCTCGCGGCCGGCGATGCGCACCATGGGCTTCGACTCGCGCGGCTTGGAGCGGCGCTTCGTGGTGTTGGAGCACGCGCGGGATGCCTTGCCGGAGTGCCCGCAACTGAAGCTGCTGCGCATGGAAGGCTCGGTCTATTTCGGCGCCGCCACGCACGTGGCGCAGCGCCTGCATGAGCTGCGCGCGGCGCCCGGCGCGCCGCGCCATCTGCTGGTGATGGCCAAGAGCATGAATTTCATCGACATGGCGGGCGCGCAGGTCTGGGAAGACGAACTGGCCGCCAGGCGGGCCATGGGCGGCGATCTGTACTTCCACCGCCCGCGGCCGGAAGTGCTGGACATGTGGCGTCGCACGGGTTTCCTGCAGCGGCTGGGCGAGGACCATATCTTTCCCGACAAGGCGACGGCGCTGCATACGATCTACGCCAAGCTGGACCGCGGCATTTGCGAGGGATGCCAGGCCAAGATCTTCTGGGAATGCCAGCCCAACGGGCTGAGGAACGACTGAGGCCGCGTGCGCGGCCGGCTCAGGCCGGCTGCGGCGCTTCCGTGCCCAGATAGGCTGCGCGGACCCGCTCGTCGGCCGCGATCGTTGCGGGTTCGCCCTCGGCCAGCAGGCTGCCGCGCACCAGCACCGCGATGCGATCGGCGTGCTTGAACACAACATCCAGGCTGTGCTCGGTGAACAGGACCGCAATGCGCTGGGTGTCCGCCAGCGTGCGCGTCAGCCGCATCAGCGCATGGCGTTCATTGGTGGCCATGCCCGCCGTGGGTTCGTCCATCAGCAAGAGGCGCGGCTGGTGCGCCAGCGCCATCGCCAGCTCCACCCGCTTGACGTCGCCGTAGGCCAGCGTGCCGCAATGCTCCTGCGCCTTGTCCGCCATCTGCACCTGGGACAGCAGCGACATGGCCTCCTCGGCCGCGTGCCGGGTGGCCCGGCGCCACGGATTCAGCAGCAGCCGGTCGCGCGACAGCAGCGCAGTCTGCACGTTCTCGCGCACCGTCATGGAGCGGAAGGTGGCCGCGGTCTGGAAGGTGCGTCCCACGCCCAGCCGGCAGATCCTGCCTGCCGACAGGCCTACCAGTTCGCGGCCGTCCAGCAGGACGGAGCCCGAGTCGGGCCGCAGCTGGCCGCCCAGCGCGTTGAAACAGGTGGACTTGCCGGCGCCGTTGGGGCCGATCAGCGCCAGCATCCGGCCCGCTTCCAGCGTGAAGGACACGCCGGCCAGCGCGTCGATGCCGCCGAATGATTTGCGCAGGTCCCGGACTCGCAGCAGGGGGGCGGTGTTCATGCGCGCCTCCTGTTCCAGCTTGCGGCCAGGCGCGAGGCAGCGCCGGCCAGCCCCTCGGGAAACGCCATGACCAGGGCCAGGATGGCCAGCCCCAGCACCGCGTGCCAGTACTCGGTGCTGCGCGCGGCGGCATCCTGCAGCCAGGTGTAGGACGCAGCGCCAACGAGCGGGCCGGCCAGCGTCTGCAACCCGCCCAGCAGCACCATGACCAGTCCGTCCACGGAGCGGCTCACGGCCAGCGTGTCGGGCGCGATGCTGCCCTTGGAAAATGCGTAGAGCGAGCCCGCCAGGCCGGCGGCGAAAGACGCGGCCACGAAGCCCGCCCATTGCACGCGCCGCGTGTCCATGCCCAGCGCCTCGGCGCGCAGGGCCGAATCGCGCACGCCGCGCAGCGCATAGCCCAGCGGCGAGAACGCCAGGCGGCGCAGCCAGGCGATGCCGGCGACGCACAGCGCCAGCGTCAGGTAATAGAACCAGGGGCCCTGGGCGAGCCAGGCCGATGGCCACAGCCCGATCAGGCCGTTGCTGCCGCCCGTCACGTCATCCCATTGATAGGCCAGCGCCCAGAGGATCTGCGCCACCGCCAGGGTCAGCATCGCCAGGTACACGCCCGACAGGCGCACGCAGAACCAGCCGAACAGCAGGGCGCCGAGCGCCGCAGCGAAGGGGCCGAGCAGCAGCGCCGCTTCCATCGGCACGGCCGCCAGCTTCAGGAGCAGCGCGGCGCCGTAGGCGCCCAGGCCGAACCAGGCGGCATGGCCAAACGAGGTCATGCCGGCCAGCCCGGTGAGGAAATGCAGGCTGGCGGCAAACAGCGCGGCGATCAGGATTTCGGTCAGCAGGATGCCCAGATAGGGGCTGTGAGCGGCCGCCACCGGCGCCAGTACCAGGAGCGCCAACAGCGCGCCATAGGCCAGCCGCAGGCCGCGGCCGGCCGGCGCGATGGGGCGCTCCGGGGCGGCGGTGTGGGATGCCGGCTCGGGCGGTTTGCCCAGCAGACCCCAGGGCCGCACGACCAGCACCACGGCCATCACGGCGAATTCCGCCAGCAGCGTGAGCTTGGACAGATTGAAGAGCCAGGGGCCGATCTGCACCTGTCCCAGGAACACGAACAATGCCTTGACCGAGCAGATCAACAAGGCGGCGAGGAAGGCGCCGGGAATCGAACCCAGGCCGCCCACCACCACCACCACGAACGCGCTGGCGATGATCTCCAGGTCCAGGCCCAGGGTGGCGGGTACCCGCGGCGCGGCCAGCGCGCCGCCCAGGCCGGCCAGGAACGCGCCCAGGGTGAATGCCGAGGTGAACAGCCAGGCTTGATTCACGCCCAGCGCGGCCAGCATCTTGCGATTTTCCGCCGCGGCCCGCAGCAACCGGCCCCAGCGCGTACGCATCAGCAGCAGCCAAAGCAGGCCCAGTACCACGGGGCCGGCGGCGATCAGCAGCAGGTCGTATTCGGGATAGCGCCGGCCCAGGATCTGCACGGCGCCAGACAGGCCGGGGGCGCGCGCTGCGAACAGGTCTTCGGGGCCCCAGATGGCCAGCGCGGCGTCGCCGATGATGAGCACCAGTGCAAAGGTCGCCAGCAGCTGGAACAGTTCAGGCGCCTGGTACAGGCGCCGCAGCACCAGCCATTCGGCGGCCGCGCCGATAAGGCCCGTGGCCAGCGCCGCCAGAAGCAGCCCGGCCCAATAGCCGGCGCCGTCGCCGAAGTAGTTGGTGAAGGTCCAGGCCAGGTAGACGCCCAGCATGTAGAACGAGCCGTGGGCGAAGTTCACCACGCGCGTGACGCCGAAGATCAGCGACAGGCCGGCGGCGACCAGGAACAGCGCGCTGGCGTCCGCCAGCCCATTGAGCAGTTGCAGCAGCAGCCCGGACAGGCTCATCAGTGCGCCGGACGCATCTTGCGCACTTGCTCGTCAGGCGGCTGCAGGCGTGCGCCGTCGATATAGGCGAAGTCCTTCATGATGCCCTTGCCGTCTTCCACCGCGGTCACGCCCACGTACACGCCCATGGTCGACTGGTGGTCGATCTTGCGGTATTGGATGGGGCCATAGGGCGTGTCCACCTTCAGGCCGGCAAACGCGTCGACCAGTTTTTCGGTGTCCACTTCGCCCGCTGCCTTCAGGCCCTGGGCGATGGACATGAGGGACGCGTAGCCCACGACCGAGCCGACCTTGGGCGTTTCGTTGTAGCGCTTCTTGTAGGCTTCGACGAACGTGGTGTTGGCCGGGGTGTCGATGGCGTACCAGGGGTAGCCCGTGACGATCCAGCCGGTGGGCGTGTCGGCGCCCAGCGGTTCCAGGTATTCGGGTTCGCCAGACAGCACCGACACCACGGCGCGGTTCTCGAACAGGCCGCGGGTATTGCCCTCGCGCACGAAGCGCGTCAGGTCGGCGGCGAACAGCACGTTGAAGATCGCGTCGGGCTTGGCGTCGGCCAGGGCCTGCACCACGGCGCCGGCATCGACCTTGCCCAGCGGCACGGCCTGCTCGGCGACGAACTCCACGTCGGACTGGAACGAGGTCATCATGGCCTTGAAGGTGGCCACCGCGGACTGCCCATACTCGTAGTTGGGGTAGACGATGGCCCAGCGCTTCTTGCGCAAGGCCAGCGCCTTGGGGGCCAGCGCCGCCACGTGCATCCAGGTTGAGGGGCGCAGACGGTAGGTGTAGCGGTTGCCGTCCTGCCAGGTGATCTTGTCGGTGAGAGGCTCGGCCGCCAGGAAGAACACCTGCTGCTGTTTGGCGAAATCCGTCAGCGCCAGGCCGGTATTGGAAAGGAATCCGCCGAACAGCAGCTCGACCTTTTCGCGGGCCAGCAATTCCTGGGCCGCGCGCACCGAATCGCCGGGGTTGCCGTTGTCGTCGCGCGAGATCACTTCCAGCTTCCTGCCCAGCACACCTCCGCCGGCGTTGACCTCTTCCAGCGCCAGCTGCCAGCCCTTTTTATAGGGGCCAAGAAAGGCGGGTATCGCCTTGTAGCTGTTGATCTCGCCGATGCGGATGGGTGGCTCCTTGTCCTTGGCCGAGGCGGCGGGAGCCAGCGCCAGGGCCAGGAGTGCCGGCGCCACGGCGCGGCGCAGCAGGGTAAGGCAGGGACGGAACATGTCAGATATCGCGTGGAGAGGGAATCTGGCGCCAGCAGGCGCGGCGGATGACAGCGGCCCAATTGGAACATGGGCCTTCGCCCCGGGGCAATAGACAAGGCGCCCCATGCGGCGCTCGCCAGAAATGAAAAAAGGCCCTGCGGTGCAGGGCCTTTTCGACTTGCGGGAAAACCGGCTGAATTACTTCAGCTTGGTTTCCTTGTAGTCAACGTGCTTGCGAGCGACCGGATCAAATTTCTTGATCAGCATCTTCTCGGGCATGTTGCGCTTGTTCTTGGTGGTCGTGTAGAAATGACCCGTGCCGGCAGTCGACTCGAGCTTGATCTTTTCGCGGATACCTTTGGCCATGTCGTGCTCCTAGTATGTAGATTGGCGGGGAGGCTGATTAAGCCAGTTCGCCGCGGGCACGCATTTCGGCCAGCACGGCGTCGATGCCGTTCTTGTCGATCGTGCGGATGGCCTTGGCCGAAACACGCAGGCGGACCCAGCGGTTTTCGCTTTCAACCCAGAACCGGCGCGATTGCAGGTTGGGCAGGAAGCGACGCTTGGTCTTGTTGTTCGCGTGCGAAACATTGTTGCCCACCATCGGGCCTTTGCCGGTCACTTGGCATACGCGTGCCATGGATGCACCTCTTTAGGTCGTTCTTTTGTCGCGCATCGCTTGGGGGGTAGACAGGGTTTCAGCCGCCGGGCTGTAGAGGCGCTTGCGCTGCCTTTGCCGGCCACCCAGTCTTAGTGGATGAGGGGGGATCGGAGTGGCTGTTAAAGCCCGTCTGGTCCGCCCCAGTGCTTATACCCGCTGCCTGCCACCCGCGGAATTCTTGGAAGAATCTCTGGGATTTCCTAAGAAAATCGCCAGACGTTGCGCGGTTGGGGTCAGAGTGCTGAACTACAAAGCATAGTAGTCCGGCACGGGAAACTTCATGTGAAGACTTAGATTCTAATACGAAAAGCCTAAATAAATCAAGCGGCCAGGCTACTTGGTGTGCGATTGCGCCACGCGGCCCGAGATCCAGGACAGGCAGGCGCAGGCCGCCAGCGTGGTCGTCAGGGGCAGGGCGCTGTCGGTCTGCCAGGCGCTGACGGCGAAACCGGCCAGCGCGCCGCAGGACAATTGCAGCGTCCCCAACAGCGCGGAAGCCGCGCCCAGCCGCTTGCCCTGGTCCGCCAGCGCCAGCGCCGCCGAGTTGGGATTCACGAAGCCCTGGCTGCCCATGTAGCAGATCAGGCACAGCATCAGAAGGGGCAGGGTCATCCAGCCGCCCAGCGTCAGCGCGACCGCCGCCAGGCTGGCGCAGGCCAGCGAGGTGAGGGCGCGGCGCTGCAACTGGCGCGGCGTGTAGGTGCGCAGCAGGCGCGCGCTGATCTGCGAGCAGACGATGAGCGAGAGCGCGTTGGTGCCGAACAGCAGGCCGTAGTACTGGGGCGGCACGCCGTAGAGTTCGATGAAGACGCGCGGCGAGCCGATGATGTAGGCGAACATGCCGGCCTGGCCGAAACCGCCGGCCAGGCTGTGCGCCATGAAGCCGCGATGCGCGAACAGGTCGCGGTAGTTGCGCAGGATGGTTTCCCAGCGCAGGGGCACCACGCGTTCAGGCGCCAGCGATTCCTTCATGATCAGGATCACGGCAGCCATCAACATCGCGCCGCCGGCCAGCATGACCCAGAACAGGCTGCGCCACGAGGTGATGGCAAGCAGTTGGCCGCCCGCCAGGGGCGCGAGAATGGGGGCCAGGCCCATGATGAGCATCAGCAGCGACATGGCGCGCGCGGCTTCATGGGTTTCGTAGTGGTCGCGGATGACCGCGCGCGGGATCACAATGCCGGCGGCCCCGCCCATGGCCTGCACCACGCGCCAGCCGGTCAGCGCTTCCACCGACCCCGACAGCGCACAGCCCAGCGAAGCGATCATGAACAGCGTCAGCCCCACCAGCAGCGGCGGCTTGCGCCCGTAGCGGTCGGCCATCGGGCCATAGAACACCTGCGCCATCGCCAGGCCGATCAGGTAGGCGGCCAAAGTGCGTTCGACGTCGCCGCGCGACACGCCCAGGTTCGCCGCGATCGTGGGGAACGCGGGCAGGTACATATCGATGGCGAACGGACCGATTGCGGTCAGCGCGCCCATGAGTATCAGCCAGCCAGGCAGGCCGCTGCGAAAAGACTGTGATGGGGGCATGTGGATTGCGGGGTAGCGCAGTGACAGGGCCCGGATGCGGTTTGTTGCACGGTTTGGGCCAAGTAAACGACTGTATCACGGGCAACCTTACAAGCAAATTGCAAGTTTTTTCCGATAAAGTCATTGCGGTCCGTACGTATTCCAGAGGAGAAGTCGTGAATCCTTTGTTGTCTGTTGTGGAACGCAAACTCCAGGCCCTGCCGGTCCCGGTCCAGCTGGTTCTGCCCGACGGCGCCGTGCTGGGGCCGCCCGAACCCCGCGTTCGTTTCGTCACGCACGACAAGACTGCGCTGGCGCACCTGGCCGAAGGCGCAGTGGGCGTGCTGGGGCAGGATTACGTGGAAGGCCGCATCGACATCGAAGGCAATATGCGCGATGTGATGGCCGCGGCGTCGGCGCTGCTGCCGGGATCGCCGGTGGACGCGGCGCGCGGCGGCTGGCTGACCGAGCTGGTGCGCAAGGTGGTGTCGGTCTGGCGCCATTCGGTCGAACGCGACGCCAAGCAGATCGAATTCCACTACGACCTGTCGGATGATTTCTACGCGCTCTGGCTGGATCCGCGACGGGTCTATTCCTGCGCCTACTACCGTGAACCGGGCATGACGCTGGCCCAGGCCCAGGAGGCCAAGCTGGACCACATCTGCCGCAAGCTGCGCCTGCGCGCAGGCGAGCGGTTCCTGGATGTGGGGGCGGGGTGGGGCGGCCTGCTGCTGTGGGCTGCCGAGAATTACGGCGTGGACGCCACCGGCATCACGCTGTCGCGCAACCAGCATGCCCATGTCAGCAAGCTGATCCAGGAGAAGGGGCTCGCAGGCCGGGTCCGCATGGAACTGCTGGACTACCGCAAACTGGACGAATCCGCGCCCTACGACAAGATCGCGTCGGTCGGCATGTTCGAGCACGTGGGCCGCGCCCAGCTCGAGGGCTACTTCGCCAAGCTGCGCCGCCTGCTCAAGCCGGGCGGACTGATCATGAACCATGGCATTACCGCGGCCGGCGTCTACAACGCCGAGCTGGGCAACGGCATGGGCGAATTCATCGAGAAGTACATCTTCCCGGGCGGCGAATTGACCCACGTCAGCGTGGTGATGGAAACCCTGACCAACGGCGGGCTGGAAGAGGTGGACGTGGAAAACCTGCGGCCGCATTACGCGCGCACCCTGTGGGCCTGGAGCGATGCGCTGGAGGCGCGCCTGCCTGAAGCGGCGCGCATCCTGGGCGGCGAGCAGGGCGAGCGTTCGCTGCGCGCCTACCGGCTGTACCTGGCCGGCTGCGCCATGGCGTTCGAGCACGGCTGGATCGCGCTGCACCAGATCCTGGGCCAGCATCCGGCGACAGGACGCGCCGATGAGCTGGACAATCCGCCGGACCTCGCCTACCCCTGGCGCCGGGACTACATGTACGCCAAGAACGAGTAGCGGTCAGCGGGTGTCCGCAGGATGGCCGGTTTCAATGGGTTTGACACCGAGAAGTGGGCCGAAACGCGTCCGCCCACTGGCCGGAAGCGCGATTTCCGGCCAATTCGAAACCGCTAAAGCGTATGGATATGAATTTATTATTTACTAAATGTATCTTTGCGTCTGAATCAAAATCCCCTAGGGAAAGCTGCTGTTTCACTCCTTGCGATTGCGGGTAATCCCGGACCGTTTTTTCCGGAAATGTATCTGATTCATTCCGAGGTGGGGTTGGGCTGAGCATCAATTTCGTTTAAGATGCTGGCTTCTTCGTTCAGTTTGTTCACTTTCTGTGGGTTTTCAAAAACTGCGTTTTTGAAGCTCCTGTCTTGCAAGATGCCGCACCCTCGCGGACCGTCTTGTTGCTAGTGTCGGTTTGTATTGGCGGTTCTGCCCGTCTTCCGCACAACCCCCTTAGCTCCATGGCACCTCCGGGCCCAAGCCTGGCGTGTGTCCCTGAACCTATGGAGGCAAAAGCCAATGCGTTTTACCCCTGTCAAGACCCTGGCCGCCGCGGCTGTGTTCTTCGCCTTCGCCGGTGCGGCCCAAGCCGCCGACGCCGTCCAGTGCGAAATCAAGCGCCCGGTCAATTTCGGCGCGATGAACTGGGAATCCAATCTGGTCCTGGTCGACGTCGAACGTTTCATCATGGAAAAGGGCTACGGTTGCAAGACCGAGACCTTGCCGACCGAAACCCTGCCCGCCCTGGCTGCGCTGGAGCGCGGCGACCTGGATATCAATACCGAGATCTGGCTGAACAGCGTCGCCGACCCCTGGGACCGCGCCGAGAAGACCGGCAAGGTCAAGCGCATCGGCGATCTCTACATGGGCGCCGAGGGCTGGTACATCCCGCGTTACACGGCGGAGCGCCTGCCCGAATTGAAGTCCGCGGCCGACCTGCCGAAGTTCAAGGACAAGTTCAAGGATCCGGAAGAGCCCGGCAAGGGCCGTTTCTACGGCTGCCCGGCAGGCTGGGGCTGCGAGATCACCAGCAACAACCTGTTCCACGCCCTGAAACTGGACGACAGCTACACCCTGTATTCGCCCGGCACGGGCGCGGCGCAGAAGGCGGCCCTGATGTCGGCCTACAAGCGCAAGCAGAACGTGGTCTTCTACTACTGGTCGCCCACGCCGCTGGTGGGTTCCATGGACCTGGTCAAGCTGGACATGCCGCCCTACGACGCCGAAAAGCACAAGTGCCTGACGTCGCCCAAGTGCGCCAAGCCCGAACCCAGCGCCTATCCCGACAATCCCGTCTTCACGGCGGTGAACACCAAGTTCTCCGAGGAAGCGCCCAAGCTCACCGAATTCCTGTCCAAGGTCTCGGTGCCGCTGCCGGTGATCAACGAAACCCTGGCCCACATGGAAGAGTCCGGCGACGAAGCCAACGCCGTGGCCAAGTGGTTCCTGAAGAACAAACCCGACGTCTGGACCAAGTGGGTCCCCGCCGACGTCGCCGGGCGCGTCCAAAGCGCGCTGTAACCCGCCATGTTCCTGGCTGCGCGCCGTCGCGGTGCGCTCCGGCCCTTCATGGGGCCGGATTTCTTGGCCAGGATGGCCGCCGGCCGGGCGCTCGCGCCCGGACCGAGATGCGCTGGCGCTGCCGGGATGGCCGGCCGTTTTCTAGCTGGAAGCCGCAAGCTTGCGCCGCATTGCCCGATTCCTGGGCATGCGGGCGCGGTCCGGGCGGTGAGTGCGCCAGAATGGAGTAGAACGAATGTTTCCTGAAATTATTCCCGCCCGGCAGGTCCGGGGGGCGATCGACGGCTTTGTCGATCACTTGGTCACCAACTATGCCGACACGCTGGAGACTCTGTCCCAGCCCGTGCTGCATGCCCTGGTGTGGCTGGAGCAGCTGCTGCGCAATTCGCCCTGGTGGGCGGTGGTCGCGGTGACGATCGCGATCGCCTGGGGCGTCAGCCGCCGCATCGGCCTGAGCCTGGCGATGGGCGCGCTGCTGTGCGTGATCGGCGTGCTGGGCCTGTGGGACGCCGGCATGCAGACGCTGGCGCTCATGATCATGGCGGCCGGCCTGTCGGTGATCATCGGCATCCCGCTGGGCGTGCTGATGGCGCGGGTCAACTGGCTGCGCTCCATCATGCTGCCGGTGCTGGACGTGATGCAGACCATGCCCAGCTTCGTGTACCTGATTCCCGTGGTCATGCTGTTCGGCCTCGGCAAGATCCCGGCCATCATCGCCACCGTGATCTACGCCGTGCCGCCGCTGATCCGCCTGACCGACCTGGGCATCCGCCTGGTCGATCGCGAAGTGCTGGAAGCCTCGCGCGCCTTCGGCGCCAATCCGCGCCAGCAGCTGTTCGGCGTGCAGTTGCCGCTGGCCTTGCCCAACATCATGGCCGGCATCAACCAGACCACGATGATGGCGCTGTCGATGGTGGTGATCGCCTCGATGATCGGCGCGCGCGGCCTGGGCTATGAAGTGCTGCTGGGCATCAACCGCCTGGAAGTGGGCCGCGGCCTGCTGGCGGGCTTGGGTATCGTGGTGCTGGCCGTGCTGTTCGACCGGATCACGCAATCGTATGGACAGCGCATGCGCATGGGAGGCCAGCGATGAGCAAGATCGAGGTCAAGAACATCTACAAGGTCTTCGGGCCGCACCCGAAGAAATGGCTGGAAGCCGCCCAGGGCGGCATGAGCAAGGAACAGCTGCTGGCCGAAAGCGGCCACACGCTGGGCCTGCGCGACATCAGCCTGTCGATCGAAGAAGGCAGCATCTACGTCATCATGGGCCTGTCGGGTTCCGGCAAGTCCACGCTGATCCGCCACTTCAACCGCCTGATCGAACCCAGCGCCGGCCACATCCTGGTCGACGGCGTGGACGTGGTCAGCCTGAACAAGCGCGACCTGGAAGTCTTCCGTCAAAAGAAGATGAGCATGGTGTTCCAGCGCTTTGGCCTGTTCCCGCACCGCACCGTGCTGGACAACGCCGCCTACGGCCTGACCGTGCAGGGCGTCGGTCGCGCCGAACGCGAAAAGCGCGCCCGCGAGTGGCTGGACCAGGTGGGCCTGTCGGGCTTCGAGAACCAGTACCCGCACCAATTGTCGGGCGGCATGCAGCAGCGTGTCGGCCTGGCCCGGGCGCTGGCCACCGACGCCGAAATCCTGTTGATGGACGAGGCCTTCTCGGCGCTGGATCCGCTGATCCGGCGCGAAATGCAGGACCAGTTGCTGCAGTTGCAGGCCAAGCTGAACAAGACCATCGTCTTCATCACCCATGACCTGGACGAAGCCCTGCGCCTGGGCAACCGCATCGCCATCCTCAAGGACGGCGAACTGGTGCAGGAAGGCACGCCGGAAGACATTCTGCTGAATCCGGCCAATGACTACGTGCAGTCCTTCCTGCAGGACGTGAACCGCACCAAGGTGCTCAACGCCACGCACGCCGTGAATCCGGCGCGCCTGACCCTGACCATGCGTTCGCGTCCCGCCCATGCCATGGACCGCATGCGCGCCCTGAGCTACGAGTACGCGCCGGTGCTGGACGGCAAGCGGCTGGCCGGCGTGCTGACCGCCGAGGCCGCTACGCGTGCCATCGAGGAAGGCGCGCGCGACATTTCCCGCTACGTCGAGGATCTGGCTTCCGTGCCCGCCACCGCTGGCCTGGGCGAGGTGCTGGCCCAGCTGGTGCACAGCGACCAGCCGGTCGCGGTGACCGGCGAAGACGATGAGTTCATCGGCATGCTGTCGCGCAAGAAGGTGGTGGAGCTGGTGACGCCGGCCCTGGCCGAAACCGCGCCTGCGGCGGAAGCCGCCGCTGCCGTCGACGCGCAGGAGCAGTCCGAACCCGAGCGCCGCGACCAGGCGGCCTGACAGGGAGAAACCCTAATCCAGATCGAGGCCGCGCGGCCGTCGGCGCGGTCCTGATCCGGATATGATGGTTTGCCGGCCGCCTGGGCCGGTTTCTCCTTTTTCGGAACATCGGAATCAGTCATGCCTATTTTGAATGTCCAGATCATGGAAGGCCACACGGCCGCCCAGAAGGCCGCGTTGCTGCAGGCCGCATCCAACGCCGTTGTCGAGAGCATCGCGGCGCCGCTGCCCAGCGTGCGCATCGTGCTGCAGGAAGTGCCGGCGGCGCATGTGATCGTGGGCGGCGAAATCGGCAAGGCCATGGCGCGCGTCGACGTCGCGCTGATCTCCGGCCGCGACGAAGCCAAGAAGGCCGCGCTGATCGCGGCGCTGAACCAGGCGGTGTGCGCCAGCATCGGCATCTCGGGCCAGGACGTGCGCGTGCTGCTGCGCGACGTGCCAAATACCGACATGGGCGCGGCCAACGGCATCACGGCCAAGGCCAACGGCCGCTGAGCTTTGCCGTCCGCCTGGCAGCTCAGACAGAAGCGCCCGCGATTCGCGGGCGTTTTTGCATCTGCCTTCAGCAACCGTCAGTCCAGCTTCACGTTGGCGGCCTTCACCACCTCTCCCCACCGCGCGATTTCGCTCTTGATGTAGGCGGCATATTCCTGCGGCGTGGATCCCAGCGCCTGCGCACCTTGCGCCTTGAGCTGCCTGGTCATTTCAGGCGATTGCAGCGCGCGCTGGATTTCAGCGTTCAGCTTGTCGATGACCGGCGCGGGCGTGCCCGCCGGCACCACCACGCCTTGCCAGGCGCCCATCTCGAATCCGGGCGCCACCGTTTCCGCCACCGTCGGCACGTCGGGCAATTGCTCGCTGCGCGCGCCGCTGGTCACGGCCAGCGCGCGCAGCTTGCCTTCGCGGATGAAGCCCAGCGAATCGTTCAGCGTATTGGTCATGAGCTGCACCTGCCCGCCGACCAGATCCGTCATGGCCGGGGCGCTGCCGCGATAGGGGACGTGCACCGCATCGATTTCGAGCGAGCGCAACAGCAACAAGGCGCCCAGGTGCGTGACGTTGCCGGCGCCGGCCGACCCATACGACAGCTTGCCGGGATGCTCGCGCGCATACTGCACGAAGGTCCGGGTGTCCGGCGCCGGCACGGACGGATGCACCAGCAGCACCAGCGGGATCACCGCCGTGGACGACACCGGCGCGAAGTCCTTGACCGGATCGAAGGCCAGCGACCGGTACAGATTGGGGCTGAGCGCGATGGAGGAGGTGTTGTACAGCACGGTGTAGCCATCGGGCTTGGCGGCAGCCGCGTACTGCATGCCGATGTTGCCGTTGGCGCCGCCCTTGTTCTCGACCACGACGGTCTGGCCCAGCTGGTCAGTCAGCTGCTTGGCCAGCACCCGGGCGACCAGGTCGGTCGGCCCGCCAGGCGGGAAGGGCACCACCATGGTGATGGGGCGTTCGGGCCAGGCTGCGTGGGCGCTGGCGGCGGCGCCCAGCGCGAGAATGGCGAGGCTGCCTGCCAGCAGTGCTTTCTTCATTGCTTGTCTCCTTGTGCTGTTCTTGTGACGCGGATCGCGTCCCGGCGCCAGCGCCCTCTACGGGGGGCGCTTGATCGCCTGATGATGGTTCAGGGCCTGCCGGCCAGCATGCGGGTGGCCGTGTATGCCATTACCGGCTTGCCGTGCTGGTTGCGTACTTCGATGACCGAGGCGACCACCGCCCGGTTGTGCTGCGAGGTGGGACGTATGCTCGTGACTTCGATCTCCGCCCAGATGGTGTCGCCCGCGACCACGGGCGCCAGCATTTTCTTGTGGACTTCCAATAGCGCCAGCCCGGTGCCTTGCACCATGCCCTGCATGATCAGCCCCTCGATCAGGCCGTAGGTCAGGCCGCCGGGGGCGGGGCGTCCCTGGATCGCGCCGTGGGCATACGTGGCGTCGATGAAGATCGTCTCCAGCATGCCGGTCACGCTGATGAAGTTGACGATGTCGGTCTCGGTCACCGTGCGGCGGAAGGTCTGAAAGCGCTGGCCCACGGCCAGGTCCTGCCAGTAATAGCCCTGGCCAAGCTGCTTGATATCGTCGGCGTTGCGGTCTGCGGTCATGCGGAGTCCTTGCGGTTGTTCGGGGTTGAGGGATGCGCGTCGCGGGCTGCGCCCGATTCCAGAAGCCCGGCGATCTGGGCTTCATCCAAGCCGGCCTGGCGCAGCACGTCCAGCGTGTGTTCGCCCAGGCGCGGCGGCATCGCGGGCGGCACATGGGAATGCTGCAGACGCACCGGGTTGCGGGGAAAGCGGTAGCGGCTGCCGGAGGCGCTGTCGAGCGGCGCGAAGAAGTCCACGCTTTGCAGGTGCGGGTCGGCCTCCAGGTCCTGCAGGCGGTTGATGGGTGCGGCGGGGATTTCCAGGCGCGCGCACAGCGCCAGCCAGTAGGCGGTATCGCGCCCGGCCACGATGCCGGCCTGCAGTTCGTAGAGCGTTTCGATGTGCCGCGTGCGCGACGCGATGTCGGTAAAGCGCGCGTCCTGCGCCAGATCGTGGCGGTCCGCGGCGATGAAGAAGTCGTGCCAATGGGCGTCGGTGTAGGGCATCAGGCAGACATGGCCGTCGGCGGTCTTGCAGGGCTTGCGCCAGGGCGTGAGCACGCGCGGATAACCGGCCTCGCCGGGCTCGTCGACCAGGTGCCTGCCGTAGTAGTGCTCGACCAGCGCGTAGGACGCCATGCTTTCGAACATGGGCACTTCCAGCTGCTGGCCCGCGCCGGTGCGCTCGCGCTGGAACAGCG
Source organism: Achromobacter sp. ACM04 (assembly GCF_014851465.1). Classification (NCBI taxonomy): domain Bacteria; kingdom Pseudomonadati; phylum Pseudomonadota; class Betaproteobacteria; order Burkholderiales; family Alcaligenaceae; genus Achromobacter; species Achromobacter sp. ACM04. The sequence goes on from NZ_JACUZS010000006.1 coordinate 36,149, forward strand.
CGGCCAGGATGGCGTGCGCCGCGATCAGTCCGCAAGTCTTGTCGGCGGCCACGGTGGGCAGGTAGCGCGGTGCGCCGGTCTGGCGGTCCACCAGGTCGGCCAGGCCCGACAGCCCCTGGATGATGTCGTCATAGGCGGGCTGGCCGTCGTAGGCGCCGCCCGCGCCGAAGCCGTACAGGCCGGCGTAGACCAGGCGCGGGTTGCGCGCGCATAGCGTGTCCGGATCCAGTCCCAGCGCGGCCATCTTGGCGGGGCGCATGCTGTGCATCAGCACGTCGGCCTGGTCCGCCATCGTCAACAGCGCCTGGCGCGCCGCGGCCTGCTTCAGGTCCAGCACGATGCTGCGCTTGTTACGGTTCAGGCCCAGGAAGATGGCGGCCAGCCCGGGTTCCTGGGCGGGGCCGGTATGCCGCGTCGAATCGCCCGCAGGCGATTCCACCTTGATCACGTCGGCGCCGTAGTCGGCGAGTATCTGCGAGGCATAGGGGCCGAACACCACGGACGTCAGGTCCAGGATGCGCACGCCGCCCAATGCGCTGGCTTGGGATAGGGGAGTGGCTGTCATGGCGGAAATCCTATCGGCCGTCGGCATACGCGTCTAATATGGCGTAGGTATTGGGCGATATGGAATTTGTTATGGCTATCGATTTGCGGCAGCTCCGGCAGTTCGTCACCATCGCGGAGTTGGGCAGCTATCGGCGGGCCGCAGACACGCTGCACATTGCGCAACCGGCGCTGTCGGTCTCGATCCAGAAACTGGAACACGCGGTGGGCGCGCCGCTGCTGGTGCGCGGCCCCAAGGGCGTGACGCCGACGCCGGCGGGACAGGCATTGATGGCGGACGCGCGCCGTGCGCTGTTCCACGCCGACCAGGCGCGCCAGGCGGCCCGCCGCGTTGCGTTGGGCGAGTGGGGCACGCTGCGGCTGGGGTTTGTGGGTTCTGCCACCTACATGCTGCTGCCGCGCTGCCTGCCGGCCTTCCGGGCGCGGTATCCGGACGTCCAGCTGGACCTGCGCGAGGACAGCACGGTCGGGCTGGTCGCAATGCTGCGCGCCAACGATATCGATGCGGGCCTGGTGCGCGGTCCGCTGGCGGAAGACGCAGCGCTGGATTCCTGGGTGGTGGAGCGCGACGATCTCATCCTGGCCGTGCCGGCAGGGCATCCGTTGGCCGCGGGCGGGCCGGTCAGCCTGGAGCGTGCCCGCGCCGAGAACTTCGTGCTGTATTCGCCCCTGAAGGTGCCGGGTTTGCACGGCGTGGCGCAGGCGCTATGCCTGAAGGCGGGATTCTCGCCGCGCATCAGCCAGGAGGCGATACAGGTGCAGACGCTGATCAGTCTGGTCGCCAGCGGCATGGGCCTGGCGCTGGTGCCGGGCGTGACGCGCGCGTATTCCACCCCGCACGTGGCCTTCGTGCCGCTTAACGACGCCGACGCGCACGATGCGCTGTCCCTGTCGCTGGTGACACATCGCGACACGTCCTGCGCATCGGTGCTGCGCCTGCGCGACTGCATGCTGAACCCTGCGGGCTGAGGTCGCGGCTACGTCTTCAGGCCCAGTTCGGCCACGAATCTCTTTTCTTCCGCGACCTGCCGGACCGCGAAGTCGGTGTAGGCGGCGCTGTCCATCAGCATGTGCGGCTGGTCGGCGGTTTCCAGCGCGCGGTTGTATTCCGGATCGCGGGACGCGCGGTGGAATGCCTGCTGCAAAATGCGCGTGACCTCGGGATCCATGCCCTTCGGTCCGGCGATGCCGACTGGATTGGCCGCGACGATGGGATAGCCCAGTTCCGTCAGCGTGGGCACGTCGGGCACGCGTTTGGCGCGGGTTTCACCCAACACCGCGAGCAAGCGCGCCTTGCCGGTGTCTATCATCGGCCCCCAGCCTGCATCCGAGATCATCTGGATATGGCCGCCCAGCAGCGCGGTGGTCTCTTCGGCCGCGCCCTTGTAGGGGATGAAATTGAAGCGCGTGTTCGTCAGCCGCGACAGGCGCTCGATCGCGATGCGCCCCGAGCCGCCGGTGCCGGTGCCGCCGTAGCTGATCTTGTCGGGATGCGCGCGCGCGTCGGCGATCATTTCGTCCAGCGTGCGCCAGGGTGCGTCCTCGCGCACCACGATGGCGTACGAGTAGGCGGTCATGCAGGCGACGTAGGTGAAGTCCCTGAGCGGGTCGTAGTTGACCTGCTGCAGAAAGGGGTAGCGGAACAGCGTGCCTACCACCACCGACACGGTATAGCCGTCGGGTGCGGCGGTCTGCGCCATGGCCGCCGGGCCCAGCGTGCCGCCTGCGCCCGGCCGGTTGGCAATCACGACCGTCTGGCCCAGTTCGCGCGAGGCAGCGGTCGCCAGCGCGCGCATCTGGGTGTCCGTCGCGCCGCCCGCCGGAAACGGCACGATGAGCGTGACGGGGCGGGCCGGAAAGCCCGAGGCGCTGGCCTGACGCGGCAAGGCCAGCGTGGCGGGCAAGGCCGCACCCAGCTTGAGCAGGCTGCGGCGCAGGGGCGAGGGAAGGCTGCGATGTGGATCTTTCATGATTGTCTCCGTCCTGGTTATGGTCGCTTGGGTGGCGGGCGGGGCTGGCCGTATGTGCCTACAGCGCAATGCCGCGCCCGATCAGGCTGGCGACGTCCGGCTCGCTGTAGCCGGCCTCGCGCAGGATCTGATCGGTGTGTTCGCCCGGCAGCGGAGCCTGGCGATGTATGGCGAACTGGAAGCCCGACATCTTCACCGGGCTGGCCACATGGGTGTTACGGCCATAGACCGGATGCTCGGTCTGCAGCGGCATGCCGCGGGCGACGAACTGCGGATGCGTCAGGCCCTCCGCCAGCTTGAGCACGGGCGACACGCAGCAGTCGGCGCCTTCAAACAGTTCCAGCCAATGCGCCAGCGGCCGGGATCCGAAGATCTGCTGCAATTCGCGGCGCACGCGCTCCTGCTGCGCCGCGTCGCCGTCGCGGTGCAGCGGCGCCAGATCGGGGCGATCCAGCCGCCGGCACAGCGTTTGCCAGAATTTCAGCTCCAGCGCGGCGACCGCCAGATAGCGCCCGTCCGCAGCGCGGTACTGGCCATAGCAGGCCAGCCCGCCGGACAGGGTATCCGCGCCCGCCGGCCGCGTGTCGCCGCGGGCATTGAGCGTGGCCAGCGGCACGACGGCGCCGGCCAGCAGGCCGTCGGCAATGGCGATATCGATGTACCGTCCGCGCCCGCTGCGCTGGGCGTCGTACAGCGCGGCCAGGATGCCCATTACCGCCGTAAGCGAACCTCCAAGTATGTCGGCCACGGGCAGGTTCGACAGCGCCGGCAGATCGGGCCCGCAGCCCATCTGGTCGGCGACCCCGGCGCAGGCCGCATAGTTCAGGTCGTGGCCGGCGGCGTCGCGCTGCGGACCGTCCTGTCCGTAGCCCGTGATGCTGCAGTAGACCAGCCGGGGATTGTGGCGCGCCAGGGTGGCGTAGTCGGCCTGCAGCCGCGCGGCCACGCCTGGACGGAAACTCTCGATCACCACGTCCGCGCCGCGCGCCAGCGCGGCCAGCGCCGCCTGTCCCTCGGGATGCTTGAGATCCAGCCGCAACCCGCGCTTGTTGCGGTTGCAGATGGCGCGCAGGGGCGGCGGCGCATAATCGCCCGCCTGCGTATCCTCGATCTTGATGACGTCGGCACCCAGGTCGGCCAGGTATTGCGCGCCCAACGGGCCGGGCAGCAGCCGCGACAGATCCAGGATCCTGACGCCCGCGAGCGGGGCGGTGTTCGGTGTATCCAAAGAGGGACTCCCGTAAATACGAAGTGGCATGCCCATTCGGGGTTCGGGCCAGTCTAGGCGCGGCTTTCCGGCTGACCAATGGCGGATTCGCTGATTGCGCTTGGCGAGAATGCTCACGCCGGCCATTCCTGTGGGCGCAGGCTTTGGCTACCATCGATCCATCGGCGTACGCCGGCCGCTGGATATCCTCATGACCCATCACACCATCGCCGTGGGACATATCGCCCAGATCCTGCAAGGCGCGCGCAGCCGGGGCGTGGACGTGGACCGGGTCCTGACGCGCGCCGGCGTGCCGCCGTCCCTGCTGCAGGCGCCGATGGCGCGGGTATCGCAGGCGCAGCTCGCCCAGATCATGCGGACGCTGCGCCGCGCCACCCGGGACGACTTCCTGGGCATGGGCCAGCATCCGGTTCCCATGGGGGCGTTCGACCATGCCTGCCGGCTCGCGCTGCGGGAAGACACGGTGGGGCAGGCGCTGCGCGTGGCGTTCCGCTACTACCACGGCGTGCTGCGGGATTTCACCGCCCGCTTGTGCGTGAGTGGCGAGCGGGCGCGCATCGTGCTCGACTCGCGCGCGCCCAGCAGCTGTGCGCGCTGGTATGGCGAACGCTCCTTTCTATTCTTCACGCTGGGCGTGGCCAACTGGCTAGCGGCGCGGCGCATTCCCATCCTGGGCGTGGACTACAGCAGCGGCGCACGCAGCGCCGATGCGCACAGGCTGTTCTACGCGCCAGTGCGCTATGGCCAGCCGGTGACGGGCCTGTGGCTGGAGTCGCGCTGGCTGGCCTTGCCGGTGGTGCAGAACGAACAGACGCTCAAGCCGTTTCTGGCCAATGCGCCGTTCGACCTGTTGGTGAAGTACCAGGACCGCACCACCCTGACCGATCGCATCCGCCGTCTGTTGCGCAACGATCTGTCCAGGGAGTTGCCGTCGCTGATCCAGGTCAGCGCGCAACTGGCGATGACGCCGCAGACGCTGCGGCGGCACTTGCGTGAAGAGGGGCAGGGCTTCCAGGCCCTGAAGGATGACTTGCGGCGCGATGCCGCAGTCGAATACCTGGGCCGCCACGATCTATCCCTGATGGACATCGCCGAGCGTCTGGGCTTTTCCGAACCCAGCACCTTCCACCGCGCCTTCAAGAAATGGACCGGCGTGTCGCCGGGAGAATACCGCCGCAACCGCCTGGTCTGCGGCCCCGAAGGCCGGCAAGCCGCTGACACTTTTCGCCTATCGGTTTGACGCCTGCGGCCATTGCCGCGATCCGGCCCCAGGGAGGAAGCTAGGGGCTCGAGGACGAACGCACGCTGTTCCGCGCAAGGAGCACGGCGCCGCAGGAGACGAGCACCATGTATCTGACACAAGGCCTGCATCGTGCAGGCCGGCTGCACCCCGGCAAGATCGCGCTGTGCGAAGACGCACGGCGCTGGACCTACGCGGCGCTGATCGATTGGACCGCGCGCAAGGCCGCCGTGCTGCGCGGCCATGGCGTGCTGCCGGGAGATCGCGTAGCGTTCTGGGGCGCCAACGGCGCGGACTATGTGTCGTGGATCCTGGCGTGCTGGTGGCTGGGGGCGGCCGTGCTGCCTTTGAACACGCGCTGGAGCTGCCCGGAGCTTGCGCAGGCACTGGCCGACTGCGGTCCGCGCCTGCTGTTGGTGGACGAGACCATGGCCCCGCGCATGGCCGATGTGGACGTTCCTGCCAGCACGCAGCCGCTGTCCGCCGACGTGCTGGAAGCGCACGCCGCCGCGGCCGCGCCGCTGGACGATGTCCGTGCGGGTGGCGACGCGCTGGCCGCGATCCTCTTTACCGGCGGCACGACCGGCGCGCCCAAGGGCGCCGTGCTGACGCACGCGAACCTCTGGAGCGCTGCGGTGGCCAGGATGGCTACGGTCCCCACGCCGCCCGACAGCCGCACCCTGCTGGTCGCGCCGCTATTCCATGTTGCCGGATTGGGTCGATTGATCGGACAGTTTGTCGCGGGCGCATCGGTGGCGGTCCAGCGCGGCTTCCAGCCCCGCGCGGTGTTGCAGGCCCTGCAGGACGACGGCGTAACCGAAGTGCTGCTGGTGCCCAGCATGATCCAGATGCTGCTGGACGAACCCGGATTCGCGCAGTACCGGCTGGACGGCGTGCGGCGCGTGATCTGGGGCGCCTCGCCGATTTCCCGGGCGTTGCTTGACCGGGCGCTGGCGGCCTTTCCGCAAGCAGAGTTCGTGCATGCCTACGGCATGACCGAAACCGCCGCCACCGTCGCTATCAATGCGGACGTGCGCCAGGGCGGCGCGCGCACCGAATCGGCGGGACGGCCTGCGGTAGGCGTGGAGACGCGCATTCTCGCGCCCGATGGCAGCGAGGCGGCGCCCGGCGCCGTTGGCGAGCTGTCGGTGCGCGGGCCCATGGTGATGCAGGGTTACTGGAACCGGCCTGAAGAAACGCGTCGCGCGTTCGACGGGGACTGGTTGCTGACGGGCGACGCAGCCCGCCAGGACGAGGATGGATACCTGTACATCGTCGACCGCCTCAAGGACATGATCGTCAGTGGCGGCGAAAACGTTTACGGCGCTGAAGTGGAAGGCGTGCTGGCCCGCCACGCGCTGGTGGCGCGCTGCGCGGTCATCGGCGTGGCGCACGCGCGCTGGGGCGAGGCTGTGCACGCGGTAATCGTGCCGCATCCAGGCATGGCCGCCGACGCCGACGCCCTGGACAGGCATTGCCGCCTGCAGCTTGCCGCCTACAAATGTCCCAAGACCTACGAGTTCCTCAGCGAATTGCCCATGTCGGCCGCCGGCAAGGTGCTGAAGTCCGTGCTGAGACAAGACCATGAATCCAGGCGCGCGGCCGTCGCCGCGCCCGCTCATCAGGAGAGTCAGACATGAATCGGAAAGTATGGGTGGCAGGGGTCGGCATGATTCCTTTCAGCAAGCCCGGCGCCAGCGAGGCATATACCGTGATGGGCGCGAGCGCCGTGCGCCAGGCCCTGCGGGACGCGGGGCTGCAATACGACGCGGTCCAGCAGGCCTACGCCGGCTATGTCTACGGCGATTCGACCGCCGGCCAGGCGGTGGTCTACGGCGTGGGGCTGAGCGGTATTCCGGTGTTCAACGTCAACAACAATTGCGCAAGCGGTTCGTCGGCCCTGTTCCTGGCGCGGCAGGCGGTGGAAAGCGGGGCGGTGGAGTGCGCCCTGGCGGTGGGCTTCGAACAGATGGTGCCTGGCGCGCTGAAAGGCGTGTACGAGGACCGCCCGTCGCCACTGCAGGACTTCGTCCTGGCGATGAGCGAAATGCAGGGCTATGACACGGCCAAGCCGCGCGCCGCCCAGTTCTTCGGCGGCGCGGGCCGCGACTACATGAAGGAGCACGGCATCGGCGCCGACGTCTTCGCCCGCATCGCGGTCAAGGCGCGCCAGCATGCCGCGCGCAATCCTTACGCCGTGTTCCGCCAGCCGGTCACGCTGGACGAGGTGCTGTCCGCGCCCATGATCTTCGATCCGCTGACGCGCCTGCAATGCTGCCCGCCGACCTGCGGCGCGGCGGCCGCCATCCTGTGTTCGGACGAGTTCGCGCGCCGCCACGGCCTGGCGCCCGCCGTCAGCATTGCCGCGCAGGCCATGACGACGGACACGCCGTCCACCTTCGGCGCCGGCGACATGCGCAAAGTGGTGGGCTTTGACATGACGCGGGCCGCAGCCGACCAAGTCTATGAGGCCGCCGGTATCGGCCCTGACGACGTGGACGTGGTCGAGCTGCACGACTGCTTCACCGCCAACGAGCTGATCACCTACGAAGGCCTGCGCCTGACGCCCGAGGGCAGCGCCGAGAAGTTCATCCTGGAAGGCGACAACACCTACGGCGGCAAGGTCGTGACCAATCCATCAGGCGGCTTGCTGTCCAAGGGCCATCCGCTGGGCGCAACCGGCTTGGCGCAGTGCACCGAGCTGGTGTGGCAACTGCGAGGCCAGGCGGACTTGCGCCAGGTCGAAGGCGCCAGGCTGGCGCTGCAGCACAACCTGGGATTGGGCGGCGCCTGCGTGGTGACGCTGTACCAGGCGGCCTGAGGAGAACGCAATGCTCGATACCAGCCATATCGGCGCCGCCTTGCCGGCGTTCAACGCGACCGTGGAGGCAGGCCGCCTGCGCTTCTTCGCGAAGGCCACCGGCCAGGACGACCCGGTCTACACCGACGAAGCCGCCGCGCGAGCGGCCGGCTACCCGGGACTGCCGGTGCCGCCGACCTTCTTCTTCTGCCTGGAAATGGACAGCCCCCGGCCCGCAGCCATGCGTGAACTGCTGGGCATAGACATAGCGCGGGTGCTGCACGGCGAACAGGGGTTCGTCTACCACGCCATGGCGCATGCCGGCGACGAATTGCGCTTTGAACCGCGCATCGCCGACATCTACGCCAAGAAGGGCGGCGCGCTGGAGTTCGTCGTGCGCGAAACCCGGGTGACCGACGCCGCGGGGCGCCTGGTCGCCGAACTGCGCGCGACGACCGTCGTGCGTAACGCCTAGGAGACAGGAATGACTGCGGCCATGAATCATGACGCCAGGGCCGGCGACGAGCTGCCCGGTTTTACCGCGGGGCCGATCAGCCGATTGGGGCTGGCGCTGTATTGCGGTGCCTCGGGCGACCACAACCCCATACACGTGGATCTGGATTTCGCGCGAGCCGCCGGCATGGACGACGTCTTCGCCCACGGCATGTTGTCGGCTGCCTATCTGGCCCGGCTGCTGACGAACTGGGCGCCGCAATCGGCGTTGCGCGAGTACGCCGTGCGCTTCGTGGCGATCACGCACGTGGGTGACGAGGTCCGCTGTTCCGGCAGCGTGGTGGAACGCTTTGAAGCGCAGGGAGAAACCCGCTTGCGGGTGGAGCTGCATGCGCGCAGCCAGACCGGCGAACTGCGCCTGAGCGGTGTGGCAGTGCTGGCAATTCAGTAGCCCAGGAAAGGAGAGAACGATGGGTACATTGGAAGGCAAGGTCGCGCTGGTTTCGGGCGCGGGACGCGGCATCGGGCAGGAGATTGCGCTGAAGCTGGCGCGCGAAGGCGCCAACGTGGTGGTGAACGATCTGGACGCGGGGCCTGCGGAAGAAACCGTGGCGCTGATCCGCAAGGCGGGCGGCCAGGCGCAGGCCTGCGCGGGCAGCGTGATCGAAGCGGGCTTTGCCGAACGTTTCGTCGGCACCGCCGTGGACACCTATGGCGGCCTGGACATCATCGTCAACAATGCCGGCTACACCTGGGACAACGTGATCCAGAAGATGACGGACGAACAATGGGACGCGATCCTGGCGGTGCACCTGTCCGCGCCGTTCCGCATCCTGCGGGCGGCCTCCAGCTTCATCCGGGTCGCGGCCAAGGCCGAAGCGGAACAGGGCAGGGAAGTGTTCCGCAAGGTCGTGAACATCTCGTCGACTTCCGGAGTCATGGGCAATGCCGGCCAGGCCAACTACTCGGCCGCCAAGGCCGGCATCAACGGGCTGACGCGCGCATTGGCCAAGGAATGGGGTCGCTACAAGGTAAACGTCAACAGCGTGGCCTTCGGGCTGATCAAGACGCGCCTGACCGAAGCGCCGGCCGACGGTGATGCCACGCTGGATATCGAAGGCCGGCAGATCAAGGTGGGCGTCAATCCGCAAGTGCTGAAGAACGCCGAAAGCCTGATCCCCATCGGCCGCGCCGGCACGCCGGCGGAAGCCGCAGGTGCGGTGTACCTTTTCTGCCTGCCCGAGTCCAACTACGTCAGCGGCCAGGTCCTGGTCGTCGGCGGCGGCCGTCCTTGAAAAGGGGGGAGCGCTATGGACACGCCACGGCAAGGCTGGATGGATGCGGACCTGACGCTGTTCCAGGATTCGACGCGCCGCCTCTTCGAAAAGGAGTTCGTGCCCGACGAAGAGCGCTGGCGCAAGCAGCAGCACGCGGACCGCGAGGTCTGGAACAAGGCGGGCCGGCTGGGCCTGCTGTGCGTGAGCATGCCCGAGGCCTATGGCGGGGGCGGAGGCAACTTCGCGCACGAGGCCATCGTGGCGGCGGAGCAGGCGCGCGCCATGGTGCACGGCTTCAGCAACAACGTGCACAGCGCCATCCTGGCGCATTACATACTGAACTACGGCACGGAAGAGCAGAAGCGGCGGTGGCTGCCACGCATGGCCACGGGCGAACTGGTGGGCGCCATCGCCATGAGTGAGCCGGGAGCCGGGTCCGACCTGAAGAGCGTGCGCACCACCGCCGTCAAGCAGGGCGAGCAGTATGTCCTCAATGGCTCCAAGACCTTCATCACCAACGGCTTGCACGCGGACCTGGTCTGCGTGGTCGCCAAGACCGATCCCCAGGCGGAGGCCAGGGGCGTGTCGCTGATCATGGTGGAAACGCAGGACCTGCCGGGCTTCAGGCGCGGGCGGTTGCTGGAGAAGCTGGGTCAGAAAAGCCAGGACACGGCGGAGCTGTTCTTCGATGGCGCGCGCGTGGGCGAGGACTGCCTGCTGGGTGGCGTCGAGGGCCGCGGCTTCGCCCAGCTCATGCAGCAGCTGCCGCGCGAACGGCTGCTGATCGCGGTGGGCGCCGTGGCCACCATGCGTCGCGCCATCGAGGAAACCCTGGCCTACGCGAGCTCCCGGCAGGTCTTCGGCCAGGCGCTCATCGAACTCCAGAACACGCGCTTCAAGCTGGCCGAGTGCGAGACAGTCGCCACCATTGCGGCGCGTTTCGTCGACGATTGCATCGAGCGCCAGCTGGCGGGCACGCTGGACCTGTCCACGGCGGCCATGGCCAAGTGGTGGACCACGCAGATGAACTGCCAGGTGATCGACGAATGCCTGCAATTGCACGGCGGCTACGGCTACATGCTTGAATACCCGATAGCCAGGCTGTACGCGGATGCGCGGGTCGGCAAGATCTACGGCGGCTCCAACGAGATCATGAAGGAAATCATCGCGCGCGCCATGACCGCCTGAGGCGCATGGCGGACAGTCAGAACAACGATGAGGAGACAAGATGCACCAAGCGCATTATCGGTACTGGCCCAAGGGGCTGCCGAAGGAGATCAGCCCGCCGCAGTCCAGCCTGTACTTCAACCTGGAGGCGTCCGCCACGCGCTATCCGGGCAAGGCCGCCATCGTGTTCTACGACACCGTGCTGGACTACGCGCGGCTCAAGCGCGAGGTCGACGCCATGGCCGGCTACCTGCAGCACAGCGCGGGCGTGAAGGCAGGCGACCGCGTCCTGTTGCTGAGCCAGAACTGTCCGCAGTTTGTCATCGCGTACTACGCGATCCTGCGCGCCGAGGCGGTGGTGGTGCCGGTCAATGCCATGAGCACGCCGGACGAGTTGGCGCATTACCTGGCGGACAGCGGTGCCCGCGTGGCCTTCGCGGCCCAGGAACTGTGCGCGCGGCTGGACGGCTTCGCCGCTGACGGACGCCTGGAGCGTGTCATCGTCCACACCTATTCGGATTATTTGCAGGGACCGGCTCCTGATGCGCCCGAATGGGTCGCCGCGCCCAGGCGCGCACCCGATGTGCGCGGCGGCGTGCCCTGGTACGGCGCGCTGGCGGTCAACGTACAGCCGTTGCCGCACCGGGCCGGGTCGAAGGACCTCTGCCTGCTGCCTTATACCTCGGGCACCACTGGCCGGCCCAAGGGCTGCCGCCATACCCACGGCACCATGAATGCATCCCTGGCCGGTTCGCAGCTATGGCGCGGCCTCACCTCCGAAGCGGTCATCATGGGCGTGGCGCCGATGTTCCATCTGCTGGGCATGCAGAGCTGCATGAATACGCCAATCCTGCTGGGCGCCACGGTGGTGGTACTGCCGCGCTGGGACCGCGAAGTGGCCGGGAGGCTGATGGCGCGTCATCGCGTCAGCGTCTGGGCCGCGCCGCCCGCGATGGTCGTGGATTTCTTCGCGCAACCCGGCATCGAAAAGCTGGACCTGTCCAGCCTGGCGCAGCTATGCGGCGGCGGAGCCCCCATGCCCGAGGCGGTCGCTGCCATGTTGGCCAGCCGCTACGGCATCACCTACAACGAGGCCTATGGGCTGACGGAAACCGCTTCGTTCCTGCACTGCAATCCGCTGGACCGCAACAAGCGCCAATGCATAGGCGTCCCCACTTTCGGCGTGGACACGCGGATCGTGGATCCGGCCACGCTGGTTGAACTGTCCCAGGGCGACACCGGCGAACTCGTCACGCGCGGCGCGCAGGTCATGCTGGGGTACTGGAACAATCCGCAGGCCGATGAGGAAGCCTTTTTCATGCTGGACGGGCAGCGCTATTTCCGCACCGGCGATTTGGGCCGCGTGGACGAAGACGGCTATTTCTACGTGACCGATCGCCTGAAGCGCATGATCAACGCATCCGGCTACAAGGTCTGGCCGGCGGAGGTCGAGAACGCGCTGTACGAGCATCCGGCAGTCCACGAGGCCTGCGTGATCGGAGTGCCGGATGCCTGCCGCGGCGAAACGGTGAAGGCTCTGCTGGTGTTGCGCGACGAGGCGCGCGGCAGTGTGCGCGAAGAAGAGGTGATTGCCTGGGCGCGGACGCGCATGGCTGCCTACAAGGCGCCGCGCATCGTGGAGTTCGTGGAGGTTTTACCTAAGTCCAGCACGGGCAAGATCCTGTGGCGGCAGCTGCAGGAGGAGGGCAAGACGGCGGCCTAGCTCGGCGTGTCCGGCAGCTCAGGGGCCGGCGGGCCGCTCCTGGCCATTCTCGGCCCGCACCCCTGGCGCAAGCGGCTGATGCAAGAAGGGGCGGCTGGCTAGCCTATCTCAGGGTGATCCCCGTCTGTTGCACGACCCGCGTCCAATATTGGCGATCGTCCTCCATCCTTGCGGCGAGATCCCTTGACGTGCCGCCTTCAGCGATCAGTCCCAGTTGCGCATAGCGCTCGCGCACGTCGCTCGTTGAAAGCACGGTTGCCACATCTGTCGTGATGCGGTCGGCCACGGCCTGAGGGGTGCCGGGCGGCGCGTAGAGCCCAACCCAGGTATCCCGGTTCAGGCCGGCGATGCCCAACTGGTCGAAGCTGGGCACGCCGGGCAGCAGGGGCGAACCCGCCGGCGTGGTGACGGCCAGCACGCGGGTCTTGCCCGTCTGGGCCGCCTTGGTGGCGCCGGATGCGCTCAGGAAGGCGCTGCCTACGTGTCCCCCTAGCAGGCCGCTCAGATTGGGGCCTTCTCCCGCAAAGGGTATGTGGGTGATGTCGATGTCCATTTCGCGCTTGAGCAGTTCGCCGAAGAAATGCGTGCTCGTGCCTTCGCCGCTGGAGCCGAAGCTCACGGCACCGGGCTTGGTGCGAGCCAGCTCGACATACTGTGCGAGGCTATCCGCCGGAACCGCTTGCCGGTTGACCAGTAGCGCGACCGGTGTGGTGAAAAGGGTGGACACGGGCACCAGGTCCGCTGCCGCCGGCGCAGCGCCATCCTGGCCGCGGCTTAGCTGTTCGTTGAGGGTCGAATTGGTCGCCGCGACCAGGGTGTTGCCGGGCGGACTCTTGGCCGCCAGGGCCAGGCCGATGCGGCCGGAGGCGCCGGGGCGGTTCTCGACGATCACGGCCTGATTCCACAGGACGCTCAAGCGCTCGGCCAGGATGCGGGCGGCGCCATCGACGGCGCCGCCCGCGGGGTAGGGCACGATCAACCGCACCGGCTGGTCTGGGTAGGGGTCGGCGGCGCAGGCGGCCTCGGGGTTGAGCGCCGCGATCGCGACGGCCATGAACGCGATCAAGCGGATGGCATGGTGCATTGCTGGTCTCCCTTGTGCATATCGAGCGCTCAAATCACGCCGGCCGCGCGCAGCCGGGCGATGCTGTCTGGCGGCAATCCCAGCAGCTCGCCATAGACCGTTTCATTGTCTTGCCCCAGTTCGGCGCCAGCATGGCTGGGCTCCGTCGGATCGCGGGCGAAGCGCGGCACGACGTTGGGCATCTGCAGCATGCCGAAGTCGCGGTCCGGGACGTCAACGATGGAACGCCGCGCCACCACGTGGGGATCCTTGACCACCTGTTCGATGGTGTAGATCGGCGCCAGCGTGCCGTTGGCCTGTTCGAAGGCCGCGAGCACCTGGTCCAGATCGTGTCCGGCGCACCAATCGATGAAGACGCGGTTCAACTCCTGTTCATGCAGGACCCGGCTGGCGTTGTTGGCGTAGCGGGGATCCAGCGCCAGGTCCGGCCGGCCGATGGCCTGGCAGTTGTTGGCGAACATGGAGTCGATCGAGCCGGCCATGGATACCCAATGGTTGTCTCGCGTCCGGTAAACCGCGGAAGGTGCGGAGTAGGGGCTGCGGTTGCCGTTCCGGGCGGGCACGGTACCAAGCTGCTGGTAGACCCCGGGCATGAAGTCCAGCAGCCGGGTGATGCACTCCGTCAGCGCAAGGTCGATCTCTTCGCCGGGCCGGGCAGGGTCGCGGGCGCGGGGCCATAGAGCCGTGAGGATGCCGATGGCGCCGAACAGTCCACCTATCGAGTCGCCGAGCGGCACGCCGGCGTGCATGGGCTCGTCCTCGGCATGCCCGGTGACGGTGGTCAGCCCGCCCATGGCCTCGAAGATCCGTGCGAAACCGGGCCGCTCCGAGTAAGGGCCGGACTGGCCGAAGCCCGTGACGCGCAGGATCACCAGGTTGGGCTTCAGCGACCACAGCACTTCCTTGGTCAGGCCCCAGCGGTCGAGCGTGCCGGGCCGGAAGTTCTCGATCAGCACGTCGAACTGCGGCACAAGCTGCTTGAAAATGTCGGCGCCTTCCGGCGTGCGCAAGTCCAGCGTGGCAAAGCGCTTGCCGCGCTGGGCGGTCTTCCACCATATGCTTCTGCCGTCCTTGAACGGCGGAAAGGCGCGCATGCCGTCGCCCTTGCGCGGCAGTTCCAGCTTGAGCACGTCGGCGCCGTAGTCGGCGAGCAGCGTGGCGGCGAAGGGGCCAGCGAGGACGGTGGCGATGTCCAGCACCTTCAGCCCGGCCAGGGGGCCTGTCTTGGCGTCGCGTCCTGTCATCATCGCGGCGCCAGTTGGCGGGCGATGATCTCCTTCATCACCTCATTGGCCCCGCCATAGATTTTCTGGCCGCGAGAATCCACGTACATGCGCGCGATGGGGTATTCACGCATGAATCCATAGCCGCCGAAGAGCTGCAGGCAGCGGTCGACCGTCTCGCACTCCTTCTGCGTGCCCCACCATTTCGCCATGGCGGCGGTAGCGGCGTCCAGTCTCCCTTGTTGCTGCCAGGCGATGCACTGATCGATGAAAACCCGCGCCAGCGCGGCCTCCGTCTTCATCTCGGCGAACTCGAAACGGGTGTTTTGCAGCTTGAACAGGGGCTGGCCGAAGGCCTGGCGCTGATGCACGTGTTCCAGCGTCAGGCGCAAGGCCCGTTCGATGCTGGCGACGGCGCGTATGCCGATCAGCAGGCGCTCATAGGGCAGCTGCGCCATCATCTGGGCGAATCCCTGGCCTTCCCCGGCGCCCAGCAGGTTGGCGGCGGGAACCCTGGCCTCATCGAAGAAGAGTTCCACGGTATCCTGCGCCTTGAGTCCGATCTTGTCCAACGGCTCGCCGCGGCGAAACCCCGCCAGCCCGCCGGTTTCCACCATCAGCAGCGACACGCCCTTGGCGCCCAGGGTGGCGTCGGTCTTTACGGCCAGCATCACCAGGTCCGCATGATGGCCGTTGGTGTTGAAGGTCTTGGAGCCATTGACCACATAGCTGTCGCCATCGCGCCGCGCGCGGGTCTTGATGCCTTGCAGGTCAGAGCCGGCGCCGGGTTCGGTCATGCCGATGGACGCGATGATGTCGCCGCTGGCCATGCCCGGCAGCCAGCGCCGCTTCTGCTCCTCGTTGCCGTAGTGGTGCAGGTAGTGGCCGACGATGTAGTGCGGGCCGAAACCAGGGCCGAAGCCGCATTCCGCGCTGACTTCGACCAGCGCCGCCAGATGGGCGTAATCGCCGTCGCCACCGCCATGCTCCGAAGGAAGATCAGCCAGCAGGAAGCCCATCGCGCCGAGCTGATTCCAGACCTCGCGATCGACGTAGCCCTGCGCCTCCCAGGCCGGCAGGCGCGGTAGCAGTTCGGCGCTCCAGTAGCGGCGGGCAGTTTGCTGGAACTGTTCGATCTCTGGCGTGCGCCAGGGGGATTGGTATTCGTCCATCAACACGTTGTTTCTCCTTTCTTGTCCGATGTGCGCCGGTCAGGCGCCGTACTTGCCCAGCACGGAGACGCTGCACACGTTCTGCCAGGGAAAGCCGCCCAGGTTGTGGATCACACCCAGGGCGGGATCGTCGGCGCGCTGGCGGGCGCCGGCGCGGCCCAGCATCTGCAGATACATCTCGTAGGCCATGCGCAGTCCGGTCGCGCCGATGGGATGGCCAAAGCACTTGAGGCCGCCGTCGATCTGGCAGGGAATCGTGCCGTCCGCGTCATAGAATCCGTCCAGCACGTCATGGGCGCCGCGCCCTTCAGCCGAGATGTGCATGTCCTCCATCGTCACCAGTTCAGTGATGGAAAAGCAGTCGTGCACTTCCAGCAGGTCGATCTGCTGGCGCGGCCGTCCTATGCCGGCCTCTTCATAGGCGCGGGCCGACGCGACCCGGGTGGTCTGGAAGTAGCTGCCGTCCCAGCTGTCGTGCCCGGCTTCGCTGCCGCTGGATACCGCCAGCTGGAGCGCCTTGATTGCCACCAGGTCGCGCTTGCCCAGGCCGCGCGCGATGTCAGGCGTGGTCAATATCGCGCAAGCAGCGCCGTCCGAAACGCCGCAGCAGTCGTACAGGCCCAGCGGCTCGGCGATCATCGGCGCGTTGATCGCGTCCTCCATGCTGATCGGATTGCGGAGATGGGCCTTGGGATTGCGGCCGGCGTTGGCGTGGCTTTTCACCGAGATATGGGCGATGGCGCGCTTCAGGTCGCGCGCATCGACGCCATGCTTGGCGCGGTAGGCGCTGGCCAACTGCGCGAACGAGCCGGGCGCGCTGATGTTGGGCCACACGATGTCGTTGAGCGGACCGCGCGGACGTTGGGGCAGGCCGCCGTAGCCGGTGTCCTTAAGCTTCTCCACACCGAAGGCCAGCGCAAAGTCGCAGGCGCCGGAGGCCACCGCATAGGCGGCGCCGCGCAGCGCTTCCGACCCGGACGCGCAGAAATTCTCCACTCGCGAGACGGGGGTGTTGGGCAATCTCAGGGCAACGCCCAGCGGTACGCCGCCGCTGCCCAGGTGCTGCGTTTCGATGCCGGTGCCCAGCCATGCCGCCTGGATCTGTTCCTTGCCGATCCCGGCATCCAGCAGGCATTCGCCGAAGGCCTCCACCGCGAGGTTCTCAGCGCTGCGATCCCAGCGCTCGCCAAAGTGCGAGCAGCCCATCCCCAGGATCACCACCTTGTCACGAATTCCCGTTGCCATGCCTGTTCTCCTTAGGGTTGGCGACGGTCGCCTTCCAGAAATAGCGGGTGTAGCCGCGCGCGGCGTCGTACGCCTTGATCCGAAAGCTCATGCGCAGCGCAACGCCGACAGCGAGCTCGTCTTCGTCCATGTCGGCGTAGTCCATCATCAGGCGGCCTCCGCCTTCGAACTGAACCATGCCGTAGCAGGCAGGCGGATCGGGGGTATAGGCCAGGCGGTCCGCCGTGTAGCTCATGATCCTGGCCGGGGTGTCGGCGAACGGCAGGTCCTCTTGCGTGCCGCTGGCGCCGCAGGCGGGATTGACGCAGATGTCGGCGCGCGGCCACTGGGCCGTGCCGCAAGCGCGGCAACGCCCGCCGACGAAGCCGTGCACCGCCTTGCGGTTGCGGTATTCGACGGAGAGCGGCGTAAGCTTGTCGTTGTCGGCGCGCATGCCGCGTTCCAGCGCAAGCTGGTCGTTGAAAACCAGGAACTTCATGTAGTTGTCCTCGGCCTTGCCGCGCGCCAGCCAGCCTTGCGCGCCCAGCCGGCCAGGCAGGGCGGCCAGGGCCGGGGTGGTGCGCAAGACCAGCACGTCCACTCCCTGGCCGAATGCGACCAACACCAGCACTTGCCCCGGGGTGGCCGCACCCAGAGCATGTGCCAGCATCAGCAGCGGATGGGCGCAGCCAGCGTTGCCTACCGTGGCCGCCAGCGTGTCATGCGCGCGGTCGGGGGGGATGCCGGCGAGCTTGGCGATCCGCTGCGCCGCGCCCTTTTGCGGCAGCGCCACGCACAGCGTATCCACCTGGCCAGGGGCCAGCCGGGCCTGGCGCAGCGCCGCCGAAATGGCCTGCGGAATCTGCGCGCTGTGTCCTTCCTCGCGTATCCAGCGCTCTTCCCAATAGGTGTCGGTGGCCGCGCCGACGCCGCGATAGTGGTCGGCCATGTCGATGCTGCGGCTTTCCAGCGCCAGGGGTTCGGCGATGGCCTCGCCATCGCCCACCAGCACCGCGCCCGCGGCATCGCCGTACAGCAGCTCCTGCGCGCTGGCCACTTTGGCCTTGCGGCGGTCGCTCGCCACGACCAGCGCGCTGCGTCCAGGGCCCCCGCGCAGCGCCTGCATCAAGGCGGAGGTTGCACCGCGCTGCGAGGACGCGACGTCGATGGCGCCGATGTCCTCGGCCAGATTCAAGGCCTGCGCCACGATGCTGGCGTTCAACCGGCTGGCGTAGGGCAACGAGGTCGAGGCCAGCAGCAGGTCGTTCACGGCGGGGCTATCGAACCCCTGCAGGCAGTCGCGCGCGGCTTCCACTGCCATGGTGATGGCATCCTCGTCGTAACCGCACATGGAACGCTCGCCGGCGCGATGTGCCGCCAGCGAGGCGTCGTACCAGGAATGGCTGCGCACGATCGCCTCGCGCTGCAGGCGCAGGCGCGGAATGTAGGCGCCGAAGGAAAGTATGCCTCTCATGCGCCTGCTCCGTGCGCCGCGTCGATGATGGCCAGACCGTTGTTCAGCACCACTTTCTGGCGTTCCAGCGCCGTGGCGCGGAAGCGGACTTCGCCGCTGGCGCCCCAGGCCTCGACGCGGATGGTCTCGCCGGGATAGACCGGCGCGCTGAAGCGCACGTCGATGCGCTTGAGTCTGGCCGGCTCGTAGTCGCACAGCATGCGCAGCAGCCCGTGGCAGGCGATGCCGTAGGAGCAGAGGCCATGCAGGATGGGCCGCTCGAAACCGCCCGCGCGCGCGACCTCGGGGTCCGCATGCAGCGGATTCAGGTCGCCGGACAGGCGGTAGAGTAGGGCCTGGGATGTCAGTGTGGGCAGGTCGCAGACGTGTTCGGGCGTGCTTTCCGGCAGCTTGGCGGGCGCCGGTGACGGGCCGCTGGCGCCGCCGAAGCCGCCGTTGCCGCGCGCCATCACTGCCTGTTCCACGGTGGCAAGCAGGGCGCCGTCGCGCGTTTCCAGCGTGCGTTCCACGAAGAAAAGCGCACCGACGTCCGGCCCCTTGTCGAGGATGTCCTTGATCCGCGTACGTCCGATGACGGTGCCGGCCGGCGCCAGCGGACGATGCAGCTGCACCGACTGGCTGGCGTGCAGAACTCGGCGCCAGTCTATGCCGGTGTCGGGTTCCTTCATCCAGAAGCCGGGGTAGCCTAGCACCGCGGCCTGGGTTGGCACCGCCAATTGCCGCTCTTCGTAGACGAAGGGCAGTTCGCGCGCATCCAGCGGGTCGCGGCCCAAGCCCAGTCCCAGCGCGTACAGGATGGAGTCCTTGGCGGTGTAGGTCTGCTCCACCGGTTCGAAGTGGCGCCGCATCAGTTTGTCGGGGTCGAGTCTCATGGCGGGCCTCATACCGGAGTCCAGGCGAAAGCCTCGCGCGCGCTTTCCAGCGGCACCAGACTGGGCTGCATCGCAGGGATTGCATGCTCGGCGATGGCTTCGACGGTCCAGCCTTCCGAGCGATGCACGCTGCGTACCGGCCGCGGCTGGCTGAACAGCATGATTTCGTTCTTGCGCACGCCGAAGATCTGCCCGCTCACGCCGGCGGCCAGGTCTGACAGCAGGTACACGACCATGGGGGCGATCTTGTCGGCGGTCATCTGCTTGAAGCGTTCCAACCGGCGCTTCTGCTCCTCGGTTTCGTCGGGCAGGGTGCCGATGAGGCGGCTCCAGGCCCAAGGCGACACGCAGTTCGAGCGTACGTTGCAACGTTCCATTTCCAGCGCGATGGAGCGCGATATCCCGACGATGCCCAGCTTGGCCGCCGAATAATTGGCCTGGCCGATGTTGCCCACCAGGCCGGCTGCCGAGGTCATGTGCACGTAGGCGCCGGACTGCTGCTCGCGGAACATCGCGGCGGCGGCGCGGCTGACGTTGTAGGCGCCTTGCAGATGCACGTCGATGACCTGCTGCCAGTCCACGTTGCTCATCTTGTGGAACATCCGGTCGCGCAGGATGCCGGCGTTATTGACCACGCCGTCCAGCCGTCCGAAGTTATCGACGGCGGTCTGTACCATGCGCGCCGCCGCATCCGGGTCGGAGACGCTGTCGCCGTTGGCGACGGCGCGCCCGCCTGCCTGGCGGATTTCCGCGACCACCTCGGATGCCGGGTCCAGCGTGCCTGCGCCTTCGCCGTTCGGACTGCCGCCCAGATCGTTGACCACCACGGCTGCGCCCTCGCGCGCCGCCAGCAGGGCGATTTCGCGGCCGACGCCGCGGCCGGCGCCGGTGACCAGAACGACTTTCCCTTCAAGTACTCCAGCCATTTCATCTCCTTGGCAGGTTGATCCGTACACCCGGAATCGGGATGGGCCAACTGTAGGCATGGAGGGCGAGCGGGGTAAGCACGCGCAGCGGATGGCAGGTATGCAGGATCGGCAACGCTCAGGTCGATTCGCCGTGATTCGGTCCGTGCTGCGTGGCAGCAAGAACGCTCCCGGAGCTGCTGCGGGTTGATCCCGATCCGGCATGGATGAAGCAGCCGGTCGGCGCGCGCTTGCCGCAACGCAGCACCTTTGACGCGGCGCCGCGCCAGGCCGCATGGGCGCGATACGCCCTGATATGATCAAAAAAAACCAATGCAGGCTGTCCCATCCCGGCAGGAGACAGAAAGTGAAACTGGTGGCCCGCGCAGCCGATGAGCTGAAGATCGAGAACGTGTCCGCTTTCGTCGCGACTGCGGAGTCAGGCAGTTTTTCGCAGGCGGCGGTGCTGCGGGGATGCTCGCAGTCCATGCTGAGCCGGCGGGTATTGGAACTGGAAGAACAGTTGGGCGGCCGCCTGTTCAACCGCACTGGCCGCGGCGTGCTGCTGACCGAGTTGGGCGTGGCGCTGCTGCCCGTGGCGCAGGGCCTGCTGGATGGCGCCACCGGCTTCCTGGAGCTGGCTTCCTCCACCAATGAGCAGCCGTCCGGCACGGTGGAGATCGCCTTGCCGCGCTGGGCCGCCGAAGGCCCGGTGTCGATGCTGGTGAATCGCATAACGTCCCAGTTTCCCAGGATCCATCTGGTCATACACGAAAGCTACAGCCGCGACGTGATGGACAGGCTGGCGGCGGGCAAGCTCGATATCGGCGTCTTCAACAGCTGCCAGCCCGAGCCGCCCGCCCAGGCACAGCGCCTGTTTTCGTCCGACCTGGTGCTGCTGGGCCGGCGCGATTCGCCGCTGTTGCGCGACCCCACCGTGCCGCTGGCCGCATTGAACGGCTTGTCCATCGTGATGCCGCCTTCGCCCAACCCCGTGGAGGCCGTGGTGCGTGAACGCACCCGCGACATGCAGCTGGAGTTGCGCGCGGAACTGGAGATCAACTCCGGCGCGATGATCCGCGAGGTGGTGCGCCGCTGCGGCCGCCATGCCATTACCCAGGTGCATCGCATCGAGGACTACCTGGACGAAGGCGACCTGGCGATTTCCCGCATCGTCGAACCGGCGCTCACCTTGCACACCTTCTGCGCCACCGGCGCCAAGCACCGCATCAACCGCGCCAGCCTTGCGGTAGAGCGCTGCCTGGTCGCGGTGCTGGGAGAGCACTTCGTCCGATTGCAGCAGGCCGCGCAGATGCGCGAGGCGCGCTGGGCCAAGGCCAGGCAGACAGCTGTTCAGACCGTGCATAGCTGATCGTCGGTTCCCGCATGGCACGCCGGAGTTCTTGTCGCTATCGTGACAGGCCACAAGAACCCGAGGAGACGAAACCATGTCCGTTGCCAGAACCGCGTGGCGCGCTGCAGTGCTCGCCTGCACCGCACTGCTTGCTTCGATGCCGGCCGCAGGAGCCGGAGCCGATGCCTATCCTTCACGGCCCATACGCTTCATCGTGCCCATCGGACCCGGCAGCAGCGGCGATACGATGACGCGCACCTTCGCCGAGCACCTGCGCAAAGTGGCGGGCCAGTCCACACTGGTGGAGAACCGGCCCGGCGCCGAACTCTCGCTAGGCACCCAGGTGGCGCTGAGCGCGCCAGCCGACGGCTACACCGTGGTGTTGATCAGCCCCAGCGCGACAGTGATCAACCCATTGTTTGTAAAAGACTTGCCGTATCGCCCCGAGGATCTGCTGCCGATGATCAACGTGACCCGGCACGTGGCAGTGCTGGTCGCATCGGTGAGTTCGCCATACAAGAACCTGGGCGACGTCGTCGCGGCAGCCCGCCGCGACAAGGGCGGTGTCAGCCTGGCCACCTACGGCAACAGCTATCGCCTGGGCGCGCTCGACCTGGCCAGCCGCGCGGGCGTGGATTTCAACCATGTCCCATACAAGGGCGCCGCGCAGGCAGTGGCGGACGTGGTGGGGGGCTCGGTGGATCTGGCGTTGATAGACATCGCCGGCGCCGCGCCCCTGGTCGCCTCGGGGAAAATCCGGGCGCTGGCCGTAGCCGGAGACCAGCGTCATCCGCTGTTGCCCGACGTGGCGACCGTGCAGGAATCGGGCTATCCCGGCTACTCCCTGTACATTTTCATAGGCTTCGCCATACACGCCAAGACGCCTCCCGCGATAGCCGGCAAGCTTGAAGACATGATGCGACAGGTCATGGACGATCCGGCGCTGCGGGCGCAACTGGCCCAGCAGAGCGGTGGCGAAGTGGTGGGGATTGGGAGCAAGGAATTCTCCCGGGAAATTCAGGCCGAAAAGCTGCGATACGGCGAACTGGCGCGCACGGTCGGCGGCGCGCTGCCGTGAGCCTGGGCCGGCTCAGGCGCGATCTCCCGCCAATATCCTGGATGTATCGGCTGACCCAAATATAGTATTTCCGGCGCTTGCAGTTCTTACCTAGGATGTCCAGCAAGACATTCTGGAATGGGAGCTGTCATGTTCGAAGGTGGTGTTTGCAGGATATCCGGGCCGCGCGGGATGCGCGTGCGGGCAGGGCGTTCGGGGTGCAGGGCATGAGTGGCCCGTTGGAAGGCGTGCGCATCCTGGATGTCACCACGGTGCTGATGGGCCCCTACGCCACGCAGATACTGGGAGACCTGGGCGCGGACGTGATCAAGGTCGAACCTCCGGCCGGCGACAACGTGCGCGGCATCGGCCCGGCGCGGCATCCTGGCATGGGCGGAATCTTTCTGCACGCCAACCGCAGCAAGCGCAGCGTCGTGCTGGACTTGAAGCGGCCCGCCGGCCGCGACGCGCTGCTGAAGCTGGCGGCGACCTGCGACGTCCTGATCTACAACGTGCGGCCCCAGGCCATGGCGCGGCTGGGGCTGTCTTATCAGGAGCTGGCGCAGGTCAATCCGGCGATCCTGTATGTGGGCGTCTACGGCTACGATCAGCGGGGGCCTTATGCGGCGCGCGCCGCCTACGACGACCTGATCCAGGGCGCGGTGGCCATCCCGGCGCTGTCGGTCCAGGCTGGCAGTGAAACACCTCGGTACGCGCCCAGCGCCATTGCCGACCGCATCGTGGGCATCAGCGCGGCCAACGCGGTCAGCGCCGGCCTGTACCACCGGGCCCGGACAGGACAGGGGCAGGCCATCGATGTGCCCATGTTCGAGACCATGGCGCAATTGATTCTGGGCGATCACATGGCAGGCCAGTCCTTCGAGCCGCCCTTGGGCCCTCCCGGCTATCCGCGCATCCTGAACGCGGACCGGCGCCCCTATGCCACGCTGGACGGGCATATCTGCGTGTTGATCTACGCGGACAAGCAATGGGCGGCATTCTTCGAATTGATCGGCCAGCCTGGGCGCGAGTCCACCGACCCGTGGTTCCGCGACATAGGGACTCGCACCCAGCACATCCATGCGATCTATCGCCTGGTGTCGGACGAGATCGCCAAGCGCACGACCGCGCAATGGCTCGAGGCGTTTGAGGCGGCGGATATTCCGGCCATGCCCATGCACACGGTGGAGTCGCTGCTGCGCGATCCACAATTGGAAGCTGTCGGGTTCTTCAACACGGTCGAGCATCCCAGCGAGGGCAAGCTGCGCACGATGGCGGTGCCGTCGCGCTGGTCCGGCACGCCGCCCGACCCCTCGCGGCATGCGCCGCGACTGGGCGAACACAGCGTCGAGGTGCTGAAGGAGGTCGGCTACCCGGATGAAGCCATTGCCACGCTGCTAAGGGATGGCGTGACCTTGACGGCGACCAACGATGCCGCAGTGACCGGAGCTGCCCATGACTGATTTCCTGAAACTCGAGCGCCATGGGGCCGTGCTGCTCCTGACCATGGACCGCGCGGCTACACGTAACGCGCTGTCCGATCCCGACGCGATCGACGCGCTTGTGGACGTCTGCGCCGAGGTCAACGCGGACATGTCGGTGCGCGCCGTGGTGCTGACCGGCGCGCACGGCGTGTTCTCTTCCGGCGGCAATCTCAAGACCTTGTCCGCAGCCGTCGGCGCCGGCCTGGGCGAGCCGGTGCGCAGCCGGCAGGCCTACCGCGATGGCATCCAGCGCGTGCCGCTGGCCCTGTGCAATCTGGAAGTGCCGACGATAGCGGCGGTCAACGGGCCGGCCATCGGCGCGGGCTGCGACCTGGCCTGCATGTGTGACATGCGTCTGGCCGCCGAGGAGGCGCGCTTCGCCGAGAGCTTCGTCAAGCTGGGCCTGACGCCGGGAGACGGCGGCGCCTGGCTGCTGCCGCGGGTGGTCGGCATGTCGCGCGCGTGCGAGCTGGCGTTTACCGGCCGTAGCGTCGACGCCGCCCAGGCGTTGGACATGGGGCTGGTTTCGCAGGTGCTCAGCCAGGAGGCGCTGCTGCCGGCCGCCATGGCCCTGGCACAGGAGATTGCCCAGCATTCCGGCCATGCGCTGCGTCTGACCAAGCGCTTGCTGCGCGAAGGCCAGCACACCCGGCTGGATACCCTATTGGAATTATCGGCCGGCTTCCAGGCGTTGGCGCACCACACGCAAGAGCACGCCAGCGCACTGGACGCATACCTGGACAAGACGCGCGGCTGAGGCTTGCGCCCTGGCCACGGCAGCCTCGCCGACGCGCAACCGACAACGAGGCGACATAAGGAGGAGATCCATGGAGACAAAAAGAAGAACGCTGGTGGCCGCTTTAGGCGCGCTGGCTGGCCTGCCGCTGGCGCGCGCCGTCGCCAATCCCGCGGCGTGGCCGGCGCAGCCCTTGCGGCTGATCCTGCCTTACGCGGCGGGCGGTCCGACCGATGTGCTGGCCCGGGCCGTGGCGCAGCACGTGGCGCGGCAACTGGACCAGCCCGTGGTCGTCGAGAACAAGACCGGCGCCAGCGGCAACATCGCTGGCGAAACCGTGGCGCGCGCGCGGCCCGACGGATACACCCTGCTATATCACTCGTCGGGCCTGGCTATCAGCCCGGCGCTGTACCGGCAGCTGCCCTATGACCCATTGCGCGATTTCGCGCCGGTGGGGCTGACGGCCTCGATCCCGTTGGTGCTGATGACGACCAATGCCTTGCCGCCCAGGGACACCAGCGAATTCATCGCCTACCTCAAGGCGCGTCCCGATGCGCTCAGCTATGGCACTGGCGGCGTCGGCAACATCACGCATTTGAGCGTGGCGCTGTTCCTGCATGCCACCGGCACGCGCGCCGTGGGCATTCCCTTCAAGGGCACCAATCCGGCCATGGTGGCGATGCTGGGCGGCCAGGTGCAGTTCATGGTGGACGCGATCAGCTCGGCGCTGCCTTATATCCGTGACGGCAGGGTCAAGGCGCTGGCCGTGACCGGCGCCGAACGGTCGCCCGCGTTGCCGCAGGTGCCGACGCTGCGCGAAGCCGGCTTGCAGGACCTTACGATGAGTACTTGGCAAGGCGTGCTGGCGCCGGCTGCCACGCCGCAGCCGGTGATCCAGCGCCTGAACCAGGCGGTGGCCGCGGCGGTGCGCGATCCGGCCATCGCCGGACCGTTTACGGCGCAGGGGGTAGACCTGCGCAGTTCCTCGCCCGCCGAGTTCCAGGCTTATCTGGGGCAGGAGGTCCGGCGCTGGGGCGACGCGGTCAGGATGGCAGGCATACAGCCTGAATGAATATGGCAAACGCCATGGCCGCGAGGCCATGACTATGAATGGAACAGCCTTGCGGAGACAAGTATGAATATCAGGACCCTGGCCATGACGGCGATGCTGGGCGCGGCGCTGGCGCTGGGCGGCAACGCCCGCGCCGCGGAAAAGTATCCCTCGCACCCGGTGAAGATCATCGTCTCGCTGCCGCCCGGCAGCGGCGCCGACACCACGGCGCGATTCCTGTCCAAACATCTGGCCGAGCAGTTCGGACAGCCGTTCATCGTGGAGAACCGGCCGGGCGCCAACAGCTTCATCGCCGCCCAGGCGGTGGCGACCGCCGCGCCGGATGGCTACACGATGTTCGTGGCCAGCAATTCGCCCATGACGACCAACGCCGCCGTCTTCAAGCACCTGCCCTATGACGCGATCAAGGATTTTTCGCCGGTCGCGCCCATCGCGCGTTTTCCCATGGTGCTGGTGGTGCCGGCCAACTCGCCATACCGCAACGTGGCGGACCTGGTATCGGCCGCCAGGGAAGCGCCCGGCAAGCTGAACTTCGCGAGCGGAACCGCGACCTATCAGGTGGTGCTGGAGCTGTTCCATGAGCAGAACGGGATCAAGGCCACGCACGTGCCGTACAAGGGCACGTCGGCCGCCCTGGCGGATCTGGCGGGCGGCGTGGTGCAGTACAGCCTGGCCGACGTCAGCGCCGCGCTGCCGCTGATACGCGGCGGCAAGCTGAGGCCGCTGGCAGTGACCAGCGCGAAGCGCATCAAGGACCTGCCGGACGTGCCTACGATGCAGGAGAGCGGCACCAAGGGCTACGAGGCCTATGCCTGGACGGCCGCGTTCTTTCCCGCGAAGGTCGATCCCGCCATCGTGGCGCGCGTGTCGGATGCAGTGCAGGCGCTGGTGCGCAGCGACGAGGGCCGCGCGTTCATGGCCAATCTGGGCGGCGAGTCGTTTGTCGGCGGCCCCGAGACGCTCGCGGCCTTCCAGAAGGACGAGCTCGAGTCCATGCGGCGCATCGCCAAGCTGGCCAATATCCAGCAGGAGTAGACGCGTCCAGGCCCCGTCATTCGGGGGCCGCGACCGTGGGCGCCGGCCGCATCAGGCGGCAGGCCATCTCGACGAAATTGGCGGTGGTAGGGGTGGCATTGTCCGGGTGCACTGCCAGGGCGATGCCCACCTTGATGGTTTCGGCCAGCTGCGAAACATTGACCAGGCGCACATTGCTGCCCGCTTGCCGGCGGGCCACCGCCGGCACGATGGCCACGCCCAGCCCGCTTTCGACCAGGCTCAGGATGGTCTGCACCTGGATCGCTTCTTGCGCAATGCGCGGCACCACGCCTGCCTGCTGGAAGGCATACATGACCAGCGCGTGCATGCCCGGAACATGCGTGCGCGAATAGCCGATGAACGGCTCATCCGCCAGTTCGCTCAACGCGACGTCCTCGCGCTGCGCGTGGCGGCTGCCCGCTGGCACTGCCAGCATCAGATGATCGGGTTGCAGCAAGGTGATGCGAGCGGCCGTGGGTTCGAGCACAGGGAATCGAACTAGCGCCACGTCCAGCGTGTGCGCGTCCAGCCGGCGCAGCAGATCGACGGTGGTGGACTCCTCGATGATCAGGTCGACGCGCGGGTAGTCCTTGCGGAATTCCGACAGCAGCCGCGGCATCAGCGAGTAGGTGGACGAGCCGACAAAGCCCACCTTCAGGACACCTTGTTCGCCGCTGGCACCTTCCCTCGCCGCGCGGCGGATCTCCTCGGCATAGAACAGGGTGGTACGTGCATACCGCAGCACAACCTGGCCTGCTGGCGTGGGCTGCAGGCCGGCCGGCAGCCTATCGAAAAGCTGTACGCCGAGCTCTTGTTCCAGCTTCTTGATCGCGGTCGACAGTGGCGGCTGTGCCATGTGCAGCCGCTCGGCGGCCCGATGGAAGTTGAGTGTTTCGGACAGGACCAACAGCTGCTTGAGCTGGCGTAGCTCCACGGGCGCCTCCCTTGATGCGCCGGGCTCGCGATATTTGTGATGTATTGCCCGGTCCACATCTAATATTAGACCGTGATGTGCCCCCCGTGTAGATTGCCATGAAGCCCGCGCGCTCCGCCGCGGGCCGGGTTTGCACGGCACTTTCGCAAATTGGAATGCGCGCGGCGGCGCCGTGACGCCGCGCGTTCCGGGGATCACATTGGGCGCTATCAACGAGGCACTGCAGCTTGCCGCGATTCCTGCGCAGGATGAGGCGTTGCGTCCGTCAGTGCGCGCCTTTCTGCGCGAGGCGCTGAAGGACATGCCGGCGGACCTACGGGCGCGCTCCTGGATGGGCTATGACGCGGAGTTCAGCCGCGCGCTGGCGAGGCAGGGATGGCTGGGCCTGACCTTGCCCGCCGCCTATGGCGGCGCGCAACGCAGCAATTTCGCCCGCTTCGTGTTGAGCGAGGAGCTGCTCGCGGCGGGTGCGCCGGTGTCGGCGCATTGGATCGCCGATCGCCAGACCGCGCCATTGATTCTGCGTTACGGCTCGCAGGCGCAGCGCGACTTCTACCTGCCGCGCATCATCCGGGGCGAAGCCTTCTTTGCCATTGGCATGAGCGAGCCCGATACCGGATCCGACCTCGCCAGCGTGCGCACGCGCGCTACCCCTGATGGCGACGGCTGGCTGCTCAACGGCCGCAAGATCTGGACCACCAACGCCCACCGCTCGCATTACATGTGCGCGCTGGTACGCACCTCGGGCGTGCCGGAAGACCGGCACAAAGGGCTGTCGCAGATGATCTTCGACCTGTCCTTGCCCGGCATTGAAATTCGTCCGATCCGCGACATCGCGGGAGATGCGCATTTCTGTGAAGTCCTGTTCGACAACGTCCGCCTGCCGCGCGATGCGCTGGTAGGCGAAGAGGGCAGCGGCTGGCGGCAGGTCACGGCTGAACTGGCGCTGGAACGCAGCGGTCCGGAGCGGATCTATTCCAGCATGGTGCTGATGGACGGCTGGCTCGCGCATCTGCGCCGGGCTTCCTCGCCGGACGAGGCGCAGATCCGCCTGGCGGGGCGCCTGGCCGGGCGGCTGACGGTGCTGCGGGCCATGTCGCTGGCGGTGACGCAGCGCCTGAACGAAGGGGCCGACGCCAGTCTTGCGGCCGTGCTGGTGAAGGACCTGGGTACGGAGTTCGAACAGGCCGTGCCCGAATGGATAGGCCAGGCCTTGCGCGCGGACGCCGGTGCGGCGCCTGACGAGACGCTTGCCCGCACGCTGGCCTACCTGACCCTGATCAATCCGACCTTTTCACTGCGCGGCGGTACCCGCCATATCCTGCGCGGCATCATCGCGCGCGAGCTAGGCCTGCGCTAAGGCCCATCGAACACTGAAGGAGGGCCCATGCCGGCATCCATGCAGCAAGACCTGTACGACGAATTTGCGCGCGCCCTGGCTGGCTTGTGTCCGCTGGAGCGGGTCCGCGAGATCGAGGCGGCCGGCGAGGGCGCTGGGGCGGACAATCTCGTCGCCGATACGTGGCGGGACATCGATGCGCTCGGTTACGTGGACGCGTTGACGCCCGTGGAACTGGGCGGCGCAGGACTGTCGCTGGAGGACGCCGAGGGTTTGCTGCGTGCGGCGGGCGCCCTGGCGCTGCCTTACCCGCTGGCCGACACCATGCTCGCGCGCGCCTTGTTGCGCACCAGCGGCCAGACCGTGCCCGAAGGGCCCATCGCCCTGGCCCGAGCGCTGCCGGGGCCGCGCGGCCTGCGTTGCGTCCAGACGCCAGGAGCCGGACTGGCGCGCACCCTGTTGGTCCAGCGCGATGACGGCCTGTTGCTGGTGGCCGCGCCCGCCGCGTCGGACCCCGGCTTGTTCCGGCCGCGCGCGAGCGCCGCGCCCGAATGGGCGGACTCACCGGCGGTCCTTGGCCGCATCGCCTTGCCGGACGACGCCGTGCGGGCCTGGCGTGACGCCGCCGACGCCGCCGGAATAGCCGGCGCGATGCAGGCGGTGCTCGATCGCTGCGTCGCCTTTGTAGGCGAGCGCCAGCAGTTCGGCAAAGCGCTGGGGCGCTTCCAGGCGATCCAGCAAGAGATCAGCATGCTCGCGGAGCAGGTGGCATCCACCGCCATGGCAGCACGGCTGGCATGCGCCAGCGGGGCCCTGTTTCCCGACGCCACGCTTGCGGCCTGCGCGCGGCTGCGGGCAGGCGAAGCCATTCCACTGGTGTGCGCCCTGGCGCACGCAATACACGGTGCAATCGGGATCACCGAAGAGCTGGCCCTGGGCATATACACCACGCGGCTGCATGAGTGGCGCGCCGCCGGCACGAGCGAAGACGAGTGCGCCAGCCTGATCGGCAGGCAACTGCTGGCCGGCGACAGCCCGACCTTGCTGGACTTCGTGCGCGGCGTCATGTCGGCTGTGCCGGCGCGCGTTGCCGCGTAGCGCAAGGCGGACCGACAGCCGCGGATTCTTCGAACTCCCTTGCAATCGAGGTATCGACTCATGTCCAACCATTCAGATCCCGTCGTCATCGTCGGCGCGCAGCGCACGCCCATTGGCGCTTTTCAGGGAGCCTTGTCGCACTACACCGCGCCCGAGCTGGGCGCTCATGCGCTGGCTGCCGCAATCCGTCAGGCGGGTCTGGCGCCCGATGCCGCCCAGGAGGCATTGATGGGCTGCTGCCTGTTCGCCGGACTGGGGCAGGCGCCCGCGCGCCAGGCCGTGCTGGGCGCGGGGCTGCCAATCACGGTGCAGGCGACCACGCTAAGCAAGATGTGCGGCTCGGGCATGAAGGCCGTAACCCTGGCGCACGACATCTTGAGCGCCGGATCGGCGGACCTGGTGCTGGCCGGCGGGATGGAGTCGATGAGCAACGCGCCGCACCTGATACCCAGGGCGCGGCAGGGATACCGGCTGGGCGATGGGCAATTGCTGGACCATATGTACCGCGATGGCCTGCAGGACGCCTACGAAGGCCATCTGATGGGGCACTACGCCGATCTGGCGGCGCGCGAGCACGGTTTCAGCCGCGCCCAACAGGATATCTATGCGGAACAGAGCGTATTGCGGGCTCAGGGCAGCATCGCCTCCGGGGCTTTCGCGGCGGAGATTGCGCCCATCGCGGCGCGGAGTCGCCGCGGCGTGGCGCCAGGCGCGCTCGTTGTCGACGACGAGACGCCGGGCCTTTGCGACGCGACGCGGCTGGCCGGTCTGAAGCCGGTATTCTCCACGGACGGCACGGTCACGGCCGGCAACGCGTCCTCGATCTCGGATGGTGCGGCCGCGCTGGCGCTGACGCGCCAAAGCCATGTGGCGGCGCTGGGACTGACGCCGCGCGCGCGTATCGTCGGACATGCCGCCGCAGCGCTGGCGCCGGGACAGTTCCCGGTCGCCCCGGTGCACGCTATCGCGCGTCTGCTCGACCGGGTGGGCTGGAGTCGCGACTCGGTGGACCTGTACGAGATCAACGAAGCCTTCGCGGTGGTTGCCCTGATCGCGCTGCGCGACCTGGGCCTGCCCGCCGAGCGGGTCAACGTCGAAGGGGGCGCCTGCGCGTTGGGGCATCCCGTGGGCGCGACCGGCGCGCGCATCATCGTCACGCTGCTGCACTCGCTCGAGCGGCGCGGCCTGCGCCGCGGCGTGGCCAGCCTGTGCCTGGGCGGAGGCGAAGCCACGGCCATCGCCATTGAATTGTGTTGATCCGGCGGCACATGCGCCGCCATGCATGGGGAGACGAACACATGGGACCTTTGGCTGGAATCAGGATCATCGAGCTGGCCGGCATCGGTCCGGGACCGATGGCGGCCATGCTGCTGGCCGACATGGGCGCGACCGTCCTGCGGATCGAACGCAAGGAGCCCGCCGACCTGGGGGTCAAGCGCGAGCTGAAGTACAACCTGCTGCTGCGCAGCCGGCGTTCCATCGCGCTGGACCTGAAGGACCCGCGCGCCGTCGCCCTGGTGCTGCGGTTGCTGCGCAAGGCCGACGGGCTGATCGAAGGATTCCGTCCCGGCGTGACCGAGCGGCTGGGCCTGGGGCCGCAAGCCTGCCTGGCGGAGAACCCCCGGCTGGTCTACGGCCGCATCACCGGCTGGGGGCAGGACGGCCCGCTGGCGCAAGTGGCCGGACATGACATCAACTACATCGCCGTCACCGGCGTGCTGGACGCCATCGGCCGCGCAGGCCAGCCGCCCACGCCGCCGCTCGCGCTGGTGGGCGATTTCGGCGGCGGCGGCCCCTATCTCGCATTGGGCATGCTGGCCGCCATCATCGAAGCGCGCCAGTCCGGGCAGGGCCAGGTGGTGGATGCCGCCGTGATGGACGGCGTGGCCTCGATGGCAACGGCGTTCTACGGCCTGGCCGCGTCGGGCGCATGGCAGTCCCAACGGGGCAGCAACATCCTCGATTCGGGCGCGCCGTTCTATGACGTGTACCCATGCGCCGACGGCCTATGGCTTTCGGTCGGCCCGATAGAACGCCGCTTCCACGAGCTGCTGCTGCGGCAGTTGGGCCTGGACGACAATGCCATCCGCGAACTGGGGGACCACCAGGACAGGAACACGTGGCCCCGTTTGCGGACGGTGCTGGCTGCGGCCTTCGCCCAGCGCAGTCGCGACGACTGGTGCGAAAGGCTGGCACATCTGGATGTATGCGTGGCGCCCGTGCAGACGCTGAGGGACGCCGCCATGCATCCGCAGGTCAGGGCGCGCGGCACGCTGCTGGAGGTGGACGGCATCACGCAGCCCGCGCCGGCTCCGCGCTTCAGCAGGACGCCCAGCGCCAGGCCGACGGCGCCGCAGCCGCCGGATGCCGAGGCTTTGAAAGATTGGCTGGATCCGGAGGACTTCGAGGCATACGGCAAAGCGCTTTGAAAGCGGCCGCCGCTGGCCGCGAGCTGGCGCAGGCTCCCAGTCCAATCCGGTTTCGTTCGCTCGATCGGCCGCGCCGGCCGGAGGCCGTGCGATCGGAAACCATGGATTGCCGGAGGGCGGATTTGTGGCGATAATTGCGATTAATTCCCATTATCGAAGTAATCCGACCACGTCCTCGCCATGCCTCCCCCCGACCCGACTTCCGCCGTCGCCGTGCAGCGCATCTACGACGCGCATCACGGCTGGCTGTTCGGCTGGCTGCGCCGGCGGCTGGGCAACAGCGCCGACGCCGCTGACCTGGCCCAGGACACGTTTGTCGGGTTGCTGAGCAGCTATCGCCGGCGCGCCATGCCGGAGTTGCAGGAGCCGCGCGCCTACCTGACCACCATCGCCAAGCGCTTGATGGTGGACCTGTACCGGCGCCATGCGCTGGAGCAGGCCTACCTCGACGCCCTCGCGGCCATGCCGGCGCGGCATGCGCCGTCGGAAGAGCAGCGCCTGATGGTGTTGCAGACGCTGCGCGAGGTGGACGCCTTGCTGGCGGCCCTGCCGGACAAGGCCCGGATCGCATTCCTGCTGTCGCAACTCGACGGCCTGACGTACGAGCAGATCGGCGTCGAGATGGGGGTGAGCGTGCGCACGGTCAAGCGCTACATGGCCGAGGCCTTCAAGCATTGCATCCTGGCGGCGCCATGACGGCAGCGACGGACGCCATCGATCCGAAGATCGCGGGCGAAGCCGCGGATTGGCTGGTGCGGTTGCATTCGGGCCGCTTCTCCGATGCGGACAAGCTGGCCTGTGAGCGTTGGCGCCAACGCAGCCCCGAGCACGACCGCGCCTGGACCCGGGCGCAGGCTGTCCTGGCCAAGTTCGGCGGCTTGCCGCCGGGGCTGGGGCGGGCCGCCATGGACGCGGACGCAACGCGGCGCGCGGGTCTGCGGGTGCTGGCGGGGCTGATCGTGGGGGTGCCGGCGGGCTGGCTGGCATGGCGCGCGGCGCCCTGGCAGAGCTGGGCGGCGGACTACACCACCAGCAGTGGCGAACGCCGGCAGTTCCAGCTGCCGGACGGCAGCGTGCTGGCGCTCAATACCGCCTCGGCGGTGGACCTGGACTATTCGGCGGAACAACGTCTGGTGCTGCTGCGGGAGGGCGAAATCCTGCTGCGTTCGGCCCATGCGGCGCCGCCGGACCCTCGGCCGCTGCGGGTGCGCACCGCGGAAGGCAGCGTGCAGGCCTTGGGCACGTACTTCGGCGTGCGGCAACTGGATGCGCGCAGCCGGGTCGCGGTGATCGAAGGGCAGGTGCGGCTGCAACCGCGTGCGGCGGCGGCGGCGGGCGTCGTGCTGGCGGCAGGGCAATGCGCCGAGTTTTCGGACCGTGAAGTCCTGGCGCCTCGCGCCTATGTCCATCCGCCGCAAGCCTGGCTGGATGGCGTGCTTTATGCGGACGACATGAGGCTGGCCGACTTCCTGAAGGAGCTGGCGCGCTATCGCCCGGGCCTGTTGCGCTGCGATCCGGCGGTGGCCGATCTGCGCATCTCGGGCGGGTTCCAGGTGGATGACACCGATGCGGTGCTGCTGGCGGTGTCGCGCAGCCTGCCGGTGCGGGTGGTTTCGCGCAGCCGCTACTGGGTCAGCGTGGCGCCGGCCTGACCGTGGCGCGCGGATTTTTGGCCCCTTTTTTCGCTTCGTCCGACAAGTCCATATAGCACCTTCGCTCGTACTTCGTCGGGATCAGCATGCTTTCAAGCAAGAACAACGCGGCCAGGCCAGCTTGCCGCACGAACCGCCGCGCCGCCGCTGGCGCGCTCTGCGCGGCACTGGTGGCAGTGGCGCCGGCCATCCACGCGCAGCCGGCTGCGAATACGTCCGGCGCAGCCGTCCAGGCACGGTTCGACATTCCGGCGGGCCCGCTGGGACCGGCGCTGTCGGCCTTCGCCGGGGTGGCTCGCATCAATCTTTCGTTCGACCCGGCGCTGGCCGAAGGCTTGCGCACGGCCGGGCTGCAAGGCGCATGGACGGTCGAGGCGGGGCTGGCCAAATTGCTGGCGGGCACGCCGTTGGCGGCGCGGCGCGATGGCGCCAATGTCTACACGCTGAGGCGCGTGCCCAACGAGCCGGCGGCAGTGCTGCCGGCGGTGCGGGTGGAGGGCACGGACGAGTCGGCCTACGGACCCGTAGCCGGCATCGTGGCGCAGCGCAGCGCCAGCGGCACCAAGACCGACACGCCCATCCTGGAGATCCCGCAGACGGTGAACGTGGTCACGCGCGACGAGATAACGATGCGAGGCGCGCGCAGCATCGTCGAGGCGTTGGCCTACACGCCGGGCGCCTATTCGCCGGGCGGCAGCGCCGATCTGCGCTACGACAACATCTACCTGCGCGGCGGCCACGCCGCGCGCAACAACCTGGACGGCGCCCGGCTGCCATTTGGCGCATACAGCTTTGGCATGCTGCAGATCGAGCCCTACGGGCTGGAGCGGGTGGAGGTACTGAAAGGGCCGTCCTCGGTGCTGTACGGCCAGAATACGCCCGGCGGCCTCATCAATATGGTCAGCAAGCTGCCGACG
This sequence comes from Achromobacter sp. ACM04, assembly GCF_014851465.1. Lineage (NCBI taxonomy): Bacteria > Pseudomonadati > Pseudomonadota > Betaproteobacteria > Burkholderiales > Alcaligenaceae > Achromobacter > Achromobacter sp. ACM04. Next base: position 71,632 of record NZ_JACUZS010000006.1, read on the forward strand.
CCGGCGCCCCAGCGCGAGATCGAGTTGCAGACCGGGAGCTATGGCCGGATCCAGGCTGCCGCCGATTTGAGCGGCCCGATGGACCAGGACGGACAGTGGAGCTATCGCCTGGTCGCATTGCAGCGCGATGCGGCCCAGTCCGCCCATTACTCGGAAGAGGACCGGACCTTCGTCGCTCCAGCATTGACGTGGCGGCCGTCGGCGGCCACCTCGCTGACCTTGCTGGGCTTCTATCAAAAGGACCACCAGGTGCCCATGTACGGCAATCTGCCGGCGGCAGGCACGCTTTACTCCAATCCCAACGGCCGCATTCCCCGCGACCGCTATACCGGCGAACCCGGCTGGGATACCTATGACCGGGAGCAGTACTCGGCGGGCTATCTGTTTTCGCACGAGTTCAACGACACCTGGACCGTCAGGCAGCAACTGCGCTACAGCCACATGCGGGGCGAGGCGCGCACCACCGTGGGCTATATGCTCAATCCGGTGGACATGCGCACCTGGTCGCGTTCGATGTCGCAGGGCAAGGGCACCGGGGCGACGCTGAATGTGGATACCCAGGCCGTCGCGCGCTTCAACACCGGCCAGGTCGGGCACGAGTTCCTGGCTGGCTTCGACTATCTGGACATGCGCGACACCTACCAGTTCGCCAACGTCATCGCCGGCGTGCCGCCGCTGGACCTCTACGATCCGGTGTATGGGCGGCCCCGGCCGGGCATCTCGGACCTGATTCCCCGCATCGATTCGCGCCAGCGCACCGAACAGTCCGGCGTCTACGCGCAGGACCAGATCTCGTACGGCAACTGGCTGCTGACGCTGGGCGGCCGCTACGACATGGCGCGCAGCACGACCCGCAATCTGCTGACGTCCGGCAAGGTCGCGCAGAACGATTCGGCCTTTACCGGCAGGGCGGGCCTGACCTACATGCTGGAAAGCGGCCTGGCGCCTTATGTGGCGTACTCGACGTCCTTCGCGCCCACGGGCGGCACCGACTACGAGAGCAACCCCTTCCAGCCGACCAAGGGCCGGCAGATCGAGGCGGGATTGAAGTACCAGCCGCCGGGCAGCGACAGCATGGTGACGCTGTCGGCCTATCAATTGACGCAAACCAACGTGCTGACCAGCGATACCACGCCGGGCCGTCCGCCGGGCTTCCAGCTGCAGGCGGGCGAGGTCCGCTCGCGCGGGATCGAACTGGAAGGCAAGGCCAGCCTCGCGCGCGGCTGGGACGTGATCGCCTCGTACTCCTACGTCGACGCCGTGGTGACCAAGAGTTCCAACGTCGACATCGTCGATGGCGCGCCGCAGTCGCGGCAGGGCAAGAAGCAGTACTACGCGCCGGCGCACCAGGCCGCGGCATGGCTGGCATACAAGGTGCAGGAGGGGCCGCTGCAGGGTCTGGGACTGGGAGCGGGCGTGCGCTACATCGGCGCCGACTGGGGCGATGCGGCCAACACCTTGCGCATTCCGGCGGTGACGCTGGTCGATGCCGCCCTGTCCTACGACCTGGGCCGGATGCAGCCCGCGATGCGGGGCATGACGCTGTCGCTGAACGCCAGCAACCTGTTCGACCGCACGTATGTGGGCACTTGCGTGACCACCACGTCGTGCACCTACGGCGCCGGGCGGCTGGTGTTGGCCACGCTGCGGTACGCATGGTGAGGCCGCACGGCAATTGGCGCGGCGTGACGGCGCGCGCGGGCGCGGCCACGCTGGGCGCGTATGCGCTGGTTTGGGCCGCTGTGGCAGCGGCGGCGCGACTGCCGCTGCCGCCTGCCGACGCCATCCTCTATCCGGCCTTGGCCGCCATTCCCGCGCACGTGGGCCTCGCGATATGGGCTTTCGCGGCCCGCAGCGTGGGCCGCGTGTGGCTGATCATTGCCGCAGGCTGCGCGGGCTGCTGGGCCATGGCGTGGGGAGCGGCGGCATGAACGCCTATCCGGAAGGAAGCCTGCGCCAGCGCATGGCTTGGCTGCATACCTGGGTCGGCCTGTTGTTCGGCTGGCTGGCGTTTGCAGTGTTCCTGACGGGCGCGCTCAGTGTCTACGCGCCTGAAATCAGCCTCTGGATGAAGCCGGAGAGTTCCGCGGCTGGTCGAGCGGACCAGCCGTCAACCCTGGAGCGCGCGCAAGACTGGCTGGCGCGCAATGCCGCGGCGGCGGCTTCCTGGCGCATCGAGCTGCCGGATGCGCGCCGTTCCCTGCTGGGGCTGTCATGGGAGGATGAAAAGGGCGGCGGCGCCTTGCTGCTCGATCCGGCCAGCGGGCGCGAGATCGTGCCGCGTGACACCGAGGGCGGCGACTTCCTGGTCGAGTTCCACTACAGCCTGCATGCTGGCCAGGCCGGCATCTGGGTGGTCGGCGCCTGTACCCTGGCGCTGCTGGCGGCGCTGGTTTCCGGCGTCATTGTGCACCGGCGCTTCTTCGCGGATTTCTTCCTGTTCAGGCCGCGTGCTTCGCCCGGCCGCGCGTGGCTCGATGCGCACAACGTCCTGTCGGTGCTGCCGCTGCCGTTTCATTGCATGATCCTGCTCACCGCCTTGAGCACGCTGTTGCTGGGCTATCTGCCCGCAGGCGTGCAAAGCCGCTATGGCGGCGACGTGGCGGCGATGGTGGCGGACGTGTTTCCGCAGCCGCCGGCCAGTTCGCCGCGCAGCGGTGCGAGCGCAATGCTGCCGCTGGCCGCCCTGGCGCAGCGCGCCGAGGCGGAACTGGGCGCGGGCAAGATCGCCGCGATCACGGTCAGGCAGCCTGGCACTCAAGGCGCGCTTGCGGATGTCTGGCGCCGGTACGATGACCGCCTGCTGGCCTTTCCCGACCGCGTCAGCCTGGATGCGGCGACGGGCCGGGTCGTCGATGCGCAAACCGCCTATCCTGGATCCTTGCAACTGATCCGGACGCTCGGAGGGCTGCACTATGGCTACTACGCCGCGCCGCTGCTGCGCGCGCTGTACTTCCTGCTGGCCCTGTCAGGCGCCGCCATGATCGCGACGGGACTGGTCCTGTACACGGCGCGGCCGGCGGCGGCCGCCTCCCGCTTCGGCCGCGCTGCGCACCGGTTGAATGTGGCGATGATCTGCGGCCCGACGTGCGCCTGCGCCGCGTACCTGCTGGCCAATCGCCTGGCGTGGCCACATGCGGCGGGGTTGCATGAACGCGAGGTGACGGCTTTCTTTCTGGCATGGATGGTTTGCGGCGTGCATGCCTTGGTGCGAGGCGAGCGCCGCTTGTGGACGGAGCAATGGCGGGCGGCGGCGCTGCTATGGCTGGCCGTGGCTTCTGCCGATATGCTGGCGATGGCGTTCGACGAGAGCCTGAGGTCGGCTTGGGCACGGCCGCTGCATCTTGCGGTCTGGGTGGCAAGCATCGCCGCCGCCTGCGTCTTCGGCTACATGGCGCATCGCGCCAGCAAGCGCCGGGAGTAAGATCGGCCGCATGGCTTGCAAGCGGACCTGAACCGCTTGCGCTATAAGCCGTGAAGTCGACGATGAAATCCGGGGATGTCCATGTTTATCCGTCAGCTCTCCTATCTCCTGGCCCTGGACAAATACCGGCATTTCGGACGGGCGGCGGAAAGCTGTCATGTCTCGCAACCCGCGCTGTCCAACGGCATCCGCGAACTGGAGCGCGAACTCGGAATCACGATCGTCAAGCGCAACCGGACCTTCGAAGGCATTACGCCCGAAGGCGAGCGGGTGATCCAATGGGTGCGGCAGGTGATGGCTTCGCTGGAGGGACTGCGGCAGGAGGCCGATCTCGTGCGCAGCGTGCCGCAAGGCCACCTGGCGATAGGCGCCATTCCCACTGCCAACCATGCGGCGACGCTGCTCAGCGCCCAGTATCGGGAGATCCTTCCCCAGCTGACGCTGGAAGTCACCTCGCTCAGCACTCCGGAAATCCTGCGCCGGCTGAAGGCCCAGGAAATCCAGTTGGGCATCCTCTATGAGCGGTCCGTGCTCGACAGCGCCGACTTTGACGTGATGCCGCTGTACGCCGAGCGCTACGTGCTGGTGGCGAACGAGCAGGCCTCCTTGCCGCGCCAATTGGATTGGTCGGAAGTGGGCGAACTTCCGCTCTGCCTGCTCAGCCCGGACATGCAAAACCGCCAGACCTTGAACAAATGTTTCGAGAGCGTGGAAGCCAAGCCGCGAGTGGTGCTGCAAAGCAACGACATCCGTGTGCTGCTGACGGAATGCCAGAGCGGGCGGGCTTTCTCCATCATGCCCCTGAGCGCCTTGCCCGCCCAGTATGAAGGGGCCGGGCTGCTGGCGCATCCCATCATTCCCGAACACGCCGAGGACGTCTGCCTGGTCAGGCTGCGGCGCGACAAGCCGCCTGCCTTATCGGACGCCGCCTGGCAGATCGCCGGCCAAATGGACCTGGAGGCCGTCCTCAACCACTCGCTGGCGGCCAAACCTTGATAACCATGGATTATCAAAAGGTTCACAGGAAAAATTAGATCATTTCTTGTCGTTGCCGCATGCTGGCGGGAATTGGGCGCTTGAAGGAGACCAGCCATGAAACAACGACGTGAAGTACCCGGCATCCGCCCCTATGACGGTCCGGCGGGCGGCTGGGGGGCATTGAAGGCCACGGCCCAGGCCGTGCGGCAACAGATGGAAGTGGTGGAGGCCCCCGTCGTCCTGCTGCGTACCAACCAGCCGGCGGGTTTCGATTGTCCAGGCTGTGCGTGGCCGGACAAGGAGCACCGCTCCACGTTCCAGTTTTGCGAGAACGGCGCCAAGGCGGTCACCTGGGAGGCGACCAGCAAACGCGTGACGCCGGATTTTTTCGCCCAGCGCACGGTGTCTTCATTGCTGGCGCTGTCGGACTACGAGCTGGAGGACTTCGGCCGCCTGACTCACCCGATGGCCTACGACGCGGCCACGGACAAATTCGTTCCCGTATCGTGGGATGCCGCGTTCGAACGCATCGGCGAGGCGCTGCGCAGCCTGGACGCGCCTGACCAGGCCGAGTTCTATACCTCGGGGCGGGCCTCCAACGAGGCGGCCTATCTTTTTCAGCTGTTCGCGCGGGAATTCGGCACCAATAATTTCCCCGACTGTTCGAACATGTGCCATGAGGCGACCAGCGTGGGCTTGCCGCAGTCCATCGGCATAGGCAAGGGCACGGTCTCGCTGGAGGACTTCGACCATGCGGAGCTCATCCTTTCCATTGGCCATAACCCTGGCACCAATCATCCGCGCATGATGGGCACGCTGCACGAATTGGCGCGCCGCAAGGTTCCCATCATCGTCTTCAACCCCTTGCGCGAACGCGCCCTGGAACGCTTCGCCGATCCGCAGAGCATCGTGGAAATGGCGACCTTCAGCTCGACCAATATCGCCTCGACCTACTATCAGGTCCGGGCGGGTGGCGACGCAGCCGCGCTCAAGGGCATCATGAAGGCGCTGCTGGCGCTCGAAGCGCAGCGCGGGAACGTCCTGGATCGCCAGTTCATCGCGGAACACACGCTGGGCTTTGACGCGCTGGCCGCGGACCTGGAGGCAACCTCCTGGGCCGACATCGAAACCGAAAGCGGCCTGCAGCGCGCCGACCTGGAGCATGTGGCCGAGGCCTACGCCAAGTCCAACGCCACCATCGTCACCTACGGCATGGGGATCACCCAGCACAACACGGGCACGGCCAATGTCAAGCTGATCGCCGACCTGCTGCTCATGCGCGGCAACTTCGGCAAGCCCGGCGCCGGCATCTGCCCCCTGCGCGGCCATTCCAACGTGCAGGGCAACCGCACTGTCGGCATCACGGAAAAGCCCAGCCCGGAGTTCCTGGCAAAGCTGCAAGCGGAGTTCGGCTTCACGCCGCCGCAGGGCCATGGCCATGACGCGGTGCAGGCCATGGAAGCGATGGTCGACGGCACCGCCCGAGCGCTCATCTGCCTGGGCGGGAACTTCGCGGTGGCCTTGCCCGATCCCGAACTCTGTTTCGCGGCCATGAAGGAACTGACGCTCAGCGTGCATCTGGGCACCAAGCTCAACCGCTCGCATCTGCTGGTGGGGCGCGAGACCTTCCTGCTGCCGGTGCTGGGACGCACCGAACTCGACGTCCAGGCCGACGGCCCACAATCGGTGACGGTGGAGGACTCGATGTCCATGGTCCACGCCTCGGCGGGCAAGCTCAAGCCGGCGTCCGCCGAGCTGCGCTCGGAACCGGCCATCGTCGCCGCCATGGCCCGGTCGACCTTGCCCCACAGCAAGGTCGACTGGCTGGGGCTGGTGCAAAACTACGATCGCATCCGCGACCTGATCGAGCGCACGGTTCCGGGTTTCGACGACTACAACGCGCGCATCCGCGTGCCCGGCGGCTTTCGCATGCCCTTGCCGCCGACCGAGCGCAAGTGGAACACGCCCACCGGCAAGGCCATGTTCTCGGTGTTCCCCGGCGTGCGCGAGCGTTATGAACCCTGGCCGGACGAGGTGCTGCGGCTGGTGACCATACGCAGCCACGACCAGTACAACACCACGATCTACGGATTGGACGACCGCTACCGCGGCGTCTTCGGCCGCCGCGACGTGCTTTTCATGAATCCGGAAGACCTGGCCGCGCAGGGCCTGGAGCACGGTGATCTGGTGGACATAGAAACCGTGTCGCGGAATCGGACGCTGCGGCTGGCAGGCATCACCGCGATTGAATACAGCATCGCGCGGGGCTCGGTCGCGGCCTACTATCCCGAGGCCAATGTCCTGGTTCCGCTGGACTATATTGATAAGGAATGCGGCACGCCTTCCTACAAGTCGATACCGGTGCGCATCCGCAAAGCCGCGCAGGGAGGCGCCCAAGCGTAAGCCGTCATGATCGTCCGCCCCGCATCCCGCTCTCCCTGGCTGCTGCTGTTCACGTTGAAGGGATCGATTGTTTCCATCATCTGGAAGCGCGTCGTCGCCATGATGCTGCTGGCCACCGCCGTGGTGCTGGCGGAGCATCGGCTGCCCTTGAGCGGGGTGGGGCTGGGCGCGGTGCCGTTGACGCTGGTCGGACTGACCCTGGCCATCTTCCTGGGGTTCCGCAACAGCGTGGCCTACGAACGCTGGTGGGAGGCGCGCAAGCTCTGGGGCGAGCTGCTCATCGTCATCCGCAACCTGACGCGGCAGACGCTGAGCCTTCCCGACGGCCTGCCCGCCGTGCGCCAGCGTGAACTGGCGCACGGCCTCATCGCCTATGCCCATGCCTTGCGGCACATGCTGAGGCAGAGCGATCCCAAGGAAGACCTGCAGCCCTGGCTGCCCGCCGCTACTGCGACCCGCATCATGCAGGCGGAGAATCCGCCCAGTGTGCTTCTGGGCGACTTGAGCCAAGCCTATGCCCAGTTGCGGCGGGAAGGGCGGCTGGACAGCATCCTGCTCGCGGACATCGATGCCCAGATCACGCGGCTGTCATACATAGGCGGCGGCTGCGAGCGGATACGCAGCACGCCGATTCCCTTTGCCTACATCCTGCTGCTGCACCGGACCGTCTACATCTATTGCCTGCTGCTGCCGTTCTGTCTGGTTGGCAGCATAGGCTGGGTGACGCCGTTCATGGTGGGCGTGCTGTCCTACACGTTCTTCGGGCTGGACGCCTTGGGCGAACAGATCGAGGAACCCTTCGACCGCCTGCCCAACAACCTGCCCCTGGATGCCCTGTGCCGCGGCATCGAGATCAACGTCGGAGAGTTGCTGGGCGACAAGAACCTGCCCCCGCCGTTGGCGCCGCAGGACGGCGTGCTGTTCTAGCTGGCATCTTTTCCGATCGGGTACGGCGCGCGGTGTTGGCCACGCAAGAATCCAGCGTTGCAGTGTTACCGCTTATCGCTTATTGTGCGGATCTGTAAAAATTTGCATACAAAAGCGACGTTGGCTCCAGCCGCGTCCAATGCGGCGTCACGACGGGCGGAACGGCCCTTCCAATCCTTGCAATCTCACTCGTAGACCAGGGCCATGCACCCCTGGGAGGTGCCATGAACCGAATTTACCGCGTGGTGTTCAACGCAGCCGTAGGCGTGTGGCAGGCTGTCAGCGAAATCGCTGGAGGCCCGGGCAAAGGCCGCCAACGCCCGCGGCGCGCGCGCCGGGCCGGCTTGCCCACGCTGACCGCCGCGACCACGCTGCTGGCCGCCGCGCTTGGCAACAGCGCGGCCTACGCCGCCTGTACGCCTGTGGCGCCTGCGGACGGCACTACGCTCACCTGTAGCGGCACGGTCCAGGACTACTTCGTCACCGGCAACGACCTCCTCTTTGATATTCAGAACGGTGCTACGGTCAGTTCCAGCGTCATCGGCCTGCCCTCGATGCACCTGCTCGGCCGCGGGATTACGGTGAACAACAGCGGCGTCTTCGACCCGACGGGCGGGGGCACTTTCAACCAGTCCACCACGGCGCTGAAAATGGAGGGAGGCGTCGCATCCAACCTGACCATCACCAACAGCAGCGGCGCCGCCATGTACGGCGTGTCAGGCAATTTGCCGCCGAGCCTGTCCACGTTCGACGGCATGGCGATCGAGGTGAAAAATGCCGGCGGCGGGCTGACCGCCATCGACAACAATGGCACCATCGGCTCCAGGGCGCTAAGCGGCGCCATCGAGGCTGCCGATGTCAGGCCGGTGATCGCCGTCTATGGCGGCGGCCGGGTCCACCTGAATAATCGCGCCACCATCCATGGCCGGGTTGCGTTCGAAACGTCAGGCCAGGGCAATGTCGTCACCAATAGCGGCACGATATATGGCAGCGTGTCGCTGGGGGCGGGCAGTACCAACCAGTTCATCGCGGTCACCGGCAGCAGCGTCTCGGGCAGCGGCTCCAGCGGCGTCCTGGGCAACAATCTGGGCGTCAACCTGGCATTCGCGCCGGTCGGCATCGTCGATGGCGGCGCCAATGGCAACAACACGCTGACCCTGCGCAACGGGTTTGATTCGAGCGCCGCCGGGAGCGGTGCGATTTTCTCGTCGGTGTACACCAACTTCAGCAACCTGCAAGTCGAAGGCGGGACCTGGGCCGTCAACGGCGCGCTGTTGAGCGGCGCGGCCACCAGCACCAGCCTGATGGGCGGCGAGTTGGTGGTGGACAACGGCGGTTTCGCTGGCAGCGGCGTAATTACGGCCGCGGGGGGGACCCTGCGCAGCTCGGCCAGCCAGCTGACCGTGAACAATCCCATCTCCCTGGCATTGAACGTGCCTGCGGGGACCAATGGCCTGACCGTGACGGGTTCCAACGCCATCACCCTCAATGGCGCGATCTCCGGCTCTGCGGGCGCCACCCTTACCAAGACGGGCAGCGGCAAGCTGACCCTGGGCGGCATCAACACCTTCAGCGGTTTCACCACGATAGACGGCGGACGCCTGGACCTCGCTGCCGGCGCAAGCCTGGCCAGCGGCATGGTCAACGTCCGCAGCGGCGGCACGCTTGGCGGCAGCGGCGCCCTGAGCGGCGCCGTGACCGTCGCCGGCGGCGGCCGCCTCGCCCTGAGCAGCGGCAATACCCTGACCACGGGTTCCTTGACTCTGAGCAACGGCGCCACACTCGATCTCGCCTTGGGCGCGCCGAGCCTTACGCCGATGGTCAACATCCAGGGCAACTTGTCGATCACCAGCAGCACCTTCAACATCATCGACGCGGGCAACCTGGCCAATGGCAACTACCGTCTGTTCAATTACACCGGTAGCCTGACCGGCACCAACCTCGTTGCCGCCAGTACGCCCAGCGATCTGAGCACCGTCGATGTGGGGCGGGTCTTCGACATCGCAGGCAAGACGCTGACCCTCGTCATCAATTCGCCTACCCTCGGCACGCAGTATTGGGATGGCGGCAATACTGTCGCCAACGGCGTCGTGGAGGGCGGCAGCGGGATATGGAATAGCGTCAACAGCAACTGGACCAAGTCTTCCGGCAATGACAACGGCATCTGGAAAGGCACCAACGCGGTGTTCCTGGGGCAGAACGGCCTGGTAATGGTGAACGGCGCCCAGGATGTCCGCGCCATGCAGTTCAAAACCGACGGCTACATCGTCGGCCAGCTTGACGCGTCCGGTGCGCTGAACCTTATAAACGGCTCAAACGGCATCGCGCAGGTAATCACAGATACCGACGTCAGCGCGCTGATCGGCGCGCCAATCCAGGGCGCCGGCAAGCTCACCAAGACAGGCGCCGGTTCCTTGATCTTGAGCGGAAACAACAGCTGGACCGGAGGCACTGCGCTCAGCGCCGGCACCGTGGTCGTGCGCCACGACCGGGCATTGGGCACAGGCAGCGTGGCGCTGGGGAGCGGCACGACCTTGGCGACCGATATCATCGATGTCGCACTGGCCAACAGCCAGGTGCTCAATGGCGTGTCCAAGGTGCAGACGGGTGTGGGAACCAATCTGACCCTGAACGGAAACGTCAGTGGTGTCGGCGGCCTGATCAAAGCGGGCAGCGGCACCCTGACGCTCAACGGCGTCAACAACATGCTCGGCAACCTCAATCTGACCGGCGGGAGGCTGGTCATCGGCAATCCGTTGGCGCTCGGTACGGGGATCCTCAACGCCATCAATGGCACGTCGATCGAGGCGGGCGTGGCGGGCATGAATGTCGGCACCAATGTGTGGGTCAGCGGGACCGTGGCCCTCGTCGGCGATCGAGACTTGACCCTCTCTGGCACGTTGTCTGGCACCGGCGACCTGGTCAAGCAGGGCAACAGTACGCTAAGCCTGACAGGCGCCAATGCGCTGGACGGCCAGACTACCCTGAACGGCGGCGGCCTGCGCCTGGGGCAGGACACATCGCTGGGAAACACGCTTCTGAACGTGAATTCGGCCTCTACCTTGCAGGCTGCCAACAGCATCACCGTGGCCAACGAGGTGCACCTGGGCGCGGCATTGACCGTGGATGGCGCCAATAGCCTGGCCCTGACGGGCGAGATGAGGAGCGGCGGCGATCTGATCAAGAACGGCAACGGCACGCTGATCCTTGGCGGCAGCAACCTGAGCCGCAGCGGCGTCACCACGCTCAACGCCGGCACCCTGGCTCTGGGCCATGACAAGGCGCTGGGCAGCGGCCGTCTGGACGTGGCTGGCACTGCGAGGCTGGACAGCACCGCTTTCGTGACGCTGGCCAACGCGGTAGACATCAGCGGTTCGCTGACCTTCGCCGGCACCCAGGGCCTGGCGCTGACGGGCACGCTCAGCGGCAACGGCGGCCTGACCAAGTCCGGGGCCAGCACGCTGACCCTGAGCGGCGTGAATACTTTTGGCGGCGTCTACAACATCGATGCCGGCCGCTTGATCGGCAGCGCCGCCAGTGGCCTGGGCAGCCCAAGCCAGGTCAACGTCGCGTCCGGCGCCACCCTGCAGTTGAACCAGGGCGGCAGCGCGGGGCAACTCAATGGCGCGGGCAGCGTGGACCTCCGGGCCGGATCCTTCAATGTGCAGGCAGGCAGCTTCAGCGGCGCGCTGAACGGCAACGGCGGCCTGAACAAGACCGGAAACGGCTCCTTGGTTCTCAGCGGCAATAGCATCCTGGCCGGCGCCACGACGGTGGATGCGGGTACGCTGCGCGTGGACGGCACGCTGGGATCTGGCAGCGTTGCCGTGGCCAGCGGCGCCACGCTGACGGGCTCGGGCACGCTGACCGGAGCCGTCAGCATTGCCGATGGCGGCCGCCTGGGGCTGGTCAGCGGCGCGACATTGCGTCTGGGGGCGCTGGCGCTCAATGGCGACTCCCAGATCGACGCGGCCTTGGGCGTCGCCTCGCCCAATGCGCCAGCCTTGGCCAAGGTCGCTGGCAACCTGAGTTTGGATGGCAAGCTCAACATCATCGACACCGGTGGCTTCGGGATCGGCGTGTATCGCCTGTTCGACTACGTCGGCACGCTGACCGATCGCGGACTGGCGTTCGGGACACTGCCCTCAGGCGTACGCGCCAACGACCTGGAAGTACAGACCAGCGTTGCCAGTCAGGTCAATCTGGTGGTGGGGGGAACGTCCAACGTCCGCTTCTGGGACGGCAGCGGGCCTGCCGGCAACGGTAACGTCGAGGGCGGCAGCGGTGTATGGAATAGCAGCAACACCAACTGGACCATCGCCAGCGGCGGGTTTAATGCGGGATGGAATGACAGCTTTGCGGTGTTCGCGGGCAGCCCCGGCACGGTTACCGTGGAAGGAACCCAGCGCACCACCGGGATGCAGTTCACCAGTGACGGCTATCTGCTGACGGCGGGAGCGGCCGGGAAGCTGGAACTGGTGGACGGATCCGCCGGCTATGCCGCCATCCGCGTAGACGCCGGCAAGACGGCCACGCTGAATGTCGACCTGGGCGGCAACGCCACGCTGGCCAAGCTGGACGCTGGCACCTTGGCGCTCAATGGCAACAACAGCTACACCGGCGGCACCCGCCTGGCGGGAGGCAAACTGTTGCTGGGCACTGGCAGCGCGCTGGGCAGTGGCAGCCTGCGCGTCACGGGGGCGGCTGCGTTGGACAGCAGCGCTGCAATCGCGCTGTCCAACGCCATTGCCCTGGACGCGGATCTGACCTTGGCGGGAAGCAACAACCTTGCGCTGAACGGCGACATTGCCGGCGCAGGGGGGCTGGTCAAGCTGGGCAGCGGTACGCTCGGACTCAACGGTAATAACCAATACTCAGGGAACACGCAGCTCAATGCCGGTACCTTGATACTGGGGCAGCAAGCGGCCCTCGGAAGCGGTAGGTTGCACGTCACCGGCGCTGCCCATCTGGATACCGCCAGCAGCATGGCGGTGGGCAACCGCATGCAGCTCGATCAGGCGTTGACGGTGGACGGCAGCCACGATCTGCTCCTGAGCGGCGCAATCGGCGGCAATGGCGACCTCATCAAGCAAGGCAACGCGACGCTGACCTTGACGGGGCCGAACAGCGCCACCGGCGACACCATCATCAACGCCGGGCGTCTGGTGGCGTCGGTGACCAGCATCGGCAGCGGCGCCATCATCAACAATGCGGCGCTGGAGCTGAACCAGGCCAGCGATGCCATCCTGGCCCAAACCATCAGCGGTAGCGGCAGCCTGATCAAGACGGGCGATGCCACGTTGATTCTTACGGGCGCGAACGCGTCGACCGGCGGCACCACCATCAACGCAGGCCGGCTGGTCGCCTCCGCCGCCAGCCTGGGCAGCGGCGCCATCGTCAACAACGCCGCGCTGGAGTTGAACCAGGCCGCGGACGCCACGCTGAGCCAAGCCATCAGCGGCGGCGGCAGCCTGACCCAAACCGGAGCGGGCACACTGAGCCTGACCGGAGCCAACACCTCCAGCGGCGTCACCCTCATCAATGCAGGACGCCTCATTGCGTCTTCGCACAGCCTGGGCAGCGGCGCCATCATCAACAATGCGGCGCTGGAACTGAACCAGGCCGCGGACGGCGCGCTGGCCCAGGCCATCAGCGGCGGCGGCAGCCTGAGCAAGACCGGCGCCGGCACGCTGACTTTGACGGGGGCCAACACCTACACCGGCGCCACGCTCATCAACGCCGGCCGCCTGGTGGCATCGGCGGCCAGCCTGGGCAGCGGCGCCATCATCAACAACGCGGCGCTGGAACTGAACCAGGCCGTGGATGCCAGCATGGCGCAAGCCTTCAGCGGCAGCGGCAGCCTGAGCAAGACCGGCGCAGGCGCACTGACCCTGACGGGCGCCAACACATCCACGGGCGCCACGTTCATCAGGGCCGGCCGCCTGGTGGCATCGGCGGCCAACCTGGGCAGCGGCGTCATCACCAACAATGCCGCTCTGGAACTGCGCCAGACGCTGGACGCCAGCATGGGCCAAACCCTGCTCGGCAACGGCAGCTTGACCAAGACAGGCGCGGGCACGCTGACGCTGAAAGGCGACAGCAGCGGCTTTGCTGGCAGCACCACCGTACAGCAGAGCTATCTGGTGGTGGACGGCAGCCTGGGCGGCGCGCTCACGGTGGCCAGCGGCGGCAAGCTGGCCGGTACTGGCTCGGTAGGATCCCCTGGCGCGAAGACCATCATCCAGAGTGGCGGCGCCATGGGAGCGGGCCTGAGCCCCGATGCGGCAACGCCCTATGGGACCTTGCGCGTACAGGGCGATCTGGAACTGCAGACGGGGTCCACCTACGAGGTACGAGCCGACCCCGATAGCAACGCCAGCACGCTGACCCAGGTGGCAGGCACGGCTACGCTGGCCGGAGGCGTGGTTCATATGGGTGCGCCCAGCAGTTTTGAAGTCGCCAAAACCTACACCATCCTGTCAGCGAACAGCCTGATCGGCCGATTCGATACCGTGGCTTCGGACTACGCCTACCTGGCCCCTACGCTGAACTACACCAGCACCGATGTAATGCTGCAGTTGCGGCGCAAATCCAACGGCGGCTCGGGCAGCATGACCTTTGCCGATCTGGCCGAGACACGCAACCAGACCGCCGTGGCCAACGGGGCGGAGAGCCTGGCGCCTGCAAGCGCCCTGTACCGCTACGTTGAAACGCTGCCTGCGGGAACGCCCCAGGCCGTGTTCGACAGCCTGTCCGGCGAAAGCCACGCCACGGCCAAAGGCAGCATGCGCGCCGGCGCCGCCATGTTCGGCGCCAGTGCGCTCAATCACCTGCACGGCAATCTCACTGCCACGCTGCGCCCTGGCGCGCCGACCGCGCAGTCGGGCGGCCCGATTGCGGCCTCCGCCTGGCCCGCGTCCAGCGCCTTGCCCATGTGGGCCGAGGTCGTGGGCCACTGGCAAAACTACGCGGGCGACGGCAATGCCGCCAGCTGGAAACAAAACACCGGCGGCCTGTTCTTGGGGGGCGACGCCGAAGTGGCTGCCAGCGGCTGGCGGTTGGGCGGATCGTTGGGCTACACGCGCGCCGATGGCCAGGTGTCCGACCGCAGCTCCAAGGCCACGGTGGATAGCTACAGCGCCGCCATCTATGGCGGCAAATCCTTCGGCCTGGAGGCGGGCCGCCTGAACGTCATGGGCGGCCTGGCTTACACCTGGCATGACATCGCGTCGCAACGCCAGGTGACGTCCTTGAGCCAGACCCTCAAGGCCGACTATCACGCCAGCACCACGCAGGTGTTTGCCGAAGTGGGCTACGCCATGGGCCAGGACGACAAGGCAGGCATCGAGCCCTTCGCCGGCGTCAGCCTGGGCCAGCAACGTACGCGCGGTTTTCAGGAAAGCGGCGGCTTTGCGGCCCTGCGCGGCAACAATAGCAGCGACGACCTGGCCAGCACGACGCTGGGCGTGCGCGCCCATAGCGACTTCGCGGCAGGCGGCAGGGATGGGCGTCTGCGCGCCACGCTGGGCTGGCGTCATGCGTTTGGCGACTTGGCCACCCAGTCCACCATGGCTTTCGAAGGCGGGCAGGACTTCACTGTGGCTGGCGTGCCGCTGGCGCGCAACGCTGCGGTAGTCGGCCTGGACGCCGAGGTGGACCTGAGCAATCGCGCCGCCCTGGCGCTGGGCTACAACGGCGAATTCGGAGGAGGCAACCGCGACCAATCGGCGCAGGTGCGTGTGCGCTGGGCGTTCTGAGGGCGAGCTCCAACCCGCGTATGCAATCCCGCGCTTTTGGTGAAAATACCTATTAAGAAAGCCAGGTTGCGTGCCGTACCGACAGGAGATCGCGTCTACTCAGAAAGGATTGTTCATGGTCGCCAGGAATTGCTCGCGCACGGGATGGCTGAAGTCGGCTGCCCTCGTTGTCTACGCGGCGAACTTCGCCAGTCCCGCAAATGCCCAATCGGTCTCCGCCACTGGCCAGGTCTTGCCGGGGCCCGTTCAGACGCCGCATTGGAATGTCGGGGGCGATCTGACGGTCGGAGATACCCTGGCCGGGGAGTTGGTCATCGATGCGGGCGGTTCCGTAGAAAATGACTGGGCCAACGTTGGAATTTTTAATGGCGCTCCAGGCGCCGTGACGGTGAAGGGCCGCGACGGCAATGGCACGGCGTCCTCCTGGACCAGCGCCAGCCCGGTGCTGATCGGGGGCGAGGCCGGCAGCATCGGCACGCTGAGTATCCTGGACGGCGGCGTGGCGCATAGCGACTCGGCCAGAATCGGCGTCGACAATGGCAGCGTCGGGAACGTTCTTGTTTCCGGGGCGGGGTCCACCTGGAATCTCAACACCATCGGCGCGTTCGAGATCGGCACGGGCGGCAAGGGCACGCTGCAGATCGACAACGGCGTCGTGCACAGCGGCCAGGCGATCATCGGCTGGAACGTCGGCGGCGAAGGGAGCGTTACGGTATCGGGCCCGAAGGCGGTCTGGGACCCGCTGAACAATATATACGTGGGTTTCGAAGGAACTGGCGACTTGCGCGTCCTGGATGGCGCCAGCGTCAGCACCGTCGGCTCGGGCGGGCCAGGCGCCGCGGCAGCGCTTTACATCGGCAAGAGCGCGGGCAGTGTCGGCACGGTGACCGTATCGAGTGCGACGGCCGATATCTCCACGCTCACCGCCAGCGACCGCATCGAAATAGGTTCGGAAGGCACGGGCACGCTGACCATCGCCAAGGGCGGGGTTGCGGTCGCCGCCCGCAACACGTGGCTTGCCCCTGCCGGCACTTCCATCGGCACGCTCAACCTGACCGGCGATGCCAGCGGCCGCGGCGTGTTGGAGACCGGCTCCGTCATCAAGGGCGCGGGCGACGGCACCTTCAACCTGGACGGCGGCATCCTGCGGGCCAATCGTGACGAGGATAATTTCCTGAACGGTTTCGCCACGCAGGCCGTGGGTAGCGGTGGCGCCTGGTTCGACACGAACGGTCATGATGTGGGCGTGTCTACCGCGTTCTCGGGGACGTCAAGCTTCAACAAGCAGGGCGCGGGCACGCTGACCTTGTCCGGCAACAGCGCGGCGTTCACGGGAAACACCGAGATTCAGGCCGGAACGCTGCAGATGGATGGCACCTTCGGCGGCCCGGTGGATGTGCTTTCGGGCGCGCGATTGACCGGCACGGGACGCGTGGGCGCGACAGTCAACCGCGGCACGATCGCACCGGGTCCGCGCAGTGGCTTCGGCACCCTCACGATCGCGGGCGACTATGCGGCGCAGGGCGGCAATCTGGAAATTCGCACGCAGCTTGGCGCCGATGATTCGCCGACGGACAAGCTGGTGATCACGGGCGACAGCGCTGGCACGACACCGGTCACGGTGAAGAACATGGGAGGCGCCGGCGCGCAGACCCAACGGGGCATCCAGGTGGTACAGGTCCATGGCCTGTCGGCGGGAAGATTCGATCTGGCCAATGGCGATTACGTCATCGGGGGGCGTCCGGCCTTGGTGGCCGGCGCCTATGGCTATGTGCTGCAACAGGATTCGGCCGACGGCGGCTGGTACTTGCGGTCGTCCCTGACCAATCCCGGCACCACTCCCACGGATCCCGGCACTACCCCGACGGATCCAGGCACTACCCCGACGGACCCGGGCACTACGCCGACCGATCCTGGCACACCCTCGCCCGGCGGCGGTACGCCGGGCGCCGAGCCGCCCTTGCTCTATCAGCCCGGCGTGCCGGTCTATGAGGCCTATGCCAATACGCTGCTACACCTGAGCCAGCTGCCTACCCTGCGCCAGCGGGTCGGCAATCGCCTCTATGATTCGGCGGACGCCGGCCGCAACGGCGTATGGAGCCGTGTGGAGGGCTCGACGGGCCGGCTCGATCCCGCGGCGTCGACTACGGGCGCGCGCCAGGACATCGATAGCTGGAAAGCGCAATTCGGCGTTGACCGTATCCTGGCGGGCCAGGAAGAGGGCTCCCGTCTGGTCGGCGGCCTGGCCTTTTACTACGGCAAGGCCGACACGCGTGTGTCGTCGGTGTATGGCGACGGCACCATCGACACCACTGCCTATGGCCTGACGCCAACTTTGACCTGGTATGGCAAGAATGGCGTCTATATCGATGCCCAGGCTCAGGCGACCTGGTTCGACAGCGACCTCAATTCACGGCTGGCAGGAAAACTGAAAGGCGGCCAGAAGGCCCAGAGCTATGGGCTGGGTATCGAGGCAGGCAAGGCGTTCGGTCTGAGCGAGGGGTTCGCCCTGATTCCGCAGGCGCAGCTGACATATGTATCGACCCGCTTCGACCGCTTCAACGACAGATTCGGCGCGCGCGTCGAAAGCGACAAGGGCGACAGCCTGCTGGGCCGCCTTGGCATTGCGCTGGATTACAAGAGCAATTGGCAAACGGCCGGTGTAAAGCGCGAGTCCAGCGTCTATGGCGTCGTCAACGTGAAACATGAATTCCTGGACGGAACGCGTGTACGCGTGACCGACACGCAGGTCGCCAGTCGCATGGCTCGAACCTGGGGCAGCGTGGGGGCGGGCGTGAATTACGGCTGGGGGGAACGCTATGCGATCTACGGCCAGGTCGACGCGGACTCGGATTTCTCCGGCAGCCATGTCGTCACCGCGACCGCGGGCTTCAGGATGGCTTTCTAAGGTGGATGATGGCAGCAGACCGAGCGCTACGCTCCTAACCCGGATCCGTCTGCCGCAAGGTGTCCAGGAAGCGTTGCGCCGCCGCCGACAGGGATCGTTGGCGCTTGAGCAAGATGCCGATGTTCCGTGACGCGGCGGGCGAGTGCAGCGCCACGCTGCACAGGCGCGTGGTATCCATCAGGCGCAGGGCCAGTTGCGGCACTGCCGCTATGCCCACGCCGGCAGCCACCATTGCGCCTACTACCGAAATATTGTCGGACACGTAGTTCATTTCCGGCAGCCGGCCGGAGGCTGCCAGGATCTGGTCGGTGACCTGGCGGATGCTGCTGGCGGGCCCGCTCGCAACGTAAGGCCGGTCGGCAAAAACGCTCCAATCCACGCGCTTGCGTTGCGCCAGCGGATCGCCGATAGGGCAGATCAGCACGAAGTTCTCTTTCAGCAGTTGCGTGAATTGCACGCTGGCCGGCTGGTCGGGGATCTCGATGGAGATGCCGATGTCGGCATTGCCTTCCGATACGGCCTGCGTGATCTGGCGCGCGGAAACCGCGTGGATGTTCAGGCGTACCTGCGGGTGCGACTTCTGGAAAGTGCGCGTCGCCGCGGGCAGCAGTGCGGAGGCGACGGAGGGAAGGGCCCAGATGTTGATGCTGCCGCGACGGCCCGCGATGAATTCGGACAGATCGCTAAGCGAGTCGCGGAACTCCGACAGCATCCGCATCGCAATAGGCACCAGTTCCGCGCCAGCGGAGGTCAGCGCCACGCCATGCTTGTCACGGTCGAACAGCCTGGCGCCGAGCTTCTGTTCCGCCGCCTGTACGCGCCGGCTGAGCGCCGGCTGCGAAATCGGCACGCGTTCGGCGGCCATGCGGAAGTTGAGCGTTTCCGCCACCAACAGCACCGCCTCCAATTCGGAAATGGTCAGGGTCATGGCCTGCGTGATGCGTTTGGGTTATTACGAAGATATAAATATATCAATTTTCAGATCAGGCTGGCCGCAGCATACTAGGCCGCAAAGTAGCAATACGGACGGAGACAGACATGAATGAACCGCGCAAGCGGCTGCGCATCGGCGTAGGGGCCGGCATGGCGGACGACCGCATCGGTCCGGCCATGCCGCTGCTGGAAGACTGCGATATCGATTACCTGGTGTGCGAATGCCTGGCCGAACGGACCATTGCGCGCGAAACGCTGTCACGCAAGCATGACGGCGCTCACGGCTACAACCCGATGCTGGAGGAGCGCATGCGTGCCTTCCTGCCGGCGTGCCGGGAGAAAGGTGTACGGCTGGTGTCCAACATGGGCGCGGCCAATCCGGCCGGCGCCGCGCAGGCCGCGCTGGACATAGGACACGCCTTGGGATGGCGGGAGCTCAAGTGCGCCGCCGTAGTCGGCGACGACGTGGCCGAGCGCGTGCGCCTGCATCCTGAACTGCGCCTGCTGGATCGCGATCTGCCGCTGGAGGCGATCCTGCCCCAGCTGGCCTCGGCAAATGCCTACCTGGGCGCCGATGTGGTCCGCGATGCGCTGGCCACCGGCGCGCACGTGGTGTTGACGGGCCGGGTCGCCGATCCCTCGCTGTTTCTGGGCGTTGCCCTGCATCATCACGGCTGGAGCTACGAGGACCTGCCCAAGCTGGCGGCGGGCACCATCATGGGCCACCTGCTGGAGTGTTCCGCGCAGATCACCGGCGGCTATTTCGCCGACCCGGGAAAGAAAGACGTGCCCCGCCTGGCCGAACTGGCTTATCCCTATGCCGATCTTTACAGCGACGGCGAACTGTACATAGGCAAGCCCGCCGGCTCGGGCGGCCGCCTCGACCGCATGACCTGTACCGAGCAGGCGCTATACGAAATCCATGATCCCTCGGCCTACATCACGCCAGATTGCGTGTTGAGCCTGGAAGGCCTGCATTTTGAAGAGCAGCACGCGGACCGCGTGGCCGTGCGCGGCATACGCGCCGCGCCGCGCACCGATAGCTACAAGGTCGTGGTCGGCTACTTCGATGGCTGGATAGGCACTGGCGAGGTCGCCTATGCAGGCGTGAACGCGATCGCGCGGGCGCGGCTGGCGGCCGACACGGTGAAAGAGCGGTTCCGGCTCGACGGCGGCGCGGCCAGCGAGATCCAGGTCGATCTGATCGGCGTGAGCAGCCTGCATGGCGATCATCCGCAGGCCGTCGCCGGCCACCCCTACGAAGTCCGGTTGCGCGTGTCGGCCCGCTGTCCCGACAAAAAGAGCGCGCACTTGTTGGGGGATCACGTGCGGCAACTGAACATGCAGGGACCTTATGGCGCAGGCGGTCCCGTCAACCTGGGCGCCAAGGAAGTCATAGCCGTGGACGCCCTGTTGATTCCGCGCGACTGGGTCACGCCCGAAGTCATTACGGTGGGAGCCTGACCATGAGCATTCTGGTTCATGACCTTGCGCATGCGCGCGCTGGCGACAAGGGCAATACCTCGAGCATCGCCGTCATTGCCTACGACGAGGACGCCTGGCGCCTGCTGCGCCAGGCGCTTACCGCCGAGCGCGTCGAGCAGGCCTTTGCCCATCTGGGAGCAGGAAAGGTGAGGCGCTACGAGGTCGAAAGCCTGAGGGCGCTGAACTTTGTCATCCCGGACGTACTGTCCGGCGGCGTCACGCGCTCGCTGCGCCTGGATCCCCATGGCAAGTCGCTCAGTTCGTTGATGCTGGGAATCGAGCTTCCGGCCAGCCCATCGCAATCCTGAAAGGAACAGCAATGTACCCTCCCGCTGAACCCATGGGCACCGAGGTCTACGCCCGGCTGCCCGAATCCCTGCACCTGACCGATCAGGCCTCGACCTGGCTCGCCGCGCGTCACGTGAAGATGCACTCCTTTCTGGAGGGGCCCGCCTTCGATCGCTTGGGCAATCTCTGGTGCGTCGACCTGGCGCATGGACGCATCCTGCGCGTGGATCCGGCAGGCAATTTCGAGGTCATCGTCAGCTACGAAGGCGAACCCAACGGCCTGAAGATCCATCGCGACGGCCGCATCTTCGTTGCCGACCATCTGCACGGCCTGATGCTTCTGGATCCCGAGACCCGCAGCATCCGGCCCTACCTGCAGCACGTGCGGCGGGAAGGCTTGAAGGGCCTGAACGATCTGTTCTTCGCTTCCAACGGCGACCTGTACTTCACCGATCAGGGTGAAAGCGCCTTGGAAAACCCCACCGGCCGCGTGTTCCGCCTGCGCGCCGACGGCAAGACGGTGGACCTCATCATGGATGGCCTGGCGGGCCCCAATGGCCTGGTCATGAACAGGGCCGAGAACGTGCTCTACGTGGCCATCACGCACGACAACGCCATCTACGCCCTGCGGCTGGAGCCGGATGGCCAGATGAAGAAGGCCAGCCGTTTCATCCAGCTATCGGGCAGCACGGCCGGGCCGGATGGCATGGCCCTGGATGAGGCCGGCAACCTGGCCATCGTCCACGCGCAGGCGGGCACCGTATGGCTGTTCAGCCCGCTGGGCGAACCCCTCTACCGCATCCGTTCCTGTGCGGGCCTGCGCACCACCAACGTCGCTTTCGGCGGCGAGGACGGGCGCTCCTTGTTCATCACCGAAGCGGAGCAGGGCGTCATCCTGCGCGCCCGGCTGCCGCATCCCGGCAAGCGGATGTACTCGCACCGGGACTGAGCCGCGCGCCGCGAACACGATCCGCAAAAAAGCCACTATCCATGGGAGACAACATCATGATTGCTTTTCGATTGATCGCCGGCCTGGCCCTGAGCCTGGCCGCCGTCACAGGCGCGCAGGCCGCCGATGCGTACCCTGCGCGCCCCATACGCCTGATCGCCACCTTCGGCCCCGGCAGTTCCATCGACATCATTGCGCGCCTGGTGGCCAAGCCCCTGGCCGAGCAACTCGGCCAGCCGGTGATCGTAGAGAACAAGCCCGGCGCCGGCGGCGACCTGGCCACCGACATCGTCGCCAAGTCCGGCAAGGACGGCTACACCATCGGCTTCGCCTCGGCCGGGCCGATCACGGTCAATCCCAATGCCCGCAGCAAGATGCCCTATGACCCGCTCAAGGATCTGGCGCCGGTTGCCCTGGTGGCGACGGGACCGAACGTCATCCTGGTCAACCCGTCGATTCCGGTGACCAACCTGAAGGAGCTGATTGCCTACATCAAGGCCAATCCGAACAAGGTCAACTACGCCTCGGCTGGCGTCGGCACCAGCGGCCATATCGCCGGCGAGCTGTTCCAGCACTTGTCCAAGACCGAAATCCTGCACGTGCCCTACAAGGGCAACAGCGATGCGATTACGGACACCCTGGGCGGGCGCACCCAGATGGTCATCAGCGGCGTCCCGCCCATCCTGTCGTTCGTGAAGTCCGGCCAGCTGCGCGCCCTGGCAGTGGCCGATACCAAGCGTTCGCCCTTGCTGCCGGACGTCCCCACTGTTGCCGAAGCCGGACTGCCCGGTGCGGAGAGCGTCGCCTGGTATGGCATCGTCGCGCCTGCCGGCACGCCGCAGGCGATCCTGGACCGTCTCCACGACGAAATCGTCAAGGCCGTGAACAACCCGGAAACCCAGGAGAAATTCGCCGGCCTCGGTATCGTTCCTTCAGCGGACAGCCGGGCGGACTTCGGCAAGCGCATGGCGGACGAGTACGTCCGTTTCAAGGAATTGTTCAAGCAGATCAACCTGGTCATGGATTGACGGAATCATGTCACGCACCGTAATCGTTACTGGCGCCAGCGGGCTGGTCGGCTCCGCTGCCGTCGATTCATTCCTCAACGCGGGCTGGGAAGTCATCGCGGTTTCCCGCCGGCGTCCGGAGATCATCAGCCAACGGCCGTACACCCATCTGCCGGTCGATCTGCAGGACGCGGAGGCGTGCCGCCGCGCCTTCGGGGATATGCCTGAAGCCACGCACGTTTTCTATGCGGCCGTCTATGAGAAGCCAGGGCTCATCGCCGGCTGGCAGGATCCTGAGCAGATGGCCACCAACCTGGGCATGATCAGGAACGTCATCGAGCCGTTGGCCGCCAGCGGCAGGCTGCAGCATGTCAGCGTGCTGCAGGGTACCAAGGCCTATGGCGTACACCTGCATCCCATCCGCACGCCGGCGCGCGAATGCCAGCCGCGGGACGATCATCCGAACTCGTACTGGTTCCAGGAAGACTACATCCGGGAAAAGGCCGCGCAGTCCGGCTTTGGCTGGACGATATTCCGTCCCACCATCGTGCTGGGCCCCAATGTGGGCGTGGCCATGAACACGGTGCCGGTCATAGGCGTCTACGCGGCAGTGTGCCGCGCCGAAGGCAAGCCGTTCTGCTATCCCGGCCACATTTCCTATCCGCGTGAAGCCGTGGACGCGCGCCTGATCGGCGATGCAGGCGTCTGGGCGGCGGAGAATCCGGCGTCCTGGAACGAGCACTACAACCTTACCAACGGCGAAGTGTTCAGCTGGCATGACCTATGGCCGTCCCTGGCGGAGTTCCTGGACGTCGAAGCGGGTCCGGACCAGCCCCTGCGCCTGGCCGAGTACCTGCCCGGCCGGGCGGACCTGTGGAACGAGATCGTCAAGCAGCATGGCTTGCGGCCGCTGAGTATGGCGCAGATCCTTGGCGAATCCCATTACTCCGCCGACGCCCGTTTCGGCTATGGCCTGAAGACCCCGCCCGCGCCCGCATTTGTCAGCACGGTCAAGATCAAGCAGGCGGGCTTCACGCAAACCTACGACACCGAGGCCTGCGTGAAGCACTGGCTGAGGGTGCTGATGGAGCGCAAGATCATTCCGTTCTCCCAAACGAGTGTCGCAGGCCGCGTTTGAGCGTTGATCGCGGCGAGCCGGAGTTGCGCTTGCGGTGCGCGAATTGCGGAAGAATCGCGAGGCCCGCGTTGCAAATCGAAGCGTCCCTGGCTTGCCAACTGACCTATCCTGATCTTTCTGGCCCGCTGGGGCCGCTTTCCGAAGGGTCGGCGCATGCTGGATCATGTCGAAATTCACGTGAGCGACTTCGAGCGCAGCCGGATGTTCTACCGCAGCGCGCTCGCGGCGCTAGGCTTACCGCGCAAAGTGCTCGAGACCGGGATGGGCTTCGGAGTAGGCCAGCCTCACGAGTCGGAAGACCCGGGCGGCGAATTCTGGATCCATCAGGGCACGCCCAGCACCCCGCGCGTGCATCTGGCTTTTCGCGCCCGCAGCCGTGCCGAGGTCGATTCCTTTCACCAGGCGGCGCTGGCGGCTGGAGGGCGCGATAACGGCGGGCCTGGCTTGCGTCCGCAATACCACCCGCATTATTACGGCGCGTTCATCCTGGACCCGGATGGCTACAACATAGAAGCGGTGTGTCACCGCCCGGTCTGATCCGCGTACTTCCCAGTATTGGCACCGCAGCGTCAGCATGACGCTGCGTCTCCATGCGCAGAGACGAGCGCAAGATGCGTGCGCAATGCCGGGCCTCGCGCGCCAAAGCCAAAAGGCGAACTTCAAAGGCGAACTATATTCCTGCGGCCCAGGGTTTTCCCTAAACTCATTTTCCTTGCGGAAAATCAATCTCCTATAGGACACTTCGTGTCATTATGGTGCCGATAGGCGGCGCCCGTAGGGGGATGACATGAAGATTTCGGGAATCGCCGGCGCGCTGGCGTTGGTTGCGGCAATGGCGGGCAATGGGGCCCAGGCGGCCTATCCGGACCGGCCGATCCGGCTGGTGGTGCCTTTCGGCGCGGGCGGGATCACGGACATCGTGGCGCGTCAGGTCGGCAAGGGCATGGGCGACGCGCTGGGGCAGAGCATCGTGATCGAGAACCGGCCGGGCGCGGGCGGAGTGATCGCGGCGCAGGTGGCCGCCACCGCGCCGGCCGATGGCTATACGATCTTCATGGGTACGGTGGGTACGCAGGTGGTCAACCCGCTGATCTACAGCAAGCTCAGCTATGACGCGGACAAGTTCGCGCCGGTGGGCATGGTGTCGGGATCGCCGTATTTGCTGGCCGTGCGTGCGGGCGTGCCGGCCAAGACTTTCGGCGAGTTCGTGGCCTATGCCAAGGCCAATCCGGCCAAGCTGAACTTCGGTTCGGCGGGCAATGCGAGTTCGCCGCACCTGGGCCTGGAGCTGCTGAAGCTGACGGCCGGGCTGGACATCGTGCACGTGCCGTTCAAGAGCGGTAGCGAAGCCGTCAATGCCGCCATCGGCGAGCAGGTCGACGTGGTGATGGACGCCAGCCCGGTGATCATGCCACATGCAGCGTCTGGCAAGCTGCGCGCGCTGGCGGTGGCCGCCGACAAGCGCCTGCCGTCCGCGCCGGACGTGCCCGCCAGCAGCGAGGTGGGCGACGCGGCCCTGCAGATCAGCTCGTGGAACGCGTTCTTCGCGCCCGCAGGCACGCCGCCCGACGTGATGGAAAAGCTGAACGCGGCGCTGCAGAAGACCCTGGCGTCGCCGGAACTGAAGGACCGGCTGGCGTCGCAGGGTACGCAGCTGTACACGGGCAAGCCGGATGAGTATCAGCGCTTCATTGCCGGCGAGAAGGCCAAGTGGACCGAAATCGTGAAGCGCGCCAACATCAAGATGGACTGACGATGAACCAGATACCGCATCCCTTGGCGGGCAAGCCGCTGGAACTGGCCGATACGCTGCGTTCGGGCAATGCCTGGAAGATCCGGCTGGCCTGCGGCTACATGGGGCTGCCGATCAAGCGGCGCACCTTCGACATCGTGCAGGGCGACCTGGAAACGGAGGCGTTCGCGCGCATCAATCCGTGGCGCCAGGTGCCGGCCTTGCTGACGCCTGAGGGCGAGTGGCTGGCCGAGTCGCAGGCCATCCTCTGGTATCTGGGGCTGGGCACGCCCTGGCTGCCCGCCGGCCGCCTGGAGCAGTCGCAGGTCAGCAGCTGGTTGAGCTTCGAGCAGACCCAGCACATGCACGCCTTTGCGCAGCCGCGCCTGCTGATCCATCTGCGCAACACCGCGCAGGTGGACGACCCGGCGATGCGGGCGTGGCGCGAGATCGGCATGAAGGCGGCCGCGTTGATGGACGCGCATCTGGCCGGCCGCGATTATCTGGTGGGTACCGCGCCGACCATTGCCGACGTTGCGCTGTATCCCTATACGAGCATGGCGGCCGAGGGCGGTTACGACCTGTCCGGCTTTACCCATATCGATGCCTGGCTGGCGCGCATGCGCGCCTTGCCAGGGTTTACGCCGCTGATCGAAGCGGCATGACAGAGACACTATCTTAGGAGTGACGACGATGGCCGATACGATGCACCTGGGCAAGGACGAACTGATCGCGCGGGCGAAAGCGGAAATGCAGCGCCAGTTCGAGACGCCCGACTGGAGCCTGCGCGAGCGCCTGGCGCTGACCTGCCGCATCCTGTTCGATGGCGGACATGACTCCGGCCTGGCCGGACAGATCACGGCGCGCGCGCCGGAGCCGAACCGCTATTTCACGCAACGCCTGGGCCTGGGCTTTGACGAGATCACCGCCAGCAATCTGCTGCTGGTGGACGAAGACCTGCGCGTGCAGGAAGGCGGCGGCATGCCCAATCCGGCCAACCGCTTTCACTCCTGGATCTACCGCGCGCGTCCGGACGTGAACTGCATCATCCACACGCATCCGCTGCACGCGGCTTCGTTGTCGATGCTGGAGGTGCCGCTGGAAATCTCGCATATGGACAACTGCCCGCTGTACGACGACGTGGCCTTCCTGAAGGATTGGCCCGGCGTGCCGGTGGGCAACGAGGAAGGGGAGATCATCTCGGCCGCGCTGGGTTCGAAACGCGCCATCCTGCTGTCGCACCACGGCATGCTGATTGCGGCGGGTTCGGTGGAAGAGGCCTGCGTGCTGGCGCTGCAGTTCGAGCGCGCCGCCCGCATGCAGTTGCTGGCCATGGCCGCCGGCAAGATCCAGCCCATTCCGCCGGCGCTGGGCCGCGAGGCCCATGACTGGATCCTGACGCCCAAGCGTTCGCAGGTCGGCTTTTCGTACTATGCGCGGCGCGCGCTGCGGGCGCATCCCGACGTGCTGGCCTGATGGCGGCGGCGGGCGGGGCCGGCTCGACGGCAGGGCCGGATTAGGGCATGCTTACCGGTCGTATTCCGCGACCGTATTTTTGCAACCCCGTCCATGATAGACCTGCCGCACCGCCTGCGCGCCCTGCGTCGCCAGCAAACCCTGTCCCTGGAACAGCTGGCGCAGCGCACCGGATTGACCAAGAGCTACCTCTCCAAACTGGAGCGGGGCCTGAGCGAACCCTCCATTTCCACCGTGTTGCGGCTGGCGGAAGCCTATGGCCTGGGCGTGTCGGAGCTGGTGGGCACGGACGATGCTGCGCAGGAAGAAGTGGTCAGCGTGGTGCGGGTGGCGGACCGCGAAGCCTTGCAGCGCCGGGGGCTGGGCAGCGAGTATCACTACGAGTCGCTGGCCGGCCGCCGCAAGGTCAAGGCGATGGAGCCTTTTGTGGTGCATCCGCCCCGCGATTTTCCCGATGCGACCGCGGTGTTTCCGCACCCCGGCGAGGAATTCCTGCTGGTGCTCAAGGGCGCCATCGAGGTCCATGTGGGCGAACGCCAGTTCCGCCTGGAGACCGGGGATTCCGTCTATTTCGACTCCGAACTGCCGCACCGCATGCGCACCGTCAGCCGGGCCATGGCCGAGGTGCTGGTGGTGGCCTCGCACTGAGCAGGCCTTCGGACTCATCATCTATCCGCATACAGGAGTGCCATGAAGAACGATCAATCGCGGCTCGTCCGCATCGATGCCGGCCCCATGAAGAATCCGGTGCCTGGAAAGCCCCGCCGCCCGATCTCGGGCGACGCGGCGTTCCGCACCGTGACTGCCTTCGAAGGCAACGGCGGCAAGGCTGAAGCCGGCGTCTGGGAAAGCACCGCGGGCGTGTTCCAGTCCAACACCACGGGCTATATCGAGTTCGGCTACATCGTCGAAGGCGCGGCGCGCCTGGTCGATCCGGACGGCACCGTGCATGAACTGACCGTGGGCGAGGCTTTCGTCATGCCCGAAGGCTATACCGGCCGCTGGGAAGTGGACCAGTTCGTCAAGAAGATCTATTTCATCACCCGCATGTAGCGCCGCGTAGACCGCGGCAGCCCAGGAGCCAGCCCCATGAGCGCAATCCCCGCCGTTACCGCGCAGGTGGATATCGTTTCCGTCCAATCCCAGGTCGTGTACGGCTGCGTCGGCAACAACGCCGCCATGCCCGTCTTCCGCAAGGCCGGCCTGCACGCGATCGCGGTGCCTACCGTGATCCTGAGCAACACGCCGCACTATCCGACCCTGCATGGCGGCGCGGTGCCGCTGGACTGGTTCGAGGGCCTGTTGCAGGGCCTGGACGAGCGCGGCGTCACCCGGACTGCGCGCGCGGTGGTCTGCGGATACCTGGGCCAACCCGGGCAGGCCGGGCTTCTGGCCGGCTGGCTGCCTGCGCTGCGCGCATCCCGGCCTGATCTGAAGGTGCACATCGACCCCGTCATGGGCGACCGTAACGACGGGCTGTACGTGAACGAAGGCCTGGTCGAACAATACCGGGACCTGCTGGTGCCGCTGGCCGACGGCATGACGCCGAACCACTTCGAGCTGGAGTTGCTGGTGGGGCGCGCCCTGTCGTCGATCGACGAGGTCGTGGCGGCGGCGCGCGAACTGATCGCGCGCGGTCCGGACTGGATAGTCGTGACCAGCGCCGCGCCCATGGCCGCCGCGGCCGGCACCTTGCAGCTGGCGGTGGTGACGCGGGATCAGGCCACGATCGTGACGCATCCGGAGATTGCGATACCGCCTTCGGTGCACGGCACTGGCGACGTGTTCATGGCCGGCGTTACGGCGCAACTGCTGAACGGGCAAGTGCTGGTCGAGGCGGTGCGCTCGGCCGCCGCCCAGGTCACGGTGGCGCTGGAGCGCACCCGCGAACTGGGCTGGGAAGAGCTGGCGGTGGAAGGCTAGGACGCCTACGCGAGCCTGGGCGCGCCTTACGGCACCAGCGACAGGCCGATGCGGAACTGCGATTCGTTGCGCTGGTTGTAGCCCAGCAGCGTTTCGCCGTAGCCGTTGAAGTACTGCAGATGCAGGTAGCCGTTCATGTTCAGCCAGGTGCGCTGCAGCGGCCAGGCGAAATCGAGCTGGGTGGTTCGGCGCTTCTGGTCGCCCTGGCGGTACATGGCGGAGATGACTGCGCCATTGTCCTGGGCCCAGCGCAATTGCCAGTCGACGTGGCCGGCGTAGTCGGCATAGTCGCTGTTCTCGCTGGCGACGCCGAAGTAGGCCTTGACTCGCGGCGCAAAGGTGAGCGTGCTGCCGCCGTCGAAGCGGTAGTGGAAGCGCGGCTCGATATAGCCGTCGTTGAGCGAGCGCGAATCCTCGCCGTCCTTGCCGTTGGAGTTGTGCTCGACGCCGGTATTCATGCCGAAGCGCCAGTTCTGGCTGGCGGACTGCCAGATGTTGTCGGACAGCCAGAAGGCGCTGGGATTGAAGGTGGTGTCGATGAAGGGCATGGAATCGCCTTCCAGGTCCCACAGCGAGGTCTGCGTGTACGCCAGGTAGAAATTCTCGTCCCAGGTCGCGGGACGGTCGCCCGCGGGGCTGAAGAGTCGGTACTTGGCGCTGATCTGAAAGCGCGCGGTGGTCTGCCCGCGGGTGCCGACGTCGAAGTACACCGGCTTGTATTCGGAAATGGAACTGCGGAAGCGGTCGAACGCGGTCTGCTGCTGCACCGTCGGCACGGCGGACGCGTCGGGCGAGGGGCCGCCTTCGGGCGATGCGCCGACCGCGGCCACGGCCGCGGCGGGTACGGGTTCTCCGCTGCTGGCGTCCACCACCGGGCCCCGCGCGGGCGTGCTGGCCAGGGTGCCGCTGTCGCGGCCGGTGGCGTCCAGCGCCATCATCGCGGGCTGGCCTTCGATGGATACGGCCTGCAGGCCCTGGGCCGTGGCGGGCACGACGGCGGTCCAGGCCATGCGCGCGAAGTTGTTGACGGGCACGCTGAAGCTGGCCGTGCCGCCGCGCAGCTTGGCCAGGCTGCGCACGATCTGGCCGTCCTGGCCGCGCCATTGCAGCACCAGTTCCGGTGGCGCTTCCCAGGTGGAGCGGGAAGTGCCTTCGTTGAAGTACACCGCCTCGATGGTGACGGTCTCTCCGGGGGCGGCCGAGGGGCGATCCAGCCGGTACGACACGCCCGCGGTGGCTGCGCCCGCCAGGCCCATGGTCAGGGCGGCGGCCAGGGTGCGCAGGGGGAGGGCGGATCGTGCAGGGCGGCTGATGGTCATCTGGTCATAACGTAGTTTTGTGACCAGGAAATGTAGCATCGACCCCCGCTACAGTTTGTAAGGCAGGCTAATCGTATGTAGAAAGCGTAAGCCCCGCGCATGGCGGGGGCTTGTGGGGACAGCGTTGCGCGCGGGCTTATCCGCCGAACTTGATGCCCTGGGCCAACGGCAGCTGGCGCGAATAGTTGATCGTATTGGTGGCGCGGCGCATGTAGTTGCGCCAGGCGTCCGAACCCGATTCGCGGCCGCCGCCGGTTTCCTTTTCGCCGCCGAACGCGCCGCCGATCTCGGCGCCCGAGGTGCCGATATTGACGTTGGCGATGCCGCAGTCCGAGCCGGCCGCCGACAGGAAGGTCTCGGCTTCGCGCAGGTCATTGGTGAAGATGGCCGACGACAGGCCCTGCGGCACGCCATTCTGCAAGGCCAGCGCCTGGTTGAAGTCGGCGTAGCGCATCACGTAGAGGATAGGCGCGAAGGTCTCGTGGCAGACCACGTCGGTCTGGCCCGGCATTTCGGCGATGGCGGGACGCACGTACCAGGCGTCGGGATATTGCTCGGCCAGCACGCGCTCGCCTCCCGTGACCTTGCCGCCTTGTTCGCGCGCCGCCGTCAGCGCCGCCTGCATGGCGTCATAGGACACGCGGTCGATCAGCGGACCGACCAGCGTGCCGCTTTCCAGCGGGTTGCCGATGGTGGCGCTGGCATAGGCCTTGTGCAGGCGTTGCACCAGATCTTCGGCCACGCTCTCGTGCACGATCAGACGGCGCGTGGTGGTGCAGCGCTGGCCGGCCGTGCCGATGGCGCCGAACACGATGCCGCGCGCGGCCATGTCCAGGTCGGCCGTGGGGCCGACGATGATGGCGTTGTTGCCGCCCAGCTCCAGCAGCACGCGGCCAAAGCGCTGCGCCACGCGCGGCCCCACCTGGCGGCCCATGCGGGTCGAACCGGTGGCCGAGACCAGGGCCACGGCGTGCGAATCCACCAGCGCTTCGCCGATGTCGCGTCCGCCGATCAGCACTTCGGACAGGCCGGGGGGCGCGTCGCCGAAGCGTTGCGCGGCCTGTGCGAAGAGCGCCTGGCAGGCCAGCGCGGTCAGCGGGGTTTTTTCCGACGGCTTCCAGACCACGGCGTTGCCGCAGACCAGCGCCAGCGCGGCGTTCCAGGACCACACGGCGACGGGGAAGTTGAACGCGCTGATCACGCCGACCACGCCCAGCGGATGCCAGGTTTCCATCATGCGGTGGCCGGGGCGTTCAGAAGCGATGGTCAGACCGTACAGCTGGCGTGACAGGCCCACGGCGAAGTCGCAGATGTCGATCATCTCCTGCACTTCGCCTTCGCCTTCGGCCACGATCTTGCCGGCTTCCAGGCTCACCAGGCGGCCCAGCTCGCGCTTGTGCTGGCGCAGCGTTTCGCCGAACAGGCGCAGCAGCTCGCCGCGGCGCGGCGCCGGCACGTCGCGCCACGCCAGGCTGGCCTGGCGCGCGCGGGTGATGGCGGAATGGGCCTGGGCCACCGTGTGTTCATGCACCTGAGCGAGCTCGGCGCCGTCTATCGGGCTGCGCGCGCGCAGCGTGCCGCCAGTGAGCGATTCCGGGTTCAGCCCGAGCGCGCGCAGGATGTCTTGGGGAGTGTCCATGCCGGTTCCTTGGGTTGCCTGCGAAGAGCCTGTCTTCGCTTAAGGGTTATGCCTAAGTGGCGATTCTGGAAAAAAATTTACTATACGAAACTCCAGCGTGAATTGCGAAACCTTTTTAACCAGGGCAGCACTCATACGAAGGTGGATCCGTGGCGGAACCTCTGCTGGTAGTCCAGGCAGTCAGCAAGACCTATCAACGCGACGGGCAGGCCCCGCATCTGGCGTTGGACGGCATCGACTGCCAGCTCGGCCGCGGCGAGGTCATGGTGGTGGTCGGCCCCTCCGGATCCGGCAAGAGCACCTTGCTGCGCACGCTCAACGGACTGGAGAGCATCGACAGCGGCGCCATCCGCGTGGACGGCGTGTCGCTCACCGACCCGGCCACCGACGTCAACCGCTGGCGCACCGAAGTCGGCATGGTGTTCCAGCACTTCAACCTGTTCCAACACCGTACTGCGCTGGACAACGTCGCGCTACCCCAACGCGTGGTGCGCGGGCGCGCCCGCGCCGACGCCGAGCGCTACGCCCGCGAACTGCTGGGCCGCGTGGGCATGGGCGACTACGGTGCGCGCTATCCCAGCCAGCTCTCCGGCGGCCAGCAGCAGCGCGTGGCGATCGCGCGCGCGCTGGCCATGGACCCCAAGCTGATGTTGTTCGACGAGGCCACGTCGGCGCTCGACCCCGAAACCGTGGGCGGCATTCTTGAACTGATGCGCGCGCTGGCGCGCGACGGCATGACCATGGCCGTGGTGACCCATGAGATGGGCTTCGCTCGCGACGTGGGCGACCGCGCGCTCTTCATGGACGCGGGCCGCATCGTGGAAATGGGCACGCCGGACGAGGTGTTCGGCCACCCCAGGGAAGCGCGCACCCGCGCTTTCCTGGAAAAGATTCTGTAGTTCCTAGCAGCAAGGAAGCAACGGGTCGTCCGCATGTGCGGCGCCCGGCGGTAACCAGGGCCGGTCCGGCTGATCCGGGCGCTGCCGGCGCTCTGTGCTTTGCCCGGAATGATGTGAGTCCATTCACCACAAGGGGTAGGAAATGCTGAAAATCAAACAATGGCTGGGCATGGCCGGCATCGCCCTGGCGGCCGCCACTGTCGCCTTGCCCGCGCAAGCGGACGAGCTGGCCGACATCCTCAAGCGCGGCGAGTTGCGCGTCGCGGTGCAGACCTCCGGGCCGCTGATGAGCTTCATGGACAAGAGCGGCAAGCGCACCGGCCTGGCCGTGGAAGTGGCCAAGCGCATGGCCGACGACCTGGGCGTGAAGCTGGTGCTGCAGGACTACGAGTGGAAGGGCCTGATTCCCGCGCTCTTGTCCGGCAAGGCCGACATGGTGGCCGCCGACATGACGCCGACCCCGCAGCGCGCGGCCCAGGTACTGTTCTCCACGCCCATGTTCTACGCCGATACCGTGGCCGTGGTGCCCAAGGATTCGCCCTACAAATCGTACGAGGAACTCAACAAGGACGGCGTGACCGTGGGCGTGCTGGGCGCCAGCACCTATGCGGAAGTGGGCAAGAAGATGCTGCCCAAGGCCACCATGAAGGAGTTTTCGGGCGGTAGCGCACCCGTGGGGCAAGCCCTGTCCAGCGGCCGCCTGGACGCCGGCATCATGTCGTTGTCCACCGCCAACCAGTTCCTGGTCGACTTCGGCAACCTGCGCGTGCTGGACGGCATCATGGTGCGCGAGCCGCTGGCCTTCGCCGTCGGTCCCAACGCCTTCCGCCTGAAGTTCTGGCTGGACAACTGGCAGACGCTGAAGACGGCCGACAACACGCTGCCAGAACAGGTGAAGTACTGGTACTCCACGGACTGGAAGAAAGACCACTGAGCCCATGGACTGGCTGCTCGACTTCTATAACTGGCGCATCGTCAGCCAGTACACGGGCCAGTTCGCCACCGGCCTGGCCAACACCCTGATCGCGGCGGGCGCAAGCCTGGTGCTGTCGGTGCTGGCCGGCATCCCGCTGGCGCTTGCCCATATGTCGCCCCGCGCCGCCATCTGGCGGCCGGTGGCGGCGTATGTGCAATTCATCCGTTCAACCCCCTTGCTGGTGCAGATCTACCTGGTCTATTACGCGGTGCCCATGCTGGTGCCGGGCGCCAAGGGCTGGAGCGAGATGCTGCTGGGCATCCTCGCCATGACGCTGCATCATGCGGCCTACATGAGCGAAATCATCCGCGTGGGCATCGAATCCGTGCCGCGCGGCCAGATCGAAGGCGCCAAGGCCTGCGGCATGAATTACCACCAGCGCCTGCGCTACGTGGTGCTGCCGCAGGCTTTCGCCAATACGCTGCCGCCGCTCCTGGGCCAGACCGCCGTGCTGATCAAGGACACCTCGCTGCTGTCGCTGATCACGGTGTTCGAACTGGTCGCGGCCGGCGTGCAGATGAACAGCGACCGCATCGTGCCCAACGAAAGCTTCCTGACCATCGCGGCCGGCTATCTGCTGATCTATGCCTGCATGCTGCTGCTGTCGCGCGGCGTGAGCATCTGGCTGGCGGGGCCCGCCTGGAACGCGAGGTAAGCATGCTGGATTCCTATCTCTCCACTGCGGGCGTCGTGCTGCCCTTCCTGCTGAAAGGCTTCTGGGAGACCCTGAAGATCTCCTTCGTGGCCATCATCGCGGGATCCCTGCTGGGCTTCGTGATCGGCGTGATCCGCAGCTACCGCATCCGCGGCGTGCACCAGCTGCTGGGCTTATACATCCACATCCTGCGCGGCACGCCGTTCCTGGTGCAGCTCTACATCTTCTATTTCGTGCTGCCCAGCTCGGGCATCGAGATGCTGCATTGGGATTCCGGCACGGCCGCCTTCGTATCGTTGTCGGTCTACACGTCCTGCTATGTCGCGGAAATCGTCATGGGCGCGATCCAGGCCGTGCCGCGCGGCCAGACCGAAGGCGCGATGACGTTGGGCCTGCGGCCGTTCCAGATCCTGCGCCTGGTCATCCTGCCGCAGGCCATGCGCCTGATCGTGCAGCCCATGAGCGGCGTCTACGTCATGCTGATCAAAAGCACGGCCATTCTGTCGGTGGTGGGCATTACCGAGCTGACGCGGCAGGGCGAGGTCTTCATCATCACCTTCCCGGCCAAGTCGCTGTTCATCTACGGCATGATCGCCGCCATCTACTTCA
This sequence comes from Achromobacter sp. ACM04, assembly GCF_014851465.1. NCBI lineage: Bacteria > Pseudomonadati > Pseudomonadota > Betaproteobacteria > Burkholderiales > Alcaligenaceae > Achromobacter > Achromobacter sp. ACM04. The sequence goes on from NZ_JACUZS010000006.1 coordinate 107,057, forward strand.
TTTACTGCTACCCGCTGCTGCGACTGGCCAACTGGCTGGAAAAGCGCCTGACGGGCGGCTTGCAGGGCGCGGGCCTGAACTGATGCCGACCACCATGGCTTCCGAGTACATCGACACCTATTACAAGCGCACGCTGGCCGACGGCGACACCCGTTATGCGCCGCTGTCCGGCGCGGCCAGCACCGACGTCTGCGTGGTCGGGGCAGGGATGGCGGGCTTGTCCGCCGCGCTGGAACTGGCCCGGCGCGGCCGCGACGTCACTTTGCTGGAAGGGCGGCGCATCGCCTGGGGCGCATCCGGGCGTAACGGCGGTTCCGTCTCGCCGGCATACTCGGCCGGCGCCGACGCCATCAGAAAGCACGTCGACGAAGACCACTACCGCAAGCTCTACCGCCTGTCGATGGAAGGCGTGGAGATCATCCGCAACAACATCCGCGACCTGGACATCACCGACGCCCGCAAGATTGACGGCCGGCTGCGCGTGGTGCGCTACGAGGCGACCGACGCCCTGCGGCAGTGGTGCGACAGCCAGCAACGCGACTTCGGCCGCGACGTGCGCCTCTTGAGCCGCAGCCAGGTCCGCGAACGGCTGCTGTCCGACGTCTACTTCCAGGGCGTCGAGGACCCCACGTCCTTCCACTTCCACCCGCTGAACTACGCCCGCGCGCTGGCCCGGGAATGCGCGCGCCTGGGCGTACGCATCCACGAGGACTCGCCTGTCGTGCAGGCGTCGCTGGACGGAGCCGTAAAGCGCCTGAAAACAGAGCGAGGCGAGATCGATGCCCGCACCGTGGTGCTGGCCACCGGCGGCTACACCGAGGACGTGGTGCCCGCGCTGCGCCGCGCGATACTGCCCATCGCCACCTACATCATGCTGACCGAGCCGCTGGGCGACCGGGTGCTGGAAGCCATACGCACCACCGCCGCCATCGGCGACGACCGGCGCGCCGGCAACTATTACCGCGTGCTTGATGGCGGGCGCATCGGCTGGGGCAGTAGAATCACCACCCGTGTCGACGACCCGCCCGATCTGGCGGAGTCGCTGCGCCGCGAGCTCCTTTCCGTCTACCCCCAATTGCAGGGGTTGCGCGTGGAGACGGCGTGGTCGGGACGCATGGCCTACGCGCGGCATCTGATGCCGCAGATCGGCCAGCTGACGCCGGACGTCTGGTACTGCACGGCGTTCGGCGGACACGGCATGAACACCGCGTCGATCGGCGGCCGGGTCGTCGCCGAAGGGATCGCGGGCGACACCCAGCGCTACAAGCTGTACGCGCCGTTCGGGCTGGCCTGGAACGGCGGCGGTCTGGGCACGGCAGCGGTGCAACTTACTTATTGGTCTTACCAGGCGCGCGACTGGTGGCGGGAGCGGCGGTCGCGGGCATGACAGGGTGCATAGATGGAAGGCAACAAACAAAGCGTGTTGGCACAGCGGCTGCGAGCCTTGCGCCAGGCGCGGGCGTGGACCTTGAAGCAGGCGGCCGCGGCCACCGGCGTGTCCGCGTCCACGTTGTCCAAGATCGAAAACAGCCTGCTGTCGCCCACCTATGACAACCTGATCAAGATCGCGGCAGGCCTGGAGCTGGACGTGGCCGAACTCTTCACCGCGTCCGACGCCCACATGGGCACCGGCCGCCGCAGCCTCAGCCGCCAGGGGGAAGGGCGCCAGTACGAAACCCCGTACTACGACCACCGCCTGCTCTGCACCGCGCTGTCGCACAAGCGCATGATGCCCTTCCACACCCGCGTCAAGGCGCGCTCCTTCGACGAATTCCACGACTGGAGCCGCCACCGCGGCGAGGAATTCGTCTACGTCCTGGAAGGCGAGGTCGAGCTTTACACCGAGTTTTACGAACCCGCCCGGCTGAAGACCGGGGAAAGCTTCTATATAGACAGCCGCATGGGCCACCGGGTGATCAGCCTGAGCCCCGAAGACGCCCTGGTGCTGTGGGTGTCGACCCATGCGGATATAGGCGAAGAGTAGGGTTCAAACCCCGGTATTGCGGGCCGGCCGCCCAAGCCGCCCGCAACAAGGTAAAATGCGGCGCCCGGATCTTTTCCGGGCCATCACCACACCGCGCGGCAGTAGCTCAGCTGGATAGAGCACGGGCCTTCTAAGCCTGAGGTCGGGGGTTCGAGCCCCTCCTGCCGCGCCAATATCTTCATTCGATCCCGTACTTCCCCGGCGCAATCACCCCATTCGGATCCAGGGCCGCCTTGATCGATGCGCAAGCTCGCACCAGCTCCGGCATGCGCTGCGCCTGGTGGAACTCGTGATACATCGTCGGCGCACGCCCCACGAAAATGCCTCGATCGGCGAACAGCTTGGCCAGTGTCCGGTAGCAGGCATCGGCGCGGGCGGTTTCGTCGGCGTCCTCGCGGTTGTAGATGATCGCGTGGATGGCGCGGGCGAATCGGGCGCCGCAAACGTTTGACAGCAGGTATTCCAGCCCGTGGTCGCGGCAGATGCGGCGTGCATCTGCCTGCAGGCTATTGACGATGTCACCCGCGACCGGGGAACCCGCCGACAGCCAGATCGCGCCGCCGCCCGGCCGCCAGCCCAGCATCTTCAATTCGCTGTCGGTCGGCACGCCGGTGTTGGAGTTGATGGCGATGTGCAGGGGGCCGATGTCCTCGGCTTCCTCCAGGGGAATCTGGCGTCCCTTGCCCGAGGCCAGGAAATGCTGGGCGATGCGGTCGATCTGGGGCTGTACGGCGGCGCGACTCGCGCCGTACACGGCGCCTGATACGGTCCAGGATCCCAGGTCATACTGCCTGCGCAGCGCGGCGCGGCCCTCGTCGGACATCGCGTGTTTGCCGCCGCTGGCCGCGTATTCGGGGTTGGTGGCCGCCGAGGACAGCAGATACAGGTCGTTGGTGGCGCGGATCAGCGTCGGCACGAAATTGCTGAGCTTCAGCGGACGGATGCGTTCGACGATCTCCCCCAGATCTTCGTCGTCGGGGAAGGTGAAAAAGAAGGGTTCGATATGCGGCGGCCGGGGCATGAGCCACATGCCTACGCGGGTGACGATGCCGAAGTTGGATTGGGAGAACAGGCCGTCCAGCGTGGGGCCGAAGCTGTATTTGGAGACGTGCCAGTTGGGATGCGAGGAACCGGCCAGGCTGCCGTCGCCGGTGCGGATCACGTCGCCATTGCCGAGCACAACTTCCATGCCGCAACTCATGCCGAAGTGATCGGCGTAGGCGCCGCTGCCGCCGCCCTTGTCCAGGGCGTTGGCGAGGATGCTGCCCTGCGATGGACCTGCGGTCGGCGAGATCATCAGCTTGCTTTCCCGGCGCTGCAGCTCGTCGTGCATGGCGCGGAAGCTCACGCCGGGTTCGAGCACGCAATAGCCCAGCGTCTCGTTGACTTCCAGGATGCGATTCATGCGCCGGCCCAGGTCCACCACTACCTGGCCGGGACGGATGGGCGAGCGGGTGCCCAGACCGATGTTCTGACCATTGCTGATGGGATAGAGCTGAACGCGGAAGCGATTGGCCAGGCGCACCAGCGTTTGCACCGCCTCGGTCGAGTCGGGGTAGGCGACCGCGCCGGGGCGCACGTCGGCGCAGGGCAGGGTATGTTCGCCATAGCGTCCGAGGACGTCGTCACTCAGCGAGATCGCGTCCGCGCCAAGCTCGGCCGCCGCCGCATGGGCGAAATCTACGATAGGGTCATTGGAAGGCATACGTCTTTCACCACAGAAGATCGCCGCTGCCGGCGGTTGTCGGAACCGGCGAGGCCGCCGGCGTTGGAGTGTCGGCCGCTGCCTGCGGCGGCTTGGGCCGGAAGTCTTCAAGACCGCGTGGGGGTGGCCCGCCGGTGGCCCAGTCCAGCAGCTGGACCGTGTGCGCCACGGGCACCGGCGTGAAGCGCGAGATCTGCACCAGGCATCCCATGTTGCCAGCGGCGATCACGTCCGGTTGGCCGGCCGAGGCGTGGGCCGCCTTGCGTTGTCCCAGCCGGTCCGAGATGGCCGGCTCGAGGATGTTGTAGGTCCCCGCCGAGCCACAGCACAGATGCGATTCCGCGATATCGCGCACCTCCATGTCCAGCTTGCCCAGCGCGCGGCGCGGCGGCCGTTCGATTTTCAGGCCGTGCTTGAGTGAACAGGAGTCGTGATACGAAACGGCCAGGCCTAGCGCCGAGCCGCTGGCGGTCAGCGACAGACTGGCGGCAATTTGCGAGATGTCCTGAGTGGCCTCGACCACCAAGCGCACCTGCGTCGACAGTTCGGGGCGGTCAGACAGTAGCTCTTCATAGCGTTTGATGACGGAGCCGCAGCCCGATGTGGTGCTGATGATGGCGTCGATCTGCCCCGCCAGCAGCGCGGCCGACCAGCTGCGGACAGCCTGTTCCATGTGCCGGGTGGCGGCCTCGCGCCGTCCCATGTGCAGTTCGAGCGCGCCGCAGCATTGCACGCCGGGCACGTCGACGACGGCGATGCCGGCGCGTGTGAGCAGCCGTTTGGCCGAGGCGTTGATCTCGGCGCCGAGCACCGATTGGGCGCAGCCGTCCAGCAGCGCGACGCGGCGCGTCGGGTTGGCAGGCGGCTGCGGAGCGGCTTCGGTGCGTGGCGCAAAAGCCGCGAGTGCGGGGGCGCTGGATAGGGAGGCCAACGCGCCCAACGGGCCGCCGAGGCGGCCGGCGGCGCCGCGCAGCAACCGGCCCGCGGCCGCGGCCGGACGCAGCAGCGCGGGGGTCGTCAGTACCCGGGCCAGCGCTGAGCGCAGCAAGCGCTGCGTCAGCGGGCGGGCCTTGCTTTTTTCGATGTGCTCACGCGCGCCGTCGATGATGGCATGATACGAAACGCCGGCCGCGCAGGTGGTTTCGCACGACAGGCACGACAGGCAGCGGTCCAGGTGGCGCACGGCGGCCGGGCTGGGCGCTGCGCCGCTGTCCAGCATCTCGCGCGCCAGGGCGATCCGGCCGCGCGGTGAATCCAGCTCTTCGCCATCGAGCACGTAGGTGGGACAGACTGCGGTGCAGAAGCCGAAATGCACGCAACTCTCGGCGGCAGCGCGGACCGCGTCGGGGCGGTGAATGGTGATGGTCTTGGGCATGGTGCGACGGAAGCTTGCCGGCCAGGGCCGGGATGAAGCTCATTCTGCCGTCGGGCCGTGCGCGGGGCTGTGCCCAGCGCGTCAGCGGACGCCGCCCAGGGCGTCAGTCAGCCGCGGGTCTGCCCTTGCTTGAGCAGATTTACAGGCAATTCGCCGTATCGCTCGGAGAAGCGCCGCGTGAAGTGGGAGAGATTGTTGAAGCCGCAGGCGAAGGCGGCCTCGCTGACCGTGCGGGTCTTGCCGGCCGCCAGCAGCTCATGCGCGAGCGTCAGGCGGGCCTGCACCACGTAGGCTTCGAACGACAAGGCGGCATGCCGCGCAAACAGGCGGTGTAGGGTGCGGACCGATATGCGGCAGGCTGCGGCCACCGTTGCGGGCGACAGGTCCGGGTTGGCGATCGCCGTATCGATATGGCGCTTCACGCCGACGAAGCTCAGTTCGGTGGAAGGGGGCGCCGCGGCGTCCGCCAGGGATGCGCAATGCAGCGCCACGATTTCGATGACGGCATCCAGCAGCGTGTCGACGGTGCGGTCCTGCAGTTTCACCGTCGTATCGGTCAGCAGGCGCATGGCTTCGGTAAGCACGGGCGCGAACGGCATATCGGCCGGCAGGCTGGCCGGCGCGCGTAGCCGCCGCATGCCCGGGGCGCGCGCGCTCAAGGCGTGGCGTGGCAACAGCACCAGCCGGCGCGAGGTTGTTTCCGGGAACGTGATGTCGAACGCGGATCCGGTGTCGAGCAGCCCGAATTCTCCGGGCCGCAGGCACAACTGCTCGTCACCCTGGGACATCAAGGCGCTGCCCTGCAATTGCAGGCTGAGCATGATGTGATCGCCATTGAGACGGCTGACTTGCCGCTGGGAGCGGCGGATCATGTGCGGGGAGCTCGCGAAGTTCACGAGCCGGACTCCCGCGCGGTTCTGGCTGGACATGGTGCCGGCGAATCCGGCGTCGGGTTCGGCGCGGAATTCAGAATCGAGCACACCGGCGCAGACCGCATCCTGCCAGAACGCCAAGGCGTGCTGGCCGTGATCGTGGGTGCTCCAGTTGTGCCATTCAGGCGCCATTTCGGCTCCGGGGTCCGTTGCGTGCTGTCGCTGCCAGCGGCATCGGCTGGCACGTTGGGTCGTGCCCAATGTAGCGAGGCAGTGGAGAATGGGCCATCCGTGCATTCCCCAGTAACGGCGTACTGTGTTCAACGAATGGAGCGTGGCATGAAACGGTTTCTATCTTTGTGGGCAGGTGCAGTGCTCGCGTTGTCGGCTTTCTGTGTCGCGGCGCAAGAGTATCCGGCACGGCCCGTGCGCATGATCGTGGGCTTCGCACCGGGCGGCGGCAACGATATCCTGGCCCGCCTGATGGCCGAGCAGTTGCAGCGCCGCCTGGGCCAGCCCTTCATCGTGGAGAACCGGCCGGGCGCCAGCGGCGCCATTGCGATCGGCGCCGTCAAGCGGGCCGAGGCCGACGGCTATACCTTGCTGGTGGGGCCGAGCAGCGGCATGACCGTCAATCCGGCCATCTACAACAACCTGGACTACGACCCGGTCGCCGATTTCGCGCCGATCTCCCTTGTGGGGGATATTCCGATGATCCTGACCGTCAAGGCTGAAAGCTCGGCGCGCTCGGTGGCCGATCTGGTCGGCCAGGGCAAGAAGAGCGGCAAGCCTCTGTTTGCAGGCTCGGGCGCCAACTCCTTCCAGCTCGCGACCGGACTCTTCGCCAAGCGCGTCGGCCTGGAAGCGGAGGTGGTCAACTACAAAGGGAACTCTGCCGTGGTCGCGGCCTTGTTGGCCAACGAGATCGACTTTGCGCTGATCGACACTGCGGCCGTATTGCCCCAGATTCGCAGCGGCCGGCTGAAAGCGCTGGCCGTCACGGGGGCGAAGCGCTTTACCTTGTTGCCCGACGTGCCCACTGTCGCGGAGTCCGGAGTGCCGGATTTCGCAATGTCATTCTGGTCGTCCCTGTACGCCCCTGCGGGCACGCCGCAAGCCGTCATCGAGAAGCTGCAGAACGCCGTATCCGCAGCCGTGCGAGAGCCCGCCGTGGCCGATCGCCTGCTGGAACTGGGCATCGATCCTGTAGGTAGCGCACCGCAGGTCCTGGCCGATACCATGGCCCGGGAGATTCCGATGTATGCCGCGGCCGCCAAGGAGGCGAACCTGTCGCCAGTGCAGTAGGCGCGTGGAGACGACCTGTCCGAATTTGTCCTTTGCTTTACTGCAACTGTCGACAGGCGGAAGCTGGCCGTCTGCCGGCTATGAGTGATAGGTGCTGACTCGATGACCTATATAATCCCGCAAGATATACAGGGGCACTTACGGGGACTGCTGGTGCGAGGTGCCGCATGGGCAGTTCTCCTATTAGGTGTGGTTATCGACACCATTGGATCGGGGATTGCTAGGTGGACGGCCAACAACTTTCGCAGTTCATCTCGGACGCTCAGCAGGCAGTGTGGGCGTCCCGGGAAGTCAGGGGACAACTACAGAAGAATCAAGTCGCCGTGATTCCGGCCAACTTCTATTCGAATATTCCGTCTTTAGAAGAGATATCCGAATCTTTCGAATACAAGGATGAGAATGTCCCCCCTTATTTGGATTCGGGAATTTTTGACTCTCTTAGCTTGCGAGATGAGCTGATCAATCTGGCGGACTACTCTGTTGATTTCGACCCACCTAAGGATGGCGATGTCGAGAATCCCACGGCTTTCTTCTGGAGCAATGACCAATTCCCATTCATTGACGGGATGGCATACCACGCTGTTCTGCGTAAGCTCAAGCCACGGAACGTGGTTGAGATCGGCAGCGGCTTTTCTTCCTTGGTGGCCCTTGAAGCGCTGCGTCGGAATGGTGTTGGCAAGCTGACCTGCATTGAACCGTTTCCCAGACGCTTCCTAGAAGATCGGGCGAAGAAGGGCGAGATACGCCTTATTCAGAAGAAGGCCCAGACGTTCGGCGATCTGAACGATTTCCTGGAAGATGGCGACGTGCTGTTCATCGACTCTACTCATACGGTGAAGATCGGTAGCGATTGCCTGCATCTGTATCTGCGCCTTTTGCCCAAAATCAAACGCAGGATCTGGGTACATGTGCATGACATCTTCCTACCTTTCGGCATGCCGGCAGACTGGGCGCGTGACCTGCATATCTATTGGACCGAGCAATACCTGTTGCTGGCATTCCTGCTGGATAATCCTAAGGCCACAGTGAAGTTTGGCGCGAAATATCACGAATATGTTGACAGAGAGTTTCTGGAGCGAACTTTCATGCATGGACGCTCCCCGTCGAACGGCGGCAGCCTCTGGTTTGAGTACGACGGCACCAAATAGTGCACGAATCATGAATAAAATGGCATGCCCGCTTTGGCGTTTTTCTCTACTTGGGGCGAGTATGCGAACCCGATTCAGGAGCATGCGCGTGCCTCAACACCAGGGCGCAATGGATGGATATTGGTGCCTCTGGCGCCATTCTTTTGGCGTGACGCGAAATGAGTTAAGGGTGGTGGGTGACCTCCCCCCTTAACTCCTCCCAGTTTCCACTCGGACCGCTCTAGCTATTTGATCAGTTCCTTGCTGTCCAGGTGTGTATGGCACACACCTGAGTGCTCCGAGCCATGTCTTGCGCGGGGCTTTTTTTAATTACCCTTTCACTACCCAGGGCGCGATGCTCATGGCGTCAGGGGTTGGGTCATCGCCACGGGACCGTGTGCTGCAGGTAGCCCCCGGCAAGAACCATCGACGATGGCAGGCAATACAACCCCGTTCTTGACAGCAAGTATCTCCGCCATGATGCTCACCGCGATTTCCGCGGGCGTCCTGCTGCCGATATTGATGCCGACTGGCGCATGCAGCCGTTCCAGGGATGCGGCGGTTTCGCCGAAATGCTCCATGAAGCGTTGCCTGCGGATGCCCGTATTGCGGCGTGAACCGATGGCGCCCACGTAAAACGCCGGGCTGTGCAGCGCTTCCAGGAGCGCGAGGTCGTCCAGCTTGGGATCGTGGCTCAAGGCGACGATGCAGGTGCGCGTGTCGGGGGCGAGGGCCAGGACGGCGTCATCGGGCATTTCCCGCGTGATGCGCACGCCGGGCACGGACCAGCTGCCCACTTGTTCTCCGCGCGGATCGCAGACGGTCACCGCAAAGTCGTTGAACAAGGCCATGGTGGCCAGGTATTCCGCCAATGCGCCTGCGCCGATGAGCAGCATCCGGTACTGCGGCCCCAGCGTGGAACAAAGCGTCGCGCCGTCGAATTGCACTGTGGCGGGCGTCGAGGCCTGCGCCAATGTCACCGCTCCGGTGGTTACGTCAACGGTGCGCTGGACCAAGTGGCCGGATTCGAGCCGCCGGACCAGGGCGTCCAGCGTTTCGTAGTCCGGCTGGAACTCCAGCAGCAGCTCCAGCGTGCCGCCGCAAGGCAGTCCGAACCGGCGTGCTTCGTCGGCTTCGATCCCGTAGCGCACCAGTTCAGGCGCGCCTTGCGCGATGGCGCCTGTGCCATAGGCGCGGGTGTATCGATGAATCAGGTCGTCTTCGATGCACCCGCCCGAAACAGAGCCGACGCAGCGCCCGTCTTCGCGCAGCGCCATCATGGAGCCGACGGGGCGCGGGGAGGAGCCCCAGGTCTTGACCACCGTGGCCAGCAGCAGCCTGTGCCCGTCCGCCAGCCAGGCGCGGGCTTCGCGCAACACGCGGACGTCGACCGTCTCCATGCCTAGGCTACCCTGCGCACCGGCAGGCTGCGGATCCGCTTGCCGGTGGCGGCAAAGATGGCATTGCTCAGCGCGGGCGCGACGGGCGGCACCGGGGGCTCGCCCACGCCGCCAGGAGGCAGGGTGTGATCGTCGTTGACCAGATGCGTGCGGATCACGCGCGGCGAGGCATTGTGGCGCAGCACTTCATAGTCGTGGAAGTTGCTCTGCTTCACGCGGCCGCGTTCGAACGTGATCTCGCTGGCAAGGGCAAGGCCCAGGCCCATGATGGCGCCGCCTTCCATCTGCGCGCGGATGCGTTCGGGGTTGATTTGCGGACCGCAGTCCATCGCCATGTCCACGGCCACCACGCGCACCTCGCCCTTTGCATCCACGGCCACCTCGACCACGGTGGCGGTGTAGCTCATGAAGCTGTAGCAGAATGCCAGCCCAAGGCCGTGGCCCTGGGGCAGTGTTCTGCCCCATTCCGCGCCTTTGCAGGCCGCTTCGATCACGCCGCGCAGGCGGCCCGTGTCGTAGGGATAGAGCTCGGGGGATTCTGAGTAGTTCCAGGTGTCGGCCATTGTGCCCGGGTCGATCCTGCGCGCCGGGCCGATGAGATCGAGCGCGAAATCCTTGGGGTCCTTGCCCGCGCGGTGGGCCAATTCGGCGATGAAGCACTGGGCAGCGTAAGCGTGCGGAATGTTGGCTACCGAGCGGAACCAGCCAATACGGGCATGGGCCTCCACTTCGGCCGTTTCCACCCGGACGTTGGGAATGCGGTACGGCATGTTGATGGCCGACATGGCCGATTCGAAGAGCTGCTGGCCCTTGGCGCCTACCGAAAAGAGGGAGGCGATGGTGGGGGCGGCGCTGCGGTGCAGCCAGGACTGGACCTGGCCATTCTTGTCCAGAACGGCCTCCAGGCGTTCGACCGACACGGTATGCAGATAGTCATGATGAATGTCGTCCTCGCGAGTCCACACCAGCTTGACTGGCGTGCCTTCGGGCATGGCGCGGGCGACGATGGCTGCCTCGTCCACGAAATCGGGCTTGGACTTGCGGCCGAACCCGCCGCCCAGCAGCAAGACATTGACCGTGACGTCGGCGGGCTCCAGTTTCAGCCGGGCGGCGACGGCATCGCGCGCGGCGATGGGGTTCTGGATCGACGTCCAGACCTCGGCGCGGCCATCTTTGATCCGGACGGTGGCCGCTGGCGGTTCCATGGAGGCATGGGCCAGATGGGGAACGTAGTACTCCGCGGCGACGCGCTCGGCTTCGGGCGCCTTGGCCCAGGCTTGCGCGGCATCGCCCTGGCTGCGCATGGTCTTGCCGGGCTTGCGCGCTGCCGATTCCAGGGCCTGGCGGTAGGCGCTTGAGTCGTAGCTGCCGTTGGGGCCGTCGTCCCATTCGATTTGCAGCGCGTCGCGGCCTTGGCGGGCCGCCCAGGTGTTGCGCGCGACGATTGCGACGCCGCCCAGGGGCTGGAATGCGGGCGCCCCTTGCATTGGCGGAATCTCCACGACCTTCAGCACGCCGGGCACGGCCAGCGCCTTGGCGCTGTCGAGACGGCGCAGCTTGCCGCCGACGACAGGAGGACGTGCGACGACGGCATAGACCATGCCTGGCAGGCGCATATCCATGCCGTAGCTGGCCTGGCCCTTGCCGATGGCCTCCAGGTCCACCAGGCGCACGTGCTCCTTCCCGATATAGCGGAACTCGGCCCGATCCTTGAGCTTGAGGGCATCGCCCGCGGGAACCGGCTGTTTGGCCGCGTCCGCCGCCAACTCGCCATAAGTCAACCGGCGCCCGGAAGGCTGGTGCAGCACCTCGTGTTGCACCGCTTTGACCTCGGCCACAGGAACCGACCAGCGCGCTGCGGCCGCTGCTTCGAGCATCTGGCGGGCGGCCGCACCGACGCGTCGCATGGGCATCAGGAAGTGCCGCACGCTGCGCGAGCCATCCACGTTCTGGTTGCCATAGCGCGCTTCATCGGCCTGCGCCTGCATGACCTTGACGCGGTCCCAGCGCGCTTCCATTTCGTCGGCCACCACCATGGGCAGGCTGGTGCGCACGCCCGTGCCCATTTCGGCGCGGTGCGCGACGATGGTGACGGTGCCGTCCGCGGCGATGCTGACGAAAGCCAGCGGGTCGTCGACGGTGCCGCCGGGCATGCTGTCAGCGCCGTACTTCTGGGCGGGGGACTCGGCGGCCCAGGCTGCCGTGATCAAACCCCTGGCCGTGACCGTCAGGGTGAGCGCGCCCAAGGCGCCCTGCAGAAAGCCGCGCCGGGAAAGTTGAGCGATGTGCGTCATTGCTTGCCTCCCTGGGCGAGGAGCCTGGCCGCCTGCTGGATGGCTGCGCGGATGCGAGGATAGGTGCCGCAACGGCAGATATTGCCGCTCATGGCGTCCTCGATGTCTTGGTCGGTCGGCTGCGCCGAGACCTTGAGCAGGCTTACCGCCGTCATGATCTGGCCCGCCTGGCAGTAGCCGCATTGGGCAACGTTCTGTTCTATCCAGGCCTGTTGCACCGCCCGGCCGACCGCATCCGCCTCTATCCCTTCGATGGTCGTGATGCTGTGGCCTGCCACTGCGGAGAGAGGGGTGACACAGGACCGGATTGGCGCGCCGTCCATGTGCACGGTACAGGCGCCGCACAACGCCATGCCGCACCCGAATTTGGTGCCGGTCATGCCGAGTTCATCCCGTAAAGTCCAGAGCAAGGGCGTTTCGCCCGGGACGTCGATATCCTTGGCCTGGCCATTGATTTGAAGTTGGGTCATGGAGGAATCCTTGGTGGGCGGGCATGGCAGGCGAAAGCTTGCCTGAACCGTGAGTGAATCACTTTTTCAAATCGGAATTCTGCCTAAAAATTCAAAAAATCTGCCTAATTGTTCCAGACAGAACTTAAGGGCGACGAGCCAGAGCTGGCGCCTGGAGCCCACGCGAACGGCTCCTTCGGATCGTCGAGGGTCAGCCCCGAGGATGTTACGCCTTCGGCCGGCCCGTCGGTGAGCACGGTGTATCCGTGCTGCCAGGTCGCGTGCAGCCCCATTTTTTCGGTTGCGCTGCAATGACGTCCACCCTGTCACATTCCATACCAGCATCTCCGCTGGCCTTCCCCGGTCCCCGATCCAGGCCTAGCCTGTCGGCTCTTTCATCTTCGACAGGAGACCCGCATGGTGAAGGCGAAACGGGTGGGCGTGCCCTATGGCGTGGAAGTAACGAACGGCCAAAACGTCCTGCTCTCCGACACGCAAAAAGACGGCAAGGGAGGAACCGCGGGCATGCGGCCGCACGAACTTCTTGAAAGCGCGCTAGCGGCCTGTGTCTGCATGTCCATCGGCATGGCCGCGGACCGCGCCGGCGTTGCGTTGCCCGAGGCGACGGTGCAGGTGGACATCGATAGGCTGGATGACGAAACCGGATTCGAGGTGAGTTTGCGCTTCGCTGCGGCGCTGACGGCGGCGCAGCAGGATCTGGTTCGCGACGCGGCGCAGGCATCGCCGGTTGCGCGCACGTTGGGCAAGACGGTGCGGGTGCGGCCAGCTGTGTTCCTGGTGGCCTGAAGAGGATGCGGGCAGAACGCGCTTCTGCCCGAGGCTCACCTACTGCCCGAACTCATAAACATAACTATTCGCCGAGCCTGCCGCTTGGTTGTACAGCGGGCACCAGCCGTTGACCGGGGCCACTTCGCAATACCGGTTGCGGCCATACACCTGGGCGATCTTCCAGTCCTGGGTCTTGTCGGCGCGTTCCAGCAGGTACTGCATGCGCACGCCGCGCTCCTTGCGGTCGCGTTCGTCGTTGTCCACCGGAAAGCCGGGCGTGGAGGGCGTGGTGTTGCGGATCTGGGCGACGACGAAGGCGCGCGTGTCGGATTGGACATCGACGTTGACGACACTGCGCTCGTAGATCTCGACGCTGCATTTTTGGTCGCCGTTCTGCCGGGCCTGCAGCTGTGCGGTGCTCAGCGAGTCTTCGGCGGCGCTGAAGGGACGGTAGAGTTCGGCCAGTTCCTTGCAGGCGGTGGCGGTATAGCGGTCGTGCGCGTCGCGCACCTGCCACCAGGATTTCACCGCCGCTTCCGGCGTGTTGGCGGCCAGCTGCAGTTGCGGCGTGGCGGCTTGAAGCCGTTCCCAGGGGGTCTCTTCCTGCTTGGAGCAACCCGTCAAGGCGATTGCCAGAACGAGCAGTAGGGCGGGCTTGGTCACGGTACTGAATCGGGTAAACAAATCGGGGGCACCATGATACCCCTTCCGCCGTGGCGCCCGCCCTTCAGGCGGGACGCAATGCCCGCTTGTACGCTTCCAAGGTGCTGAACATCTTGCCCGCAAGCCGGAAATTGGCTTCGGCGTAGGCCCGGGCGTTACCGATCATGGCTTCGGTTTGTCCCGGATCGCCGCGGATTTGCATGATGCGGTCCGCGTAGCCGGCGACGTCGCCCGGCGCAGCCAGCCAACCGGTCTGGCCCGGCGTGACGATTTCCGGCAATCCGCCCACGTCGCTGGCGACCACGGGGCGGCGCGCGGCGAACGACTCGGGTACCACGCGCGACCAGGCTTCGGTGGCCGAAGGCACCAGCACCACGTCGGCGGCGCGGATCATCTCCGCAATATTGTTGCGATGACCGGCGAACACCACATGTTCGGAAATGCCCAGATCCACGGTCAGCTGGTGCAGCGCATAGGCATAGGGCTTGGTGCTGGCGGTGGGCATGCCGACCACCAGCGCGATGGCGGGCAGGCCCTGGCGGCGCAGCCGGTGCACCACGCGCAACAGATCGGCCTGGCCCTTCTCGGGACGCAGCATGCCTATGGTGGCAATGACGCAGGCGCTGTCGGGGGCACGGATGCCCAGTGCTTGCCGGGTGCGCAGGCGTGACTGCGGCGTGTCGCCGGATTGGAAGAATTCGTCCGCGGCCCATTCTCCGACCACGCTGATCCGCTGCGCGGGCGCCAGGCGCGCCGCGACGAGTTCCTGCTTGCCCAGCAGGCTGGTCGCGATGACGTGGTCGCAGCCGATTTTCCATTCCAGCCGGCGACGCGGCGAGGAAGGCATGGGCTTGGCGAAGTGGCGCGTCCTGACGACCGAGCACAGGTCGCGGCACAGCGCGGCGGTCTTGCCGTCGGCGCGACTGTGGCTGTCGATCAGGTCGATGCGCAGCGTCTTGACCGCGCGCCGCAGCTTCAGGACCGTGGCCGGCGAGTAGGCGGCGTCGAAGTCTATGTCCACGGCGCGCAGGCCGCGCTGCCGGGCTTCGCGCCCGATTTCGCTGTCCGCCGGAGCCGCGATCGCCACTTCGTAGCCATGGCGCTGCAGCCAGGAGGATTGCTCGAGGACGCGGAATTCCAGCCCGCCCAGGCTGCGCTCAGCCAGCGTATGCAGGATGCGCATGATGCTCCAGGACTTTGCGGCAGGCGCCCAGCACGTCGTCGGGCGTGATGGAATTGATGCCGTCGCGGGGATGGCGGGGAACGACCGCGGCGGAGTAGGGGCGATCCCAGAACCACTCCGGGTTGGACTCGTTGAACACGCCCACGTAGGGCACGCAAGCGCCTTGGGCGATATGCGACGGGCCGCAATCGTTGGCCACGATCAGGCGCGCACGCAGCATGAGAGCGCTGAGCTCCGGCACCGAGCGGCAGTAGGCGATGGAAAATTCAGGACGCCGCATGGCTTCCAGCTTGTCGCGTTCGATGACCTCTTGTTCTCCCAGCACGAACAGGTAGCGGGTGTCCGGGCCCAGCAGCAGCTTTAGCCTCTCAGCCAAGCGCAGGTAGTTCAGCAGGCTCCAGCGCTTGAACGCGCCAGACCCGCCGCCCGGGATCAGGACCACGTCGGCCCCCTGCTCGGCATGCTGGTGCGGCTGGGCCAGCGTCTGGAAGCAGCGGCGCGCCACGGCCTCGGCGTCGAACTGCCGGTACGACGCCAACAGCCGGAGATTGGCCAAGCCGATGTATTCGGCAACGCTCTTGCGATGGGAGTGCGTCCAGGCCAGGTCGCTCATCCGCGCGTTGTGAAAGCCGAAGCGCATGGTTGGCCGGCGCAGCAGGTTGATCAGGCCGAAGCGTTCGCTGCTGTGATGCAGGCTGACGCAAACCGGGGTGTGCTTTTTGAGCGTGCGCAGATAGTCACCGAACGTGGCGGCCCGGACGAACTCGTCGACCCAGGGCACGCCGCGGTAGAAGCCGGCCAGGTCGTCGCGGGCCACCACCCGGATCCGCCTGGAAGCCCACCAGGTTTTCAGTTGATAGAGCGCCGGCAGGGCGACGATCTGGTCGCCCAGCCGGGGCTGGCTTCTGACATAGACGACGACTTCCGACATGGGCAACCTCGTTTGCACGGCAGTTTTTTGGAGGTCCGCAGACCGCTGCCGCGCAATGTATCGATCCAGTCGAATGAATCTTTCCGAGGTCTTTTAAGGAGTGTGAAGAACCTGCCGGACGTGCTTTACACAACTAAACAACTACGCCCGTATGCGGTTCGCGTTCACGTCGTCGTTGCGCGCTTACTTGGAACCGCCCGAGTTCGGGTAGCCCGGAGGCGGCGCCGCGCCACCGCCCTTGGTGCTGGGCACGTTGTCGTTGGCTTCGCGGTGGCGGCCCTGCTTGTCGGTCTTGTGCATGTCCGACCGGGTGTGGTCGCTCTTGTTCAGGTTGGGCGGGTTGGTCGGCGTGTTCGGCGTCGCATTTGGCGCGGGCGGCTTCTGTCCGGGCGGCACGGGCTGGTTGGGGGGGACGGCGGTGCTGTCGTTGGGCGTGTTGGACGGCGAGGTGGGCATGGCTGACTGCGCCAGCGCACCGGCCGAAGCCAGTCCGGCGGACAGGGCCAGCGCGTAGGTGAAGGCTCGGATTTTCATGAGTACGCTCCTATGTGGGAAATGCTGGAACCTATCCGCAAGCGTCATGCCCGGCTGCGCACGGCTCTCGGTGATCCTGAAAGGAAAGGTGCTTTGCCCTGTGAACGCCTCGCGTCGCTAGCGGGCGTTCCATCCCAAGCTCGAACGCACCGGAAAAATATACCGATTCGCGCCGCTTCCTCGCCGGTCGTGCGCATTCCTGCTGCGGGTGGACGCTAACCGCAGGCATCGTCGTCTTCCAGCGTGGAGGCGCCCGCCTTGGAGCGCTCTTGCACACGGACCACACTGAACTCTCCTGTTGCCTCCAGATAGGCTCTTTCGACCTCAGCCAGGTTGGCGACGCCTTTCAACCTTAGTTGCTCCATCAGTTCGCTGCGGGTGATGTGCTCTTTCCTGAGTCCATGGACCAGCACTTTGCCGGACCGGATCAGGCAGACGCGCTGTGGCTCAAGCAGGCGACGCAAGGGAGGAACGTAATAGCCCACCCGATCCAGCAGGTAGCTCCAGCCGACTATGGTGGCGACAACGATGATGCCGTCCCCCATGGAGTACGAATCGCCCGACATGGCATTGCCCGCGGCATCCGCCACCAAGACCAGCACCAGCATGTCCGCCATTCCCAGGGAGCCCATGTCACGTCTGCCGGAAATACGCAGCAACGCGTACAGCACCCAATACATGGTCGTGCCGCGGATGATCATTTCGGCAAAGCCCGCCTGCAACTCGAAGATTTGGGCGAATTTTTCCATGGCGTTTCGATAGCAAGCGCCGTGCCGCGTGCGGGCAGCGCAGGCACAGACGCAGTTGGGGCATGGCATTTGCTGAGAGGTCGTGATCCGTCACGAGGACGACCGCCATGAAACCCAAAGACCGCAAACCCAATCCTTCGGCCGATGACACCGACCGGGAACTCCAGGCCAGCCACCGCGATGGGCAGAACCGGACCAAGAAGGAGGGCCATGTCAGCCAAATAGGCACCGGACAGGATCAGCAAAGCAGGCGCAATCGAGGCGCTGGGGCGCGCAGCAAGGGCTGAGCGGCCGCTGCGTACCGTCCCGCCAGCGCGTACGCCAGGCGGGACGTCTTCGAGTGGCCGGATGGGCATGGCGCTTGCTGAATAGGTCCACTCGGATCGAGCGCAAGAAATGGCGTAGCGATACAGCCATGACCGTGGTTCAACGTGGGGATGGTCCCCGCATAGGAGAGACGTATGGAGCATCAAACCAATATCGTTGGCGGCCCCAAGGATTCCGCGACCGGGCCTGGCCCCGAGATCATGGCGGCGGACACCCTTGACGGCAACGACGTCGTCAACGCCTCGGGAGAAAGCCTGGGGTCGATCAAGGACATCATGATCGACGTGCCGCGGGGACGCGTGGCCTACGCCGTGCTGTCGCGCGGCGGCATCCTGGGCATGGGCGACAAGCTCTTCGCGATTCCGTGGGCGGCCTTGACGCTGGACACCGACCGCAAGTGCTTCATCCTGAATGTCGACAAGGAGGTCTTGAAGAACGCGCCGGGCTTCGACAAGGACGACTGGCCCAGGATGGCGGACGAAAGCTGGGCGTTGAGCGTGCACAAGTACTACAACCAGGATCCCTACTGGTAGGGCGCAGCTCGGGAGGGCGGCCGCGAGCCGCCCTTTTTCCCCTCCATTTTTTTCCCTTTCTTCTTCCCATGCCGGTCGGCCGGCCCTTCCCATGCATACTCCTCTTACCCACGATGCTGTTCAGGCAATACGCCCGGCCCGGTTTTTGGGAAGACGCCACGGCGAACGAGCCCCTGTCTCCCTGGGCCGTCAGGCGGCGCTCAACGGCTTCAGCTTCCAGGCGCCGGCCGGTCTGGCCGCGCGTATCCGCCAGCGTATCGAGCAAGCCGAAAACGAAGCCTGGATGGCGCGTCTGTGGCAACGCGACGCCACGCTGTGGACCGGGACCGATGAGGATCGCTGGCTGGGTTGGCTGCAACCGGGCATGGCGCCCCGGGCGCTCGGCCGCATGACGGCAATCTGCCGTAGGTTGTGCGTGGCCGGGTTCTCGGATGCGGTGTTGCTGGGCATGGGGGGCGCCAGCCTCGGCGCAGAGGCGCTGGCCCGTACGCTGGGCGTGGCCAGCGGAGGCTTGCGCCTGCACGTGCTGGATTCCACCGACGCGGCCCAGGTGCGCGCGGTGCAGTCCGCGGTGGATCTCACGCGTTGCCTGTTTGTCGTCTGCAGCAAGTCCGGATCGACCCTGGAATCGCGCATGCTCGCTGCGTACTTCCATGAACAGGTGGCGCGGCGGCTTGGACGGCAGGAAGCGGGGCAGCGCTTTGTCGCCATTACCGATCCGGGATCTCCGATGCTGGACCGCGCGCGGGCGGACGGTTATGCCGCCGTCTTCGAGGGCGAGCCGTCCGTGGGCGGACGCAACTCCGTGCTGTCGCCCTTCGGACTGGTCGCGCTGACGCTGTTGGGGCACGATCCCGCGGCATTCCTGCGCAGCGCCCGCCCCATGGTGCGGGCATGCGCGGCGCAGGCCCAGGCGCGTACCAATCCGGGGTTGCTTCTGGGAGCGCTGCTGGGCGAGGCCGCATTGGACGGCCGCAACAAGCTCACCATCCTGGCCGCGCCCGGGCTGGAGTACGTGGGGTGTTGGCTCGAGCAATTGCTGGCCGAATCAACCGGCAAGAATGGGCGGGGCATCATTCCCGTGGCCCACGAGCCGGCCGGGGATGCGTGCGATTATGGCCGCGACCGCATGTTCGTCCATCTTGCGCGCAGCGATACGCCCGGCGCCGAGCTGGACACGCGCATGCGGCGGCTGGCCGCTGCGGGATTCCCGGTGGCGCGTTGCGAACTGCCGTCTGCCCAGTCGCTCAGCCAGGAGTTCTTTCGTTGGGAAATGGCCACCGCCGTGGCCGCCGCCGTGCTGCGCGTCAATCCGTTCGATCAGCCGGACGTGGAAGCCAGCAAGGCGCGCACGCAGGCCCTGGCGGCGCGCCACGAAGCCGGCATCGGCGTAGCCGACCTTATGCCCCGGCTGGTCGAAGGCGCGCTGGCCTTCCATGGCGAGGCCGAGGGGGCGACCGCGATCGAGTTGCTGGCGTCGTACTTTGCGGGAATGGATCAGGGCGACTACGTGTCGCTGCTGGCCTATGTCGCCCGGAATCCGGTCCATGACGCGCGCCTCGCCGGGATGCGCTGCCGGCTGCGCCAGGCGACCGGCGCTGCAACCATGGTCGGGTTCGGTCCGCGCTACCTGCATTCCATAGGCCAGCTGCACAAGGGCGGCCCCGCGGGCGGACGATTCCTGTTCATTACCGCGGACGCCGGGGAGGAGCTGGAAGCGCCCGGCCACGCCCTGGGTTTCGCCGCCATGCAGCGTGCGCAGGCCTTGGGCGACATGGAAGAGTTGGCCTCGCGGGGCCGGCCGTGCTTGCGCGTGCACATCTCGGGGCCGGTGGAGGCGGGGCTCGCCCGCCTGGCCGCGCTGCTGGACCGTGCGTTGGTCCCACCGGCGCTCCGCTAGCCGGCTTGCTCATCGGCGTCCTGCCGGGCGGGCGCCGGCAGGTGCACGATGCGCTCGGGGAGCGCCAGAGCGATGCCGGCCGTGTCCAGCTCGCGCATGATGCCCAGGTT
Source organism: Achromobacter sp. ACM04 (assembly GCF_014851465.1). Classification (NCBI taxonomy): domain Bacteria; kingdom Pseudomonadati; phylum Pseudomonadota; class Betaproteobacteria; order Burkholderiales; family Alcaligenaceae; genus Achromobacter; species Achromobacter sp. ACM04. The sequence goes on from NZ_JACUZS010000006.1 coordinate 127,287, forward strand.
GATCTCCTGTTGTATGTCCATGTAGCGGTTGTAGTCCGCTGTCATGACGTAGTAGACGGCTTCGTACTCCAGCGCGTTATCGCCGAAACGGGCCAGGTGCGCCCGGTCGTAGCGGGTGCCGGATTGGCGTTCGATCTGCTGTCGGATCAGCTCCGGCACGGTGGCGGCGCGGTCCACCGGCGTCATGTAGGTGATGCGGACGGTGAAGATGATGCGCCGTTGCTGCATCCGCTTGTAGTTCTGGATGGTCTGCTTGAGCAGCTCCGTGTTGGAACACACGATCTGTTCGCCGCCCAGGCTGCGGATGCGCGTCGTCTTCAGGCCCACGTGCTCGATGCTGCCGGCCACCTGTCCGAAGACGATGAAATCCCCAGCCTCGAAGGGCTTGTCGAGCCCGATCGAGATCGAGGCGAACAGATCGCTCAGTATGGTCTGGACCGCCAGCGCGACGGCGACGCCGCCGATGCCCAGGCTGGCCACCAGCGCGGTGATGTTCACGCCCAGATTGTCCAGCATGGCCAGCAGGGCGATGACGGCAACCAGTGTGCGCAGCAGGAACCGGAACAAGGTGGCGGTGACGGCATTGACCTGGCCGCGCGCGGCCAGTGCATGATCCAGTCCCACCTCGACTGCCCGGTCGAGCCACAGGGCGAGCTGAAGCGTCAACAGCACGAACCAAAGATGCTGGGCTTTGCCCGCGCTCCAGGGCAGTGGGGCGCCGATGAATTCGGCGCCGATCAGGATGGACAGCAACAGCAAGATGACACTGTTGGTGCGCCGCAGGACCTCGGAGACCGAACGCGCAAGAGGATGGCCTGGCGTGTCGGCGCGCTGCCGCAGCCGCGACCGCGTGATCCGCAAGGCGGCGCTCAGCGCGAAGAACAACGCGGCGCCCGCCGTCAGCGCCAATGCCCACAGCATCAGCGGATGGTCCGAAAGGCCCCGGACCTCAGGCAACCAGTTTGCGAGCATGCCGTCTCCTGGAGGAAAGCCGCAACGCAGCAATTGCCGTGCCGTCCGCGCGGGCACGTGGTTTGCTGATAGCGAGGCGGCGGCATTCCGCCCGCCTTCAGGAGCAGCGTCATGGACAAAGAGCGCGATACGACGGCGGCGCCCGCCGAGATCTTGAGCGAAGGTGAACTGAGGGCGCGGCGCACGCTCGAAGCAGCGCGGCGCTTGCTCGATCCGCAGGCGGAACCAGCTGCCGCCGTCTCTTCAGTTGAGGCAGAACTCAAGCGCTACGTCAGGGAGGCGTACCACAGGCGCTCATATGGCTCCTATGGTTGAGCGTTACGGCTGCGGTTCGTCCCAGACTGACGCATGCCGATATTGTTCGGCGCGCGCCAGCGTGCGATAGAAATCCGCGCCAACCCGTATCAGCCTTTCCAGCTCTTCGGGCTGCAGCCTGGGCTGCAGCGCCATCAGGCATTCCGCATAGTTGGCCAGCACCTCGGGCCAGTCATGGAAGTCCCGGTCGACCGCTGGCGTGGCGATCATTTGTGCCAATAGTTCCTCGCGATCCATATGCATGTTCCGCAGCAAGCGCACTGGTTGCAGATGCGCCCGCAGGTATGCGCATCTGTTCCTTCGCTGGTACTAATCCTCGGGAAGACTCCTATTTCTTGGCGGCATCCAGGCGTTGCTGCATGGCTGTCGCCATTTCCAGGTGTTGTTGCAGCACCGGCAGGGTCTCGATCGCGAATTGCTTGACGTCGGGATCCTTCACGTCGTTCGAGGCTTTCTCGAAGAGCTTCACCGCGTCCTGGTGCGCGGATACGCCAATCTCGTCCACATAGGCCTTGTCGAAGCTGTCGTCGCGCAAGCCCAGCGCCTTCAGTTTTGCCTGCTGCACCAGCGAGGGTTCGGTCGGCGCCTGATAACCCTTGCCTTGCGCAAGTGTGGCCAATTGCTGGCCGGCCTTGCCGTGGTCGTCGATCATTTTCTGGGCAAACGCCTTCACGTCCGGATCGCGGGCTTTTTCAAGAGCGAGCTTGCTGCCAGCGACTTCCAGGTGGCCGGCCTGGGCTGCGTTCTCCAGGAAGTCCCGGTCGGCGCTGTCCAATTTCGCTGCCGCGGCCGTGGGAGGCGCGGCGGGCGCGGTTTGCGCCTGCGCAGCATGGGCGGCAGCCAACGTCAGCGAGGCGAGGATCGTGGCGGTCAGATAGCGGGTTTTCATGGAAACCTCCAGATTTGGGCGCGGTGCGCCGTTATGGGTGGGAGCCTGCAGCCACCAGCAATCGCTGTTCCCGCCCGTCAGCGACTTCAGCGGGGCTTGGGCTTGCCCGTCAGTTCGGCGTGGTACTCCACCAGACGCTGCAGGGCATAGCGGGCGCTGGCCAGGCGTATGCCGTTGCGGTTGCCGGAGAAGCGCCGGGTTTCGGCGTAGATTGCCGGCGCGGCATCGGCCTGGCCCGCCTTGAAGACCCAGGCATAGCACTGCGTGCCAGCGGGAATGTCGTCGTCGACCGAGTCGGTGACGCCTGTATTGGAAATGGCGATCAGCGCCGGGCTTTGCCGCGATGCGCCCAGCGCCATCTCCCGCGCTACCGGCTCGCTCGTGAGGTTGTGCCGCGCCAGGGTCGCGGGCGTCACCCCAAGGCAACGCATCTTTGCCTGCGGGGAATAGACCACGAATGCGCAGTCCAGCAGCGAACCGGCGCCCGCCACATCCGCCAGCGTGGCGGCGATGAGGCCGGCCGTGCAAGATTCCGCCGTGACCAGCGTCAGGGCGTGTTCATGCATGTACGCGGCGATGCGTTCGATCGCGTCCATGGCGGATGGCGCTTTCCGGTTGACGATCGCCAGGCCTAGCCGCCGTTGCGCACCGGGTCGGGCGGCTTGCGCGATACGCCGGCATGGTCTGCATCGGTGACCCGGTCCGCGCCTATGTCGGCGCCTTCGTGGTCGCGGTCGCGCGGGTTGGCGCTTTCGCGGTCGCCTGTGCCTTGAGCATCGCTATCGGTGTGGACCAGGTCCTGAGGCAGGTCGCTGGCCGAGTCCGACGAATCGCTGGGACCCAGGTCGGGGCGGGGGGAGGGATCGGTCTGGGGATCGGGCAGGGAGTTGACGGGCGTGCCAGGCATGATGATTCTCCGTAGGGCTGCAATGGGCTCTATGAGACGTTGCGCAGCAAGCCGCGTGCCCGGCTGGCCCATCCTCCCGAGCGCCGCCGCGCATTACTGCGGATTTCGCACCTGGATGTTGTTGCGGATCTCCTTCACGCCCGCCACGCCCCGGGCCGCGCCGACGGCGGAGGCCGCGCTGTCTTCGTTGTCCGCAAAGCCGCTGAGCTGGACCACGCCCTGGTAGGTTTCAACCTGTATGGTGTTGGACCGTAAATTGGGCGTCTTCAGCAGCGCCTCCCGCACGCGCGCCGTGGTAGTGACGTCATCGGTGTACTGGCCCGTGCTGCGATGGCCGTCCTGCGCCGCGCAGCCTGCCAGCGCCAAGGCGAGCATTGCTGCGCCCAGGCCGTGAACTATGGATTTTCTGACCATGGATAGTGCTCCTTTGCCGTGGATGGCGGCAGGAAATGCCGCCCCGCGGGAAGCGAGCAACTCGCATGCCTGTGAGGGCCGCGCCCAGGCTCTCGCACCGATCAGGCCTGGGCGGCCTCCCAGCGGCTGGCCGAGAACTTCTCCGCCATGATCAAGCCGCCGCGTCCCATCGCCATTTCGGCGATGACCTCGCCCACCGCCGGCGCGATCTGAAAGCCCCCGCCCGAGAAGCCGAAAGCATGCAGCAGCCGCGGCACCCTGGGGCTGAAGCCGATGACCGGGTTCTTGTCGCTGAAATAGCCTTCGATGCCTGACCAGCAGCGGATCACGCTGGCGCAGGCCAGCGCCGGGACCACGGTCGGAGCGATGCGGCCGAGTTCGGCGAGCGCGGCGCGGCCCGGCCGGCTGCGGTCTCCCGGCAGCGCGCTGCCGTAGCCGCCGCCCATGACCACATTGCCGCGCGCGACCTGGCGGGCATAGAAGCCGCCGCCTTCCACGCCCAACGACACGCCGATCTGCGGCGTGAGAGGCTCGGTGACCAGCATGGTCGGATACTTGACCTGCAGGGGCAGGTCGTCGCCGAACCAACGGGCTACCGCCGCGCCCCAGGCGCCCGCCGCATTGATGACGGTGTCGGCGCGGATGCGCCGGCCGTCGGCGGCAGTCAGCAGGAAGCCGCTACCCTGGGTGTCTGCCTGCGTGATGGCGCAATGTTCGAGCAGGCTGGCGCCGGCGCGCGCAGCGGCATGGGCGAAGGCGGGCGCGACCAGTCGCGGATTGGCCTGGCCATCCTCCGGACATAGCGAGCCGCCGGCAATGCCCGGACCCAGCGCGGGAAAGCGGCGACGCAGCTCGGCGGCGTCGATGATCTCCAGGCCCAGGTCGAAGTCGCTGACCTTGTCGCGGTAGGCACAAAGCTTCTCCAGGTCGGACTCGGAGCGCGCCAGCTTCAGGTGGCCGCTGCGCACGTATTCCGCATCGGTGCCGATGAGGTCCGGCAGGCGCGACCAGATGCCGTGTGCGCGCTGCGCCAGATACAGCTGCTCGATCGAGCGTCCCTGGCGGCGTACGCCACCGAAGTTGACGCCGCTGGCGCGTGCGCCGCTTGCGCCGCCGTCGATCAGCGCCGTGGCGACCCCCATGCGGCGCAGCGCCAGGGCGGCGCTGGCGCCCACCAGGCCGGCGCCGATGATGGCGACTTCCGTGTGCAGCGGGTTCATGGTTCCACCTTGCCGAGCATGGACAGGTTCAGGGGCTTGACGGGCGCCTGCCCGCGTAGCCGGCCTATGTCCGCCAAGGCCAGACCGCGGCAGTCGGCCAGCAGCTCGGCCGCGCCCGCCTGGCACATGCGTCCCTGGCACAGGCCCATGCCGATGCGCGTCAGCGCCTTCAAGCGGTTGAGATCGTGGATGGCGTATTGCGCGGCCGCGGCGCGCAACGTGCCGGCGCGCACTTCCTCGCAGCGGCAGACCATGACGGAGTCGTCGCAGTCGGCGCCCGCGCCCGGCAGGGGAAAGGCCCGGTCCAGGCCGCGGCGGAATTGCGCCCAGCGCGCCTGGCGGCGGGCCAGCCACTGCACCCTGGCGGCGCTGACGTCGATGCCGCTGTCTGCCAGCATGGCCAGCGCGGCGCGTTCGCCCGCAAGCTCGGCCAGGACCGCGCCGCCGATGCCGGCGCCGTCGCCGGCCAGATAGACGCCGGTCGCCGTGCTGCGGCCGTCCGGGTCGCGGCGCGGCAGCCAGGCGCGCTGCGCGGCATCGAAGTCGAAGGCGCAGTCCAGCAGGTCGGCAAGCTGCGTTTCCGCGCGCAGCCCGTGGCCCACCGCAAGCGCGTCGCAAGCAATGGCGCGCTGCTTGCCGCCCAGGGTCGCAAGCGCGCGCTCGACGCGGCCTGCGCCTTCGGCCGCATCCAGCCGTGCGCCATGGTGCACCGGCACGCCGTGGGCGCGCAGCCAGCCCAGGTAGTACATGCCTTTGGCCAGCATGCCGGGCTGGCTCAGCAGCGCCGGCGCGGCGCGGACCTGGCTGCCTGGCGGCGCGCAGTCCAGCACGGCCTGCACCTGGGCGCCGGCGCGCGCATATTGGTAGGCGACCAGATAGAGCAGGGGGCCAGTGCCGGCGAACACGATGCGCGGCCCAAACGTACAGCCCTGGCTCTTCAGCGCGATCTGCGCGCCGCCCAGCGAGTAGACGCCGGGCAGGGTCCAGCCCGGGAAGGGCAGGACGCGGTCGGTGGCGCCGGTGGCGAGCAGCAGCCGTGAGTAGGGCAGGGTTTCCAGTTCGCCGTCGCGGACCAGGTCCAGGCAGCCCTGGGCGGCATTCCACACTGCGGTGGCGGCGCGATAGTCGGCGCGGGCGGCCAGGTCCGCGCCCGCCGCGTGGATGGCTTGCGCGCGCTTCCATTCGAAGCCATAGCGCTGGCGCGCGGTGCCGCGAGGGGCCGCGCCCTGGCGATAGATCTGGCCGCCAGGCAAGGCGGCTTCGTCCACGATCACCGGACGCACGCCGTGGCGCAGCAGCGTCTGCGCGGCGCGCACGCCCGCGGGCCCGGCGCCCACCACCACCATGCGCGGCGAGTCATCGGCGCCGGGCGGGTTCATTTGCATGCGAGTTCTCCGGGCTGGGCGCTGACCAGTGCCATGCCGTCTTCGACTGCGGTGGAACAGGCGCGCAGGCGTGCGCCGTCCGCCGTCTGCACCCAGCAATCCTGGCAGGCGCCCATCAGGCAGAAGCCCGCGCGCGGCGCGCCTTCGCCCAAGGTGACGCGCAGGTGCTGCGCGGCCAGCAGCAACGCCGTCAGCACGGTGTCGCCCTCATGGGCTTGCAGCGGCAAGCCGTTCCAGGTCAGGCGCAGCGGCGTCGATTCGGGCGCCGACACGCGGCGCAGCAGCGGTTTCATGCGGCGGTCTCCGCGCGGCGCAGTTGCGACAGGGTGCGGTCGGGCAGGATGATGTCGGCGTCGTAGCGCAGTTCCACGATGGCCGGCATGCGATGCTCCCGGGCATACGCCAGCGCGGCATCATAGGCCGGCGCAAAATCCTGCGTGCGCTCGACCGCAGCGCCGTAGCCGCCATAGCTGTGCGCGAGCCGCGCGAAATCGGGGTTGACCAGTTCCGTCGCCAGGGCGCGTCCGGGATAGGCGCGCTCCTGATGCAGGCGGATGGTGCCGAACAGGCCATTGTTGAAGACCAGCACCACAATGCCCAGCCGGTACTGCGCTGCGGTGGCCAGCTCCTGCATGGTCATCTGGAAACAGCCGTCGCCGGCGAAGCAGACCACGGCCGCATCGCGGTCGCGCAGCTTGGCCGCGATGGCTGCGGGCAGGCCGTAGCCCATGGCGCCGACGGCGGGCGCAAGCTGGCTGCCCGGTCCCTTGAAGGCGATGTGCCGGTGCGCATAGAGCGCGTAATTTCCCGCGCCCACCGTGACGCAGGAATGCCGCGGCAGCGTGGCCGCGACGTGGCGCGCCGCCGCGTTCAGGTCCAGCGGGCCGGGCGTGGGCGGCAGCGCAGGCGCTGCGGCGGCCGCTACAGCGCCCCGGCGGCGCGGCTGCCAGCCCGGCGTCGGCGCCAGTCCCGATGCGGCCTGGGCGAAGCCGTCCACACTGGCGACCATGCCCAGCGCCGGCGTGCACAGCCGCCCGATCTCGTTGGCGTCCGGGTGGATGTGGATCAGCGTCTGGCGCGGCGTGGGCGAGGCCAGCCATTCATAGTTGATGGTCGTCGGTTCGCACAGGCGGGTGCCCAGCGCGATGACGAGGTCGCTGTCCATGACGGCGCGCTTCTGGTGCGGGGGCATGCTGGCGCTGACCTGGCCCACGAAATTGGGATGGTCGTTGTCGAACAGCTCCAGGCGTCGCCAGGCGGTGGCCACGGGCAGGTCGAAGCGCAGCGCGAAGTCGCGCACGGCCTCGCGCGCGGCTTGCGGCCAGCGCGAGCCGCCCAGCAGCAGCAAGGGCCGCTCCGCCGCTTCCAGCAAGTCACGCAGGCGCAGCATGTCGGCGTCGGCCGGACGGGCGCAGGGCGGCTGTGGCGTAGCGGCCAGAGCCACGTCGGCGACGCTGGACAGCATGTCTTCGGGCAGGGAGAGGACCACTGGCCCGGGGCGTCCGCTAGTGGCGATCGCCCAGGCGCGCGCCAGGTATTCGGGAATGCGGTCGGCCCGCTCGATCTGCGCGACCCATTTCGCCAGCGGCGCGTACATGGCGCGGTAGTCCACTTCCTGGAAGCATTGGCGGTCGGCGGTGTCGCCGCCGACCTGGCCGATGAACAGGATCATGGGCGTGGAGTCTTCCCTTGCGGTGTGCACGCCGATCGCCGCATTGGTGGCGCCCGGGCCGCGCGAGACAAAGCAGATGCCCGGCTGACCGGTCAGCTTGCCATGCGCCTCGGCCATGTAGGCGGCGCCTCCTTCCTGGCGGCAGACCACCGCTTCGATCGCGTCGCGCCGGGCGTAGAGCGCATCGATGCATGGCAGGAAGCTTTCGCCCGGCACCATGAACACGCGCTCCACGCCATAGGCCTGCAGCTGCGCGACCAGCAGTTCGCCGCCGCTGCGGGCGCCGGGGGCAGGCGCGTTCATGCCGCGTCTCCTTGCAGCGCCAGCGCCACGCGTTCCGCGCCATAGTCGCGTTCGGCCGCGGCACGGCTGACCTTGCCGCCCAGCACGTCGTTGCGGATGGCGGCCACGCTACGGTCAGCGGGCGCGCCGTAGCCGCCGCCGCCGGGCGTTTCCAGGCGCACGGACTGGCCGCTGGCCAGGCCGTGGCTGGCGATCTTGTTGGGCAGGCGCTGCTCGTCGGCGCGGCCGGGGTTCTGGATCACGCGCGAGGTGCCCCCCTCCAGGCCGCCGTTCAGGCCGGCCGCGCCAAACAGCGCGGCGTCGCAGCGGATGGTGCAGATCAGCTGGTCATGCAGCGAACGGATCTGGCGCGCGATGCCCATGCCGCCGCGGTGGCGGCCCGCGCCGCCGCTGTCGTTGACCAGCGCGTACTCCTCGACCAGCAGCGGGTACTCGATCTCCAGCGCTTCGGCGGGCAGGTTGGAGGTATTGGTCACGTGCACCTGGATGCCGTCCATGCCGTCGCCCTGCGCGCGTCCGCCCGCGCCGCCGCCCAGCGTTTCCAGGTAGACGAAGGTGCCCTTGCCGTCCTGCATGGGCACGGAGAACAGCATGGAAGGCATGACGTCGTTGCACGAAGCCATGGCGCGGTCTGGCGGCAACAGCTGGCCCAGCGCGCCGATCACCGTGCCGGCCACGCGCTGCGCGGTGGTGACGCGCGCGCCCACCGCCGCCGGAAAGCGCGGGTTGGTAATGGTGCCCTCGGGGGCGGTGATGGTGATGGGCTGGAACAGGCCGTTGTTGGGCATGAGCTCGGGGTCGAGCATGGCCTTCACCGCGAAGTAGACGCTGGCGTTCAGGGCGCTGGCGGGCAGGTTGAATGCGCCGCGCGCCTGCTTGCTGGTGCCGGTGAAATCGACATGGAGCTGGCCGTCGCGCGCCTCTACGTTGGCCTGGATGGTGACGGGATCGCCGCCCATGCCGTCGTCGTCCATGCGCTCGGTGAAGGTATAGGTCCCGGTCGGCAGTTGTGCGATGCGGTTGCGCAGGCGTCTTTCGGTGTACACCATGATGCTGTCGATGGCGGACAGCACGGTCTCCAGGCCCGACTGCTGCACCAGTTCCAGCATCAGCCTGGCGCCCTTGTCGTTGGTGGCGATCTGGGCGCGGATATCGTGCATCCGGTTGTCCGGTTCGCGCGTGTTGTGCGCAATCATCTCCAGCAGGTCCATGTCCAGCTCGCCCTCGCGCACGATGCGCATGGCCGGCAGGCGGATGCCTTCCTCCCAAACCGTCTTCAGATGGTGCGACGTGGAGCCGGGAACGGCGCCGCCGACGTCGGTATGGTGGCCGATGTTTGCCGCGAAGAAACGCAGCACGCCTTCGTGAAAGATGGGAGTGATGACGGTGATGTCGGGCGCGTGCGTACCGCCGGCCAGATAGGCGTCGTTGCACAGGAACGCGTCGCCCGGACGCACGCCGGCCGCGCCGTAGCGCCGCAGCACGGCGTCTATGCCGCCGGACAACGATCCCAGGTGCACCGGCACGTGGGCCGCCTGCGCTACCAGGCGGCCGGCGGCGTCGAACAGCGCCACGGAGCAATCCTTGCGCTCCTTGATGTTGGTGGAAAAGGACGAACGGATCAGCGTGTTGCCCATTTCCTCGGTAATGGACAGCAGGCGGTTGCTGAAGACCTCCATTTCGATGGGGTCGAAGGTGTCCGTGCCGGCAGCGGAAGTCGATCGATTGGTCATGGCGTACGCCTTAGCTGTTGAGGTTGACGACGAGGTTGCCGTATTCGTCGGCGCGCGCCTGCTGGCCCGGCAGCACGACGGTGGTCGAGCTCATTTCCTCGATCACGGCCGGACCGTCCACGGGCACGCCCACCGGCAGCAGGGCGCGGCGCAGAATGGGCGTGTCCACCCAGCCCGCCCCTTCGAAGTACACGTTGCGGCGTTCCTTCAGGGCGCCGGCCACGCTTTCGCCGCCTTGCACGCGGGCCAGGGGCGCGCGTGGCACCAGGCCGATGGCGCGCACCCGGCAATTGACGATCTCCACCGGACGGCCGGCGGCGTCATAGCCATACTCGCGCACGTGCGCCGCGCTGAATGCCGCGACGAACTCATCCAGCGGCATCAGCTGCATGCCATCCAGCGGCACGGCGATTTCGAAGTTCTGGCCCTGGTAGCGCGCGTCGATCACGGCGGACAGGCGCTGCTCCGAGTCGTTCACGCCTTCGCTGGACAACCAGGCGCGCGCCTTGCCGGCCAGGGCTTCCAGCGCCTGCCGCACGGCGGTCCAGCCGTCCGCGGTGGCGTGCGCCATCAGCGTCTGCACGAAGTCCATGGAAATGTCGGACAGCAGGATGCCGCGCGCGCACATGGTGCCCGGCTCCTGCGGAATCAGCAGGGTGCCGATGCCGCAATCGCGCGCCAGTTCGGCGGCATGCAGGCCGCCCGCGCCGCCAAAGGCGCAGAGGGCGAACTTGCGGATGTCATGGCCCCGTTCGGTGGAGACCGCGCGTACCGCGCGCGCCATGTTGGAGTTGGCGATGCGCAGAATGCCGTAGGCGGCTTCTTCCACGCTCAGTCCCAGCGGGCGGGCGATCTGCGCCTCCAGCGCCTCGCGCGCCTGGCGCGCATGCACGGCCATGCGGCCTTCCAGCAGCGCGACTGGATTCAGCCGGCCCAGCACGACGTGGGCGTCGGTGATGGTCACGACCTGGCCGCCCCGGTTGTAGGCGATGGGGCCGGGCACAGCACCCGCGCTCTGCGGGCCGACCTTGAGCGCGCCCGCGTCGTCGATGCGCGCGATGCTGCCGCCGCCCGCGCCGATGACGTGCACGTCCACCATCTGGGTCTTGACCGGATAGTCGGCCACCAGGCGGCTGGAGGTGAACAACGGCCGCAGCTCGGCCACCAGCGACACGTCGGTGCTGGTGCCGCCCACGTCAAAGGTGATCAGGTTGGGCAGCGCAGCCACGCGGCCCAGTTCGGTCGTGCCGATCACGCCGGCGGCGGGGCCCGAAACGCAGGTGCGCACCGGAGCCGTCAGCACCGATTCCACCGACATCAGACCGCCATTGGAATGCACCGTGGTCGGCTCGGCCGCCACGCCCATGGCGCGCACCGAACTTACCAGGTTGCGCATGTAGCCAGCCATGCGCGGGCCGACATAGGCATTGAGCGCGGTAGTGGACATGCGTTCATATTCGCGGAACTCAGGCAGGATCTCGCTGGACACGCTCAGATAGACGCCCGGCAGGTGTTCGGCCAGGATGTCGCGGGTGCGGCGTTCGTGGGCATCGTTGCGGTAGCTGTGCATGAAGCAGATGGCGACCGATTCGACGCGGGCTGCGGCCAGCTCGCGCGCCACCGCCACCACCTCGTCTTCGTCCAGCGCCTGCAGCACGGAACCGTCGGCGCCGACGCGCTCGGTCACTTCGAAGCGCCACTCGCGCGGCGCCAGGGGTTGCGGCTTGGTGACGTTGTAGTCGTACAGATGGGGGCGTGTCTGCCGGCCGATCTCCAGCACGTCGCGAAAGCCGCGGGTGGTGACCAGCGCGCAGCGCGAACCCCTGCGCTCGATGACCATGTTGGTGGCCACCGTGGTGCCGTGGCCCACGTGCGCCAGCTCGGAGCCGGCGATCTCGTGTTCGCGGATCAGATGGGCCAGGCCCGTCTGGATGGCCTCGGACGGATCGTGCGGTGTCGAAGGCACCTTGAAATAATGCAGTTCACCGGTGTGCTCGGCGAGCAGGGTGAAATCGGTGAACGTGCCGCCTACGTCGAAGCCGACGCGAAAACGGCGGGTGCCCGGGGCGGATGCGGTCTGGGTCACGCTGGTCTCCAGGATGCTGGCGCGCAAGGCGCCGGGAGTGGGATGACCAGAATGCTATTGACGCACCATCATTCGGTCCAATCAAAGATTGGTATCAGTGATTATCACTGTTGTGAATGATTTGTCGGTACGGATCAGTACGGATGGGACTCTGCCGGCTGCGCCTGGTCGAACACCATTCCTTGCGCCTGGCAGACCTTGAGTATCTCTTCGCGCAGCCAGCGATGCGCGGGGATGTTGTCCGAGCGTTCATGCCAGATCAGGTTGACCGTGCGCGGCGCGAACGGGAAGGGCGCCTCGACGGCTTCCAGCAGATGGCTGTAGGGGCTGTTGCGCACGGTGTTCAGCGGCACCACGCAGATCAGGTCGGTTTCGGCCAGCAGGCGCGGCGCCAGGGCGAACTGGTTGATGGTGAGCACCACGTTGCGCTTGTAGCCGTGGGGCGCGAGCTCATGGTCGATCAGGGTCGGCGTGCCCAGCAGGCTGACCATCAGATGGCGCGCGCGCAGGAAGCTGTCCAGCGTGAAGCGCGGCTGCGCCAGCAGCGGGTGGCCCTTGCGCATGGCGCAGACGTAGGTCAGCGTTTCCAGCGGCAGGGTGCGCAGGGACGAGCCGAAGTTCGAATACACGCCCGCCGCCATGTCGACTTCGCCTTTTTCCAGCAGCACGCCGGCGTTGTCCAGCGAGTAGGGATGCAGATGGATGCGGACATTGGGCGCCACTGTCTGCTGCTCCACGAACAGCGGCCGGATGACCTGGTCCGCCACGTAGTCGGACATGGCCATGCGGAACACGGCCTCGGAACGCGCCGGGTCGAAATCGTTGCGCTCCAGCGTGTCGGCGATGCGGGCCAGCGCGTCGCGGATCGGGGGCCACAGCAGTTCGGCGCGCTGCGTGGGCAGCACGCCGCCCTGGATCTTCACGAACAGCGGATCCTTCAAGGTCAGGCGCAGCCGGTTGATGGCGTTGCTGACCGCGGGCTGCGTCATGTGCAGCGCGGAGGCCGCGCGCGTGACGTTGCGTTCGGTCATGACCGCATCGAAGATGCGCAGCAGGTTCAAGTCCATCGAGGTCAGCATCGCAGTCCTGGGTGATTATCAAATTTGGTGATAGAGATCTATTTTAATTGTTGATTAGCCATATAACGCGGGACCGCTTAATCTTCCCCGGGTGCAAGCGCAGTCGATACACCACGAGGGGAAATCATTGATGGTCAAGCATCTGAAAACTCTGGCCGCTGCCTGTCTGGCGGCCGGGATCGCCGCGCCCGCGATGGCCGCGGACGCCTATCCCAGCAAGCCGATCACGATCGTCCTGCCCTACGCGACGGGCGGGTCCGCCGACATGCTGGCGCGCTTCGCCGCGCAGGCTTTGCAGACTGAACTGGGCAAGCCGGCCATCGTCGAGGCCAAGCCGGGCGCGGGCGGCGTGCTGGGCACCGAGTTCGTCTCGCGCGCCGAGCCGGACGGCTACACGCTGGCGTTGACCGCCAGCGGCACCATGGCCGTCAATCCCTACGTCTACAAGCTGCGCTACAAGCCGCTGGAAGACTTCAAGCAGATCACGGTACTGGTCGACCTGCCTTTCGTGGTGGTCACGAACAATGAATTCCCCGCCAAGAATCTCAAGGAATTCATCGACTACGGCCGCAAGAACCCGAACAAGATCACCTTCGGCAATGCCGGCTTGGGCACCCAGCAACACCTGACCCAACTCATGTTTGCGCGCGCCGCCGGCATGCAGGTCAACATCGTGCCCTACAAGGGCAGCAGCCCGGCCATGAACGACCTGCTGGGCGGCCATATCGACGCGGTGCTGGACAATACCGGCGTGCAGACGCCCTTCATCAAGGCAGGCAAGGTGCGGCCCTTGTTCGTCACGAACCCGGAACGCGTGGCGGCCTTGCCCGATGTGCCCACCGCGCCAGAAGCCGGCCTGCCCGGGTTCTCCGCGGTCGCCTGGTTCGGCCTGGCCGCGCCCAAGGGCACGCCGGACGAGATCGTCGACAAGATCCAGCAGGCCCTGGCGCGCGAGTTCGCCAAGCCGGAAATGAAGCAGCGCCTGCTGGACCTGGCGATGATTCCGCGCGTGTCCACGCCGGCCGAGACCACGGCCCGTGTGAAGAGCGACCTGGAAACCTTTGGCAAGATCGCCAAAGAGGTCGACCTGAAGCCGATGTGACGGGACGGCTTTGCCGCGTCAGCGGCATGGCCTTCTTGCGCGCCACGGCGGATGGCGCGCGCAGCGTTCAAGCGCGCCGATCCGCCCTGATCTCACCGATCTCCAGTCCGTAAAAACCCGGGTTCCTTGGCTTTTTATATCGCACTACGATCTATTTTCGTATGACGATAAAAACACCAAGGAGCGGGGATGGAACTTATCGATAACCTCATGCTGGGGTTCTCCGTGGCGTTCACGCCGGAGAACCTGCTGTATGCGCTGTTGGGATGCGTCCTGGGCACGCTGGTGGGCGTGTTGCCTGGCTTGGGCCCTGTGCCCACCATCGCGATGCTGCTGCCGATCACCTATGTGCTGCCGCCCGTTGCGGGGCTGATCATGCTGGCGGGCATCTACTACGGGACACAGTACGGCGGCTCGACCACCGCCATACTCGTCAACCTGCCAGGCGAGACATCGGCGGTCGTCACCGTGCTCGACGGCCACCAGATGGCCCGCAACGGCCGCGGCGGCGCCGCGCTGTCGCTGGCCGCCATCGGCTCCTTCTTCGCGGGCTCTGTGGCCACCATGCTGATCGCGGCATTCGCGCCGCCGCTGGCCGAGGTCGCGTTCAAGTTCGGGCCGGCCGAGTACTTCTCGCTGATGACGCTGGGCCTGGTCGGGGCGGTGGTGCTGGCTTCGGGCTCGCTGGTCAAGGCGATCTGCATGATCCTGTTGGGGCTGCTGCTTGGCCTGGTTGGCACGGACGTCAATTCGGGCGTCGCCCGATATGACTTCGGCATCCCGGAGCTGCAGGACGGCATCAATTTCGCGATCGTGGCGATGGGTGTGTTCGGCTTTGCCGAGATCATGAACAACCTGGAACTGAAGGACAAGCGGGTCGAGATCACGGACAAGGTGGGTTCGCTGTATCCCAACCGGCAGGAGGTCCGCGAAGCGGCGCCCGCGATCGTGCGCGGCACCGCGGTCGGATCGATGCTGGGCATCCTCCCCGGAGGCGGCTCGGTGCTGTCGGCCTTCGCTTCCTACACTCTGGAAAAGAAGCTGTCCAAGGAACCCGGGCGTTTCGGCAAAGGCCACCCGGCCGGCCTGGCCGGGCCGGAGTCGGCCAACAATGCGGGGGCGCAGACGTCGTTCATCCCCTTGCTGACGTTGGGCATCCCGGGCAACGCGGTGATGGCGCTGATGGTGGGCGCGATGACCATCCACAATATCCAGCCCGGCCCCCAGGTCATGACCAGCCATCCCGACCTGTTCTGGGGCCTGATCGCATCGATGTGGATCGGCAACCTGATGCTGGTCATCCTCAACCTGCCGCTGGTCGGGCTTTGGGTCAAGCTGCTCAAGGTTCCCTACCGCGTCCTGTTTCCGGCGATTCTGGTGTTCTGCACGATTGGGGTGTATTCGCTCAACTACAACACCTTCGATCTGTACATGACGGCCTTCTTCGGGGTCGTCGGCTACATCTGGAGCAAGCTGCGCTGCGAGGGCGCGCCGCTTCTGCTTGGCCTGGTGCTCGGCCCGATGATGGAAGAGAACTTCCGCCGCGCGCTGTTGCTGTCGCGCGGCGATTTCACGACATTCGTGGAACGGCCGCTGTCCGCGTCCCTGCTGGGCGCGGCAGTGGTGCTGGTCGTGCTGGTCGCGCTGCCGAACATCCGCAAAAAGCGCGAAGAAGCGTTTGTCGAAGAGGACTGAGGCCGGGCCGCTTCCGCCTTTCGGCGGACCGGCCGTACTTTAGGCTGAAGACGTCCGGCTCCTGCGATCCGCGGTACAGATTGTCCATGCCCGGGCGCTTCCACAGCGCCAATCAGGTTTCTGTACTGTCGGCCGCCGCGATGCTGAAGCCTATGGTGGTGGTCCGGTTGGCCGATCTGGCGTAGCTGCGGCCGCCGTGCATGCGGGCGATGGCGGCGACGATGGCCAATCCCAGTCCATGATGATTGGCATCGAACTCGCGCGAGCTGTCGCTGCGGTAGAAGCGGTAGAAAAGCCGTGGCAGATGTTCTTCCGGTATGGGCTCGCCGGTGTTGCGCACGGCGATCAGGATTTCGCCAGCGTCGCCGCGGGAGATATCGACCTCGATCACGCTGCCGGGAGCGGCATAGCGCACCGCGTTCGAGACCAGGTTCGACACGGCGCGCTGGAACAGTGCGCGATCGACCTGGGCCGACGCATCGCCCACCACCGCGATATCGACCCCCGCGTCCAGGGCCTCGGCCTCGTGGTATTGCGTCACCTCCTGGACGATGGCGGCCAGGCTGGCCTGCCAGCTGCCCCGGGCCTGCGCGCCGCGGTCGGCCTGCGACAGGAACAGCATGTCGTTGACGATGCTGGAGAGGCGCTGCAGTTCTTCCAGGTTGGAACCCAGCGTTTCGCGCAAGGCCTGCGGCGACGGGCGCGTGCTCAGCGCCAGCTCGGTCTCGCCAATCAGCGTTGCGAGTGGCGTGCGCATCTCGTGGGCCACGTCGGCATTGAATCCCTCCATCTGCACGTAGGCGCGCTCCAGCCGCTGCAGCACGGCGTTGAACTGGCGCACCAGGGGCCGGATCTCGCAGGGCTGGCCGCTTTCGTCGAGCCGTTCGCCGATGCGGTCCGGGGCTAGCTGCGCGGCCTGCTTGCCCAGCGCGTCCAGCGGCGCCAGCCCTCTGCGCACCAGCAGGGTTCCGACCGCCGCCACGACGATGGCGCCGGCCAGGGCGCAGGCGAACAAGGTCCAGGCCAGCGCCTTGCGCAGGAGGATATCGCTGGAGATGTCCAGCACCAGTTCGGCGTTCATGGCGTCGCCGGGCGCGCCGGGGAAGGGCAGCGTGAAAGCGATGCGCCGCTCATGCTTGAAGTCGTTGTCGCCGGCGATGGGGCTGCCGTAATAGACCTTTTCGCCGTCGATCTCCAACACCAGCGAGAAGTCGGGGCGGCCATAGAAGAAGTCGCTGAGCTTGTGGCGCAAGCGGGTGGAGTCCTGGCTGGCGGCGTTTTCCTCGACCAGGTGCCGTACGACCTCGACCTTCTGCTGCAGCAAGGCTTCCTGGCGGCTGGCCAGGTTGAGGTTGGTCGCGTAATAGACCACCGCGCATACCAGGCCGAGCGCGATGAAAGTCTGGATCGCCAGCCAGCGCGACAGCCAGCGGTGCAGCGATTTGGGGCGCTGCCCGGGCATCAGTCGCTCCGCGGTTCCAGCACGTAGCCCATGCCGCGCACGGTGTGCAGCAGTTTCTTGTCGAAGGGTTCGTCGACCTTGCCGCGCAGGCGGCGGATCGCGACTTCGACCACGTTGGTGTTGCTGTTGAAGTTGATGTCCCACACCTGTTCGGCCAGCTCCAGCCGCGACAGGACTTCGCCTTGCTTGCGCATCAGCAGGGCCAGCAGGGTGAATTCCTTGGCGGTCAGGTCCAGCCGCACGCCGTCGCGGCTGGCGCGCCGGCGCAGCAGGTCCAGTTCCAGCCCGTCGATGCGCAGCACGTTCTGGGCGATGGTCTCGGTCTGGCCGTGGCCGCTGCGCCGGCCCAGCGCCAGCACGCGGGCCAGCAGTTCCGACAAGGCGAAAGGCTTGGCCAGGTAGTCGTCGGCCCCGTCGCGCAGGCCCTTGACGCGGTCTTCGAGCTTGTCGCGCGCGGTCAGCATCAGGACGGGGACGCGGCTGGTCTTGCGGATCTCGGCCAGCACCGAAAAGCCGTCCATGGCGGGCAGCATCACGTCCAGCAGGACCAGGTCGTACTGGCTTTCACGCACCAGATGCAGTCCGGTGACGCCGTCCTGGGCCACGTCGACCACGTAGTTGTGTTCGGTCAGCGCTCGCCGCAAGTACTCGGCGAGTTTTTTTTCGTCTTCGATTACGAGTACTTTCATGTCAGCGGAAATAAAAAGAGTGCGCGGAAGTCCTCGGATGCTGCGTCTATTCTAGGCGGAATCGTTCTGGG
This sequence comes from Achromobacter sp. ACM04, assembly GCF_014851465.1. NCBI lineage: Bacteria > Pseudomonadati > Pseudomonadota > Betaproteobacteria > Burkholderiales > Alcaligenaceae > Achromobacter > Achromobacter sp. ACM04. The sequence continues at coordinate 145,281 of NZ_JACUZS010000006.1, forward strand.
GAATAAACGCAAACAGGGCGGCCCAGCCGCCCTGCGCAGCGCCGGCGGGCACGCGGGGCGCGTGCGCCACGGGCCCGGCGCTCAGCCCGGGGTGTAGATCTCGTCCAGGCGGGCGCGTTCGGCCGGCGTCATGGCTTCCAGCTCCGCCATCGCGTCGGCGCGGGTACGGGAGGTGCCCTGCTTGGCCCAGCCCGGCTTGGCGGCGTTCAGATTGGTCAGAAACCACTGCTTCGGGTCGGACTTGGCCACGGCCAATTCGGTCTTCACCTCGTCGCGCGTCTTGCCGCTGACGGCGTGGTCCGGCGCGATGGCGTAGCCGATCTCCGTGTTGGTCTGGTGCCAGGTGCTCGATGCGCTGGCGGCAAAAGGAAGGGCCAGGGCGGAACCCAAGGCGAGGGCAGCGGTAACGGTTTTGGTCTTCATGGATATCTCCCAGGTTGAGCGCGGCGCCGATCGCGGTGTTGCGTCAGGCGCATACACGCTGTTTGTGTAGCGACGGTGACACTCTACGGACCCATGCCCGTCAATTCGCCGACGCCCTGATTACGTTTTCGTAAGGCCGCGAACCTTACGGAAATGTCATTTTTCTGTCGCTCGATTGACGAACCCGTCTGGATACATTGCCGGCTCGCCCCTTTCCTGGTTGAACCATGCATGTATCCGCTATGCCGCTGATCCTGGCGGCCTCGATGATCGCCGCGTCTGCTGCCGCATCCGCGCAGAACGCGGGCGCAGCCCGAACTTCCGTACCCACGGCGCAGAGCGAGAACGGCGCCGTGCTGACGCTGGAGCGCGCCCTGGCCGCGGCGCTCGAACGCAATCCCGGGTTTGCCGCGGCGAAGAACGAGGCCGCGGCGAGCGAGGGCCTGCTCACGCAGGCGGGCGTGCTGCCTAACCCTTCCATCGACGTGAGCGTGGACGACACGCAATCGGCCACGCGCACCACCACCGCCATGTTGAACGTCCCGCTGGAAACCGGCGGCAAGCGCGCCGCGCGGGTCAAGGCGGCTGAGCTGTCCAGGGACATGGCGCGCCAGGGCGTCGCGGACACGCGGGCCGGCCTGCGCGCGGCAGTCATCGCGGCCTATTTCGATGTGGCGGTGGCGCAGGAGTCCGTGCGCGTGACGCGCGGCACCGTGGATATCGCCAGCGGCGCCTTGCGGCTGGCGGAGAGGCGCGTGGCCGCGGGCAAGGCGCCGCCACTGGAGGGCAGCAAGGCCCAGGTCGCGTTGGCCAACGCGCGCATCGAGGCGCGCGCGGCCGAGGCTGCGCTGCTGGGCGCACGCCGCAAGCTCGGCCTGCTGTGGGGCGAAGCAGAGCCGGGTTTTGCCAGCGTGGGCGCGGATCTGAACGCATTGCCGGAACGGGCGTCGATAGACGAGTTGCGGGCAGGCCTGGCCGCATCGCCCAGGATGCAGGGCGGCAAGCTTGCCGTCGACCTGGGGCAGGCACAGCTGGAAGTCGAGAAGAGCAAGCGCTATCCCGACATCACGCTGAGCGCCGGCGTGGCCCGCGACAACGAAGCGGGCCGCGACAAGGCCCAGCTTGGCGTGTCCATTCCGCTGCCGATCTTCGACCGCAACCAGGGCAATGTCTACGCCGCCACCATGCAGGCCTACAAGGCGCAGGACCAATACCGCGAGCTGGAATCCGGCCTGATGGGAGAACTGTTGCAGGCCGTGACCCGATTCGATCTGGCAGCGGGTTCCGCGCGCGAGTATCGGAGCGCCGTGCTGCCGGGGGCCACCCAGGCCTATGAGGCTGCGCGCAAAGGCTTCGAGGCGGGGAAGTTCGGCTTCCTGGAAGTGCTGGACGCGCAGCGCACCCTCTCCGACGGAAACATCGCCTACCTGACGGTGCTGGCATCCGTGTACCAGGCTTCCGCGGATATAGACCGCATTCTCGGACGTTGAAACGAGCATAAGAAAATGGCAAAGCACAAGAGCAAGCAACCCCCCAAGATGTGGACCGCGGCCGGCCTGTGCGCGGCGCTGCTGTTGGCGTCCGTGTATCCGGCGCAGGCGGCAGGCGAGGAGGAGCACGGACATGCCGAGACCGGGCAGGGCGAGCAGGCCGAGAAGGAACAGGAAAAAATCGCGCTCACGCCCGAGCAGATCGCGGTGGCCGGCATCAAGTCCGAGGTCGCTGCGCCCGCCGTGCTGGCGACATCGGCGCAGTTCCCCGGCGAGATCAAGTTCAATGCGGACCGGACCGCGCACGTGGTGCCGCGCATGGCCGGCGTGGTGCAAAGCGTGTCGGCCGACCTGGGCCAGCAGGTCAAGAAGGGCGAACTGCTGGCCGTCTTGTCCAGCTCGGCGCTGTCCGAGTTGCGCAGCGAATGGCTGGCGGCGGCCAAGCGGCGCGACCTGGCCGCCCAGACCCACAGGCGCGAACTGCGCCTGTGGCAGGAAAAGGTATCAGCGGAACAGGACTACCAAGCGGCCCGCACCGCGCTGCAGGAGGCGGAAATCGCCGTGCAGAACGCGGAGCAGAAATTGCGCACCGTGGGCGCCGAGCCGCGCTCCAAGGACCTGGGCAGCCTGGAGATCCGCGCGCCCTTTGACGGCGTGGTGGTGGAAAAGCACATCGCACTGGGCGAAGCCTTGCCCGACAACGCCAGCATCTTCACCTTGTCGGACCTGCGCACCGTCTGGGCCGAATTCGTGATCGCGCCCAAGGATTTGCAGGATGTACGCGTAGGCGAAGCGGCCAGCGTGAGCTCCGCCGCGTTCGCCGGCAGGGCCGAGGGCACGGTCTCGTACATCGGCTCGTTGCTGGGGCAGCAGACGCGCACGGCCACTGCGCGCGTCACGCTGGAGAATCCGGACATGGCCTGGCGTCCAGGGCTTTTCGTTTCCGTCGACGTGGTCACGCGGATGTCGGACGCCGCGGTGACGGTAGCGGCCGACGCGGTCCAGACCATCGACAATCAGCCTGCCGTGTTCGTGGAGGCGCCCGGCGGCTTTGTGGTGCAGCCGGTGAAGCTGGGCAAGGCTTCGAATGACCGGGTAGAGGTGCTGTCGGGGCTTGCCCCCGGTACGCGCTATGCCGTCGAGAACACCTTCGTCCTCAAGTCGGAGCTGGGCAAGGCCGGCGCCGAGCACGCACACTGAGCCGGGGCGGAACATGTTTGAACGCTTGATCCGTTTCGCCATTGAGCAGCGCTGGCTGGTGCTGTTCGTCACCCTGGGCATGGCCGCCATCGGCGTCTACAACTATTCCCGGCTCGCCATCGACGCGGTGCCGGACATCACCAACGTCCAGGTCCAGATCAATGCCGGGGCGCCTGGGTACTCGCCGCTGGAGACCGAGCAGCGCATCACCTATCCGATAGAGACGGTGATGGCCGGCCTGCCGGGGTTGCAGCAGACGCGCTCGCTATCGCGCTACGGCCTGTCGCAGGTGACCGTCATCTTCAAGGACGGCACCGACATCTATTTCGCCCGCCAGCTGGTGAACCAGCGCCTGCAGGAAGCGAAGGAAAACCTGCCCGAAGGCGTGACGCCCATGATGGGGCCGATATCCTCGGGCCTGGGCGAGATCTACTTGTGGACGGTGGAGGCGCAGGACGATGCCAGGAAACCCGACGGCACGCCCTACACCCCCATGGACCTGCGCGAGATCCAGGACTGGATCATCAAGCCGCAGCTGCGCAATATTCCCGGGGTCACCGAGATCAACGCCATCGGCGGCTATGCCAAGGAGTACCAGGTAGCGCCCAGCACCGAGAAGCTGGCCTCCTACGGCCTGGCGCTGACCGACATCATGGCCGCGCTGGACAGGAACAACGCCAACACCGGTGCGGGCTACATCGAACGCAAGGGGGAGCAGTACCTGATCCGGGCGCCCGGGCAGGTCCGGTCCATGGACGACATCCGCGACGTGGTGCTGGCAACCGTGGAGGGCCAGGCGATCCGGATACGCGACGTGGCCGAGGTGTCCATCGGGCGCGAGCTGCGCACGGGGGCGGCGACCAGCAACGGCGAGGAAGTGGTGCTGGGCACGGTGTTCATGCTGATAGGCGAGAACAGCCGCGCGGTGTCCCAAGCCGTGTCCGTCAAGCTGGAAGCCATCAATAAATCGCTGCCGGCGGGCGTGCAGGCGGTGACGGTCTACGACCGCACCACCCTGATCGACAAGGCCATCGCCACCGTCAAGAAGAACCTGCTGGAAGGCGCGGCGCTGGTCATCGTCATCCTGTTCGTGTTCCTGGGGAACATCCGCGCGGCGCTGATCACGGCGATGATCATCCCGCTGTCCATGCTGTTTACCTTCACCGGCATGGTGACCTACAAGGTCAGCGCCAACCTGATGAGCCTGGGCGCGCTGGACTTCGGCATCATCGTCGACGGCGCGGTCGTCATCGTGGAGAACTGCGTGCGGCGCCTGAGCCACGCGCGGGCGCACCATGGCAGGCCGCTCACGCGCAGCGAACGCTTCCACGAGGTGTTCGCGGCCGCGCGCGAGGCCCGCAGGCCGCTGCTGTTCGGCCAGTTGATCATCATGGTCGTGTACCTGCCGATCTTCGCCCTGAGCGGGGTGGAAGGACGCATGTTCCATCCCATGGCGCTGACCGTGGTGCTGGCGCTGCTGGGGGCGATGATCCTGTCCGTGACCTTCGTGCCGGCCGCCGTGGCGCTATTCATGGGGAACAACGTCTCCGAAAAGGAGAATCGCCTGATGGCCTGGGCCAAGCGCCGCTACGAGCCCCTGCTCGACGTCGCGCTGCGCCGCACGCCGCTGATCCTGGCGGGAGCAACCGTCTTGGTGGTGTTGAGCGGGGTGCTGGCGGCGCGCATGGGCAGCGAGTTCATCCCCAACCTGAACGAAGGCGACATGGCGATCCAGGCGCTGCGGATCCCGGGCACCAGCCTCACGCAGTCAGTCGAGATGCAGAAGCAACTGGAGACCAGGCTGAAGCAGAAGTTCCCGGAGATCGAGCGCGTGTTCGCCCGCACCGGCACCGCGGAGATCGCCTCCGATGCCATGCCGCCCAGCATTTCCGACGGCTACATCATGCTCAAGCCGATGGACCAGTGGCCCAGCCCCAGGAAGACCCGCGCCGAACTGCTGGCGGCGATCCAGGAGGAAGCCAGCCAGGTTCCCGGCAGCAACTATGAGTTCTCCCAGCCCATCCAGCTGCGCTTCAACGAGCTGATCTCGGGCGTGCGCAGCGACGTGGCGGTGAAGGTGTTCGGCGATGACAACGACGTGCTGAATCGTACGGCAGCAGAGATCGCCGAGGTCTTGCAGACGATACCGGGCGCTTCGGAAGTGAAAGTCGAGCAGACCACCGGGCTGCCGATGCTGACGGTCAACATCGACCGCGCCCGCGCCGCGCGTTACGGGCTGAGCATGGCGGACGTGCAGGACACGCTGGCCATCGCCGTGGGCGGTCGAGAGGCGGGGACCTTTTTTCAGGGAGACCGGCGCTTCGACATCGTGGTGCGTCTGCCCGAAACCGTGCGCGAGAACCTGTCCGCGTTGAAGAAGCTGCCCATTGCCCTGCCCAGGCAGGACGGGCAGGTGCAGGCCGCCTACATCCCGCTGAGCGAGGTCGCCACCTTCGATCTGGCGCCGGGCCCCAACCAGATCTCGCGCGAGGACGGCAAGCGCCGCATCGTGGTCAGCGCCAACGTGCGCGGCCGCGACCTGGGCACGTTCGTGTCCGAGGCCACCGCGGCCATCGGGCAAAAGGTGCAGGTGCCGGCGGGCTACTGGACCTCCTGGGGCGGCACCTTCGAGCAGTTGCAATCCGCGGCCAAGCGCCTGCAGATCGTGGTGCCGGCGGCGCTGGTGCTGGTGTTCGCGTTGTTGTTCGCGATGTTCGGCAACGTCAAGGACGGGCTGCTGGTGTTCACCGGCATCCCCTTCGCACTGACCGGCGGCGTGATCGCCTTGTGGATGCGCGGCATACCGTTGTCCATAACCGCCGCGGTGGGCTTCATCGCGCTGTGCGGCGTGGCGGTGCTGAACGGCCTGGTGATGCTGTCGTTCATCAGCGGCCTGCGCGTGGAAGGCAAGTCCGTGGCCGAGGCCGTGCGTATCGGGGCGCTGACGCGCCTGCGTCCGGTGCTGATGACGGCGCTGGTGGCCTCGCTGGGCTTCGTGCCGATGGCGATCGCCACCGGCACGGGCGCCGAGGTCCAGCGTCCGCTGGCCACCGTGGTGATCGGCGGCATCATCTCTTCCACCATCCTCACGCTGCTGGTACTGCCGGCCCTTTACCGCCTGGCGCACAGGAACGACGACGCCGACGAACTTGAACTGTCGAAACCGGCCTTGGCCCGGGAGTAGGTCCGTTACGGAGGCGATCCGATGAATGCCAGACCCGATCTCGATATCGCTGTGCTGGGCGCAATCAGCCCGATACAGCTATCCGTCATCATTCCATTCCTCAACGAAATGGAGGTGCTGCCGGCCTGCCACGAACGCCTGCGGCGGGTCTTGAAGACGTTGAGGCTGTCCTACGAGATCGTGTTCGTCGACGACGGCAGCAGCGACGGCAGCGCCGAATACCTGCAGGCCCTGCTGCGCGAGGAACGCGGCATCAAGCTGGTCAGGCTGAGCCGGAATTTCGGCAAGGAGGCCGCGATGACAGCAGGGATAGAACATGCGGCCGGAGCCGCGGTCATCATGCTGGATGCCGATCTGCAGGATCCGCCCGAGGCCATCCCCGCCATGGTGCGGGCCTGGAAAGAGGGCGCCGACGTCGTCAGCATGCGGCGGCGCAGCCGCGCGGGGGAAAGCGTCCTGAAGCGGCTTTCCGCCTATGCCTACTACAGGCTGCTGAGCCGCTTGAGCAAGGCCGCGATCCCGCCCGACACCGGCGATTTCCGGCTGATGAGCCGGCGCGCCGTGACGGCTTTGCTGCAGCTGCCCGAACGGTGCCGCTACATGAAGGGCCTGTACGCCTGGGTGGGCATGCCGACCCGGATCATCGATTACGACCGCGAGCCCCGCGCCGCTGGCGTCACCAAATGGAGCTACCTGGCGCTGTTCCGCCTGGCCATGGAAGGCATCACCTCGTTCTCCACCGCGCCCCTGCGCTGGGCGACGGGGCTGGGGGCGGCCGCGGCCCTGGGCGGCGCGGTCTTCGGCGCCGCCATCATCTTCAAGACCTTGATGTTCGGCGATGACGTCGCCGGCTATCCCTCGCTGATGGCGATGATGACCTTCATGGGCGGCGTGCAACTCATCACCATCGGTCTGTTGGGCGAGTACGTGGGCAAGACCTATATGGAAAGCAAGCAGCGGCCGGTCTATCTGGTGCGCGACGTGCAGCACAGCGGAGCGGCGGGCATGGCGGCATCGGGCCATGGGAGGGATGCGGCTTGCAGCTGAGCGCGCGGACCATGGCCGCCGGGCTGGCGGCGATACTGGGCGTGCGCCTCTTGGCGATGGTCCTGGTGCCATTCGCCGACACGTCCGAGCCACGCTATGCGGAGATCGCCAGGCTGATGGCGGAAACGGGCGACTGGATCACGCCCTGGTTCGCACCGGGCGTGCCGTTCTGGGGCAAGCCCCCATTGGGGTTCTGGGCCGAGGCGCTGTCGATCCGGTTGCTGGGGCTGAGCGAATTCAGCATCAGGCTGCCGTCGCTGCTGGCCACGGCGGCGACGCTTGCCGTTCTTCATGCGCTGGGGCGCCGCCTGTTTACGCTACAGGCCGCCAGATGGACCGTGCTGGTGTACGCATCCATGTTCCTGCCCCTGGTCGCGGCCGGGGCAGTGTTGACCGATCCGTTCCTTGCCCTGGGCGTCACGCTGAGCATGGCGTCATTCATCCTGGCGCGCGGGCCGGCGGCGGGGTTCTGGCGCTACGGATTTTTCCTGGGACTGGCGATCGGCCTGTTGTCCAAGGGACCGCTGGCCGTGGTGTTGGTGGCGGGCGCCATCGTGCCCTGGATGCTCTGGCATGGGAACGTCCGGGCCAGCCTGCGGCGCCTGCCATGGGCAGCGGGAAGCATGATGACGGCGGTCCTGGCGCTGCCCTGGTACGTGGCGGCGGAGATCAAGACGCCGGGCTTCATCCAATACTTCATCGTAGGCGAGCACTTCCTGCGCTTCGTGGATCCGGGCTGGACCGGGGATCTCTACGGCTCGGCGCACAGCCGACCCTACGGCGCCATCTGGCTGGACGGGATTGTGGCGTCGTTGCCATGGGGAGTGTTTGGCGTCTGGCTGCTTGCCCGACGCTGGCGCGGGCCGGTGCGGCGGGCCGGCAGATGGCTGCGCCGGCCACGCTGGACCTATCTGTTGGCCTGGGGCGCGGCCACGCCGCTCTTCTTCACCCTGTCGGGCAACATCCTGTGGACCTACGCGTTGCCGGCCTTGCCGCCGCTGGCCTTGGCGATAGGCGCATGCCTGAGCCGCGCCCGCGCCCTGGCGCCAGCCCGCGTGGCGACGGCCTGCATGGCGTTGGGGCCGATTGCGGTGATTGTTTTCTGCGGCTTGCTGCTGGCCAAGCCGGAGCGGCTCAAAACGGAAAAACACCTTGTCGCCCGGGCCGACGCGCTGATGGCGCCCGGCGAAAAGCTCTACTTCGTCGACAGCGTGCCGTTCTCGGCGCGCTACTACTCGCGGGGCGCGGCCGCACGGGTGCCGCTGGAAGGCTTGGAGACCGTATTGCCCAAGGACGGCAGGGTATTCCTGGCAGTGGAAAAAGCGGATCTGCGGCGGGTGCGCGAGCAGACGGGCGTGGAGCTTGAGCCGGTCTACAGCAGCCGGCGCTACGTCTTGGTGATCGCCGGCACGCCGGCAGATCGCCGCCGGAGGCCGGCGGCGATGGCTTTATCGTCAAGGGCCGGGCCTGGATCCGGGCCCGGCCAGACTCAGAAGCCGACGGCCTGGCCGTCGCGGCGCGAGTCTGACGCCGCCACGTAGCCGCCTTGCGGCAGGCGGCAGATCAGCTGCGCCGAACCGAATTCCAGGCTGTCGGCGGGCGCCACGGCGACGTTGTGGCCGCGTGCGCGCAGCGCGTCGACCACGTCCGCCGGCAAGTGCGATTCCACATTGACCACCGGGCCTTTTTCCACGCGGAAGCGCGGCGCGTCGCTCATGGCCTGCGGGTTCTGGCCGAACGCCGCCAGGCGCGTGACCATTTGCAGATGGCCCTGGGCCTGCATCGATCCGCCCATCACGCCGAACGACATCAGCGGCTGGCCGCCGCGCGTGACGAAGGCGGGGATGATGGTGTGCATCGGCTTCTTGCGCGGCGCGACCTGATTGGCGTGGCCGGGCGTCAACACGAAGTTCAGGCCGCGGTTGTGCAGGCTGATGCCGGTGTCGGGCACCACCACGCCGGAACCGAAGCCGTGGTAGTTGGACTGGATGAAGGACACCATGGTGCCGCTGGCGTCGGCCGCCGTCAGGTACACGGTGCCGCCGGTGGCGGGCGTGCCCGCGACCGGCACGCTGGCGCGGTCCATGGAAATCTGGCGCGCGCGCTCGGCCAGGTAGCTGCGGTCCAGCAGGGCGGCGGCGCTGGTGCGCATGTGGCGCGGATCGGCGACGTGGTGGTGCAGGTCCGCGAAGGCCAGCTTCATCGCTTCGATGCTGACGTGGTAGTAGTCCGCGCTGTCGCGGCCCATGCTTTCCAGGTCGAACTGTTCCAACATGCCCAGCGCCATCAGCGCCGAGATGCCCTGGCCGCTGGGCGGGATCTCGTGCAGTTCGTAGCCGCGGAACGATTGCGAGATCGGCGTGACCCATTCGGGACGGTGCTCCGCCAGGTCCTCGGCACTGAGCGCGCCGCCGGTCTGGCGCGCGAAGTCGGCGATCTTGCGGGCGAGCTCGCCGCGGTAGAAGCTCTCGCCGCCGCTTTCGGCGATGGCGCGTAGCGTCTTGCCCTGCGCGGGAAAGCGCCACCATTCGCCGGCCTGCGGCGCACGGCCCTCGGGCAGGAAGGCGGCGGCAAAGCCTGGCTCCTGCGCCAGCTTGGGCGCTTGCGTGGCCCACTGGCGGGCGATGGTGGGCGATACCGCAAACCCTTCCTCGGCATAGGCGATGGCGGGTTCGAACAACTGCGCGAAAGGCAGCTTGCCGAAGCGCTCCGACAGCGCCTTCCATCCCGCGACCTGGCCCGGCACGGTCACCGTGCCCCAGCCGGTGCCGGGCATGGCGTCGCGGCCGGCGAAGTACTCCGGCGTCCACGCGGCGGGCGCGCAGCCGCTGGAGTTCAGGCCATGCAGCTGGCCGTCATGCCAGACCAGCGCGAACATGTCGCCGCCGATGCCGTTCATGACGGGTTCGACCACCGTCAGCGCGATGGCGGTGGCGATGGCGCTGTCCACGGCGTTGCCCCCGGCCAGCAGCATGCGCAGCCCGGCTTGGGCCGCCAGCGGCTGGCTGGTGGCGACCGCGTTGGCGGCCAGGACAGGCATCTTCCGGGATGCGTAGGGGAAAGACCAATCGAAGGGTAAGGACATGGAAACGGGGAACTCGTAGTGAAAATTACTGCGGCGTGATGCCGGCCTGATCGATCAGCTGCTTGGTGCGCGGGATTTCGGCCTTGATGAAGGCGGCGAATTCCTCGCGGCTGCCGCCGCGGGGCTCCGCGCCGGCTTCCGCGAGCTTACTGCGCAGCGCCGGATCGGCAAGCACTTTGTTGACGGCGCGGTTGAGCTTGTCGAGCACCGGAGCGGGCGTGCCTTCGGGCGCGACCAGACCGTACCACGGCGCGATGTCGTAGCCGGCGTAGCCCTGTTCCGCGATCGTGGGAATCTCGGGCGCCAGCGCCGAGCGCTTGGCGTTGGACATGCCCAGCGCCAGCAGCGCGCCGCTCTTGGCCTGGGGCAGGCCGGTCATGATGGTGTCGAAGTACATCGAGACCTGGCCGCTGAGCAGCGCGGGGATGGCTTCGCCGGCGCCCTTGTACGGCACGTGCAGGATGTCGATGCCGGCCACGGACTTGAGCATTTCGCCCGCCATGTGCGAAGTCGTGCCGGTGCCGAACGAGGCGTAGGTCAGTTTGCCCGGGTTGGCGCGGGCGTAGGCCACCATTTCCGGCAAGGTCTTGAACGGCTGCGACGGATTGGCCAGCAGGATGTTGGGGGTGTACGCCACCATGGATACCAGCGCGAAGGCGTCGGGGTCGTAGGACAGGCGCTTTTGCAGGAAGCGGTTGGTCACGATGGCGGCGGGGCCGCCCATCAACAGCGTGTAGCCGTCGGGCGTTGCGCGTGCCACCGAAGCGCTGCCGATAGCAGCCGCGGCGCCCGGACGGGCTTCGACGACGAAGGGCTGGCCCAGTTCCGTCGACAGCGCGGCGCCCAGCTGGCGCGAAATCAGGTCGGTGGCGGAACCGGCCTGGAAGGGCACGACGATGCGCACCGGATGCTGCGGCCAGTCGGTCGCCTGGGCGCCCGCTTGGGCGGCAAAGGCCACGGCGGCGGCGCCTGCCAGCGCCCGGATGAAACGAAACTTCATGAATTCCCCTTGATCGCGTTATGGAGTGCGTGCAGGGATTAGACGCAAGCGGGCGCTGCAAGACCATTAGGATTTGCATCCATGGATCACTGGATCCAATTTGTGTTATTTTTGCGGTTATCTATCATGGCGGCTTTCGTGGGCCTATCCGTCGGCCCTAGCCCCGGGACTCCAATGCTGCAATTCCAAAAGACAGCCATCAGCGCCGAAGACGAGGCCTACCTGCATCTGCAGCGCGAAATCCGCCTGGGCCGCTACGCGCCCGGCCAGCGCCTGGTGCCCGAGGTGGTCGCGGCCGAAATCGGTACCAGCCGCATGCCGGTACGCGGCGCGCTGCGCCGGCTGGCCTCGGAAGGATTGGTCGAGATCCGCGCCAACCGCGGCGCGGTGGTGCGCGGCCTGAATCAGCAGGAAATGCTGGAAGTGTTCGAAATGCGGTCCGTGCTGGAAGGCCTGGCCATGCGTAACGCGGTGCTGCACATGGGCGCCGAGCACATCCGCCGCCTGTCGCTGCTGCTGGAACAGCTGGAGCAGGGGCCGGGCGAACACCTGGACTGGATCACCGCGCATCGCGAATTCCACGAATACCTGTGCAGCTTCTGCCAGCAGCCGCGCCTGCTGCGCCAGATCTCGGAGCTGCATTCCGTCGTCGAGCCCTATATGCGCCTGTGGGTGGCCCAGCCCGGCCGCGTCCTGCGCGTGCGCGAATCGCACCAGGAATTGATCGCCGCGTTGCAGACGCGCGACCCGGCGCGTTGCGAAGCGGCCATGCGCCAGCATGTGCTGAACACGGTGCCCGCCCTGCAGGCGTTTCTGGAGCAGGCGGCCTAGGACGCGCGGCTTTGTTCTAGACTGGCGCCATCCTCTACGCGCCCGTCCCGCCATGACCGCATCCGCCGATCTCATCCGCCGCCTGGACCTGCTGCCGCACCCCGAAGGCGGCTACTACCGCGAAACCTATCGCGCCGCCGATGCCGTGACGCGCGGCGACGGCGCGCGCCGCTCGGCCAGCACCGCCATCTATTACCTGCTATGCGACGGCGCCTGGTCGACCTGGCACCGCATCCGGTCCGACGAACTCTGGCATTTCCATGCGGGCGGCGCGCTGCTAGTCCACGTGCTGGCGCCGGACGGCGCTTACCGCTGCTTGCGGCTGGGCGACGCGCTGAAGGACCCTGAGGCCGCGTTCCAGGCGGTCGTGCCGGCCGGCAGTTGGTTCGCGGCAGAATTGGCCGACCCCGCCGGCTATGCGCTGGCCGGCTGCACGGTGGCGCCTGGCTTCGAGTTCAGCGAGTTCGAGTTGGCCGACGCCGCCGACCTGCAACGGCTGTACCCCGCGCAGGCCGGGGTGATCGCGCGCCTGGCCCGCTAGTCGGCGCCCTGTGCTTGCGGTTTTTTCCTGCGGGTGAACTTGGCCTCGCTTGCCAGTACGCCCGCCACGATCAGGCCGGCGCCTACCAACGCCAGCGCCGGGAGCCGGTCGCCGGCCAGGCGTCCCACGATGCCGCCCCACACAGGCTCGCCGGCATAGATGACGGTGGCCCGGGTTGGAGACACCGACTTCTGCGCCCAGTTCATGGTCAGCTGGATGATGGCACTGGCCAGTCCCAGGCCGATGGCCGCGCCCGCCCACAGCCATGAGAATTCGGGCACCGCTTCGCCCATCACGGGCATCAGCGCGAACGACACCAGGCCTGCCGTCAACAACTGCACGAAGGTGACGCGGCGGCTGTCGACCTTCTTGGCATAGTGGCCGATCAGGATGATCTCCGCGGCGATCGCCGCGGCTCCGGCAAGCGTGGCCGCTTCGCCCACGCTGAAATTCAGCGCGCCCGCCTGCGGACCCGCCAGCAGGATCAGGCCCGCGAAGGCCAGCGCCACACCCACCCAGCTCATCAGGCCTGGCGGCTTCTTCAGCACGGCCCATTGCAGCAGCGGCACGATGGGCACGTACATCGCCGTGATGAAGGCGGACTGGCTGCTGGTGATGGTCTGCAAGCCGTAGGTCTGCAGGAAGTAGCCCAGGAACAGGGCGCAGCCGATGGCGATGCCGGCGCCGACCTCCTGGCGGGTGATCGCAGCCATGTGCTTGCGGAACATCAGCAGCGCCATCAGGCCGGCGATGGTGAAACGCACGCCCACGAAGAACAGCGGTCCGCTGTGCTGCATGGCGATGTGGATGATGAGGAAGGTGCTGCCCCACAGCATGGTGACCAGCACCAGCGCGATTTCCTGGCGGGACAGGGCGAACATCGAGGTCTTGGACTTCACGGTCTGCTTCGGGCGCGACGAAATGGCGAGCACTATACAGCGCTTCGGTGACCGCTCACCGAACAGATTCCCGGATTCCGGGCGGAGCAGACATATAGCCAGGAGTAATATGACGCGTCCGGCGTCGTCAGGCCGCCGGAGACGACAAGCCGGTGCACGCCTCGTTCTTCCCGCTCCCGCCGCGCCTTTTTGGGCGGCGCTGGCGAACCTGGGCGCGCCAAGCGGCCACAAGAAGATATCGAGGAGAAGCGCAAGTGGAGAAGCAAGAGTCGGGCGGCTGGTATTTCGGCTGGAACATCGTAGGCGCCGCTACGGTACTCACCCTGTTGACGGTCGGCCTGCGCATGGGGGTCGGGCCATTCTTCCTGCCCATCGCCGACGCCCTGGGCTTCACGCGCAGTACGCTGTCCGGCATCGTCGCGATCGGCATGCTCTGCTATGGGCTGGCCATGCCGGTAGCGGGTTATCTGGTCGGCACGCGCGGCACCCGCTTCGTGCTGCTGACCGGCACCGCCATCGTCGTGTTGTCGATCATCTGGACGGTCTACGCGCGCGGCCCCATCGAATTCCTGCTGTCCTTCGGCGTGGCGCTGTCCATCGGCCTGGGCTTCACCAGCCCGGTAGCGTTGACGCCGGTGATCAGCCGCTGGTTCACGCGCCAGCGCGGCATGGCGCTGTTCTTCCTGTCCACCGGTTCCATGGCCGGCATCGCGCTGATGACGCCGACCCTGACCTTCGCGATCTCGGCCGTGGGCTGGCAGGAAGCGCTGCTGGGCTTCGCCGCGCTGTTCGCGCTGCTGACCGTGCCGATGGCGCTCTTCGTCATGCGCGATGAAGCGCCCGAGCACACCGACCTGCTGCCGCACCAGATCATCGACAAGGCGGGACCGGCCAAAGCTGCGGCGAAGCAGCCGGCGCCCAATGTGCGCGCGGCGCTGAACTCGCTGCCGTTCTGGCAGGTGGCGCTGGGCCTGTTCGCCTGTGGTTTCAGCATGAACCTGCTGGGCACGCACGGCGTGCCCATGCTGATGGACCATGGCTTTGACGCCACCACCAGTTCGCTGGGCATCGGCCTGATCGGCCTGGTCGCCATCTTCAGCACCCTGGTGCTGGGGCGCATGTCCGACCAGGTCGAACGGCGCGCCATCCTGGCCGCGATCTATCTGGTGCGCGGGCTGGGTTTCTTCGCGCTGGTCATGGTGGGGGCGCATTGGGAACTGTACGCAGCGGCCACCCTGGGCGGCATCGCGTGGGCTGGCAGCATCGCCCTGTCGTCGGCCATTCTTGCGGACGTCTACGGCGTGCGGCTGGTGGGCGTGCTTTACGGACTGGTCTACCTGGGCCACCAGGTCGGCGGCATGATCAGCTCATGGCTGGGCGGCTGGGCCTACGAGACCTTCGGTACGCATTGGGTGGCCTTCGGGGCAGCGGGCGCGCTGCTGTTGGCGGCGGCCCTGATTTCCTTGCGCCTGCCGGCGCGGGGCCTGCCGCGCGCGGTAGCGGTGGCCGGCCGTTGATCCCCGCGGACTGTGGGCGATGCCGTCCGCAGCGTTTGCCATCGCATCCGTGACGCCGGATGCGATGGTCTCCAGGACCGTCCTAGCGGTCCTTCAACAGCGATACCAGTTCCGGCACGTAGCGGTCGCCGCCGCCCTGAGTGACGGCCTGGTCGAACGTGTGCTGCACGGCCGCGCCGATTTCCCGTACCGCGCCCGTTTCCGCGGCCATGGTGTTGTAGTAGGACAAATCCTTCTGCGCATTCGACATGAAGAACCGCAGCGAGGACGGATCCTGTTCCAGCAGGTAAGGCTTGATGCGTTCCAGTGCCACGCCGCCGCCGCCGCCCTTGGCCAGCACGTCGGCGAACACCGCCGGATCGATCTCCGCGCGCAGCGCGCAAGCTGCGGCTTCCGACAGCAGCGCGACCACGCCCAGCGACACGTAGTTGTGCAGCAACTTCATGCGATGGCCGGCGCCGATCGGGCCGGCGTGCGTGATGTTCTCGGCGAAGCAGGCCAGCAGCGGCTTGCATTCCTCGAACAGCGCGGCGTCGCCGCCCACCAGCAGATTGAGCCGGCCCTCGGCGGCTTCCTTGGGGGTGCGCGTCATCGGCGCATCGAGGAAGCGGCCGCCGGATTCCGTCACGGCCTGCGCCACCTTGACGGTGGAAGAGGGGATCGCCGTCGAGCAATCGATGATGACCGTACCGGGACGCAAGCCCGCCAGCACGCCTCCCTCGGACAGCAGCACGGCCTCGACCTGCGGGCTGCCGGTAACGCAGAGGATGATCACGTCAGACTGGGCCGCCAGCGTGGCGCCATCGGTCACGCTGGTTGCGCCCGCGGCCTTCAGCGCGTCCAGGGGCTGATTGCCCGGGTGCTCAAGCACGGTCAGCGCGTGCCCGTGCTTGACCAGATTGCTTGCAATGCCATGGCCCATGAGGCCGATACCAACCATGCCGACTTTCGCCATCTTCCACTGCTCCTGCCATGTAGGGGTTTGTTATGGCGTAAATCTTACTCTGACTTGCGGATCGTCCGCGCCGCGATCACAGGTCTGCGGATAGCGGTGCCGGCAGCAGACTTCTTTGCGATACTCGAGGTATTCCGCGTGAAAAAACCAGGCTTGAGCATGACAGACTCCATTCCTTCCGGTTTCGCGCCTTGGCGCCCCAGCAGCCCCTTCATGGAACATCTGGCCGACCTCGGCGCGCTCTACAAGCGCGATGCCGATTGCGTCCTGGCCCTGCGCGTGGGGATGGCGCACACCAATATGCACGCCATCGCCCACGGCGGCCTGCTCGCCACGCTGGCCGACAGCGCGCTGGGCCATACCATCGCCGAGCAGGCGCAGGCCTCGGTGGTCACGGTGCAGATGTCGGTGGAATACCTGAATCCGGTCAAGCCCGGGGACTGGCTCGAAGCCCATGTCCGCATCGACAAGCAGGGCCGCCGTCTGATCTACGCCACCTGCCTGCTGCAGGTCGAAGGCCGCGTCATGCTCAAGGCCAACGCGGTCTTCGCGGTGCGCGCCGCGCCCGCGCCGGCTTCCGACGGTTGAGCTTCCTGCGGGTCTACAAGTAAGGCGTAGCCAGCCAGATCACCTTGTTGCGCAGGCGCTTGGCGAACGGCGCGCGCAGCAGGTTCTCCAGCGTCTCGCGCTGGCCCTGCGCGATCAAGCCGTCGACCCGTGCGCCGATCCAGCGCGCCACGCCGGGGTCGTAGATTTCAGTATCCAGCTCGAAGTTCAGCCGCAGGCTGCGCGGATCCAGGTTGGACGAACCCACATAGGCCCACGCGTCGTCCACCGTCATCAGCTTGGAGTGGTCGAACGCGCCATGCGAACGCCAGACCCGGCAGCCCGTGCGCACCACCTGGTCCAGCTGGGCCGTCATCGCGTAGTCCACCAGCCGCAGGTTGTTCTTCCCGGGAATCACGATGTCCACCACCACGCCGCGCCGCGCGGCCGTGGCCAGCGCGCCGATCAGCGTCTGGTCCGGCAGGAAGTAGGGCGACTGGATGCGCACGTGGCGCTGCGCCACCGCCAGCGCGCCCAGCAGCATATTGTGCGTGCTGCCCAGCGCGCGGTCCGGGCCGGACGGCACGCAGCGCATCGGCACGTCGCCCGTCGGCGGCAAGGCCTCGGGATCGAACCAGGGCCTGGCCGGCAGCGATTCGTGCGTCGTGAAGTTCCAATCGTGCGCAAACACCGACATCAGCTGCGTCACGATCGGTCCTTCCACCCGGAAGTGCGTATCGCGGTTGGTGCCATCGCCCGCCAGCGCGCTGACGAAGGCCGCGCGCACGTTCATCCCTCCGGTAAAGCCCAGGCGTCCGTCCACCACCAGCACCTTGCGGTGGCTGCGCAGGTTGGCATAGGGCATGCGCAGTACGCCCAGCGGATTGGTCATGAAGCGCGCCACTGGCACCCCGCCGCGCGACAGCATGCGCACGATGGGCGGCCGCGAATACTTGGAACCGATGGCGTCGATCAGCACCCGCACCTCGACCCCGCGCTCGCGCGCCTCGATCAGCGCCTGCGCCATCTCCCGCCCGATCGCGTCGTTGTCGAAGATATAGCTCTGCATCGCCACCGCGTGGCGCGCTTCGCGGATCGCCTGCAGCATCGCCGGATAGGCCTCGTCACCGCCGGCCAGCGGCCGCACCGCGTTGCCGCCCAGCAGGCGGAAGCGGCTGACGCGGTCGCCCAGCACCTTCAGCGACGCGAACTGCTGGCCCGAGATCGGCGCCACGTCCACCGGCGCGGTCTCGACCTGCTCCGCATCCACCACCATCGCCTCATCGCGCTGCTGCGACAGCCGCGTCTTGCGGATCCGGTTGATGCCCGCCACGAAATAGAACAACGCGCCGAACAGCGGCGAAAACAGCGCCACCCCCACCCAGCCTATGGCCGCCCGCACGTCCTGTTTGGTCATCGCGGCATGCACCGCCGCGCCCGTTCCGGCCACGATGCTGATGGCAAACACCAGATGGGGCCAGTAATCGATCAAGATTGCGTGTATGCGGTCCATGGCGATGGCGTAAGCGCGGCCTCCGTAGATGATCAATGGCGAAGGATAGCAAGGTGGCCCGCGCTGGCAAGTGGGCCGGCGGGGCCGGTTTCACACGGATTAAAAAAACGTGCTAGAATTCGGCCTCTTCGTTGTTGAGCAGCTTTCAAAAGCAGCGCGGCAAGGAAGAAAAGCAGTATCAGAGGTGGCTGTAGCTCAGTTGGTAGAGTCCCGGATTGTGATTCCGGTTGTCGTGGGTTCGAGCCCCATCAGCCACCCCAAAGAATTCAATGAAGATAAGGCACTTTCGCGAAAGCGAAGTGCCTTTTTTCATTTGCTGGCGCTTTACGCTTTCGGCGCATCTTGCGCTTCGCTTGCTCCGCAAGCGCGGGCTGAATTCCAGTCAAGAAAAAGCCATCCGGAGATGGCTTCTACGACTACCCGCAAGGCGAGGCCCCGAGACTTTCCATCACTCAGCCCGCCACCGCCCCGCCTCATCATCCCGCAACCTTGCCCCCGCCCACACAACCCGCCCCAGCACCCGCACCGATGCCCCGTTCTCCAGCGGTATGTCATCGTGCAAGGAATTGAACGACCGCGCCACCCATTGCCCGGTTAGCCGTTCCCGGGCCACCGTCTTCACGATCATCTTGCCGTCGTAGTTGATGGCATAGACCCCGCCGGCGGCGATGTCCTGCAGCGTCAGGCTTTCGTTGGGGACCACCAGCAACGCAGCGCCGTCGCGGATGACGGGCTCCATGCTGTCGCCCTTCGCATACACCACGCGGCCTCGGCCGTTGTCCGCGCCTACCGACCTGAGGAAAGACTTGCGGAACTGGATCATGCCGGTCTGTTCTTCGGCATGGTTTTCGATGGGGTCGCCCGCAGCCAGGCGCACGTCGGACAGTTCCGGGACCTTCTCGAATCTGTCGTTGGCCGCGGGCGGTTCACCCACGCCCACATTGGCGACCACGCCTTTCTGGGTGCTGATCCGGACCCTGCCTTCGCGTTCGGTCTGGCGCGTGGTCTTGCCGCCTTCCCAGGGCGCTGCAGGCAGGCCATCGATGCGCATGGGGAACTCGTCTCGGGACAAGTAGGTGTCCACCAGCGAGTCGCTGCGCAGGACCGTCGGCATTTGTGGCGCGGCGGTAGCAGGGGAGACGTCAATCCCCAGCTTCAATTGCGCGATTGCCAACGCAATCGCGCCCTGCAATTTGTTCAGCTGATCCGGGGGCAATGCCCGCACCTGTTCTTCCGGGATGCCGGGGAAGGGCCACGGAGGGGGCGCCGGCACCGCTGCGGCCAGGGATCCATCGCTCGCAGGCAGTTTCGGGGCGGTGCCGTCATATAGCCATTGCGCGTTCACGCGCAGCAGCGGGGCGACCTTGATGCAGGTCGCCATATCCATGCCGTTGGACCCATTGAACCAATGCGTCGCCGCGCCGGAAGAGGCGCCGGCTGCCTTCCATAGGTCTGTCTTGGTAAGGCGCGGTTCGGCCGCGTCCGCACGACGGGCCGCTTCCTCGTTGAACGCCTGTGTGATTCGCTTCTGAAAGGTCATCTTAGGATGCTAAACAAAAACAATCTTAGTTGGCTTGCATTTAGAATCTTAGCATTCTAAGATTTAAAAATGATAGCGAGGTAAGACTGGCGGGGATGCAAAAACACGCATGAACTACTACAGCCACAACATCGGTGATTACGCGCAGGCCACGGCGCATCTGAGCTTGCTTGAAGATGCCATCTACAGCCGCCTGCTGCGCCGGTACTACGCCGAAGAGCAGCCCATCGTGGACAACCTGCAGCAGGTATTCCGGTGGGTGGGGGCCCGTAGCGAAGAAGAAAGAGAGGCGGCCGCGCAGGTGCTGGCCGAGTTCTTCGTGTTGCGCGATGGCCATTGGCACAACAAACGGGCGGACGTGGAGATTGCCGCGTATCACGTCAAGGCCGAGACCGCCAAGGCCAACGGCCGGCGAGGCGGCAGGCCCAGGCTGGCAGAGCGCAATCCCGAACAACCCAGCGGGTTTCCCATGGGTTTCGACGAGAAACCCGGCCATGGCCCGGCAGATGGCGGATCGGAAGCTAACCAAGAACCAGGAACCAAGAACCAGGAGCCAAAAGAACACACCTCCCGCAAGCGGGGGACCGGATTCGACGCGTCCGTGATCGAACTGCCGGATTGGCTGGACCGCGAGGACTGGGTCAGTTGGATTGCCGACCGCAAGGCGCGCAAAAAGCCGGTGACGCAGGAGGGCGCCAGGCGTCAGCTGCAACAGCTTGCCGCCTATCTGGCCGCAGGGCATCCGCCAGGGGCCGTGATCGCGAACAGCATCGCGGGCGGGTACCAGGGCCTCTTCCCTCCGCGCACGCCTGCTACAGCGGGCCATCCGGCAGGCAGGGCGCAACGCCTGGCCGACTGGACCGAGGAGCTGCGAGAAGTACTGGCCGACGACGGCCGGCCGCGCGAGCGGTTCATGGGGACGATCGATGCAACCCGCTGACATCCCTTCCGCCGCCATGGGCGCGCTGGTGGTCAATGAAATGCTGCTGATGTACGGCGCCAAGTTCGCGCAGCAATGGCAGGGCCTGACTGCCCGTGAACTGAAGGATTCATGGAACCAGAAATTGGCCGGCCTGGACGAGGTGCAGGTGCGTCGCGGCCTGGTCGCCTGCCTGACCCAGGAATGGCCGCCGACGCTGCCGCAGTTCATCAAATTATGTTGCCCGTGGATGGTTCCCGAAGTGGCCTATCACGAGGCCGTGCGTGGCTTGTCAGCGCGCAGGCGCGGCGAGCCCGGTGTCTGGTCGCATCCGGCGGTGTACTGGGCCGCGGTGGGCGTCAGCACGGTGGATCTGCTGGGCTGCACCTACGGCGCCATCAAGGCGCGCTGGGAGAAGACGCTGAACGAGGAGCTGGCGAAGGGCGTGTGGGCGGATATCCCGTTGCCTGGTCCGGCGCTGCCCGCGCCCGGCCAGACGCTGGCCACGCGCGCCGAGGCCGAGGCGGCACTCAAGAAGATGGGCGCGCAAAAGGTGCTGCGGGACCGTGGGTGCCCGCCCCGGAGCTGGATCGAAAAGTGGGAGGCGCGCATCGCGCGCGGCGACCACCCGAGCAAGGGCATCGCCGACATGCTCAAGCGCGCCAAGGGCGAAAGCCAGGATACGGAGGGCCGTCTGCAGAACGGTTCCAGCGGCAAGACAGGTAAACAATGCGAGGTGGCTGATGAGTAAATTGACGGGTGACGATCTGATCTGGAACTGGGCCCGCTGGACCTGGTCCGGCGCTACGGTGGGAAACATGGAGGTATACCTTTCCGAAGAGGAGGGCTACCGGCCCATCAACCATCACCACGCCATGGAGGTCGAGGCGATGCATGCCGCGCTGCCCTGGCACGAGCGCATGATCATCATTGCCGAATACCCGCAGAAGAATGTGATGTTCGGCCAGCTGGATGGCCGCGCGCGCCGCGCCAAGGCGCTGGACTGGATTGCCGATACGACCGGCGTGGCCATGACCGAAACCGAATACAAACTGTACCTGGGTCTTTTCCGCAGCCTGGTGGAAAGGAGGCTGGCGTGAAGTACGCGCACGAGGTGATGGATCTGATGGCCTGCTATCCCGGCCGCTCATTCCGTTTGATGGAGCTGGTCCGTCATGTGTCACGCGGCCGGCCTTTGTCTGTTCCCGAAAAGACGCGCCTGCAAAGAGGCATCCAGCGGGCCATGGATGCGCTGCAGGATACCGGCAGCGTGCTGATTCAAGAGCCCGAGAAAGGCGGGCACGGGCGAACCTACGCGTGGCGTGTGACGGTTCCGTCACAAGACCGCGCCCCATAGGTCACGCAATCGGTCACAATGGGTCCGGGGCATTGCGCCCCAAGCAAATGCAGCCCTGGCCACGCGCCGGGGCTTTTTGTTTTGGGCGCGTGGCCCCGGCTTTTTCACTGCTGGGGCAGGGCTCGAACTTCTTTGCACTGCATGTGACGGAACCGTCACAAGACCCCGCCCCAACGGTCACGCAATCGGTCACAATTTGTCCGGGGCATTGCGCCCCTGACAAATGCAACCCCGAAATGCAGCCCCGGCCACGTGCCGGGGCTTTTGCATTTGGGCGCGATGTTTCGGCGCCAGTCTTCTTCAGCAGGAATCCAACTCCATGAGCGTTCAGATCAGCATCACAGAAAACCAGCTGGTAGAGGACCTCGCCGCATTCTTCAAGACCTTGGTCGACTGCGACGTTGTCCGCGGTCTACCCGGTTGGGTTCCCGCGCCACCGCGCGAGTGCGTCGTCATCACTCCGCTGGCGGCGCAGGGACTTTCCGTGCCGGTCATGGCCTATGCCGATCCGTCGCCCGCGGCGGGGAAGCGGATCATGACCCAGGCCACGCAATGGTCTGCTCGCGTGGATGGCTACGGGGCGCGGGCCCTGGACTTGGCGCTTACGCTCTCGATCGCCCTGCGCAGCCAGTACGGGTGCGAGTTCCTGGGGAATCTGGGACGAACTCAGCCGCTGTACGCGGGCGAGCTCAAGCAAGTGCCCTTCGAGAGCGGGGAAAGCCAGACCTTCGAGCGGTGGTGGTTCGACGCCGTCCTGCAGTTCAACCCTTCCATCAGCGTGCCGCAGCAGTTTGCGGACCACCTTCACGTGGGCCTCATCGAGGCCGACACCACCTACCCTACGGGAGCTTAATCCTATGTCCATTCCCGCCAGTGAAATCGTCCAGGTAGTGCCTGGCGTGATCTCCGCCGGCGGATCGGCGCTCGATTTGAACGGCCTGATCCTGACCCACGATACCGCCGTCCCCATCGGCACCGTCCAGAGTTTCGCGACCCCGCGCGACGTACAGCGCTTCTTCGGTCCGACCTCGACCGAGGCCGCCCTGGCCGACGTCTACTTCAACGGCTTCGACACCTCGACCCGCAAGCCGGGCAATCTGTTGTATGCCCAGTATCCGGCGGCAGCGGTTTCCGCCTATCTGCGCGGCGGCTCGATGGCCGCGGTGACGCTGACCCAGCTGCAGGCGCT
The DNA here is from genome assembly GCF_014851465.1 of Achromobacter sp. ACM04. Lineage (NCBI taxonomy): Bacteria > Pseudomonadati > Pseudomonadota > Betaproteobacteria > Burkholderiales > Alcaligenaceae > Achromobacter > Achromobacter sp. ACM04. The sequence goes on from NZ_JACUZS010000006.1 coordinate 168,517, forward strand.
GTCCGGCATCCTGACGGTGACCGTGGACGGCGTGGCGAAGACCTCCGCCAGCATCGACCTGTCGACGGCAACGAGCTTCTCGAACGCCGCCACGATCATCGAAGCCGGGTTCACCGCCATGGGCGCCACCTGCACCTACGATGCGCAGCGTGCCGCTTTCGTGATCGTCTCGGCCACCGATGGCGTCGCCAGCACGATCTCCTATGGCAGCGGCACCCTCGCGTCGGGCTTGAAGCTGACGCAGGCCGCTGGCGCCAAGGTGTCGCTGGGTGCCGCGGCCGGCATTCCAGCGGTGGACATGGGCCGGATTACCGACCTGACCCAGAACTGGGCGGCGTTCATGACGACCTTCGAGCCCGATACGGCCGGCAAAGTGGCGTTTTCGGCGTGGACGAATGCCCAGGGCGACCGCTACGCCTACGTCGGCTGGGACACCGATATCACCGCTACCCAGCAGGGCAACACGTCCAACTGGGCGGCTGTCGTAAGCGCCAATGAATACTCGGGCTCCGTGCCGGTCTACAAGGACGTGCTGCATGCAGCCTTCGTCCTGGGCGCCGTTGCATCGCTCGACTTCGAACGTACCAACGGCCGCGCCACCCTGGCGTTCAAGGGCCAGTCGGGCCTCGCGTTCTCCGTGACTGACGCGACCACCGCTCAGACGCTGATCGACAACGGCTACAACTTCTACGGCGACTACGCCACCAGCAACGACCGCTTCCGCTTCCTGTACCCGGGCCAGATCAGCGGCAACTGGAAATGGGTCGACACCTACGTCAACCAGATCTGGTTGAACGCGGCGTTTCAGCAGGCGCTGATGACGCTGCTGACCCAGGTGAACGCCATTCCCTACAACATCGACGGCTACACGCTGATCGACGCTGCCTGCCTGGACCCGATCAACGCCGCGGTCAACTTCGGCGCCATCCGCGCCGGCGTGACGCTGTCGAGCCAGCAGAAGGCGCAGATCAACAGCCAGGCCGGCGTGGATATCTCCGACACGCTCCAGACCCGCGGCTGGTATCTGCAGATCAAGGACGCGACGCCGCAGGTGAGAGAGGCCCGCGGCACCCCGCCCATGACGTTCTGGTACCTGGACGGCGGTTCCGTCCAGCAGATCACCCTGGCCTCGCTGGCCATTCTTTAAGGATTCAACATGGCGACTTTGACCAGTGCCAACTCGGTTCTGATGCTTGCGGTGGGCGGCGTTTTTCCGGTGCCGCAGAAGATCGAGGGCTACGCTTCCGACAGCGCCTTCACCTTCGAGGCTGCCAAGCCCGCGCAGGTAACCATGGGCGTGGACGGCCGCATGTCGGCCGGCTACGTGCCGGTTCCCCGCGTGCAGACCATCACGATCCAGCCCGATTCCCCGTCCATGCGCGTCTTCGAGATCTGGATGGCAGCCAGTGAAACGGCCCGCGAAGTGTTCTATGCACACGGCACCCTCAACATCCCGTCGATCGACCGCAAGTACACGCTGACCCGCGGCGTGCTGACGCAGATTCCGCCGGCGCCGGATGCCAAGGCGATGCTCCAACCCATGGCGTTCCAGATCACCTGGCAGAACGTCTCTCCGGCGCTGGTGTGACATGGCCAGAAAGCAAATAACCCTGACCATCGGCGCCGAAGGGCGCGACAAGGGCAAGGTGTTCATCCTGACGGAGCTTTCTGCCTACGACGCCGAGGAATGGGCCGGTCGGGCGCTGTTTTCGTTGATGAACGCCGGGGTGGAAATCCCGGACAACATCGCAGAGGCCGGGCTGGCCGGCGTGGCCGCCATGGGCATGAAGGCCATCGCCAAGCTGCCTTTCGAGAGCGCCAAGCCGCTGCTGGAAAAGATGATGGATTGCGTCCAGATCCAGCCCAGCCCGAACGTGACGCGCGAGCTCATGTCAGGCGATGTCGAGGAGGTGGCGACCCTGTTCACGCTGCGCAAGAAAGTCCTGGGCTTGCACCTGGATTTTTTTACGGCCGCCGTTCCATCGACTTCGGGCTCCAAGTCCACGACGGCGGCGCGCGCCTGATTCGCTACGCCAATATCCCCCGGATCATTGGCGTGGTGATTTCCCGGTACCCCGGCCTGCTGCACGACCTGCAGACGGTCTACGGTGCCGAAGACCTGTACAACCTGCTTGAGGTGATTGCGGTGGACGCACACAACAGGCGCGTCCTAGCTGAACCGAGGTAATTGCATGGCCACCATCATCGACGCCTTGCTCGTCACCGCGGGTTTCGATCCGAAGCGTTTTGCGGCGGACAGCTACTCCGGTGCGGCCGGTCTGAGCCAAACGGCCCAGAATCTGGATATGAGCACCGAGCGGCTGTCCGCGTGGCAGAAGGCGGCCGAGCGGGCAGGCGGAACTGCGGAAGCCATTTCCGCCCAATTGAGGGAATCCTCGGTCGAGGTAGCCAGATTCAACCGCGGATCCGCCGCGGACTCGCTACCCGGGTTCTTCCGCAACGGCGGCAATGTCGGCGACCTCAAGGACGGGAACACCTACCTTCTGGCCAGGTCGAGGATCATTGCCGATCTTTACCAGAAGGACAGGGCCCAGGCCGCGCTGGCCGCCCAGGACATGGGTATCAACGAGGGCCTGTTCAATCTGTTCAAGCGCGGGCCCGATGAGCTCGAGCGGTTGCTTCAGGTCCAGGAGAAGCGCGCCGCCATCTCCGGTAGCGATGCGCAAGCTGCCTCGCAGCTGCGCGACCGTTACCTGGATCTGCGCGATACCTTTGAATCGGTGAGCGTCAGGGTGCTGCTGGCGCTCATGCCGGCGTTCGAGCGGCTTATCTCGCTCGCACAGGGCTGGGGCGATTATCTGCTTGAGAACCGAGACGAAATCGTCGAGTGGGTCGACGGCGCGGCGCAGGCCATCGTGAAGTTCATTGATGCAGTCGATTCGGCGGCGCAGGCGGTGGGAGGATGGCAAAACGTCCTGCTAGCGCTGGGGGCGCTCAAGATTCTTTCCTGGGTAAATTCGCTGCTGAGCCTGGCATCTGCCTTGGGGGCCGTGGCTACGGCTCTCGGAACCCTTGGTGGCGCAGGCGCGGCGCGTGGACTGGGTGCGTTGAGAGGCTTGGGACCTGCGGCGTTGAGAGCGGCAGGACCTGTCGCGGCAGGCATCGCATTGTTGTTCAATAGCAAGGACACGAACGTAGGCGAAGCCGAATTTCTGGCAGCAAGGGACAATCCCGCGCTGAGGAGTAAAGAGGTTCTCGATGCGGTCAGGTACTTCGAGTCCAAGAAGGGCTACACCCGGGAGGCGGCCGTGGGGGTGGTGGCCAACCTGCAGGCCCAAAGCAACCTGGACCCCAGGGCCGTGGGCGCTGATGGCGTTTCCGCCGGCATCGGACTATGGAATCCGCGACGCCAGGCCGACTTCAAGCGCATATATGGCATGGACCTGCGCGAGTCCACGGTTGAACAGCAACTGGATTTCGTCGCCAGTGAGTTGGAGAGCACCAGGCGCAGGGCGGGAGTACATCTGGCCGCTGCCACCACCCCGGCCCAGGCCAGCGTGGCCGTGTACCGCCACTTCGGATTGAACAAGTCCGAAGGGGCCAGCTCAAGCGAAGAGCGCAAGCTCGCCGCCGCTGCCGGGGCAATTTATGGGACGCTTTTCCTCGAAGATCAGGAACGAGGCGCCGCAGCTGCGGCTACGACGGCCGCAGTCGCCCAAGCCAGCGCTGCCGCCATCCCGAGCAGCACGGCAACCACCAGCAATACGTCCGAAACCCATATCCACGGCCCCATTACGGTTGTGACGCAGGCGACCGATGGTGAGGGAGTCGCTCGCGATTTGGGGCGTGTGGGGCGCTCCCAGAATCTCGTCCAACAAGGCAATACGGGGATGTTCTGATGCCGCTTATTCCTTTTCCCGATGTTCCGAGCAGTCCGGGCGTCCCCGCAGTCTTTCGCGCCGCGTTCCTTCCTTCGGTCTCCGAACCGGCAAGCTTCGAACTTGCGGCGCTGACCGACAGGATCTTCGGTCCTCCTCGCTGGGGGCTGTATGGCGTCGATGGGCGGCAGATGCTGGTCTTCGAGACGTTCCTTGGAATTACCTTCAATCAGAGCGGCCAGATATCCAGCCATCCGGTTGAGCAGGGCGGATTCGCGTCCTTCAACAAGGTCGATGCGCCGTTCGAAGCGACCATCAAGCTGGCGCATGGCGGCGATCCAGTGTCACGCAAAGTCATGTTGTCCGTGCTGGAGCGCATCGTCGGCAGCACGGAGCTGTACTCAGTGGCGACGCCAGAGATCGTCTATCCGTCGGCCAACCTGGTGAAGTACTCATACACCCGCGCCGACAAGAACGGCTCCAGCCTCCTGATCGTTGAACTGACTCTGCAGGAAGTCCGGCAGACGGCCGTCCAGCTATCGCCGGCCACGCAGGACCCCAGCGGCGCGAATGAAGTTAGCAATGGCCAGGTACAGGCGTTCGAGATTGACGCCTATCCCCGGCGCGATCAGAACAAGGTGGCCGATCTGGAGCCCATCCAATGAAGAGAATTCCCTTGAGGCCCGTTCCTGCACAAATGCTCAGCGTCGTGCTGTCCGGGCAGAACTGCCAGATCGCCGTCTACCAGAAGTCGACGGGACTCTATCTGGATCTTGAACTCGACAATGCGCCCATCGTGACGACGGTGCTTTGCCATGATCGAGTACGGCTGGTGCGGTCTGCCTACCTGGGCTTCGTTGGGGATCTGGCCTTTGTGGACACCCAGGGCCACGCCGACCCGCAGTATCAGGATCTCGGATCGCGCTTCGTCCTGGCCTACCTGGAGCCGCTGGAACTATGAGCTTCATCAAGCGCCGGTTGGACGTGACCATCAGCCTGGGTAAAGGAAAGTTCGGCGACGAGCAGGGGCCGGAAGTAACGCTCAGCGGCTACCGGATGTCGGTGACCATTCCTGCCTATACGACCTTCGAAAACAGTCCGATGACCCTGCTGATCCACGGACTGAATCAAGACCTGATGAACAAGCTGACGACGATAGGGCCCGTCATGACGGAACGCCGGGGAAAGAATCTTGTCCGGATCGACGCAGGGGGGGAATCCGGGGCTCCCTGCCTGGTCTACGAGGGGGACATCGTTGAGGCCTGGGCTGGCTACGGAATGGGTGCAGAGGGCAAGGCGACCGCAGGGGGCGTATTCACGGTCAAGGCCGAGGTGGCCGGGGCCAAGCAGGTGAAGCCCGCATCCGCCAGGTCGTTTCCCGGTGCAAAAAAAGCGCAAGAAATCATGTGCGATATCGCTGAATCGATGGGATACAAGGGCGAAAAAAGCGGGGAGGACTATGTGTTGGCCGATCCTTATTTTTCCGGAACCGACATGGACCAATTGCGCAGCTGCGCGAAGGCCGCCCGGGTCAACTTCACGATAGACCGCGGCGTCCTGTCAGTCTGGCCGGAGGGCGGATACAGAAAGGGCGATCCGATTCTCGTGGCCCCGGAAACGGGGTTGAGCGGATATCCGGCTTTTACGAGCAAGGGGCTCCAACTGACGACGCTCTACAACCCGCATCTCGGATTGGGGAAAAGAGTGCAGGTCATCAGCACCGTCGAACCCGCGCATGGCGAGTGGATCATTGTGAGCTTGTCCCACAAGCTGGATGCGGAGGTCCCCGGCGGCGTCTGGCAGTCGGTGGCGGTGTGCAAAAGGAACCTCAATGCCTGAGCAATACGGATACGCAGGGCTGGCGCAAGCCGGCCAGGGCGACAGCGAGTTCGGCGCCTTGCAGTTCCTGATCAGCCAGGCGCTGATCCGAGTCAGCACGGCGACGCTGGTCAAGGTGGTGTCGGTGACGAATGCAGGCGGGCTATCGCCCGTGGGCTTCGTCGATGTGCAGCCGCTCGTCAACCAGCTTGATGGGGCCGGCAATGCCGTGCCGCATGGCGTCCTGCATCGTCTTCCCTACTTCCGCCTTCAGGGCGGAGCGGACGCCGTCATCCTGGACCCGAAGGTCGGGGATATCGGGATGGCGGCTTTCGCGAATCGGGACATCTCGCTGGTGAAGACCTCGAAGGCGCAGAACAACCCCGGTTCCTGGCGTTCCCACGACATGGCGGACGGGCTGTATTTCGGCGGTCTGCTGAATGGAACCCCGGTGCAGTACGTGCAGTTCACGGCGGACGGCATACACATCGTGTCGCCCTCCAAGGTGACGGTGGCCGCGCCCAATATCGAACTGAACGCCAGCGCGCAGTGCGCATTGAATTCTCCACGGATCGTGCTGAACGGGACGGTGCAACAAGGCGGTGGATCCTTCGGCGGCACGTCTACCTGGCAGGGCGACATGCACACGCTGGGTACGCTGCGCAACAACGGCAAGGACGTGGGCAGCACCCACACGCATTCCGGCGTGCAGAGCGGGCCGGCAAACACAGGAGCGCCCAATTGAACACGATGCTGCTAGACCGGACGGCCTGGGACCTGGTGCTCGATGCCGCGGGGAATATCGCACTGGCGTCCAAGCCCTACGCCGTGGCGCAAGACGTCGCCAGCGCCATCAAGCTCTTCAAGGGGGAGCTGTTCTACAACACCGCCTCGGGCGTTCCGTACTGGGAAGAATTCCTGGGCCATCAGCCGCCGCTGGCGCTGGTGCGGGAACACGTCCGGCGAGCCGCGTTGACGGTCCCGGACGTGGCCGACGCGGCCTGCACGCTGACCTCCTATACCGACCGCGCCCTGGCGGGCTATGTCGCAATCACCCTGCAAGACGGAACGACGCAAGCCGTCAGCTTCTGAGGAAACCATGCCGAACATCTCGAAAGTGCCGCGCGTGCAGTTCACGCCGGAAGGGCTGGTGCTGCCCAACGAATCCGCCATCCTTGCCGGCGTCCTGTCCGACATGGACGCGGCCTTCGGTGGCGGGCTGAATCCCGCGCTGGAAACTCCCCAGGGCCAGCTGGCCTCCAGCACCACCGCCATCGTCGGCGACAAGAACAACGAGTTCGCGGCCTACGTGAACCAGGTCGACCCGGCTTATGCGCAAGGGCGGATGCAGGACGCCATCGGGCGGATCTACTTCCTGGACCGCAAGCCCGGTACGCCCACCGCCGTCATCGCCACCTGCACGGGCCTGGCGGGCGTGACGATACCGGTGGGCGCGCGCGCGCAGGCGGTGGATGGCAATCTGTACCTGTGCACGCAGGCGGGAACGATACCGGCCAGCGGACGCGTCGACCTGCCATTCGCCTGCTCGGTCGACGGGCCGGTGGATTGCGCGCCTGGCGCACTGAACCAGATCTATCAGGCCATTCCCGGTTGGGACTCGGTGTCGAACGCGGATGCCGGGACGGTGGGCAGCCATGTGGAAAGCCGGGCCGAGTTCGAGGAGCGCCGGCGGCAGTCGGTGGCGCTGAACGCCCGCGGCTCGATCCCCGCAATCTACGCCAACGTGGCGAACGTGGAGGGCGTCATCGACGCCTACGTGACGGAGAACGATCTCTCCGTGCCGAAGACGGTGGGCGGCGTCGTCCTGCGTCCGCACTCCATCTGGGTCGCGGTAACGGGCGGCGAGGCGGCGGACATCGCGGACGCCATCTGGCGCAAGAAGAGCAATGGCTCCGACTACAACGGCAACACCTCGTACACCGTGGAGGACAAGGAGGGATATGCCTATCCCTACCCGTCGTATGTCGTGACATGGGAAACCCCTGCCGCGTTGCCCGTGCGTTTCGCGGTGCAACTGGCGGACAACCCGGCCCTGCCGTCGGACATCGTTGCCTTGACCAAGCAGGCGATCATGGACGCCTTCAACGGCGGAGATGGCGGGCAGCGCGCACGCATCGGATCGACCATTTATGCCAGCCGCTACTACGCGCCCATTTCGGTGCTCAGCCCGGTGGTCTCCATCCTGTCCCTGCTTCTGGGCTCCGATACGCCATCGGCCGCCAGCCTGGCCGTTCCGATCAACCGCCGGCCCACGATCACGGCCAACGATATTGCGGTGACATTGATATGAGCGTCGTGCCTAAGCCGGGGCTGGCGGCCCGGACTCTCATCAGCCAGTATGCCAACAGCCCCACCCTCGTCCAGTTGATCAACAACATGGATGACTACATCAACCCCGACGCCGATTTCGACGCGTTCCACGACTTCGTCTGGAACGTCGAGACCGCGCAGGGCTTCGGGCTGGACATCTGGGGCAGGATCGTCGACGTCGGCCGGATGCTGACGATACCGGGAGACGTCACCTATCTGGGGTTTGACGAGGCGCTGAATTGGCAGCCCTTCAATCAGGCGCCGTTCTACACAGGCGAGCAGGCCACGCAGACATATCGGCTTGCCGATGACGCGTATCGCACGCTGATCCTGGTCAAGGCGCTGGCCAATATCTCGGATTGCACGTCGCCCAGTTTGAACCGGCTGCTGTCGAACCTCTTTGCGGGGCGGGGGCGTTGCTACGTGTCGGACACCGGGAGGATGGAATTCCGCTACGTGTTCGAGTTCGCGCTGGCGCCGCACGAAATCGCCATCCTGACTCAGTCAGGCGCGATACCCAAGCCGGCCGCGGTGCTGGCGAACATCCTGCAGGTCGATCTTTCTACTACGTTCGGATTCAACGAGGCGCTGATGCAGCCGTTCGGCTCGGGCGTACTTTTCACTTCTTCGGGGCTTATCAATGCAAGCTAGCAATGCACCTATCAAATCGGCCGTCCCGTTTGCGGAAAGCGGGACGAAGAACACTATTCCGGTTGAGTCGCAGATTGGCGTGACGCCGGGGGCGGCGTCTTTCACGGATGGCTTTCCGCCGCTGACGATGACACCGTTGGCTGCGGGTGGCGTCCCGCCATACGGTGCTGACTTCAATGGCATCCTGAACTTTCTTAGCGCTGCCGCACGATGGCAACAGGCAGGAGGGGCGTATCCCTATGACTCTGCATTCAGCACAGCCGTCGGCGGGTATCCGCAGGGCGCGATGTTGAGAAAGTCGGTCGGCGCAGGCTACTGGCTGAACCTGGTGGAGAACAACACCGCAAACCCGGATGCGGGTGGGGCGAATTGGATCGCGCTGCCTGCGGGGATAGCCTCCACCGCGGAAGCAGAGGTAGGCACGGATGACACAAGAGCGATGACGCCGTTCAAGGTATTCCAGGCCATCGCAAGAAAGGTGGTGCAAGCCACCGAAAGCGTGATAGGCGTCGCCAAGGTTGCCACGCCGGCGCAGACGAATGCCGGTGCCGATGACGCGACCATTGTGACGCCGAGAAAATTACGGCTCGGCGTGGCGATGTCGCTGGGCATCAACGGATACCTGGCGCTGCCTTCCTGGCTTGGTGGTGTCATTATCCAGTGGGGACGCGGTAGCGTGAACATGGGTACTGCGACCGGCAGCTACTACTCCGGATCTGCTTCTGTCTCGTTTCCATTGGCATTTCCGACGGCCGCTTGGGTGGCAATACCGCAAATCCAAAACAGTCCGAATGTCATGGATAGCATCAGCGTCGCGTCTTTCACCAACTCTTCGCTGCAGGTAGTCGGGTGCACCAGCTATGAAACCGGACAGGCGCCGGAATTCTATTTCATCGCCATAGGAAACTAGCATGGCCGAGATCATCCAACCAATCCAGACCGAATTCCTGGACTACGATCCCGCTCTCCCTTATGTCTTTGATGCCAACACCCGAGCGCTTTATGCATTCGTCCTTCGGTCCCGCTATCGGGAGTCGGGTTCCTGGCCCGTAGACGGCCTGCCGGTACCGGAAGAATCGGCCCATGCATATATGAATGACCCGGAAAGGGACGTGAAAACCATTACCAAGTCCGGCAGCTCATTCACTATCACGGATGCGTAGCTGCGTCGTTCAGGTTCAACCGGTATCAAATGCCAGTCCGCCGCAAGGCGCTTTTTTCCATGAGGGAGGCGAAATTGGACCTCCAAGATTTCGACGCCCTTGCGGCAAAACTCGCAGGCGTGCTGGGCGCGGTGGTATCCATGCGCTACCTGCAGGGGTCGTGGCCGGCGCGTCTAAGCATGGCGGGTAGCGGCTCATTGGTCGCCTATTACTCATCGCCGTATCTGGCACTGCTGCTCGGCATCCCAGAAGGGTTGGCCGGCTTTCCGACCGGCATGTTCGGCATGGCCATCGTCTCCCGCGGATGGGAGGTGGTACAGACGGTCCCCATCGGCGCGCTGTGGCAGGCTGTAATCGACCGGGTACGCGGAAAAGGGGTTTGAGGTGCATGGTTCCATTCGTCCGGAGACTACATCCGTGGGCATGTTTCAGCTGTCCCAACGTAGCTTGAGCCGTCTGGTTGGCGTACATCCTGACCTGGCCGCAATCGTCAAATTGGCGATTCAGCGCACGCCGATGGATTTCACCGTGGTGGAAGGCGTTCGAACCCTCGCGCGACAGCGCGAGAACGTAGCCAAGGGTGCCAGCCAGACGCTGGCCAGCTACCACTTGCCGCAGGCGGATGGTTTGAGCCATGCCGTCGACCTGGCGCCTTTGATCGCTGGAGCGATTCCCTGGAACAACTGGCAGGCCTTCGCCGATCTGGCTCAGGTGGTCAAAGCCTGCGCGGCCGAGCTCGGCGTGCCGGTGGAGTGGGGCGGCGACTGGAAAACGCTCAAAGACGGCCCGCATTTCCAGATTCCACGCAACTGGAAGGGTCGCGCATGAACGCATCGCTGCGCGCGTTGGCGCCGTATCTGATCGGCGCCGTCCTGGTGGCCGCCGTCTTCCTGTGTGTGCGCTGGTATGGCGCCGTTCAGTACCGCGCCGGAGTCGATCGGGCAAACGCCGACTATACGCTGGCCGAGCTCACCGAGTTCCAGCGCCAGACCGCGCGCTTGGGCGGAATCTCCGAATCCCTGGAAGTCGCGCTTGCCGCATTGCGCGACGCCAGCCCCAAGATCATCGAAAGGTACACCCGTGTCGAAGTCCAGAGTCCCTTACCTGCTGGCTGCCACATTGACGCTGAGCGGCTGCGCCACATCAACGAGGCCGGCCGCCTGGCCAATTCTGCCGGCCAACCTGGCGCAGCCGTGCCCGCCAGTGCCCGAGGTGACGAGCGATAGCTGGGACGATCTGGCGCGCAGCTATATCGCGCTGGTTGCGTTGTACGGAGAGTGTGCGGCACGGCAACGTGCGGCGGTGCAGAGCTGGGAGAAATCCCGGTTCGGCCCGTCGTGAGGCTGCGATCCGCTAGGTCATGCTGCAACAGATAGCCCGCACTCCGCGGGCTTTTTTTCGTCCATCCAGGAGAAAGCCATGTAGACCGGATACGCGAACAGAGAATGCCCCCTAGCCCAGCAGCGGCAAATTTCCCGGAGATATCACATGACGATCAGAACTCTTTCCCTACAGCAACTGAAGCGCTCGGCCGAGAATTCGGCAGCAATGAAGCATCATGTCGATGATGATGCAACCGTTCTTCCGGAACCTCGCACTTCCAGTTCTCCGGGCAACATGACTGGGTATTCTGTTCAAGTCCAGGACCATGGCCCGATCGCGGATGGCACGCTCCATACGCTCGCGGAGCGTTACGCCACGTTGTCGGCCGCCCAAGTCGATTACCCATTCGTCACCTCCCTGGCCGAATCCATCGACGGTGCGGCCATTCAAGCCGCATTGGACGTGGCTTTCAACAGCGGGCTCGGTCAGGTGCAGTGCGCCGGCGGAACCTACGTCATAAATTCGTCTATCCAGATGCGCGCCGGCGTGGAACTGGTTGGCGACGGCAAGACCGTTATCACGCAGCCGGACGGTCTGAATCTGCTTATTCTGATCGACTTCGGTTTCGCACATGGCGCCGGGCTGCGCGGATGCACGGTCAACGGCAACCGCGGCACCAATGCTGCAGACTACAACGCGGTTCTCGTGCATGTGCGTGGGGCCGATGACGCAACGGTCCGTGACAACGTGCTTGTTGGCAGCTGCGGATACGGCATCACATGCAGCGCAGCGCGCATGAGCGTCGTCGGCAATCACATCGAGGACACGTTCATGCATGCCATCGGCGTGTATGGATTCGTGGGGCAGGAGGCGAGGCATCTGATTCTTCAGAACAGGATCGTTCGCCCGGGCGCGGGAGCGATACTGCTCGGAGCCGCGGACTACACCATCATTTCAAACAATACGATCTATTCCCCCATCATCGGCGGACGCGATGCCAGGCTGCGCGTGAACCTGACCGGCGCCACCGTGACGTGGATTTCGGGGCCGAAGTTCACGAATGTGCGAATAGGCGAAGTGCTGGTTATCGACGGAGGCAGGGAATTCCGGATCATGGCGAGAATCAGCGACACGCAATTGACGATAGATCCAGAAGGTAGCTCCCCGGCGCTGACAAACGAACTGGCGACTATTGGGTGTGGCGACCTGATCGGCGTGATGAGTCAATTTTGCAGGATCACGGACAACGTCCTGGTTGGCGGCGCCACGTTCGGGATTGGTTGCACGGTGGGCGGCAACGCTGTAAGCACGGTCGGCAACGAGATCGTGGGAAACACCCTCAGGGGACAGGGTAAGCATGCGCTGGTCGTGGGCTGGGACGTGGGCGCAGGCGGCGTGTATGACACCGTTCTGCGCGGCAACATGGTCTACAACGCGGGCGACGCCGGAGGAAACAGCACATACGACCGCATCCCGATTTTTCTGTCTGGCCAGACGCTGGGAAAAGTAGGCGGCGTCTTGGTGGAAGGAAATTACATCGTCGGCCCGGATGGCGACAGCCGCTGCCCACACTGGATGGGCACGGACCTGAAGCTGGAATACGGATCAGTGCTGGTTGGACGAAACCACTCGATTCGCATGCTGAATCCCGGAATCTTCAATGACGTGGTGGCTGTGTCACTGTCCGGTTGGGGCGACGCGGCAAGCGCTACCGAAATTGTTTCCTACGGCCACTCCGTCCGTATGACGATCAATTGTGCTGGCTCCGGATTCACCGCCGGTCCGTCCTTCACGATTCACAAGATCTGCGACAGCGCGGAGCAACCCGCAATGGTCAAGGCCGACATTACGACCACCACCGGAACGCTGGGACAGATGTGGGGCGAACAGAGCACCGCGTCGGGGCAGTGGCGAGCCACGTACTACGGTACGCCGGCCGCTGGGAATACTTTCGTCATCACCACGCGGGCTTGAGCATGGCCTGAGTGCCACGTTGTGGCGGGCAGTTGCCCGCCTCCCAAACAAAAGCCCGCAGGCGCAAGCCGCGGGCTTTTCTTCGCTACCCTTCAAAAGGACTCTTCTTCTTCCGCCGATTCACTGGCCTGAGGATTTCGCCTGACTTCAGCCGATACACATCTTTCCCTTCCCAGATCACGGCGCCGCCGGTGGAGAGGCGGCATTGCAGCACTATGTGTGGATCGGGACTTTCGTCCGTCGCGGGTTCTTGAATGATATGTCGCTCGATCCGGTACTGGTCTCCTGCTGCCGAGACCGCAATCACATCCTCCAGTCGTCTGCATGAGATTGACATGATGAGCCTCCTTCACTTGCGCCACGTTGAAACCTGTGGCGCTGAGGTCATCGTCTCGACTGGCAAAATTCCTGTCAATGCTGCTGCGGCCCATCATCCAAGCGCATGCGCGGCGCGTCCCAGGGAAGCGTCGTGCAAAAGCATGAGGCGATGCATGCGTTTGGTCTAGGCTGTTTTCGAGGCCGCGTGTGCGTTGAAATGCTGCGGCGGTTTGAGGTATTGATCGATGGCCGCCGCAAGACCTGGATCAAAGGCTATTCAAGCTTTACGTTGGCGGACTGGATGACGCCGCGCCACTTCTTGTAATCCGCGGCGATGGTCTGGGAGAACTGCGCGGGGGTGGTCGGCATGGCGGTTGCGCCTTGCGCGGCCAGCGCATCCTGGACGTCTTTCATTGCGAGGATCTTGTTGAGCTCCGTGTTCAGCGTCTGGATGATGGGCTTGGGCGTGTTGGCGGGTGCAAGCAGTCCGTACCATACGCGCACGTCGAAGTCCGGATAGCCGGATTCTGCGACGGTGGGCACATCCGGCATGGCGGGGCTGCGCTTGAGGGAGGTCACGGCCAACGGGACTGCGCTGCCGGCCTTGATCTGCGGCGCGGCCGAGGGGATGGACGTGAAAATGACGGGGACCTGCCCGCCCAGCAGGTCGGCCATGGCCGGACCCGATCCCTTGTAAGGCACATGCACGAGCTTGATGCCCGCCTGGAGCTGCAGCAGTTCGGCGGCCAGGTGCGTGATGGTGCCTGCGCCGGGCGAGCCGTAATTGATGGTCCCGGGCGCTTTCTTGGCGGCGGCGATCAGGTCCTTGAGGGATTTGTACGGCCCGTTCTTGCTTGCGACGACCACCAGGGGGGCTTCACCGACGATGCCTATGGGTTCGAAGTCCTTGACCGGGTCATAGGCCAGCTTGGTGTAGAGCGAAGGCGCCACGGCCAGGTTGTCGACCTGGCCCATGACGATTTCGTAGCCGTCGGGCTTGGCGCGTGCGGCGGTGGTGATGCCTATGGTGCCGCCGGCGCCGGGCCGGTTCTCGGCGACGACGTTCCATTTGACCGAGTCGGACAGCTTGGCGGCGACGGTGCGCGACAGGAAGTCGGTGCCGCCGCCAGGCGTGAACGGCACAATGACGCGGATGGGCTGGTTCGGGTACTGCTGCGCGGCGGCGGGGGCGCAGGCGGCGAGCGCGCAGGCCGAGAACATTAGGGCACGTAGCATGGTTGTGGTCTCCATTCCTTGGTGGGCGCGTCCGGTCGTGATCGCCAGACGTCGGTTGCTGCGGATGCTGCTGACGCGTACTGCGGATTCGGTTGCGGCGGGCGGTTTCAAGCTCCCTGTTTGGCTAGACGGTTCCTTGTTCGCGTAGTTCCCTGATTCGGTCGCGCGACAGGCCCAATTCCTCCAGCACCGCATCGGTGTCCGCGCCCAATGCGGGCGCGGCGCTGCGGACCTGGCAGGGCGCTTCGGCGAACTTGATTGGAAAGCCCAGCATGCGCACCTGCTGGCCATCGGGATGGGCGACGTCCATGGCCATCTGCTGGTCCGCTACCTGCGGGTCGTCGAATACTTCCTGCAGGTTCAGCACCTGCCCGCAGGGCACGCCGTACTGGTTAAGGCGTTCGATCCAGTAGTGGCTTTCCTTCTGGCGGGTGCGGGCCTCGATGGCGGCCTTGATGGATGCGCGGTTCAGCATGCGGTCGGCGTTGGCCTGGAATTCCGGATGCACGCGCAGTTCGGGCAGTTCCAGCGCGTCCAGCAGCTTCTCGTACATGGCATCGTTGGACGGGGCGATCGCGACCTGGCCGTCGGCCGTCTCGAACAGCCCGTAGGGCGCGACGATGCCGTGGTCGTTGCCGGTGCGCGGAGGCAGCTCGCCGCTGGCGAAGTAGTTCGATGCCTGGAAGCTGAGCAACCCTATCATGCTGGAGAGCAGGCTGACGCTGATGGAGTCGCCGCGGCCGGTGCGCTCGCGGCGCAAGAGCGCGGCCACCACGCCCAGCGCGCCGTTCAGGCCGGCGGCCAGGTCGCTGATGGGCGGCCCCGCGCGCATGGGCGGATCGTCTTCGCCGCCGTTCAGGCTCATGAAGCCGCTCATGGCTTGGGCGATGAAGTCGAAGGCGGGCCGGTCGCGATAGGGACCGGACGCGCCGAAGCCGTTGATGCTGCAATGGATGATGTCCGGCCGCAACGCCTTCAGCGCTTCATCGCCGAAGCCCATCTTGTCCATGATGCCGGGCCGGTAGTTCTCGATCACGACGTCGCAGTGGGGTATCAGCTGGCGCAGGATGTCCTTGCCTTCGGCGCTGTACAGGTCCAGTGTCACTGACCGCTTGTTGCGGTTGTAGTTGGCGAAGTACCAGCTCAGGCCGTCCTTGAGCACGCCCTGGCGGCGAATAGGATCGCCTTCGCCGGGCGCTTCGATCTTGATCACTTCGGCGCCCATGTCGGCCAGTATGGATGTGCAGTACGGCCCGGAGATGATGCGGGTCAGGTCCAGGACGCGGATTCCGGTAAGTGGCATGGTTTGCATCTGCTTGGATTTTGGTCAGCCGCCCAGTCGCGGCAGCCACAAGGTCAGGGGAGGAAAGGCGCAGATCAGCGCGAGCACGATCAGCGACCAGATGAAGAAGGGCACGATTTCGCGCACGATGGGGCCTATCGGCGTGCGGCCCACGGCGGACGTGACGAACAGCAGGATGCCGACCGGCGGCGTCAGCATGCCCGTCATCAGGTTCAGGATCAGGATCATGGCGTACTGGATGGGGTCCATGCCGAGCTGGGCGCCGATAGGCAGCAGCGCCGGCAGCGTGATGATCATGGCCGGCAGCGGCTCCAGGATCTTGCCCACCAGGATCAGGAACACGTTCACCGTCAGCAGCACCACCCAGGGCTGGTCGGAGATGCCCAGGATGCCCTTGGCGATGGTGGCCGCGACGCGCGATTCGCTGATCAGCCAGCTGAAGGGACCGGCGGCGGCCAGCAGGAACAGCACCACGGCCATGGTGCGCCCGGCCGAGTAGAACGCCGATCCCAGCTCGCCCGGCTTCAGTTCCCGGTACACGGCTAGGCCCACGAGCAGGGCGTACACGGCCACGAACGCCGCGGCCTCCGTATCCGTCAGCAGGCCGAAGCGTATGCCGGCGATGATCAGGACGGGCATCATCAAGGCCCAGATGGACGCGCGCGTCACCCTGGCGCGCTCAGGCCAACTGGCCCGCGGACGCGATTGATAGCCGTGGCGCCGCGCCTGCCAGGCGCATATGGCCATGTAGCCCGCCAGCAGCATGAAGCCGGGAATGATGCCCGCCAGGAACAGGCGGATGATGGACAGGTTGGCCAGCACCGCATAGACGATCATCGGGATCGACGGGGGCAGGATGGGACCCAGCATCGCCCCGCAGGCGATGACCGCCTCGGGGTAGCCGCGCCGGTAGCCCTCGCGCTTCATCGAAGGGATCATGGCGGTGCCGATGGCGCTGGCGTCGGCCACGGCGGAGCCGCTGATGCCTGCCATGACCAGGTTGGTGGTCAGCGAGACTTGCGACAGGCTGCCGCGCATATGCCCGACCATGGCCATGGACCAGTTGATGAGCCGCAGCGTGACGCCGCCGCGGTTCATCAGTTCGCCGGCCAGGATGAAGAGGGGGATCGCGACCAGGGCGGTCTCGTCTATGCCGCCCAGCATCGATAGCGGCGCCTGGGCGATATCGACCCCGCCGCCGCCCTTGAACAGCATGCCTATCAGGGCGGCGGTGATCATCGCGAAGCCTATGTCCAGACCGGCCAGGATGAGCACGACGAAAAGCACGACGGAGAAGAGGATCATGGATGCGTTCCCGGAGTGTCGGGCTCGCCGCGCGCGAAGGCGTCCTGCGGCGCGGGGGCGTCGGGGATGAGCAGGCGCAGGGCCAGGAACAGCATGAAGAACACCATGCCCACGGTCAGCGAGGCGTAGCTGACGGCGTAGGTGAAAGGCGTTCCGACGATGTCCTGGAAGTTGCCCACGGCGACCACGTCCAGGCCCCTGTAGAACAGGGTGGCGGCCAGCGCCAGCAGGCAGGTGTCGAACAGGCGGTCGCGCGCGCGCCGCACGCGTTCCGGCAGATGGCGGTCGATGATGTCTATGACCACGTTGCGGCGCTCGCGCAACGCCATGGCCGCGCCGACGAACGCGCACCACAGCATGCCGATGCGCGCGACCTGGTCCCAGGCGTCGAACTGCGTCTTCAGCAGATAGCGGTCCAGGACCTGGGCGAAGCAGAACACCAGCACCATGGCCAGGGTCAGGGCGACCGCCAGCCGGCCGATCCAGCACACGGCGCGGTCGGCGCTCAGCGCCAGGCCGCGCCAGCCGGAGGCCGCGTGGGACGAGGCGCGCACGGTCGGCGCGGGCATGGGCGCGGCCATGGCTTACTCCTGCATCTTCTGGATGCGTTCGACCATGCCGGCCGGCCAATCCTTGCCTTCGTACTGCTGGTAGACGGTGGCCAGCGCCGCCTTGAACGCGGCCTTGTCGGGCTGCGTGTAGGTAACGCCGGCTTCCTTCAGGAGCTTGACTGCGTTGTCGTCCAGCTCCTGGTCCAGGCGGGTGGCGACCTTGCCGCCCGCCTTGGCCGCCTCGGTCAGCGCCTGGCGCTGCCTGGCGTCCAGGCCTTGCCAGACGCGTTCGGAAATGAACCAGCCCGTCAGCTCGTAGGCGTGGTCGGTCGCCGCCCAGTACTTGGCTTCCTCGTGGAAGCGCAACGGGATCGAAAGATCAAAGCCGTTGTCCTGGCCGTCTATCATGCCGCGGCCCAGCGCGGTGTAGATTTCGGTCATGCCTAGCGGCACGACCTGCGCACCCAGCTTTTCGAAGGTGGACTTCAGGATGGGAATGGCGGGAATGCGCAGCTTCAGGCCCTTGACGTCTTCGGGCTTGTTGATGGGCCGCGATACGGTCTGCAGCGCACGCGGCGAGCGTATGCCGAAGGCCGCAAACACCCGCACGCCGGATTTCTTGGCCACGTCATCGAAGATCTGCGCGAACTCGTCGCTGTTGATGATGCGCTCGGCCTGCTCGCCGCTCTTGAACAGATAGGGCGCATACAGGATGTTCAGCGGTTGGGCGCCGCGCAGGAACACCACGGACCCGAGGCCGAAGTAGCCCATGTCCAGCGTGCCCAGCTGCATGGACGAGAGGATCTTGCTGATGTCGCCCAATTGCCCGTCCGTGTAGACGTGCACCTGCAGGTCGTTCTGGGATTGCCTGGCGGCCTCTTCGGCAAAGGCGCGCATGGCATGGTCCCAGGGACTGTTGGAGGCGGCGATGGTCGCGATCTTCATTTCCCGCGCCTGCGCCTGGCCTGCGGGCGCGAACGCGCCGGCGGCGGTGATCGAAAGCGCCAGCAGGGCTGCCGAGGCGCGGACCAGTTGCTGCGATATTTTCTTGTGCATGATGTCTCCTCCGGGATGCGGATCCGGCCTACCAGTTCCAGTGCACGGGCTTGAGCCCGGCGACCGGCGAATCGAACACCGCCAGGCGGGATCCATTGATGCAGCCCATGTAGGCGGTCTTGCGCTCTGGGCCCCCGAACGCCAGGCTGGTGATGTTCTGCAGCCGCTTGCTATGGTTGTCGTAAACCATGGGGCGGCTCAGGCGATTGGCCAGGTATTCGGCTTCCAGCCTGTCGATGTGCGCGGCGTCGCCGTCCTCCAGCATGAGCTGCTGCTGCCCTTGCGGGCTGACGCGTATGACCCGGTTGGAGACCACGCTGACCACCCAGATGTGGCCCTCTTCATCGACCGCCATGCCGTCGGGATAGGTACCCTTGCCGAATTCGGTGATGACGGCGCGTTCGCTCAGGTCGCCGTTGGCGCCGATGCGAAAGCGCAGCAGGCGCCGGCCGAAGGTTTCGTTGACGTACAGGTGCGTGCCGTCCGGATCGGTGCGGCATTCGTTGGTCCAATGCACGTCCTGGGCCACGACGCGGGTGCCGCGCTCGTCGCGCACGGCGATGAAGCCGTCGGCGATGTCGCGGCGGAACTGATGGTCGCCGCGGCGCACGGTGCTGACGCAGATCCACAGGCGTTCGCGCTCGTCCAGCCAGACGAAGTTGACGCCGGGCAGGGCCACGCCGTCGATCTCCATGATGTAGGGCTCCGCCGTGCCGTCGCGCTGCACGCGCCAGACGCCGCCGTCGTCGGCCAGGTTGGCGACGGCAAACGAGCCGTCGCGCAACAGGGCGAAGCCGTTGGGTATCAGTCCGGACTGGGCGCCGATCAGGCGCGCGTCGCCGTTGGGCAGGATGTGGCGTATGCCGCCGGCCTTGTCCGACACGTAGAGATCGCCCGCGGCCGTGCTCAGCACGCATTCGGGGCGGTTCAAGTTGACGCCGGTCTCGCGCACCGCCGACAGGTCCAGGGCCGCGCCGCCATTCGATTTGCTGTCCATGGGGGCTCCTCAGCCGATCGCGCCGGCGGCTACGGCATAGTCATGCAGGCGCAGGCGCGGCCCCGCCTTCATCAGCTGGCCGGGCAGGCCACGGCCGACGATGCCTTCCAGCCGCTGGGCTACCTTGATCAGCGCGCCCAGGTCGACGCCGCTGTCCACGCCCATCTCGTCCAGCAGGTAGACCAGGTCTTCGGTGCAGATGTTGCCGGTGGCGCCCGGCGCGAACGGGCAGCCGCCCAACCCAGCCAGCGAGGATTCGTAGGAGGTGACGCCGGCGCGCAGGCCTTCCGCCACGTTCACCAGGCCGATGCCGCGCGTGTTGTGGAAGTGCAGCGATATCTTGACGCCGGGATGGTCGGCCCGCAGCGTCTCGACCGTGTTGCGCACCAGTCGGGGCGTGGCCATGCCGGTGGTGTCTCCCAACGTCACGGCGTCGAAGCCCTGGCGTGCGAAGTGGTCGAAGATGGTCCGGATGCGGCCCAGGTCCACGTCGCCCTCGAAGGGGCAGCCGAAGGCGACGGCAATGGCGCCCTTGCGCTTGATGGGGTGGTCTTTCAGCAGCTGCGCGATGTCCTCGATGTCGCGCAGCGATTGTTCGACCGGGCGGTTCAGGTTCTTGGTGTTGTGGCTCTCGGTGGCCGACAGGAACACGACGATCTCGTCGGCCTGCGACTGCAGCGCGCGTTCGACGCCCTTGCGGTTGGGCGCCAGCGCGCCCAGCACCACGCCCGGACGTTTGCGCACGCCCTGCAGCACTTCCTGCGCGTCGCGCATCTGCGGCACGGCGCGGGGTGAAACGAAGGAGGTGGCTTCGAAGTGCCGCACGCCTGCGTCGATCAGCGCGTTCAGGATCTGGATCTTGGTGTCGGTGGGCACGAACTCGGATTCGATCTGCAGTCCGTCGCGCATGCCGACTTCCACGATTTCGACTCGGTCTGGAAGGCTCATGGCTTGTCGTCTCCTGGCGCCCGGATCCTGCGCCCGCGAGGGCTTTGCGCGGCGATGTCCGGGACATGGGTGGTCGGCCACCATCTTCTGCGATGGACCCTGGCAGGACAAATCGTCAATCTTCGGCGGGGGATCGCGAAACGCGATGGCTCGGGGGCCAGGCGTCGCGCATGGGCAGGCTCGCGGGTCCTATTGCTGCGTTGCGGCTTCAGCGATCAGATGATCCAGCAGTAGCCGGGCGGCGCCCGATAGCGATTCATTGCTGCGCACGCACAACTTGAGCTGGCGGTGCGCCCAGGCGTCAGTCAGCGGAATGATGCAGAGCGCGTCGCACACATAGGCGGATAGGGCCTTGGTGGGCACGATGCCGACGCCCAGGTCCGCGCGCACCATGGACACCAGCGCGTCGTAGGAGGTGACCTGGAAGCGCAGCCGCAGAGAACGGTTCATGGACGCGGCCTCGCGCGTGAACAGATAGTTCGCGGCGCTGCCCCGGTGCATGCCGACGTGGTCATAGTCCAGCGTATCGGCGAACGATACCTGCCGGTGTCGCGACAAGGGGTGTCCCGAGAGCGTCACCAGCGCCATGACGTCGCGGTGGTAGGGATATATGTCCAGCCCGTTTTCGTCGTCGGATTGGGTGTAGACGCCGATGTCGGCGGCGTTGTCGATCACCGCGCGGGTGACGCCGGCGCTGACGGACTCTTCCAGGTCGATCTGCACGTTGGGGTGCTGGGTCAGGAAGCGGCGCAGTTCCATCG
This sequence comes from Achromobacter sp. ACM04, assembly GCF_014851465.1. Lineage (NCBI taxonomy): Bacteria > Pseudomonadati > Pseudomonadota > Betaproteobacteria > Burkholderiales > Alcaligenaceae > Achromobacter > Achromobacter sp. ACM04. The sequence continues at coordinate 190,091 of NZ_JACUZS010000006.1, forward strand.
GCAGGAACTGCGCAATGGAAGACAGGTTAGCCGCGACGCGCACGCGGCCGCGCAGGCCGGCGGAGTAGTCGCGGATTTCGGCGGCCAGGTCCTGGGTTTGATGCAGCAGCGTGCGTGCGCGCCGCGCCAACGCGTGTGCGGCGCTGGTCGGTTCGACGCCGCGCGCATGGCGCTGAAACAGTGGGACGTCCAGGACGCGTTCGAGTTCGGACAGGCGCTTCGATAGCGCTGATGGCGCGATATGTTCGCGCGCGGCGGCCGCGGCGATGCTGCCTTCTTCCAGCACGGCCAGGAACACCTGCAGGGTATACAGATCCAGACGAGGGGTCATGGGAAGTCGCGGATAGATACGTCCGCGAGGATAGCGGCAGTCGCGGGCCGCGGGCCTAGGGGATTACGCTTAGCCGATTTCCACCCAGTCCTGCGCCGCGCCGCGCGCCAGCAGTTCGTCGACCGCGATGATGGAGATCCGGCCATCCGCCGTTCCCAGAGCCAGTTTTTCCTCATGGGCGTCCAGCGCGAAGACCAATGCAGGCAGGCCTTCCAGCCGCATCCTGGCGCGCAACCGGATCTCGCCCGACGCGGCATCCAGCAACAGCAGCCCGCCGTCCAGGAACGCGGCGGCGATCAGCCCGGGGCAGGGCATGAAGACGACCGCGCTGGCGGAGGCAGTGGTGGAATGTCGCCAGAGTTCGCGGTCACGGTCCAGCGGTTTGCGGTAAATGAAGCCGGCGCAGGCGACGTTGACGGCGGGAGCGTAGTGCCGCCCGCTGATGACCAGGCCAGCGCCTTGCGCGTCGTCGACGTAGCAGCCGGCAAGCTCCATGGCGTGGCTGTCGGGCTTGCCGTTGGCCTTGAGCACCGGCCACAGCGGCTTGGCCCGGCCGTCGGGCATGACCATGCACAGGCGTTTGGCCTCGTGGGAGCTTGCAGGCGTGCCTTGCACGCAGAACGGCGACGGCGCGCCGCTGATGCGGATGTAGTGATTGAAGCAGTCGTAGTGGCCCAGGTCCACGCGCCGTTCGGCGCCCGAGCCCAGGTCGCGCAGCAGGTCGCACGCGTTGCGGGTTGCGGGGTTGCGGTTCCTGCGGCCCAGCAATACGCCTTGCGAGGAGGCCGAGAACGTGTATTCGCCGTCGTACTCGCCGACGAGGTCCAGCCCGTCGTCCGTCAGCGTATACAGCCGGGAATCCTGGTGCCACTTCATGTCGGGCCGCTTCGAGGCTTCCACGACGTGTACATGGATGCCCGCCGCCCGGATGATCTCGGCGCCATGGCCGGCGCCGGCGTATGCGGCGACCAGGCCGTCTTCGACGTCTTGGATTTCCAGCAGGCAGCCGCCATGCGCTACCGCGATGCGCTTGGCGTCCAACCACGCAAGATCATGGATGGCCTTGCGGCTTCCCAGTTGCGGCAGCCCTAGCCATTGCGCGAGGCGGGACTCTGGCGCCGGCGCGGGGGGATCTTCTGCCGGCGCGATGTCGTTGCCTGACAGTTCCAGTTCGCCGGGACCGGCATCGGACCAGGTCGCCGCGTCGTAGGGCGTGCGCACGACGAACAAGGTGCTGAATGCGGCGTCGGGCGGATCGTCGGGCAGCCCTTCCCATTCTTCGTCCCAGGGCCGCACCCACGCCTCGATCCCGTCGCCCGAGGGGGTGAAGGCGCAATGCGCAACTTCGGGGATGTTGCGGAAGAACCGGCGCGAGAGCCCGCTGCGCCAATCCCACACCAGCAGGTCGCCTTCGAACAGATAGCCGCCGTCATAACTGCCTGCGCCGATCGCGACCACGGATTGGGTGGGATGGAAAGCGATGTGGTTGACGGGATGGCGCAGTTGGTCGAAAGCCGCGAACGGGATGGGACTGCCGTGGCGGTACAGCGCCACGCGATAGCGCAACGTCTGGCCGCCATACGCCGCGCGGGCGCGAGGGTTCGCGAGCAGGGGAAACTCGGAGGCCACGGCCGCGATTTCCCCTGCAGGGTCGAAGAACACTCCGGTAATCTTGCCGCTGCCTCGCAGCGGCGGATCGGCGATCATGGCCATGCTGGTTTCCGCGAGACGCGCGCCATTGATCGCGAATGCGGGCGCTGGGCCATAGGCAGGCGGGATAAGCTTATTCGAGGAGCAGGCCGGGGCGCCCGGCCGGGCTCATGTGCGAGCCCGGCTGGCGGCCGGCGTCTCCTTCTTCGCGCGTGGCTTGGGCGCGGGTTTCGGGTCTTGGGCAGGAGCGTCGAACTCCTGTTTGTTGCGTTCGCCCCGCGGGGTATTTTCCGGATGCGGCTTGGGAAAAGCCCAGGGCTTGGTTTTCTGATCCATTGCATGTACTCCTTGCACAGGCGGAACAGTAGCATTAGCCGTGGCACTGGGTAAGTGAGGGTTGACGTCAATATTCATCACATCGTGATTTTCGGTTGAAAAACGCGATGAATTCGACCCGCTTTGGCCCGTTCTGTTCCGCCTTGATGGATCAAGACCTGTCAACTCTGACAGGAAGTTCCCGTCGGTGCGAGCGCAGCCTCTAACCGGCTTCCGGCTGGTCTTCCTGCCAGATGCGGTCGAACTGTTCGCGCGCGTTGCGCGCCCAGTCGTCGATGGCGCTGCGCACGTCGTCCGCGGTGGGCTTGCGGTCAGCGGGGAGGTTGCCGCCCGTGACCGTGCCCAGCGAAGTGATCAGCAGCTCGTTGGTATTGGCGTCGCGCAGGGCGGCCTCGAGCAGCAGGCGCGCCGACTGGTCGCGGTAGCCGGCCGCCTTGACGGTCTGGCCGATCACGAAGCCGATGGGGATGTATTCCATCATCCTGGGGTCGCGCTCGTTGCGGAAGGTGCCGGTGATGGCGGCGCTCAGGCGCATTGCGTGTGGCGCGGGCCGTGTCAGCAGTTGGTAGCCGGCTTGTTCGAACTCGCGCCGGATCGCTTCGTTCAGGTAGGCCAGCGCGCGCTCGCGCATGGCGCTATCGGCTTTCATGTCCAGCTCGTCCGGTCGGTCGCCCTGGATGTATTGCACCGGTTCCAGAATGAGTTTTTTCTGGTACTGGCTGCCGATGGGCGGACCGGGGCGCACCCAGACCATGCCAGCGCTCCAGTCGGGATCCTGCTTGAGCCGGCTCTGGTTTTCACCCAGGGACGTGGAATAGTTCTGCGGCTTGGGCAGGTTGGTGCAGCCGGCAAGGCCGATCACTGCACAGCAGGCGGCCAGAGCGAGACGGATCTTCATATTCTTCTCTTCCTGAAAATGGCGCCCGGCGCGGCAGATGGAAAGGCCGTGCGCGTGTCGCGGGCGGCCCAATTATTGCCCCGTTTCGCGCCGGATTTTCCGCTTTGGCAGGGGTGGAAGCCCCGTTTCGCTGCAAAGCAGAATTCCATTTTGGGAAAACTGAAACGAAAGATCGGCGGGGCGTGGAAGACTCCATTGCGGGTAAGCCGTAATAGCTGCCGCGGAAAGCCGCCGCGGGACTACGATGGACGAGTGAACATAGGGAGACAACTATGGACACCGCCAAGCAATGGTATGCCGCCGTCAAGGACTGGCAGCGGGCCCGCGACGAGCTCACCGCCGCGATCGCCGCGATCAAGTGGCCGAATCCCACCCAGGATTGCCTGGACAACTATGACCGCGCCTACGCCAACGAAACCGGGGCGCGGGATCGCATGAACCAGGCATACGAACGCGTGCGACGATAAGCGCGCGCATCTCCTTGGGAGCGGCATTGCTACACTGCCGCGCATGACGGACCAACAACAGAAATTCATGATCAGGCCGAGCCGGCCTGAGGACGCAGTCTTGCTCGAAGACCTGCTGATGCGCACCTACGAAAGCACGTGGATGCCGGAAATGACGGCGGAAAGGGACGCCCAGTTTCGCGCAAGCGGCAAGACGGGCCAGTATGTGAGCGCCAGGGGCAGTCTTTTCATGGTGTGCGAAATCGACGGCGTGCTGGCGGGCATGGCGGATTGGGAAAACGACTTCATCTGGGCCTTGCATGTGCATCCCGCAAGGCAAGGGCAGGGTGTCGGCGGCGCATTGCTGGCCTGGATGGAAACGGCCATCCGCGCTGCGGGATTTGCTCAGGCGCGGCTGGAGACGGATTCCTTCAATATGCGCAGCCGCCAGTTCTACGGCAAGCACGGCTATGCCGAGATCGATACCTATCCTGACGAGGAATGGGACAGCGGCTTCACCACCATCCTGCTGGAAAAGCGCTTGCTAGCCTGATGCCGCTGGCTCCATGAAAAGAACCTCAGCTGGTCCTGGAAATGGAGCCACGATGGCGGTATGTTGTGGTTTTCAGCCGCTACCGCCGAACCCGCCATGTACCTGCCGTCCGCCTTTCGCGAAGACTCGCCCGAAGTCCAGCACGATTTCATCCGCGCCCATCCGCTGGGCGTGCTCATGACCAGCGGGGAGGGCGGGCTGATGGCGAACCACATTCCCTGTCTGCTGTATCCGGAAGGACCGCATGGCGTATTGCGCCTGCATGTGGCCCGCGCCAACCCGCAGCTTGCCGACCTTGCTTCGGGCCGCGAATGCCTGGTCGTATTCCACGGGCCGCAGGCTTACGTCACGCCGTCGTGGTACCCGACCAAGGCCGAGACGCACAAGGTCGTGCCCACCTGGAACTTCGTTGCCGTGCACGTCTGGGGCGCGCCGGTGATTCAGGATGATCCGGCCTGGCTGCGCGCCCAGTTGGATGCGCTGACCGACAGCCAGGAGAAAGCGCGCGCGCAGCCCTGGCGCGTGGCCGACGCGCCGGCGGATTTCATCGCGGCCCAGATGCGCGCCATCGTCGGCGTGGAGATTCCCATTGCGCGCATCGAAGGCAAATGGAAGGTCAGCCAGAACCGAACGGTTGCCGATAGGCGCGGCGTGGCCGAAGGCCTGGCCGGCGAAAACGGCGATGCCGTCATGGCTGGGCTGGTTGCCCGCCGCGGCGGGCTGGAGTAACGCGCCCCAACGCGAAACAGGCGATGGCGGCGGCCTGCAGGCTGGCCGCCGCCGCCAGGAACCAGAGCAGTGGCTGCCCGGCCTGTTCGGACCATGCCCGCAGCATGCCGAACGACGCGGGCGCGAAGGCGTAGGCGCCTTGCGACATGGCGACAATCAGCGGGACCACGCGTTGCGTGTCTTCGCGGGCGAACTCAGTCTGCGCGATCAATGGCGGCAGCGAGGTCGCGTTCCCTATGCCTGATCCGAACAGCAGTACGCCCAGCCAGATGGCCCAGGCGTGCTCTGCGGCCAGCATCAGAACCAATGAACCGGCGATCTGGATGGCGTAGGCCAGGCAGGCCACTTTGCGCCGGTCGGTGCCGGCAGGCATCAGCCAACCGACGAGCGTGCGCCCGCCGATGGCCGCGGCCGTAGCCAGGCCCATTGCCAGGCCTGCGGTCTGTGCGCCCAGCAGCGGCGCCAGCAGGGACAGCAGATGCGCGATCAGGCCGATCTGGGCGAACAGGCCCAGCGCCATGCCGGCGGCCAGGGTGAGAAAGGCGCGGTTGCGCCACAGGCCCGCCAGCGGCGCGGGCGAGGCGATGCCTGCCGTGGCCGCCGGCGCCTGCGCTGCAGCGCAAGCGCCATCAGGCTCCTGGCCCAGCTGTTGCGGCGTCAGGGCAAACACCTTGCGCGACAGCACGGCGATCACGGCCACCATCGCCGCGCCTACCCACAAGGCCGCCTGGGCAAATCCTGCCTGGCCGATCAGGTAAACCCATAAGGGCGAAAAGACGATGCCGCCGACGCTGGCGCCGTTGTAGGCCATGCCCAGCGCGGCGGGGCGGCGGCGGACGAACCAGGGTGAGATCAGCGCATTGACGGCGGCGGCACCCAGCGTCACCCAGCCCATGCCCGAGAGCAGCGCCGCCGCATAGAGCTGCCAGGGCTGTGCGGCCGCGGCCCAGCCGCTCACGCCGAACGCGAGCAGCACGGCGCCGCCCAGCGTGACCGCCGGCACCCCGCAACGCCGGTACAGCCGCGGCAGGTTGGCGACCACCAGGGTGCCGCAAAGAAAGTGCAGCGTGACGGCGCCGGATACCAGGGCCACGCCCCACCCGGTACGCTGCGTCACGGCATGCAGGAACACGGGCGGGCCGTAGAAGCCGACGCCCCAGCCGAAGATCGCCAGCACGAAGGTGGCGTAAAGCACTGTCCAGCCAAAGAATTTCCGGGATGCGCGCATGGGTGTCCGGGCAGGCCGGCCGCTGTCTTGTTGCGTTGAGTCGCAGTATGCTTGACTCTGCACACAACACTTTGGTCTGTGACGAATCATGGAATCCGAGTTCGCCGACATCAATCTTTCCGCCGTGGCTGGCGCCATCGCCGATCCGGCCCGGGCGCGCATGCTGTGCGTGCTGCTGGACGGCCGCGCCCGCACCGCGACCGAACTGGCGGCCGCCGCCGACATCGGCGCCTCCACCGCCAGCAGCCATTTCCTGCGACTGCGGGAACAAGGGCTGGTGGAAATGGCCGTGCAGGGCAAGCACCGCTACTACCGCCTGGCCAATGGCGAGGTCGGACATGCGCTGGAGGCCTTGCTGGTGGTGGCCGGCGCGGAGCGCGTGCCGTTCAAACCCAGCACGCCCTCGGCCCTGCGCGAGGCGCGTACCTGTTATGACCACATGGCGGGCACCCTGGCCGTGCGCATCCATGACGCGATGCTGTCGCGCCAATGGCTGACGGCGGACGGGCGCGATTACCTGCTGACGCCTTTGGGCGAGGCGGCCCTGGCGCAGATAGGCGTGGACGTGATGCAGGCGCGCCAACGCCGGCGGCGTTTCGCCTGCTCCTGCCTGGACTGGAGCGAGCGTCGCTCGCATCTGGGCGGCGCCTTGGGCGCGGCTCTGCTGGAGGCGCTGACGCGCCGCGACTGGATCAGCAAGGACTTGGATTCGCGCGCGTTGAGCGTGACGAAGAAGGGCGAAAAGCAGTTTCCCGCCTTCTTCGGGCCAGCGGATGAGCAGCCCGCCGCAAGCGCTGCGCGCCGGGACCGGAATGTCGCTGCATGAGCCTGCAATAAGGTGTGCATATGCAACAGATCTAGGGAAATCCCCGTGAACCCGGGTGGGGACGGGTTGCGGCAGCGCCCCGCGTTGCGCCGCAAGCCGCGTCAACCCTGGACATGCGGCGCGCGGATGGGCCGCGCGTAGCGTTCCTGGGAAACGGGGACGTACCTATCGCGATGCAACAGTGTTTCTATTTTCTGCCATCGTTACAAAACATATCCGAACTGTCATAGTCAAGCGGGGTATGCTGGATCGCACAAAGAGGGCATCCGAAGTGCATCAGAACAACTTGATCTACAAGGGATACCGGCTGACGGCCAAAGTGTCCCGGGGCGCAGACGCCGAGGTTCAGGCGCAATCCAGCGGCCCCGTATTCATAGCGTCGGTGATGGTGGTCCAGGCAGGCGCCGTGCTCGAAGGCGGCGACGAATATCCGGTTCCGCGTTTTGCCGAGGGCGGTTTTGTCTACAGTCCGCGTGAAGCGGTGCATGCAGCGATCCTGCACGGCCGCGAAATCGTCGACGGCCTGACCAACCTGCCAGCCTGACGCCGTCCTAGCCGGAAAAGACTTCCCGCCAATCGCGCGTCTTGGCCAGCGTCTGCACGGTCGCGGACTGTTCCAGGATGGTCACGGCCTTCTTGAATTCCTCGGCCGAGGCGCCGTCCTCCAGGATGACCATGCGCGAGTTGCGCGCGTCCGCCATCTTCACGTCCGACATCTTGCCGTGGGTCTGGTAGACCTGCGTCCAGTCCATTTTCTTGCCGGCCTTCAGGGCGATCGGTTCGATGTACGTCAACGCGGTGCTGCTGGCGGCGCGTACCGCGAAGGCGAAATCGGCCGTGTGGCCGCTGCTGCCCTTGGCGCGCGCGCCCTTGACCATGCGGTTCACGCCCACGCCCGCCGCCAGCGCCCGCCCGACCTGGGCGCGAAAGCGCAACTGGCTGAACTTCGGCATCCATTTGGCGCACTGGAACGACAGCGCCATCGCCAGCTTGACCGCGTCCCACAGCGCTTCCTGCAGCTGCTCGTTGGGACCGCTGGCGACGATGGCGCCGTCGCGGTCGAAGTGCGCCAGGCTGACGCCCGGGGTTTCATTCAGGATGTCGATGCGCTTGGCCGCCAGGTCGATGCCGTAGCTGGACGCGTGCATCGCGGTCTCACAGGCGTCGGTCAGGTAGAACGTGGACTCGTCGGGATGCGCGATGAAGAAGGCCGCGTGCTGCCCGTCCAGGCCCAGTGTCATGGGCGATATGGCGCGGATGGCGTGCTCGCCCGCCGGCAGGACGGTCCAGCCGGAGGCTTCCAGGAAAGTGCTCATAGGATCAGTTCGATTTGGCGGCCTTTGAGGGGATGCGCGAATCCGCCGGTGAGCGTCAGGTTCGCCCGCGGCAGGAAGTACTGCATCAGCGCGCCGATATTCTGCAGGGCGGGCACGATGGGCTCGGCATAACCTTCGCCATCATCCACCCAGATGTGTTCATGGCTGCGGTCCGCAAGCGGCTTGCGGTACTGAGGCCGGCCTTCGCCCACCAGGCTGGTGTGGAAGGAGTCGTCGGTGTCCACGCCGAACACGCGGTGCGGGCCTACGAAGAGGCTGGCGCAGAACGCTTCGGCCAGGAAAATCGTGGCCTGGCCGTGCACGGCCGTGCGCGCGCCGCGATAGGTGGCGCGGAAGATCACGTCTTCGCGCACTTCGCCCTTGACCCGGCAGGCGCAGGCGAATTCCATCCATTGGAGATTGCTGGCGGCGGGCTTGGGCACCCAGGCGATCGGTTTTACGGTTTCCTTGGGTTCGGCAAGAATCTCTTGCACCTCATCAACGGTGATTAGCGGTTCGAACTTGTTGGCCATGGAACTGATCTAGGGTCTTGGAAATGCGCGCGCCGGGCAGCGCGCCTGGCAAGCGCCGCGCGGCGGCGGGCGCACGCGCAACACTGCGAGGGGGCGTAATCTTACAAGATGAAGACTGCGCCGCCTTTTTGCTGTATGGATGTACAGCCTAAGGACGGCGCGTCGCGGCTATAGCGAGCTGGCGCCGAACGTGTCGCACTGCTTGATGCTGCCGCTCTCCAGGCCGCGCTTGAACCAGCGCACGCGCTGGGCCGAGGAGCCGTGGGTGAAGGAATCGGGCACCACATAGCCCTGGCTCTGCTTCTGCAGGCGGTCGTCGCCGATGGCGGTGGCGGCGGTCAGGGCCTCTTCCACGTCGCCGCTTTCCAGGATGTTGCGGGCCGCGTTGGCGCGCTGCGCCCACAAGCCGGCGAAGCAGTCGGCCTGCAGTTCCATGCGCACCGACAATGCATTGGCCTGCGCAGGATTGCGGCGGCGCAGGTTGTCCACCTGGTCCGAGATGCCCAGCAGATGCTGGACGTGGTGGCCGACTTCATGCGCGATGACATAGGCTTGGGCGAAATCGCCCGGCGCCTTGAAGCGGTTCTGCAATTCGTCGAAGAACGCCAGGTCGATGTACACCTTGCTGTCGCCCGGGCAGTAGAACGGCCCCATGGCCGACTGTCCGGTGCCGCAGGCCGTGGGCGTGGCGCCGCGGAACAGCACCAGCTTGGGCGCCACGTATTGGCGGTTCAGGTCCTTCTGGAAAATGGCGCTCCAGGTGTCTTCGGTTTCGCCCAGGACCTTGGAGACGAACACTGCCTGTTTGTCGTTGGCGGGCGGACGCGTGGCGGGCCCCTGCTGTTGCTGCACGGGCGGGCCTTCGGCCATCTGCAGGACCACGCTGGGGTCCACGCCGAAATACATGGCGACCAGGGCCAGCACGATCGTGCCTATGCCGATGGTGCCGCGGCCGCCGATGCGTGGGCCGCTGGAACGGCGGTCTTCCACATTGTCGCTTTCGCGCGAGTCATCAAGGCGCATACTGTTTCTCCGGGCGGGTCGGCGTTCCCGCCATTTTGCATCGCCGCTCTGTACTGAGCGGCCTTCAAGAGTGTTAGGATAAACCCATGGCCTTGTATTTCGATATTCATCCCGCGAATCCGCAACCGCGCCTGCTGAAGCAGGCGGCCCAATGGCTGGCCGATGGCGGGCTGGTCGCAGTGCCTACCGATTCGAGCTATGCCGTGGTCGCGCGGCTGGACGACAAGAACGCCGCTGACGGACTGCGCCGCCTGCGTGGCCTGGATGAACGCCATCATCTCACGCTGCTGTGCCGCGACCTGGCTGAAATCGGCCACTTCGCGCGCGTCGACAACCGCCAGTACCGGTTGCTGAAGGCCGCGACGCCGGGACCCTGGACCTTCATCCTCGAAGCGACCAAGGAAGTGCCGCGCCGCGTGTCGCATCCGTCGCGCAAGACCGTCGGCATCCGTGTGCCGGACCATCCCGTCATGCTGGGCCTGCTGGAGCAGGTGGGGGCGCCCTTGCTGTCCACCACGCTCATCCCCAAGGACGAGACCGAAGCGTTGAACGACGCGGAAGAAATCCGCGAACGCTACGAACACTCCCTGGCGGCCATCATCGACGCGGGCGCTTGCCCGCAATCGCCCACCACCGTGATAGACCTCACCGGCGACGAGCCTGTGGTCGTGCGTGTCGGACGCGGCGATCCTGCCACCCTCGGTCTTGCCTAGCGCGCCCGCCGCGCCGACCTGCACGCCGGCATGCGCCGGCGCGTGGCTCATCTACAATCCGGTTCGCCATGAATGACATCATCCAAACCATTGCGGTCTACGCGATACCGGTCATCTTCGCCATCACCTTGCACGAAGCCGCGCACGGCTACGTCGCGCGGATGTTCGGCGATCCCACGGCCTATCAGGCCGGACGCATCAGCCTGAACCCTGCGCGGCATATCGATCCCGTCGGCACGCTGCTGGTGCCGGTGGCGATCCTGCTGGCCTCCAAGCTTTTGGGTAGTCCGGGCATGCTGTTCGGCTGGGCCAAGCCTGTGCCGGTGGATTTCGGCCGCTTGCGCCGGCCCAAGCAGGACATGCTGTGGGTGGCGCTGGCGGGGCCTGCCGCCAACCTGTTCATGGCGGTCCTGTGGGCGTTTTCGCTGCGCATCTTCCTGGAGTCCGGCCTGCAGGAATCGTTCTGGTTCGAGATGGCCGTGGCCGGCGTGAACGTCAACCTCGTGCTCATGGCCCTGAATCTGCTGCCCATCCTGCCGCTGGACGGGGGACGCATCCTTTTCAGCCTGCTGCCCAATCGCCTGGCCTGGCAATACTCGAAAATCGAGCCTTATGGCCTGGTGATCGTCGTCATCCTGCTGGTGACGGATGTGCTCTGGCTATTGATGCGGCCGGTACTCTCTCTGGGGACGACCATCGTCCAGTGGTTTCTGTAGGATTTCAGCCAATATCCGTTAAACTCATCGGTTTCATTGATTCTGGCCCCGGGGCATCCCGCCGCGGGGTTTTGGAGCCCTACATTTATGGCATCCCCTGCAACCGCCGCAGGCGTTAATTTCCAAGGCAGCATGGTGGCTCTGGTCACTCCCATGCAGCCCGACGGCAGTCTGGACTACGCGGCCTACCGGTCGCTGATCGACTGGCATATCCAGGAAGGAACCGACGCACTGGTGGTGGTCGGCACCACCGGGGAGTCGCCCACGGTCTCCATGGAAGAACATGCGGAGCTGATCCGCGTCGCGGTCGAACACGCTGCGGGCCGCATTCCGGTCATCGCCGGCGTGGGCGCCAACTCCACCGACGAAGCCATCCACCTGACGCGCCACGCCAAGGCCGTGGGCGCGCAGGCCGGCCTGTCGGTCGTTCCCTATTACAACAAGCCCTCGCAAGAGGGTTTGTACCGTCACTTCCGCACCATTGCGGAAGCCGTCGATCTGCCCACCATCCTGTACAACGTGCCGGGCCGTACCGTTGCCGACATGAGCAACGAAACGGTCCTGCGCCTGGCGCAGGTGCCGGGCATCATCGGCATCAAGGACGCCACGGGCGACATCGCCCGCGGCGGCCTGCTGCTGCGCGAAGCGCCGGCCAGCTTCCAGGTCTTCAGCGGCGATGACCCCACCGCCGCCGCCCTGATCCTGCTGGGTGCGCGCGGCAATATTTCCGTTACGGCCAACGTGGCGCCCAAGCTCATGCGCGAGCTCTGTGCCGCCGCCCTGGCCGGCAATGTGCCCAAGGTGCGTGAACTTAACGCGCACCTGGCGCGTCTGAACAAGGCTTTGTTCGTTGAAGCCAACCCCATCCCCGTGAAGTGGGCGTTGGCCGAAATGGGCCGCAGCGCACTGGGTTACCGGCTGCCGCTGGTTGAACTGGGATCGCAGCACCACGCAACCGTGCGTGCCGCGCTCCAGGAAACGGGCCTGCTCTAAATATCGTGAGGATACGTATGAACAAACGTCATGCCGGTTTGTCGGCATTGATGTCTCTGGTGTTGTTGGCCGGCTGCAGCGAGGTCAATCAATTCCTGGGCAATGAAGAGTCCGTCAATTACAAGAGCGCAGTCACCCAGCGTGGAGAGCCCCTCAGCATCCCGCCCGACCTGACCCAGGCCAACAGCGATCCGCGCTACCGCGCGCCGGCTTCGGGCTCGACCACCTATTCGCAGTTCCAGCAGCAGGGCCAGGCGCAAGCCACCCAGCCCAAGACGAGCAACGTGTTGCCCGGCCGCCAGGACATGCGCGTCGAGCGCGACGGCGACCTGCGTTGGCTGGTGGTGGACCGTCCGCCGGAAGACGTGTTCCCGCGACTGGTGGACTTCTGGACCGAAAACGGCTTTACCGTCGCCAGCAACAATCCTGGCGCTGGCTTGATCGAAACCGACTGGGCTGAAAACCGGGCCAAGATTCCCGAAAGCTGGCTGCGTCAGGCGCTGGGCATGATTCTCGAATCGGCCTGGGACAGCGGCGAACGCGAGAAATTCCGTACCCGTGTCGAACGCGTCAATGGCCATACCGAGGTCTATGTCAGCCACCGCCAGATGCTTGAAAAGCGCGTGGGCAGCGACGGCATGCAGGTGCAGTGGCAGAACGGCAAGGAAGATCCGGGCCTGAACGCCGCCATGCTGGCCCGCATGATGGTCTACCTGGGTTCCGACGTCGACAACGCCCGCAAGCTGGTGCAGCAGGCCGAGGCCGCGCCGCAGAAGCCTGCCGTGCAGCAGGACGTCCGCGCACAGGGCGCCTCGCTGCTCGTCAGCGAATCGTTCGACCGCGCATGGCGCCGTGTTGGCGTGGCGCTGGACGGCGGCGGCTTCGCCGTGGACGACCGCGATCGCTCCGCTGGCGACTACTTCGTCCGCTATGTCGATACCGACACGGGCGAGAAGATCGACCAGCCGGGCTTCTTCAGCCGCATGTTCTCGGGCGACAAGAAGGCCGAGGCGCCGCAGTACCGTATCCACCTGGCTGCCAACGGCGACCAGACCGTGGTGACCGTGCTGGATGCCAATGGCGCGCGCGACAACAGCGCCACCGCCCAGCGTCTGCTGAGCGTGCTGAAGGACAAGATGTAAGACCAGACGGTTCCGCGCTCACGCGCAGCACCGCGCAAGAGAGGCCCCTGCGGGGGCCTCTTTTTTTGTTGGGCGCTTTGAAGATCTTGCAAGCCGGCAGGAAGGGCGAGCTTCCCGCCGCGAAGGCTTGTGGTTGCTGCGCCTTGCGCATATGCCCTCTGGACGCAAAAAAGCCCCGGCTGCAGCAGCCAGGGCTTTTTCTTGCGTCCTCAGAGCGGGGGTTCGTCGCTGAGTTTTTATTAGGACGCGGGGGTGGTCGAGCCGCCCGGGGTGGTCGAACCGCCACCCGGCGTGGTGTTGGGCGTAGGCGCCGGAGCCGGCGAAGTGGCCGGGGGCGTCGTGGTGGGGGCAGGCGTGCTTGCGCCCGGAGCGGGGTTGGTCGCGGGCGCCGGGGCATCTTCCTTCTTGTTGCAGGCGCTCAGCGCGACGGCCAGCACCGAGGCAATAATCAAGGTTTTGCTCATCATTTTTAGACTCCTGTAGATGACGACTCTTGAAACCCCATTAGGGGAAACCAGAGGTCAGGCTACAGGAACACGCGGGCGCAACGCGTATGAAAGTTAAAAAGGTCGCATCCTAACGGCAACAAACCTTTCAGCTTCGTGTTATCTCTTTCTTGATGTGTCCCGCGTATCAGACCTGATTTCCTTCTGTACAGGACTGATACGGGGCCGTGTCGGGATGCTACGCCGCGACGTAGCGGATCCAGCCGGAATCCAGCCAATCCGCCAGGCAGGAGCGGGCTTCGTCGCTCAACCGAGCGCAGGATGGGTCTGAGCAATCCAGGCTGCGCGCATCCGCCAGCGTGCGCAGGGCGGCGTCGGCGGGCACCATGGCGGTTTCGCCATTGATGAAGAGCTGCTTGCCGCGATAGAGCATGCGGCTGCGGCGGTCCAGCACCAGCCGGCCTGCGGTGGGCCAGTCTTCTTCCAGATCCACGTCCATGCCTTCGGGCGCGTCGAACACGCTGAGATTGCTGGGCTCGGTCAGCCAGCAGCCCAGGAAGCGCGAGGCCAGCGCATCGTCGAAGCGCAGCTTTTCCACGGTTTCCAGCGTGGCGGCCACCAGCGCGTCCGGCAGCGCGGCGGGGGTGTCGACCGCGGGCTGGCCGGGATCGCGATAGACGGCCGACAGCTTCGGGCCGGGCAGGGCGGGCTCGCCATAGGGGCCGCCCAAGAGGCCGACGCGCGCCATGACCTGATCCGCGGCCGCTTCGAGCAGCCCGCGCGCCAGCGTCGCCTGCGTGGGTGCGCGAAAACCGATGGAAATCGTCATGCAGCCGTCGCCCACGGCGACGCCGTCGTGGGCCGCCTGTGGGGGCAGGTAGAGCATGTCGCCGGGCGTCAGCACGGCCGTCTCTTCGGGCTCGAAACGGCTCAGGATCTTCAGCGGCAGGCCCGGTTCCAGCGACAGGTCCTTCTGGCGACCATAGCGCCATTCACGCTCGCCCGCCGCTTGCAGCAGGAACACGTCGTAGCTGTCGAAATGCGGACCCACGCCGCCGCCATGGCTGGCGATGCTGATCATCACGTCGTCCAGGCGCGCATCGGGGATGAAGCGGAACTGCTGCATCAGTTCGGACGCGGCATCGCTGTGCAGGTCCACGCTTTGCACCAGCAAGGTCCAGTCGCCTTCATTGTCCTTGGGCAGGCGCGCGAAGGGGCCGTTCTCCATCTGCCATTCGCCGTTCTCGCGCCAGATCAGGCGCGATTCCACATCGTCGCGGCGCGCCAGCTTCTTGATGGCGGCGATCGTGACCGGCGGCTTGAAGCCGGGGATGGCCTGGCGGATCAAGAGGGGCTTGCGCTGCCAGTAGCGGCGCATGAAGTCGTCGGGGCTCTGGTTGCCCAGCAGGGCCAAGGGATGGTCGAGGTTCATTGCAGGTGCTTCTTCAGGCGGTAGAGGGCGTCCAGCGCTTCGCGCGGGGTCAGGCTGTCGGGGTCGATGGCGGCGAGTTCCTCGCGCAGGGCGTCCAGAGCCTCGAGGTCGTCGGAACGGTCGGCTTCCGCATAGGCCTGGGCGTCGGCGTCAGCCGCGGCCGCGAACAGGCCGAGCTGCGGCGTGGGGGCGCCTTGCGCCTCCAGGCGTTCCAGTTCGCGCGAGGCCTGGCGGATCACGGCGGCGGGCACGCCCGCGCGCTGCGCCACCTGGATCCCGTAGCTGCGGCTGGCGGGGCCTTCGCGCACTTCGTGCAGGAACACGATGCCGCCGGCCGATTCCGCCGCGGCCAGGTGCACGTTGGCCGAGGCCGGCTGTTCTGCGGGGAGGCGGGTCAGCTCGAAATAGTGGGTGGCGAACAGCGTCAGCGCGCGATTGTGGGCAAGCAGGCGGCAGGCGATGGCCCAGGCCAGCGCCAGGCCGTCATAGGTGGACGTACCGCGGCCGATTTCGTCCATCAGCACCAGGCTGTTGGGCGTGCTGGCCGACAGGATGGCGGCCGCCTCGGTCATTTCCATCATGAAGGTCGAGCGGCCGCCCGCCAGATCGTCGGCCGCTCCGATACGGGTGAAGATGCGGTCGATCTTGCCGATGCGGGCGCGCGAAGCGGGCACGAAACTGCCGATGCGCGCCAGCAGCACGATCAGCGCCACCTGCCGCATATAGGTCGATTTACCGCCCATGTTTGGACCGGTGATCAGCAGCATCCGACGCGCCGGCTCCAACCGGCAGCCGTTGGGCGTGAAGCGCTCGATGGCGTGTTCCACCACCGGGTGGCGGCCGGCATCGATGTCGATGTCGGCCTGCTCAGACAGTTCGGGCGCGATCCAGTCGTGGCGGCGCGCGTGATCGGCCAGCGCGGCCAGCGCGTCCAGTTCGGCCAACGCGGCGGCGCAGTCCGACAGCGGCCGCACGTGTTCGGCCAGCACATCGAGCAATTGCTCGAACAACCATTTTTCCCGAGCCAGCGAACGGTCCTGGGCGGACAGCACCTTGTCTTCCCAGGTCTTGAGTTCAGGCGTGATGTAGCGTTCGGCGTTCTTCAGCGTCTGGCGGCGGCGGTAATCCTCCGGCACCTTGGCGGTCTGGCCCTTGGTGACTTCGATGTAGAAGCCATGCACGCGGTTGAACTCCACGCGCAGGTTGCTGATGCCGGTGCGTTCGCGTTCGCGGGCTTCCAGCTGCACCAGGAAGTCGCCGCCGTCGGCCGCGAGGCCGCGCAGTTCGTCCAGTTCAGCGTCGAAGCCCGCCGCCAGCACGCCGCCGTCGCGGATGGCGACAGCGGGTTCGGCGGCAATGGCGCGCACCAGCAGGGCGGCCAGGGCCGGGTCCACCGACAGGTGCGAGACCAGTTCGCCCAGCCGCGGCGAATCCGCCATCGGCTCGACCTGGTCGCGCAGCGCCGGCAGGGCCTGCAGCGCGTCCCGCAGGCTGGCCAGTTCGCGCGGGCGCACCGAACGCAATGCCAGGCGGGCGGCGATGCGTTCGATGTCCGGGAAGGCGTTCAATGCGCTGCGCAAGGACTCCAGCAGCCCGGCCGAACCGAAGCCGGCCGCGCCGAAGGTCTGTTCCATGTCCATGCGGCCCGCCAGCAGCGCCGAGATGGCTTGCTGGCGCGCCAGCGCCTGTTCGTTCTCGCGTAGCGGATGGTGCAGCCAGCGGCGCAGCAGTCGGCTGCCCATGGGCGTGCGGCAGCCGTCCAGCAGCGAGAACAGCGTCGGCGAATCTTCGCCGGACAGCGTCTGCGTCAGCTCCAGGTTGCGGCGCGTGACCGGGTCCAGCAGCACGTACTGCCCGGGGCGTTCCGCCGACAGGCTCTGCACGTGGGCCAGGGCCTGCGACTGGGTGCGTGCCGCGTAGCGCAGCAGCGCGCCCGCGGCGCAAATGCCGGCCGGCATGTCTTCGATGTCGAAGCCCGCCAGCGTATCGGTCTTGAAGTGCGCCAGCAGGTGGGCGCGGGCGCTGTCGGCTTCGAAGTGCCAGTCGGGCACGCGGGCCCGCGCGCCTTCGAAGGGGAAGTCGAACTCTGCGCTGTCGGCGCAGACGATCTCGGCCGGCGCAATGCGGTGCAGCTCGGATTCCAGCTGCGCCGGCGCGCATTCGGTCACGCGGAATTCGCCGCTGGCCAGGTTCAGCCAGGCCAGCCCGGCGCGCGGCGCGCGCGCGGTGCCGCCCACGAACACGGCGGCCAGCGCGCGGTCCGCCTTGGCCGGCAGCAGCGCGTCGTCGGTCAGCGTGCCGGGCGTGACGATGCGCACGATGCGGCGCTCGACCGGACCCTTGGAGGTCGCCGGATCGCCGATCTGCTCGCAGATGGCGATGGACTCGCCCATGGCGACCAGCCGCGCCAGGTACTGCTCCATGGCATGCACCGGCAGCCCGGCCATCGGGATCGGCGTGCCGTTGGAAGAGCCGCGCTTGGTCAGCGTCAGGTTCAGCAGACGCGCGCCGCGCTCCGCGTCGTCGTAGAACATTTCATAGAAGTCCCCCATGCGGTAGAAGAGCAGCAAGGGACCGGCCTCCGCTTTCAGGCGGAGGTACTGCTGCATCATGGGGGTATGGCCCGGGTGGGCGTCGGCGGCGGTGTTTTGCGTTGCGGAATTCATGCCCGTGATTGTATCGGGCGCGTGAGGCGGATGAGAAACCAGAGTGTCGGATTTCTTCTCGGTTTCCTCGTGACACTGCGCACCCACGCAGAACCGACGGGACAGGCGGCGGCTGCCTGCGCCCGGAACGCTATTCCTCTTTTCTTGGCATCCGACGTAGCAACGCTTCCATTTCGGCCTTCATGTCCTGTCTATGTTGCTTAAGGCTGTGCTGGCCTTCTGGCGTCAGGACCCAAGCATTCCCTGCAAGGTAAGGGTCGTCCGGACTGACTGCAGCCAATCCGCCGGTGGCCATGAAACCCAGGAATTCAAATAGGTTTTCTTCAGCCAGCCCTGTAGGCGACCAATTGCCCCGGTGGTAATAGGTCTGTTCCTCGTCGACATAACCACACTCCACATAGCACTGGACAACGAACTCGGAGCAGAAATAGCCTTTACGGATGGTGCTCGCCCACGTCGGCTTTCGAGGCCTGCGCTTATCTTGTTTCCAATAGAAGAAATAATGCTTGCGTAGATTTAGATATTCGCGCAAGGGGACCAGGATGGCTCCCAAGAGGTTGTATCTAAGCCGGTATTCAACGCAGCGGCGGGCGAACTGGACGATCTTTTTCGACCGCTCCTCGTGCGCGCCGTGGCTGCGTGTGACGGCTATATAGCTGTAATCGGCGACAAACTGCTCCAGTGAGGTTTCGCGCATCCCGTTGCTTCGGGCATCCACTACGCTGCCGTTGCCTATATAGACTCCGCAGTGAACGTAAACACCGTCAGTGGTCTTCTGGATCAGTTCGGTACGCTTGTCCTGTTTGGATTGGCCGCAGAATAGTACGTCTCCCGCAAGAAGCCTCTCTCGAGTTAGCAATTCAGGCGCGTCACCCATCCAAAGCCCTTGGAACCGGCGATCGGTCGCTCTCTTCAACCTGTCCTGTTTCTTGCGTATCCATCGATACATATGCGTTTTCATCTTTGTCTTTTAGCTGTGATGGATGGGGGCGCGTTGCAGTCTTGGCGATGAGGAGAGCCGGGTTGGTAGTCGGTGAAGAATAATATTGCTCAGGGAAGCAAAGAGGTTTCCTGTGCCACCTCAAAAATCTAATGGAGAACCAAGCCGTGTCTACCCAGAAAGCCTCCGCGCTCAAGATTCCAGACGCCGTTCCCACCGGCGAAAGCCTTAGTTCAAAGAGTATCGACTGGCGCGAAGAGTTTCGTGCCGCGGCCGGTTTTCTCCGCGATCACTGGGCGTTGCTTGGTCTCACAGGCTTGGTGCTATCAGTCGTCGCCATGCACAGCTATTTGGTGCAAGAGGCAATTCCGCTGGGCATCGCATCACAGGAGATCATTACCAGCCTGCCGATGTTGTTCATTTTGGTCGTGATTGCGGTCGTGTCCCTGGGCGGCTCTATTATGCTGCCTACCGCTGTCATGGTCGGCCGCCACAAGGAGTTTTCGCAAAGTTTGCTGGATGAGGTTCTCCGGCAGGCGGGCGATGCCAAGGAGCGTCAGCGCGCGGCAAGGATGCGATTGCTGGCATGGTGGACATTTGGGCTCGTCACTCCCTCGGTTCTCGTCGTGCTTATCTTGCAATGGGACGGTTGGCAGTCCAACCCGATGGGCTATTTTGTCTTGCTCCCTTTGGCGACGCTGCTCTTCATGGGGAGCGTGGTGGTGGTGGTCAGTAGGACCGTGCCGGATACATGGCGTCAACACGTGCAGAAGCGATGGGGCGTCATTCTTTCCTGCGGATTTGCCCAGATGGTTGTCGTGGTGAGTCTGAGCGCCATCTTGGAAACTCGCTTTTTCAGTAGCGCTACCCCGAAGTTTTTCTTTTTGTTGCTGCTTGTGACGGTGCTGCTGGCCTTGGTGCAGGCGGCATTTGCGTGGATCGTGCGCGATCTTATCCAAGGACCTGGTGTGCTGATGCGCGCAATGGGAACTGCCGGCTTTGTTATGTTAACCGTGTGCATGTTGCCGCCGTTGAACCATTTTCTAGTTGGTTACGTCATGCAGAGTTCCGCGACGGGCGGAAGAGGCTGTACGGTCTTCACCTGGAAGGAAAAGGCTGATGTGTTGAAGGGCCTCAAACAGTATGGGCAAGGCCCGCAGAGCGTGCCATTGCGTGTTCCCATGGCGATTCCGGGCATTTACTTTGTGCGCCCCTGGGATGGCAGTTGGAGTACGGATATTGCGCTTGTCTCGGTGACCGACGTGGCCAAAGCCTCCAAATGCTCCCGATGACTGGGACGGCGTCCACCGTCCCAGTGCCGCGTGCCTCACTTGTTCATGATATTCCCCAACTTCTTGATCACCTCGCGCTCCGTCTCCGCGCTGGCGTGGGCGGCCTTGGTGTAGGCAGCCGTATCCATGTACTGCGGCGACACACCAGACTGGCGCAACAGGGCCAGGAAGGCTTCATCCTTGAGCGTGTCGCGGAAGGCGCCGTCGAGCTTGGCGATTACCGCCGGGTCCATGTCCTTGGGACCGGCGATGCCGAAGGGCGAGGTGTGCACCACGGGATAGCCGGCTTCCTTCAGGGTGGGGACCTCCGGCAGGTCGGGGGAGCGCTTGTCGCCCAGCGACGCGAGGATGCGGACCTTGCCCGAGGCTACGTAAGGCAGGATGGTGCTGGCGCCGACCAGCACCTGGATGTGGCCGCCCAGCATGGCGGTCAGCGCGTCGGCGTCGCCCTTGTACGGCACGTGGGTCCATTTGGCCTGGGCGGCTTCGCCCAGTTGCACCATGGCGATGTGCTGGCTGCTGTAGGCGCCCGGCGTGCCGTAGGAGATCGTGTCGGGCTTGGACTTGGCGTAGGCGACCAGGTCGTCCAGCGTCTTCCAGGGCGAGTCCGCGGCGACCGCTACGTAATAGTTGTAGCCGGCGATCATCGAGATGTAGGTCAGGTCCTTGACCGGGTCGTAGCGCGTGCCGGTGATGTGCGGCATGCGGAAGATGCCGATGGGCACCATGGTGACGGTATAGCCGTCGGGTGCGGTGTTGAGCATCTGGGTCGCGCCCAGCGTGCCGTTGGCGCCGGTCTTGTTCTCGACCACCACGGTCTGGCCCAGGCGCTTGCCGGACTGCTCGGCCAGGGCGCGGCCGACCACGTCGGTGACGCCGCCGGCGGAGTACGGGATGATCAGGCGGATCGGATGGTTGGGAAAGTCCTGCGCCAGCGCGGGGGCGCTGCTTGCGCTTGCCAGGACCATCATGCCTGCTGCCAGGATCTTCTTCATGTCATTCCTCCTTTGTGTGCCGCCGGCTTGCCGGCCGTCTCCAGGTCTAGCGGGATGCCTGGTATTGAACGTCAATCGGTGATGCGCGCGCGGCTTGCGCCGAAGCCGATGCGCTGGAAACCCTCGCGGCTGCAATGGGCCGTCAGGGTGATTTCGTCTCCGGCCTCCAGGAACAGCCGGGTTTCGCCCGAGGGCAGGGTAATGGGTTGCGTGCCGCCGTGCGTCAGTTCGAGCAGGCTGCCGTGGCCGCTCTCGTCGGGCGTGGAGATGGTGCCCGAGCCCAGCAGGTCGCCCGGGCGCAGGTTGCAGCCGCCCAGCGTGTGCTGCGCGACCATCTGCGCGGGCGTCCAGTACAGGTGGCGCGCGTCGGATGCGGACAACTGCCGCGGCGCCTGCGCGCGTTCGCGCATGAGCGGCGTGGACAGCCATGCTTGCAGTGCGATCTCCAGCCCGCCCGTGGCAGCGTCCTCGGCGTTGCGCAGGTAGGGCAGCAGTTCGGGATCGGCGTCGCCGCGCGCCATTGCGGCGCGGCGGAACGGGGCCAGCGCCTCGCTGGTCACGATCCAGGGCGAAACCGTCGACGCGAAATTCTTGCCCTGGAAGGGGCCCAGCGGCTGGTATTCCCAGGCCTGGATATCGCGCGCGGACCAGTCATTCAGCAAGCCGTAGCCGGCCACGTGGCCAGCGGCGAGTTCCAGCGGCACCGGTTCTCCGAGCGCGTTGCCGGGACCGATCCAGATCGCCAACTCCAGTTCGAAGTCCAGTTGCGCCGAGGGCCGGAAGGCCGGGGTATCGACGCCGGCGGCGGTCCTGACCTGGCCGTGCGGCCGCCGCACGGGCGTGTCGGACGGGCAGATGGAGGATGCGCGGCCATGATAGGCGATGGGCACATGCCTGTAGTTCGGCATCAGCGGGTTGTTGGGGCGGAACAGTTTGCCCACATGGCTCGCGTGATGGATGCCGGCATAGAAATCGGTGTAGTCGCCCACGTCCGCGGGCAGCAGCAGTTCGCACTGCGCCTGGGGATGCAGCAGGCGCGCGCCCTGGGCCTCGTGCCGCGCGCGGCCGGGGTTTGCGGCGTCCAGCAGGGCGAACAGCGCGTGCCGCACGGCCTTGCGGGTGGCGGCGGGCAAAGCCATCCAATCGTTGAGCCTGCGCGCCGACAGCGCCTGGCGCGTGGCCGGGTCCAGCCTTTCCAGCAGGCCCAGCTCCACGGCGGCCCGGACATCCAGCACCTGCTCGCCGATGGCGACGCCGATTCGTGGCGCGCCGCCATCGCGGCGGAACACGCCCATCGGCAGGTTCTGCACCGGAAAATCCGGATGGCCGTCTGCGCTGTCGACCCAGCTCTGGGCGGTGGGCGCGTGGGTGTGGTCCAGCATCTTGTACTCCTCGCGGGCGTTATCGGTATCGCTGCGCGCTGTGGCCCGGCCTGCGCGCATATTCAATTAAGGCCGTCGTTGCGGCTTCAGGCCGCGGTGGTGCCGCCGTCCATGGCCCAGGCCACGCCACGGACTTCGTCGGCGTCGGGCGAGCAAAAGAATTCGCACAGCCCGGCGATCTGCTCCAGGGTGACGAACTTGCCCGAAGGCTGGCGCAGGCCCAGCAGTTTGTTGGTGGCTGCGGCATTGTCCAGGCCTTCGCGCTCGGCCAGCGCGTCGATCTGCTTCTGCACCAGCGGCGTATGCACCCAGCCGGGGCAGATGGCATTGCAGGTGATGGCGGTCTGCGCGGTTTCCAGCGCTACCGATTTGGTCAGGCCGATCAGGCCATGCTTGGTGGCGTTGTAGCCGGTCTTGCCGGCGCGGCCGCGCAAGCCGCTGATAGACGCCATGTTGACGATGCGGCCCCAGTTGCGTGCGCGCATGGCAGGCAACGCGGTGCGTATGGTGTGGAAGCTGGCGGACAGGTTGACCGCGATCATGTCGTCCCACTTGTCGACCGGAAAGGCTTCGATCTGGCTGACGTGCTGGATGCCGGCGTTGTTGACCAGGATGTCCAGCGCGCCGTAGGCCTGGTTCAGCTCGGCCATCATGGCCTCGATCTGGGCTGGCTTGCGCAGGTCGCAGGGCTGGAAACGGACCGGAACGCCATAGGTATCGCGGAATTCGGCGCAGAGGGCGTCGGCCGCCGAGGCGTCGGCCAGGCCGTTGAGCACCAAGGTCGCGCCGGAGCGCGCCAGGCGCCGCGCTACCGCCAGGCCGATGCCGCTGGTCGAACCGGTTACCAGGGCCACGCGCCCCGAAAGATCAGCCATGCTTGTCTCCACGCTGTGTCGTTATGGAATGCGTGGCAGGTTAGGACGTGGAGATTGAGTCGTCCAATTTATTATCGATGCATGATTTATATTTAATGGATATAAATAGCCAGCAGCCTTGGAGCCACTCATGGAATTGCGCCACCTGCAGAGCTTCGTGGTCCTTGCCACGGAACTGAATTTCACACGGGCCGCCTTGCGCCTGCACATCGCCCAACCGCCCTTGAGCCAGCGCATCCGCGAACTTGAAGACGAGCTGGGCGTGAAGCTGTTCGACCGCAGTACGCGGAAGGTGACGCTGACGGTGGCGGGCCGCGTGTTCCTGGATAGCATCCAGCCCATGTTCCGGCAGCTCGATGGCGCGGTGGAGGCCTGCCGCAAGGCTGGCCGGGGCGAGACCGGCAGCCTGCGGCTGGGCTATACCGGACGCGCCAGCCATGTGCGCCTGCCGGGGCTGGTGCGCGATTGCCGGCGCCATTACAGCGATATCGCGCTGGATATCCAGGGGCCGCTGCCCACGGGTGAACTGCGCCTGAAGCTGCTGGACGGCACGCTGGACGCGGCCTTGTGTTTTCTGCCGCTGGAGGGCAAGCACATCGTGTCGCACGAGTTCATGCTCAGCGAGTTTTCCATTGCGCTGGCCGACGCGCATCCATTGGCCGCCAAGGCCAAATTGCGTGTCGCGGATCTGGCGCAGGAGCCGTTCATTGCCTATCCCTCGGGCAAGGGCTTCCACTTGCGCGGCGCCATGGATGCGATCTGCCTGGAGGCGGGCTTCCTGCCGCGCGTGGTGCGGGAAACGGAGGCTTCCCAGACTTTGCTGTGCCTGGTCGCGGCCGGCACCGGCGTGGCCATCATTCCGCGCGACATCGAATCCTTCAACATGGAGGGCGTGGTGTTCCGGCCGTTGCCCGCGGACGCCCCTAAGCTGCAGCACGGCATTGCGTGGCTGCAGACCAACCAGAATCCGGCGTTGGGGCGGCTGCTGGCATTGTGCGGCGTTGCCGCTGCGGCAGGATGAGCAGGCCGGCCTGCTTGCCCGCGCCCGTCCGCAAACGGCACAATCGCAGCGCGCGGCCCTGTTTCCGCCGCCGGAGTTTCTTATCCATGCAGGTTCTATCCGTCCCGGCCACGCTGGACGCCAGCGAGCGCATCACCATCTCCAGCGGTCCGCACCAGGCCGAATTCGCGCCGGGCGGCGGCGGGCGCCTGACGCGGTTGTCCACCGGCGGCCATGACTGGATCGTGCCCCTGACCGACACGCAGTGGCCCGCGGGACGCTGGCCGCGGGCAGGCTCCTATCCGCTGGCGCCTTACTCCAACCGCATCCGCGATGGCGTGTTCACCTTCAACGGCGCCAGGCACGCGCTGCAGTCGGTAGCCGGCCGGCCCCATGCGATCCATGGCGCGGGTCTGTACCAGCCATGGAGCGTGCGCAGCCACGGCCCGGACAACGTCGACCTGGTGCTGGAGCAGCCCGCCGGCGTGCTGGGCTGGCCTTGGCCTTTCGAATGCGTGCAGCGCTATCAGCTGGACGCGCGCGGCCTGAGCGTGGCGCTTGCCATCGTCAATCTCGGCGACACGCCCATGCCTTGTGGCCTGGGCCTGCACCCCTACTTCACGGCCGAGCGCGTCACGCTGCATGCGCGCCGCGAGTGGACGGCGGACGCCGACGGCCTGCCCAATGGCAGCAAGGCCGTCCATGTGCGCGAGCTGCGGCGTTCGGCCAGCGGCTGCGATACCTATCTGTCGCAGTGGGAGGGGCGAGCCACCCTGCATTGGCCCGATGGACATCAGCTATCGCTGCACGCCGACCCGGCGTTTGCGCACCTGGTGGTCTATACGGCGGGCGGGTCAGAGTTCCTGTGCGTCGAGCCGGTCACCAACGTGGCGGACGCGTTCAACCTGGCGGCGGGCGGCGAGACCCGCACCGGCATGCGGACGCTCGAGCCCGGCGCGCGCTTTACCGCGACCGCGTTGTTTGGCCTGGAGCCGCCCCGGGCCGCGCGTTCCTGACGCCCGCAAGCGGCGCTTTGAAAGCGCCGCCGCCTGCGGCGATAATCCGGGCAAACCAAGTCCAGGAGTCCTTCGATGAAAAAGCTCAGCACCGAACAATTGCAGGCCGCGGCCGAAACGCTGCGCCGTGTGCAGGCAAGGCTGGCGCGCGCCGGCAATCTGCCGCTTGAGCCCACCCTCTATGCCTGCGCGCAAGGATTCCGCCGCAACGTGCCCGACTATCTGTGGTCGTGGCTGTCAGGCCTGCTGGCGCCGCACAAAAGCCTGGGGGCGTGGATGGACGCACACCAGCCAGGCTGGCGCACGGGCAAGACGCCCGCCGCGGTGGTCTACGCGCGCAGCGAAAATGGCTGGTTGGAATGGCTGATCGCCGAACTGGAAGCCGAGATCAATGATCCCCACGCCCGCGCCAAGCGGGAAGGGCGCGCCTAGACCGGTGCATTGCCCGCGCATCCAGCGTCCAGTCCGGACCGGATGCCGGCCGGGCGCTTCAGGCCCGCTCGGCTCGCGAGCGGCGCAACAGAAGGAATAGCGTCTCCAACACGGCGGCCGCCAGCAGGGCGGCCAGCACCGAACCCAGCACTTGCGAGTCCCATAGGCGCGGCGGCCCTACGCGGAACTGCACCGTGTCGAAGACCAGTCCGGCC
This sequence comes from Achromobacter sp. ACM04, assembly GCF_014851465.1. Lineage (NCBI taxonomy): Bacteria > Pseudomonadati > Pseudomonadota > Betaproteobacteria > Burkholderiales > Alcaligenaceae > Achromobacter > Achromobacter sp. ACM04. The sequence goes on from NZ_JACUZS010000006.1 coordinate 216,215, forward strand.
GTGATGCCGGCGACGATGGCGGCCTTCCATCCTTGCAAGGGAGCCAGCCGCAGCATCAGCAGGGTGAAGGCCACCATCCCCCAGAGCACGGGTTCAAGCGCCTGATTGAGAATGTGGACGAGCAGAAGAGACTCCCGATTGGGTCGCGCATGCGTTTGCGCGCAGTCGAGTTTGTACTGCTTTCTGCTTGCAATTGCGAGATGCCCCGCCGCCGCGAGCGGCGAGGCATGGCCCACGGGTCCTAGAACCCTTCCAGCACGATCTTGCCCTGCGCCTTGCCGCTTTCGATGAAGGCGTGCGCCCGGCGCAGGTTTTCGGCATTGATCTTGCCGTAGTGCGCGCCCAGGGTGGTGCGCAGCGTGCCTTCGTCGATCAGGCGGGCGGCCTGGTTCAGCAGTTCATGCTGCGCGATCATGTCGGGCGTGCCGTGCAGCGGACGCGCGAACATGAACTCCCAATGCAGCGAGGCCGACTTGGACTTGAGCAGGCGCACGTCGATGGCTGCGGGGTCGTCGATCAGGGCGATCTTGCCTTGCGGCGCAATCGCTTCGGCCATCTGCGCGAAATGCTGGTCGGTCTGGGTCAGGCCGGCGATATGACTGACGTGTTCGAAGCCGATGCGCTTGAGTTCGGCGGCCAGCGGCTGGCTGTGATCGATCACGTGATGCGCGCCCAGCTCGCGCACCCAAGCCTGGGTTTCCGGACGCGAGGCGGTGCCGATCACCGTGAGTCCGGTCAGCTGGCGAGCCAGCTGCACCAGGATGGATCCCACGCCGCCCGCGGCGCCGATGACCAGCAGGCTGCCCTGGCTGGGCGCGGCGTTGTCCAGCACGCGCAGCCGGTCGAACAGCAGCTCCCACGCGGTGATCGTGGTCAGCGGCAGCGCCGCGGCCTGGGCGTAGTCCAGGCTGTCGGGCATGCGGCCGACGATGCGTTCGTCTACCACGTGCAGCTCGCTGTTGGCGCCGGGGCGGTTCAGCGCGCCGGCATACCAGACGCGGTCGCCCGGCTTGAACAGGCTGGTCTTTGCGCCCACGGCGCGCACCACGCCGGCGGCGTCCCAGCCTATGACTTCGGCCTGGCCATCCTTGGGCTTGCGGTTGGCGCGGATCTTCACGTCCACCGGATTCACCGAAATGGCGCGGACTTCGACCAGCAGGTCATGGTCGCCGGGCACCGGGTCGGCGACGGTGATGTCTTGCAGCGCCTCCGGGTGATCGGCGGGCAGGTTCTTGAAATAGGCGATGGCTTTCATGGCGGCTTGTCCGGATCAGATGATGGAACGCACTACGCCGCCGTCCACGCGCAGCGCCGCGCCGTTGGTGGCGGCGGCTTGCGTGGAGCAGGTGTAGACGACCATGTTGGCCACTTCTTCCACGGTGGCCAGGCGGCGCAGCAGCGAAGTGGGGCGGTGCTGGGCGATGAAGTCGCGCTCCATCTGGTCCTGCGTGACGCCTTGTTCCTTGGCCATTTCGGCAAAGAAGTCCGACACGCCTTCCGAGCGGGTGGGGCCGGGCAGCACCGCGTTGACCGTGACGCCGGTGCCGGCGGTCAGTTCGGCCAGGCCGCGCGACACGCCCAGCAAGGCAGTCTTGCTGACGCCGTAGTGGATCATTTCCGCGGGGATCTGCACGGCGGACTCGCTGGAGATGAACACGATGCGGCCCCAGCCGGCGGCCAGCATGCGCGGCAGGTAGTAGCGCGACAGGCGCACGCCGCTCATGACGTTGGTGTCCAGCATGTACTGCCAGTCGTCATCCGTGATTTCAGTGAAGGACTTGGGCGCGAAGTAGCCGGCGTTGTTGATCAGGATGTCGACGTCGGGATGGGCGGCCGAGATCGAGGCCGCGCCGTCGGCAGTGGCGAGATCAGCCTGCACGGTGCTCACGCGCGCAGCGGGAAACTGCTTGGCAAGTGATGCGGCGGCCTGGGCCAGCTTGTCGGCGTTGCGGCCGTGCAGCACGACTTCGGCGCCGGCCTCGGCCAGGCCCGCGGCGATGGCCAGGCCAATGCCGCCGGACGATCCAGTAACCAGGGCTTTCTTGCCGTTCAATTCGATTTTCATGAAGGGGACTCCTTGCGTGTCGGGGAATGGAGCCATGATTACCCAGCCCAAACCAGCGAAAAAGCGGCTAGCATCGCAGTCAGTTTCAATAATTTTTTGAAAATGAGGCGGGCATGGTGCGGTTCGAAGATCTGAAGATATTCATGGCGGCGGCGGACCAAGGCAGTTTTTCCGCCGCCGCGCGCGAATTGGACCTGACGCCCGCAGTCGCAAGCGCCGCGCTCAAGCGGTTGGAGCAGGCCCTGGATGCGCGCCTGTTCGTGCGCACGACGCGCAGCCTCAGGCTGACCAGCGACGGCGCACGCTATCTGGAGCATGCCCGCGCGGCGCTGTCGGCGCTGGACGCGGGCAGGAACGCCGTAGCGCGCAACAAGACGGAGATCTCCGGCACGCTGTCCTTGTCGATCCCGTCCGACCTGGGCCGCCACGTGCTGCTGCCGTGGCTGGACGAATTCCAGGAACAGCATCCGCGCGTCAATTTCCAGGTGCGCATCAGCGACCGCCTGGCCGACCTGTACCGCCAGCCGGTGGATCTGGCGGTGCGCTATGGCACGCCGAACGACTCGGGACTGGTGGCCCTGCCGCTGTCCGAGCACAACCGCCGCGTGGTGTGCGCCTCGCCCGCATACCTTGCGCGCCATGGCGTGCCGCAGGTGCCCGATGACCTGCGCCGCCACAATTGCCTGTCCTTCGTGCTGGGCGAAACCCTGCACGACCGCTGGGCCTTCCGGCGCGAGGGCGCCGCGCTCACCATACCGGTCAAGGGCGACCGCGTCGGCGACGACGGCGAACTGGTGCGCCGCTGGGCCCTGGCTGGCCATGGCCTGGCCTACAAGTCGCGATTTGACGTGCTGGCCGACCTGCGGGCGGGCAGGCTCATCGAAGTCCTGGCCGACTACACCAGCGAGCCCTCGCCGCTATACCTGCTGTGCGTGCACCGCATGCTGCTCTCGCCGGCGGTAAAGCGGCTGCGCGAATTCCTGCACGAACGCTTCAAGGCCTTCGAGGCGGGCTAGCCGGTCTTCTGGGGCTTCAATGCGCGTGGCTGGCCCGTTGGTTTGCCGCGCGCGTGCGGGCGGCTTTCTTCGCGGCAGCGGACCGGCCTGCAGCGCCCTTGGTGGCGGCAGCCTTCTTGGCGGCGGCCGAGCGGGCGGCGGCGCTGCGCTTGGAGGCCGATGCGCTGGCCTGCCGCGACAATGCGGTGCGCGAAGCGGGCTTGGCGCTTTCCTTCTTCAGGGCGGTGGTGGTGGCCTTGGCGCGTTTGGTGGACTTGGCATGCCCATCATGAGACGCGTCGCTGTCCTGCTTCGCCTTGCGCTTGGTCGCCGCGCTGGCCTTCTTCGGCGTAGGCAGGGCCACGCCGGCGCGGCGCGCCTTGGACAGCCCGATCGCGATGGCCTGCTTGGTGGACCGCACGCCATGTTTGCCTTCGCGCACGTGGTCGATTTCCTCGCGTACGAATTCTCCGGCCTGCGTGGAAGCGGATTTTCCTTGCCGTTTGTCGCGCGCCGCTCGTTCCAGGGTTTTTCGTTCAGGCATGACGACACCTCCTTGCTTGCGTTGCGGGAACGGGCTCCGCCGCGCCGAGGCCGGTGCGACGGAACTCGTAACACCACTCTAACGCCGTGGGCGTATGCTGTGTGTTCGAATGGATTGCCGGTCGTAAGCGCCGGAACACCGCCGCCAGACCGACGATGCACGACTCACCCCCCTAAGCGGAGACGAGCTATGTCGAATCATGTCTACAAGCAAATCGAACTGGTGGGCTCTTCCACCAAGTCCACCGACGACGCCATCACGCAGGCCATCGCGCGCGCTTCCGAGACGCTGCGCAACCTGGATTGGTTCGAAGTCACCGAAGTGCGCGGCCATATCAAGGATGGCAAGGTGGCGTACTGGCAGGTCGGCTTGAAGATAGGCATGCGGCTGGAAGGGAACGAGTGAGTCCGCTTGCTGCTTCTTTCTTGAGCACGCCTTCCAAGTGATTGTCGGATAAGGAGTTTTTCAGCTTGTTATCCGACTGTTCAGAGGCTTGTCCACATTCGGTGGGGACAAGCCTGTCTCGCTTGTGGCTGCGGCGCTCAAGGTCCGACGTGGCATCGTGAACCCGCCGGCTGTGGGCGTTTCTTGAGCGGCCCCTCCAAGTGCTTGGCCCACAAGGCTTTTTGCGTCCTGCCCTCATACTGTCCTCAGGCTTATCCACATTTGGCGGGGACAACCTTGGCGCCTCGATACAGCATTTGGGCCATTTTTGACCACCCCTTGCAGGCGCTTGATATGCAAGGGAATTTCCGACCTGCCCTCATACTGTCCTCATGCTTCTCCACAGAACGCGGGGACAAATCCACATTCAGGCGAGACCGCCGCGGAAGTCTGCCCGGGCATCCTGATTTCAGTGGATAAGTGCGTCAAACATCATCCAAAAGGATGATTGCGCAATTTTTGACCGGCCCTTGCAAGTGCTTGGCGGGGCACGGATTTTTCATTCTGCCCCAAGGCTGTCCTCAACCTTCTCCACAGTTGGCGGGGATAAGTGTGAGCCCCCACGCCGCACTCGCTGCGCTCGCTTGCTGCCCCCCGAGGGGGCTGGCCCGCCTTGGGGCGGCCCGGCGGCGGGCCGGTGCCCTGGCGGCATTGGATGCGCCAGCGGCGACCGTCGTCGCTGCAAAAAAAAGCCCCCCGACGTATCGGGGGGCTGGATCGCCCGGAGGTAGACGGGCGATCTCTGCCGGCCGGGAGGAGCCCGCGCCGGCAGCGGCGGCGATCAGGGGTTGAACTTCTTGATCCAGTCCACGTAGCGGTCCACCCAGCCTTGCAGGAATTTGCGGGTGCCTTCGTTGGTGATGTTGTACTCGTCATCGACCAGGCCTTCCGTGTATTGCAGGAAGACCTCGGGCGTGGTCAGGGCGTTGGCGCCCTCGGCGGCCAGGATGTTGCGCAGGTGTTGCTGCATCAACGCGGTGCCGGCAGCGCTGGGCGAAGTGCCGACGATGCCGACGGCCTTGCCGGTCCAGGAGTTCTGGCCCCAGGGACGCGAACCCCAGTCGATGGCGTTCTTGATGGCGGCGGGCACGGAGCGGTTGTGCTCGGGCGACACGAACAGGATGCCCTGGGCGTCGGCGATCTGCTGCTTGAGCTTGGCGGCGGGGCCGGGCAGGTTGTTTTCGTTGTCCTGGTTGTAGAGCGGCACGTCGCCCAGGCTCACGTATTCGAACTTGAAGTCCGCGGGCACCAGCTTTTCCAGCGCGCGGGCCAGCCGCAGGTTGAACGAGGCAGCGCGCAGGCTTCCGACGAAAACGGCAATCTTGTAGGTGCTCATGGGGCGCAGGCTCCAAGGGGTGGACGGGAATGTCAGTGTAGACCTGTAAGCAAGCCCGCTCAATCTCGATCGCGGATATGTTTATTCATGATCATGACGCGCTGATGTCGGCTGCGCGCGGGCTGGCGCATCAGCTCATCAGGCTGACATGGGCAGCGACCACGCGCCATCCTTCAGGCGTGCGCATCCAGGTCTGGCTTTGCCGGCCGATGCGGTCGCTGCCGTCGCGCTGGAACTCCAGATTGGCCGTCGCGAAATCCTGGCCGTAGGTGGTGACGACCGTGCGCAACACGCGGCGGGCCAGGCCTTGCGGCGAACGCGCCGCGCGAAAGGCGCGGATGGCATCGTAGCCGTAGAGGTTTTCGCCCGCGCCATAGCGCAGCGTGTGAGGGCTGTTCCAGAAGAGCCCATCCAGCACTTCCACCTGGTTGTTCACCAGGGCGGTTTCGTAGCGGTCCAGGGCGGCTGTGACCTCCGCCACGACGTCGGGCAGATTGATATCCATGCTTGCTGCTCCAGTTGGCACCGTTCTGGTGCGAAATATAGGGGTAATCACCAATGTGGTGTGTCTTGCGGTGCGGCGCACCCATCTCCGCGGCCGCGGTCTTTCGGCCTCGTCGGGGGGGCGCGGCGCGACGATCCTGGCATGCCGCTTGCTAGGGTTAATACTGCATAACAAGCTACGCGCCGATCCAGGAGTTCCGCCATGTCCCGTTCCACCGTTCCCGCCCCGGTCACCATGCTGGTCACCCGGCACATCGCACCCGAACGCTATGGCGATTTCCTGTCCTGGATGCGCCAGGGGGAGATCCTCGCGGCAGGTTTCCCGGGCTTTCTCGGGTCCGGCGTGCTGCAGCCCGCCGAAGGCGGCGACCAGTACCAGATCGTCCTGCGTTTTGCCGACGCGGCCAGCCTCGCCCGCTGGGAAAACTCCCTGCCGCGCCGCATGTGGCTCGAACGCGGCGCGTCGCTGGTGCGCGCCAGCCACGAGCGCCGAGTCAGCGGCACGGATGACTGGTTCGCGCCCAGGACCAGCGCGCCGCCGCGCTGGAAGCAGGCCGTCAGCATCTGGCTGGCTTACTTTCCGGTGTTGCTGGCGTTTTCCGTGCTGGCCAGCGAACCGTTGAGCCTCTTGCCGGTGTTCTGGCGGGTGCTGATCACCAGCGTAGCGTTGACGCCCGTCATGGTGTTCATCTGCATGCCCCTGGTGGCGCGCATGCTGCAGCGCTGGCTGCGGGCGAGCTGAAGCAGGCATGCGCGGCCGGTTCAGGCCGCGCGCGCGCTGCGGGAGGAATACAACCGGTGCAGCGTGATCTTGCGCACCGCCGCCTGGCTGCCCTGGATATGCGCGTTCAGCAGCGCAACCGAGCGTGCTGCGTCGCCGGCCAGCGCCGCGTCGAGTATGGCCGCGTGCTCTTCGTAGGTCTTGCCGATGCGTTCGGGTAGCGTGAAGTCCAGGCGCCGCACGATGCGGATGCGCTCGGTGGCTGCGCGGTGCACGCGCGCGATCTCGGGGTTGCCTGCGGCGGCCACCAGATCGATGTGAAAGCGCTCGTCTAGGTCCGCCAGCCGCTCGCTGTCGGCGGATCGTTCGCTTGGGTCCACCAGCCAGATGTCGGCCAGCGGGCGCAGCGCGCGCTGGCGTTCGGCGGCGTTGGCCGCTGCGCACAGCGACTGCACCGCGGCCGCCTCCAGCACGCTGCGAAGCTCGTAGAAATGGTCCAGCGTGTTGAAGTCCAATGGCTTTACCAGCCAGCCATTGCGCTGGCGCACCTCCAGATAGCCTTCCCGCTCCAGCCGGAACAGGGCCTCGCGCACCGGCGTGCGGCTGACCTGCAGGCGGTCGGCGATCTCGGTTTCAGTGAAGCGGTCGCCCGGCGCCAGCCGGAAGTCCAGGATGTCCCGCTTCAGCGTGCCGTAGGCGGTGTCGGCCAGCGTGCGCGGTATGTCGATGACGGCGAAGGCGGTTCCCATGTGGTGGCCTCGGAGCGGTGGTTAAAGAGAGCGTAGGCGGGCAATGCCGGCCTGCTGCAGCGCATGTGCGGCGCGCAGGCAATCGGCTTCGCGCCACGGCGCGCCGATCAGTTGCACGCCCAACGGCAGGTGATCGTCCTGTCCGGCTTCGGGCCAGACCGGCGCGGCGCAGACCGGCAGCCCGATGCACGACACCGGCTGCGTCAGGATGCCCATGCTGGCGCGCGCCGGCAGCCGCTGGCCGGCCAGTGTCAGCCAGTCTGCGCCGATGGGCGTGGCCGGCACCGGCGTGGCGGGGGCGATCAGTACGTCGTAGTGTTCGAACAGCGCCAGCGCTTCGCGATAGACGCGATGGCGGATGCGCTGCGCCTGCTGCGCCCAGGTTGCGGGCATAAGGCTGCCTGCGACCAGCCGGTCGCGCGACAGCGGTTCGTAGTAGTCATAGTGCGTAACGAGCTTGCGGCGGTGCAAGGCGCCGCCTTCCGCCGCGCTGATGACGAAGGCCGCGGCGCGGGCTTGGGCCGCGCCCTGGAGTTCGACGACGGCCGTGGCGTCCAGCGCGTGCGCCGCGATCTCGACGGCACGGCGTGCCTGCGGTCCGGCCCATTCGGCGAAGTAGCCGCCAAGCACCGCCACCCGCAGTCCGCGCATGCCGCCGGCCAGCGCCGCCAGCGTGGGTTCGGCCGGGCGTTGGGCGCAGGCCACGTCGTCGGCGTCCATGCCCTGCAGCGCGTCGTAGGCGGCGGCAAGGTCGCTGGCGCTGGCCGCGAACGGCCCCAGGTGGTCGAGGCTGCCGACGAACGGAAACGAGCCTGCGCGCGACAAGCGGCCGAAGGTGGGCTTCAGGCCGAACACGCCGCACAGCGAGGCGGGCACGCGGATCGAGCCGTTGGTGTCCGAGCCCAGCGTCAGAGGCACCAGGCCGCCCGCGACCGCGGCGGCGCTGCCGCCGGACGAGCCGCCGGCGATGCGGGTGGTGTCGTGAGGGTTGCGGCAGGGGCCGTAGTGGCTGTTTTCCGTGGTGAAGCCATAAGCGTGCTCGTCCATGTTCAGCGCGCCGACCAGCACCGCGCCGGCCTCGCGCATGCGTTCGACCAGTCTGGCGTCGCGCCGCGCGGGCGGGTTGGAGGCGTTGACCCGCGCGCCGGCCAGGGTGACCTGGTCGGCGATGTCGAACAGGTTCTTGACCGCATAGGGCACGCCGGCCAGCGGCGGCAGCGGCTCGCCGCGGGCGCGGCGCGCGTCGATGGCCGCCGCTTCCTGCCGCGCCCGGCTTTCGGTGATGGCGGTGAAGCAGTTGTAGCGCGGATCGCGCTCGCGCACGCGCGCCAGCGTGGCGTCCAGCACCGCCATTGCGCTGCGTTCGCCGGCGCGGACCTGGCGCGCGATATCCTGCGCGGGGCCGCTCACGGGCGGAACACCGCGGCAGATTCCAGCTCCACGGCCAGCGGCTCATCGACGAAGCCGGCCGCGATGTCCTGGATGCGCGCGAACTGCTGCGCCACGTCGGCCACGGCCTGCTCGCGCAAGGCATAGCCGGCCAGCGCCAGGGCGCTGCGCACGTATTGGTCGATGGTTTCCTGGGTCATGGCGGACTCTCCGGTACGGGTGATTTACTTGCGCACTTCGCGCTGGAAGATTTCCAGGCTGAGCTTCTTCATTTCGATGAAGCTGGGTTCTGACAGCGTCGCCACCGTGCGGGGGCGCGCGTCGCGGTAATCCAGGATCTCCGCGACCCGGGTGGGCCGCTTGGTCAGCAGCAGCACCTGGTCGGCCAGGTACACGGCTTCCTCCAGGTCGTGCGACACCAGCAGCATGGTGGTGCCGGTCTGCATGAAGACCTCCTGCAGCTTTTCGCGGATGAACAGCGTCATCTCGAAGTCCAGCGCGGAGAAGGGCTCGTCCAGGAACAGCACCTCCGGTCCGGGCGCCAGCGCGCGCATGATCGAGGCGGTCTGCTGCTGTCCGCCGGACAGTTCATAGGGATAGCGGTTCAGGTCGAACTTGACGTCGAACGAGGCCACCAGCTCGGCGACCCGCGCATCCACCTCGGCCTTGCTGCGGCCTTCCAGGCGCAGCGGATAGGCGATGTTGTCGATGGTGCGCAGCCACGGGAACATGGCCTCGCGGTAGTTCTGGAAGACGTAGCCGATCTTGGTCTGAGCCAGCGACTTGCCGTCGAACAGGATCTCGCCCGAGTCGATCGGAATCAGGCCGGCGATCATGTTGATCAACGTCGACTTGCCGCAGCCGTTGGGGCCGAACACCGAGACGATCTTGCCCTTGGGGATGTCGAGGTTGAAGTCCTCGTACAGCGGCCAGCCGGCGAAGTACTTGGTCAGCCCGCGTATGGTGATGTGGGTGCCCAGCGGGCCGGGCTCGAACGGCGCGGCGGCAGGGCCGGGGGCGATGACGGGATTGAGGACGGTGGACATCAGCGGCCGCTCCAGTGGACCACGCGCTTTTCCAGCACGAGAAAAAGAATGTTCAGCACATAGCCGAGCGCGCCGGCGGCGAGGATGGCCGCATACATGTCACGCACGTTCAGCACCTGCTGCGCATTGATGATGCGATTGCCCAGGCCGCTGTCGGAGCCGATGAACATTTCGGCCACGATCACGATGACCAGCGCCATCGACACGCCGCTGCGCAGGCCCACGAAGGTGGGCTGCAGGCTTTCCCAGATCAGCACGTCCTTGAAGATGCGCCAGCGCGACGCGCCCATCACGCGCGCCGCCATGACACGCTGCTTGCGGGCGTTGATGACGCCGTACGCGCTGTTGAACAGGATCACCAGCACCGCCGCGAAGGCCGCGATGGCAATCTTGTTCATGTCGGTGACGCCGAAGATCATCAGGAACAGCGGAATCAGCGCGGAAGAGGGCGTGGAGCGGAAGAAATCAATCAGAAACTCCACGCTGCGATAAGCCTTTTCGTTGCTGCCCAGCAGCACGCCCAGCGGCACGCCGATCACGCCCGCGATGAGGAAGGCCTGCAGTGTGCGGTTCAGCGACGCCAGGAAGTCCGCCAGCAGCGGGCCGCCCGCCATGCCCTTGACCAGCGCCGCAAGCGCCGCGCTGGGCGTGGGCAGCAGCACAGGGCTGACCAGTTGCAGGCGCACCACCAGGTCCCACACCACGAAGAGCGCCAGCGGGCCGATCAGCGGCAGCAGGCGGCTCGTGTCGAATTTGCGCAGGGGCCGCGCTGTCGCGGCCGGGCCGGCCGCGGTTGTTGCAGTGGTTGCGGTCATGGCTTAGCCCTTGTAGAGCATGGTCGAGACGTCGACCTTCTGGGCGAAGACGCCCTTGTCGGCGAACAGGTCGAAGAATTTCTGGAAGTGCTGGATGTCGCCGGGCGTGAACTCGTTGTAGAGGGTGTAGGCGGCCAGCGGCACTTCCTCGGTCATCGGACCTTCGATGGCGGTGTAGCCCTTGAGGTAGGGGCGGGCCTCTTCCGGCTTGCTGCGGATCAGTTCGATGCCGCGTGCATAGGCGGCGATGAATTTCCTGCTTTCCTCGGGATGCTTCTTCAGGAAGGCGGTGGTCAGCGATGCCGACCCGCCGAACCACGGCGCCATCGGATCGCCCAGCACGTACTTGGCGATGACGCCCGATTCCAGCACGCGGGTGGTGCCGTTCAGCCTGCCCACCGTGCCCGTGGGCTCCAGCGTGTAGCAGGCGTCCAACTGGCCGGCGGCGACCGCGGCGACGTGCTGGCTTATCGCCAGCTCGACCACGGTCGCCCCGGTTGCGCCGGCGCGCTCCAGCACTGCTTTGGCCAGCGTGGCGTTCTGGATGCCGGGTCCAGATCCGACCTTTTTCCCCTTGAGGTCTGCGATGGATTTGATGGGACTGTCTTTCGCGACGATGAACTCATCCAGCACGTGCTTGGCGTTGCTGGGATTGGACGCAAAGATCTTGAACAGGCCGGGCGAGGCGATCTCGCCGATGGCCAGGTTGGCCGAGCCGGTGCCGTTGGCGCTGCCGTCCGCGCGGCCGGCCAGCATCGCTTCCATGACCTGCTGCGCGCCCGCGAATTTCAGCGGCTCGACGTTCAACCCGGCCTCCTTGAAATAGCCCTTTTCCAGCGCCGCGTAGAACGGCAGGCCGGCCGCCACGGGCCAGAAGCCGATGCGGATGACGGGTCCCGACTGCGCGCGCGTCAGCGCCGGCGCGGCCAACGTCGCGGCGCCCAGCGCGGCGCCCTGGATCAGCCGGCGGCGGGTGGCGTTGAAGGCATGGGGCGCGTTGCGGTAGATCATGAGGGAGCTCCTGGTGTGCAAGGAAAGTGGCGCTTGTAGACAAGCTGGCATACCAGGCATCAAGCAAGAGCCGTGCCAACTTCGTCCGGGGCGGCAGGCGCCCAGGGAGCGTGGCGGGCCGGCCTCGCGCTGGTGCCTCGCCTGAACCACATTGGTGCACGGCGCACCATTGAAGGGGACATAACCGGGCCTGTGTCGCGCTGCGCGCGATGGCGTAGCATGTGGGCGGATCGGAGCGTGCCGCTCCGGGTTCGTGAACCCTTGCGCGACGCCCTGGCTGCGTCATACCGAGATGAATACGCGTTTTGTCGAAGCCTTTCTGTGGTCGGCGCGCCTGGGCAGTTTCCGGGCGGCGAGCGACCGTCTGCACATTACCCAGGCCGCCGTGGCCAATCGCATCGCGTCGCTCGAAGAGGACATAGGCGCGCGCCTGTTCGAGCGCGACGCCAAGGAGCTCAGGCTGACGGCCACCGGCACCCGGCTGCTGGACTATGGCGAACGACTGCTGGAGATCCGCCAGCAGATCCTGTCGCTGGGCAAGGGCGGCGACGAGGTCTTCGGCCTGGTGCGTATCGGCGCCATCGAGACCGTGGTGCACACCTGGCTGATCGGCTTCCTGACCAATCTGCGCTCCACCTACCCGGGCATCGAGGTCCAGCTCACCTCCGAAACCACGCGCGCGCTGCACCGGGGCTTGCGCGAGGGCACGCTCGATATCGCGCTGCAGACGGACCTGCTGAACGACAGCGGCATCATCAGCACCGCCTGCCTGCCAATGGAGATGGGCTGGGTCGGACCGGCTGGCGACGAGGACGCTCTGAGCGCGCAACAGCTGCTGAGCGAGCCGGTGCTGACCATGAGCCCGGGATCGCAGCCGCACGAAGCGCTCAAGGCCCTGTACCGCGAAGTCGGCATGCCGCAGGGCAAAGTGCACTGCGTCAGCTCGATCTCCGCGCTGGCGCGGCTGGTGCGCAGCGGCTTCGGCCGGGCGCTGGTGCCGCTGCCGCCCATCTATGAATATGTGGCGCGAGGCGAGGTGCAGATCATCCGCTGCGACATCCCGGTGCCGCCCCAGCTGCTGGTGGTGAGCTATCTGGAAAGCGCCGGGTCGGACGCGATCCGGTTGGTGGCCGAACTCGCCAGCCGCGCGTCGGACCAGTTCACGTCGTCGGTCGCTGCGCCGCGATTGGGTTCGGCGCAATAGTGTTATCCCTAGGGCGTCTTTCAGTAATTTTATTGCCGCGCAGAAGAATTACTCGTTTGTCCCGGGGCAGCCGGCCGGCTGAAGATGGAGCCTTCCGTAATCGAAGGAATTTCCTGTCTTCCGCCCATGAGCACGCGCACCGAATCCACTCTCCCGCCGCACGGCCTGCTGTTCGTCGCCACTGACGCCGACCCCGCCCACGAAGCCGATTTCAACCGCTGGTACGACCGCGAACACGTGGAAGAACGTGTGCGCATCCCCGGCTTTCTGTCGGGCGCGCGCTACCTGTCGCGCGCAGGCGGCCGCAAGTATCTGGGCCTGTATCGCACCGAATCGCTGGCCGCCTTCACCACGGCGGGCTATCGCAAGGCGTTCGAGCGCCAGACCGAGTGGTCGGTGACCAACCTGGACCGCATGCGCGACCCGATGCGCCGCGTGTGCGCCGTGCGGGCCGTGACGGGCTTTGGCTCCGGCAGCGAGATCGCGGTCCTGCCTCTGCCGGCGACGGATGACAGCGAAGCGCTGGTGGCGCGGGCGCAGGCGCTGGGCGCCGAACTGGCGCAGGCGGACGGCTTCGTGCAGTCCTACCTGCTGGTGCCGGACGCGGCGCTCAGCACGCCGCTGCCGCGCGAGTCCGCCGAAAACCGTGTGCTGGCGCCGCTGTTCGTGGCGGAAGCGAGTTCCGCGGCCGCCGCGCGCGTCCTGCGCGACCGGGCTTGCAGCGCGTTCGATACCGATCCGGCGGGCGCCTGGCTGCTGGAACTGGGCTGGAAGCTGACGGCCGCCGACCTGCGCTGAGCCCATTGCGGCCAGTCACCAAACATCCGATTCAAGGGGAATCCCATGGCTGAACAAACGCTATACGGCGCCGCGGCGGTCAAGACCGCGGCAGCGCCCAACAAGATGCGCAGGCTGGCCCTGGCCAGTTCGGTCGGCACCACGCTCGAGTGGTACGACTTCACCATCTACAACCTGATGGCTGCGCTGGTATTCAACGCCATCTTCTTTCCGTCCTTCGACCCGCTGACGGGCACGATCCTGGCGTTTTCCACCTATGCCGTGGGCTACGTGTCGCGGCCCCTGGGCGGCTTCGTCTTTGGCCACCTGGGTGATCGGCTGGGACGCAAGTTCGTCCTGGTCGCCACCCTGGTCATCATGGGCGTGTCCACCGGCCTGATGGGGTTGTTGCCGACCTACGCGTCCTGGGGCGTGTGGGCGCCGGTGGCCCTGGTGGCCTTGCGCTTTGTACAGGGCGTGGCGCTGGGCGGCGAATGGGCTGGCGCGGTGCTGCTGTCGATGGAGCATGGCAAGCCGGACCAGCGCGGGCGCAACGCTTCCTTCACGCAGATCGGTCCGTCCTGCGGCACGCTGATAGGCACGGGCTTCATCGCCGCGGTCTCGGCCTTCCTGAGTCCCGAGGACTTCCAGGCCTGGGGTTGGCGCGTGCCCTTCGTCTCCAGCGTGGCGCTGGTGCTGTTCGGCCTGTGGCTGCGCCGCGGGGTGGAGGAAACGCCCGTGTTCCTGGAAATGGAGCAGAAGCGCGAAACCGCCGCCACGCCCATCAAGGAAGTGCTGGGCCAGTACTGGCGGCAGCTGCTGATCGCGGGTGGCTCGCGCATCGGCTCCGACGTGCTTTATGCGTTGGTGGTGGTGTTCACGCTGACCTACGTCACCACGGTGCTGCACCTGTCGCGGCCCATGGCGCTCACCGCGACCATGCTGGGCGCCGCGCTCAACGCGATTGCGGTGCCGCTGTGCGGGCATCTGTCAGACAAGATCGGCCGCCGTCCGGTGTATCTGGCGGGCGCGGTACTGGGCATGATCTGGGCCTTCGTCTTCTTCGTGCTGATGGACACCGCGCATCCCATCGCCATCTGCGCTGCCGTCGTGGTGGGCTTGCTGATCCACGCGCTGATGTACGGCCCGCAGGCCGCCTTCATCACCGAGCAGTTTCCGGGCCGTGTGCGCTATGCGGGTTCGTCCCTGGCCTACACCCTGGCCGGCATCGTCGGCGGCGGGTTCGCGCCGCTGATCATCGCCAGCCTGTTCAAGTCCTGGAACTCGACCTTTGCCATATCGCTGTACGTGGCGGCGGCGCTGATCGTGACGGCGGTGGCGGTGCTGGCTGCCAGGGAAACGGCGAAATCTCCGTTGCAACGCTGAGGCGCATCTAGGCCGGCCAGGCGCCGCCCGGACTGGAGTCCGGACGGCGCCTGGCGGTTCAAAGAAATGTCAGGTATCTGACTTTATTCTGAACACCAAACGAAAATTGTTTACACTCTCATCCTCAAAATTCGAGGTTGAGCGGGCCGCCGTGGGGGCGGGATCCGTTCCTGTTACGGGAGAGAGTCGATGCGCAAGTTGCTGTTGGGAGCGGTGTTGGCCGCTGCGGTGTTCGGGGGGACGGCCCAGGCTGCGGCCGAGCCCAAGGCCGTGGTCGCCACGTATTCGGATCTGGCGCTGGCCGGCTACGAAGACTCGCTGACTTCCGCCAAAGCCCTGCGCACCGCCATCGACGCCCTGATCGCCAAGCCCAGCGCCGAAACGCTGAAGGCCGCGCGCGAGGCCTGGCTTGCGGCGCGCGTGCCGTACCAGCAGACCGAGGCGTACCGCTTCGGCAACCCCATCGTCGACGATTGGGAGGGCCGTGTGAACGCATGGCCGCTGGACGAAGGCCTGATCGACTACGTCGACGCCTCCTACGGCACGGAAAACGACGAGAACGCCTACTACGCCGTCAACGTCATCGCCAATTCCAAGATCTCTGTGGGCGGCAAGACCGTCGATGTCAGCAAGATCACGCCCCAGCTGCTGTCCGAGGTGCTGCATGAAGCCGACGGCAACGAAGCCAACGTGGCCACGGGCTACCACGCCATCGAATTCCTGCTGTGGGGCCAGGACCTGAACGGCACCGGCCCCGCGCCGGCAGACCGCAAGGGCACGCCGCAGGAACGCCATGCCGGCAACCGTCCGCACACCGATTTCGATCCGAAGCAGTGCACGGGCGGCCACTGCGAACGCCGCGTGCAGTTCCTGAAGGCCGTGACCGATCTGTTGGTGACGGACCTGGAAGAGATGGTCGGCAACTGGAAGAAGGACGGCGCCGCGCGCAAGGCCGTCGAAGAAGATCCGAAGGCCGGCCTGATCGCCATGCTGACCGGGCTGGGCAGCCTGTCCTACGGCGAGCTGGCCGGCGAACGCATGAAGCTGGGCCTGATGCTGCATGACCCCGAAGAAGAGCATGACTGCTTCTCGGACAATACGCACAACTCGCACTATTACGACCAGATCGGCATCCGCAACGTCTACCTGGGCAGCTACACCCGCATCGACGGCAAGACCGTCTCGGGCGCCAGCCTGTCGGAACTGGTGAAGGCCCGCGATCCCAAGCTGGACGCCGAGGTTCGCGCCAAGCTGGACGCCACCGTGGCCGCCATGCAGGCGATGAAGACGCGCGCCGAAACGGTCGAAACCTACGACCAGATGATTTCGGACGGCAACAAGGAAGGCAATGCCGTGGTCCAGGCCGCCATCGACCGCCTGGTCGACCAGACCCGCAGCCTGGAGCGCGTGATCGCCCTGCTGGACCTGGGCAAGGTTGCCATCGAAGGTTCCGACAGCCTGGACAAACCTGACGCCGTATTCAAGTGAAACTCGTTTTAGCCGCCGTACTGGCGGCGTCGGCCCATGCCGGCGCCGCCGCCGCTCCAACCGGGCGTGACGACCTCACGCCCGAAGATCTGAAACGCGTGACCGCCATCACGGCGCCCACGCGCGATTTCTCCAAGGTCGAGACCTTCGAGACCATGCAGGCTGGGGCCGCCACCACCAACAAACTCATCAACGCCGACATCTTTTCGCAGCCGTCGGCCAACATGAGCTTCGAAGGGCGCCAGGAATTCCAGGTCGGCAACGGCCTGTTCCGCAAGGACTGGGTCTCGGCGCCGGCTTCCACGCAGGCGTCCGATGGCCTGGGCCCGCTCTTCAATGCGCGTTCCTGCCAGGCCTGTCACACCAAGGACGGACGCGGCACGGTGCCGGGCTTCGATCCTTTGGAACGTACCGATGCGGTAGCGCTGTTGCTGCGCCTGGCGGTGCCGCAGGGCGCCGACCGCGGCCACCCCAAGCTCGCGCCGGGCGAGATCGCGGCCTTGCCCGAACCCGTTTACGGCGTGCAACTGCAGAACTTCG
Source organism: Achromobacter sp. ACM04 (assembly GCF_014851465.1). NCBI lineage: Bacteria > Pseudomonadati > Pseudomonadota > Betaproteobacteria > Burkholderiales > Alcaligenaceae > Achromobacter > Achromobacter sp. ACM04. The sequence goes on from NZ_JACUZS010000006.1 coordinate 233,229, forward strand.
CGGTCGCGGGCCTGCCCGCCGAAGGCCGCATGGAGATCGAATACCAGCCGGTCCCGGTCGCGCTCAACGGCGGTGAAACCGTCACGCTGATGAAGCCGGCCTACCGCATCGAGAACCTGGGCTATGGCCCGATGCGCGCGGACACGCAGATCTCGCCGCGCCTGGCGCCGCCCATGATAGGCCTGGGCCTGCTGGAATCCATCCACGAAGCCGACATCCTGGCCAACGTGGGCGCGGACAAGCGCGACGGCATTGTCGGCAAGGCCAACTGGGTCACCGACGCGCGCACTGGCGCGCGCGTGCTGGGCCGCTTCAACCTGAAGGCCGGCCAACCCACGGTCGAGCAGCAGAGCGCAGCCGCCTTCTCCAACGACATGGGGCTGTCCACGCCTCTGTTCCCTCAGCATTCCGGCGACTGCACGCCTTCTCAGAAGGAGTGCCTGGACATGCCGCACGGCGCGCAGCCACGCTTCGGCCCCGAGGAAGTGCCGGCCAAGCTGATGGACTTCGTCACCATCTATTCCACCAACCTTGCCGTGCCGCAGCGCCGTGACGCCGACGATGCGCGGGTGCTGGCCGGCAAGAAGCTGTTTTACGAAGCCAATTGCGTCGCCTGCCACGTGCCCAAGTACGTCACCAGCCGCAACGCCAAGCAGCCCGAGCATCGCTTCCAGCTGATCTGGCCTTACACCGACATGCTGGTGCACGACATGGGCGACGATCTGGCCGACGGCGTATCGGACGGGCTGGCCAATGGCCGCGAATGGCGCACGCCGCCGCTGTGGGGCATCGGCCTGACCAAGACCGTGAACCCCAATGCCACCTGGCTGCATGACGGACGCGCGCGCACCTTGCTGGAAGCCGTGCTGTGGCATGGCGGCGAGGCCAAGCCGGCGCGCGATCGCGTGGTGGCGATGACGCCGGAAGAACGCGCCGATCTCATTCGTTTCCTGGAGTCGCTGTGATGGCCGGATTTGCAAAGCTGATGTTCAAGCGCGCCGCGGCCGCGACGCTGGTCCTGGCCGCACCCTCGGCCGCGCTGGCCGCGCCGCCCTCCGACCTGGGCGAGCGCCTGGCGCGCGATTACGCCCGTCCCGCCGTGGCCAGGATGGTTGACGCGGCGTCGGCGCTGGACGGCGCGCTGGGCGGCTGGTGCGCGCAGCCCGGCGCAGCCGACGCGAAGCGCGTCAAAGAGGCTTTCGAAAATCTGGCCCTGGCGTGGTCCGGCATCGAGTTCCTGCGCTTCGGCCCGCTGGTGCAGGCCAACCGCTACGAGCGCCTGGCGTTCTGGCCCGATACGCGCGGCGTCATGCCCAAGCAGGTGCAGGCGCTGATCACCGCCCAGGACGGCGCCTTGCTCGTGCCCGGTGCACTAGCGGGACGCAGCGTGGCCGTGCAGGGCCTGCCCGCGTTGGAATACGTGTTGTACGGCGAGCCGGCCTTGCTGCGGCAGGATGGCGGACAGGTCGGCACCTACGCCTGCGATTACGCCCGGGCGGTGGTCGCCAACGTCAGGCAGATCTCGCGCGATGTAGCTCAGGCCTGGAGCGCCGAAGGCGATTTCGGCCGGCAGTTTGCGCAACCCAAGGCCGGCAACGACCTGTACCGCGACCAGCAGGAAATCGCGGCCGAGGCCATGAAGTCGCTTTCCACGGGATTGCAGTTCGCACGCGACGTGAAGATCCTGCCGGTGCTGGGCGACACGCCGGAAGCGGCGCGGCCCAAGCGCGCCGCATTCTGGCGCAGCCAGCTGTCCACGCGCCTGCTGGCGGCCAACCTGGAAGGGCTGCAGGCCTTCTACCAGGCGGGCGCCTATGCGCTGCCCAAGGGCGATGCCTGGATGGCCGAGTCCGTGCGCGGTGAACTGGCCAGCGCGGCGCGCACGCTGCTGGATGTGCCAACGCCGTTGGAGCAGGCCCTGGCTCAGGAGGACGGGCGCAGGCAACTGACGCTGGCGGCGCTGACCCTGAAGAACGCCAAGGCCATCGTCGACGAGAATCTGGCGCCGGCCCTGGGCGTCACGATCGGATTCAATGCGCTCGATGGCGATTGACCGGCGCCGCTTCCTGTCGCTTGCGGCCGCGCTGGGCCTGGGTCCGGCGGCGGCGTTGGCGGCTGCGCCCAAAGACGGCGAAGTCCTGTACCTGAGCGCGCGCAAACGCGGCGGGCGCGACGAAACCGCGCTGCTGGACGCGGCCGGGCATGACCGGCTGGTGGTGCCGATGCCCGCGCGCGGACACAGCTTCGCCATCGATGCCGCGGGGGAACGCGCGGTCGTCTTCGGCCGCCAGCCGGGCTTCTTCGCGCTGGCCTTCTCGCTGCGCGGCGGCGAGCCCCAGGCCTTGCCCATGCACGAGGAACGCCACTTCTTCGGCCATGGCGCCTACGTGGACGGCGGCCGGCTGCTGGCCGCCACCGAAAACGATTTTGAAGCGGGCCGGGGCGTGCTGGGGCTGTACGACGCCTCGCCCGGCGGCGCATACCGCCGTATCGGCGAATTCGACAGCGGCGGCATCGGTCCGCATGAAGTCGTGCTGATGCCCGACGGCAAGACGCTGTGCGTCGCCAACGGCGGCATCCTGACGCATCCCGACTACGGCAAGCTGGAGCTCAACCTGGACACGATGCGGCCCTCGCTGGCCTACATCGACGCGGCCAGCGGCGAGCTGCTGGAAAAAGTGGAGCTGGAGCCCGCCTTGCACCGCCTGTCCATCCGTCACCTGGCGCTGGCCGCCGACGGCTGCGTCTGGTTTGGCTGCCAGTACATGGGTCCGGCCTCCGACCGGCCGGCGCTGGTGGGACGGCACAGGCGCGGCGCGCAGCTGGAACTGTTCGAAGGACCCACGCAGGCGCTGCGCCAGATGCGCAATTATGTCGGTTCGGTGGCGGTGGATGCCGCGGGCGCCGTGGTCGCGACATCCAGCCCGGTGGGCGGGCAGGTGATCTACTGGGACGCGGCCAGCGGCCGTTGCCTGGGCACGACCGAACTGGCCGATGGCTGCGGCGTGGCGCCGGCCGCCGGAGACGGCTTCCTGCTGAGCAGCGGCCTGGGAGCGATGCTGCGCACCGACGCGTCCGGCAAGGAGCAGCCCGTGCTGGCGCCGTCGCGCGAGGTCTCCTGGGACAACCATTTCCGCAAAGTTCCGGCGCGGGCCTGAACCCGCGTGCTTACAAAGCTTGACACAACGGGGCCGCGATGCGGCCCTTATCGCAAGCGCCATCTGATAAAGTTTTCGGCTGCTTTTTTCAGGCCGCCAGGCGTCCGTTGCCGGGACGCTGCGCGGCCTCAACTTTTCCGCAGGAGTATCCATGGAAGAAGCCTTGAAAGAATTTAACGCCTGGGCTCCCAAGCTGGTTGACCTGGGCCTCAATCTGGCGGTTGCGCTGCTGATCCTCATCATCGGCTGGTGGGTGTCGTCGCTGCTGGGCAGCTGGGTCCGCCGCGCCGCGACGCGCTCCAAGAAGATCGATCCGACCATCGTGCCCATGTTCTACAGCACGGTGGTCTGGACGGTGCGCATCTTCACCGTGATTGCGGTGCTGGCGCGTTTCGGGGTGCAGACGGCCAGCCTGATCGCCGTGCTGGGCGCAGCCGGCCTGGCCGTGGGCCTGGCCTTGCAAGGCACGCTGCAGAACATCGCCGCCGGCATCATGCTGTTGATCCTGCGCCCGATACGCGCGGGCGAATACGTGGCGCTCAGCACCGGCGTGGACGGCACGGTGGAAGAGGTCGGCCTCTTCCTGACGCGCCTGATCCAGGTCGACGGCATCCATCTGACCTTGCCCAACAGCACGGTGTGGAACGCCACGATCACCAACTACAGCCGCAACAAGACGCGTCGCCTGGATATCCCGGTGCCGGTGCGCTATGGCGACAACCTGGAAGTGGTGGTGGCCAAGCTGCGCGCCATCGTCGACGCACGCCCGGAAACGCTGAAGGATCCCGAGCCGCTGGTGAAGGTGGTCGACTACAAGGAGAACGGCGTGGTCGTGAACGTGCGGGTATGGACCGAGTCGGCCAAGTACTGGGACCTGCGCTGGGGCTTGTACCAGGACATCCGCAAGTCGCTGGAAGACGCGGGCTTCCAGCCGCCGATCCCTATGCGCGAGATCCAGAACGCCAAGCCGGGAGCCGCGGCCTGAAGCAGGCGGCTTTCCCTGGAATGACAATGGGCGCCCCGCTGGGCGCCCCTTTTTTTTGCCGGAGGCAAGCAGGTCTCAGGCCTGCATGGACAGGCGCGCCAGTTCGTTCTTGATCCAACCGGCGATTTCGCGCTGGCGCTGGGCCGGCATGCGGTCGATGATGGCCGTGACGCTGACCGCCAGGATAGGCGCGCCCTGCGCGTCCAGCAGCGCGCAGCCCACGCCCAGCGCGCCGCGCACCGCGTGGTTGCCCACCACGGAATAGCCGCGGGCGCGGGTGTTTTCGATCAGGCGGAACATTTCCTGCGGCGTCATGCCGCCGTATTCGTCCAGCCGGCCCGAGTTGCGCTCGACGATGCCGCGCGCAACGTCGTCGGGCAGGGCGGCCAGCAAGGCCATGCCGCCCGATCCCACCCCCAGCGGCTGGCGCTTGCCGGCGTAGGTGGCCAGGATCTGCACCGGATAGCTGCCGATCTCGCGATGCAGGCTGATGGAGTCGTCCTCTTCGCGCACTACCAGGAATACCGCGTCGCCGGTGCGATCGGCCAGGCGCCGCAGCACGGGCAGCAGCTGGCGCACGCGCGGGTCGCGCGAGCGCGTGTCCGGGTCCACCGCCAACTGGGCGCGGTACTTCTTGGTGCCGGTCACGGCCAGCACCAGCCCGGCATCCAGCAGGGCGGCCAGCAGGCGGTAGATGGTGGGACGCTGTATGCCCGTGAGGCGGGCGATATCGGTCACGCTCAGGCCGTCAGGGCCCTGGTCCCGCAGGGCGGCCAGGACGGCCAATCCGCGCCGCAATGTGCGTGGGCCCGCGGCCGCGGCGTCGCTATCTTGCATGAAAATCTCTGAAAACTCGGGTTATTACGGAATATTCAAGGGAAAACCACTGTCCGTGCTGTGGACTCTACCTTGATGCAGTGCATGTGTATAGCTCAGAATGCTGCATCGAACAATTCAAATCGTCCATTCAATGGACAGTACCTGCACGGAGACTCTATGACTACAGGTCAAAAGCCTGGACTGCGGCGCATTGCCGCCACCCTTCTGGCTACCGCCGCAAGCGCATTCGCAATGGGTTCGGCCCATGCCGCCTATCCCGACAAGCCCGTCCGCATCGTGGTCGGTTTTTCCGCCGGCGGCACCACTGACGTGATCGCCCGCATCATGGCCAAGGAGCTGACCGAAAGCCTCGGCCAGTCCTTCGTGGTCGAGAACAAGCCGGGCGCCGGCAGCAATATCGCCACCGACCAGGTAAAGCGCGCAGACCCCGACGGCTACACGCTGCTGTTCGTGGCCGTGACCAGTGCCATCAACCAGACGCTGTACAAGAACGTCAATTTCGACCTGACCAAGGATTTCACGCCGGTGGCGCTGGGCGCCAAGGTGCCGAACATCCTGGTGGTGAACCCGACAGTGCCCGTGAAATCGGTGCAGGAACTGGTGGACTACGCCAAGAAGAATCCCGGCAAGCTGGCGTTCGCCTCGTCCGGCAGCGGCACGTCCATCCACATGGCGGGCGAGCTCTTCAAGATGCAGACCGGCATCGACGTGCTGCACGTGCCCTACAAGGGCAGCGCGCCGGCCGTGACCGACCTGATCGGCGGCCAGGTGCAGTTCATGTTCGACAACATGCCGTCGGCCTGGCCCCACGTGCAGTCGGGCAAGCTGCGCGCCCTGGCCGTGACCACGACCGAACGCTCCAAGAGCGCGCCTGACGTGCCGACCATGAAGGAATCCGGTTTCGCCAACTTCGACGTGTCTTCGTGGTTCGGCCTGATCGCGCCCGCCGGCACGCCGCCGGAAGTCGTGAACAAGCTCAACGCCGCCATGGTCAAGGCCCTGGACAAGCCCGAAGTGCAGCTCAGCTTCGAGAAGCTGGGCGCCGTGGGCGTGAAGACGACGCCGGCCGAATTCGGCCAGTTCATCAAGTCGGAAGTGGAAGGCTGGGCCCCCGTGGTCAAGGCCTCGGGCGCCAAGGTGGACTGATGTTCGATTTCCGGGCGGCAAGCCGCCCGGCAAACCTTGCTGGGGGACAGGCGTAAGCCTGCGCCCCTATTTTTTTGCCCCGCCGTTGCGGCGCGCCGTGGCCAGCATGGCGGTGCAGACACCGCGCATCATGTCCACCTCGTCGCGGCTCAGCGCAAGGCGGGAGTACAGGTGCCGCATGCGCGGCATCAGCTTCTTGGGGTGGGCAGGATCCAGGAACTGCACGCCGACCAGCGCTTCTTCCCAGTGCGCCAGGAAGGCCTGCACTGCCTCGCCCGAAGCCGGCGCCGCGCCGCGCGGCGCCTCTTGCGCGGTGGAGGCCGGCAGCAGCGCCGCGCCCTGGTCCACCAGCAGCGCGTAGCGCAGCTCCCAGGCGGCCAGCTGCAGGGCCTGGGCCACGTTCAACGAGCTGTACTCGGGGTTGGCAGGGATATGGCAGATGCGGTGGCACAGCGCGATCTGGGCGTTGGTGAGCCCGGCGCGTTCGGTGCCCAGCACCACGGCGGCCACGCCTTCGGCCGTTTCGCCCAGGTGGGCGCGGGCCAGTTCGGCCGCCTGGCGGATGTCGCAGGGCGGGGGGCCCAGGTCGCGTACCCGCGCGGTCAGCGCGAATGCCATGGTGACCGGGGCCAGCGCTTCTTCCAGGGACCCGTAGATGCGGGCATTTTCCAGCACGTCCAGCGCGCCGCTGGCGAGCGCCACGGCCTCCGGCTGGCTTGTTACATCTGGAAATTTAGGCTCGACCAGAACCAGTTCGGAGAAGCCCATCGTCTTGATGGCGCGGGCCGCCGAACCCACGTTTCCGGGGTGGCTGGGGTTCACCATAACGAAGCGAACACGTGAAAATGCTTGAGTCATTTAAAATGGCACGTTTGGCTTAGTGCCTTCCTGGTTTTTTGGGTCGATTTCCCCCTGTCGGGGAACGGCGGACCGGGGGGGCGGCAAGCGGCCTATCATCAAGCCAACTCATCGCATTCGTACGGAATTTTATGCACCCGATGCTCAACATCGCCATCAAGGCGGCCCGGCGTGCCGGCACCATTATCAACCGTGCCAGCATGGATTTGGAACGACTCAGCGTGGCTCGCAAGGGGCCGCGGGATTATGTCACGGAAGTCGATCGCGCCGCCGAGGAGTCGATCGTCGAGACGCTGCGCGCGGCTTACCCGGACCACGCCGTGCTGGGCGAGGAATTCGGCCTGCAAGGCCCCGACCAGGCGGAATTCCAGTGGATCATCGATCCCCTGGATGGCACCACCAACTTCATCCACGGCCTGCCCAACTACGCTGTGTCGATCGCGCTGACGCAGCGCGGCCAGGTCACGCAGGCGGTCATCTATGACCCGACCCGCAATGAACTATTCACGGCCAGCCGTGGCAGCGGCACCTTCCTGAACGACCGCCGCGTGCGCGTCTCGGGCCGTACCCGCTACCACGAGGCCCTGCTGGGTGCGCACTGGCCCAACTCCGGCGATCCGGAACAAGGCTCCGCGCGTTTCCGCCAGATGGCCGAAGGCAGCACCGGCGTGCGCCGCCTGGGCTCCACCGTGCTGGACCTGGCCTACGTGGCCTGCGGCCGCCTGGACGGCTTCTGCGGCGTGGGCCTGAAGGCCTGGGACCTGGCTGCAGGCAGCCTGATGGTGCTGGAAGCCGGCGGCCTGGTGGCCGACTTCGACGGCGAGCAAGGCTGGATGGACAGCGGCAACGTGCTGGCCGCCAGCCCCAAGATCTTCACGCAGATGCTGTCCTCGCTGAATCCGCCTTCGGCAGCTTGAAGCGGAACGCTTCCGCCAGAATGAAATAAACCGGCCCATGGCCGGTTTTTTCATGCGCGGGCGCAGGCTCAGCCGGCCTGACCCTGCAATACCAACTGCCCATCCTCCGCCACAAACCACGCGCGCAGCCCCAGCTCCCGCACCACCGCCTGCGTCGTTTCCAGCGGCATGTTCGAGAAAGCCGTCGATAGGGCATCGGCCATGGTCGCGGACGGCGCCATGACGGACACGCTCAGGTATCGCGGCCGCGCGCGGCCGGTGCGGGGATCGAACAGATGCGTGTACCGGCCCCCGGGGTCGATGGCGGTGCCATAGCCCCCGGAAGTCGCCAGGGCCTGGTTCGTCATGCTGGCGCTTGCGAGCAGGCGCGCCGGGTCGCGCGGGTCGGCGATGCCGACCTTCCAGGGCTGCGGCGTAGCGCTGCCGTCCAGCCCCTGTATTTCGCCCATGTCCACCAGCGCCCGTTCCAGCCCGCCGCGCCTGAGCAGATCGGTGATGCGGTCGGTGATGTAGCCCTGGGCGATGCCGTTGAGCGTGATGCCCATGCCGGGCCGCAGCAGTTCGATGCGGCTGTCGTCCAGCATCACGTCGGCATGCGACACGCGCGATAGCGCCTGCGCGATGGCCTGGGCCGGCGGACCGTCGGCGGCGGCGCCGGGCTGCGAGAAGTGTTCGGCATACAGCTGCCACAGCGGCTGCACGGTGGGATCGAACATGCCTGAGGTCAATTCGCTGTAGCGCCGGCTTTCGCTCAAGAGCCGCAGCAAGTCGGCCGGCGGATTGTCCAGGAAGCCCTGGCGGTTCAAACGCGAAAGCGCGCTGTCGTCGCGATAGAGGCTGAAGATGGCTTCCAGCCGCCGCAGTTCCTGCAAGGACTGCGCGATCAGGCGCTGGGCCGCTGCGGCGTCGGGATGGTAGAGACGCAGCTCGGCATCGGCCCCCAGCGCCGTGCCTTGCCAGGTGACGGGTGCAATCGAGGCGGCGGCGCGGCGCGCGGCGACGGGGGCCAGTGCCAGCGCGCTGGCTGCGGCGGCGATGCCGATGAAACGGCGGCGGGTAGGGTTCATGGCGATAGGCCTGTAGAGGCGCGGGCTATTGGGCGAAGACATAGCTTTCCGGCACGTCGGCAAAGGTGACGACGCGGCCGCCGTGGGTATCGGCGAAAGCCTGCGCATGGTCGCGGCGGGAGAAGGGGATGGCATCTTCGGCGCCCATGCCGCCGATGTAGCGGCCTTCGATGACGTAGTACGCCTGCCGCGCGTCGATCCAGGCCGCCGGGTCCGGCGCGCCGCCCGCGCCCGCGGTGGACATGTCGTTGACGTAGATGGCGCTGATGCCCTTGGGTTCTTCGGGCAGCAGGGTGTAGGCGAAGACCTGCTTGATCGAGGAGAACCACACGGGCGCGGCCTGCCCCTTGACGAATATCTGTCCCTTGGGACCGTTGTGTTCGCTCAGCGCCATGCCGCAGTAATGGCCGACGGACTCCGTCGTCACGGCCTGCGGCGGAGGCGCGGTTTCGGGCGCGGCGCCGCTGCCGCAGCCCGCGGCCAGCAGCACGATGGAGGCGGCCAGCATGAGTCGCAGGGATTTCATAGCGGTTTGTTCCTGAAAGCCGCGGTCGCCAGCAGGAACGGCACGGCGATCCACAGCAGCAGCGCCGCGACCAGCGCGGCGAGCGGCAGGCTGGCCTGGTCGCTCACGCCCGCCATGCCGGCGTACAGCGAAATGTTCTCGAAGCCCGTCAGGTTGAGCAGGCGGTATACGTCGGACGGGTTGAGCAGCAGCAGCGCGTTGAGCAGGCCGGGGCTGACGTGGCGGCCCTGGTCGGCCGCCAGCACGCCCAGCAGCGCCATGTCGTAGATCACCACGAAGAACAGCCAGACGCCGACGGCGATGCCGGCGGCCGTGGCGCGCTCGCGCACCAGCGAACTGATCAGGTAGCCCATGGCGAGAAAGCTCGCGCCCAGCAGCACGCTGGCGCCGATCAATAGGGCGAACGGCTGCCAGGCGCTGGGGTCCAGGCCGCCGTAGGCCCATTGCAGCGCCAGCCCGGCGGAACCGTAGCCCGCGCCCGTGGCCAGCGCCAGGATGGCCAGGTGGCCGATGAATTTGCCGATCAATACCTGGCCGCGCGAAACCGGGTAGCTGAGCAGCAGCGCCATCGTGCCCCGGTCGACCTCGCCGACCACGGCGTCATAGGCCAGCAGCATGGCAATGAGCGGCACCAGGAAGATCGACAGGCTGGACAGGCTGACCACCGTGACGGTCAGCGGCTCGGCCTTGACGGTGCCCGTGGGCGAGCTGCCCAAAAGGCCCAGCGCCAGCGCCAGCGCGGCCAGCAGCAGGGCGGTCGCCAGCACCCAGCGATTGCGCAGGCCGTCGCGGATTTCCTTGCCGATGATGGTGCATACCGCGTTCATACGTCTTCCCGTTCAAGCAGATGTGCATAGATGTCGTCCAGGCCCGGGACCTGGATGTCGAGGTCGGCGATGGCCGACGACAGTGCGCCGATGCCGCGGATCGCTTCGACCTTGCCGCTCTCGGGGCAGGCCAGTTCAAAGCGCCCGGCATCGATGCGGCGCCAATCGCCGCCGGGCGGCGGCGCGCTGGCATCGGCAAAGGTCAGACGGATGCGGATGGGCAGCCCGGTGGAGCGCCGCAGCGCCGACATCGCGCCGTCGGCGATCTTTTTTCCCGCCTTCATCACGACGATGCGGTCCGCATGGCCGGCCAGTTCGGACAGGGCGTGCGTGCTCAGCAGTATCGTGGCGCCGGCCGCGCGCAGTTCGTGGACGATGTCGTAGAACATCAGGCGCGACGCGGGGTCCAGGCCGGTGGTGGGCTCGTCGAACAGCAGCACGCGGGGCTGGCCCAGCAGCGCCTGCGCCAGCGCCAGGCGCTGCCGCATGCCCTTGGAGTAGCCGCCCACGCGGCGGCGCGCGGCGCCGGCGATGCCGACCTTCTCCAGCAGCGCGGCGTTGCCCGACAGCGGCTGGCGCTTGAGCCTGGCGTAGAACGCCAGGGTTTCCTCGCCGGTCATCGAGGGATGCAGCGCCACGGTCTCGGGCAGGTAGCCGATCCGGCCGCGCAGGCGCGCCGCGGCGGGGCTGTGCGCGTCCTGGCCGAAGATCGCGACGCGGCCGCGGGTGGGACGTATCAGGCCCAGGATGAGCTTGATCATCGTGCTCTTGCCGGCGCCATTGTGTCCGGCGAGCGCAACGCATTCGCCTTCGCGCAGCTGCAGGTCCAGGCCGTCGATGGCCTGATGCGCGCCATAGTGCTTGCTGACGCCGGTAAGCGCCACCAGGTCGGTGCTCATGGGGATTCCTTGGTGCTTGCGGTGGGCGGAGGCTGCATCAGCGGGGCGCTGTCGATCACGCCGCCTGGCAGGATGGCGGGAAACTGCGACTGGGCCCAGCGCACGATGGAAATCGACGGGCTGTTCAGCAGGATGCGGGCCGCCGGCGCGCGCCACAGCAACTGGTCGACCACGTCGTTCGGCCGGTAGGCGGTGTCGGCGATGCCGTCGCCGTCCAGGTCGAACGCGGTGTTGTCGCTCCAGTAATTGCCGCGCCCGTCCACCGACCAGTCCAGTGTGCGCGTGCCCACGTACTTCACCTGGTTGCGGTTGTTGATGAAGGCGTTGCCCGAGATCCGGTTGCCTTCGGACCCGGCCGTGAAATGCACGCCGATGTCGCAGTTGGAGAAATGGTTGTCCAGGAAGGTGTTGCGGTTGGCGTTGTAGATGAACACGCATTTCCCGGCGCGGTCCACCGTGTTGTTGGCGATCGTGGAATGGTTGGCGTAGTTCAACATCAGGCCCTGCTCCTGGCTGTCCAGCGCGACGTTGTCGCGCACCACCAGCCGGTGCGAATACATGATGGCGTAGGCGATGTCGGTGCCAGTGGATACGTTGCCGCTGATCTCGCTATCGTTGGTGTACATGTAGTGCACCGCGTAGCGCAGGTCGTGGAAGCGGTTGCCGCTGAACGTGTTGAGCTTGCTGGTGTTGACGAAGATGCCATCGCGACCGGCGGATATGTCGTTGTCCAGCACGCGCGTGCCTGGCGTGTTCCACAGCGTCACGCCGTTGCCTCTCTCGGCCACGCGCAGCTCCTTGTTGCCCACGATGCGGTTGCCGCGAACGGTAGCGTCGGCTGGCCCCCAGACGTGCACGCCGACCAGGTTGTCCAGGACGTCGTTGCGCTCCACCAGCGCGCGGTGCGCCTCGCGGTCCAGGAAGATGCCGGCGTCCATGTCGGACAGGCTCAGGCCGGAACGCGTGACGGTCAGGTTGCGCAGCGACACGTCGGCGGCCGTGACCCAGACGGTGCGCCCCTGGCGCGTGCCAGCGATGACGGCCGAACGGTCCTGGGGGCCTTCCAGCGTCAGGGGCTTGTCGATGACGATGCCGCCGGCGTAGGAGCCGGGCGCCAGCCGCAGCACGTCGCCGGCCGCGGCAGAGGCGATCGCCGCCGTCAGGTCGGCGGCCGCGGCGATCTCCACGGTCGCCGCGGCCGCCGCGCCCGACAGCGCCAGCCCGGCGGCCGCCAGCAGCGCGGCGCCGGCGGTCCTGCTTGCGCTCATCCCAAGGATTGCGGCGAGCTTCATATGCGCTACGCGGTCTTCTTGGGATGGACGACCATCTGGCCGGACATCTCCATGTGCAGGGCGTGGCAAAACCACTGGCAGTAGTACCAATACACGCCCGGCCGGTCCGCCGTGAAGGTGACCGAGGATGTGGCCTGCGGCCCGATTTCCATGGCGATGCCATGGCCTTCGAGCGTGAAGCCGTGCGTCAGGTCCTCGATCACTTCCATGTTCGTGACCACCACGGTGACCTCGTCGCCCTGGTTGACCTCGAACTTCTTGATGCTGAACATGGGCGCGACCGCCATCATGTACACGCGCACCTTGTTGCCGTCGCGCACGACCTTGGCCGCATCGTCCAGCGAAACGCCGTCCTTCTTGGCCATCTGGCGGGCGTCTTCCCACATCGGGTCGTCGCGCTTCCAGACGCTTACCGGATGGACCTTGGAGCGGTGCACCAGGCACATGTCATGCGGCTCGGCGAAGCTGGGGCCGTCATGCACCAGCTTCATCTCGTCGCCGGAAATATCGATGAGCTGGTCGTTCTCGGGCTTGAGCGGGCCGACGTTAAGGAAACGGTCCTTCGAGAACTTGTTCAGCGACACCAGCCATTTGCCGTCGGCCTCGCGGGTCTCGCCCATGGTCGAATGGTTGTGACCGGGCTGATAGTGCACGTCCAGCTTCTGGATGATCGGGTCGACCTTTTCGCCCTTGTAGGCGCGCTTTGCCTTGTCGATGTTCCACTTGACCATCTGGCTGTCGATGAACAGCGTGGTGTAGGCGTTGCCGCGGCCGTCGAACGCCGTGTGCAGCGGCCCCAGGCCCAACTGCGGCTCCGCCACCACGCAGTCGCGCGGCTTGATCTTGTCGTCGAACAGATCGTCCAGCGTGCGCACGTCCAGCACCGTGACGGTGGGCGAGAGCTTGCCGTTGAGCACCAGGTGGATGCCGTCGGGCGCGGCGTTGCAGCCGTGCGGCGAGTTCGGCACGGGGATGTAGCGCGTGTACTTGGAACCGTGGCGTCCGTCGACGACCGGCACGCCGCCCATCATCTTGAAGTCGCCGTTCTTGACGGCTTCCTCGATGCGCTTGATGTTGAACACCACGACCCAGTCCTGCTCGTTGGCCGAGGCTTCTTCCACCGTGACGCCCTTCTCCGAGTTGTAGCAGGTGGAGAACGAGTACTTGCCCTGGTAGTCGGCGTCGCCGTTGTCCAGGTTGCCGTCGACCAGCACCTGCCAGGCGACCTTCATGGTGTCGCCGTCCAGGGCGGTGTAGATGGCGAAGAAGTTCTTCTTGGGATCGTCCGTCACCTTGCCGTCGTTGGGCAGCGGGATGATGTGCTCGCCGTTGGCGAAAACGTAGCCCGTGCGCGGGTAGCGCTGCGGCCGCAGGCCATGCACGCCGGAGACGTTGGGTAGCTCGGTGATCTTGTCCGTCTTCATTACATCCAGGCGGATGCGCGCGACGCGGTTGTTGGCCTTGTCGTTGATGAACAGATAGCGGCCGTCGTAGGTGCGGTCGGTGAAGGACAGGTGCGGGTGGTGCGCGTCGCCGTTGATGAAGACGCCGCCCTTGTCCTTCAGGTACTCGCGGGTTTCGGGCGTGAGGCCTTCGGTCAGGATCTTGCGGCTTTCATTGGTGCGGCCCCAGCCGGTGGCGCTGCAATGGTTGAAGACCGGGATGCGCACCAGCTCGCGCATGGAGGGCAGCCCCAGCACGCGCACCTCGCCCGACTGGCCGCTGGAATTGAAGGCATAGTATTCGTCCAGCTCGCCGGGCGCGACGTGGCCCAGCACGCCGTTCGCGCCGCCCTTTGCATCCTTGCCGTGGGCGGTGGAGATCTGCGCCCCGGCCACCAGGCCGGCGGCGCCCGTGATGGCTGCGGTGCCGAGGAAGCTGCGGCGGGTGAGGCCGGCCTTGTCGGGATTCTTGTCTGACATGGATAACTCCTTGGTAGGGACGGCGCCCCGGGCGCCGCGGTGCGGAAAGCGGGATCAGGCGCCAGGTTCGCTATTCGGATTCGGCGCGCGGTGCATGACGATGACCTGCTCGGCGGGTTCGGCGGCGGGCGCGCGGCGGCGCTCCCGCTTGGCCTTCTTCTGGATCAGGTGTGGGCACTTCTGTTCGTGGTGGTAGAGCATCTGGCAGTGCAGGCATTGGATGCACTCGTTCGGATTGATCTCGCCGGTGGGGTCGATCGCCTGTACCGGACATTCGAGATTGCAGCGTTGACAGGGATTGCCGCAGTCGCGGTAGCGGCGCAGCCAGTTGAAGATGCGCAGCCGCGCAGGGATTGCCAGCGCGGCCCCCAGCGGACAGAGATAGCGGCAGAAGAAGCGCTCCACGAACAGGCCGGCGGCCAGCAGCGCCGCGGCGAATGCGACGAATGGCCAGTAGCGCATGAAGCGCAGGATGATCGCGGTCTTGAAGGGTTCGACCTCGGACAACTGTTCGGCCAGCGCCAGGTCGTACAAGGAGAAGCCGAACAGCAGCAGGAAGATTACGTACTTCAGGGTCGACAGGCGCTGGTTCACGCCGTGGCTGATCTTGAGCTGGCGCACACCCAGGCGGCGGGCGACGCGGTTGCTGAGTTCCTGCAGCGCGCCGAAGGGGCATAACCAGCCGCAGAAGGCGCCGCGGTTCCAGAAGACCATGGAGATGGCCGTGGCGCACCACAGGATGAACACCAGCGGGTCCATCAGGAAGTACTCCCAGCGGAAGTCGCTGCGCATGGCCGAAAAGAAAGTCAGCACGTTGACCACCGAGAGCTGGGCCTGGCCGTACCAGCCGATCCAGAACAGTGCGAACGCCAGGAACGCCAGCCGCAGGCGGTCGTGCAGCAGCGGACGGCTGGCGAGCTGGTCCTGGAAGAAGAAGACGCCCACCAGCACCAGCAGCGCCACCGTCAGCACGGCGACCTGGCCGGCCTTGCCGCGCCAGATCTGTTTCCATAGCGCGGGCGCGGCGTCTTCTTCCTGCGCAGTCTGGGCCGGGGCGGCTTGATCGGCAGTCGGCGGGGGCGCGGCGGATGCCTGCGCGCCCGCCACCGGCCGGGTATAGGCCGCAGGCAATTCATAGCTCAGGTCGAAGGTCACGAAGGCCTTGTCGCTGACGCTGAGCACGCGTTGCACCATCAGCTGCAGGCGCCAGGGCGCGACCGGATCCAGCGCGGCGTCCTCGGGCACGACGAACAGGGCTACCTCGCGGAACGCGGGCGCGCCCTGCGCGGCCACGTCGGCCAGGCGCTGGTGATTGCGATCGCGGAAGCGGAAGCTGCTTTCATCCTGGATGATCTCGATGCGGTCGAAGATGCCGCCGCGCACGTAGCCCGAGCCCTTGAACGAGTAGGCGCCGTTGCCGGCCACCAGCACGGCCTGCTGGCCGGGCTTGAGCCTTTCCTTCAGGCGCTGCCATTCCGTGTCGCCCAGCAGGCTGCGGCCGATCGCGGGTACGCTGACCAGCGCGGCGTACAGGTCGATGAAGCCGTCCGCGTCCGTGCTGCCTTCTGTATTGGCTGCGGCGTCGTTCCTGCCCGATGCGCGGAAGGCCTGGTTCACGTCCTCCGGGTTCAGCCGCAGATTGCGCACCGCTCCGGCATCCAGCAGGTCCTGCCAGGACTGGACGGCATCGCGCGCATCGTCCACGACGCGGGCGGCAACGGGCGCGGCCGACGGCGCCACCGTGGCGGTCTTGTCGATGCCATGGGCGCGCGCCACGGCGATGGCCGAGCGCGTGATGCTGTCGCCGATCACCATCAGCGTGACGGTCGCGCCGCTGATGATGTCCACGGGCGGCGGGGCGCCATGGCGGGGAGGGGAGTCCACGAAGTTCAGCCCGACGTAGCCGCTGATGAAATGGTCGACCTTGGACTGCGGAATGCCGATGAGCACGATGGGCTCGTGGTGCTCCACGAGGCGCGCGCCGACGATGCGTCCGTCATTGGCCAGGCCGACCAGCACGTCGATGGGCTTGCTGGAGTAGCCGCGGGTGTTGACGACGTCGGACGTCAGATAGACCACGCCCAATTGGCGCGCGCCCGCATACACCTTGGCAACCATGGGCTTGCCGGCGGGCGGGTCGGCGCGGTCCGCGCCGGGGAAGATCTGTCCGATGGGGATGCTACCCAGGAAATCCGGCAGGCGTTGGGCCTGAGCGGCGCTGAAGACCCCCGAGCACAGCAGCAGCAAGAAAAGAAAGACTGCATGCACGAACCACTTGTACCGACTGAACCCGCGCCCCGCCGCTGTGCTGCCTTGCATTTTCGTACTCTGCTGATTGTGTTTGTTTGCAGGCATCCTAAGAATGCTTGGCATCGGTCGTATTGCGGTTTGTCAATCGGCGTACGCGCGCGGACCGTGCGGAGGCAATGCCCCTGCGTTTTGTAGGGGATATCCCCGTTTTGGAGAGGTTGAACGAGGCGCTATTGATGCCGGTCAATAGCGCGCTTTGCGCTGCGCCATAGACTTGTGCGTGGCGGCAGCGACGCTAGGCATGTGCCTCGCGCGTGTCGGAAGAGCCGCCAACGTTTACGGAGAATCTCCATGCTGGCAAAAGCCACCCTCGCCATCGCCCTGTCCGCAGCCAGCCTGCCCGCGTTGGCCGCTCAGTGCGAAGCAACCATAGAAAGCAACGACGCCATGCAGTACAACCTGAAGGAAATGGTTGTCGACAAAAGCTGCAAGCAATTCACCGTGCATCTCAAGCACGTCGGCAAAATGGCCAAGGTCGCCATGGGCCACAACTGGGTGCTGACCAAGGAAGCCGACAAGACGGCCGTGGCCACCGACGGCATGAACGCCGGCCTGCCGCAGGATTACGTCAAGGCGGGAGACACCCGCGTCATCGCCCACACCAAGGTCATCGGCGGCGGCGAGTCGGATTCGGTTACGTTCGACGTTTCCAAGCTCACCCCGGGCGAGGCCTATGCCTACTTCTGCTCGTTCCCGGGCCACTGGGCCATGATGAAGGGCACGCTCAAGCTCAGCGACTGATTGGCTGTCCTGGACCTGAAAGCCGGCTGCAAGCCGGTTTTTTTTTGTCCGCTCCGGCAATGGCGCCAGACCCCGGATGTCCTGGTTCTACAGGCCTAAACCGCGTGCGCCTCAGGCATAAGGACGGGGTTCGTCACCGGCGTGTCACGGATTTTCCATGTACGATTACCGGTCGTGTAACTTCTGGAGCTCCTGATGGAGTGGCTGCTGGACCCTACTGCGTGGGTCGGCTTGCTTACCCTGGTCGTCCTTGAGATCGTCCTGGGGATCGATAACCTGATTTTCATCGCCATCCTGGCGGACAAGCTGCCCCCTGCGCAACGCGACCGCGCGCGCATCATGGGCCTGAGCCTGGCGCTCATCATGCGTCTAGGCCTCTTGTCGGTCATGTCATGGCTGGTCACGCTGACCACCCCCCTGTTTTCCATCGGCCCGCTGTCGTTCTCGGGCCGCGACCTGATCCTGATGATCGGCGGCCTGTTCCTGCTGTTCAAGGGCACGATGGAACTGCATGAGCGCCTGGAGGGCTCCCAGCACGGCGGCTCATCGGGGCCGCGCGTGTACGCAAGCTTCTGGGTGATCGTCACGCAGATCGTGGTGCTGGACGCGGTGTTCTCGCTGGACTCGGTCATCACCGCGGTCGGCATGGTGGACCACCTGGCCATCATGATGATTGCCGTGATCATCGCCATCGGCATCATGCTGCTGGCGTCCAAGCCGCTGACGCGCTTCGTCAACGCCCACCCCACGGTGGTGGTGCTGTGCCTGGGCTTCCTGCTCATGATCGGCTTTTCGCTGCTGGCTGAAGCCTTCGGCTTCAAGGTGCCCAAGGGCTACCTGTACGCGGCTATCGGCTTCTCGGTCGCCATCGAGGCGCTCAACCAGGTGGCGCGCCGCAACCTGCTCAAGCTGGATGCGCGCCGGCCGATGCGCGAACGTACCGCTTCCGCCGTGCTGCGCATGCTGGGCAAGCGTCCGCCTGCCGACGAACCCGACCTGCCCAGCGCGAACGGCCCGGCCATCCCGGCTTTCGGGGTCGAGGAGCGCAATATGGTCAGCGGCGTGTTGACCCTGGCCGAGCGGTCGATCCGTTCGATCATGACGCCGCGCACGGACGTGTCGTGGATCAACATCGACGACGACCCGGAAACCATCCGCCGCCAGTTGACCGAGGCGCCGCACAGCTTTTTCCCCGTTTGCCGGGGTTCCCTGGACGAGGTGCTGGGCATCGGCCGCGCCAAGGATCTGGTGGCCGACCTGATCACCGAGGGCAGGGTGCGCCGCAACCGTCTGCGCGACCCCATCATCGTGCACGAGTCCATCGGCATCCTGCGCCTGATGGACACGCTCAAGCGTTCGCGCGGCCAGCTGGTGCTGGTGGCCGACGAGTTCGGCGCCATCGAGGGCCTGGTGACGCCGATCGACGTGTTCGAGGCGATCGCCGGCGAATTCCCCGACGAAGATGAGCTTCCCGACATCGTCGCCGACGGCGAGAACACCTGGAAAATCGACGGCGCGGCTGATCTGCACCATGTCGAGCAGGTGCTGGAAACCGAGGGCCTGGTCGATGACGCCCAGGATTTTTCAACCCTGGCGGGGTACCTGCTGTCGCGCTTCGGGCACCTGCCCAAGCCGGGCGACGTCTGCGAGTACGAGATCCACCATGAGCATTTCCGCTTTGAAGTCCTGGAAATGGACGGCCGCCGCATCGCGCTGGTGCGCGTCGAGAAGCGGCCGCAGGAAATGCTTGCGGACGACGAATCCCTAGCCAACGACTAACTGGACCGACCTGCCATCGTGACCGAAAACACCCTATATCTGATCAAAGCTTTCGTCCTGGGCATCATCGAGGGCCTGACGGAATTCATTCCCGTGTCCAGCACCGGCCACCTTATCCTGGTGGGCGACTGGATCAATTTCGAATCCAGCCAGGGCAAGGTATTCGAGGTGGTGATCCAGCTGGGCTCCATCCTGGCGGTGATGTGGGTGTTCCGCGCGCGCCTGCTGACGCTGATCCGCGGCACGCTGACCGGGGTGCCCACCGAGGTCGCTTTCACCCGCAACCTGATCATCGCCTTCCTGCCGGCCGCCGTCGTCGGCGCCATCTTCATCAAGTCCATCAAGAGCATCTTCTATCACCCGGCCGTGGTGGTCGTGACCCTGGTGCTGGGCGGCCTGATCATGCTGTACGTGGAGCGCAAGACGCACCATACGCCGGGCGACATGCCGGGCGCGGCCGACGATACCGCCTCGGATGAGCGCGCCACGGCCCGCACGCTGGAGCAGATCACCTGGAAGCAGGCCCTCGGCGTGGGCGTGGCGCAATGCCTGGCCATGATCCCGGGCACCTCGCGCTCGGGTGCCACCATCATCGGTGGCATGATCGCCGGCATCCAGCGCAAGACGGCCACCGAGTTCTCGTTCTTCCTGGCCATGCCCACGATGCTGGGGGCGGCCGTGTACGACATGTACAAGAACTTCGGCGTGCTCACCCAGCACGACCTGTCGGGCATCGCGGTGGGCTTCATCGCCGCGTTCCTGAGCGCGATGGTGGTGGTGCGCGCGGTGCTGCGCTTTGTCGCCAACCATACCTACCGCGTATTCGCCTGGTACCGGATCATCTTCGGCGGCGTCGTCGCGGCCTGGATCTTCACGCGCTGATGGCGTGGCCGGCGGTTCGCCGGCAGCAGCAATGACAAGGGCCGCTTGCGCGGCCCTTGCTGTTTGCCGTCACGGTGCGCCCGAGGGCTACGCTTCCGTTTCCAGGTCGTAGAACTGCAGGCCGTCCTGGTCGATGACCAGCCAGCCGCCGCGGGCGGGCGACACGTGGTCGCAGTCCCAGTCGGGCAGGACCCAGCGCTCGCGCTTCTTGCCGTCCACTTCCAGCACGTGGCGGGCGGGGCGATGGGTATGGCCATGCACCAGCACGCGTACGCCCGTCTCGCGGAAGACGGATTCAATGGCGGCGGCGTTGACGTCCATGATCTCCATGGACTTCATCTGGTTGGCGGCCTGGCTTTCGCCGCGGGCCTGCTGCGCCATCGCCAGGCGTTCGGGGATCGTCTTGGCCAGGAATTCGGCCTGCCAGCGCGGATCGCGGACCATCTTGCGGAACTGCTGGTAGGCGGCATCGTCCGTACAGAACTCGTCGCCATGGGTCAGCAGGATTTGCCCGTAATCCGTTTCCAGCAGCGCCGGTTCGGGCAGCAGCTTGGCGCCCAGGGCCTGGGCCAGTTCTTCCCCGATGAGGAAGTCGCGGTTGCCGCGGCCCAGCCAGACCGGAATCCGGCTGGCGGTGTCGCGCAGCGCCGTCAGCGCCGTGGCGAGCCACGGCGGCGCGGCGCGGATCACGTCGTCGCCGATCCAGGCGTCGAAGATGTCGCCCGGCAGCAGCAGGGCGCCGGCTTCCTCCCGCGCGGCCTCCAGGAAGGCCAGAAAGGCCTCCGAGGTGGCCGGCGTGGCCGGTCCCAGGTGCAGGTCGGATGCCAGCCAGATGGGGCCGGACAGCGCGATCTTATTCAAGAACTTCGGCCTTCTCGATGATCACGTCTTCGTTCGGGACGTTCTGGTGGAAGCCCTTGTTGCCGGTCTTCACGCCCTTGATCTTGTCGACCACGTCCGTGCCTTCGGTCACGGTGCCGAACACGGCATAGCCCCAGCCGTTGGGCGTGGGCGCGGTGAAGTTCAGGAAGTCGTTGTTGGACACGTTGATGAAGAACTGCGCCGTGGCCGAGTGCGGATCGCTGGTGCGGGCCATGGCCAGGGTGTACTTGTCGTTCTTCAGGCCGTTGTTGGCCTCGTTTTCGATGGGGGCATGGGTCTGCTTCTGCTTCATGCCGGGCTCAAAGCCGCCGCCCTGGATCATGAAGCCATCGATCACGCGATGGAACACCGTGCCGTTGTAGAAACCTTCCTTGACGTAGGTCAGGAAGTTTTCGACGGTCTTGGGCGCCTTGGCGGCATCCAGGGTGATGACCATGTCGCCTTGGTTCGTTTGGAGCTTGACGCGGGGGTTGGTGCTCATGGCTTTTGTGCCTTCAGAGGTGGAGGTGGAGGAATTGGCCGCGGGGGCGGCGCTGACGAGCGCTGGGGCGAATGCAGCCAGCGCGAACGAGCACGCCGTCAGGCGCAGCAGGTGTAGGGGGGAGTAGCGGGACATCATTTGCCGTGTTTATCCTTCAGCATGGTTTCGACTTCGCGGACCTTTTCCTGCATGCCGGGCACGCCATCGCGGGCGGCCTTCTTGTAGGTGTTCAAGGCCTGCAGAAGCTGCAGATCGCCCATATTGGCGCGGGCGGCGGCATAGTTGGGATCGGCGCGCAGGGCCATCGACAGGGCGTCCTGTGCGCGGTCGAGTTCGCCGCGCCCTGCATATAGAGCCCCCAGGTTGTTCCAAGGTTCCGGCAGCTCCGGAAAGCGGTTGGTCATCTCGGTGTAGACGTCGATGGCTTCGTTGGTGCGGTTCAGGGCCGCCAGCGCGCGGGCGTGCTGGAACATCAGTTGCACGTCGGTGCCGCGCTGGTCCTTGATCTGTTCCTGGCGCTTTTCGATCATGGCAAGCGCTTCTTCGTTGTCGCCGTGGTTCAGCAGGCGCTCGATGTAAGTCGTGATCTGCGAGGCCGAGGGCGTCAGGCGGGTGTCGACGCTGGGCTTGGCGGCTTCCAGCAGCTTGGCCAGACTGTCCCAGCCACCCTCGGGCGGGATGGGGTCCAGGGTGGTGCGGCTGGCGTTGGGGTTGGTTCCCCCGCCGCCGGCCATCGACTGGGCCAGAGAGGCTCCAACCGGCGCGCCCGCAAGGGCCAGGGCGAGCAGGGCGACGCGAAAGCGCGGCTTGATAGTCACTTGGGCATCCGTTAAAAGTCTTGGCAGGCCGACGCTTACGCGCGCGACCGGGCCGCTTGCTATACTTGACGACCGCCATTTTAGCCCCGGTTGAGTTTTGGCTCGACATCGGGGACGAAGCCCCGGGATATCGTTGATGGAATGCGGGCTCGGGATGCGGGTTCGGGGCGGTCGGCGCCAGTGGGATTATGGCCCGAGGCCGAGATCGGGATCGAAATCGGCGGGATTGGAATCCGACCCGGCGGCACGCGCCGAAGGTATTTTCCTTCGGCAGCAACTTTCCGCAACCGCCACGGAAAACTTAGATAAAGCCTATAAGCGCCATGCTGCAAATCTACAACACGTTGTCGCGTACCAAAGAACCGTTCAAGCCGGCCCAGGCTGGTCAGGTGCGCATGTACGTGTGTGGCATGACCGTCTATGACTTCTGCCATCTGGGCCACGCCCGCATGCTGGTGTCGTTCGACGTCGTGCAGCGCTGGCTGCGCGCCAGCGGACTGGCGGTCGATTATGTGCGCAATATCACCGACATCGACGACAAGATCATCCGCCGCGCCGTCGAGACCGGCCGCCGCATCGGCGAAGTCACCGACTTCTACATCGACGCCATGCACGCCGACGAGCGTGCGCTGGGCGTCCAGACGCCGGACCGCGAACCGCGCGCGACCGAGTACGTCGGCGAGATGCTGGACATCATCGGCAAGCTCGAGCAGAACGGCCTGGCCTACCAGGCCGACGACGGCGACGTGAACTACGCCGTGCGCGGCTTTCCCGGCTACGGCAAGCTGTCCGGCAAGACGCTGGATGACCTGCGCGCCGGCGAGCGCGTGGCCGTGGGTTCGGCCAAGCGCGATCCGCTGGATTTCGTGCTGTGGAAGTCCGCCAAGGCCGACGAGCCTGCCGACACCAAGTGGGAATCGCCGTATGGCATGGGCCGTCCGGGCTGGCACATCGAGTGCTCGGCCATGAGCAAGTCGCTGCTGGGCCTGCCGCTGGACATTCACGGCGGCGGTCCGGACCTGAAATTTCCGCACCATGAAAACGAGATCGCCCAGACCGAGGGCGCTTTCGGTGGCGCGCTGGCCAACATCTGGATGCACTGCGGCCCGCTCATGGTCGACTCGGACAAGATGTCCAAGTCCCTGGGCAATTTCCGCACCATCCGCCAGACCATCGCCCAGGAAGAACCGGCGGCCGATCAGGCCGTCTATCGCGTCAACCCGCGCGAAGCGGAGATGGTGCGTTTCTTCATCGTGCGCAACCATTACCGCAGCTCGCAGAACTACACGCCGGACAACCTGATCGACGCGCAGAACGCGCTCGACCGCCTGTACCAGGCGCTTCAGAATGTGCCCGCCGACACGCAGGGCATCGACTGGAACGAGCCGCAGGCCCAGGCCTTCAAGGCGGCCATGGACGACGACTTCAACAGCTCGGGCGCGGTCGCGGCCTTGTTCGAACTGGCCTCCGACGCCAACCGCAACAAGAGCGCGCGCAGCGCCGGCCAGTTGAAGGCGCTGGCGTCCCTGCTGGGCCTGCTGCAGCAGGATCCCGCGGCCTATTTCCAGTCGCCCACGCGCTATTCGGCGGCCGCCATGGAGCAGGGCGAGCGCCGTGCGCTGGACGCCGAGGCCATCCAGTCCCTGATCGACGCGCGCGCGGCCGCCAAGGCCGCCCGCAACTTCGCCGAAGCCGACCGCATCCGTGCGGAACTGCGCGAAGCCGGTATTGAACTCGACGACAAGCCGGGCGGCGTGACGCAATGGCGTCGCGCTTGAACCCGCAGGACCCGCCCGCCATGTCCACCGTCGACCTCGAGATTCCCAAGCCCGAGTACTGGGAAGCCGCCGTAGCCCACCTGATGCGGCGCGACCGCATCCTGAAAAAGATCATTCCCCAGCATCCCGAAGTCTGGCTGACTTCGCGCGGCACGCCTTTCGTGACGCTGGCGCGGGCGATCATCGGGCAGCAGGTGTCCAGCAAGGCGGCCGACACCGTCTGGACCCAGTTCATCGAGGCCGTGGGCAAGCGCCCGACGCCCGTCGCCGTGCTGCGCGTCGGCCTGGAGGGCCTGCGCGCGGCGGGGCTGTCGCAGCGCAAGGCCGAGTACGTGCTGGACCTGGCCGTGCATTTCGGCGAACGCCGGGTCCATCCCGAGAAATGGGCGGCAATGGACGACGAAGCCGTCATTTCCGAATTGACCGCCATCCGCGGCATAGGCCGCTGGACGGCGGAGATGTTTTTGATTTTCAATCTGCAGCGGCCTGATGTCCTGCCGCTGGATGATCCTGGGTTGCTCAAGGCAATCTCGCTACACTATTTCAGCGGCGAGCCTGTCTCTCGCTTCGAGGCTCGCGAAGTCTCGTTGGCGTGGCAACCCTGGCGTACCGTGGCGACCTGGTATCTGTGGCGCAGTCTGGATCCGACTCCGGTCCAATACTGACGCAAGCCAGGCAGCCCATCTACGGAACCACACTACATGCGCAATACATTTCTGGAATTCGAACAACCGCTCGCCGAGCTTGAAAACAAGATCGAGCAGCTGCGCTACGTGCAGGCCGATTCGGCCGTAGACATCTCCGACGAGATCGGACGTCTGCAGCAGAAGAGCCAGACCTTGGCCAAGGAAATCTACGCCAAGCTCACGCCCTGGCAGACGGCCCTGGTCGCCCGCCATCCCCAGCGTCCCTACACGCTGGACTACGTGCGCGAAATGTTCACCGACTTCCATGAGCTGCACGGCGACCGCATGTACGCCGACGACCAGTCCATCGTGGGCGGCCTGGCGCGCTTCAACGGCACGCCCTGCATGGTCATCGGCCACCAGAAGGGACGCGACACCAAGGAACGCGCCGCGCGCAATTTCGGCATGCCGCGTCCGGAAGGCTATCGCAAGGCCCTGCGGCTGATGCGCCTGGCCGAGAAATTCGGCATCCCCGTGTTCACGTTCGTGGACACCCCGGGCGCCTATCCCGGCATCGGCGCCGAAGAGCGCGGCCAGTCCGAAGCCATCGGCCACAACCTCTATGCCATGGCCGAGCTCAAGGTCCCCGTGATCTGCACCATCATCGGCGAAGGCGGCTCGGGCGGCGCCCTGGCCATCGCCGTGGGCAATGCCGTGCTGATGCTGCAGTACGCGACCTACGCCGTGATTTCTCCGGAAGGCTGCGCCTCGATCCTGTGGCGCAGCGCCGACAAGGCGCCCGAAGCCGCCGAGGCCCTGGCCATCATCGCGCCGCGCCTGAAGGACCTGGGCCTGGTGGACCGCGTGGTCAACGAACCGGTGGGCGGCGCCCATCGCGACCCGCGCGTCATGGCCCGCCTGTTGCGCCGCGCGCTGGGCGATGCCCTGCGCCAGCTCCAGGGCATGACGCCCGAGCAGCTCGTGGAGCAGCGCGTCCAGCGCCTGCTGTCCTACGGCGCCTACCAGGAAGTGCGCGCCTGAAGCAGGCAGCGCGCCGGCATCCCCGCCGGCGCCGCGGCCTAGCGCCACGCGCCATCCCGCCATGAACGCCCGCCCAGCGTCCGATCCTCCGCATCGGGCCTCGGCGGGCGTAGTTCATTCCCTTCCCGTGTCGGCCGAGCTTGCCGCGGCCTTGCGCCGCGCCTTGCTGGCCTTGCCCGAGCGTCCGGCGCGCATCGCCGTGGCATTGAGCGGCGGAGCCGATTCGGCCATGCTGGCCGTGCACACGGCCCCTGTGGCGCGAGAACTCGGCATGGATCTGGCGTTGTTCCATGTGCACCACGGCTTGCAGGACGCCGCCGACGCATGGACGCAGCATGCGCGCACGCTGGCGGACATGCTCGCGCTGCCGCTGTCGGTGGCGCGCGTAGAGGTGGCGCAGGCCGCGGGCAAGGGCATCGAGGCGGCCGCGCGCGACGCCCGCTACGCCGCACTGGCGCAATTGGCGCGAGGGCAGGGCGTGACGCATATCCTGTTGGCCCATCATCGCAACGACCAGGCCGAAACCGTCCTGCTGCGTCTGCTGCGCGGCACCGGGCTGGTCGGCATGGCAGCCATGGCGCCGCTGTCCCGGCGCGATGGGCTGGTCTACCTGCGACCCTGGCTGGAAATCGGCCGCGAAGCGATCCTGCATGCGGCGGACGAGGTGGCGCAAGCCAGCGGCTGGAGTCCGGTGCAGGACCCCACCAATACCGATCCGCACTACACCCGGGCTGCCCTGCGCGAACTGCTGGCGCCGGCGCTCGATGCCCGCTGGCCCGGATGGCGCGCCATCGTCGCGCGCCACGCGCGCCACATGGGCGAGGCGGCGGAGATTCTGGACGAGGTGGCGCGGGAGGATTTCGCCGCGCTCGATCCTTCTGATGACGGCGCCAGCTTTTCGCTGCAGGCGTGGCGCGGGCTGTCCGAGGCGCGGCAGGCGCACGTGCTGCGCCATTGGCTGGAACGGAATGGCGCCCGCATGCCGACCGACGCCAGGATGCGCGATCTGCTGCGTCAGCTGCGCGGGTTGCACAGCCTGGGCCATGACCGCCAGTTGCGGGTGGAACAGGCCGGCCACGTCATCCGCTGCCACCGGGGCAGGGTCTGGGTCGAACCCCGGGAATAAGCGGATCAGCGCCGCCAATGTCCCCAAATAATCGCGCTGTGGACAGAATTTTGCACAAGCTGCGCAAATTTTTACCGCCGCGCTAGAATATACGGCTTTGCCCGTCAACCTTTTGCGGCGGGTTCCCAGCCAGAGTACGAGATGTCCTTGATCGTTCACAAATATGGCGGTACTTCGATGGGCTCGGTCGAGCGCATCAAGAACGTGGCGCGTCGCGTCGCGAAGTGGCACGCTGCCGGCCACCAGGTTGTCGTTGTTCCGTCGGCGATGGCGGGCGAGACCAATCGCCTGCTCGGCTTGGCGCGCGAGATTACGCCGCAGCCCGACAGCCGCGAGCTCGACATGATCGCCGCCACCGGCGAACAGGCCAGCAGCGGCCTGCTGGCCATCGCGCTGCAGGCCGAAGGCGTGCCGGCGCGCAGCTATGCCGGTTGGCAAGTGCCCGTGCGCACCGATTCGTCGTTCACCAAGGCGCGCATCTCGTCGATCGACGACGAGCGCATCCGCGCCGATCTGGACGCCGGCCGCGTGGTCATCGTCACGGGCTTCCAGGGCGTTGACCCGGAAGGCCACATCACCACGCTGGGCCGCGGCGGTTCCGACACCTCGGCCGTGGCCGTGGCGGCCGCCATCAAGGCCGACGAATGCCTGATCTACACCGACGTGGACGGCGTCTACACGACCGATCCGCGCGTGGTGCCCGAAGCGCGCCGCATGGCCGTCGTTTCCTTCGAGGAAATGCTGGAAATGGCATCGCTGGGCTCCAAGGTCCTGCAAATCCGTTCGGTTGAATTCGCCGGCAAATACCGTGTGCCGGTCCGGGTCCTGTCCTCGCTGACCGACCCGCTTATCCCGCTCGCAGAAGAAATGGTCTCGGGCACGCTGATTACTTTTGAGGAAGACGAAAAAATGGAAGCCGCCGTTGTCTCCGGCATCGCCTTCAGCCGCGACGAAGCCAAAATCACCTTGCTGGCCGTTCCGGACAAGCCCGGCATCGCCTTCTCCATCCTGGGCCCGGTCGCCGCCGCCAACATCGACGTCGACATGATCGTGCAGAACCAGTCCGTGGCTGGCACGACCGACTTCTCGTTCACGGTCAACCGCAACGAATTCGCCCGCGCCGTTGATCTGCTCAAGCGCGAAGTCATCCCCGCCGTGGGCGCGCGTGAACTGTCCACCGACGAGAAGGTCGCCAAGGTCTCCATCGTCGGCATCGGCATGCGCTCGCACGTGGGCGTGGCCAGCCTGATGTTCCAGACGCTTTCGCAAGAAGGCATCAACATCCAGATGATCAGCACCAGCGAGATCAAGACCTCGGTGATCATCGACGACAAGTACATGGAATTGGGCGTGCGCGCGCTGCACAAGGCCTTCGGCCTGGACCAGGCGCCTGCCGAAAAGGCCTGATTCAAGACTCCGGCACGATTTTTTTTGCAATGAGTGCCCGATAGCGGGCAAGAGTGAAAAAAGTCGTGCTAGAATCTCGTTCTCTTCGGAGATGTGCCCGAGAGGCTGAAGGGGCTCCCCTGCTAAGGGAGTATGTGGCTAAAAACTGCATCGTGGGTTCGAATCCCACCATCTCCGCCAGATTCTCTCCGATCTGGCTTCGGTCAGCACCGGAGATAAAAAACCCGCAATCGCGCAAGTGATTGCGGGTTTTTTCATGGGCTCGCGGCGGGTCTGCGCCGCATGAGAAAATCGCTGATTCCCTTCCAGGCGCAGATCCCTTGAAACACCTGCTTGCCACGCTAGACCGGCTGAACGATTTCGATGAAGTCATCGATGTGCGCACGCCGCTCGAATTCGCCGATGACCATATTCCCGGCGCGATCAACGCGCCGGTGCTGAGCAATGAAGAGCGCGTGGTGGTGGGCACGCTGTACAAGCAGGTCTCGCCCTTCGAGGCCTCGCGCGTCGGTGCGGCGCTGGTGGCGCGCAATATTGCCGCGCATCTGGATACGACCTTTGCCGATCGGCGCCAGGGTTGGCGCCCGTTGATCTATTGCTGGCGCGGGGGCACGCGTTCCGGCTCCATGACGACGATGTTCAACATGATCGGGTGGCGCGCGCGGCAGCTGGACGGCGGCTACAAGACCTATCGGCAGGCCACGCTGGACGCGCTGGAAAGCCTGCCCGCGGGCTTGCGCTACATCGTGCTGGCCGGGCCCACTGGCAGCGGCAAGACGCGCTTGTTGAATGCATTGGGAGAGGCCGGCGCGCAGACGCTGGACCTGGAGCGCCTGGCCGCGCATCGCGGGTCGCTGCTGGGCGCCTGGGCCGGTGTTGCGCAGCCCTCGCAAAAGGGTTTCGACACGCGACTTGCTCAGAGCTTGCGGGCGTTCGATGCGTCGCGGCCGGTGTTCGTCGAAGCGGAGAGCCGCAAGATCGGCGCGGTCGCGCTGCCTGCCGCGCTATTGAAGGCGGTGCATGCGAGCCCCTGCATCGAGGTCCGTTCCAGCCGCGAGGATCGCGCGGCCTTTCTGCAGCAGGACTACGCCCATCTGTTCGACGACCCTGCAACGTTCAAGGCGCAGCTTCAGCGCATGATCGGCCTGCACAGCCGCGAGCGCGTGAACGGCTGGCTGGCCTTGGTCGACAGCGGCGCGCGCGCCGAGCTGGCGCAGGAACTCATAGACCGGCACTACGATCCGGCCTATGCGCGCAGCTGCCATGCGCACTTTACGCAACTGCCGCAGGCGCTGCGCTTGGAATTCAGGCCCAATGACGGCGATGTCGTGGAGCAGGCGAGGGCGCTGCTGGCAAGAATGGAAACAACTGGCGGCACTTGCTGATCCGCATTCGCTCATCCGCGCCGGGCGGGCGCGGTGTATCGCTTTTTCCCTCGGATTACAGGAAAATTGGCCACGCAAGCGACCAAGCCGGACTGCGTGAATCTACCTGGAGGGGCGGGGGATGCATCACACTCTACGGATCAAACTCTCGTTCGTGCTGGCAGCCGGCGCGGCCATCGCTGCTCCGGTCCATGCCTTTGATGCCGAAAGACACCCCGAGTACACATTGCGCGCGGTGGAGCTGTACCGTCAATGTGAGGGAGTATCCCTTTCGGGTGAACTGGCCGAAGCGTTTGCCGAAGGGACCAGGAATGAGGACGCCAGCATCCTCACGCTAGGTCAGCGCATAGCCAATTGGCACTTCTACAACCGGGACGGAAAACTGCGCGACAGCTGGTTCGCCAACCGCAGTCTGGATGCTATTTTCGCCAAGCGCAATGCTGAGCTTGAAACCCTGCTTGCCGCCAAGACGCGAGACAGCGAACAAATCTACGAGCGGGCGGGGCGGGTGCTGCACTACATCCAGGACATGAGCGTGCCGGCTCATGTGGTTCCCGTCTACCATGCGAAGCTGCCGCTATTGGGTGGAGGCGACCCGTTCGACGCATACCAACCAAACGCGTTGACCAAACCGTCCTGGTCGCCTGCGGGCTGCCAGGAATTGCGCCTTATGGTTGCGGTGGATCCAGGCTTCCCGAAGGCGCTGCTGGATGCCACCGCTCAATCGACGCTGCAACGCATAGGCCAGCTTGGTGGCATCGAAGGCGGGGATGGCTGGGAAAGATACTGGATCTATCCATCATCGAACCGGTCCGAGGCGGACAAGGGGTGGGGCAGCTATCCCGAAAATGGCTGCGAGTTCGTGGCGGATGAGACCGCGCCTGGATGCAAGAGCAGGGAGCGGCTGGATGCCTTGTTCGCCTTCCAGTACCGGGATGTGCTGTGGAATTCCGTGCGCATGCTGATCTATCTGGAGCGCCGCCTGGCGCAAGAAAAATAGTCCTTCCGGCGGCAAGGCCGGGATGTGTGGTGGCGTTCGGGGAGAGCGACGTGCTGCATATACAGTCCAAGGATGGCGCCGCACGGCGGCATGAACGGTTGCTGCGTTGGAGGCCAATGGCTTTGCTGGCGGCAGCCTGCGCAGCGGTGGCTATTCTGCTGGCGGCCGGTTGCAGCGGGATCGTGGGCGGCGCCGCCAACACGATCTATCCCAGCCTGTCGCAACCAGAAGAGATTGAGGCTCCTCCAACGTTCACGACTTATCTGCCGTCTGCGGCGACCCAGGCGATCCTGGGCGGACGAGGGCAGGGGCTCAATTGCTCCATTCCCCCATTGCTGGCGCGACTGGCCTTCGAGTCCGGGCGCGATGAATCGGACGTCAGTCTGCGCTTTCGCCAAGCCTGCGTCATGCATGACATGTGCTACCGGCACGGGTATGCAACCTACCGCTACACGCAGTCTGATTGCGACACGATGCTGCAGCAGTCTGCGTTCAGGTTGTGCCGGCAGATCAATCGGCCGCCGTCCATTGGCGCAGCCGGCGGGGGCTCGCAGCGCGCGAGGCAAGATGACGTTCAGAACGCGCAGGCTGTCTACGACGCCTGCGAGACCGAGGCGAAAAAGGTGCTGCTTGGCGTCACGCTTGGCGGCGGCGGATCCTATTTGGCTGCCGATCGTTCCACCTATTTCGAGTATGACCCCATGCCGGCTGGCGCGGACGACTATGTGGTCGCGCGCGCGGTCCCGGCGATGGATGTGCAGAACGATAAAGGCGATATCGGCATACGTACCTTCTACTTTCAGCGCAATACGGTGGAGATGGCGATGTTGATGAAGCCGGCGCCGGGAAAAGCGGGCCTCGCCAGGGTCCAAGCCACGCCTGTGTTGTTTCCGCAGCGCTTGATCGCGACGCCGCCCGTTCTCTGGGTGCCCGGGGCGCCGGCGGATCCATTCGTGGCGCTTGCGCGTGAATCCTTCGGCAATACTGACTTGACCGTAGTGCGCTTTCAAACCCGGGGCGTCACCGTGGCAGGCGATCTCAGCTTGGCGCTTTCACCGTGTCCTCAGCGTATTGGTAGCCTGTGCGTGAGTAACGCTGATGCGTCTATCCGCAAGCTGGCCTCGGTGGACGGCAGGCCTGTGCTGCTGTCGTTGACACATAGAGGCACGCTGGGGACTTCCTCCTCGGCCAGCGGGGATGATGGGCGCACTGTGAAGATTGTGCAGAAAGACCTGTCCAGCTTGAACTTGAGCCCGGTCGAGCAGGAGGCGGTCGCCTCAGGCGGCGTTGAATGCAGGGCGGGTACTTCCCGGGTCAAGGGCGCCGACGGCAAGTTCAGATGCGTGATGGACGACTATTCCCTGAATGGCTCCAGGTTGATCAGGAACAAGTACCGATTTTTGCAACACGATCTTCTGCTTGAGCAAGATACTGCGGGAAATGCAACCCATGCCTGGGTGCTGGCTCGCGGCGCCGCGTTAGGGACGGTGGCGGGTGAATCCGTGGTGGCCGAGAGCTCAGGCAAAGACTACAAATCCAGGCTGGTGGTTGTGCGTCAGGCGCTGGGCGACCGGAAGCATGGCGAGACGCAACGATTCGGATTGGAGGTGCAGGAGGCAGACGAACCGCTTTCTTTGGTGCGAATGGGCGCTGCCACGGGAACGGCGCTGTTGGGGGTGTCTTGGAGCAAGGGCGATCTGGAGCGTGTCGAGGGTGGGCGGCAGCCGTTCGCCGCTCCTGTCCTCAAGCTATGGAAGATGCCGAATGCAGGGCAGGCGCCGCAGCTGCCGCCGGAGGAGATTGCCTTGCCTGCGGCGTTGAGGGATGGATTCTTGAGTGTGCCTCCCTCGATAGTGCGGCTGGCTGGAATCGATCAGCCGTTGCTGATCTTCGTGCGTGTCGATGATCCGGTGGCGCAAGATGGGCGGATCATTCCGGAGAAGGCCAAGGTTGTCCGCATTAGATTTCAGGTGGTGCCCTTGGATGATGTGAGTCTGGCGGCGGGGGTGTTGAAAACGGCAGGGGAATTCAGTTGTGTCATCGATTTGGACAGGCAGGGGCGGCTGCCTGCTGCCTCGGAGCTGAGGGCGCGGGCTTTGCGTGCGCTGGGAATGGATAGCGAGAAGAACAAGGACCCCGCGATCGTGCTGCCTGGCGAGGTGCGAGACCGACTGTCCAGGGATTTGTCGTATCGCTGGAGGATGAGCCAGTTCATCGCATCGGAGCGGCGTGCGGATGATGGCGGCGGCCTGCTGGCGTTGACGATGGTCTTCAATGGATTCCCGGCGCTTTCTACGCAGATGTTGTTGCGCCCGTCTCCTGACGGCCTGTCGTTTGTTCAGGACGGCGGCTGTATCGGTGAGGTATGAATCCTACTGTGTCGCTTGCGCAGTCTGAGAAATAACGCTATTATTCAAGGCTTGCTTTTAAACGCAAATGCGCCCGTAGCTCAGCTGGATAGAGTACCTGGCTACGAACCAGGGGGTCGTAGGTTCGAATCCTGCCGGGCGCGCCAAGTTTGAAAAGTAAACCGCAGTAAAAACGGCAAGATTTTTCTGATATAATTTTGCCTCTTTGCCGGAGCGCCCGTAGCTCAGCTGGATAGAGTACCTGGCTACGAACCAGGGGGTCGTAGGTTCGAATCCTGCCGGGCGCGCCAAGTTCACTTGGCCAATACAGCAAAGAAAATGGAAAGGCCTTTGATCTCGTATCGAAGGCCTTTTTGTTTTGCGCCGCCATCTAGAAGCGGATTGTCAGGCCCGCCATCGGCCCTTGCAGCACGGCGTCGAACTTGAAGCCGCCGCTGCTGTAGTCCACGCCCACTGCGCGATAGCCTATCGCCGCCGAGACATTCTTGCTGAAGTTGTAGCCGAGACCCAGGCCCACATCCCAATCCGCTTCTGCGCCGCCCGCGCCGATCAGGCCCCAGCCGGTGATGTAGTACTTCGAGCTCAGCATGTAGTTTCCGCGCACGCCCACCAGGCCGTCGACCCAGGTGGCGCCGTCGCTGCGCGTTCTGCCGTTCAGGTGCGAGCCCTTGAGCGTGATGTCGGTGTCGACCGACCAGACGCGCAGGCCTGCGACGACGTCCAGCTGATGCGGTGAATTTTCCAGCAAGGAATAGCCGACGCCGAGCAGTCCCGCGAACGTGGATGCCTTTACGTCCGCACTGGCGGCCAGGATGCCGCGCGGCGTATCTCCCTGTGTGCCGATCTTGGTGTAGATCAGGTCGCCGAATACGCTGTAGCGTCCTTTGCGCGCCTCGCCGATGAGCATCGCGCCGAAGTCGAGGTTGTCGAACAGCTCGTCGAAGTCCGAGTGGATGTCGATGACGGGCGAGCGCGAATGGGATACCTTGCCGGAGAGGCCGGCAGCCCAGAAGTAGGGCGTGACCGAGAATTGCCATTCGTTCGAAGGCACGGTACCCGCTGCGGAAGCGGGCTCCGCTTCGGCGCCTAGCGCAGTCCCTGCTTGCAGCAGCCCGCAGATCAGGCAGCCCATGATTTTCTTTTTCATTGCAAACCCTCCCCAAACGGCAGGCGTGATGAATCGCATCCATCACGCCTGCGGTGAGCGCAAAGCCGGCCAGGGGCCGGTGCGGCGTAACCCAGGTATCAGGTGACCCGTCTTACGGGAGGGATGGTCCAGGAGCCGTCGATGATCGACGGGTTGCTTTCGTTGGGCCAGTAAAGACGCATCATCAGGATGAATGGGCCCTTGGGCGCAGGCAGCCAGTTCGACTCCATGTCCGGTCCGGGCGATTCATGTTGTATGAACAGGTCGATCGAGCCGTCGGGCTTGGCCTTCAGGGGTTGGCGCGCGCTGATCGAGTAGCGATTCAGCGGGTTGTCGACGAAGAAGTAGCGCGCGTCATACATCGTCAGCGACCAGAAGCCCGACACTGGCGGCGTAAGCCCCTTCTTGAAGGTCAGCACGTACTTCTCCGAACCGTTGTAGGTGCGCTTGATGGCGCCGGTGTCTGACTTCAGGGACGTGGGATAAACGGCGTCCTGGGGGCGGTTGGCGCCCAGGCCGATCGCGGTGACCAGCGCCCGTTGGAGGTAGTTGGTGCCGTATATGCCCGTCTTGGTCGTGAAGCCCCAGCCATCCACGTCCTGGATGTCGCCGCCGCTGGACTTGAAGTGCGTCATGATGCGTCCGAAGCCCACCTGCGGAACGCGCTTCGCAATGTCGGGGTCGAGCTTGCTCTTGTCGAAGTCCTGTCCTGGCACGATGCCTATCGAAGCCATCTTCGCGACGATGGGCGCGTCGGCGGCGCTGGGCGGATTGCGCTTGAGCAGCTGCGCAAACAAGCTGAAGTACTCGACCGCGTCCATGTTGTTGACCTGTTCGCGCACCGAGGTCTTCATGTCTATCGCAGGGTCGACCTTGCCCGCGGGCGGAGTCCAGTCCTTGCCCCATGCGCTCAAGGGACAGAGCTTCACTTCGTCCTGCAGCTTGTGCACTTGCGCATAGTCTTCCGGCGTGCCGGTGCAGTAGATGCGGCCCAGCAGCCACACGATGCTGGTGGGAGATTTGTACTGGACCATGCCTTGCGGAATCGAGCCCTCCCATCCGGGGCCGCTGACCACGAAGGTTTGCGCACCCGTGCCCGTGGTGCGCTTGCCAGGCACATCGAACACCGTCGTCCAACCGTCCAGCATCGGAAACAGGGCATAGCGTCCATTCATGTCGGGCAGGCTGACGACCCAGGGTTCGTCGCCGACGTCAAAGAAGGAAGTGGTGTACAGCGTGTCGGCGTTCGGCGCGGTCACGTCGCGGAACTTGGCGTCGGGATACTGGCGCAGTTTGATGAGATTCCCCATCGGCGCTCGCGTGCCCTTGGGCTCCGCAACGTTGGTGATGACTCTTCTGGTCATCTCCATGGTCACCAGGGGATAGGCGTAGATGTAGACATCGGTCGCCAGTCCGAACTGCTCGTCGCCTTCGGGCAGATCCGCGATCAGGCCATCGGCGGCCCGGGCGGCGGCGCCCAGGGCGCTGGTTGCGAGCAGAGCAAGACCACCTGCATTCAATGTGCGGCGCGTTAGCTTCATAGGATCACTCCAACGGACTCATGGGTTGAAAATCACGAAGTGCCGCGGCACAGGCCAAGCTGTGCCGCGAGATGCCTTGCTCTAGCGTTGTCGTACGTACTTGCCTATTTCCCGGGCTGCGCCCGAGGTCCATTCATCGATCAGCGGCTGCAGTTTGGACAGGCGGACGCCGCCCGCGCCCTGGGTGGCGTTGGCGACCTTTTCGCCCGTGCCACCCCGCACGGACGCATACAGCAATTCATCCGACATACTGTCCGTGACCCGCGACTCGATGGCGACGCTGGCGTTGCGCGCCATGCCTCCTTCCATGGCGGCGCGGGCCTCGGTCATTACCAACGCGACGGGAATGTATTGATAGGCTCGCAGCGCCTGCTCCGAGGTTCCCACCGCGGTGATGGCGATGCGGATACGGGCGACGCCGGGCCCGGCGCGATCGACCAGCCTCACCTGTTCGCCGACCTTGCGCCGCAGCGTCTCGTTGACCGCCACGCGTATCTCCGTGAGGGTTTCCATGGAAACGTCCGCGGATGGCTGAGGCTCCGGGTAGTACTCGATCGGATCAAGCCACACCGCGGCATAGCGAGACGCGTTGAAATCAGGATTCAGGTAGACCAGGCGGGTTCCGCCGTCGGGGGCGGGCATCTGGTGCAGAAGCGAGTAATCCGACAGGAAGCCGGACTCCGTTGTTTTTGGAGCGGTGGAACAGCCTGTGGCCAGGATCGCGGCAGCGAGGCCCAGAACGAACGCGCCCGAGGAATTCTTGGTGTCCATGCAAGTTCCTTCTGACAGATGGGGGGGCAGGAGAGCCCCGACTGCAGGCGTCGGCGAGAGGTCCTGTGCAAAAGCTGCTTCTCCGCTCGTGGGCGCATTTTTTGTCCTATATGCACAGGAAACCAATTATTTTTCCAAGCGTGAAATTTCGCAACGCGGACGAGTGAACCGGGCTTTCTGAACTATTCCCTTTGTGCGCGTTTTGTGGAAGGAATCGCGCGGCCGAGGCGGGCCACGAATCGCGGGCGCGTGATTCGGACGCGGCGCGGACACAGGCTTCGGCCTGTCCGATTTGCGCACCCTTAATTTTTCATGGTATAAACACGCCTCTTTCGGAGCGCCCGTAGCTCAGCTGGATAGAGTACCTGGCTACGAACCAGGGGGTCGTAGGTTCGAATCCTGCCGGGCGCGCCAAGCTTCTTGCTTGGATGAAATGGAAAGAAAACGGAAAGGCCTTTGATCTTCGATCGAAGGCCTTTTTGTTTTGCGGCGCGGATTGCGCTTCAGTGCGTGGAGGCTGGTTCCGCGGCCCGGACCTGGTCTCGGGCCTTGTCATCTTCGTCGTCGAATCCCCAGTCTCCAACCGTGTACCAATCGTCTCCCAGGGTCTCTGCGGGATGCATGGTGCGGCCGGACCCGTTGCCGCAGGCCATCGAGTCGGTGGCGCAATAGCGGTCGCAGCCCCAGCATATGCGTTCGGGGTGCTTCGGGTGCAAGGGAAACTTCTTGGCCATGCGAAATGCCTGTTGACGGAGGGCGCCGCGATGGCGGCGCCGATCTTTCCGGATATATGTCCAGCGTACTGCCGGGCGCGCCCGAAATTCCTTGATCTGGCTCAAGCGCAGAGCCTGCGGCCCGATGCGCGCAGTATTGCGCGTCGGGCCGCGGTTCTGGGGAATTGGGGTGGAGAAAGCGCCGCCCGGTGAGGCGCGGCGCCGGTCTCATGCGCCTAATGGCGTCGTCGGTCCACCGCCGTCAAGGATGTGCCGCTCTTGAGCAGCTGGTAGGTCTGTCCGCCCAGCCACGCGACTTTTTCGCCCGTGCTGGTGCGGCATACGCAATGCGTCTTCGGATCGAAGCGCGAGGTGCCCAGCGCGGAATACGCGTCGGGGTCTGAGACGAATCGTTCAATGCGGTAGAGCGTGCCGTCCGGCGCGGTGGCGAGGACGTCGGTCAATCGTCTTGCGGTGCCGAGCATATGCGATACCTCCATGCGCGGGCCATTGGATATACGGCGCCAAAGTCGTTCAGGCACTTCAGTATGCCAGGGCGGGAAGCTTGATGTTCCCGCATCAGGCGCTAATGAAGGTGCCCTCCAAACAATGAATCGTCGAGCTGGTCGGGAGTGACGCCCAGGGCTTCGGATACGCGGTCCAGGATAACCTGCCTGGGCCGCGGGCGCGGCCGTTCCAGTTCGATATAGATGGAGTGGTCCACCCCCAGTCGTGCAGCCATATCAGCGGTGCTGATTTTGAGATGCTCACGCCAGGCGCGTATCAGGCTCCAGTCGTTGCCGGTTTTTAGATTGACGACAGCTAATGGTAAATGACTCTGCCCCTGCGCGGGTGTTTTGCGCGGGGCGGATTTTCTGCGGGCGTCGCGCAGGCTGCTCTTGGCGGCAGCGCTCTTGCGGGAATCGCCGCGAGGCGTGGTGGTAGCGATTTCGGCGGTGAAAATGGCGCCGCCGTTCAATTGGCGATACTGGTTGTCGCCGATCCAATGCAGGGCTTCACCGTTGTCGAGCATGCACTCGCAGTCCAGGTGATAGTTGCTGGGCATGCTCTCGAGTTGGGCGATGGTTTCCGCGGTCGTGGCGTGGCGCACCACGCGGTGCAAGACACCGTCTGGCGAGCGCACGAATACGTCGGGAAGTCTCCAGGAAAACGGAATGATAATCTCCACGGCCAAACCTATCCCGCCACTGTATCCCGGGGTGCGGGTGGTGGGATTTGGGGTTTCCCCTCGCCTGACTTGAGCGGATGATTGTGCGCCACATCAGCCCTCAACATCTTCACAAATCTTCACGCCGCGCGAGGCTATCATCGCCGCGTTGCCTGGGGTTTTGGGCGTACTGTCCGAGTGTTGCCGATGTCTCTGGCCGCGGCTGGAATCGTGGATGCGCGACCGCGCGCGAGCAGGGCGGCGTGGTGGGCCGTGCTGGCGTCGTGCGCGCTGCATGCGATGGTGGCGGGGCTGTGGTGGCGCGACCGGATAGAGCCCGCAGCGCGCGCGCCGGAATTGCCGTTCTACGTGGATCTGTTGCCCGCCCGGTCGCCGCCCATGCCACAGGAACAGCCGGCGAAGGACGAGCCTGCGTCCGGATCGGCGCCTGCTCAGCCTGCCCGCGTCGACACGCCGTCGCCGGCCGTGGCTGCAGGGCAACGATCCGGCGCGCGCAGGACACCCGCGCCATCCGCGCCGAGGCTGGACAGGACACCCGTGCCACCGTCGGGCGCTGCGGATCTTTCGCGCGATTTCGGTTGGCGCCCCGAAGATGCGCAAGCGGCGGGCATGCCGCGCGCACGTGGCGAGCCCGTCGTGCGACTCGGACCCAAAGCGCCGGTCGAACAATCCGAGATCGCGCGCGGCATCGCCAAGAGCGCGCGGCCGCCATGCAAGAACGCCCATGCGGACATGGGCTTGCTGGCCTTGCCGCTTCTGTTGGCGGATACCGTTACGGATCGGGGCTGCAAGTGGTGACGCCGAAGCCCTCGCTGCCTGCACGCGCGCCGCGGCGGCGCTGGAGGAATATCGAGATGCGTGCTTTTCATTTTCAATCTTGCCGCCAGTCCGATACGCTGCTCGCGCGGCCCGTGGCCTGTCAAGAAGAGCCAAGCGCGATTACCTGGGTAGCGGCAGGGGCAAGCATGCGCGTCTGTCCTGAATCGTGGATACTATTTTTTCAATCTGGGATTTCCAGAATTCATGGAGAGACGCAATGCCCGAATCTCAAGGCGGCCTGGACAGGCTGCGCCGCTTCATCGCCGCGGCGACCCGGCTGGCCACGCCCACAGGCCTGGCGCAGACGCCGGAGTTGCAGGCCGCATTCGCCGACCTGGTGCGCCATGACGATTGGCTGCCCGAGGCCTGTACCGCGCCCCATCCGCAGTACTACCAGCAGTATCTGCTGCACTGCGATCCCCTGGAGCGCTTTTCGCTGGTGAGTTTCGTGTGGGGGCCGGGCCAGTTCACGCCGGTGCATGATCACGAGGTCTGGGGCTATGTGGGCATGCTGCGCGGGGCCGAGGTCAATCAACGCTATGTCCGCGGCAAGGACGGCAGCGTCGCGCCCGCGGGCGCCGCGACCACTTTGCAGCCGGGCGACATAGAACGCCTGTCGCCCGCCGAAGGCGACATCCACCGGGTCTCCAACGCCCACGCGGACCGCGTATCGATCAGCGTGCATCTCTACGGCGGCAACATCGGCGCCGTGTCGCGCCATGTGTATGACCCCGCGACCGGGCAGGCCAAGCCTTTCGTGTCGGGGTATTCGTCGGCCAGCTTGCCGAACCTGTGGGACCGCTCGGAAACCGTGCGGGCCGCCATTGCCGGGGGCGCACGCTAGGGTCTGTTCGCGCGCGGCGTCCCATGCTATTTTCTTGTCCTAAATATTAGGAAAACAAAAAATGGACAAGACGCTGCTCAAAGGTCTGATGGTGCTGGAGGCGGTGACCGACGTGGACAATCCGCCGCGCACCATCGATGCGCTGGCCGCCCGGGTCGGACTGACTCGCAGCAACACGCACCGCACCTTGCAGACGCTGATACATGCGGGCTATGTGACCAAGGACGATGACGGCGGCGGCTATCGCGGCGCGGTCCGGCTGTTCGAGCTGGCGGCGCGTCAGCTTGCCCAACTGGACGTGCGCAAGCTGGCCGCGCCCTACATGCGCACGCTGGCCGACCAGACCGGCGAAACCGTGCACCTTTCCGTGCTCGACGGTTTCGACGTGGTCTACGTCGACAAGATCGACAGCCCCCAGCCGATACGCGCCTATTCGATGGTGGGCGGACGCGCGCCCGCCTATGCCGTCGCCACGGGCAAGGCGTTGCTGGCCTACCAGCCGGAAGGCTATGTCGAGCGCTACGCCGACAAGCTCGTGCGTCATACGCCGTCGACCATCGTGTCCATGCCGCTCTTGAAGGACGAACTGCGCAAGATCGCCCGCACCGGCTATGCGGTCAATCGCGGCGAATGGCGCGAAGGCGTGGGCGGGCTGGCCGTGACCTTGTTCAACAGCCTGGACCAGCCCGTGGCCGCCATCGGCATCTCCGGTCCGCTGGACCGCCTGAGCGCCGCTAGGATGAAGCAGCTGGCGCCGGACGTGGCTGCCTGTGCCCAGTCCATCTCGCAGGGGATGGGCTATCGCCGGGGCTATCTGGACCAGTAGCGGGCCGCGCCAGCGCCGCGCTGATGCGCTGCGCCTGATCGCGGGCCAGCCGCGCATTGACATCCATGGACGTAGTCCAGAAGTACGTGCCGCCCGCGAGGCTACCCAGCACCGAGATATCCGGCTCGATCCCGCCTGCGGCGTTCTTGAGGCATCCCGTGGCATAGTCCAGCGCCAGGCCGCCATGGGGATCGGGCTGCGCATGGCCCTCGCGCAATAGCGCGGACACCAGCGGGTCCTGCGTGCGCGGCGTGTCCACCGAGAAGCTGGTGGCATTGATCAGATAGCGGCTGGCATGAGTGCAGACGGCGCCCGTCGCGTCGCGCAAGCGCGTGTGGAACAGGCCGCTGACGCTATCGTGGCGGCTGTCCAGATAACCGCCACAGACCTGCAGCTGGCCGTTCTGGAACAAGGCTTGCAGCTTCAATGCGTTGCGCATCGGAAAGGTGGCGCGCCGCGCCATCCACAGCGAACGCCATTGCGACTGGAAGCGGCTGCGCTCGGCTTGCGGCAGGAGATGCCAGATCAGGTCGACGGCGGCATTGGTGGCGGCCGCCACCGCCTGCCACGGGCGCGGGGCCTGGCCGGACCGACGTATCTCCTCGTCCAGTGCGACGTGGGCCTCGCCCTCCATGCCGAACACGTCCGCGGTTTCCAGGCTGCCGCCCAGCGCCAGGACTTCTTCCTGGAGCGCGGTGACGATGATGTCCAGCGACAGTGCGCCTCCATGCCTGGCGGCCAGGCGCGGAACGCCCTTCGGGCTCAGTTGTTGCAGCGTGTCTGGCGCGCGGTTGTTGGGGCTGCGCACGGAAGGCAGGCGGCCATTGCGCGATACGCACAGGATGGGGCCGCGATGGGCCGTCTGTTGCAAGGCGGCGATGGCGTCCACGGCGCTCAGGCTGGTGCCGATGATGCAGACCGGCGCGTCGGCGGCGATGCCGCGGGTCAGCGCCTGGACCGGGTAGGGGCTGTTGAAGTAGCCGGGCGCATCGCGTAATTCCGGGAACGCCTGCGAAGGCAGGTTGCCGTTGCACAGCACGGCGTAACGCGCCAGGAAGGGCGAACCCGGTTCCGCTTCGACCCCCACGCCTCCGCCAGGCAGCGGCGCCACGCGGCGGACCCGGCCGCGCAAGTGCGTGAGCGTGATGCCCAGCGCGCGGGCTAGCCCGCAAGCCCGTCCGTAGACTGCGCGCATGTAGGCGCCGAACAGCGGGCGCGGCAGGAAGTCCGCCGGCGCTATCGAGTCCGCGCCCTGCGCGCGCAGCCAGGCGGGATCCTGGGCGCGCAGCCAGTCCACGAAATCCATCCTGTGATCTGCCCGCGCCGACATGTTGCCGGCGGGGATGTTGAGCAGGTTGCTGGGCAGATCCTCCTGGTAGGCCTCGCCCGCGCCCGGTTCGGCCTGCGGCTCGAACAGCGCGATCGTCAGCGCTCGTCCAGCGGCAGGTTCCAGCGAGAGCAGGAATTGATAGAGGAAGCTGACGGCCACCGAGCCGCCGCCGACGATGGCCAGGTCCGCCGCTTGCGGTGTCGTGTCGGGCGCCGTCATTTGGCCGCCGACAAGCGCACCACGTCGGCCCAGCGGGCGACTTCCTGCTTGAGCACGCGGCTGGTATCGGCGGGCGTGGTGGCCACAGCGTCGGCGCCCAGCTTCTGTGCGGCCTGCTGCACGGAAGCCATGGCCGCCGCCTTCTGCATGCCGGCCGAGAGCTTCTCCACCACGGCGGGCGGCGTGCCCGCGGGAGCCAGCAGCGCGTAGGTGGTCGCGACCGAGTAGTCCTTTACGCCCTGCTCGGCGAGCGTGGGC
This sequence comes from Achromobacter sp. ACM04, assembly GCF_014851465.1. Classification (NCBI taxonomy): domain Bacteria; kingdom Pseudomonadati; phylum Pseudomonadota; class Betaproteobacteria; order Burkholderiales; family Alcaligenaceae; genus Achromobacter; species Achromobacter sp. ACM04. The sequence goes on from NZ_JACUZS010000006.1 coordinate 275,948, forward strand.
AGGTCCGGCAGCGCCGTGGCGCGCGTGGCGGTGGTGACGCCCAGCAGGCGGATCTTGCCGGTCGCGACCTGGGGCAGCAGCGCCGGCAGCGTTTCGATCACCATGTCGATCTGCCCGCCCAGCAGGTCGGTGATGGCGGGGCCGCTGCCGCGATACGGCACGTGCATGAGCCGGGTGCCGGTGACGACCTGGAAGAGTTCGCCTGCCATGTGCTGTGACGTGCCGGGGCCGGCCGAACCAAAGGTGATGGTGCCGGGCTTGCTCTTGGCCAGGGCGATCAGCTCCTGCACGTTCTTCGCGGAAATCTTGCTGCTGTTCACCGCCACGGCCATGGGCATGCTGGTGGCCATCGACACGCCGACGAAGGCGGTGCCGAAGTCGTAGCCGGGCTTGTCGGGCATGGCGGCATGGATTGCGTGGCTGCCCACGGCGCCCATCAGCAGGGTGTAGCCGTCGGCGGGCGATTTGGCCACGTACTCGGCGCCGATCTCTCCGCCCGCGCCCGCCTTGTTTTCCACCACCACGCTCTGTCCCAGGTAGTCGCCCAGGTGCTGCGCATAGATGCGCGCGGCCGCGTCCGTCGCGCCGCCGGGCGGGAAAGGGACCACCATGCGCACGGGTTTCGTCGGCCAGTTGTCGGCCGCGGCCGCGCCGCCTGCCAAAGCCAGCACCATGCCCGTCAGGGCAATGCGCCACATTTTTTTCATGGAAGTCTCCTTGGTGTCGGTGCGGGCCGTCCTATGCAGCGTCTCGGCCCTTTTTTAAAATCCTAAAATATAGGATTCAAGTATCAATAAATGATTTACTTAGAATTCCACACGGTGCTATGCTGGTCAACAATTAAGCACATCACCTAGGGAATGCACTAGGATTGACGCCAAAATACGCAAGCATGCGCCAGAGATGGGCTGGATGATGCCAGTCTTGAAGGTCAGCTCTTATAATGTTTTCTTTGTCCCAAATATTGAATTTTCATAACGAGAGGTCAGACATGACACCCAGTTCGGCGCTGGCCGGCATCACGGTGCTGGAGATTTGCAATGTCGCGGCGGGGCCTTTTTGCGGCATGTTGTTGGCGGACATGGGCGCCGACGTGATCAAGATCGAAAACCCCGAAGGCGGCGACACGCTGCGCAGCTGGCCGCCCATTTCCGACGGCTACAGCGAAAACTTCGCGTCCCTCAATCGCAACAAGCGTTCGGTGACCTTGAACCTGAAGGATCCCGGCGACCTGGCCTTGGCGCGCGATCTGGCGCTGGCCGCCGACGTGCTGATCGAGAACAACCGGCCGGGCGTGATGGACCGCCTGGGCCTGGGCTATGCGCAGCTGCGCGAGGCCAATCCCAAACTGGTCTATTGCTCGATCTCGGCCTACGGCCAGTCGGGGCCCCGTTCGCAGGAAGGCGGCTTCGACCTGACCATCCAGGCCATGAGCGGCATCATGAGCGTGACCGGCGAAGCGGGCGGCGAACCCGTGAAGTGCGGCGTGCCCGTGGCTGACTTTTCGGCCGGCCTGTACGGCGCCTTCGCCATCGCGTCTGCCTTGCGCGCGGCCCAGGCCAGCGGGCAGGGCACGCATATCGACGTGCCCATGCTGGGCGCCACCTTGGGCATCGCGGCCTTGCAGACCTCGGAGTTCTTCGGCAGCGGCAAGGATCCGGTCAAGCTGGGGTCGGCCCATCCGCGCAACGCGCCGTATCAGGCATTCCGCTGCAAGGGCGGCTACTTCGGCATGGCGGCGGGCAACCAGGCCTTGTGGAAGGGCGTCTGCGCAACGGTAGGCCGCGAGGACCTGCTGGCCGATCCGCGCTTTACGGACACCAGCGCCCGTGCGCGCAACCAGACGGCGTTGCGCGAGATCCTCGAGGCGATCTTCGAAGCCGAGGACGCGCAGACCTGGCTGGCGCGTTTCCGTGCGGCGGGCGTGCCTTGTGCGCCCATCAACACCTATTCCGAGGTGCTGGCGGATCCGCAGGTCGAGCACATGGGTTGGGTGCAGCCCGTGGACCTGCCCAACGGCGTGCGCACGCGCACCTTCGGCCTGCCGGTGCGCTTTGACGGCCAGACCACGGCCTTGCGCCGCCGGCCGCCGGCCTTGGGCGAACACAACGATGAAGTGCTGGGCGCGCTGCGCGCCGCCAGAAAGGAGACGGCGGCATGAGCGAGGTCCTGCGCATCGACAAACAGGGCGCGGCGCATGTGTTGACGCTGGCGCGGCCCGACAAGATGAATGCGCTGTCAGCGCCGCTGGTGGAGGCGCTGATCGCCGCATTGGACGAGGCCGATGCAGGCGGCGCCCAGCTCATCGTCTTGAAGGGCGAGGGCAGGAATTTCAGCGCGGGCTTCGACTTCGGAGGTTGGCAGGAACAGAGCGAAGGCGACCTGCTGCTGCGCTTCGTGCGCATCGAGATGCTGCTGCAGCGGCTGGCGGCTTCGCCGTGCCTGACGCTGGCGTTGGCGCATGGCCGCAACTTCGGCGCGGGCGTGGACTTGTTCGGCGCTTGCAAGTGGCGCGTCAGCGCGCCCGATGCCACGTTCCGCATGCCTGGGCTGAAGTTCGGCCTGGTGCTGGGCACGCGCCGTTACGCGGCCCTGGTCGGCGCCGAGCGGGCGCGCGCGGTGCTGGAGCAGGCGGCCACGTTCAGCGCGGAAGAAGCCTTGCGCGACGGCTTCGCCAGCCGACTTTCCGACGCTCAGGATTGGCATGCCGTCGAACGCGAGGCGCTGGACGCGGCGTCAGCGCTGAGCTGCGCCAGCCGTGTCCAGCTGTATGCGGCGCTGTCCTCTGAAACGCCGGATACCGATCTCGCCCGCCTGGTGCGCTCAGCCGCCCTGCCGGGATTGAAGGAGCGGGTGGCGGCTTATCTGCAGGCGCGTTGACCTAAGAAGAACACGCAGGGAAGGAGACATCATGGCATCGGGTTTCAATCAGAAGAACAAGCAGTGCACGCTGGCGGAGCTGGCGGCGTTGGTGCCCAACGGCGCGTCGATCGCCTTGGGCGGCAGCTTCCTGCACCGCGGACCGTTCGCCTTCGTGCGCGAACTGATCCGGCAGGGCCGGCGCGACCTGGAACTGGTCAAGCAGTCGCCAGGCTACGACGTGGACATCCTGTGCCGCGCGGGCGCGCTGCGCCGCGTGCGCGCCGGCATCGTCGCCATGGAAGGGAACTTCGGCCTGGCGCCCTGGTACCGCAAGGCGGTGGAGCGGCGCGAAATCGAACTTGAGGAACACGCGTGCGCCAGCCTAACGGCCGGCTTGCGTGCGGCGGCCTTCGGCGTGCCGTTCCAGCCTTGCGGCGGCCTGCATGGCAGCGGCCTGCCCGAACTCAATGGCTGGAAATGCCTGGACGATCCCTACGGCAGCGGTCAGAAGACCTGGGTGGTGCCGGCGATCCGGCCGGACTTCGCCGTGATCCATGCGTCCGAGGTGGACGCGCTGGGCAATGTGCGGGTGCATGGCACGGCGCATTGGGATCGCATCATGTCGCGCGCCGCGGGCAGCGTGCTGGTGGTGGCCGAGAAGGTGGTCGACAGCGCGGTGTTCGAGGCCAATCCGGAATCCACGCTGGTGCCGTTCTTCATGGTGCAGGCCTATGCCGTGGCGCCGCAGGGCGCATGGCCGGGATCCTGCTGGCCTGACTACGCCATCGACTATCCGGCAGTGGAGGCATACATGGACAAACACAGCGATCTGCAGGCGCACATGGCTGCGGCGCCCGAAGCGCGGGAGGTGCAGCATGGCTGAGCAATGGTCGGGTTTTTCCTACATCGTCACCAATCTGGCGCGTTTCATCCGGCCGGACGAGATCACCTTCAGCGGCGTGAATTCCACCATGCCCATGCTGGCCTGCCTGCTGGCCAAGCGCGCCTACGATTGGGACTTCGTCTACATCAACGTGGCCGGCGGCGTGAACCCGCGGCCCTCGCATGTGCCGATCTCCAGTTCCGACCCGGTGCTGGCCGAGCACACCGCGTCGATCTTCTCCAACGAAGACTTCTACGACCTGTGCACGCGCGGCCGTATGGATCTGACCTTTCTGGGCGCGGCGCAGATCGACGGCGCGGGCTGCGCCAACAACTCCTGCATCGGCGACTGGCATGAGCCCAAGGTGCGCCTGCCGGGCGGCGGTGGCGGCGCGGTGATGCTGCCCACGGCCAGGCGCGCCTGCACCTGGCGCACCGAGCACTCGCGGCGCACCTTCGTGCCGAAGCTGGACTTCATGACTTCCTGGGGCGGCTTCCACGGCGTGGTCACGCCGATCGCCGTGTTCGTCAAGCGCGACGGCCGGCTGGCCTTGCAGTCCTGGCACCCGGAATCCAGCCTGTCTGAAGTGCGCGAGCGCACGGGGTTCGAATTCGAAGCGACGGGCGCCGAGCCGTCCGCGCTGCCCAGCGCAGCCGAGGCGCGCGCCTTGCGCGAGCTGGATCCCGACGGGCAGTTCGAACGCGACGCGGCCGTCGCGCTGCGCTAGGAGACTGCCATGACGATCGCCGATGCCACGCTGGTGGCCGCGTTCGCGCGCCTGTGGAGCCAGCCGCAATGGGCCGGGCGGCCAGCCATCGTGACCACGGACGGCGCCTTGACGTATGCGGGCCTGCAGCGCGAGGTCGGGCGCATCGCGGGCGGCTTGCGCGCCGCCGGCGTGGCGCGCGGCAGTCAGGTGGCGATCGCGATGGAGCGGTCGCAGGCGCAGGTGCTGGCGATCCTGGGCGTGATGGCGGCGGGCGCCTGCCCGTGTCCGCTGGAGCCGCGCCTGTCGGACGCCGAGACCGCCAGGCGCGTGGCGGCGGTGGGTCTGGGCTGGATGCTGCACGACGCGGCCAACGCGGCCACGGCCCGGGCCAGCGGCCTGGCGCCGCAACACCTGCTGGACGCCGCCGCCGTGGCGCAAGGCCCGCTGGATTGGACGGGCAGCGGCGAGGCCGAGCCCGGCGACGCGGGCCTGCTGCTTTTCACTTCCGGCAGCACCGGCAATCCCAAGGGCGTGCTGTTGAGCCACCGCGGGCTGGCGAACAACGCGCGCGGGGTGCTGGCGCACACAGGCTTGACGCCGGCAGACCGGCTCCTGCACGTGATGCCGCTGCATCACACCAACGCGCTCAACAACCAGATCTTCGCGCCGTTGCTGGCGGGCGCCAGCGTGGCGCTGGCGGGGCGCTTCCGGGCCGAAGACATGCCGGGCTTGCTGCGCGCGTTCCGGCCCACCCTCATCACCGGCGTGCCCACCATGTATGCGCGCATGCTGGAACTGGAGTTCGACCCCGCAAGCCTGGCCGCGTTGCGCTTCGCGCGCTGCGGTTCAGCGCCCATCACCGAAGCGCTGCACCGGCGCATCGAAGCCTTCCTGGGCTGCCCGCTGGTGGTGTCCTACGGCCTCTCGGAGGCCACCTGCACCTCGACCATGAACCCGCCCGCCGCGCGCCGCGTGGGGTCGGTGGGCACGGTGCTGGCCGGCCAGAGCGTGACCTTGCGCCTGCCGGATGGCAGCGAGGCCGCGCCGGGCGGCGAAGGCGAGATCTGCATCGCGGGCGACAGCCTGATGCTGGGCTATGTGGGCGTGGACAGCGCCGACGCGGGCGCGCCGCAGCTGTTGCGCACTGGAGACTTGGGGCGTTTCGACGAGCAGGGCTACCTGAGCATCACCGGCCGCATCAAGGACGTGATCATCCGCGGCGGCGAGAACATATCGCCGGCGCTGATCGAGGGGGTAGTGACGGGCCTGCCGGGCGTGGCCGCCTGCTGCGTGGTGGGCGCGCCCGACGAGGACCTGGGCGAAGTGCCCGTGATCTTCGTGCAGCGCGCGGGCGAGGCCGCGCCGGATGCGCCCGGCATACAGGCCGAGGTGCTGGCGCGCCTGGGCCGCATCTACGTGCCGCGCGAGGTGTTGTGGATCGAGCGCCTGCCCGAGAACGCGGTGGGCAAGGTCGACCGCAAGGCGCTGGCGCGGCAGCTCGCGCCCGCCAGCCTGCGTTCATGAAGCGGAGGGACGCCTCGGGCGTCCCGTTACGCTATTCGACCTTGCCGATCCGGTTGACCGCTGTCTCCAGCGAGGCCGTGTCCTGCTTCCAGTATGCGTCGAACGCGGGCGCGTCCAGGTACTGCACGGGGCTCCCAGTGCCGGCGATGCGCGCCTGGACTTCGGGATTGCTGGCGACGTCCTTGACGGCTTGGCGCAGCTTGTCGACGACGGCCGGCGGCGTGCCGGCCAGGGCGAATACGCCTGACCACTGCACGAAGCTGATGTCGTAGCCCTGCGATTTGAAGGACGGTACGTCCGGCAGGCTGTCGAGCTTGCCGTCGCCCCAATGCGCCAGCGCCTTGACGCGCCCCGCCTGGATCAGCTGCATGACGCTGGACGGCCCGGTGGCCAGGGCATCGACCTGGCCGCCTACCAGCGCCTGCACTGCGGGGCCGGCGCCGGTGAAGGGCACATGCATCATCTTGATGCCGGCCGCGCTCTGCAGCATTTCCATCGGCACGTGCATGGTGCCGTAGATGCCGGAAGAGCCGTAGCTGAACTTGCCGGACTGCTTCTTCGCCGCGTCGACGAATTCCTGCAGCGTCCTGTACGGCGCGTCCGCGCGCACCACCAGCACGGTGGGATCGGCAGTGATGCGCGCAATCGGCACGAACTGGTCCAGCTGATAGGCCGGCTTGCGTTCCAGCAGGCGGTCGGCTGCGGGCAGGATGGAAATCGACGACAGGCTCATCAGCAGCGTATAGCCGTCGGGCTTGGCGCGCCCGGCCTGGCCGATGCCGATGGCGCCGCCCGCGCCGCCCTTGTTTTCGATGACCACGGCCTGGCCCAGCCTGTCGCCCATGGCCTGGGCCAGCGGCCGCGCGATCGTGTCGGCGACGCCGCCGGGCGGGAAGGGCACCACCATGGTCACGGGGCGTTCAGGGTAGCCGGCAGCCAGCGCATTCGCGGCTCCCAGCCATAGCAAGGCGGCCGCGGCCGTCCGGTAGCAACGCAGATTCATGTCTCACTCCTTGTGCTTCCTGCTGCCGAGCCGCCCCGTGTTCATTCCGGGGCTTGTACTCAGACGAAGCGGTTTTCGATATGTCCGATGCCGTCGATTTCCACGCGCACCACGTCGCCGTGCTTGAGGAACCGAGGCGGGTTCAGGCCCTGGCCCACGCCGGCCGGCGTGCCGGTGGCGATGACGTCGCCCGGATACAGCGTGATGCCGCGCGAGCAGGTTTCGATCAGCGTGGGGATGTCGAAGATCAGGTCCTCGGTATTGCCGTCCTGGCGCAGTTCGCCGTTGACCCAGCAGCGCACGCGGGTCTTCTGGCCGTCCAGCTCATCGGCCGTCACCAGCCAGGGGCCCATGGGGCAGAAGGTGTCGAAGGACTTGCCCAGATCCCATTGCTGGTGGCGCATCTGCACGTCGCGCGCGGTGACGTCGTTGACCACCGTGTAGCCGATCACGTGGCTCATGGCCTCGGCGCGGGAAATGTTGCGACCGCCCTTGCCGATGACCACCGCCAGTTCGGCTTCGTAGTCGATCTTGTCGGACACGCCCACGGGCAGTTGCACGTCGGCCCAGGGGCCGACCACGGTCTGCGGCACCTTGGTGAACACGATGGGCCAGGATTCGGGATTGGCGTCGTTGTCCTTGAAGACCGAGTCGCGCAGTTCCTTGGCGTGGGCGTGGTAGTTGCGGCCTACGCAGAACAGGTTGCGCCGCTGCGCCGGCAGCGGCGCTTCATGTTCCACCTGGTCCCAACCGTAGGACGAGCCGATCTTGCCCGGCAGGGCGCGGCCTTCGGCCAGCCACTCCACGGCGGTCAGCGCGCCGGCCGCTGCGAGTTCGCGCGGGAAGTCCAGGGCGGTCACGCTGCCGCCGTCGTCGGAAACCACGCCGATGCGGCGTTCACCGTTGATCCGGAATACTGCAATCTTCATGCTTGCTCCCTGGGCGGTCCGGCCGCCCGTGCTTAATACCAAAAAGTACCAATTGAGTGAATCGTCAGGCCCAATTGCGGAGAAGGATATACCAAATAAACCAATTTTCCTAACAGGATTAATAGTTTTTTAGGCGTGTATTGGTCTGTTTTGGTATCATCTGGCCGCTAGCCATTCTGGGACGGTCCATGGACAAAGCTTCCGCCTTGCGCGCGGTCATCATTGAAAATCTGCAATCCGGCGCCTGGCCCGCCGGCCATCGCCTGCCCACGGAACGCGCCCTGAGCGAACAATTCGGCATCAGCCGTTCAACGGTGCGCCGCACCCTGGCCGACTTGAAGGTCGAAGGCTTGATTTCGCAGCGCGTGGGTAGCGGCACCTACGCCAATCCGCCCTCGGTCCTGGCGCAGGCCGAAGGGCTGCTGCGCACCGAAGTGCTGTCCACCAGCCCGGCCGAACTGATGGCGGCGCGCTTGGTGCTGGAACCGGCGATTGCGGCCTTGGTGGTGCAGCACGGCAGCCCGGCCGATTTCGCCGCCATGCAGGACGCCTGCGCGCGGGCCGAGGCCGCCGACAGCTTCGAAGCGTTCGAGATCTGGGACGCCAAATTGCACGAATTGATGGCCACGGCCACGCACAATCTCTTCATCGAAAAAGTGTTCGCCCTGATGACGGCGGCGCGCTCGCAGGCGACCTGGGGCGCCTTGAAGCGCAGGAGCCTGACGCCCGAGCGGCGCCAGGCCTATCAGGTCGAGCATCGCGAGATCGTCGATGCGCTGCATGACCGGGACGCCGAACGGGCCATGGAGGCCGTGCGGCGGCATCTGCTGCACGTAAGGGACAACCTGCTGGGCTAGGGGTCGCAGCGTCCGCAGGCCGCAGGGGACTGCGGCGCGGCCGGGTCTTGGCCGCAGCAAGAGCGGCCGGCGCGGGATGCGCGCCTCAGGGCTGCGCGCGCAGCCGGGCCAGTTCGGCGGAAAGCTCGGCCACCAGGGCCTGGGCGCGCGCCAGCGGATCGTGGCCCTCGGGCGAGGGCTCCGCGGGCGTGTCGGGCGTCTGCAGCCGGGGCTGCACGCTTTCATGACCCATGCTGACGTCCACGTCGAACACCAGTTGTTCGGCGCGGTGCCAGGTGGTGAACCATTCCAGGGGGCGGCCATGCTGGTCCATGCCCTGGCCTTGCAGCATCAGCAACGGCGTGCCGGCTTGCGTGCCCAGCAGTGCGGCCAGCGTCTGGTCGGCGGCAACCGCCCGGATCTGATTGCGCCCGGCGCCTGGACGCAGGCCGAAGCGGCGCGTCAGCACGCCATGCAGGGACGCGTCGGCGAGATCTTCGGCGCGCAGGCCCGGTACCGCGTCGGCGGGCAGCCAGGTGCGCACGTAGGCCAGCGGCGCGTCGGCCACATGGCGCAGACGCTCCAGCATCAGCAATTGCGTGGTGCCGAAGAAGGCGGCTACGTCCGCGGGCGGCTCGGCGCGCGCGAACGCGAGCACGCGGGTCTGCAGGGCCACGCCGGACTGCGCGAACTGCTCGTACAGGCCGGTGGAGCGCTGTACCAGCCGGCGGTGTTCCTGGGGCGCGGCCACGCTGGCGGGACGCCCGGTTTCGCGCTGGATCAGGCCTTCGGTGGCCAGGGCCGCCAGCGCCTGGCGCACCACGCTGCGCGCCACGCCGAAGCGTTCGCACAGCGCCGCCTCGCTGGGCAGCACGGCGCCGGCCGCGAGCTTGTTCGTGCGGATGTATCCGCGCAGCAGGGTCGCCACCTGGGCGTGCAGCGGGATATCGCCGGAGCGATCAAGTACGGGCAATGCGTCGTGCGTGGCGGGCGCCATGGGAATCAACCTCCGGTTTGTGCCCGCGCAGTTTCCCACACATGCGTCCAGCCCGGGGCCAGATGCGCGGCGCGCTCGGCGGCCAGGATCAGGCTGTCCTCGCGGGCGATGCCACGGCCGGCAATGTCGAAGGCGGTGCCGTGGTCGACGGACACGCGCACGACGGGCAGGCCCACCGTGATGTTGACGCCGTCGTCGCCGTAGACCGCCTTGAAGGGCGCGTGGCCCTGGTCGTGGTAACAGGCGATCACGAACTTCCACTTGCCGCGCACGGCTTGCGGGAACAGCGCGTCGGCCGGAATCGGGCCTGCGGCCAGGATGCCGGCGGCATTGGCTTCGGCCACCGCGGGCGCCAGGATGTCGGCGTCTTCGGTGCCGAAGATGCCGTTTTCGCCGGCATGCGGATTCAGGCCTGAGACTGCCACCGGCTGGTCGCCGCGGCCCAGCGCCTTGGCGAACGAGCCGGCCAGGCGCAGCACTGCGCGCATGCGCGCAGGGGTCAGGTCTTCGATGGCCTGGCGCAGCGACACGTGAGTGGTGGCGTGGAAAATGTAGAGGTCGCCGGCCGACAGCACCAGCGAGAAGGTCTTGACGCCGAACTCGTGCGCCAGCAGTTCGGTGTGGCCGGGCCACTTGTGGCCGGCGGCGTGCATGGCCGCCTTGTTCAGCGGGGCGGTGACGATGCCGTCGACCTCGCCGGCGCGCGCCAGGGCGCAGGCCGTGGTGACAAAGCGCACCGAGCCGTCGCCCGCGTCCGCGCTGATCTCGCCCAGCTTTACATGGGCCAGCGACGGGCCGGCCTGCAGCACTTCGATCGTGCCGGGCGTGTTGGCGCAGTCGGCCGCGCGGTCCAGCTTGCGCACGATGGCGGGGTCGCCGCCCAGGCCGCGCACGGCGTTGGCCATCACGTCGACGTCGCCGACCACGAGCAGGCGGGCCTTCTGGCGCAGTTCGTCATGGCCCATCAGCATCTTGGCCGTGATTTCCGGCCCGATGCCCGCCACGTCGCCCAGGGTTACGGCCAGCAGGGGCAGTTTGCCCGGTTGGGGTTGTGTCATCGCTTGAATCTCCTGTCGCGGATCGCGCGCACCGCGCGAACCAGTACATCTTCGGTGCCAAAGCCGCCGGCCTTGGTCACCACGGGCAGGCCGGCGGCCGTGCCTCCGGTCAGCGTGCCCAAAGGCACGCCGCCCATCACTTCATCCACCAGCGCGATGCCGCGGGCGCCCAGCGCCACCAGCACGCTGCGCGCGCCGTCGCCGCCGGTGGCGACCACGCCGGCCGCGTTCGCGCTGGCGATCAATTGCGCGGCCAGGCCGCCCAGGCGTTCGGCGACGGTCTCGGAATCCAGGCCGTCCAACTGGCCTTCGGGCGCCAGCAGCAGCACCGTGCCGGCTTGCGCGGGCGACTGGGCATGCGCCTGCAGCAGCGGCTGGCTCCAGGCCTGCCATGCTGCGTCGTCGGCCAATTGGGCCAGCGAGGGCGTCCAGGTGTCGGCGCCCGAGGCTTGCAGAGCCGCGGCTTGAGCGCGTGCCGCGCTGTGCTGCGAGGTCACCACCACCACGACCGGCGCGGTCTGGTCGGCGCCGGCCCAAACGCGGGCCAGCGGTACGGCAAGGCCGCCCGCGCCCACGGGCAGGGCGTGCACGCCCAGCAAGCCGATGGCGCGCGCCAGGCGTTCCAGGTCGGCTTCGGTGGCGGCGTCAACCACCACGGTGTTGCCGGCCGCGCGGATGCGCGCCGCCAGCGTTTGCGGCGTGTCGCCTGCCTGCGCCGCTACATGGGCGCAGCCCAGCAGGGTGGGGATATGGCTTTCGGTCACGGGGGTGACCGGATCGGTGGCCGCCGAGGTCTCGGTGACCGGCTTGCCATTGACGTAGAGCACGCCTTGTTCGACGGTGCGGCCGGTGGCCGGGAAAGCCGGGCAGATCACCGCAATGGTGTCCGGACCCCAGGCCTCGCGCGCCGCATCGATCTCGGCCTTGAAGGCGCCACGCAAGGTGGAATCCACCTTCTTGTACAGGCGTGTGACGCCAGCCGCGCGCAGGCGGCGCACGTTTTGCCAGACGACTTCGGCCGCGTCGGCGGTCGACAGGGGGCGGCTGTTGGTCGTGACCGCGAGCACTTCCACGCCGGCGGCGCCAGGACCGGACAGCGCCTCGTCGGCGCCGCCGATGGACAGATGGGTGTTCCAGCCGGCGCGCACGAACTGCACCGCCGTGTCGCCGGACCCGGTCAGGTCATCGGCGACGATGGCGATGGCGGGATTCAAAGCGCCTCTCCGCGCGCTTCACGCAGGGCGGGCGCGACCGTGGGGTCGGCGTCCTCAGATTTGAGTTCGCCGGCGCGCTTGAGGAAGTACGAGGCCAGCATCGGCGCCAGGATCGAACTGATCAGCACGCAGGCGGCGACCTGCGCGGTGGCGGTCGACACGTACTGCTGGAAGTTGGGGTCTGCGGCCGCCACCACGGCCGGGGTCGCGATGGCGTTGCCGGCGGTGGTGCCGGCTGCGAAGCCCAGGCCGCTCTTGCCGCCGCGGCGCAGGATGTAGCGATAGCCCAGGTAGACCAGGCCGCCGGTGATGGGGCTGATGATCAGGCCCAGGATCAGGCCGCTGACGCCGCCGGAAACCACGGCGCCCAGGTTGATGCCGGTGCCCAGCGCGAAGGCGAAGAACGGGATGACGATGTTGGGCACGGGCTTGAGCACGTCGCGCCACTTGGGGTCCAGGTTGCCGACCACCACGCCCAGCAGGAACGGCACCAGCGCCGCCACCAGGGCGATCATGGGGATGTCGGCCAGGCCCGAGGCGCCCAGGAACAGCAGGCTGAAGAAGGGGCCGTCGTTGACCGCGCTGGCCACATAGGCGCCGCGGTCGCGGGCATCTCCGTACTGGCCGGTATAGGCCAGCCACAAGCCGCCGTTGCTGTTGTCGAAGGCGGCCAGCAGCGCCAGGATGGAGACGCCCAGCACGCCGTCCAGGCCGACGTAGCTGCCCAGGATGATGATGAGGGTGGCGGGCACCAGCGTCTTCATCAGCAGGATGGTGCCGGCGGTGGCCAGGATGGGGCCGCCGGTGCGCGCATTGACCTGGGTGCCGGTGGCGAAGATCAGCAGCGCGATCAGGGGCAGGGCGCTGTTCTTGAACAGTGCCGTGGTGAACCCGCCGATCGCCAGGGCGTCGGGAGCGAAGGTGCCGATCAGGGAACCCAGGATCAGCGGCACCAGCATCAATCCACCGGGGATTTTCTGCATCGTGCCAAAAAAGGGCGAGCGGGAAGTTTCGGTCGACACTATCGGAGTCTCCAGGACGGTTTTTCTGGGTTGCAGACGTTCGAGCGCGCGTCTGTCAGACGGTTGAACAGGGATGAAAAACCGTAGTGTACACCTGTACGTACAGCATGTACGTACAGGTTCCCAGGCCCGGAGGCAGTTCCGATTTTAGAAGCGGTAGGCGCCGCTCAGCATGACGGTGCGGCGCGCGCCGTAGAAGCAGTCGCCGCGATCCAGGCAGACCACCTCATAAGTGCGGTCCGCGATGTTGTTCACGTTCAGCGCATAGCGCCAGGGACCATTGTCGTAGCTGAGCATGGCGTCGAACAGCGTGACCGCCGGGGTTTCCGGGGCGCCACCGTCGCGGAACGCCGACAGGTAGCGCACGCCCGCGCCCACCGCGAAGCCGGGCTGGCCGGCCAGCGCGAAGCGGTACTTGCCCCACATGGAGGCGATGTGCTTGGGCTGGGCCTCAAGCTGCGGGTCCAGGTCGGTGTAGATATAGTTGGCGATCACGTCCAGTTCCTTGGTGACGCGGCCGCGCAGTTCCAGTTCCACGCCGCGGGTACGGGTCTTGCCGGCCTGGATCTGGTTGTTGGGATTGTCCGGGTCGTTGGTCTGGCGATTTTTCTCGCGCAGGTCGTAGGCGGCCGCGGTGAATTCGATGTCGGCGTCCTTCGGCATGTACTTGATGCCAGCCTCCACCTGTTTGCCGCGCATGGGCTTCCAGCGCTGGTTGTAGAAGTCGGCGCCGGCGATGGGCGTGAACGATTCGCTGTAGCTGAGGTAGGGCGACCAGCCGTTGTCAGCGGCATACATGAGGCCGAAACGCTTGGTGGTGGCCATGTCGGTTTCCCGGTCCTGGCCTTCGGTGGTGCTGTCGGCGCGGTCGCGGCGGATGCCGGCCAGGAAGATCCAGTTCTTGTCGAATTTGATCTGGTCCTGCGCGTAGAAGCCGATCTGCTGCTGATTGATCTTGGGGTTGTCCGACAGTTCGTACTCGGGCACGTTGCCGTACACGGGGTGGTACAAGTTCAGCGGCGAGCCCGCGCCGCTGGCCGTCTGGCTGGTCTCGCGGTAGCGCGAATAATCCATGCCGAAGATCACCGTGTGCTCCGTGCGGCCCCAGTTCAGCTTGCCTTCCACGTTCTGGTCCGCCAGCAACGTGCGCATGCGCGGCTTGTTGACATAGAAAATGCGGTCGACGGTGGTCTGTTCCGGATCGATGTAGGAATCGCCGCGGCGCGCGCCGTAGACGTTGGGATAGAGCGTCTTGTAGTCGACGCTGCTGACCGTATTGCGGAAGTTCTGCCGCACCTTCCAGGTGTCGTTGAACTGATGCTCGAACAGCCAGCCGACGCTGAACTGCTCCGTGTCGTAGGCGTCGAAGCCCGGTTCGCTGGCGAAGCGACGGGTCGGGATGCGGCCGTTGGGATTTTCCTGCACCGAGCCGCTCCACGGCAGGAAGGATTGCGTGGTGCCGGCGCGATCCTTCTGCCAGGTGGCCTGCAATGTCAGCGAGGTGGCTGCGCTGGGGCGCCAGGTCAGGGACGGCGCCAGCATCAGGCGGTCGTCCGGCGCGTATTGGACCTGGGTATCGCTGTCGCGTCCCACGGCGATCACGCGGTATAGCCACTGGCCGTCCTCGCTGGCCGAGCCCGTGAGGTCGGCCTGGATTTCGCGGCGGTTGTGATTGCCCAGCACCACGCCGATTTCGCGCTGCGTTTCCTCCTGCGGGCGTTTGCTGACCAAGTTGACGATGCCGCCCGTGCTGCCCTGTCCGTACAGCATGGAGGCGGGGCCGCGCAGCACTTCCACGCGCTCCATCGCATAGACCTCGGTGCGCGGGTTGTTGAAACTGAAGTACTGGCGCAGGCCGTCCAGGTACTGCACCGGCTCCACGCCCCGGACGCGCACGTAGTCGGCGCGGTTGTCCACGCCATACGCGTTGGGGCGCACGCCGGCCGCGTAGTTCATGGTGTCCTGGATGTTCTGCGCGCCCTGGTCCACGATCTGTTCACGCGGGATCACGGTGATGGCCTGCGGCGTTTCGGACAAGGGCGTGTCGGTCTTGGTCGCGGTGGCGCTGCGCGTGGCGACGTAGCCTTCTACCGGACTGGTCGCGGTTTCGCCGGTGCCGGTGACCTGCACGGCGGGCAGGATGGTGGCGGGTTCGCCGGATGCGGCGGGCTGGGCCTGCGCTGCGGCGCCCATGCAGGCGGCAAGCGCGGCGGCAGCAGGCAACAGGACCAGCGGCCGCGCGCGCCGGGCGGCGGGATCAGGGTGGCGTTTCAATGGATTTCCCCTTCGGCCTGAGTTCGGCCGATTTTGGATGCAAATGACAACGATAACTATTATTAATTTAATAGATCAAGGATGTCAGAAAATCCGCGGTCCGCAGATGTAAAAAAGCCGTGCAAAGCTTGCCGGGCGGTAAGGTGGACGACGAAAAACGCCGTCCTATCAGTAGCTTGGCGAGGTCTGGGAAAGGCGCGAGGGAGCCGCTCGCCTGTTGGCGAGGCGCGACAGAACGGCTCAGGCGTGGCGCGGCCGGCGGGTGCCGCCGTCGCGCCGGCTGGCTTTTTCCGAGACGATATTGCCCTCGGCCATGTGGCGGCCGCGCTGTTCGATGCGGCCCAGAAGGTCGCGCAGCAAGGCGACCTCGTCGGCGCTCAGGTCCTGCACCAGCAGGTCGTTCAGGTGCGAGACTTCGGGCAGCAAGGCGTCGTACAGGGTGCTGCCTTCGGCCGTGGCTTCCACACGCACCACGCGGCGGTCGGCGCTGTCGTGCAGGCGGCGCAGCCAGCCTTTTTCGCATAGCGCGCCCAGGGTGCGCGAGGTGCGCGCCAGATCCAGTTTTGCAGCGGCTGCCAGTTCAGCCGAACTCATGATGCCGCCCTCGACGGCACAGGCCAGCACCCGCCATTCGCGCCGCGTGATGCCGAAGCGTCCTTCGCACAGGCGCAGGAATACGGGATTCGATTGCGACCATGCCTGGTATAGCCGGTACATCAGCATGTCCGAAAGCTGGCGCTGCCCGGACGCGGAATCGGTCGGCATGGCGTCTCCTCCTGGTGGTGTTGCAGTTCGCGCTGCATATCGTTATGGGAAGTCCTGGATTAGATCAACAAATACGGGCGTTGCTAAAGTCAATTTTCCTATTTGAGTATCGGCCAGGCAGTGACAACCATAATCGACAGCGGGCCGCTGTCTCCAGGAGTTGACCATGCGTAAATGGATATCGGGCGCTGCCGCGGCGGCAATACTTGCGGGGGCCGCACCGTTGGCCGGCGCGCAGCAGGCCCCGCTGGACGGGACGCTGACGGTGGTGGTGGGTTATCCGCCAGGCGGCAGTTCGGACCGCATTGCGCGGCTGGTCGCGGACCGGCTCAAGGATCGGGTAGGCGTGCCCGTGGTGGTCGAGAACAAGACGGGGGCGGGCGGCCGCATCGCGGCGCAGGCGCTGCACACGGCGCCGGCCGGCCAGAACGTGCTGATGCTCGCGAACCCGGCCGTGATGGTGGTGGCGCCGCTGGTCTATGCCCAACCGGGCTACGACGCGCAGCGCGACTTCAAGCCCGTGTCGCTGGTCAGCAGCTATAAATTTGCGATGGCGGTGGCGGCGAATTCGCCGATCCAGGACCTGGCTGGCCTGCGGCAGTGGCTGAAGGCGAACCCCAAGCAGTTCGCCGTCGGCGTGCCGGCCACCGGCAGCCTGCCGCACTTCTTTGCGCTGATGCTGGGACGCGAACTGGGCCAGGAGCCGGAAGTGGTCGGATACCGCGGATCGGCGCCGCTGATTTCCGAATTGATAGGCGGCATCCTGCCGCAGGGCATAGACACGCTGGACACCTTGCTGCCGCAGCACCGCGCCGGCAAGATCCGCATCCTCGCCGTGTCCGGCGAGGCGCGCGATGCCGAACTCAAGGACGTGCCCACCTTCAAGGAAAGCGGGGTGAACCTTGCGGCAAACGGCTGGAATGCCTTCTTCGCA
Organism: Achromobacter sp. ACM04; assembly: GCF_014851465.1. NCBI lineage: Bacteria > Pseudomonadati > Pseudomonadota > Betaproteobacteria > Burkholderiales > Alcaligenaceae > Achromobacter > Achromobacter sp. ACM04. The sequence goes on from NZ_JACUZS010000006.1 coordinate 292,958, forward strand.
CCGGCAGCGATGCCGCAGGCCAAGGCGGACAGGCTGGGCGCGGACATCGCGGCGGTGTTGCGTGAGCCCGCCATGCAGGAGGCCGTGCGCGCAGCCTACCTGGAGCCGGTATCGCTGGATGCGCGCGGCACAGCCGACGCCTTGACTGCGTACCGCGAGCAGTGGGAGCCCGTGGTGCGTGCATCCGGCTTCACGGCCACGCAATAGGAGGACGACGATGAGCGATGTGCAGAACGTGCTGTTCATCATGGCCGACCAACTGCGGGCCGACCACCTGAGCTGTTATGGCCATCCTTATCTGCAGACGCCCAGCCTGGATGCGCTGGCCGCGCGCGGGGTGCGCTTTGACCGCGCCTTCGTGAACTCGGGCGTGTGCGGGCCTTCGCGCATGAGCTACTACACCGGCCGCTATCCCTCGCGCCACGGTGCCACCTGGAACCGCGTGCCGTTGTCGGTCAACGAGATCACGCTGGGCGAATACCTGGCGGGGCAGGGCCGCGAACTGGCTCTGGCCGGCAAGACTCACATCATCCCCGACAAGGCCGGCATGGAGCGGCTGTCGATCGATGGTTCCTCGGAGCTGGGCGCGCTGCTTGGCCGCGGCGGCTTCACCGAACTGGACCGCTACGACGGCCACCACACGCCGGGCGACGAAAGCGGCTATCCCGCCTTTCTGCGGCGCCACGGCTACGACAGCGCGGACCCCTGGACCGACTACGTGATCGCCGCGGTCGACGCCGCGGGACAGGTGGTCAGCGGGTGGAACATGCGCAATGCGCACCTGCCGGCGCGCGTGGCCGAGCCGCATTCCGAGACCGCCTACATGACGGACCAGGCGCTGGACTTCATGAAACGGCGCGGCAGCCAGCCCTGGGTGCTGCATCTGAGCTACGTGAAACCGCATTGGCCCTACATGGCGCCGGATCCCTACCACAAGCGCTACACCCCGGACCAATGCCTGCCAGTGCGGCGCAACCATGAAGAACTGGAGAACGCGCATCCGGTGGTCGCGGCCTACCGGCAGCAGGAAGAGAGCGTCAGCTTTTCGACCGACGAATGCGTGCGCGTGGTGCGTCCCGCCTACCAGGGCCTGATCCGGCAGCTGGACGACCATCTGGGCCGGCTGTTCGACTACATGGAAGGCGCGGGCCTGATGAAGAACACGCTCATCGTGTTCACCGCGGATCATGGCGATTTTCTCGGCGACCATTGGCTGGGCGAAAAGGAGTTGTTCTACGACACCGTGCAGCGCGTGCCCTTCATTGTCATGGACCCCTCGGCTGCGGCCGACGCCACGCGCGGCCGCGCGTTGGACGACATGGTGGAAAGCGTGGACCTGGTGCCCACGGTGCTGCGCGCGCTGGGCAAGCCCGGACCCGGCCATCGGCTGGAAGGCCGCGAATTGCAGACCTTGCTGCACGGCCGCGATGGCGCGACTCCTTGGCGCGATTGCGTGTATTCGGAGCTGGACTACAGCTTCCGGCAGGCCCGCCTGTTGTGCGGCAAGACGCCGCAGAACGCCCGCGCCTGGTCGGTGCGCACGGACCGCTGGCGCTACGTGTACTGGCTGGACGAGCGTGAACAACTTTTCGACCTGCATGCCGATCCGGACGAGTTCCAGGACCTGGGCGCGAGCAGCGCGCATGCGCAAACGCGCCTGGAGCTGCGCCAGCGGCTGCTGGAATGGATGCTGCGCGGCAAGCGCCGTACCACCATCAGCGACGAGGCCGTGGAAAAGGCGACCAACGCCCACAAGCGGGCCGGAGTGTTTTTCGGGCAGTGGTAGGCAGGGCTGGCCCCAGCCGCCGGCCCGCGTTCGGCGCGAGCCGGCGGCTGTCCAGTCTTAACCCGGCTGCCGGACTTGCGCCTGCACGGCTTCCTGCGCCGCCGGTTTCAGTTCGCGGCGCAGGATCTTGCCGACGTTGGTGCGGGGCAGGTCATCGCGGAACTCGATGTAGCGGGGCACCTTGTAGCCCGTTAGCTGCTTGCGGCAATGCGCGATCAGGGTCTCGGCGTCCAACGCCGGATCCTTGCGGATCACATACAGCTTCACGGCTTCGCCTGAGCGCTCGTCGGGCACGCCCACCGCCGCCACTTCGCGCACGCCGGGATGCAGCGCGGCCACGTCCTCGACCTCGTTGGGATAGACGTTGAAGCCGGACACCAGGATCATGTCCTTCTTGCGGTCCACCAGGAACACATAGCCCTTTTCGTCCACGTAACCCACGTCGCCGGTACGCAGGAACCCGTCGGCATACAGGACCAGCGCGGTTTCGTCGGGCCGTTGCCAGTAGCCCTGTGTGACCTGGGGACCGCGCACGCAGATTTCGCCGGTCTCGCCCACGCCCAGTTCTTGGCCCGCATCGTCGCGGATGGAAATGTCGGTGGATGGCACGGGCAGGCCGATGGAACCGGTGAACTCCTGCACGTCCAGCGGATTGATCGTGACCGCGGGCGAGGTCTCGGTCAGGCCATAGGCCTGCGCCAGTGAGCGGCCGGTGACGGCGCGCCAGCGGTCGGCCACCGAGCGCTGCACCGCCATGCCGCCGCCCATCGTCAGGCGCAGCCGCGAGAAATCCAGGCGCGCGAAATCCGGGTTGTTGAGCAGGGCGTTGAACAGTGTGTTCACGCCCGTGAAGGCCGAGAACGGCACCTTGCGCATTTCCTTGACCAGCCCGGGAATGTCGCGCGGGTTGATGATGAGCAAATTGCAGGCGCCCATCTTCATGAAGGTCAGGCAGTTCGCGGTCAGCGCGAAGATGTGATACAGCGGCAAGGCGGTCACGATGCACTCCTCGCCTTCGGTCACCAGCGGCCGGACCCAGGCATAGGCCTGGCTCAGATTGGCTACCAGATTGCCGTGGGTGAGCATGGCCGCCTTGGCCACGCCGGTGGTGCCGCCGGTGTATTGCAGGCAGGCCAGGTCGCGCTGGTCCAGTTCCACTTCCGTGAAGGGCGCGGCGGCGCCGGCGCGCAGCGCATCGCCCAGCCGGATGGCGCCGGGCAGCGACCACGCGGGCACCATGCGCTTGACGCGGCGGACCACGAAGTCCACCAGGCGTCCCTTGAGCGGTCCCAGCAGCTCGCCGATGGACGTCACCACCACGCGTTCTATCGCGGTGCCGTCCAGGGCCTTCTGCACGGTAGCGGCAAAGTTGTCGGCGACCACGATGACGCGGGCGCCCGAATCGGCCAATTGGTGCTGCAGCTCATGCGGGGTATAGAGAGGGTTGCAGTTGACCACCACGCAGCCGGCGCGCAATGCGCCGAACAGGCATACGGGGTATTGCAGCAGGTTGGGCATCATGAGCGCGACACGGTCGCCGCGGCCCAGGCCGTTGGCGTGCAGCCAGGCCGCGAAGTCGCGCGTCAGCCGGTCGAGCTCGGCGTAGCTGAGGGACTTGCCCATGCTGATGTACGAGGTCTTGTCGGCGTAGCGCCGGCAACTTTCGCGCACGACCGACACCAGCGTCGTCACGCCGTCCATTTCGATGTCCGCAGGCACGCCCGCGGGGTAGCTTTTCTGCCAGATTCGTTCCATATGCCGGATTTCCGTGTGTGGCCTGTACAGCAAGAGAGCCTTTGGGCCCTAGCCGCCCAGCAGGGCTTTTTTCAGGGAGGCTTGCGCGGGCTTGTCGCCCAGCCAGACCCTCAGCAGGGCGCGCGCGAACGCGGGGCTGTCGATGCGGCCTTGCGGCTTGCCGTTATCGGAGACGGCGACGCCGCGGGCGTCGAAATCCAGGTCGACCACGTCGCCTTCGCGCACCGCGCCGATTTCCGCCATCAGGGCGGACAGGCGGGCGGCCGGCGCCTTCAGCTCGGCCAGCTCTTGCGCTGATGTATTGTCGCGCAATCCGTCCTGCAGGGCTTCGTCCAGGCTTTTGCTGTCGACGTCGCGCAGCAGCAAGAGGCGCATGCGGCGCGGCTCGTCGCTGTTGACCAGCGCAGCCGCATCGCCGCTTTTCGCGGTGGCGTACAGCGCCGCCACGTAGACCTTGACGACGAACTTGGTGCGCACGCCGGCGCCGTTCAGCACCAGCGCGCGGCCGCCTTCCGACAGGCTGTCCGGAACGCGCAGGCCGGCGACTTCGACGTCGGCGGCCTGTGCGGGGGCGCCGGCCAGGCAGGCGGCAAGTATGAGGCTCAGGGCGGCGATTCGCCCTCCGGGGATGCGACGCATGATTCTCCTCCAGTGTTCTTCTGCTTGTAGAACTTCTTGTCTGCGATATAGATCGTGCGTTCCACGACGGCGTAGACCACGCCGTCTCGGTCCTTGAGTTCCACCGTATAGGTCCGGGTGGTTTCATGGTCGCGCGCGAGGATTGCGCGGATTTCCGCGATTTCGTCGGGCGGGAGCCGGAAGTCCACATACAGCGTGGCGTACGCCGGCTTGCGGAAGCGTATGGTGGCCGCCTTGTCCCACACGATGTGGTCTGCGCCCAGCGCGGACATCAGCATCGTGGGGTGGGCGCCGTCGGTCACCGCGAACAGCGAGCCGCCGTACATCGAGCCGACGATATTGCGGGTGCGCCGCAGCAGCGGCAGCTTGATGCGGATGTGATGGAAATCCGCGGATACATGCACCACTTTGCCGCCGGTGGCGCGGAACGCGGGATGCAGGTTGAAGCCCACCCGCATCAGGCGCGCCCGCCAGGTCGGCGACAGGTTCTTGAACCAATAGGGCTTCATGTTCCGCGCCGCTCCGCCTACATCGCCTCGAACAGGCCGGCCGCGCCCATGCCGGTGCCGATGCACATGGTCACCAGGCCGTACTTGCCGCCGGTGCGACGCAGGCCGTGGGTCAGGGTGGCCGTTCGGATCGCGCCCGTGGCGCCCAACGGGTGGCCTAGCGCGATTGCCCCGCCCAGCGGATTCACCTTGGCCGGATCCAGCTTCAGCTCGCGGATCACCGCCAGCGATTGGGCGGCGAAGGCCTCGTTCAGTTCGATCCAGTCCAGCGCGTCCTGGCCGATGCCGGCGCGTTGCAGCACCTTGGGGATCGCGGCGACCGGGCCGATGCCCATGACTTCGGGCGGTACGCCGGCCACGGCGAAGCCGGCAAAGCGCGCCAGCGGGCTCAGATTGAATTCGCGCAGGATGCGGTCGGACACCAGGATCACGGCGGCGGCGCCGTCGGACATCTGCGAGCTGTTGCCGGCGGTGACGCTGCCGCGCGCGGCGAACACCGGCTTCAAGCGGGCCAGCGCCTCGGCGCTGCTGTCCGGGCGGGGACCTTCGTCCGTCTCGACCAGGCGGCGCGCGACGCGCACCGTGCCGCTGGCGTCGCCGGGCTGGCGCGACACCGTTTCATAAGGCGTGATCTCGGCGCGGAAGTGGCCGGCGGCGATGGCCGCGCAGGCTTTCTGGTGCGAGGCCAGGGCGAAGGCGTCCTGGTCCTCGCGCGAGACCTTCCAGCGTTCGGCGACCTTCTCGCCGGTCAGGCCCATGCCGAAGGCCATGCCGATGTTTTCCTGGTGTTCGAAGATGGCGGGGTTCATCGACACCTTGTTGCCCATGATCTGCGGCATGGCGCTCATGGATTCGGTGCCTGCGCCGATCATGATGTCGGCCTCGCCGGTGCGGATGCGCGCCGCGGCATCGGCCACCGCCTGCAGGCCTGATGCGCAGAAGCGGTTCACGGTGACGCCGGCCACGCTTTGCGGCAGGCCCGCGAGCAACAGGCCGATGCGGGCCACGTTCATGCCTTGTTCGGCTTCCGGCATGGCGCAGCCGGCAATGACGTCATCGATGCGCGCGGCATCCAGGCCCGGGACCTGCGCCAGCGCGCCATTGAGCGCGGCAGCCAGCATGTCGTCGGGACGGGTGGTGATGTAGGCGCCGTTGCGCTTGCCCACCGGCAGGCGCGTGGCGGCGACGATGTAGGCGTCTTGAATCTGCTTGCTCATGTCAGTTCCTCAGGGGCTTGCCGGTGTCGAGAGTGTGGCGGATGCGGGCCTGGGTTTCAGGCGTGCGCAGCAGCGCCACGAATTCCTTGCGCTCCACGGCCAGCAGCCATTCCTCGTCCACCTTGGCGCCGGTGTCGACCTCGCCGCCGCACAGGGCCACGGCGGCGCTGCGCGCCACGCGGTAGTCGTGCGCGCTGATCATGCCGCCTTCGCGCATGTTGACCAGCACCATTTCAAAGTTGGCGATGCCATTGCGGCCCGCGACCGGAATGTCGCGCAAGCGGGGCGGCGGCGTGTAGCCGGCCTCGGCCGCGGCGCGGGCCTGGCCGATGGCGACGTACAGCAGCTCGTCCGGATGGAACACGACGATGTCATGCTCGCGGGCGAAGCCCGTGGCGATGGCTTCCAGCGCGCTCTTGGCGACCTGCGCCGTGGCGATGGTCTGGAATACCGGTTGCAGATAGGGGAAGACCTCGCCCGGCGTGGCTGTCTTGGCGGCCAGCGCCGCGGCGCGGCCGGCGAATTCCTTGCTGCCGCCGCCGGCCGGAATCAGCCCGACGCCGGCCTCGACCAGCCCGATATAGCTTTCCAGCGCCAGCACCCGGTGCGAGGCGTGCATCAGGAATTCGCAGCCGCCGCCCAACGCCATGCCCTGCACGGCCGCCACGGTGGGAATCTGCGCGTACTTGAACGACTGCGAGGCGCGCTGGAACTTTTCAACCGTGGCCTCCAGCATGTCCCATAGCCCGGCGGCGCAGGCCTCGGCGACCTGCTGCAGGTTGGCGCCCACGGCGAAGGGCGCGTCATGCCAGATGACCAGCCCGTCGTATTCGCGTTCGGCGCGCGCCACCGCCTGCAGGATGCCGTCGAGCACTTCCGCGCCCAGGGTGTGGTTCTTGGAGGTGACCGAGAGGATGGCCACGCCGGCGTCGACCCGCGGCAGGTTCCACAGGCGCACGCCTTCGTTTTCCCAGATCGTGACGCCGCGCTCGCTGGCGCCTTCGCCGTACACACGCTCGGGGAACAACTGGCGGCGGTACACCGGCAGCGTCGAGCGCGGGCTCAGCTGGCCGGTACGCGCGGAGTAGGAGCCTTCGGGCGCATGCACGCCGTTGCGGCCGGGTTCCAGCGCCCAGGCCGGCAGCGGCGCGTCGCTCATGGCCTGGCCGGCGGCGATGTCCTCGGCCACCGCGGCGGCGATGGCCTGCCAGCCGGCGGCCTGCCAGGTTTCGAACGGACCTTGGGCCCAGCCGAAGCCCCAGCGCATGGCCAGGTCCAGGTCGCGCGCATTGTCGGCCACGTGTTCGAGTTGCACGGCGCTGTAGTGGAAGATGTCGCGGAACAGGCTCCAGAGGAACTGCGCCTGGGGATGGCTGCTCGCGCGCAGCGCGGCGAAGCGCTTGCCCGGGTCGCGTTCCTTGAGCAGGGCGGCGACTTCGTCGGCCAGCTTGCCGGCGCTGGGCACATAGTCCTGCGCCTTCAGGTCCAGCACCTGGATTTCGCGGCCCTGCTTGCGGTAGACGCCCGCGCCGGTCTTTTGCCCCAGTGCGCCCTTGGCGATCAGCGCGGAGAGCCACTCGGGCAGCTTGAAATAGCGGTGCCAGGGGTCGTCCGGCAGGTTCTTTTCCATGGTGCCGACCACGTGCGCCAGCGTGTCCAGGCCGACCACGTCGGCCGTGCGGTAGGTGGCGCTCTTGGGGCGGCCGATCTTCGGGCCGGTCAGGGCGTCGACCTCATCGAAGGCCAGCCCCAGGCGGGCCGTGTGGTGCATGGCTGCCAGGATCGAGAACACGCCGATGCGGTTGGCCACGAAGTTGGGCGTGTCCAGCGCGCGGATCACGCCCTTGCCCAGGGTCGAGGTCAGCCAGGTTTCGAGCTGATCCAGCACGGCGGGCTGGGTGTGCGAAGTGGCGATGATTTCCACCAGCCGCATGTAGCGGGGCGGATTGAAGAAGTGGATGCCGCAGAAGCGGTCGCGCAGGCCCGCGGGCAGGGCGTTGGCCAGCGCGTCGATCGACAGGCCCGATGTATTGGAGGCGATGATGGCGCCCGGGGCCACGTGCGGCGCGATGCGCTCGTACAGCGCGGTCTTCCAGTCCATGCGCTCGGCGATGGCCTCGATGACCAGGTCGCAGCCTCGCAGGCGTTCGAGGTCGTCGTCGTAGTTGGCGGGCGTGATGTACGCCAGGCGCGCCGCGCCGGCCAGGGGCGCGGGCTCCAGCTTCTTCAAGCCGGCGATCGCTTTCTTGACCGTGCCGTTGCGGTCGCCTTCGGGGGCGGCCAGGTCGAACAGCGTGACGGGCACGCCGGCATTGGCCAGATGGGCGGCGATCTGCGCACCCATGACGCCGGCCCCCAGGACGGCGACGTGTTTGACGACGAACTTGCTCAAGGCAGTCTCCTGAAAAAAACGAATGGCGGGCCGGACCGGGCCGGACCGCCATCCGGGGCGGGTTAGAAGCGGGACGACAGCTGTATGCCCAGGATGTGGGCATTGCTGTCATAGGTGCCCGCCACGCGGCCCTTGGTCAGCTGGTTGCCGGACGTGGTGTCGATGTCCGTCTTGCGCAGGTAGAGATAGGTATAGCCCACGTCCAGCGTGGTGTCCTTGGTGGCCTGCCACTGAATACCGGTCGAAAGCCAGTAGCGGTCGTTGTCCGGCAGCGAGGTCGGACGGTCGGCTTCCTTGTACACGGGCGATTGGTCGAAGGCGACGCCGACCTTCCACTTCCAGTTGGGCGCGAACTTGTAGTTGGCGCCCAGCGCGACGCGCCAGCTGTCGCGGAAGTTCAGCGGCAGGTCGTCGTCGCGCGCACCCGGCCCCGAGTTGCGGATCTTCAGATTGGGAATGCTGCTCCAGCCGGTCCACGAGACGTCGCCCAGCAGTTCCCAGCGTTCGTTCAGCTGGTGCGCCGCGCTCAGGATCAGGGTGTCGGGCAGGGACACGGTGGCCTTGGCGTCGAACGACACCGAGTTGCCGCGCGGATAGATGCTGGTGATGTCGGTGTCGCCCTTCGCGGTGTGCTTGATCTTCGAGCGGTAGGACAGGCCGATGCGGGTGTCTTCGGTGGGTTGCAGCATGAAGCCCACGTTCCAGCCCCAGGCATCGCCCTTGAGATTCAGGTCGGCGTCGCCGGTCGTGCCCAGCGGCATGCCGGGAACCGGCAGCACGGTCTTCTTTTTGTAGTTGGCGTCGATGTGCTGCCAGTTCACGCCAAAGCCCATGGAGAACTTTTCGTTGACCTTGTAGGCGATCGAGGGGTTGACGTTGATCGTCTTGATCTCGAACTTGTTGGAGTGGTACTGGCCCACCCAGCCGTCGTCGTACTCGGTCATGAGCCCGAACGGGGCGCCCACGCCCAGGCCGATGAACCATTGCTCGTTCAACTGCCAGGAGGCGTACATATTGGGCACCACGCCGAGGTTGCCCGCGTCGCCGCCGTTGCCGCCGGTCGGGCGCGATCCGCCCAGGCCGGTGCCCGGCAGGCCGGGAATGCTGGGGTTGCGGCTGTCGCCGTTGTCTGAAAACTTGAATGACGGCTTGATCAGGTTGACGCCGCCGGACACATTGAAGCCGGGCAGGTAGGTCATGCCGGCCGGGTTGTAATAGATGATGCTGGCGTTCTCCGGATTCGCCGCAGAGCCTGCATAGGCGTTGCCCAGGCCGCTGGCGTTCTGCTCCAGGAGCTGAAAGCCGGCCGAGTGCGTTGCCGTGGATGCGCCCAGGCCGACCACGAGGGCCGACAAGGTGCTCAGGGACAATGAACGTCTGCTCATGGTACTGCCTCCTCGTGATGGATGATGTCTCTATGGCACTGCCGGTCTTGTCGTTCCGGTTTAGGTTGTACAGGTCCTAATCGGCCTCAGCCGGTCTTATACTCCGCACCGCGTTGCTGCTTTGGTAATGCAAGGGACCGCCCGTGAATGGCGCGAACCCCGTTCCGAAAATCACGCCCGCGTCGGCCAGGTCGGCGTCGGCGACGATGCCCGCATCCACGCGCTGGCGCGTGGCGTCGATCAGCGGTTGTATCAGGCGCTGCGCCAATCCGGCGGGCGCGCCGGACTGGCTGGCGCCCTTGACCGGTTTGCCGTCGCGCCAGGCGTAGAAGCCGCGGCCGCTTTTCTTGCCCAGGTCGCCGCGCGCCAGGCGCTCGGCCAGGCAGCGCGGCGGCTCGGCGCCGCCAGCAAGTTCCGCGCCCGCCGCACGGGCAATATCCAACCCCACGGTATCGGCCAGCTCCAGCGGCCCCATCGGCATGCCGAATGCGACCATGGCCGCGTCCACGGCTTCGGGCGCCAGGCCCTCGTCCACGCTGCGCATGGCCTGCAGCATGTAGGGCGCCAGCACGGCGTTGACCAGGAAGCCCGGCGCGCTCTTGACCGGCAGCGCCAGCTTGTCGATCTGACCGACGAAGGCGCAGGCGCGGGCTTGCGCCTCGTCCGAGTCGCCGTCGGCGTGCACGACCTCTACCAGCGGCATCTTGGCCACGGGATTGAAGAAGTGGATGCCAACCAGCCGTTGGGGCTGCGCCAGATCCGCGCGCAAGGTCTCCAGCGACAGGCTGGAGGTGTTGGTGGCGAGCAGCGCATCGGCCTTCATGCGCGGCTCCAGCGCGCGGTAGAGCGCGCGCTTGGCTTCGGGCTGTTCGCTGATGGCTTCGATGACGATGTCGGCCAGCGGCACGCCGCCGCCTGCGGGATCCGGCACCAGGCGGTCGAACGCCGCGCGCGCGAGTCGCGGATCCTTCAGGCGGCGCGAGAACAGCTGGGCGGCGCGCTTGATGGCGGGCGCGATGCGCGCCATGTCCTGGTCCTGCAAGGTGACCGTCATGCCCTTGAGCGCGCACCAGGCCGCGATGTCGCCGCCCATCACGCCGGCGCCGACCACGTGCACGTGGCGCGCGGGCGCAATGCCGGCCTGCTTGCCGTTGGCCTTCAGCCGTTCCTGCAGGCGGAACACCCGCAGCAGGTTGCGGGCGGTGTCGGAGGAAATGATGCGCTCGATCAGCGCAGGCGCCTGCAAGGCGTTGCCGCCATGCTTTTCCCAGATCTCGACGATGGCGGGCGCGGCCGGATAGTGGCCCAGGGGATCCTTGGCCGCGATCTGCTTGCGGGCGCGGTTGGCGACGATGGCCTTGAGCGGCCAGCGGTTGGCCCAGGCGCCGAGGCCGCGCGCGCGGCGTGGCGCCTTGCGCGACAGCACGGTCTGGCGCGCGGCGGCCAGCAGCAGGCGGGGCGGCACGCGCGCGTCCGCCAGGCCCAGCGCCGCAGCGCGGCGCGCGTCGGCGCCTCGGCCGGTCAGCATCATGTCCAGCGCGGCCGGTGCGCCGATCAGCCGCGGCAGGCGCAGCATGCCGCCCCAGCCGGGAAAGATGCCGAGCATGACTTCGGGCAAGGCGAGCGACGTGCCCGGCTGGTCCGCCACCAGGCGGTAGCGGCAGGCCAGCGCGAGTTCGAGCCCGCCGCCCAGGCAGTGGCCCTGGATCAGGGCCAGCGTGGGATAGCGCACCGCGGCCAGTCGGTTGAACAGGTCCCATCCGCGCGCCACCAGCGCGCGTGCCTGCTCGGGCGTGTCCAGGCTGGCGAATTCATTGACGTCAGCGCCCACGACAAAGCCCGTGGATTTGCCAGACCGGATCACCAGGCCCGCGGGCGGGGCCGCGTCCAGCGCGTCCAGCACCACCGCAAGTTCGCTCATGGTGTCGGCGGACAAGGCATTGACCGCGCTGCCGGCGCGGTCGAAGGTCAGCCACGCCAGGCCGTCGGCATCGCGCTCCAGGCGCCAGTGCGCAAGCGTGTCGATAGTCGTCATGAGCGGTCCTCGTCCAGGGTTTCGACCAGCATCGCGCCGCCTTGGCCGCCGCCGATGCAGATGGCCGCCATGCCGCGCCTGTCGCCGCGGCGCTTGAGGGCCGCCAGCAGGTGCAGCACGATGCGGGCGCCGGAAGCGCCCACGGGATGCCCGATGGCGATCGCGCCGCCATCGACGTTGAGCCGGGCCGGGTCGAGGTCGCCCCAGGCCGGCGTGCCGAAGTGTTCCTGGCAATAGGCATCGTCGCGCCAGGCCGCCAGGCAGCCTAACACCTGGGCGGCGAAGGCCTCGTTGATTTCCCACAAGTCCAGGTCATTGAGGCCCAGCCCGTGGCGCTGCAGGATGGGCGTGGCCGCATGCACCGGCCCCAGGCCCATCTGCGCGGGATCGAGGCCGGCCCATTGGCTGTCGAGGATGCGGCCCAGCGGCCGCAGGTTCCATTTGCGCACCGCTTCCTCTGAAGCGAGGACCAGCATGGCGGCGCCGTCGGTGACTTGCGAGCTGTTGCCCGCGGTGATGTTGCCCCAGGGCTTGTCGAAGACGGGTTTGAGCTTGGCGAGCTTCTCGGGAGTGGAGTCGTCGCGCACGCCGTCGTCATCGGGATACAGCTTGCCCTGCGTGTCGATCAGCGGCGAGATCTCGCCAAGGGCGCCGGCCGCGCGGGCCGCCAGCGCGCGCGCATGGCTCTGCGCCGCGTAGGCGTCCATCGCGGCGCGGTCGATGCCGAAGCGGGTCGCGACGTTCTCGGCAGTCTGCCCCATGGACAGGCCGACCACCGGGTCGGTCAGACCCTTGAGCAGACCGATGACGGGCGCAAGATTGCGCAGACGGAAACGGCCCAGCGCCGCGAGCTTGGCGCCCGCGCCGCGCGCGGCATACCAGCTGGCCAGCCAACGTACCATCTCGTCCGAATACAGCACCGGCGCGCGCGACAGCGCATCCGTGCCGCCGGCCAGCACCAGCTCCGAACGGCCGGACTGGATGTTGGCCACCGCCGAATCCAGCGCTTGCATGCCCGAGGCGCAATTACGCATGACGGTCCAGCCTGGCACCTTGTTGCCGCAGCCCAGGCGCAGCGCGATCACGCGGCCGATGTTCACTTCGTCGGGCGAAGGCGCGGCGCAACCCACGATGACCTCGTCCAGGTCGGTGGGCGCATAGGGCTGGCGCAGCAGCAGGGCGCGTCCCGCCTGCACGGCGAGATCGCCGGCGGAGAAGGGGCCCGGGCCGGTGCGCGCCTTCAGGAAAGGCGTGCGGGCGCCGTCGACGACGTAAACCGGTTTGAATGCCATCCGATTCCTCCTGTTCAGGCGGCCCTGCGTTCGGCGGCGGGGCTGCCCTGGTCCGCGGCGCGCAAATCAAAGGGGAAATCATCCACTTTCACCACCGTGTCGCGCAAGCGGTTGCGGCGTTTCACCACTGCATATTCTTCGGCGGTGATGCCGCCGATGGCGAAGGCGGCATCGGCGATATCGCGCACGTTGGCCTGTGGATTGCCGTCAAGCGCGCCGCGCTTTTCGAGTTCGCGGATCTTGGCTTCGATGGGCTCGGCATCCAGTGTGGCGGCCAGCGCCAGCTCGATCGCGCCCACCGGCTCGGCCTCGGTCGCGGGCAGGTGGCAGCCGGCGGTCAGGCGGTCGCGCGTCGCGCTGGGATTGATCAGCAATCGCGCCACGTCCTGGCCCAACTGGTCCGAGGGCAGGGCTTGCGTGCGGCCCCAGGGGAAGACCAGGCGGCGCAGGCTCCAGGCCACGAAACGGTTGGGGTAGTTGTCCAGCACGCCTTCGACGGCTTCCTGCAGCTTGTACAGCGCGTCCTGGATGGACCAGTGCGCCAGCGGCGCGTCGGCCGCCTGGCGGCCTTCGTCTTCGAAGCGCTTGAGCGTGGCGCTGATCAGGTACATCTGCGACAGCACATCGCCCAGGCGCGCCGACAGGCGCTCGCGGCGCTTGAGGCTGCCGCCCAGCACCAGCATCGAGGTGTCCGCCAGCAGCGCGAAGGCGGCACTGTAGCGGCTGAGCAGCTGGTAGTAGCGCTTCATCTCGGGAGCGACATCGGCGTTGACGCCGACCCAGCGCGCGCCCGTGAGCGCCGTGCCCAGCGCGCGCAGCTTGTTCTTCGCGACGAAGCCCACGTGGCCCCAGAAGGCGCGGTCGAAATCGTCCAGGCCCTGCTTGCGGTCGGACGATTGCGCGGCCTGCATTTCAGCCAGCACGTAGGGATGGCAGCGGATCGCGCCCTGGCCGAAGATGATCAGGCTGCGCGTGAGGATGTTGGCCCCTTCCACCGTGATGCCGATCGGAATCTGCTGGTAGGCGCGGCCCAGGAAGTTGGACGGGCCCAGGCAGATGCCCTTGCCGCCGATGACGTCCATGCCGTCGTTGACGACCTGGCGCGCGCGTTCGGTCACGTGGTACTTGACGATGGCGGACACCACCGATGGCTTTTCGCCCAGGTCCACCGCGCCTGCCGTCATGCTGCGCGCGGCGTCCATCATGTAGGTGTTGCCGCCGATGCGCGCCAGCGCTTCCTCCACGCCTTCGAACTTGCCGACGGGCGTGCGGAACTGGCTGCGCACGCGCGCATAGCCGCCCACCGCCCGGGTCGTCAGCTTGGACATGCCGGTGTTGGAGGAGGGCAGCGAGATCGAGCGTCCCGCCGCCAGGCATTCCATCAGCATGCGCCAGCCCTGGCCGGCCATGGCGGGACCGCCGATGATGAAATCCAGCGGCATGAAGACGTCCGCGCCGCGCGTGGGGCCGTTCATGAACATGGCGTTCAGCGGGAAATGGCGGCGGCCGGTGTCCACGCCCGGATGGTCGTGCGGCACCAGCGCGCAAGTGATGCCGAGGTCTTTCGCGCCGCCCAGCAGGCCGTCGGGATCGTACAGGCGGAACGCCAGGCCCAGCAGGGTGCACACAGGCGCCAGCGTGATGTAGCGCTTGTCCCAGGTGACCCTCATGCCTATCACTTCGCGGCCCTGCCATTCGCCCTTGCAGACGATGCCGCTGTCGGGGATGGCGGCGGCGTCGGAGCCGGCCCAGGGGCTGGTCAACGCGAAGGCGGGCACTTCCTCGCCGCGCGCCAGGCGCGGCAGGTAGTGGTTCTTCTGGTCGTCGGTGCCGTAGTGCAGCAGCAGTTCGGCGGGGCCGAGCGAGTTGGGCACCATGACTGAAACCGCCAGCGCCGACGAGCGCGTGGACAGCTTGGTCACGATTTCGGAATGGGCATAGGCCGAGAACCCCAGGCCGCCGTATTCCTTGGGAATGATCATGCCCAGGAAGCCCTGGGTCTTCAGGTAGCTCCAGACCTCGGCCGGCAGGTCGTGGCTTTCCTGCGTGACATGCCAGTCGTTGACCATGCGGCAGGCCTCCTCGGCCTGGACGTCGAGGAAACGCTGCTCGTCATCGTTCAGGCGCGGGCGGGGATAGGCCAGCAGGCGGCTCCAGTCGGGCCGGCCGCGGAACAGTTCGCCTTCCCACCACACCGTACCGGCCTCCAGCGCATCGCGCTCGGTGTCCGACATCTGCGGCAGCACCTTGCGGTACAGGTTGAAGATCGGCGCCGACAGCAGGGCGCGGCGGATCGGACGTACGCCCAGCAAGACCGCCGCCAGGAGCGCGACGATGACCAGAGCGTAGATGACTGCGTTCATTTTCTTGTCTCCGTGGAGGTTCTGTTCCGTCTGCGGGCGCTTGGCGTTCAGGGCACGTGCGGCAGGGGCGAGCGCAGGCCGCCGAGCAGAAAGCTCATCAGGCGCGGCAGCAGCAGGTTGGGGTTATCCGGTTGTTCGGCGTCGTCGATGGTCCAGCCCGTGACCGAGCGCAACAGGTCGGTGCCGATGATGGCGTACGAGGTGGCGCCCAGCATGAACTGGAAGCGCCACATGATTTCCGCGCGGGGCACGTCGGGCAGGGCTGCGAACAGCGCGTTGCGGTAGCGCTCCAGCACATCCGCGTACTCCTCCGCGAACAGCGCGCGGATGAAGTCGGAGGGATCCGTCATGGTGCGTTCGAGCAGCGGCAGGAAGGTGCTGCCGGCCTGCGCGGGATCGGCCGCCAGGCGCAGCAGCGTGCCGAAAAAGGCGTCCACGATCTGCGACGGCTTCAGGGGCCTGCCTTCGGCTTGCGCCTCCAGCTCATCCAAAAGTCGCAAGCGCTCGCGGTTCAGCACTTCAAGGCGACGTTTGAGCACCGCCTGCACGAGTGACTCCTTGGAGCCGAAGTGATAGTTCACCGACGCCAGATTGACGCCGGCGGCCGCGGTGATCTGGCGCATCGAGGTGCCATCGTGTCCTTGTTGGGCAAACAAGGCCTCGGCGGTGTCCAGGATGGATTCACGGGTGAGGGACGGTCTGATTTCTTGCATAAGGTTGAATTCAAACGTTCGTTTAAAAACAATTATGCGTGAGAGATGGCTGAGACGCGAGCCTCGGCTATCCCCAATAGGGTTTACCACTAGCGGGCCGCAAGTCCCGCGTTCAGGACCGGCCGGATTCTCGCCAATCTCCACCAGAGGGATGACGAAACTCATGCGGAGGGAGTAACGATTTCCTAGTGTTTGCGCATGACCTTGAGCCTTTCGTCCTCGGACTGCCGACCTAGGATGAATGTGGTCTGGAAGGGAGGCGCAAAACCCCGCAGTATCAGCGCGAGGAGTTGAATCTGTCGCGCCCCTGAATACGCAATGACAGGCCCTAGTCCGTTCGCCGTAACGGACGGAAGGCCGACAAGCCCTGGCACAGGAGCAGGAGAAATGAAAACCTACAGAGTGGGACTGCTGGTCGACGGGTACGAGCAACCCGGCTGGATGCATGAGATGGTGGATTGGCTCACGCATAGCCAGGATTTTGAAGTCGCTGCTTTGCTGGTGATGAGTGAGGAGGGCGGCGAGAAAGCGCCCCGGTTGGGTGCGCGCGCGTTGTTTGGCGCCTTGTCGCGCCTGGAAGCGCGGCTGCTGCCGGCAAAGCAGCGGCAGGCGCTTGCGTGCCGCGACATGCGGGAAAGCGTGTCATCGGATACGGCTGCCGTCCTGTCGTTGACGCCTGGCATGCCCGCGGCCGAGGTGCAAAGCCAGGTTGCGGCGCTGGGCCTGGACCTGGTCATCACGCTGGGCGCATCGCCGGCCACCCGCGAACAAATGGCGGGCTGGGCGCGGCTGGGCGTATGGCAGCTGAGTTATTCGGATATTGCGGTGGCGACCAGCCGCTATGCCGGCTTCTGGGAGGTCTATCAGCGTGAAGATCACACCACGGTGAAGCTCTGGCGCGTGGGGCCGCGGGAGGACCAGGACGAATTGCTGGACCAGCGCAGTTTCAACACCGAAGTGTTCTGGTTGAAGAATCAGGCGCGCGCGTTCAGCCTGGGCAATTTCATGGTGTACGACGCGCTGCAGGCGCTGGCCCGCGTCAAGCAAGGCGTTGCGCCGCCGGGCATGCAGATCATGAGCGGCTTGCGGCGCGAGGATCCGGTGGAGTGGGATAGCGCCGCATATATTGCGCGTCAGGCCTGGTTAATGTCGGATTTGATTGTGCGGCGCGTCATGAAACGCAATGTGCGCTGGCGGATAGGCATGTTTCCTTCTGCCCGGCAGCAGGCGGTGGTATCCGAGGCCATGGTATTGCAGCCGCCCAAGGGCAGATTCTTCGCGGATCCGTTTGTATATACCCAGGATAAAAAGCCGTATATATTTTTCGAGGATTACGATTTTACCTCGCGCAAGGGCACGATCTCGGTTGCGACCTACTCCGACGGGGCTTTCCGCCTGCTGGGCACGGCCCTGAACCTGCCCTACCATCTGTCATTCCCATATATATTCGAGCACGAAGGCGTCACCTACATGGTGCCGGAGACCTGCGGCAATCGCAGTATAGAGCTCTGGAAATGCACCGATTTTCCGCTCAAATGGGAGCTTGATGTAAATTTGATGACTAATATATCCGCCGTCGACACCATTATTTTCAAACACGGCGAATATTGGTGGTTATTAACTAATATCGATCGGACCGACGGCCAAAGCCATTGCGACGAATTATTCGCTTTCTTTTCGGATTCGCCGCGCTCGACCGAGTGGACGCCGCATGCCTGCAACCCCATCGTGCGCAACCCGATGCGGGCCCGCAACGCCGGAATCGTTGTGTCGCCTGGCGGAGAGGTGATCCGCTGCGCCCAGTACCAGGGCTTCTGCCACTACGGCAAGGGCGTGTCGTTGAACCGGATAGAGGAACTAACGCCGTCCAGCTATGTGGAAACGGACGGCGAAATCCACTACGCGAGCTTCCTGAGAAAACGTCATGCTTCGATGCACCATTGGCACCATCAGGGCGGGCATACGGTATTTGACTTCGCCTATATGGAGTAAATCGTGCCGGAAACGCAAAAATAAAAATGTTACCTATATTTCGATTACGAGAAAGACGCACGGGCTTGATGTGTCCGCGGAAACATATAGACAGTTATTGTCCTGATTCCGGAACTTCCAGGCCGCGCCCGGCGGATGCCGCGGCGCGGCTTTTTTACGCCTGTAACAGCGGCCTGCCTTAGCCTGCGACCCGCGCCCGACCTGCATCTTCCATAGGGAAAGCGCAAGCTCCTCATGGGGAATTCCTGGTGAAAACCCTAGCGCCGGAATGGATGAGATGCGCGTCTCGTCCAGATTTACGATGATGATTAAGGCTAACGAATGATTTCTGTTTTTGTCGGATTATATCGAGCCGAAACGTCTTGATTTTGACAATTTCGAACCATAAGATGGGTCCATGCCATCCGTTATGTTGGCTACCAAAGTCTCCCAGCCCAAATGCTCCGGTTCAGCTTCATTAGATATTCCGGAATATTGCGGACTCGCATCGCAGGGTTGGAAAAAAAATAGTCTTCAGCACAGCGAAGATCCCTTCTAGGCCCGTCGAAAAACCGGGAGGACACCATGGCCAAGATGGTCCTGATTGAAGCCCATCCGCTCCTGCGGTTGGGGTTGTGGCAGATTCTGAGCAAGTTGGATGATGTGTGGGAAATCGAGGGGATGGGTTTGGCTGACATCTCCAAGGCGGACGGCGTGCACGCGGGCGCCGACCTGTTGATCTATGGATTGCCGGTGGATACCGACGAAGCGTGGAGCGCGCTGCATGAAATCCAGCGCGTGCTCACGCCCAAGCGGATCCTGCTGCTGACGGACGTCATGCCCCTGCCCATGCCGGTACAAGGGTTGCCCGGGGCAAGCGTCTACGGTTGCCTCATGAAGACGGCATCGGTGGAAATCCTTGAAGCGGCCATCCGCCTGGTCATGGCGGGAGGGCAGTGCTTCCCCAGCGAACAGGCATTGCAGGCTCCCGCGCAAACGGTCTGCGCCTTGCCGGCCAGGGATGCCGACGATGCCGCTGCCAGCAAGGGTTCCATGCCCGTCAGCGCCGGCGCGCAGCTGCTGCAGATCACGCCGCGGCAATACGAAGTGCTGGTGTTGCTGGCGCGCGGCTATCCGATCAAGACGGTCAGCAGGATGTTGAACATTTCGGTGGCCACGGCCAAAACGCATGCGTGCACGCTTTACCAGCGCTTGCATGTGAAGAACAAGGGCGAAGCCGTATACGCGGCGCTGCAGCGTGGCGCGACCTTGGAATGGCATGAACCGAACGGCAGGGATGTGGATGCCGGGCAGCTTTATGGGCGCAAGCTCGGGTAGCCGGGATTGGTTTGCGCGGCCTGCCCGGCAGCCTGGAACAAAGGCGTTCCGTTGCTGCCGGGAGCGCGCATAGCCATCATGGCTAATTCATACACAGCAGTATCCGCGGTCGCAGTGCTGCTGCATTCCTCCACCAATCATCCTCCTGAACGAGATTCAGCGAACGTAGCCGCTGATAGCATGGGTTGTGTCCGCAAGACTGGATCGAGAAGGCGAACAACTCCGCCTCGCCATCGCGATTCCGTGCCGCGGACGAGATTCCCGTGAGGTCGGTGACGCCAGCAGCCTGCCGTTGCAGCAATGATGCGCCAGCGTCATGGGAACCGTGTATGGGCCATGCGTCACAAGGTTCCCCCCGGGATGACAACCGTACTGATCGAAGACTACGCTCTGCTCCGTGTCGCGATCCAGCATGTGCTGGAGCGTGCGCGGAACACCGACGACATTCTGGCCATCTCGCCAGCCCAATTGCTCACCATGTCCAGTTCGATCAACCGCCCAGTGGAGTTGCTGGTGATGGGTTGCAGCGGTCTGGCCGAGCAGGACGTCGGACTCCTGTCCCAATCGATGGCGTTCTTCATGCCGCGGCTGGTGCTGGTGCTTTATTCGGTGCTGGACCCGGGCGTCATGGCGGCGTGTGCGCGGGCAGGCGTCGCAGGCTACATGCCCAAGGCCTCCAGCCCCGATGCGCTGGCGGCGGCGGTCAGCCTCGTCATGGCGGGCGGCGAATGCTATCCGCAGCCCGCGGCCCGACCTCAGGGCGCCTCGCATCCGCCAACCCAGGAGCTGAGGGAGCTGACCCAACGGCAGGAAGAGATCCTGCAATTGCTGGTGCAGGGCAAGACCATGCGGGAGATCGGCCAGCAGGTCGGCATCTCGGTGGCCACCGTGAAGAGCCACGCGCGCACGCTGTACTGGAAGCTGAACGCGCGTAACCAGGCCGAGGCAGCCTACATCGCGGTGCAGATGGGACTGGTCAGAAGCGGCAACGGCGCAGCGCCCGCCAAGCACGACCCAGACGCGTAGGATGGGTCAAGCGCGAGAGACTTGATGCAAGAGCATCGGTCTCGAGTGCGCGTAACCCGTCGCCAACCGCCAAGAGAAAATTGAACTCGTCGCAACGTTGACGGCCTGCGCGCAGCAGATGCGGCAGGCTTGTGCGGCGCCGTACGGACGTTCAAACGCCCGCGCCGCGGGCCGCATGTTTGCCCTTGGCCGCTATCAGCGCTTCGAATTCCTGTTCCGCGGCAGCCAGTACGCTGTCCACATGCAGATGCGTCTGCGCATACTGGCGCGCCGCGGCGCCCAGGGTTTCGCGGATCTGCGCGTTGTAGCTGAGCTTGCGCACCGCCTCGGCCATGGCCGCTCCGTCTTCCGGCGGCGTCAGCAGGCCGCAGCGCGCGACCACGCCGGCCAGCTCGGTGCCGGGCGAGGCGCCGCACACCACGGGCCGGCCGCTGGCCAGCATGCCAGTCAGCTTGGACGGCATCACCAGGTCGGCGGCGCCGGCGCGTTGGGGCAGCAGATGGATGTCGGCGGTATTGAGCAATTCGCCCAGGCGTTCGGCAGGCTGCAGGTCCAGGAAGACGACACGGGCCAGGCCCTCGCATTGCTGCTGCAGCGGCGCGCGTTCAGGACCCTGGCCGCAGAAGACGAACCACAGGCGCGTCTCGCGGCTGAGCCTGCGGGCCACGTCGGCCAGGGTCTGCAGGCCCTGCTTGCCGCCCATGTTGCCTGAATAAAGCGCAACGATCGCGTCGTGCGGAATGCCCAGTTCGGCGCGGTAGTTGCCGCCGCCGGCGCGCGGCGCAATCGCATCGACATCGATCCAGTTGGGCAGCAGCACCGCGCGGCCCGGGTCCACGCCCTTGGCCCGCGCCAGGTCCAGCATGCGGCTGGATATGGTCGACACGCGGTCGAAGCGGCGCATCAGCCAGCGTTCGGCCCTGAGCACCATGGCGCGCAGGCCGGCGCCCTTGAGCAGCCCCAGCTCGAACGCGGCGTCCACTTCATAGTCCTGGATGTGCAGCCAGGCGCGGGCGCCGCAAAGCCGCGCCGCCAGCCAGGCGGCGGGCGCGCAGAAGAGCGCGGGCTCCACCACCAGGATGATGTCCGGCCGCCCGGCGGCCGCGCGCAACAGCGAGGGCAGGCTGGACAGGGCGAAGCTGGCCAGGTGGATCAGGCGCTTGAGGCCGCCCGGCCGTCCGGGAACCCAGAGCGGCGCGCGGCGTACGGTGACGCCGCGCAGGGTTTCCTTGCGGTAACGGCTGGCGCGATAGCCTTCGTGCACCTGCCACTGCGGATAGTAGGGCGGGGCCGTCACCACGCTGACTTCGTGGCCGCGCGCGGCCAGCCATTCGGCCAGTTCGGCGCTGTATTTGCCGATGCCGGTGAGTTCGGGCGCGTAGTTGATGCCGTAGATGAGGATCTTCATGCCGGGCCAGCCTGGCGCGGGCGGATCGGACGGCATGGGTTGCCGTGGCACACCATGGCGGGCGGCATGTTGCGGAACACCGAGCTGCGTGCGCCGATCACGGCTTCACGCCCGACGGTCACGCCGGGGCCGATGAACACGTCGGTCGCCACCCACGCGCCGTCCTCGATGCGCACGGCGCGTTCGCGCAAGGGAAAGTCGGGTTGCGCCGCATCGTGGTCTGCTGCGCAGAGGTAGCTGCGCTGCGACACCACGGCGTGGGCGCCGATGTGGATGGGACCCAGGCTGTAGATGACCGCGTCGTCCCCAATCCAGGCGTAGTCGCCGATTTCGACCTTCCATGGATAAGTCACGGTGGCTGTGGGCCGGATCAGCACCTTGCGGCCGACCCGTGCGCCAAAGCACCGCAGCAGCCAGCGGCGAAAGCCATAGGCAACTTGCGGCGACCAGCGGAACAGCGTCGCCTGCACCGTCCACCAGAGCTGCACCGTCAGGGCGGAGCGGCCGCGCTGGCCAGGCGCCAGCGCAAAACGGTCGAGCTGTTGCAGGGCGCTCATTTGGCGGCTCCCGCCACGGCGTCGTCACGCGCCGCGGCGGCGCTGGCCTGCCGCGCCTTCTGGATCTCTTCGGTCTTGATGCGGATCTGCCAGTAGTACATGGCGCGCGCCACCGCGTAGTCGTAGCCCGCCTTGCCGTCCAGGAAGCCGAGGCGGAACACGTAGGAATGCAGGAACGAGATGGGCGCCTTGAACGGCATGGCCTGGAAGATGCGCTTGAGCAGGGCGCGCGCGCCCACGTTGGCCTCGCGCGGATCGTTCATCAGGCCCTTGGTGCGCAGGTTCGCTTCCCAATCGGAATAGCGGTTGTGCTTGTCGAAGTAGTGGAACAGCGAATCATGGTCGTTGTGCACCATGCGCTGGCGCAGGGCGAAGGTTTCGCCTTCGACCTGCGGCTGGTAATGGCCTTCGACCTCCCACATATGCGCCACGTCGAGATCGTCGTAGTCCAGGAAGCGCGAGCGGTCGCGCGCCAACAGGGCCAGCTTGTACACGCGGTGGCCGTGTTCCAGCTTCTTGCCGCAGAAGACGTAATCGAACGGCACGAAGGCGCCGCCCGCGCCCGCCGCGAAGCGCGGCAGGGCTTCGCGTATTTCCGCGGCCAGGCCGGGCGTCATCTCTTCGTCCGCGTCCACGTACAGCACCACGGGGTGCGAAAACGGCAGCTGTTCCAGGCACCACTGCTTCTTCTTGGGATACTTGCCGTTCCACTGGAAGTTCGAGACCTTGGCGCCCAGCGCCGTCGCCATCGCGCAGGTCGCGTCGGTGCTGTTGGAGTCCACCACGAATACTTCGTCGAATTCGACCAGCGCCTTCAGGCACTTGTTGATGTTGCGTTCCTCGTTCTTCGTCATGACGACGACCGATACCGGTATCTTCTGCATGATGCTGTCCTGTTCAGGGCGTGCCGCGCTGCATCAGCGGGCGGAAGAGGGCGATGACGTTGCGGCAGTGCCGTTCCAGGGAAAAGGCGTCGGCGCGTTCCGGGCCTTGCTCGGCAAACCGTTCACGCATCTCCGCGTCATAGGCCAGGCGGCGCACCGCCTCGGCCAGGGCCGCGGCGTCGCCCACCGGAACCAGCAGGCCGTAGCGGCCGGAATCCAGGATTTCAGCCGGGCCATGGGGACAGTCGGTGGAAATGACCGGCACGCCCAGGCACAGCGCTTCCACCAGCACATTGCCGAAGCTCTCGCGCAGGGAGGTCAGGGCGAATGCGCCGGCGCCCGCAATCACCGGGAACGGGTTGTCGATATGGCCCGCCAGGGTGACCGGGCTGCGCGAGCCGCGCTCATCGATGCGTTTTTGCAGGGCGGCATGCTCGGATCCTTCGCCCAGGATGGTGAAGCGGATGCCGGGGTCATCCAGCAATGCGGCCGCGTCGATCAGCGTCGCGTAATCCTTCACTGCTTCGAGCCGGCCCACGGCCACCACATGGTAGGGGGCGGGCTGCGCGGGGTCGTCGCCGCCGCGGCCGCCCTGCGCGCGCACATTTTCCAGCGGCACGCCGTTGTAGATGGTGTGGACCTTGCCGCGCAGCGGCGGAAACATGCTGACCAGGTCTTCCTTGACGCCGCGCGACACGCCCACCACCGCATCGTGGCGCCGGTAGGTCTGGCTGACCAGCCAGCATTTCAGGCGCCGCATGCGCGAGGCTCCGTAGTGGATGGCCGGGCTGCTGTGTTCGAAGGCGACGGTGGCGAACTTGCCGCGCAGCAGCTTCTTGGCCGCCACGACTAGCATGTTGCACAAGAGGCCGTGCGAGCAGACGATGGCGGGCTTGTCGCGCCGGATCTGCATGAGCAGCTTGAAAAAGGCCACGGGCAGCATCAGCCGCAGCGCGGTCGGGGATTCGTTGACAGGGAGCGCCCGGGTCACCTTCGGATTGGATACGGGATACTCGCGGATGCGCGAACGCAGCAGGAACAAGGCGGAATCCACCCCTTGTTCCGGCAAGGCATCCACGATGAAGGCGACACATCTTCCTACGCCGCCGTGCAGGTCTGGCGCGACAAACAAGACATCAGGCATGTGGGATCACTCTAGTTGGCGTCCGGCGCGCAACGTCCGGGCGGTGGCTGGGGGCGGATGTCGTTCTTTGTTCTGGCACGGGCATGATCTGGGCATTGCGCATGAGCGACAGGCAATAGCACAGCAGGAACCCGGTGAAGGCGGTCTTGGGCGCATAGGCCAGGCCGCCGGAAAGCGAGTCGATGAAGATATAGATAGGCGCGGTGGCAAGCAGGTATCGCCGGTGCAGCTCCAGGCCCGGATGCGCATATCGTCGCAACAGCGTGAGCAGCAGAATGAGCACGGGCGGAAGCATGATCATGATGGTGCCGACCACCCCGAATTTCATCAGGTAGAAGGCCCAGGAGTTGTGGGCGAAGGTGCTCAGCTCGAAGCCGTTCTCGCCCATGACCCAGCTGCGAAAGCCCGCGCCCTTGCCGAACACCGGACTCTCCGCGAAGAAGTCCATTTGCCCCTGCATTTCCTGGACGCGCGCGCCGTAGCTGGAGTCCTCGTCCAGGCGCTCGACGCTGAAGATGCGATTGGTGAGCACGTCCAGGTAGCCGATCGCGGCGAAGACCAGCACCCCGGCGACTGCCGCCGGCGCAAAGACCAGCACGGCGCGGCGCCGGATCTCGGGACCCGCGCCCAACAGCACGGCGATGAAGACCGAGATCGCCAGCTGCAGGTATTGGCTGCGGTTCAGCGAGAACACCAGGGCCAGCAGCATATAGACCGTCAGCGCGTAAGCCTTGGGTCCGGAAACGTTGAGCGTGCGCCGGAAGTACAGCAGAGACACCACGCCGAACGGAATGGCCCATACGCCCAGCCGCACGTTGCGCAGCGGATTCGCCACGCTGAAGCCTTGCAGCTGTTCGGCCAACATCAGCGTGGCCACGGCCAGGCAGGCCGCCACGATGTACTTCTGCAGCACCGCGTAGGCGGCCGGGCTGTCGATGTCCTTGTAGCAAAGAAAGGGCGTGCACAGAAAATAGAACACGATGCGCAGGTCCCGCGCGACATCGCCGGACTCGATGCCGGGATGATGCAGCGACACCAGAAGCAGATAGATCACCGACACGCACTGGATTCCCAGCAGCATGCCCAGCATGCCGCGGGGCAGCGCATAGGCCGCGGGATCCGCGAGCCGCAGCATCTTGACCACCAGCATGGCGACGAACAGGAAATCGAAGGGCGACAGCTTGAAGCTGCCGACGCCCAGGACGAAGTGATCGTCGTTCAGGGCCAGCGCCGTGAAGGCGAACATGCCCAGCAGATGCAGGGTCGATAAGCGGCGGTGCGTGGTCATTGTGGCTCTTCCCGGTATGGACAGGCGCTAGTGCGAAGCCCAGTCGTCTCGTCCGAAAATCCTGGTGGTCAGCTTTTCGAACAGATAGGACAGGTCGCCCTGCCGCGCGTGGGCGGCCACCTTGGACGCCCGGCACGACAGTTCGAACAGCTTTCCCAGGCCCGGCTCCGTGCGGCGGATGCGCGAGACGATCTGCTCGCGCTCTTCGAGCAGCACGTCCTGCATCAGCGCCGTCTTGGTTTCGTCATGGGCGGTGTACACGCCCATTGCGTCCGGGACGATCAGGTTCTTGCCTTCGCGCAGCAGCCGGCTCCACAGCTCCAGGTCCATGCAGTAGCGCATGCTCTCCTGCAGGAGCCCGTACTTCTGCAGCAGGTCGCGGCGGAAGATCGCGGACTGGTTCGGGATGGACGCCTTCACCACCGTCAGCGTGCCGCGGTTGACCGGCGTGTAATGGATCTTGCGGAAGATCTTGTTGTCGGCGTCCGCCACGAACAGGTTGCCGCTGACGATGGGCGCGCGTCCCTTGGAGGCGGCCGCGCCCAGCTTGCGCAAGGCGCCGGGGAAGTACAGGTCGTCGGAGTTTTGCCAGCCCACATAGTCGCCGGTGGCGCGTTCGAAGCCCTTGTTGATGGCATGCGACTGGCCGCGGTCGGGCGTGCTCTCCCAGTACGTCAGGTAGCGCTCATACTTGCGGATGATGTCCACGCTGCCGTCGGTGGAGCCGCCGTCGATGATGATGTACTCCAGCCGCGGATAGCCCTGGTTCAGCACGGACAGGATGGTGCGCTCCAGGAAGCGGGCCTGGTTGAACGAGGGGGTAACGATGGTCACTTTCGGCAACAGGCTGCCGGCAATCGGCGCCGGCGGCCGCAACTCGCGGACGAAGTCGATGAGCTGACGTGAATACTCGTTATGACGCTTGCGCATGTAGGACCTCAGCATATGAGTTAACGGGTGGCCGCAGGCAAGGCGCCCGGAAAGTCTGGGCGGGATTGACGGATGGCGAGGGCCACGCCGGCCAGCGTGATCGCCGCGTAGGCCATGCGGCCCCATGCCGCGGCGTGTTCCCCCGCCGCGTGTACCAGTCCCGCCATGACGCACAGCATCGCCAGGCCGCCCAGGCCGTTCAGGATGGCGACGGCGCGCGAATTGCCCAGGCCCAGCAGGGAAAAGTGCGCTGCGGCGTTCAAGGACAGCAGCCCGGAGGCCACGATCAGCAACTGGAAGGTGCCCAGATGGCCGCTGGCGACGTTGTCCCCCAGCAGCAGGTTCAGAAGCGGATGACTGACCGCCAGCACCGCCAGCGTGGCGCTGGCCGACAGCGCCAGGTTCCACAGCATCATGCGGCGGATCTCGCGTTCGACGGCGCCCGGATAGGGCGGCGAAACCGACAGGCGGGTGACGCGCGGCATGGCCTTCTGGAAGATCGCGACCGACGCGGTATGGATGATCTGGCCGACCTGCACGCCGACCGTGTAGATGGCCAGCGCCGCCGGACCCATGAGACTGCCGACCAGCACCCTGTCCACCGAACCGAAGGCCAGGGCGCTCAGGCTGTTCAGCCAGGACCAGCGGGAGAAGCGGAAGGCGTCCATCATGGCGGCGCGGTCGCGCACCGGGCGCACCAGGACGCGTCCATAGGTGCGCGCGAATACGCGCATCTTCACGCTGCCCGCGATCAGGAGTCCCAGCGCCTGCGCCAGGCCGGTCCAGGTGGGGGAGGCCGTCAGCCAGGCCGTGGCGCAAGCCAGCCCCATCGTGCCGGTGCGGCTGAAGACCTCGCACAGCGCCGTGGCGCGGAAGTCTTCACGCCCTTTCAGGCATCCGGAAAACAGTTGGTCATATTGCTGCGTCAGGTAGATGGCCAGCGCGGGCATGGCAAGCATCGTCACCGCCACGCCGCCGAAGGTGGCCGCCGGCCAGCCCAGGCCCACCACTCCCCACAGCAGCACTGCGGCCAGGGTCACGACCCCCAGCGCGCAGCCGATCAGCGACATGCTTACGCCGGCTGCGCGATAGGCGCCGCCCGGTTCGTGCATGCGCTCGGAAACCAGCTTGGTCGCCGTCACCGCCGCGCCCAGGTTGGCGGCATTGCCGAAGCCGGCCAGGGCGATGATCATCGAGTACTGGCCGAAGCCCACCGTTCCCAGCTGCCGGAACAGGATGGGCAAGGCCACCAGCGCCGCGACGGGGCCGATGCCATACTCCACCAACCCCCAGAAGGAGGCATTGCCGGCGATGTGTTTCCTCAGGAATCCGAACATGGCTGGGGCCTGTGGGCATAGGGGTTCTGGCGAGGCCGTCAGGCCACGGGCAGCGCATGCTGGGTGCGTTCACGCAGGAAGTGCCCGTAGGCCAGCGTGATGCCATGCGTCAGTGAGATCTCCGGTTTCCAGCCCAGCGCCTGCATGCGGGCCGAGTCCATCAGCTTGCGCGGCGTGCCGTCGGGCTTGCTGCTGTCGTAGACGATGTTGCCCTCGTAGCCGACCACGCGGGCCACCAGCCTGGCCAGGTCGGCGATCGAGATGTCCTGCCCGGCGCCGATGTTGTAGATGCCTTCCGCCTGCGGATGCTCCATCAGCATGACGCAGGCCTGGGCCAGGTCGTCCACGTACAGGAACTCCCGCAGCGGCGCGCCGGTGCCCCAGATGCTCACGCTTTCCTGGCCAGATTCCCGCCCTTCGTGGAATTTGCGGATCAGCGCGGGCAGCACGTGGCTGCTTTGCAGGTCGTAGTTGTCATGCTGGCCATACAGATTGGTCGGCATGGCGCAGATGAAGCGCGCGCCGAATTCGCGCTGATAGGCCTCGCACAGCTTCAGGCCCGCGATCTTGGCGATGGCGTAGGGCTCGTTGGTCGCCTCCAGCGGCCCCGTCAGCAAGGCGTCCTCGCGGATCGGCTGAGGAGCTTCGCGCGGATAGATGCATGACGAACCCAGAAACAGCAGCTTGCGCACGCCGGCCGCATACGCGGCGCGGATCACGTTGCACTGGATCATCAGGTTCTTGTACAGGAACTCCACCGGATGCGTCTGGTTGGCGAGGATCCCGCCCACCTTGGCCGCGGCCAGGTACACCACGTCGACCGGCGTGGTCGAGAAGAAGCGGTTGACCTGATTCTGGTTTTCCAGATCCAGCTCTTCCCGGCCGCGGGTCAGCACGTTGCGGTACCCGCGGCGTTGCAGCTCGCGGGTGATCGCGGCGCCCACCATGCCGCGGTGGCCGGCGACGAAGACGCGTTGCTCCAGGTTCGTCATGTCGTGCTACTCCTTGTAGGCGTAGATTTCGTAGCCGTTCTGCTCGACCAGCGCATCGCGCCGGGCGTCGCGCAGATCGCTCTCGACCATTTCCTTGACCAGTTGCGCGAAGGAGGTGCGGGGCGACCATCCCAGCTTTTCGCGCGCCTTGGTCGGATCGCCCAGCAGGGTCTCCACTTCCGTCGGGCGGAAGTAGCGCGGATCCACCCGGACGATGACCTGGCCGGGCTTGACGTCATGGACCGGCGAGAACAGCACGGTGGCGGTCTCTTCCAGTCCTTCGCCTTCCCAGGCCAGCAGGATGCCCAGCTCGCGCGCGGCGGTATTGATGAATTCGCGCACGCTGTATTGCATGCCGGTCGCGATGACGTAGTCCTCGGGCGTGTCCTGCTGCAGCATCAGCCATTGCATTTCGACGTAGTCGCGGGCATGGCCCCAGTCGCGCAGGGCGGACAGGTTGCCCAGGTACAGGCATTCCTGCAGGCCGAGCACGATGCGGGCCAGGCCGCGGGTGATCTTGCGCGTGACGAAGGTCTCGCCGCGCTTGGGCGATTCGTGGTTGAACAGGATGCCGTTGCAGGCATACATGCCATAGGCTTCGCGGTAATTCACGCTGATCCAGTAGGCGTACAGCTTGGCCGCCGCATACGGGCTGCGCGGATAGAACGGCGTGGTTTCCTTTTGCGGCGTCTCTTGCACCAGGCCATACAGCTCGGAGGTGGAGGCCTGGTAGAAGCGGGCCTTGTTCTCCAGCTTCAGGATGCGGATGGCTTCCAGGAGACGCAGGGTGCCCAGGCCGTCGGCGTTGGCCGTGTATTCGGGTTCCTCGAACGAGACGCCGACATGGCTTTGGGCGGCCAGGTTGTAGATCTCGTCGGGCTGCACCGACTGCACGATGCGGATCAGGCTGCAAGAGTCGGTCATATCGCCGTGATGCAGCACGAAATTGCGGGGCTGGTCGTGCGGATCCTGGTACAGATGGTCGATCCGGGCGGTATTGAACAGCGAAGCACGCCGCTTGATGCCGTGGACCTCATAGCCCTTGGCCAGCAGAAACTCCGCCAGATAGGCCCCGTCTTGGCCAGTAACGCCGGTAATCAGTGCCCGTTTTGGCATGGTTGTATCCTTAAGACTTAGTGACTGCACGAAAGGAGCCGAAGGCTGCGGTACCAATGTGCAATGAGATTACTGTTGCACCAGCCGCTGAGATATCGGCCAAAAGGTCTAATAATTCAGCCTGTCGATAGGGAAAAAGGGACTGGATTGCTTCATCCAGCGCACCCAGCATGGCAATCGCCACCAAGGCCGTCAGCGCCGGGCGCCGGTTGACCGAGAAATAGATCAACGTGGTCAGGAAGGCGTAAGCCGCAAGATGCAGACGCTTGTCCCCAAAGGCGTCCGACATCTCGGCGGCCAGGCCCGGCAGGTTGCCTATCGTTACCAGTACGGCGAAGAACAGCCCGGCAAGCGGCAGGCAGATCCGGGCCATGCCCGGTCTGAAGAAGGGCGGGGGCACCTCTTTTTCAAACCCGGCCATACATGTCCTGGAATCTGACGATGTCGTCTTCACCCAGGTAGGCGCCCGATTGCACCTCGATGATTTCCAGCGGGATCTTTCCCGGGTTCTCCAGGCTGTGGATCTCGCCCAGCGGGATGTAGGTCGACTGGTTCTCGGTCAGCAGGTATTGCTTGTCGCCGTTGTAGATGCGCGCCGTGCCGGAAACCACGATCCAATGCTCGGCCCGGTGATGGTGCATCTGCGAGGACAGGCGCGCGCCGGGCTTCACCGTGATCCGCTTGACCTGGTAGCGCGGCCCCTGGCCGACCGAGTCGTAGGATCCCCAGGGCCGCTGCACTTCGCGGTGATGGTTCAGTTCCGAGCGGTGCTGCGTCTTGAAGATCTCGACCAGCCGCTTGACGTCCTGCGAGCGCGACTTGTGCGCCACCAGCACGGCGTCGGCGGTTTCGATCACGACGATGTCGTCCAGGCCCACCGAGGCCACCAGCCGGCTGGTGGAGTGGATCAGGCAGTTGCGCGAATCCTCCACCATGACGTCGCCGGTGGTGGAGTTGCCTTCCACCGTCTTCTGGGCGATACCCCAGACCGCGTCCCAGGCGCCCACATCGCTCCACGAGGCGGCCAGCGGGATGACCACGGCGCTGTCGGTGCGCTCCATGATGGCGTAGTCCATGGAATCGCTGGGGCAGGCCTCGAAGGACGGGCCGTCCAGGTGGAAAAGCGAATTCTCGCCATGTCCGATGGCCACCGCCGCCTGCACCTGTTCCAGCATCTTGGGCGCCAGGCGCGCCATTTCCGACAGGAATACCGAGGCCTGGAAGGCGAACATGCCGCTGTTCCAGTAATAGCCGCCATCGTCGATGAAGCGCTGCGCCACCTCGGGCGAGGGCTTTTCAACGAAGCGGCGCACGCGGCGGGCGGGGGCCATGACGCCGGGCTCGTCCGCCTGGATGTAGCCGTAGCCGCTGAGCGGCGCGGTGGGCGTGATGCCGAAGGTCACCAGGGCGCCTTGCAAGGCGGCCTTGTAGGCTTCGGCGAAGGCGGCGCGCAGTACCTCGCCGTCTTCCAGCACGTGGTCCGACGGCATGATCAGCATGACCGGGTCCTCGCCGTCGCGCATGGCGCGCAGGGTGGCCGCGGCGATTGCCGGCGCCGTGTTGCGCGCGAAAGGCTCCAGGATCACTTCCACGTCCTTGATGCCCAGCTCCAGCGCCTGCTCCGCCGCGATATAGCGGTGCGCGTCGTTGCAGACCAGGGTGGGCCGGGCCTGCGCATCCGCCGAACCCAGCCGCAGCAGGGTGTTCTGCAGCAGGCTGCGGTCATCGGTCAAACGGATGAACTGCTTGGGCAGCAGCTCGCGCGACAGCGGCCACAGGCGCGAGCCTGAACCGCCGCAGAGTATGACTGCCCGGTACGGGGGAGGGGGATTGGTCATGGCGCTCACTCCTTGAAGTAGGCCTGGGTGTAGGGGTGCACGCCGGGATCGGCGGCGAGGGCCTTCGCGGGCAGCCAGCGGTAGCTGCGGTGCTGGGCCTGGGGCAGGCTGGAAATGTCCAAAGAAAGCTCGGCCTCATAGGCGAGGACGACGTAGTGGGTGGAGCGTCCGGCTTCACCCGCAAAATTGGTGCCATAGAAGTGTTCGTACACGCCGCGCGGGGTCCAGGCCAGCTCGCTGACCGGGATGCCCAGTTCGTCGCGGGCGATGCGGCGCAGCGCGGCGTGCAGGGTCTCGTTCTTGCGGATCCGTCCGCCCGGCACGAACCAGGCGCCCTGGGCCGGGGGATTGGCCCGCAGGCCGGTCAGGTAGCGGCCCGCGGCATCGCGCAGCAGCAGGTCGATGGAAACCAGCGGCAACATCTCTACCGCCTGGCGGAACTCCGCCTGCGCCAGCAAGCCGTCGCGGGCCGCGGCCTTGCGTTGCTCGGGCCATCCCAAGGGTTTAGTAGACATTGCGGCCCGTCCATCCCGACAACGCCGTGCGGGCGATGATCTGCAGGTCCATCCTGAACGTCCAGTGCTGGATGTAGTAGATGTCGTACTCGACCCGGTCGCTCATCTTGCGCAGCGTGTCCGTCTGCCCGCGCAGGCCGTTGACCTGCGCCCAGCCCGTGATGCCCGGCTTGACGCGGTGGCGCATCATGTAGCGCTGCACCAGGTCCTTGTACATTTCGTTGTGTTCCAGCGCGTGCGGACGCGGACCCACCACCGACATGTCGCCCATCAGCACATTCAGGAACTGCGGCAGTTCGTCCAGGCTGGTACGCCTGAGGAAGCCGCCGATGCGCGTGACGCGGGCATCGTTGCGCGTGGCCTGGGTGACCACGCCATGCTCCTGATGCACTGTCATGGTGCGGAACTTGTAGACATGGAAGACCTTGCCGTCCACGCCCAGCCGAGGCTGGGTGAAGAACACCGGGCCGCGCGAAGTCGCCTTCACCAGGATCGCCACCGTCAGCATCACGGGCGACAGCCCGATCAGCGCGCAGAAGGCGAAGCCGCGGTCGAAGAGTTCCTTGGCCCAGCCTCGCACGCCGGCGGCCGGCAGGCTGTTGAGCTGTATGGCCGGCAGACCCAGGAATTCGCCGATGCGGTGCCCCAGCAGCTGGATCGACATGACATCGGGAATCCAGCGGATATCCACCAGGTCGTTGCGCAGGTGATAGAGGACTTCGCGCAGTTCCTGGCCCGCTTCCATCGGCAGCACGATCCAGATCTCGCGGACGTTGTGCTCATGCACGAAGCCATGCAGCTCGTCCAGGTCATGCAGGCGGCGGACTTGCGGCGGCAGGTTCTCATGGGGCTCGGCATAGATGCCCGCCACTTCGTAGCCCGCGCCGCGGTATTGCTCGACGCGGCGCCACAGGTCATGGCCCAGCGCGCCAAAGCCCACCAGCAGTACGCGCTTGCGGTCCAGCCCGCGGTCGCGCGCCGCGCCCAGGATCGCGTAGACCGCAATGCGTAAGCCGGCCAGCGTCAGCGCCGACATGCCGAACCACGTAGCCGCCCATATGCGCGATATCGCCGCGGTCTGGTGCATGAGAAAACTGATGCAGATGCCCAGCGCGAACACCAGCGCCCAGGCCGCCAGGCTGCGCACGACCAGGTCGGTCAGCAGGCGGCCGCGCCAGGATACATAGAGGCGGAAGGCCGGGAATATGGCGACCACGCCCAGGCCGCACAGATACACAAGGAACAGATGGATCTGCGGAGGATCGGCCAAGGCATCGTCCGAGAATTTCAAGCCGGTGGCAGTCAGGCCGCAGGCGATCACGATCGCGGCATCGAGCAAGCGATAGAGATAGCTTGCTCCGCTGAATCTAGACGACGTGTCCGTTTGGGACGGGTCCATCGCGCACTCCTGTTCGTGGGGAGCCGCCGTGCGAAAGGCAAAGACAGTGCACCGCCGCAAAGCTTGTGGCTACCGACAAAATCTTATTGAGTGCGCAAGGCACCCGAAACCTCCAAACGATGTAGGAGAAGGCTTAGGACATCCGTCGAATGTGCGGGGCTAGGAAAAGAGAGTGGAATGTCGCAACCCGTTACGCATCGGGCTCACTCCAAGCAACGAAGTCATTCACAAGTGGATTTGCCATGACGACATTTTTCGGAACGTTGAGCCGAGGCATAGCAGCTATCGCGCTCGTGTCCTCGCTGGGCGCTTGCGCCTTGTCTCCCGGTATGACCTTTGACGCCAATCAACTTGCGGATCCGCTGGATCCGAACTCCAAGGCTGTAATCAAGGAAATCACGCCGTCGCTGGTGCTTGAAGACCAGCGCGCGCGCCAGGCATTGCTCGACAACGAAGGCGTCGACAAGCTCTACGGCAAGTCCGGCCCCTACCTGATCGGGCCCGGAGACATCCTCTCGATCGTAGTGTGGGATCACCCAGAACTCGTCCTTCCGACGCAAACCTACGCCATCGGGACTGGGGTAACGGAACTAGCCATTGGAGACACCGCCTCGGGCATTCCGGGCTATACGGTTTCATCCACTGGATATATCCAATTTCCCTATGCGGGATTGCTGAAAGTGGCCGGGTTGACGGAACTTCAGGCGCGCAATCTCATAGTGAATAGTTCGAGCAAGTACATCCAGGATCCGCAGATCACCGTACGCGTTCTGGGATATCGCAGCAAGCGTGTTTACGTCGATGGCGAAGTGAAGACGCCGGGCGCAATCGCGATCAACGATATCCCGATGACCCTGTTGGAAGCGATCAACAGGGCCGGAGGCATTCTGCCCACGGGCGATCGCAGCGCAGTCTACGTGATCCGTGACGGACGCCGTACTCGCGTGAACGTGCCTGCGCTGATCGAGCGTGGCCAAGACCTGAACCAGGTGCTGCTGAAGTCCGGCGACATCGTCAGGGTCACGCCGCGCGATGACAGCAAGGTGTTCGTGATGGGCGAGGTGACCTTGCCCACCGCGGCAGTGATGCGTGACGGACGCATGTCGTTGACCGAGGCGCTGGGCTTGGCCGGAGGACCGAACCAGCTGACCTCGAATCCGTCTCAAATATTCGTTGTGCGCAGCACTGAGCAAGCGACGCCGCTGGTGTTCCACCTGAACGCCGGATCGCCGCAGACTCTTGCGGTGGCGGAGAAGTTCGAGTTGCAACCCAAAGACGTGGTGTTCGTGGATACGGCGGCCCTGGTGCGGTGGAACCGCTTCATCAGCAATCTGTTCCCGAGCGCCCAGACCGTACAGACCGTGAAGTCCATAGATTAGTCCGCCTTAAACCACGCCTGGGGACGCCGCGACCGCGGCGGCGTCTTCTCTTGGAGAGCTGCATGTCGTTGCCCATCGAATCGTTCGAGCCGTCCGTGCCGGCTCGCCAGCAGGAAACTCCGTTGTCGTCCCATGTGGACGCCATCTTCTCCAACCGGTGGATGATCATCGCGATCACTCTGCTTGCATTACTGGGGGCGCTTACCTATGTGATGATCACGCCCAAGGTGTACTCGGCCGACATCATCGTGCAGGTGGAAGAGGAAATGCCGCAGGGGCAAAGCCGCAGCCTGCTCGGCGATGTGTCCTCCATGTTCGATACCAAGGCGGAGACCTCGGGCGAAATGGAAGTGCTGCGTTCGCGCATGGTGGTTGGACCCGCAGTCGACAAGTTCCTGCTGTACATCCAGGCCAAGCCGCGCTATTTCCCCGTGATCGGCGAATGGCTGGCGCAGCGCTACGAAAGCCTGCCGTATCCGTCGAGCCTGCCGCGCGGCGGTTATGCATGGGGCGGCGAAGCCATCGCGATCTCGCAGCTGGACGTGCCCAACGAATGGCTGGGCAAGCCCTTTCGCGTGACCACGCTGGGCGAAGGGCGCTACACGCTGAGCGACAAGTTCACGGGCGCGACCTTCAACGGCACCGTGGGCAAGCCCGAGCATTTCCGGCTGCCTGGCGGCGGCGCGATGGACGTGCATATCGACGCGCTGACGGGACGCCCCGGGACCGAGTTCACGGTGTCGCGCAGCTCGCGCCTGGCAGCCATCGAGGATGTGCAGGCGCGCCTGGGGATCTTCGAGCGCGGCCGCACGTCGGGGGTGATCGGCGTCACGCTGGAAGGCAATGATCCCGCGCTGACGACTGCCGTGCTCAACCAGATCGGCCAGGAGTACGTGCAGCAGAACGTGAACCGCAAGTCGGCGCAGGCCGAGAAGTCGCTGGTATTCCTTGAACAGCAGCTGCCGGTGCTCAAGGGCGAGCTGGACGCGGCCGAGACCAAGTACAACTCCCTGCGCAACAAGCGCGGCACCATCGACCTGAGCGAAGAAGCCAAGCTGATCCTTGCGCAATCGGTGGATGCGCAGACCAAGGTTATGGAACTGCGCTCCAAGCGCCAGGAGATGATCACCCGCTTCGCGCCAACCCACCCCAGCATCGTGGCGCTGGACCGCCAGATCGCCGGGCTGACCGGGGACGTCAACCGCATCGGCAACAACATCCGCCAGTTGCCTGACCTGGAGCAGGACGTGGTGCGCCTGGTGCGCGACGTGCGCGTCAACACCGAGCTCTACACGGCATTGCTCAACAACGCCCAGCAGCTGCGCCTGATCCGCGCCGGCAAGGTGGGCAACGTGCGCATCCTGGACTCGGCGGTGCAGCCGGACAAGCCGGTGCGTCCCAAGGCCGCCATCATCATCGGCGTGGCGACCGCCTTCGGCCTGATCTTCGGCATGCTGTGCGCGTTCGTGCGCAATGCGCTGTTCGGCGGACTGTCGGAACCCGACGACGTCGAACGCCATACCGGCCTGCCGGTGTTGGCCGCCATTCCCTATAGCGACATGCAGGACAAGCTGTGGCGGCGCAGCCGGCGCAAGAACGCCAGCGTGCCTGCGCTGCTGGCGCAGAGCCAGGGCAACGCGCCGCCCATCGAAAGCCTGAGGTCGTTCCGCAACGTGCTGCAGGCGTCGCTGCGCCAGTCGGCCAACAACATGGTCATGTTCACCGGCCCCGTGGCAGGCGTGGGGAAGTCCTTCCTGTCGGCCAACTTCGCCTTCATCCAGGGCGGCGTGGGCAAGCGCGTGCTGCTGATCGACGCTGACTTCCGCAAGGGCCAGCTCAACCGCTACTTTGGCGTGCCCAAGGAAGACGGCCTGTTCGAAGTGCTGTCGGGCACGATACCGCTGACCCAGGTCCGCAAGCACAGCGTGTCCGAGGGCGTGGACTTCATCGCCACCGGCGCGGTCACCTTCGACCCGTCCGAGTTGCTGGCCTCGCCGGTGTTCGGCGAAACCCTGCGCGAACTGGCCTCGCAGTACGACATGGTGATCCTGGACACGGCGCCCGTGCTGTCGTCTCCGGACGCGGCCGTGGTCGGCACGCATGCGGCGGCGGTGATGGTGGTGGTGCGTTCGGGCATGAACACCGTGGGCGAGATCCGCGAGACGGCCAAGCGCCTGATCCAGGCGGGCGCGCCGGTGGACGGCGTGCTCTTCAACGGCCTCAAGCTCCTGCCGGAACGCTTCGGCTTCCGGTCCAAGTACGGCAGTTACCGCTACTCCCGTGCGGCGTATTACGGCGATTTCAAACAGAACGGCCCTAAATAACGCCACCCGGAGAAACTGGCATGCACGGAACTTTTGGCTGGGACACGCCGCAAATTCTGGATGCGGTTTTCAAGGCTTATGACATACGCGGCACGGTGCCGGAAGAAATCGATGCGAGGTTCGCGCACAGCCTGGGGATGGCGGCGGGAACCCAGGCCCGCGAACAGGGAGCGCGGTCCATCGTGGTGGGGAGGGACGGCAGGCTGAGCAGCGTCGAGCTGGCGGCCGCCTTGCAGGCGGGCCTGCGCTCGGCGGGCATGCACGTCATCGACATCGGCATGGCGACCACGCCGATGGTGTACTTCGCGACGCGCCTGATGGACACGGGCGCGGGCATCGCGGTCACGGGCAGCCACAACCCGCCCGCGCACAACGGCTTCAAGATCGTGCTGGACGGCGCCTCGCTATATGGCGAAGGCATCACCGCGCTGCGCGATGCGATGCGCCTGCCCATCGAATCGGCCAGCGCCTCGGGCGGACGCACGCAGATGCAGATCATGCCGTGCTACACGGCGCGCCTGATGGGCGATATCCGCATGGCGCGTCCGATGAAGATCGCCATCGATTGCGGCAACGGCGTGGCGGGCGCCGCGGCGCCGGCGCTGTTCCGCGCCCTGGGCTGCGAAGTGGTCGAGCTGTTCTGCGAGGTCGACGGCTCGTTCCCGGGCCATCACCCGGATCCGGCCGATCCGCAGAACCTGCAGGACCTGATCTATTGCCTGCGCTATTCCGACTGCGAGGTCGGCCTGGCGTTCGACGGCGACGGCGACCGGCTCGGCGTGGTGACCAAGACGGGGCAGATCATCTGGCCCGATCGCCAGCTGATCCTGTTCGCGCGCGACGTGCTGTCGCGCAATCCGGGCGCCGAGATCCTCTATGACGTCAAGTGCAGCCGCCACGTGGCGCGCGCCATCACCGAGGCGGGCGGCAAGGCCACCATGTGGAAGACGGGGCACTCGCTGATCAAGGCCAAGATGCGCGAGACCGGCGCGCTGCTGGCCGGCGAGATGAGCGGCCACATCTTTTTCAAGGAGCGCTGGTACGGCTTTGACGACGGCATCTACGCCGCCGCCCGGCTGCTGGAGATCCTGTCCGGCGCGCCGGATCCCTCGGCCCTGCTGGAAAGCCTGCCGCAGTCCTGCGCTACGCCCGAAATCAAGCTGGAAACCGCCGAAGGCGAGCAGTTCGACCTGGTGGAAGCGCTGCGTGCGCAGGGACAGTTTCCCGGCGCGCAGTCCATCAACGACCTGGACGGCATCAGGGTGGATTACGCCGACGGCTTCGGCCTGGCGCGTCCGTCCAACACCACGCCGACGGTGGTATTGCGTTTTGAAGGGGACACCGTGGCCGCATTGGCCCGTATCGAGGAGGATTTCCGCAACGCGTTCCGACGCATTGCCCCTCATGTTCGTTTACCGTTTTAAGGAGCATCACGCGATGGGAAAGGCCAAGTATGCGATTGAGGCGCTAAGGGCGAATTCGGGCCTGGCGGACAGCCCGGAGTGGCAGGCGTTCGCGCAGGCCGCGCACGGCGCGGAATTGGACGGCGCGGCGCTGAAGGTCATCGAGGCGGCGGGTCTTTGCGTGGACCTGAGCATGCAACGGCAGTCGCCGGCGCTGGAAGCGGCGGCCATGTCGCTGCTGCAGGCGCGCGGCGTGGCGGATGCGCGCCAGGCATTGTTCGCGGGCGAGCCGGTCAACTGGACCGAAGGCAAACCGGCATGGCATACGGCGCTGCGCGCCGGGCGCACGCGGGAACAGCCTGACGGCCAGGACGCTGACTCCGTCTGCGAGCATTCGCGCATGACGGACTTCGTGCGGCGGGTGGACCAGACGGCCGATTTCAACACGGTGCTGCATATCGGCATCGGCGGCAGCGATTGGGGGCCGCGCCTGGCGGTCCAGGCGTTTGGCGGGGCGCAGCAGCGCCGTCAGATCCGCTTCGTGTCCAACATCGACGGACACGCGTTCCATGATGCGGTGGCCGGGCTGGACCCGCGCCGCTGCCTGGTGGTGGTGTCTTCCAAGTCCTTCACCACCGCCGAGACGCTGCACAACGCGCGCGCGGCCATCGCCTGGCTCAAGCAGGGCGGCGTGGCCGACGTGTCGGAACATCTGGCCGCGGTCACCGCCAACGTGTCGGCGGCACGCGCGCTGGGCGTGCCGTCCAGCCAGATCTTCAAGATGTGCGACTGGGTGGGCGGGCGCTATTCGGTCTGGTCGGTCGCCGGCCTGTCGATCGCGCTGACGGTCGGCGCCGACGTGCTGATCGGCATGCGGGCGGGCGCCGAGGCCATGGACCAGCATTTCCAGCAAGCGCCGTTCGCCTCGAATGCGCCGATCCAGCTGGCGCTGGCGGGCCTGGTCAACTGCAGCGTGCTGGGCCACAACTCGCTGAACATCGCGGCCTACAGCGCGCGGCTGCTGCACCTGGTCACCTATTTGCAGCAGCTGGAAATGGAATCGCTGGGCAAACGGGTCGCGGGCGACGGCGCGGCGGTCGGCGTGCCGACGGCTCCCATCATCTGGGGCATGCCGGGCACCGATGGCCAGCACACCTTCTTCCAGTGGCTGCATCAAAGCGAAGAGGGCGCGCCGGTGGACTTCATCGCCAGTCTGCAAGGCCATGCGGATAGTCCCGATGCGCACCGCATGCTGCTGGCCAACTGCCTGGCGCAGCGCCAGGCGTTGCTGCGCGGCAAATGCCTGGAGCAGGCGCTGATGGACGTGGCGCACATCGACGACCAGGAGCGTGCGCTGAGCCTGGCGCAGCACATGGTCCATCCGGGCGGGCGCCCTTCGACCCTGATCGTGTTGCGCCAGCTGGATCCTCGCGGCCTGGGCGCGCTGCTGGCGTTGTACGAGCACAAGGTGTTCGTGCAGAGCGTGG
This sequence comes from Achromobacter sp. ACM04, assembly GCF_014851465.1. Classification (NCBI taxonomy): domain Bacteria; kingdom Pseudomonadati; phylum Pseudomonadota; class Betaproteobacteria; order Burkholderiales; family Alcaligenaceae; genus Achromobacter; species Achromobacter sp. ACM04. The sequence goes on from NZ_JACUZS010000006.1 coordinate 333,380, forward strand.
TCTGGGGCATCAATCCCTTCGACCAGTGGGGCGTGGAACTGGGCAAACGCCTGGCCACCGGCATCGAGCGCGAGCTGGCGGTGCCGGTGTCGGCCGGCGTGGTGGACTGGGGCCACGACGCGTCCACCTCGTACTGGATCGACCGCTACCGCAGCCATGCACAGGCGCCGCGGCCGCGCCATGCCTGGGTGCCGGGCGTGGCGGCGCATCTGTGAGGGAGACCATGCCGGATCTGCATGTGTTGGTGACGGGCGGCGCCGGCTATATCGGCACGCACACGCTGGTCGCGATGTTGGCGGCGGGCCAGCGGCCGCTGGTGCTGGATAACTTCAGCAACGGCAGCCGCGAGGCCGTGCGCCGCGTCGAGCGCCTCTGCGGCGTGGAGATTCCTCTGGTGGAAGGGGACATCCGCAGCCCTGGACTGGTCGAATCGGTGCTGGCCGAGACGGCAGCGCGCGGCGCGCCGGTGCAGGCGGTGCTGCATCTGGCCGGCAGCAAAGCGGTGGGCGAGTCGGTTGCCGATCCGCTCAAGTACTACGACAACAACGTCGGCGGCTCGGTGACGCTACTGCGCGCCATGCGCGAGGCGGGCGTGACGCGCATGGTGTTCAGTTCTTCGGCCACAGTCTACGGCGAGCCCCGCTACCTCCCGCTGACCGAGGCGCATCCGCTGGCGCCAACCAACCCCTACGGCCGCACCAAGCTGATGGTGGAGGAAGCGCTGCGCGATGTCTGCACGGCCGATCCCGCGTTCAGCGCGGTGACCTTGCGCTACTTCAATCCCATCGGCGCGCATCCGAGCGGCCAGATCGGGGAAAGTCCGCGCGACATTCCGAACAACCTGTTCCCGTACATCACCCAGGTGGCGGTAGGTCGCCAGCCTTTCCTGCGGGTGTTCGGCGACGACTACGAGACGGCCGACGGCACGGGCGTGCGCGACTATCTGCACGTGATGGACCTGGCGCAGGGGCATGTGCAGGCGCTGGCCTATTCGGAGCGCCACCCCGGATTCGTGGCGGTCAACCTGGGTACCGGGCAGGGCACCAGCGTGCTGGAGCTGGTGCATGCGTTCGAACGGGTCAACGGCTGCCGCATTCCCGTGCAGGCGCAGGCCAGGCGTCCCGGCGACGTCGAAAAGATGTGGACCGATCCCACGCTGGCGGCTTCCTTGTTCGGCTGGCATAGCACGCATGACGTGGATGCGATGTGCGCGGACGGCTGGCGCTGGCAGCAGGGCAACCCTCAGGGCTACGACCTCGGCACAGGGACATAACCCCTGCGCCGTATCGGATGGATTCCTCGAAACCGGCGTGAGCGGTTACAGTTGACGGAAATATTGCGAAGCAGCATTGCCCGGCGGCCTGGCCGCCGCGGCCGTGCACCGTCAACGAGGCGCACCCATGTTTGAATTCAATCCCTCTACCGGCCTCCTGCAGGAGCTGCAGTCATGAGCGGGCCGACCTACAGCGCGCCGGCCCACTGGAACCTGGACAGCATCGTGTCCGGCCTGCGCGAAGCGCGCGTGGCCTGGCGCGGTCCCCGCGGCCGCCTGCGCGAAGACGCCGGCCTGCGCGAATTCCCGTCGCAGGAAAGCCTGCGCCAGATCGTCAAGGATCTCTGTGGCGCGCTGTTCCCGATGCGCCTGGGTCCCATCGACCTGCGCGAAGAGGTCGAGGACTTCTACGTCGGCCATACCATCGGCGCGGCGCTGGACGCGCTGCTGCACCAGGTCTGTCTTGAATTGCAGTACGTGGGCCGGCCCGAACAGACCGAGCCCGCGGATGCGCGCCAGCGCGCCATCGAGATCGTGCGCCAGTTCGGCGCGGAGCTGCCGCGCGTGCGCGCCGCGCTGGACCTGGACGTGACCGCCGCCTATCAGGGCGACCCGGCCGCGCACAATGTGGACGAGGTCCTGCTGTGCTATCCGGGCGTGGCGGCGATGATCCACCACCGTCTGGCCAATGTGCTGTACCGCCTGGGCGCGCCGATGCTGGCGCGCATCGTGGCGGAAATCGCGCATGCGGATACGGGCATAGACATCCACCCGGGCGCGACCATTGGCCGCAGCTTCTTCATCGACCACGGCACCGGCGTCGTGATCGGCGAGACCGCCATCATCGGCGACCGCGTGCGCCTCTATCAGATGGTCACGCTGGGCGCCAAGCGCTTCCCGCCGGGTGAAAACGGCGAACTCAAGAAGGGCCTGGCGCGTCACCCCTTGATCGAGGACGACGTGGTGATCTACGCTGGCGCGACGATTCTCGGCCGCGTCACCATCGGCAAGGGTTCGACCATCGGCGGCAACGTCTGGCTGACCCGCAGCGTGCCGCCGGGCAGCAACGTGACCCAGGCCAGCCTGGTCAGCGACATGCCCGACTGCGGCCTGGGCGGCTGAGCAGCTTGAGGCCGCAGCCTTTCGCGCAGCGGCCGCCTTTTCGCGCGGGCGCCGATGCGCGCCCGCGTAACGGCCGGCCCTGAGGAGCCTGGATGGACACACGAGTCTCTGATCTGGCCGCGCTGCGCGGCTTTGTCGACCGCCACCCGCGGCTGTTTGTGCTGACGGGGGCGGGCGTCAGCACCGATTCCGGCATCCCCGACTACCGCGACACCGAAGGCGAATGGAAGCGCAAGCCGCCCATGACGCTGCAGACCTTCATGGGCGGCGAACTGGCGCGGGCGCGCTATTGGGCGCGCAGCATGGTGGGCTGGCGCCGTTTCGGCCATGTGCAGCCCAATGCCTCGCACCGGGCGCTGGCGCGGCTGGAATCGCGCGGCCGCGTCTCGGTGCTGGTGACGCAGAACGTCGACGGCCTGCACGAGGCCGCCGGCAGCCGCGACGTCGTCGACTTGCACGGCCGGCTGGACGAGGTGCGTTGCATGGCCTGCGACTGGCGCGGCGGCCGCCAGGCCTGGCAAGAGGCGTTGCAGGACGGCAACCCGGAATGGACGCTGCTGGATGCCACGGATGCGCCTGACGGCGACGCCGACCTGGAAGGCGAGGACTTTGCGCAATTTCAGGTGCCGCCCTGTCCGCGCTGCCGCGGCATCGTCAAGCCGGACGTGGTCTTTTTTGGTGAAACCGTGCCGCGCGAACGCGTGGACCGCGCCAACGCCGGCCTCATGAACGCCGACGCGGTGCTGGTGGTGGGGTCATCGTTGATGGTGTATTCCGGCTACCGCTTCGTCAGCGCCGCGTCGCGCAACGGCATGCCGGTAGCTGCCATCAACCTGGGGCGCACCCGCGCCGACAGCATGCTGACGCTGAAAGTGGAACTGCCTTGCGCCGTGGCGCTGGACGCGCTGTAACACACCCCGGGGCCGGCCGGTTTTTGACCGGTCTAAGCAAGTACTTGCCCTGCAAAGGTTTTTTTCGGCTGTTACAGACCTTTCCATAGGGTTGTCCACAGGAACTGGGGATAACTCCTAGGGATAACCCCGAGTTTTCGACCTTTTTCGCGCTGCGTTTGTCAAGTCTCGGCGGCGTCCGCCATGTCCCCCATTAGCGCCTTGCGGGCCGCGTGCCAACTGCCGGCGTCCGGCGCATATAGCAGGCCGCCGGTGCGATGCGTGGGCTTGTAGGGCGAACCGTCGAAGTGGGCCGCGTAGCCGCCGGCTTCGCGGTGCAGCAGCCAGCCGGCTGCGTGGTCCCAGGCCGTCAATTGGTTGTAGAACGCGATGTGGCAGTGCCCGGCGGCCAGCATGCGGTACTCATGCGCGGCGCAACGCAGCGAGGCGGTGCTGCCCAGGCGCGACAGGTTGCTGTTGACGGTGGTACGCATCGGCTCGGGCAGGGCGCCGGTCGAGATCAGGCCGTCCATGTCTTCGGGCGGCGCGGGGCTGGCCACCGCGAGCTGGGCCTGCTTGCCGTTTTCATATTCCATCCAGGCGCCTTCGCCGCGCACGGCGAGCGCGCTGTCGCGGCTGACCGGGTCGTAGATGACGCCCGCGATCACGTCGCCGCGATGGCAGGCGGCGATCATCATGCCGAAGAGAGGCAGGCCCGCGACGTAGTTGCGGGTGCCGTCGATGGGGTCGATCAGGAAGGCCAGGTCGGCGTCGACCAGCATGTTCAGCAGCGCGGGATTGCGGGCCGAGGCCTCTTCGCCGATCAGCACGGCGCCCGGATGCAGCTTGGCCAGGCGCGCGGCGATCAGGCGTTCGGCGGCTTCGTCCGCGTCGGTCACGAGGTCGCGGGCGGAGCTTTTGCCGCGCACAGCGCCTTCCGGCAGATTGCGAAAGCGCGGCATGACTTCCGTCTGCGCGGTTTCGGCCAGGATGGCGGCAAGCCGGCGAGTGTCCTCGCGGGTGAAGGTTCTGCTCATACGGACTCGTTCGGTCAGGGAACGCGCAAATCTACCATGCCGGACGCGGGGCGGGATGCCACATATCGGACTCCCGGAAACCCGCGCGCCAAATGCGCGCGGCCCCCGCCGGCAGAAGCCGGCGGGGGCCGCGGCGCGCAAGGGGCCGTCAGGCGCCCAGGTCCACGCAGAGGTACTTGATCTCCAGGTACTCTTCGATGCCGTACTTCGAGCCTTCGCGGCCCAGGCCGGATTGCTTGACGCCGCCGAACGGGCCGACTTCATTGGAGATGATGCCGGTGTTGATGCCGACGATGCCGTACTCCAGCGCTTCGGACACGCGCCAGATGCGGGCGTAGTCGCGGGTGAAAAAGTAGGCGGCCAGGCCGAAGATGGTGTCGTTGGCCATGCCGATGACTTCCGCTTCGGTTTCGAAGCGGAACAGCGGGGCCACCGGGCCGAAGGTTTCCTCGGTCGCGAAGCGCATTGACTGGGTCACGTCGCGCACCACGGTCGGTTCGAAGAAGGTGCCGCCCAGCGCGTGGGGCTTGCCGCCGGCGATGACCTTGGCGCCGTGCGCGGTCGCGTCGGCGATGTGCTCCTGTACCTTTTCCACGGCGCTGCTGTCGATCAGCGGACCCTGGGTCACGCCGTCGGCGAAGCCGTCGCCGACCTTCATGGCTTCGACCTTGGCGACCAGGCGCTTGGCGATTTCTTCGTACACGCCGGCCTGCACGTAGATGCGGTTGGCGCAGACGCAGGTCTGGCCGGCATTGCGGTACTTGGAAGCCAGGATGCCGTCGACCGCGCGGTCCAGGTCGGCGTCGTCGAACACGATGAAGGGCGCGTTGCCGCCCAGCTCCAGCGACAGCTTCTTGATGGTGGGCGCGCATTGCTCCATCAGCGTGCGGCCGACTTCGGTGGAGCCGGTGAAGCTCAGCTTGCGCACCACGTCGCTTTCGCACAGGGCCGCGCCGATTTCGCGCGAGCTGCCGGTGATGACATGGAACACGCCAGCGGGCACGCCGGCTTCTTCAGCCAGCACGGCCAGTGCCAGCGCGGTCAGCGGGGTCTGTTGCGCGGGCTTGACCACCATGGTGCAGCCGGCGGCCAGGGCCGGGCCGACCTTGCGGGTGATCATGGCGGCCGGGAAGTTCCACGGCGTGATGGCGGCGGTGACGCCGATGGGCTGCTTGAGCGCCATCAGGCGCTGGCCGGCCTTGGGGCTTTGCAGGATGTCGCCGTCGATGCGCTTGGCTTCTTCGCCGAACCACTCCAGGAACGAGGCGGCATAGGCGATTTCGCCGGCGGCTTCGGTCACGGGCTTGCCCTGTTCGGACGTCATGATGGCGGCCAGGTCCTGCTGGTTCTGCATCATGAGCTGGGCCCACTTCAGCAGGATCGCGGCGCGTTCCTTGCCGGTCTTGGCGCTCCAGGCGGGCAGGGCGGCCTCGGCGCTGGCGATGGCTTGTTCGGCTTCCTTGCGGCCCAGCTTGGGCACGGACACGATAGTCTTGCCGGTGGAGGGATTGTCCACGGGGATGGACGGGCCGTTGCCGGCGGCTACCCACTTGCCGTCGATGTAGCAGGCGTCGCGCAGCAGATCGGGGCGCGCCAGGGGATGGGTCAGTGCGGTCATTGTTGGAGTCTCCTTGAAGGGAAGCGGTGGGCCAGGAAACGCTTGCGGGCGTGGCGGCAGATCCGCTACGCCCGCAAAACTTGTGCCTGCCCGCCGGAATACCGGTAGTTCAGGTCCTGTGCGTCAGGCGGCGAGCGCCTCGGACAGGATGGCCAGCGCGCGATCGAACTGGGCGTCGGGGATGGTCAAGGGGTACAGGAAGCGCAGGACGTTGCCGTACACACCGCAGCTTAGCAAAATCAGGCCCTTTTCGATGGCGCGGGCTTGCACACGCTTGACCGCTTCCGCGTCCGGCTTGCCGGTGGCGGGATCGTTCAGTTCCAGGGCGACCATGGAGCCCAGGCCGCGCACGTCGGCGATGCCCGGCACCTTGGCGCGCAGGCCTTCCAGGTGCGCGCGCAGCTTGTCGCCCAGGGTGACGGCGCGTTCGCACAGCTTTTCCTCGGCGATCACGTCCAGCACGGCATGCGCCGCGGCGACCGCCAGCGGGTTGCCGGCGTAGGTGCCGCCCAGGCCGCCGGCCGCAGGCGCGTCCATGACGTCGGCGCGGCCGACCACGCCCGAGATCGGGAAGCCGCCGCCCAGGCTCTTGGCCATGGTGATCAGGTCGGCCTGGACCGAGTGGTGTTCCATGGCGAACAGCTTGCCGGTGCGGCCGAAGCCGGTCTGGACTTCGTCGGCGATCAGCAGGATGCCGTGTTCGTCGCAGATCTTGCGCAGCGCCGTCATCAGTTCCGGCGGGGTGATGTTGAAGCCGCCTTCGCCCTGGACAGGTTCCAGAATGATGGCCGCGACGCGCTTGGGATCGATGTCGCACTTGAACAGCAGGTCCAGTCCCTTGAGCGAGTCCGCCACGGTGATGGACTGGGTGGCGTTGGGGAAGGGCACGTGATAGATGTCGCCCGGCATCGGACCGAACGACAGCTTGTACGGGGCGACCTTGCCGGTCAGCGCCATGCCCAGCATGGTGCGGCCGTGGAACGAACCCGAGAAGGCGATGACGCCCGAGCGGCCGGTGGCCGAGCGCGCGATCTTGATGGCGTTTTCGACGGCTTCGACGCCGGTGGTGAAGAAGGCGCTCTTCTTCAGGCCGTCGATGGGGGCGAGGCGGTTGATGCGCTCGGCCAGCGAGACATAGCCTTCGTACGGCACGATCTGATAGGCCGTGTGCGTGAAGTTGTCCAGCTGCGCGGAGACCGCGGCCTTGATCTTCGGGTGCAGGTGGCCCGTGTTCAGGACGGCGATGCCGCCTGCGAAATCGATATATTCCTTGCCATTGGCGTCCCACAGGGTGGCGTTTTCGGCGCGCACCGCGTAGAAGTCGCACATGACGCCGACGCCGCGGGGCGTGGCCAGGGAACGGCGGGTATTCAGGTCCTGATTCTTCATCTCAGCCTCTGCGAGCATGATGGGGCGGGAAAACCTTATTTAATGCTACGATGGCCCCATTTGTGGGAACCACTTTTATAAATCGGGTAGAACCAATTGCGGTCCATAGTCGGTGACTTGCTGCAGCTGCGGCTGGCGGACGGCTCCAGCGAGCCCATGAACAAGCGGCTGTACCGCGGCATCCGCGAAGCCATCCTGGATGGAGCCATTGCCGCGGACTCGCGCCTGCCCGCCTCGCGGGACCTGGCGGCAGAGCTCGGCATCGCCCGCAACACCGTGGTCCACGTCTATAGTCAACTGCTGGCTGAAGGCTACACCCGCAGTCGCCAGGGCAACGGCACCTTCGTCAACGCCTCGGTGCCGGATTCCTACCTGGCCAGCGGCCGGCGCAAGCGCCAGCCGCCGCCCGCGCAGCCGCGCCCGGCGCTGTCGCCGCGCGGCGCCGCCATCGTCGACGGCGTCTCGGCCTCGCCCTACCAATGGGGCGCCTTCATGCCCGGCGTGCCCGACCTGACCGAATTCCCGCACAAGAAGTTCGGCCGCATTTTCAGCGCCCTGTGGCGCAATCCCTCGCCCGACCTGCTGACCTACGCCTACGGCGGCGGGCTGCCGGCCCTGCGCGAGGCGCTGGCGCAGCATCTGGCGCTGACGCGCTCGATCGATTGCGATCCCGAGCAGATCATCATCACCGAAGGTTCGCACCAGGCCATCGACCTGACCACCCGCATCCTGGGCGAAGCCGGCGAGACCGCCTGGGTCGAGGATCCTGGCTACTGGGGCGCGCGCACCGTGCTGCAGGCCAACGGCCTGCACACCGTGCACCTGCCGGTGGACGAGGAGGGCATGCGCCTGCCGGAGACCGTGGGCACGCCGCCGCGTTTCATCTTCGTCACGCCCTCGCACCAGTATCCGCTGGGGCCGGTCATGTCGCTGACGCGCCGGCGCCAGTTGCTGGCGGTGGCGCGGCAAAGCGGCAGCTGGATCATCGAAGACGACTACGACAGCGAATTCCGCTTCTCCGGCCGGCCCATCGCTTCGCTGTTGGGCTTGGAACCCGACGCGCCCGTGATCTACATGGGAACCTTCAGCAAGACCTTGTATCCGGGCCTGCGCGTGGGCTACCTGGTGCTGCCCAAGACACTGACCGCCGCGTTCCAGGCAGCGCACGCCGAGCTCTACCGCGAGGGCCACCTGATGACGCACGCGGCCCTGGCCACGTTCATCTCGGAAGGCCACTACGCCGCCCACATCCGCCGCATGCGCATGCTGTACGGACGCCGCCGCGCCATGCTGGTCAATCTGATTGAACGCAGGCTGGGGCCGGATTGGCTGCATCGCGACGCCAGCATGGCGGGGCTGCATCTGGTGCTGACGCTGCCCGAGGACATGGACGATCTGCGCGTGGTGGATGTGGCGCGCAGCAAGGGCGTGCTTACGCGCGCGCTGTCGCGCTACTACGTCAACGACGAGGGCCGCCGGCCGGGCCTGCTGCTGGGCTATGCCTGCGTGCCGGAGCACGACATTGCGCGCAAATTCGAGGTGCTGCTGGACAGCCTGAACGAAGTGGCGCGCGCGTCCGTCGCGCTGGCGGCGTCAGGCGGGCGCTAGCGCCGCCGCGAAGGCCGCGGCGTTGCGCATGCCCTGGTCTTCGAAGTTGGTGTTGAACACCGCGTGCGCCTGGGCGCTTTGCGCCGCCAGCCGCGCGAAGCGCTCGGCCAGTTCGGCCAGCTCCTGTTCCGAGTATTCGTATTGGAAGCGGCCCGAGGACGCGGCGCCGGACACGTTCCAGGCGGCCGTATTGCGTCCGTGCAGGCGCAGCAGCGTCAGCTCCGGATGGGTGCACTCCCAGACCGCGGGCACGGTGTTGTCGAAGCCTTGGGGGCTATCGACCACCGTATGGACCACGCCGAGATCGCGTTCGAAGGCCAGGGTGTCCGTGGTGGCGGAGGGCGACTCGAACCAGCTGCGGTGGCGGAATTCCACCGACACCAGGTGTTCTTCCATGCGACGCGCGCAGTCGGCCACCCGCGCCCGGCCGCGCGCGTCGCGCCGGATCCAGGGCGGAAACTGGAAATGCACCGCGCCCAGCTTGCCCGTCATGCGCAAGGGTTCCAGCGCAAGCTGGTAGCGGCGCCAGAGTTCATCGCGCAGGTCGGCGGGCATGCGGTCGTGGTAAATGACGGGTTCCGGCCAATCGGGCAGTTCGCGCCGGATGTCCGCGGGCAGCGCGGATAGCGGCGTCTGATGGCCGGTGAACAGCCGGAAGGCCTTGATGTTGAAGACGAAATCGTCCGGCGTGCGCTGCGCCCACAAGTAGGCGTTTTCGGCCGTGGGCATGGCGTAATAGCTGGAATCGACCTCGGCCATGGGAAAGCGCGAGGCATAGAAGCGCAGCCGCGCTTCGGCGCTGCGGACCTCGGGCGGGTAGAAGCGGCCGCAGGCCAGCAGGGTGGGATCGGTCCAGGAGGCGGTGCCGGTCAAGAGGCGCATGGCCACAGGCGAATCAGACTTTATTGAAAAAATTCTGTATAAATATACAGTGTTCATCCGAAGCCCGGCAATGTCCGGGCTCGCCGTTTTCAGCGGCTGCCTTGCTGCGGCCCCGCCCCATGTCCGACCAAACCGATACGTCCAACCCGTCCGCCGAACGCCCCGATCCCCTGGCCGATCTCAACCCCGCCCAACGCGAGGCCGCCGAATTCGGCGTGGCCGGCGCGCCGGGAGACGACGGCCCCCTGCTGGTGATCGCCGGGGCAGGCTCGGGCAAGACCAATACGCTGGCCCACCGGGTCGCGCACCTGATCCTGAACGGCGCCGATCCCCAGCGCATGCTGCTGTTGACCTTCTCGCGCCGCGCGGCGCTGGAAATGGAGCGGCGCGTGGGCTCGGTGCTGCAGCGGGTGATGAGGCTGCGCGCCACGCAGCAGGCGCCGTCGCTGCCCTGGGCCGGCACCTTCCACGCGATCGGCGCGCGCCTGCTGCGCGATTGCGCGCAACGCATCGGCCTGTCCGAGGCTTTCACCATCCACGACCGCGGCGACGCCGAGGACCTGATGGGCATGGTGCGCCACGAACTGGGCCTGTCGTCCACCAAGTCGCGCTTTCCGCTCAAGGGCACCTGCCTCGCCATCTATTCGCGCGTGGTCAACAGCCAGACCCCGGTGGCCGACGTGCTGAAGACCTCCTTCCCCTGGTGCGCCCAATGGGAAGACGAACTCAAGAACCTGTTTCGCGCCTACGTCGCGGCCAAGCAGGACCAGCAGGTGCTGGACTACGACGACCTGCTGCTGTACTGGGCCGAGATGATGGGCGACCCCGGCATCGCGGCCGACGTGGGCGCGCGCTTCGACCACGTACTGGTGGACGAATACCAGGACACCAACCGCTTGCAATCCGCCATCCTGCTGGCGATGAAGCCCGACGGCCGCGGCCTGACGGTGGTGGGCGACGATGCCCAATCCATCTATTCGTTCCGCGCGGCCACGGTGCGCAACATCCTGGACTTTCCGAACCAGTTTCCCAACCCGGCCAGGGTCATCACGCTGGACCGCAACTACCGTTCCACCCAGCCCATCCTGAACGCGTCCAATGCCGTGATCGGCCTGGCCACGGAACGTTACGCCAAGGACCTGTGGACCGATCGCCAGTCGTCCCAGCTGCCCGAACTGGTGACGGTCAGCGACGAAGCCGGCCAGGCGCGCTGGGTGGCCGACCAGGTGCTGGCGCAGCGCGAAGGCGGGGCCACGCTCAAGTCGCAGGCGGCGCTGTTCCGCACCGCCAGCCACAGCGCCGCGCTGGAACTTGAACTGACCCGCCGCAACATTCCCTTCGTGAAGTTCGGCGGGCTGCGCTTCCTGGAGGCCGCGCACGTAAAGGACCTGTTGTCGCTGTTGCGCTGGGCGGAGAATCCGCGCGGCCGCATGGCGGGCTTTCGCGTGGCGCAGTTGCTGCCCGGCATCGGCCCGGCCACGGCGGGCAAGCTGATGGACGCCATGTCCGCCTCCGCCGAACCGCTGCGCGCGCTGCGCGAATTCAAGCCGGGCGCGGCGGCGCAGGAAGAGTGGGGCGCTTTCGCCGATACGTATGCGGCCTTGTGCGACCCCGCGCTGAAATGGCCCGCCGACGTGGACCTGGCCCTGCGCTGGTATGGCGCGCAGCTGGAACGCCTGTATGACGATGCGCGCGTGCGCCGCGCCGACCTGGACCAGTTGGTGCGCATCGCCGCGGGCTACGGCTCGCGCGAACGCTTCCTGACCGAACTGACGCTGGATCCGCCGGACGCCACCAGCGACGAGTCCGGCGCGCCGCATCGCGACGAGGACTACATGATCCTTTCCACCATCCATTCCGCCAAGGGACAGGAATGGAAGGCGGTCTATGTCCTGAACGTGGTGGACGGCTGCATCCCGTCGGACATGAGCACCGGCACGGCCGAGGAAATCGAGGAAGAGCGCCGCCTGTTGTATGTGGCGATGACACGCGCCAAGGAACGCCTGCAGCTCATCGTGCCGCAGCGCTTCTACGTGCACCAGCAGACCGGCATGGGCGACCGGCACGTCTACGGATCGCGCACGCGCTACATCACCAATGCGATGCTGCCGCTGTTCGACCACCTGCCCAAGCTGCCGGACCTGCCCGCCGGGCGCGCCGCGCCGAAGGAGCCTCAAGCGCCCAGCGTGGACGTGGCCAAGCGGGTGCGGAACCTGTTCTCGTAGGCTGGGCTATCATCGGCCGATACGCATAAGCTGTCCGGCAGGGATCGCATTGCAAAAGGGTGTTTATGTCTACTGAAGAACATACCGCCGACGACTCGAAACGAGAGGTCGTCGCATCGATCGCCTATGTGAACGGACGGCGGGAACGCGAGGTTCCCATCGACGAAGTCGCCCAGTACGTCAGCCAGGACCACGGCATGCTGTGGATCGGCCTGCGCAATCCGCGCCCGGAAGTGCTGGCGAAGGTCGCCAGCGAACTTGGCGCCTGCGACAAGAACCAGGAAGAAATGCTGGAATCCCACCGGCGGCCGAAGATCATCGACTACGGCAACATGATCCTCATCGTCGCCATCACGGTCGAGGTCGAGGCCGAGCGCCCCATCTTCGGCGAGACCCAGTTCCTGATCGGCGATGGCTTTTTGGTCACGGTGCGGCGCGGCGCCACCGCCGGCCATAGCCCCTTGCGCGAACGGCTGGAAGCCTCGCCCGACCTGCTCAAGCGCGGCAGCGATTATGTGGCTTCCGAACTGCTGGACTGGCTGGTGGATCGCTATGTCGCGGCCGCCGGCAAGATCGAATCCGTGGTCGAAGGCGCCGAACAGAAGCTGCTGATCCGAGGCGCCAAGGACTCGGACATCCGCAGGCTGTACCGGCAGCGCCGCGACCTGCTGCGCATCCATACCGTGGTGTCGCCGCTGGCCGAAATCTGCCGACGCCTGGCGCGGGTCGAGATGTCCGCGGTGGACGAGCATGCCCGTCCGTATTTCGGCGAGGTCGCCGACCGCGTGCTGCGCGTGGATGAACTTTTCAACTCGCTGCGCGAATCCCTGGCCTTCGCCTTTGAAGCCAGCCTGATGATAGGCCAGGCCGCGCAGAACGACACCACCCGCAAGCTGGCGTCCTGGGCCGCCATCCTGGCGGTGCCCACGGCCATTGCCGGCATCTACGGCATGAACTTTGAATTCATGCCCGAACTGAAATCGCCCTGGGGCTATCCGATCACGCTGGGCGTCATCGTGTCGATCTGTTCGGTCCTGTATTGGCGCTTCCGCAAGTCGGGGTGGCTGTAGCGGGCGACTCCACGCCTCGCCTTTATGGCAAACTGCCTGCGTTTTCCTTCCTGGAGCCTGGCTGGTGCGTGGCAAATCCCCTTTACGCGGCGGCAGCAAGCTGACCGCCCTGATCGTCGCCGTGATCCTTGCGGCGGCAGGCGCCATCGTCAACTGGCTGCAGCCTTCGGGAAGAGAGGGGCAGGACCGGGCTGAACGGCCGGCGCCTTCAGCCCAGGGCCGGCCCGGCGCGACGCTGGCTGGCGGCATTCCGCAGGGCAGCTATACGCTTACCGGCATGATCGTCAACGTGGCCGACGGCGACACCGTGACGCTGCGCGCGTCCGACGGTCAGCACCGCATCCGCATGGACAGTATCGATGCGCCGGAAGAGGGCCACGGGTCCGACCAGCCCGGGCAACCCTATGCCGAGGCCGCGCGCAAGAACCTGGCCGGCCTGGTCGCGGGCAAGACGCTAAGCGCGCAATGCTACGAGAAGGACCAGTACGGCCGGGAAGTCTGCGCCCTGATCCTGGATGACGGCCGTTCGGCCAACCGCCTGCAGGTGGAGGCCGGCTACGCCTGGGCCTATACGGCGCGCCAGGGCGACTACCTGCGCGACAAGGCCATGCCGGACCTGCAGCGCCAGGCCAAGGCGGCCGGGCGCGGCCTGTGGGCGCAGCCCGGCGCCATGCAACCCTGGAAGTGGCGCTACGACTGCTGGCGGCAGCGCCAGTGCGGTTGAACCCGCGCGGGCCGGCCCGGAACGCCGCGCCCGAGCGCCGCCAGCCCTGGGGGATGCCTGGGTATGGTCCCCGGCCCGTGTTTGCTATCCTCTGTCGCAACGATTCGAAGGGAAGGTTTCCATGCGTGCATTGAAGCGGCTCTGGGCGGCGGCCATGCTGCTGTCGCTGGCGTTGGCGGGCTGCTCGCAAGAAAGCCCCATCAACAGCCCCTATCCGTCCGGCGCCGAAAGCCAGAACACGCTGTTTTCCGCCTTCGTCAAGCGATCTCCGAAGTACCTGGATCCGGCCAGCTCTTATTCCGGCGACGAGACCCCTTATACGTACAACATCTATGAGACGCTGTACGGCTACCACTACCTGAAGCGGCCCTACGAACTGGTGCCGCGCGCGGCGGCGTCGATCGACCCGCCCGTCTACCTGGATGCGCAGGGCAATACGTTGCCCGCCGACGCGCCCGGCGAGCAGATCGCGCAAAGCATCTACGACATCAAGATCCGGCCGGGGGCGCGCTACGCGCCGCACCCGGCATTCGCCCGCAAGACCGATGGCAGCTACGACTACTTTCCGCTTGCGCCGGGCGAACTGGACGACAAGTTCTACATTCCCGATTTCCCGCGCACCGGCACGCGCGAACTGACGGCCGACGATTACGTCTACGCGTTCCGGCGCCTGGTCAGCCCGCGCGTGGTGTCGCCGATCTCCAGCCTCATGACCGAGCACGTGACGGGCCTGAAGGAGTATGCGGACCGGCTGCGCCAGCGCGACCAGGCGCTGCGGCAAGACATGCCGGGCGGTGCCGGTGCGCCCTGGCTGGACCTGCGCGAGGCCGACGGGTTTACGGGCGTGCAGGCGCTGGATCCGCACACGCTGCGCATCCGCGTGAACGGCAAGTACCCGCAGTTCAAGTACTGGCTGGCCATGACCTTCACCGCGCCCATCCCCTGGGAAGCGGACCGCTTCTACAGCCAGCCCGGCATGGCGGCGCACGACCTGTCGTTCAATACCTGGCCAGTCGGCACCGGCCCCTACATGCTGGTGGAGTCGCTGCAGAACCGCCGCCACGTGCTGGGCCGCAACCCCAACTTCCACGGCGAACCCTATCCCTGCGAAGGCGAGCCCGGCGACGCGGCCGCGGGGCTGCTGGCCGACTGCGGCAAGCCCACGCCCTTCATCGACCGCGCGGAATTCAGCGTTGAAAAGGAAGCCATCCCGCTGACCGGCAAGTTCCTGCAGGGCTATTACGACGTGCCGCAGATCGAGCGCGGCGAGTACGGCGTGGCCATGCTGGTCGCGGCCGGCGACAGCCAGGACAAGGCGCGCCTGTACAACGAACACGGCATCAAGCTGCCCACGACCGTCGAGACCGCCAACTGGTACATGGGCTTCAACTGGCTGGACCCGGTGGTGGGCAAGGGCGACACGCCGGAGCAGGAAGAACGGAACCGCAAGCTGCGCCAGGCCATCAGCATCGCCTTCGACTGGGAAGAGTACGTCGCGGTGTTCGAAAACAGCCAGGCTTCAGTGGCCTACGGCCCGGTGCCGCCGGGCGTGCTCGGCTACCGCGAACCGCCCGAGGGCGTGAACCCGGTGGTCTACAACCTGGTCGACGGCAAGCCCGTGCGCAAGTCCGTGGACGTGGCCCGCCGCCTGCTGGCCGAAGCCGGCTACCCAGACGGCCGCAACGCCAAGACCGGCGCGCCGCTGGTGCTCTATTACGACTCGATGCAGGGCGGCGGCTCCAATCCGCAGTTCGACTGGATGCGGCGCCAGATGGCCAAGATCGGCGTGCAGCTGGACGTGCGCGCCACCGACTACAACCGCTTCCAGGACAAGATGATGCGCGGGTCCGCGCAGATCTTCCTGTGGGGCTGGAACGCCGACTATCCCGACGCCGAGAACTTCCTGTTCCTGCTGTACGGTCCCAACGCCAAGGCCAAGGGCGGCGGCGAGAACGCGGCCAACTACGCCAGCCCCGAATACGACCGCCTCTTCGAGCAGATGAAGTTCCTGGACGATGGCCCTGAAAAGGAGCAGCTCATCGCCAAGATGACCGCCATCGTGCAGCGCGACGCGCCCTGGATGTTCGGCTATTTTCCGATGTCGGGCGGCGCCTACCAGCAATGGGTCGGCAATGCCAAGCCGACCCAGATGGTACGCAATACGCTGCAGTACATGAAGATAGACCCGGTCCTGCGGCAGCAGAAGATCGACGAGTGGAACTATCCGAGGTGGTGGCCCATAGGCCTGTTCGCGCTGTTGCTGGCGCTGGCGATATGGCCGTCGTATGTGGCGCTAAAGCGGCGTGAACGGCAGACGGCATTCGCGCCGGCCCTGGGCAAGGAGCATCAATCATGATCGGCTACGTGATCCGCCGGTTGCTGTACGGCGTGCTGATCCTGATCGGCGTGAATCTTTTCACCTTCATCCTGTTCTTCGCTGTGAACACGCCCGACGACATGGCGCGGCTGGCCATCGGCGGGCAGCGCGCCAACCAGGAAGCCGTGGAGAAATGGAAGGTCGAGCGCGGCTACGACAAACCGCTGTTCTTCAACGCCAAGGCGCAAGGCGCGGCGCAGCTGACCGACACGGTGTTCTACCAGCGTTCGGTGCCCTTGCTGGTCATGGACTTCGGCGCGTCCGACGGCGGACGCGACATCGGCCGCGAGATCAAGACGCGCATGGGCCCCAGCCTGGCGCTGGCGGTGCCTACGTTCTTCCTGGGACTCTTCGTCAGCATTGTCTTTTCCCTGACGCTGGTGTATTTCCGCGCCACGCGGCTCGATTTCTGGGGCGTGGTGGTCTGCGTGCTGCTGCTGTCCATCTCCAGCCTGTTCTACATCATCGCCGGCCAATGGGTCTTTGCGAAGCTGCTGCGGCTGGTGCCGTTCTCGGGCTTTTCGGGCGGGCTGGACGTGGTCAAGTTCCTGGCGTTGCCGGTGCTGGTCGCGATCGTGTCGCGGCTGGGTCCGGAGGCGCGCTTCTACCGCACCCTGTTCCTGGAGGAGATCGGCAAGGACTATGTGCGCACCGCGCGCTCCAAGGGCCTGGCTGAACGCATCGTGCTGTTCCGGCACGTGCTGCGCAACGCCATGCTGCCCATCCTGACCAGCACGGTGGCCGCGCTGCCGCTGCTCTTCATGGGCAGCCTGATCGCGGAGTCCTTCTTCGGCATTCCCGGCCTGGGCAGCTACACCATCGACGCCATCAACGCGCAGGACTTCTCCATCGTGCGCGCCATGGTGTTCCTGGGCGCCGCCCTCTATATCGTGGGGCTGATCCTGGCCGACATTTCCTACACGCTGGCCGACCCCCGCGTCCGATTCGAGTAGCCGCCATGCCCAAGTTCGTCTTCCTCTGGACCGATATCGCGCTGTGGCTCATGGTGCTGGGCGCGCTGGCCTATGTCTGGCATGTGCGGCGCAGCCCGAACCTGCGCGCGACCTGGGCGCGCGTGGCGCGCGACACGCCCGCCATGTGCTCGGCGGTGATTCTGGCCGCGTTCGTGGTGGTGGGTCTGCTGGACTCGGTGCATTACCGGCCGCTGCTGCCGCCGGCCCCCGGCGCGGCCGCCGACGCACCGCCGGCCTATGCGCCCGCGGTGCGCTCGGCGCTGGACGGGCTGCTCACCGGCTCGGTGCTGACGACGCCGGAAAAGACCTATTCCGAGCCCTTGGCGATACGGCAGTTCACCAAGGAAACCATGCTCGTCAACGACAAGCCGGTGCGCGACTTTCCCCGGCTGCGAGGGGCGGGCGTGCATCTGGAAGACGCCGATCGCGACCACCTGGGCGATGTCGCCAAGCGGCTAGGGCTGGGCCTGGCCGCAGGGCTTGCGGTGTCCGCCGTCGTGATCGGGCTGATGTATGCGGGCTTGGCCAGGCGGCGCGCCGCAAGGGCCGCCGACGAGGCGGCTTCGGACGTGCCCTGGCGCGCCATGGCCGTCACCTTCACGCTGCTGTGCCTGACGGCAGGCGCCCTGGCCGGCCTGTCCAGCGGCTATCACGCGCTGGGCACCGACCGCATCGGCAACGACGTGTTGTGGCAGGCGCTCAAGAGCATCCGCACCGCGCTGGTCATCGGCAGCCTCACCACCATAGCCATGCTGCCGCCGGCCATCGTCTTCGGCATCGCCGCCGGTTATTTCAAGGGCAAGGTCGACGACGGCATCCAGTATCTCTACACCACCATCACCTCGATTCCAGGCGTGCTGCTCGTGGCCGCCTGCGCGTTGATGATGCAGGTGTACATCGACAATCACGCCGACCTGTTCGACACCTCGGCCGCGCGCGCCGACCTGCGGCTGTTCCTGCTCTGCATGATCCTGGGTTTCACGGGCTGGGCCGGGCTGTGCCGCCTGCTGCGCGCCGAAACCCTCAAGCTGCGCGAGCTGGAATACGTGCAGGCGGCGCGGGCCTTCGGTGTCTCGCACTGGCGCATCATGACCCGCCATCTGCTGCCCAATGTGGCGCATCTGGTCCTGATTACCGTGGTGCTGGAATTTTCCGGCCTGGTCCTGTACGAGGCGGTGCTGTCCTATCTGGGCATAGGCGTGGATCCCAGCATGAACTCCTTCGGCTCCATGATCGATGGCGCCCGTCTGGAAATGTCCCGAGACCCGATGATCTGGTGGAACCTCTTGACCGCATTCCTGTTCATGCTGGCGCTGGTGCTGGCCGCCAACCTGTTCGCCGACGCGGTGCGCGATGCCTTCGATCCGCGTACGCGCCGCTACAAGCCTGGCCGCATGGCGCGGTTCGGCCTGTTCGGCCGCGCACCGCGTACGGCCCTGGCGACCGATACGCGCCAGTCCCGTCCGGGAGATGCGCCATGAGCCAGGCTCCCTTGCTTGAAGTGCACGGCCTGGACGTCGATATCGCCGGCGAAAGCGGCATGACGCATGCGGTCAAGCGCCTGCAGCTGGCGATCTCCAGGCGCCAGACCTTTGCGCTGGTCGGCGAATCGGGGTGCGGCAAGAGCATGACGGCGCTGGCGCTCCTGCGCCTGCTGCCCGACGCCGGCCGCATCGTGGGCGGACAGATCGACCTGGACGGAGAAGACCTCAACCGCCTGCCGGAAAGCGCCATGCGCGGCGTGCGCGGCGGGCGCATCGGCATCATCTTCCAGGAGCCGTCCACCAGCCTGAACCCGGTCATGCGGGTGGGCGACCAGATCATCGAAACGCTGATCGCCCATACTCCCTTGCGTGGCGCGGCGGCGCGCGCCCGAGCCGTGGACTGGCTGCGGCGGGTAGGCATCCCGGAGCCCGAGCGGCGCATCGACGACTATCCCTTCCAGTTCTCGGGCGGCCAGAAGCAGCGCGTCATGATCGCCATCGCGCTGGCGGCCGAGCCTGTGCTGCTCATCGCCGACGAGCCCACCACCGCGCTGGACGTGACGGTGCAGGCGCAGGTGCTGGACCTGCTGGCCGACATCCAGCGGGAAATGGGCATGGCGGTGCTGCTGATCACCCACGACCTCGCGGTGGTGAAGAACGTCGCCCATCATGTGGCGCTGATGCGCGGCGGCGAGATCGTTGAAAGCGCCGACGCCGAGGAATTCTTCCGCGCACCCAAACATCCCTATGCGCGGCAGTTGTTCGAAGCGATCCCCACGTTTGAAAAGCGAGGCACGCCGCTCACGGCAAGCGGCCGCGAGGCCATGGCGCGCGACGAGGCCCGGCTGGCCGCCAGCGCCCAGGCGGGCGAAGCGGCAGTGGTGCTGGACGTGCAGGACCTGAAGGTCCATTACCCCGTGCGCAAGGGGCCGCTGCGGCGCATCGCAAGCTGGGTCAAGGCCGTGGATGGCGTGACCTTCACCCTGAAGGCGGGCGAGACGCTGGCCTTGCTGGGCGAGTCCGGCTGCGGCAAGACCACCACGGGCAAGGCGCTGCTGCGCCTGATCGACGGCGCGCGCGTTTCAGGCCGGGCCATGCTGCAAGGGCAGGACGTGCTGTCCGCGGACCGGCGCACGCTGCAGCGCCTGAGGCAGGACATCCAGATCGTGTTCCAGGATCCCTATGCCTCGCTCGACCCGCGCATGCGGGTGGGCGACATCCTGGATGAGGGGCTGGCGTCCCTGCGCAGCGGCATGGACAAGGAATCGCGCCGCACGCACGCCGCAAGGCTGATAGAGCGTGTGGGCCTGCCGTCCAATACCCTGGCGCGCTATCCGCATGAATTCTCGGGCGGCCAGCGTCAACGGATCGCCATTGCGCGGGCGCTGGCGGTCGAGCCCAAAGTGTTGATCTGCGATGAGCCCACATCGGCGCTGGACGTTTCCGTGCAGGCC
Organism: Achromobacter sp. ACM04; assembly: GCF_014851465.1. Classification (NCBI taxonomy): domain Bacteria; kingdom Pseudomonadati; phylum Pseudomonadota; class Betaproteobacteria; order Burkholderiales; family Alcaligenaceae; genus Achromobacter; species Achromobacter sp. ACM04. The sequence goes on from NZ_JACUZS010000006.1 coordinate 353,507, forward strand.
CAGATCCTGGACCTGCTGCGCGAGCTGCAGGCAGAGTTGGGCATCGCCTACCTGTTCATCACGCACAACTTCGGCGTGGTCGAATATCTGGCGGACCGCATCGCCGTCATGGACGGCGGGCGCATCATCGAATTGGGACAGGCCGATGCGGTTCTGCACGAACCGCGCCAGGACATGACGCGCAGGTTGCTGGCCGCGGTGCCGCGCCTGCACTTCGGGCCGCGCGAAGCGGCCTGATCCGGCGTTCGAAGCAGCGGGGGCGGAGGCCCCCGCCGTCTTGCTACCCGGCCTGATGCGCGCTGCCTGTCTCCAGCCAGGCCAGGGTGTCGCGCTTCAGGTTGCGGCCGCAACGCGTCAGGAACGCATGCACTGCCTCCAGTTCCGCGGTGTCATACCCGCGCGCCGTCGTGGCGATGGCCTCGGCGATCCACTGCCGTTCCTGCGCCAGCGCCTGGCACGATTCCTCGACCGGCCGGATCACGATCATCCGGCGGTCCAGCGGGTGGCGGCCGCGCTGGACATAACCGGCCGCCTCCAGCCGGTTGATCAAGGCGGTCGCGCCGCCGGAGCTGATGCCCATCAACTGAGCCAGATGGCCGGTTGGAAGGGCATCGAACTCCATGACCAGCTCCAGCGCCTTCAGATCCGCCAGGGGAATGCCCAGCTTCTCCGCCAGGGCCGACTGGCATGCCGCGTTGTAGGCGGCGAACTGCCGGCCCAGCAGCAGGACGATTTCGTCCAGCATGCCGGACCGCCGGTTGCTTACTGCTGATTCAGCCATGCCGGTCACATGCTCGTGGTGAAAGTAGGTCTGTTGTTGCAGCATGATGTGGGTTCCTGGCGGTTGCGATGGATTACTTCTTGCCGGCCAGGCCGCCGAGCAGTCCGCCCAGCAGGCCGCCGTTGGCGGTCCCGCCGGAAGACCCGCCCGCCGCCGTGCCGCCCGTCAGGCTGCCCGTCACCCCGCCCAGCAAACCACCGAGCAGTCCGCCGTTGGCCGCGCCGCCGCTCGTGCCGCCCGATCCTCCCGTGGCGGGAGGCGCGCCGGCGGAGGCGCCCGCGCCCGCACCGGCGCCCGCGCCGGCCGCCACGTTCACGCCGCCCACCAATCCGCCCAGCAGGCCGCCGCCG
>NZ_JACUZS010000007.1:0-151711 GCF_014851465.1 Achromobacter sp. ACM04
AGGACGGGACGGCCAAGAACCACACCGCCGGCGACGACTCCGTCACCGACAAGTTCACCGTCACCGTCACCGATGCGGCCAACCAGGTCAAGTCCGACGACCTGGTCGTGCTCATCACCGACACCGCTCCGGAAGCCAAGAACGACACGGCGGGCATCACGGAAGGCACGACCGCCCCCATCTCCGGCAACTTGTTGGGCAACGACACGCTCGGCGCCGATGCAGTCACGACGGTCATCACTACCGGCGATGCCAAGTACGGCACGCTGGTAGACAATGGCGACGGCACCTGGTCCTATCAGCTCAACAACAGCCTGCAAGCTGTCCAGGGGCTGCAGGCGGGCGAATTGCTGACCGAGACCATCCGCTACACCATCACCGATGCCGACGGCGACAAGAGCGAGGCCGTGCTGACGATTACGATCACCGGCACGAACGATCTGCCCTCGATCAGCAGCGCCAGCATCAACCTGTCTGAAGAAGGCCTGCCGCACGGCATACCTGACAGCAATGGCACCACGGATACGACGAACGCTGTCACCTACTCCGGCAACCTGACCATCTCCGATTTGGATGTGAAGGACACCCATACCGTCACCTTGGTCAAGCCGGCGGACAACGCCCTGACCTCACAAGGAAAACCTGTCGTCTGGACCCTGTCGGACAATGGCCACACCCTGGTCGGCAAGGACTTCCACGGAAACTCCGTCATCACTGTCACGATGACCGACGCGGGCGGCTACACCGTAACCCTGTCGGGCCAAGTGGATCACCCGACGAACTCGGTCGAGGACGTGCTCCAGCTGGGTATCGGCGTGCAGGTCAGCGATGGCCACGCCACCAGCAACGGCACCATCACGATCAATATCGAGGATGACAGTCCGGAATTCGGCGCCGTCTCCAATACTGTGATGGAGAATGCCGCCACCAGCGCCACCGGCACCCTGGAATTCCATACGGGCGCCGACGCCGTGGGCGCCACGCTGGTCGTGTCGTCTGTCGGTCAGCTGCCGCAGAACTGGACGACCAGCGCGCTCAACAAGTCTTCGGTCGACATCTTCTCGCCCAACGGGACCAAGATCTTCACGGTGACCCTGAATCCGGAGGGCGGCTATACCGTCACCCAGCACGAAGCCCGGCCCGGGACGACCGCGTCGATCGACTTGGCCTCCTCGATCAGCAACAACCCCCAATCCACCTATGACCTCGGCTATGCCACGCTGAGCGCCGGCGGCGGAAAGACGTTCAATGCCAACACGTTCGGCAGCGGAAATTCGTTCGGGATCGGCAACACCTCCTTCGACTCGGGCGAAAGCTTCCGCATGGACTTCAACGAAGCCCTCTCGGATTTCAAGCTGAATGTCGCGGAAGTCAAGGGAAGCGGCACGCTCAATATCACGGTATGGAGCGACGGCGTCTCCAAGATGATCTCCGTACCCGTGAACAGTACGACTGGCGCCATTCACATCACGAAGGAGATGTTGAGCCAGGGCACCCCCTCGTTCACTCAATTCGATAGCATCGAGGTCACCGCGGGCAGCGGCGTCAGGATGTCCTTCCTCACGACCGGCTCCTATACGGAAAGCGTTCCCGCCGGCCCGATGGACTTCACGGTTGGCGTTACCGGAACGGATGGCGACGGCGACAAGGTGAACACGCATTTCAACGTGACCTCCACCGCGGAATCCGCCGTTACGAACGCGACGAACAAGGTGGCGGAAGCCACCGGCGACACCGTTACGGGAACGATGCAGATTTCCGCGGCGTTGGGCATCGTGAGCGTCGACGTAAATGGCGTGGACGTCACCAAGGCGACGAATGCCAACCCCGTCAGCCTGACCACGGGCAAGGGCACGCTCAAGATCACCGGCTACGATCCAGCTACCGGCAAGCTCACTTACACCTATACCGAGAAGGGGAAATCCCAGAATCACTCGAACGGCAAGGACAGCGTGCATGACGACTTCATCGTGACCGCCAAGAATGCTGGCGGCCACGGCAGCAGCGGCAGCCTGATCATCCAGATCACCGACACGGCGCCCGAGGCAAAGCCGGACACGGCCAGTGTGACGGAAGACAAGGTCTTGGAAGCCACCGGCAACGTCATCACCGGCACCGGTGCGGACGCCGTGGGCGCCGACGTGACCACGGTGGTCGGCGTGGCCAAGGGTTCGGCCAACGCGAACAAGGCGATCGAAGGCAACGTCAACGCCGAGGTCAATGGCGTGTACGGCAAGATCACCATCCACGCCGATGGCACCTATACCTATACCCTGAACAACACCGATCCGCGCGTCAATGCACTGGGGCAAGGCGACAAGCTCTCGGACGTGTTCTCGTACACCATCCGCGATTCCGACGGCGACTTCAGCACCACGACCATCACCATCACGATCAATGGCACCAATGACGTGCCGGTGATGACCAACGACTTCCGGTCGGTCACGGAAGATGTGAACGTCACGGGCGGAAATCTCACCGTCAAGGGCGCGGTCACGATCACGGATCCCGATGCCGGCCAGTCGACCTTCGACACCGCCACCCTCAAGCTCACCAACAGCACGCATGCCGGCGGAGCGCTGGGCGTCATCGTAATGAAACCCGATGGCACCTATACCTACAACGTCAACAACGCCGCGATCCAGTTCCTCAAGGCGGGCGAAAGCATCGTCGAGACCTACACGGTCGCCTCCGCCGACGGCTCGGCCACCAGCACCATCACCATCACCATCAATGGCGTCAACGACGCGCCCACGACCGTGGACGGTTCCGCGAACCTGGAAGTTGGCGATAACCAGTACGTCTTCTCGCTGAACGATTTCCGCTTCGACGATGGAGCGGAAGGCAACAGCCTGCAAAGCGTCATCATCACCCAACCGCCCACCAGCGGCACGATGACCTATAACGGCAAGCCGGTCACGGCCGGCATGGAGATTCCGAAGTCGGCCATCGAACAAGGCCTGCTGAAGTTCACGCCGGGCGCCGACAAGCAGGACAGCTCCTTCAATTTCCAAGTGAAGGACAATGGCGGCACGGCGAATGGCGGCAACGACACCTCGACCGAGCACAAGTTCGTCATCTCCGCCGATCACCTGGTGACCCATGGCAATGACGACAGCGGCAGCGGCGGCAAACCGCCGCTGAACGGCGGGTCGGGTGATGACGTCATCCTGGCGGACCAGGGCGGCTACGTCACGAACGTCACCCCCGGCACGAACTACAACATTGCGCTGGTGGTGGACCGTTCAGGCAGCATGTCCGCGCAGTCCGGTTCCGGTGTCAACCGCATGCAACTGGTTAAGGACGCGCTGGTCAAGCTCGCCGCCGACCTGGAGCACCACGACGGCGTCGTCAACGTATCGCTGATCGGCTTCGCAACCCATGCTCAAGATCCGATCACGTTCAACAACCTCACGCAGGCCAACCTGAGCAAGTTGATCGAGGCTATCAACAAACTCACGATTGCGAGCGGCGATACCGCGGGCACCAACTACGAGGCGGCGTTCGACGCTACCGTGAAATGGTTTGCTGACCAAGGTAAAGCGAACCCGAATGGGGTGAAGTTCGAAAACCTGACGTTCTTCCTGACCGACGGCAACCCGACGCAGTACTACAACAACGGAGGGAGCGTCAAGGGACCGGGTAACGATACCGACTACAACACCATGAAGGAAGCCGTCGACGCCTTCAAAGCCCTCAACGGCGCCAGCAAGGTCCACGGGATCGGCATCGGAACCGGCATCGACAGCAACATCCTGCGCTTTTTCGATAACACGGACAGCTCCGGCGATGGCCAGATCAGGCTGCCCACCGGGTGGGACTGGTTCGGCAATCCCTCGGGATACCAAACCGTGTACGGCAAGACTGGCGCAATTGACATCGTCAACACCGCCAACGACCTGGAGGCCGCTCTCAAGGGAGGCAGCAGCACGAGCAATCCGGCCGAAGTCGGCCACGACACGGTCTACGGTGGCGACGGCAACGACATCATCTTCGGTGACGCGATCAACACCGACCACCTCGCGTGGGCCGGCAATCCCGCGGGATCCCACAATGGTGGCGGTCTCGACTCGCTGAAGGACTACCTCAAGGCGGTGGACGGCGTCGCCCCGACGAACGAACGGATATACGAGTTCATCAAGCAGAATCCGGGTCAGTTCGATGCGGCTGGCGACACGCGTGGCGGCAATGACGAATTGCATGGCGGCAAGGGCGACGACATCATCTACGGCCAGGGCGGCAACGATGTCCTGTGGGGTGATGACGGCAACGACAAGCTCTATGGCGGAACCGGCAACGACGAGCTCCACGGCGGCGCCGGCAACGACATCCTGGTCGGCGGCAAGGGCAACGACACCATGTGGGGTGACGGCGGCAGCGACACGTTCAAGTGGCAGCTTGGCGACCAGGGCACCACGGCGCAGCCTGCGATCGACACGATCAAGGACTTCTCGAAGGCCTCGGTCGTCGACGGCGGGGATGTGCTGGACCTGAAGGACCTGCTCGTGGGCGAGAAGGACGGCAACCTGTCGCAGTACTTGAACTTCAAGCAGGATCCGGCCAACTCCAACAATACGCTCGTCGAGATCAACACCCAGGGCAAGCTTGGCTCCCAGGGCGCGGATCAGAAGATCGTGCTGGAGAACGTTGATCTCACCCATGACGCGAACGGTCAGGCCATGAGCAATCAGGCCATCATCAACGACCTGCTGCAGAAGGGTAAGCTGAACGTCGACCACAGCTAAGCAGCAAGCCCCGGGAAGGCCGGCAACGGCCTTCCCGGCGGTGCATTTCCCGCCTAGCATCTGCATTGCTGCTTGACCCTATAAGTGTTGCCAGTATCTAGTCCCGGCAACGACATCTAGTATCTGGCCATCTTGGATAACGCCCTGAAGAGGGAACCAACATGGCCAATACGTCTCCCGCAATCGTCAACGAAATTTCCGGTCGCGCGTGGTTGCGCCATGGCGACGGATCCCTGACCGAACTGCACCTCGGCAGCAAGGTTCCTGCCGGCAGTGACGTCGTCACGGCGTCAGGCGCCACGGTTTCCCTTCAAGTCGAAAACGGCATGCCGATCATCATCGGCGAAGGCCGCGAGGTCGCGCTGACCAGCGAAATGACCGGCACGCTCGACGATGTGTCCGAAGCGGCGTTCACGCCCCCCAAAGGCACCGACTCCGAACGTTTGCTGGCAGCCCTGCGCAATGGCCGCGATCTGTTCGATGAACTCGATCCCACCGCCGCCGTGGTAGCAGGCGGGGGTAGCGCCGGTGGCAGCAGCTTCGTCCGTTTGGCGCGCCTTCTTGAAACCACCAGTCCGCTTGATCTGAGCTATTCCAATCCCGGTCGCAGCGATGCAGTACTGCCTCGCATGTCCAGCACTGGCGCCATCAGCAACGACGACGAGACACCCACGCCGGTCAGCGTCAACCATGCGCCCGCCGCACGAGACGATGCAGGACTAGGTGAGCAGAACCATCAGGTGCGCGGCAACCTGCTCGCGAACGACACGGACCCAGACGGCGATCCATTGGCAATAGCGTCGGTCGGCGGCAGGACCATGACCTCGAGCGGCGTTACGGTCGCGGGCAGCAATGGCGGCACGTTCACTGTTCTGGCTGACGGGAGCTACGTCTACACGCCGGGGAAAGAGCATCAACACCTGGCCGCGGGCGAAACCGCCACCAGTACCGTTTCGTACTCCATCACGGACCCCAGCGGTGCCGCCGCCACGGCAACGGTCGTCGTGACGATCGCCGGCGTCAACGACGGTCCGGTTTCCACCACGATCTCCGATACCTCCAGCCTGGATGCGCAGACGAGCGTGCGCTACGACGTTTCCGGCCACTTCTCGGACCCAGACACCAGCGACAGGCTTACCTTTGCCGCCACCGGCTTACCGCCCGGCTTGAGCATCGACCCGAACACCGGAATTATCGGCGGTGATGTCGACCATTCCGCTTCGCAGGGCGGTGTCGGCGGAAGGTATACGGCCACCATTACTGCGACCGACGCGTCCGGCGCCACGACGTCCCAGGAATTCCACTGGAACGTCATCCATACGATCCCTGTCGTTGCCGACGATACGGGCACCGCGGACGAGGACACCACCCTCAACGTCAACGCCCAGCACGGTGTACTGGCCAATGACAGCGATCCGGATGGCGACACCCTGTTTGTTTTACGCGTCAACGGCAGCGCAGCCAATGTCGGCGTGGCGATCGCCGGGACTCATGGCGGTAGCTTCACGCTGAATGCCGACGGTTCCTACACCTTCAACCCTGGCTCTGCCTTCCAGCATCTCGGCATCGGCGAAAAAGCCCACAGTTCGATTACCTACTCCGTTTCCGATGGAGAGGGAGGCACGGCCATCGCCACCCTCACGATCGAAATCCTCGGAACCAACGACGCGCCAGTCCTTCTAGCCCAAGTCCACCAATTATCGGAGGACCACTCGGCGTCTGGCAACGTGCTCATAGGCGCGGTCGACGTCGACAACGACACGCTGACAATCACAACCTTCACTGTCAACGACACAAAGTACGACGCAGGCAGTACCGCAAATCTCGTTGGCGTGGGTTCGATCCTCATCAAAGCGGATGGCAGCTATGTCTTTACGCCGGATTCGAACTGGAACGGAGATGTCCCGCCGATCACGTACACCGCGACGGACGGTGCGACGACGACCTCATCCACCCTCGATCTCCAGGTCCAGTCCGTCAATGACGCCCCCGTCTCGCTGGACTTCACCGGCAACGTAGCGGCTGGCAATAGCTACATATTCGGTCTCGACGACTTTCCTTTCTCCGATTCAGGGGAAGGCGATTCGATGCACTCCGTGATCATCGACTCCCTGCCCTCCTGCGGCATGCTGTTGCTGGACGGAAAGCCGGTGGTACAGGGGCAGGAGATCAGTGCCGGGGATCTGGCCAGCGGCAAGTTGGTGTTCGAGTCCGGCGCTTTCAATACCGGCATAGACGCCGGCGCCTCCTTCGACTTTCGCGTCAAGGATACCGGCGGCACCGCCAACGGGGGGCACGACACATCTAGTCAGCAAACGTTCAAGCTGCATCTGGACCAATTCGTCAGTGGCAACAACGATGACGAAACCTTGAACGGCGGCTCGGGCAACGACGTGCTGCTGGGCGACCAGGGTGGCATGGTGAAGAACGTGATGCCGGGTACAAGCTACAACATTGCTCTGGTTCTGGATCTGTCGTATTCAATGAATTGGGTTGTTGATTCCAACGCGGCAACACCACTCGATACGGTCAAGACAGCCCTAAAGACCATGCTGGAGACTCAACTGGCGGTTCATGACGGCACCATCAACGTATCACTGATCACTTTCGGGAACCACAGAACCACGCTGCAGAAGACGGTTTCGGGGCTGACACCCGACAATGTTGACGAAATCGTGGACACCCTTCTTGGCCTACAGCCATATAGCTGGACCAAACCATATGGCGCGGCCTTCCATGCAACCAAGGACTGGTTCGACGGCCAGCCAACGGTTGACAGCAACGGCAATCCGTACAAGAACCTGACCTACTTCCTGACAAATGGCGTTCCGGAATTAGAACTGACTTACGACCGCGACGCTGAATTCAGCAATCTCGCCGAAATCAGCGACGTGCATGCCATTGGCGTTGGCACCCTTTCTCATACTTCTGGGACCTTCAAATTCGATAACGCCGTACTCGACAAATATGACAACACCGGCGGCGAATTCACGTACTACAAGAATCTTCTTCAGTTCGACGGCGGTGATTCAGATCTATTGACTGCGAACGATCCCGAGAATTGGCAGCAAGAGGGTGACGGCAGAGTAGGTTATGGCAGCTACGCAGTGAAGGATGAGGGTCCCTTTACGGAGATCGCCCACTTCCTGGTCATTGCCGACACGACGGCAGACGGCCAGCCCTTCGCCGTAACCATGCGCGAAGCCGACAGAATTACGGTGACCCATTCCGCAGGCGTCTCGTTCGACTTCGATACGGTGAATGCGGGAGAATTGCGTGAAGTTGGCACGTTCAAGTGGGTCTTGCTAAAGCGGATCGGTTCGACGTGGGCAGAAGTCGAGGCAGGTACAGACGCCAACACCAAAACACTTATCCACGGTCCTGGCGACTATAGGTACCAGTTCATAGTCAACAATATCAATGGCGGTTTCGGCGCGTCTATCGCTATCAACACGATCCGGATGTGGTACTCAGGCCGCCCAGACAACGGTTCGGATCTCATCGACAGTGACCTTGCTCGTACTGGCAACTCGCAGTTCCTGCAGAGGCCGTCGGATCTGCAAGCGGCCTTGCTCTATGACAGAACGACTCCGGTCGCTAACGACAAGATTCATGGTGGAGAGGGCTCGGACATCCTGTTTGGTGATGCAATCAACACTGATCACTTGCCGTGGAACGTTGACGGCAACGCCGCCAGGCCCGCAGGTCTTCCCGACGGGGCCAGCCTCGACGCGCTCAAGCAGTTCCTGCTATTGAAGAACGGCATCCAACCGACCGACGCCGATCTACACAAGTTCATCTCGGACAACCACGCGCTTTTCGACGTGCAGGGCGATCTGCGCGGCGGCAACGACGAGCTGCATGGCGGCGCGGCCAACGATATTCTTTACGGCCAGGGTGGAAATGACCAGCTCCACGGAGATGAGGGCAATGACGTCCTGTCGGGCGGCACCGGCAGCGACACGCTGTTTGGCGATGCAGGTAACGACGTGCTGATCGGGGGCAAGGGCAATGACATTCTGTACGGCGGTTCGGGCAGCGATACGTTCAAATGGGTACTCGACGACCAAGGCGCCGCAGGCACGCCAGCCGTAGACACGATCAAGGACTTCTCGATCCTGAAGCCCGCCGATGGCGGCGACATTCTGGATCTGCAAGGATTGCTGGTCGGCGAGGATGACGGCTCACTCTCCAAGTACCTGGCTTTCCACCTGGAAGGCAACGATACGGTCATCGATGTGAATACCCGGGGCAAGCTGAGTACCATGGGTGCGAGCCAAAAGATCGTGTTGGAAAACGTGGACCTCACCCACGATGCCCACGGCCAATCCATGAGCAACCAGGCCATCATCAATGACTTGCTGCAAAAAGGTATGCTGGCCGTCGACCATGCCTGAGCAATAGCTCCAGGGAAGACCCAGCAGGATCTTCCCGCGCCCGCATGACGCATTTTTTCCCAAGGCGCATCTAAGATGCCCGGAAAAATGTGAAAATCCGTTTCATGCCATCGTCCCGCCGTTTCCGCCGCACGCTGAATCTGTGCCGATTGGCTTTGCTATGCCTGGCTTGCGGCTGGGGCGGAAGTTCCGCCCTGGAAGTGAATGCCGACCGGCTGCAAAGCCTGTCGGCCAGCCGCTATGGCGCAAAAGGCTCCAAGGCGGTTTCGGAATGGCTGCAATTGATGCGCAGCCCCGCCCCTGCCCAGGAAAAAGGCGCACTGACACAGGCCAATGATTTCTGGAACCGCTCCCTGATGTCCGGCGAGGACATCACCATCTGGAAACAGGCCGATTATTGGGCCACGCCATTAGAATCGCTGGGCAGGGGCGCGGGCGATTGCGAAGACTACGTCATCGGCAAGTACTTCACGCTGCTGGCGCTGGGCGTGCCTGCCAACAAACTGCGCTTCATCTACGTCCGCGCGCGCATCGGCGGCGCGGCCAGCAGCACCCAGATCGCCCACATGGTGCTGGGCTATTACGAAACCCCCAACGCCGTGCCGCTGGTGCTGGACAACCTGATCTCGACCATTTTGCCCGCCACGCAGCGCCGCGACCTGACGCCAGTATTCAGTTTCAATGCGGACGGCGTCTATGTGGACGGCAAGCCCGCCGCGCCGGTTGACCGTCTCAGCCGCTGGCGTGATCTACTTCAACGCATGGAACGGGAAGGCGTGCGCCCCTGATGTCCGGAAATAAGACTATGTCCATACTTCGACAGCTATTGCTCAGCGTTACCCTCGCCATCGGCGTCATCCTGCTGGGCACGCTCGCGCTCAGCGTGAATTCCGCCCGGGAGTACCTGTCCGGCCAACTGCAAGTGCAGAGCACAGACGCTGCCGTGTCGCTGGCGCTGTCGCTGTCGCAGCCCGCGAACAACGACCCGGTCGTGCAAGAGCTGCTGGTGTCGGCGCTGTACGACGGCGGGCATTTCTCGCTGGTGCGCTTGAGCGATCCTGAAGGCAAGGTCCTGATCGAACGGAAATCCACGGCCACCGCGGCGTCGGTCCCCGCCTGGTTTCAGGCGCTGGCTCCCTTGACGACGCAATCGGCCAGCCATGCCGTCAGCGACGGCTGGCGCCAGATCGGCGAGGTCACGCTGATCGCCAACGACGCCTATGCCTGGGAAGCCCTGTGGCGCAGCAGCCTCAAGATGATCGCCCTGGTGGTGGGCGCCGGCATTCTTTGGGCCGTGTTCGCCTTCATGCTGGTGGGCTGGATCAAGAACCGCCTGCTGCGTGAAATCAGCGATCACGTGCGCAGCATCGGCCAGGAATCCCCGACGGAACAGGTCGAGGCGCGCGTGCCTGAACTGTCCGGGGTGGTGCAGGCGTTGAACCAGACCCGCGAACGCATCCATGCCAGCGTCGAAGAACAGAACGCCAAGATCGAATCGCTGGAACTGGAACTGAACCAGGACCCAGTCACGGGCCTGCCCAACCGCAAGTACTTCGTCAACGAGTTCCGCCGCGCGCTGGAGGCCCCTGCCCTCACGACCGTCCGCAGCATCGACGGCGGCCACGTCCTGGTGTTCCGCCAGCGCGACCTGGCGGACCTGAATCGCCATATGCCGCGCGAGTTCATCGACCAATGGCTGCGCACGGCCTGCGAACGCATCCGCGGCACACTCAAGAGCATGCATGTGGCATCGCCCCTGCTGGCCCGTCTGAACGGCTCGGATTTCGCCCTGCTGCTGCCCGGTTGCGCGGCGCCCCAGGCCATGATGGTGGCCGAGCAGGTGCGCGCCGACCTGCACGCGTCCCGCATCCCCGTGGGTGAAGGACATCTGTGCCGCTGGGCGCAGGCCATGACCGACTATGGCCACGGCAGCCAGGCCGGGCCGGTGCTTGCGCGCCTGGACTTCGGCTTGATGCGGGCGGAAAGCGCCGGCAACGACCATGTCGTGATCGCTGGCGCGACCGACATGCAGTCGCCTTCGGAATCGGGCGAACGCGCCTGGAAGGACGCGATCCAATCCGCTTTGGAAGAGCACCGCTTCGAGCTGGCCACGGAAGCCCTGCAAGCCACCGACGGCAGCACCGTCCGCACCGAAGCGATGCTGATGCTGCGAACCGCGGCCGACCAGGTGCCGATACCCGCCACGCTGTTCATCCCGCCGGCCGTGCGTCTGGATCTGGTGGCCGATTGCGACCTGGAGGCCGTGAGCCTGGGACTGGACTGGCTGGCCGCCAACCCTGGCGAATTGGCTGTTCGGGTGGCTCTGCCCTCGTTGCGGGGCCAGAAGTTCTTCCGCCAATTGGCGCTGCTGCTGACCGAACACCGGTCTCTGGCGCGGCGCCTGTACCTGGAAATCGATGCGCACGGCCTGGTGGAATGCCACGAGCAGATCGCCACGCTGGCCCGCGTCGCCTCGGAGTTCGGCACGCATATCGGCGTGCGCCGCCTGGCTCAGCAGTTCGGCGCAGTTGCGCAACTGCACACCCTGCCCTTGTCGTACGTGAAACTGGGCGGCGGCTTCGTCGGCGGCATGTCCCAAAGCCCCGGCAGCCAGCAGTTGACGGCATCGGTGCTGGAAACCGCGCGCGGCCTGAAGATAGCGGTCTATGCAGAAGATGTGCCGGATGCCGAAACCCAACGCATTCTGGCCAGGCTGGGCATCGCCGTCATGCGCGGCCCCGGCGTCAAGACAGCCGCGGCATAAGACAGCGGATCGAGGCGGCCGTAATAGTCACGGCCGCCGCTAGAGCCTCAGCGGGAGGCTTTGCCCTTGGACTGTTCGTACAGCGGCAGCACCTGCTGGGCTGCGGCCTGCAGATCGCTGATGCGCGATGCGGCGGACGGGTGAGTCGACAGGATCTCGGGCGGTGCGCTGCCCTGGTCGGCCGCGCCCATTTTCTGCCACAGCGTCACGGCGGCGCGCGGATCGAATCCCGCCCTGGCCGCAAGCTCCACACCCATGCGGTCGGCTTCGGTTTCATGCGTGCGGCTATTGGGCAGCGTGAACATGACGCTGGTGAACTGTCCGCCCAAGTCGGACGCCGCGGAAGAACCCGTGGCGATCGCCAGCACCGACAGCCCCAGATTGGTCGCCATCTGCTGGGACACTCGTTCGCGCGCGTGCTCCCGCAAGGCGTGCGAAATCTCATGGCCCAGCACCGCCGCCAGCTCATCGTCCGTGGGCTTGATCTTGCCAAGCAGGCCCGTGTAGACAGCGATCTTGCCGCCCGGCATGCACCAGGCATTGATCTCGTTGCTGGACAGCACATGCACTTCCCATTTCCAGCTGGCGGCGTCAGGCCGGAAGACTCCTGCCTGCGCGATCAGCCGCTGGGAAATGGTGCGGACCCGCGCCACCTGTTGGGGGTCGCGGTCCAGCAGGCCCTTGGCCTGCGCCTGCTTGAGTATGTCGGCGTACTGCTGGGTCGCTTCCTGTTCCAGCGCCTGCGAAGGCACCATGCTGGACATGTACTGGGTCCGGTTGACGCCAATGGCGCCCGACTGCGTGGTATTCATGCCCGTGCAGCCCGCCAGGGCTGCCAGCGCGAGCGCTGCACCCGCGTTGCGCAGCAGAAGACGTTTCCGGTTCATGGCAGACCTCCCAGGCAATTCGAAGAGCAACAGCGTATCAGACTACCGGATCGCCACACTGGCCGCGGTGGCGCAAGGCGTGGTCGATCAAGACCAGCGCCAGCATCGCCTCAGCGATGGGCGTGGCGCGGATGCCGACGCAAGGGTCATGGCGACCCAGCGTCTGCACCATGACCGGGTCATTGGCGCGGTTCACGGAGCGGCGCTCGACGCGGATACTGGAGGTAGGCTTGATGGCCAGCGAAACGGTGACTGGCTGACCAGTGGAAATGCCGCCCAGCACCCCGCCCGCGTTATTGGTCAGGAAACCGTCCGGAGTGATTTCGTCGCCGTGCTCCGAGCCGCGCTGAGCGATGCTGTCAAAGCCCGCGCCGATCGACACGCCCTTCACGGCATTCAGGCCCATCATGACGTGCGCGATGTCGGCGTCCAGCCGGTCATAGATCGGTTCGCCCCAGCCCGCGGGCAGGTTCTCGGCCACGACCTCGATCCGGGCGCCGACGGAGTCGCCGTCGCGGCGCAACTGGTCCATGTAGGCCTCCAGTTCGGGCACGACTGCGGCATTGGGCGCATAGAACGGATTATTGGGAACCTCTTCCCAGGAATCGAAGGGGATTGCAATGGGCCCCAACTGGCTCATGTAGCCGCGCACCTTGACGCCGTATTGCTCCGCCAGCCATTTCTTGGCGATGGCGCCTGCCGCGACGGTCGGCGCCGTCAGGCGCGCCGAAGAACGGCCGCCCCCGCGCGGATCGCGCACGCCGAACTTGCGCCAATAGGCATAGTCGGCATGGCCCGGTCGAAACGTGTCGGCGATGTTGGAGTAGTCCTTGCTGCGCGCGTCTGTGTTGCGGATCAGCAGGCCGATGGGCGTACCCGTGGTCACTCCCTCGTATACGCCCGACAGGATTTCCACCTGGTCGGCTTCCTGGCGCTGCGTAACATGGCGCGACGTGCCGGGACGGCGACGGTCCAGTTCGAGCTGGATGTCGGAGGCATCCAGCGACAGCCCCGGAGGACAGCCGTCCACGACGCAACCGATGGCTGGCCCGTGGGATTCGCCGAAATTGGTGACGGTAAAGAGGGTACCTAGGGTATTGCCGGGCATAGGGAGTCAACAGGTGGGGTTTGCAAGCAACCCCGATTATGACACCGCCGAGGCCAAAGCCTGGATTTCGGAGGCCGGTGCGGGACGTCCCAACAGGAAACCCTGCATGACCCGGCATCCCAGCGACTTCAGGATTTCACGCTGGCCCTCGGTTTCGACGCCCTCGGCCACCACCGGCAGATGCATCGCCTGGCACAGGCCGAACAGCGCCGAGACCACCTCGCGGCTGCCGGCGTCGGATTCCAGCGCTGAGATGAAGCTGCGGTCGATCTTGACCCAATCGATCGGCAGGCAGCGCAGGTGGTTCAGGCTGGAATAGCCGCAGCCGAAGTCGTCCAGCGCCACGCCGATGCCCATCGCCCGCAACGTGTTCAGGATCTTCACGTGCCGTTCGTAGTGCAGGATGAAGAGAGATTCCGTGATTTCCAGCACCAGCTTGCGCGGGGCAAGGTTTGCGGCCGCAAGCGCATTCGACACGAGTTCGACCAGGCCATCCTCGTTCATCTGCTTGACTGACAGGTTCACATGCACGCGCCAGGTCGCCGGCCATAACGCAGCCTGGGTACATGCCCGCTCCAATATCCAGGCCCCCAGCGGCACGATCAGGCCGCTGCGCTCGGCCAATTCGATGGTCACCGCGGGCGAGACGCTGCCGAGCACGGGGTGATGCCAGCGCAGCAGCGCCTCGCAGCCCTGCACCATGCCGGTGCCGCTGTCACAGACCGGCTGGTAATACAGTTCGAACTGATCCATGTCCGGCGTGGTCAGCGCCAGCCGCAGGTCGTTCTCCAGCCCCTGCTGGTCGCGCTGGCGCGCCAGCATGCGGAAATCGAACAGGTTCCAGCCCGGCCCGCCGCGCTCCTTCAGCGGCAGCAAGGCGACCTGCACGCAGCGCTGCAGTTCTTCCACGCTGCGGCCATGCTCGGGATACAGGGCAGCGCCGACGCGGAACATCGCCATCAGGGGACGCCCGCCGAGTTCGTAAGGCACGCTCAGGGCTTCCAGCAGCTTGGCCGACACCTGAGCGGCTCCGGCCTCATCCACGTCGGGTGCGCAGACCGTGAACGCATCCGCCCCCGAACGCGCCACCATGCCGCCCATGGACCGGCAGATCAGGCCCAGGCGATTGGCCACCTGCACCAGCAGAGCCTGGTCTTCGCCGGCGCGCAACATGGCGCTGATCTCGGCGTATTGCTCGAAGCTCACCAGAAAGAAAGCGCCGCGGCGCGAACGGCCCTCGGCATCGTTGAGCCAGGCACGGGCGCGCCGGTGCAATTCCTGCTGATTCAGGACCCCGGTCAGTTCATCGCGCGTCAGGCGTTGACGCAGCAGGCGTTCCCTGCGTACGAAGACCCAGCATATCGCTACAAGTGCGCCCGCAAGCGTCAGGCACAGTGCGAGCAGGTAACTCTCACGCACGAAGCCCCCTATCCATAAGCCCCTGGCGTTGCGGTTCGAAAGGGAACCCAAGGACTGTAACATTTTTTAAAATATGCATTATTTTCGCAAAAAACGCCACACTTCAGAGGCAACGCACCTCTTTTCCCTGTATTCCTACGGTTACTTTGGTTGCTCACGGAGGGTTTGGGATGAGCCACGACAGACTGGCGCCGGCCCTTGCGCCATGCTCGCCTACTACTTACGACAGCTACACCCGAAAAATTAATACACCGTGTCTCGATAGTTGTCATTGAAAATCAGACAGCTTCGAAATAATTGCACAGCTTGGCGTCTTACGGCGTGAATTTAGTAATATTCGGCACGTTCTGTGACATGTAGAATTGCTGTACCACTGATGTATTAGTGACTCGTATCACACCCGTATCCCGGCCCTCCAGCCCTGATCTCGATCCGACGCCATTCCATCCGGACACCTGGCAGTCCTCAGTGCAGGCCACGCAACGGCCAGGAAGGGAACCTCCAAATACATGTCCACATTCCGCCGGCTACTTTTCTTCACCGCCCTCCTGATCGGCCTCGTTCTGCTCGGCGCACAGACGGTGGGAATGCTGGCCGCGCACCGCTATCTGAGCGCGGAGTTGGCGCGGCAAAGCGACGACGGCGCTAATGCGCTGGCCTGGGCCTTGTCGCATGCGGCCGCCGCCCCCGAAGAACGGACTGCGCTGGTGGATGACATGTTTGCAGGAGGGGAATATGCGCTGGTGCGCATCACGGACGACAATGGCGCGCCCGTGGTCGAACGGCAAACGCCGCAAACCGACCCACAAACCAGAGAGCACGATTGGCGTGATGCCTGGCTGAACATGGTCGCACCCGCCGTCTCGCGGCCTTACGCTGCGCCAGACGGCAGTTCGCAAGGCGTCGTGACCGTGCAAGCAGATTCGCGGACTGCTCGCGATACGCTATGGCAAGGCGGCGTGCGGGTCCTGGGACTGGTGCTGGCCGCGAGCCTGCTGTGGGCCCTGTTCTGCGTGAATCTGGCGCGGCGAATAGAAGCGCGCATCTCACGCGACGTCCGTGAACGCGAGCGCGCGCTCGCGCCTGGCGACCGCAAGACATCGAATGGCGCCAGCGAACAGGCGGGTGTCGACCAGGCGCTGGTGGACGCTCAACGCCTGGTCGCCGCCACGGTCCAGGAACAGAATGCTCGGATCGAATCGCTACAGAGCGAGATCTACAGGGATCCCGTCACCCGGCTGCACAACCGCAAGTATTTTGTCGACCAATTCAGATTGGCGCTGGCGGACAAGGACCCTGATGCGGGCGGCCATCTGCTGATGTTTCGTCAACGCGATTTGGCGCAGATCAACCGGCACCTCTCGCGCGCGTTCACGGACCAGTGGCTGCGCTCGTCTTCGGACCGGCTGCGCAAGCTGGTCGCTGAATTCGGCGCTCCGGGGGCCATGCTCGCGCGCATCAGCGGTTCGGATTTTGCGCTGCTGCTGCCCCGCGCCTCGGCGCCTCAGGCCAGCCTGCTGGCCGAGCGGGTGCGGCGCGAACTGCGCTCGCTGCGCGTGCCCATGGACAAGCATGAATCCTGCCGCTGGGCCCTGGCGATGGCCACCTACGCGCCAGGAGACAGCATGAGCGACATCCTGGCACGGCTGGATCACGCGCTGATGTGCGCCGAAAGCGCCGACGACGACCAGATAGCCTCGGCCAGCCGCGCGCCGGACAGCACGCACATCGGCGAATACAGCTGGCATGACGCTCTGGTCACGGCGCTCGAACAACACAGGTTCTCCTTGTCCGTGCAGCCTCTGCACGATCTTTCCGGCGGCCTGCTGCACCAGGAAGCCAGCCTGACCCTGCACGACACCAGCGGCGCCGACCCCGTTCCGGCTTCGATCTTCATGCCTCCCGCCGTCCGCCTCGGCCTGTCCGCCGAATGCGACATACAAGCCATCCGCCTGGGGCTGGACTGGCTGTATGCGCGCTCCGGCGCGCTGGCAGTGCCGATTTCGCTGGCATCGATCGCCCAACCGTCGTTCCAGTCCAGGCTTCAACGCATGCTGACCGACCGCCCCGCCCTGAGCGCGCGCCTGATCGTGGAAATCGACGCGGCGGCCCTGGCCGCTCAGGGAACCGACTTGCACCCGCTTTGCGACATCGTCGTGGCTGCGGGCGCCCGCGTCGGTGTAAGCCGACTGTCGTACCAGTTCGGCGCCATCGAGCACCTGCACGAATTCCCCTTGTCCTATCTGAAGCTGTGCGGCGGCTTCATCGCCGGCCTGCTCCACAGTCCGGGCAGCCAGCACCTCGCCGCCACGGTGGTGGCCACCGCGGCCGCGCTGAATATCGCGGTCTACGCCGAGGACGTGCCAGACATTGCCACGCAAAACGTCCTGGCGGGCCTGGGCGTCCATGCCATGCGCGGGCCTGTCGTAAACTCCGCCCAGACGCACGACATCGCACCTGATCATCCATGGGTTTCCAGTTGACGGAAGGCATGCTGCTTCGCATCTGTTGGCTTTTTCGCGCCCGCTGGCCTTCCCGCCTGCGGCGCACCGGTAACGCCTCCGCGGTTCGGCAAGCCATGCTGCCTCGCGTGGGGATGCTGCTATGCGCCTTGCTCGGCCCCGACGCGGCGCTGGCCTACGGCGTAGGCGTTTCACACGAAGACCTGCATCTGGGCCTGACAGCCGGTGTCGCCACGGCCTGTGGCGTGGCCTGCGCAGTCGCATGGGCGGCCACCCGCAATGCCATTTTCGGCGCGGGGCTGGCCTTCATGTTGATCGAAGGGGTTTTCCGCTCCATGCCCACGCTGTTGCCGGCGGCGGCGCTGCAAGCCGGCTCCTATGCCGCCCTGCTGGCGCTCACGGCGCCCATCCTTAAAGAAGCATCCGCCGACAAACTGGCGACGGCCTGCCGCTGGGCCAGCCTGGCCTTGACGCTGGTAGCGGTACTGGCGCTGATCGTCGCATACGCCCCGGGCAACGGCGTCGTGTCCGCCGCCATCGCCGGGGCCTGCGCCATCGCCAGTCTGCCGCTGGCCACCTGGTTCATGGTCCGCGCCGCCAGTCCGTCGCCAGCGCGAGCGACCGCGCTGGCCTTGGCCGGCGCCTATGGCATCTCGGTCTGGCTGCTGGGACAGGACGCCTGGCTGCCCCAGGCCGCGGCAGGAACGATCGCCGAATTGGCGCGACTGCTGCTGGTGTCTAGCGCCTTGATCCTGCTGGCGATCCATCAGCACGGCCACCCGCAACTGGGGTCGAAACGCGCAGGCCACGAGCACGCCGACGCGGAACACCTTGCCCAAGGCGAACTGCGGCTGGCAGAACTGGCCGGCGCGCTGGATACGCAGCGCCAGATGAACGCACTGATCTCGCACGAACTGCGCGCACCGCTGGCCACCGTCAGCGCGGCAGCCCAATCCCTGGACATGATACTTGCCGAGAGCGGCGAGGCCGTGGACAACCGCCTGGCGCGCATTCATCGGTCGGTCACCCGGATGACCGAACTCATGGATCAGTTGCTGAACCAGGACAGGCTGGGCGAACAGGCCTGGATGCCGCGCGGCGAACAAACGGACATGGCGGATCTGGTGCTCGATGTCGTCACCGCCATGCAGCCCGATACGGCGCATGCGCTGATGGTCCAAGCCAGCCCCTCCCTGCCGGTCTACTGCGACCGTCCGCTGACCAGCGTGGTGGTACGCAACCTGATCCACAATGCCATCAAGTATTCGCCGGCGAATGAGCCCGTGCGCATAGAAACCGGCGAAACCCGGGTGGGCGCCATTCCCATGGCGTGGGTCGCCGTCACCGACCGCGGCCCGGGCATAGGCGTCGAGGAACAGGCCAAAATCTTCGAACCGCATTTCCGGCGCACAGCGCACCGCGAAACGCAAGGCATGGGTATCGGGCTCTACCTGGCCCGGCGCATCTGCCAGAACCAGGGCGGCACACTGACCATGGAAAGCGAAGTAGGCGTAGGCACGCGCTTCGTCGTCACCCTGCCGGCCAGCGCTCCGGCGGCTTGACCGCCTCTGGCGGGTTCAGGCCGCGAACACGTAGCCCTGGCCGCGCACCGACAACACGGGGAGCTTCAGGCCCGCGCTTTGCGCCTTGGCGCGCAAACGGCTGACCAGCACGTCGATGCGGCGCAATTCAAAGCCGCCCGGGCTGTCCGGCAGGAACAACTCCGCCAGGACCTGACGGCTGACCGCGCTGCCGGCGGCATCCATCAGGGCAACCAGGAAGGTCCGTTCCTGGGCGCTCAGATGCAGCGAGGCGCCATCCGGCGCAACCAGGATCCAGCCCCCGTCCTGCAGGGACCACGAAGTGTCCGCGGTGGCGCGCGTTTCCGCATCCACCGGCCGAGGCGCCTTCGCAAGACGCATCCGACGAGCCAAACTACGGATGACGGAACTGAGTTCCAGCAGATCCACTGGCTTGGTCATGTAGACATCGGCGCCGCCTTCCAGGCCGCGCACCCGGTCTTCCAGCGCGCTGCGACCTGTCAGCATGACGATACCGACGGGGCTGAGGGCGCGCAGGCGGGTCGCCACGGAGAAACCGTCTTCACCGGGCAGGTGGGCGTCAAGAATGACGATGTCGCAGGGTTGTTCCTGCAACCGGCGATAAAACGCCGCGGCATTATCACAGGCGAATGCCACCCGGAAACCATAGCCACCCAAGCCTAACGCCAACTCCTCCCGGAAGTCGGCGTCATCCTCAAGCAGACCGATACACAGCAAACCATCTGCGCCAGCCATATTTAGAGTGCTTTATTTTGAAGATTATCGACAAATGCCCCGCGGACGCAGAGTCCCCGGGTATTCCGTTGGCGACAATCTTACGTCTTTTACAATGGAAACGAATGATTGCAATGAAAAAAACTGCGATATTCCTTGTCCAAATGGTTATTTTCCCGTAAATCGCGGGAAAACGGCTTTCGTAAATGTCCCGGTTGTTCGGCTGGCGGCCGGTTTCAAGACGAACAGCTGACCTCCAGGCTGCCCGCCCAATCCGGCGGCAAACCCGCATACCGCTCATATCCCGGCTGGGCCTCGTAGGGGTTGCGCAGCAACCTCATCAAGGTATCGATCTCGCTGGCATCGCCGGTTTTGGCCGCCCGAATCGCCTCTTCCGCCAGGTGATTGCGCAGCACGTATAGCGGATTCACGCGATTCATGCCCGCAGTTACATCCTGCATCGGCCGGCCGTCCTGCGCGTGCCGCGCCACCAAACGATCCAGCCAGGCTCCTGCCGCCGGCCGGTCGATGAACAGGTCCTCGAACGCGCTACGCTGGCCCGACAAGGCGTCGGCCAGGCGACGCCAGGTCAAGGTGAAGTCCGCCTGATTGGCGTCCATCAGCTTGAGCAGATCGTCCAGCAACGCTTCGTCGGCCGGTCGCCATGCGACCAGGCCCAGCTTGGCGCCCATGCGGTCATGGAAGGCACGCGTGAAGACCGGCTCAAATTCATCCAGGACTGCTCGCAGGCCTTCTACATCCTGCACCAGCGCGTGCAGGCTGCCACCCAGGCGATAAAGGTTCCAGAGGGCGACGGACGGCTGGCGGTTCCAGGAATAGCGCCCTTCCGAGTCCGAGTGATTACAGACATGGCCCAGCCGGAAACCGTCCATGAAACCGTAGGGGCCATAATCCAGCGTCAGCCCCAATATGGACATGTTGTCGGTATTCATCACGCCATGGCAGAAGCCCACCGCCTGCCAGTCCGCCATCAGCAGCGCCGTACGCCGGGTGACGGCGCGCAGCAGGTTGATATAGGGCATCACGTCATTCGAGGGCTCGCCCGTTCCCGCTTCCCGGCATTCCGGGTAATAACGGTCTATGACGTAATCCGCCAGCGTCTTCAGCATGTCGGGCTGGCGGCGCGACGACCAATGCTCGAAAGAGCCGAAGCGCACGAAACTGGGGGACATACGCGTCACAATTGCGGCTGTCTCCACCGTTTCCCGCATGACCGGGTCGTCGGACACCACCAGCGCCAGCGCCCGCGTCGTGGGCACGCCCAGCCCGTGCATGGCCTCGCTGGCCAGGTACTCGCGCACCGACGAGCGCAGCACCGCGCGGCCGTCGCCCATGCGCGAATACGGCGTCATGCCCGACCCCTTGAGCTGCAGCTCCCAATTGCCCTGCGGCCCCTCGACCTCGCCCAACAGATGGGCGCGGCCATCGCCCAACTGGCCGGCCCAGACGCCGAACTGATGGCCACTGTAGACCGCCGCCAGCGTATCGCCGCCTGGCAGCGGTTGGGCGCCGGAAAACACGCTCAGGAACTCGGGCGTGGACAGGGCCGACGGGTCCAGGCCGATCAGTTCCGCCGCTTCCGCATTGCCGTGCAGCAAGCGCGGATTATTCAAGGCCTGAGGCGCAAGCCGGGTGTAGAAGGCTGCGGGCAATGCCGCAAAGGAATTGACGACGCGCAGGTCGGACAACGTATGGGCGCTCATGCGCGTTGCCTCCTGGCAGCCCGTTTGGCAGGCCGCACGTAGAAAATGGCGCTAAGGAAGAAAATGGCCGACAGCAGGATCTCGCCCCAGGCCATCAACACGGATAGCGGAGCCGGATCCGACATGGCCCGCACCGCGCCCTCCATCAGGTAGAGCAGCGACAGCATCGAGGCCCACTGATAGGTATAAAGATTGCCGCGCAGGATGCCGCGCAGCGGAAACGCCAGCGGCAGGGCCTTGAGCAGCATCCAGGAACCGCCCGGCCGCAGCGGCGCCACCACGGTTTCCCAGGTGACGCAAAGCACGATCAGGGCGAACAGCGATACCGAGGCCAGCAGGCGCAAGCGGGGGTTGAGTTCAGGGTTCATGCTGCTATTATCGCCTGATGAATCGCCCCGCCGAGCCTGCCGCCGCGACGCCGGCGGCCACCGAGCACTCGACCTCGCGCTCTTCATGGATCGCGAGGGCCGGACGTGTTGTGCGCTTCAGCGCCGAACGCGCCAGCGAAGAGAAACTGCTGCAGGTCGCGTCCAGCCTCACCTTCACGACCGTCCTGGCCATCGTGCCGATGCTGGCCGTGGTCCTGTCGCTGTTTACTGCTTTTCCGGTATTCCAGGAATTCCGCGTCGCGCTCGAGGATTTCCTGACCAACAGCCTGATGCCGCCGTCCGTCTCGGACAACATCATGGATTACCTGAATCAGTTCGCGCGCCAGGCTTCACGCCTGACCGCCATCGGCGGCGTATTCCTGCTGATCACCTCGCTGTTGCTGATCATGACGATCGACAAGGCGTTCAACGACATCTGGCACGTGACGCGCCAACGCCCGCTGCGGCAGCGCGCGCTGGTGTACTGGGCCATCATCACGCTGGGCCCCGTCGTGGCCGGCGCCAGCCTTTGGGCGACTTCGTTCGTGGCGCGCGAATCGCTGGGCCTGGTGCGGGACGTGCCCGAAGCCGTCAGCGTTGCGGTGTCGTTCATCCCGCTGGTGTTGACCGCCCTGGGTTTTGCCACGCTGTTCGTCATGGTCCCGAACCGCGAGGTTCTCTGGCGCGATGCCCTGGTCGGGGGCTGCGTGACTGCGATCGTGCTGGAAATCATGAAGTCGGCCTTCGCCTACTACCTGACCCGCTTCCCCACCTACACCGTCATTTACGGCGCATTCGCCACCCTGCCCATCTTCCTGCTCTGGATCTACCTGTCATGGCTGGCCGTGCTGCTGGGAGCCATCCTGGCGTCCAGCGCGCCGCTGATCCGGCTGGGCCGCTGGGAAATCAACCGCTATCCGGGCGCGCCCTTCGTGGACGCCGTGGATGCGCTGCGCACGCTGCGCCAGGCGCAGACGGCCAATCCGCCCGGACTGCCCGCCAATCTGCTGGCCGCGCAATTGCGCCTGCACCAGGACGAACTGAACGAAGTCCTCGAAACCCTGGCTGAAATGGGCTTGGCGACGCGCAGCCCCGAAGGCCTCTGGGTTCTGACCTGCGACGCCCGGCAAACCTCGATGGAACCCGTGGTGGACCGTTTTCTGCTGGACCGCGGCCAGCCCAGGGTCCGCAATGACCCCGAGATATTGCGAGTCGCCTCGGCCGTGATTTCCCAGCAAAATGCGCCCACGCTGGAAGAAGTCTGCGGAGAAGCGCAAAATACCGAAAATGGAATCGCTCCCGTGCTGCAGCTGGAAGCGAAAAAGAATTAGCAAATAGCATTAGGGCGTAAACCGCCCAGGAGGAACCGATGTTGAAGGTCAGCGAGATTTTGCGCGTCAAGGGCGATACGCTCTATACGGCGTCGCCCGACATGCCTGTGTCCCAGGCCGTGCAAACAATGAGCGAGCAGGACATAGGCTCGCTGGTGATCATGGAATTCGGGACGCTGACCGGCATGCTCACGTTCCGCGAGATCATCCGCCACATGCATGCGCATGGCGGCGCCGGCGACACCACCATCCGTTCCATCATGGACGATGCCCCGGTCAGCGTGTCCCCCAACACCAGCGCCGACGAAGTGCAGCGCCTGATGCTCGAAAAGCACGCGCGCTACATTCCGGTCATGGACGGCCCCACCCTGATGGGCGTCATTTCGTTCTACGACATGGCCCAGGCCATCGTGGCGGCCCAGCAATTCGAAAACAACATGCTGAAGGCCTATATCCGCGATTGGCCCACGGAAAGCGCCGAACCGGCCAAGTCCTGAGCCCGCGGCCAGCTTGGCTGGCCCCTCGTCAAACCCCAGCCGGCGCCGCTTCGATCGCGGCGCCGCGCATATCCGGCGCATGCCGCTGGCTGCGCCAGGCATCGTAGATCAGTTCAGGGTTGTTCGCGGCCAGCAGGGCCGGATCGGACAGCATGCGGCGCCAGCGGCGCGCACCGGACTGGCCATTCACCAGCCCCAGCATGGGCCGCGTCATCACCCGCAGGGGCACGCCCCGCGCGACCTGCCGCGTCGCATATCCCATCATCGCGTCCACCACCTGCGCATCGCTGGGCAGCCGCAGCGACGGCCATAGCTGCAAGGACACCTCGGACAGCACTCGCGGCGTGTGCCAGGCAGCCCGGCCCAGCATGACACCGTCGAAATCGCCCGCGGCGCGCACGGACTGCTCGGCGTCGGCCAGACCGCCGTTGAGCACGAACGTGCAATCCGGGAAGTCGCGCTTCAATTGCTGCACCACGTCGTAGCGCAGCGGCGGAATCTCGCGGTTGTCCTTGGGCGTCAGGCCCTTGAGTACCGCATTGCGGGCATGGGCGATGAACACCCGGCAGCCGGTGTCGTAGATCTTGCCGACGAAATCGCGGACAAACGCGTAGGACTCGTCGTAATCCAGGCCAAGCCGGTGTTTGACGGTGACAGGGATATCCACGGCATCCTGCATGGCCTTCATGCAATCGGCCACCAGGGCGGGCTCCGCCATCAGGCAGGCGCCGAACGCGCCCTTCTGCACCCGTTCTGACGGGCAACCGCAATTCAGGTTGATCTCGTCGTAACCCCACTTTTTTCCCAGCCTGGCCGAATGCGCCAGGGCGTCGGGTTCGCTGCCGCCCAATTGCAAGGCCACGGGATGCTCGGCCTCGTCAAAGTCCAGGTGCCGCTCGACATTGCCGTGCAACAACGCGCCGGTGGTGATCATTTCCGTGTACAAGCGTGCGCGCGGCGCCAGCAGCCGGTGGAAATAACGGCAATGGCGGTCGGTCACATCGATCATGGGGGCGACGCACAGCCGCCAGTCGGGGGAGTCCAAGAATCACTCTACAAAACAAGGGGATGCGGTATTTTACGGTGCTTGGCGGCTTTGTGTCTGGCGGGCGGCCGTATCCGCTCCACCGCAAGTCGGACAGACTGGCCCGCCATGTGGTCTAAAATTGCGCCGCCGCAGCCGAAACCGGCATGCGCGCGCGCCCGTCAACCCCTAGATCCCGCACATCAATGGCCGTATTCACCCCTGTCTCCGAAGACGACGCTCGCGCCCTACTGGCGCATTTCGATCTGGGCGAGTTTGTCTCGCTTCGGGGGATTACGGCGGGTATCGAGAATACCAACTACTTCCTGTACACGACCCGCGGCGAATATGTGCTGACGCTGTTCGAGGTGCTGACGCAGGCCCAGTTGCCTTTCTATATCGAGCTGATGTACCACCTGGCCGAGCGCGGCATTCCCGTGCCCCGGCCCCAGACCCTGCGCGACGGCACTCGCCTGACGACCCTGCACGGCAAGCCCTGCGCCATCGTTTCACGCCTGCCCGGCGGCTACGAACCCGCTCCCGGCCCGGCGCATTGCGCCCTGGCCGGCGCCACGCTGGCCCGCGCCCACCTGGCCGGACGCGACTTTCCGCTGCACCAGCCCAACCTGCGCGGACTGTCCTGGTGGCTGGAAACGGCACCCAAGGTCATGCCCTTCCTGGAACCGGCACAGGCCCAACTGCTGTCGGCGGAGCTGGCCGACCAGCAGGCCGCCGCCGCAACGCCGGCCTGGCAGACATTGCAGACCGGCCCGGCCCACTGCGACCTGTTCCGGGACAACGTCCTGTTCGCCGGCACCTTCGAAGATCCGCTCATGGGCGGCATCATCGACTTCTACTTCGCCGGCTGCGACACCTGGCTGTTCGACGTGGCGGTGAGCGTCAATGACTGGTGCATCGAACGCGACACGGGTGAATTCGTGCCCGAACTGGTCGAGTCCTGGTTGGCAGCCTACGCGGCCGTGCGCCCGTTCACCGACGCGGAACGCGAGGTCTGGCCGCTGATGCTGCGGGCCGCCGCGCTGCGCTTCTGGATATCGCGCCTGTATGACTTTTTCCTGCCGCGGCCGGCTCAGACCCTGAAACCGCACGACCCCCGGCATTTCGAAAGAGTGTTGCAAGCGCGCCACCGCCCTGGCCTGCCAATATTGCCGTAACCGTTGCTCCCCCCATAATGGGGATAGCGCGTCCCTTTTTGAGAGATCTCCCCCCTTTAAAGAGCCATGCAAGCAGCATTCCTCCCCGCGACATCCGGCTGGCAATGGGTCCGAGACGGCTTCCGTCTGTTCCGCAAGCAACCTCTGGCCATGTTCACCTGGGCCATGGCCATCAGCCTTCTGGTCATCTTCGCCACCGCGACGCCGCCGGTCGGACCCATACTGGTGGTGGCGCTGATGCCCATCATCACGCTGATGACGCTATCGGCGTGCAAGCATGTCGAAGCCGACCGCATCATGCTGCCCTCGATGTGGGCCAAGCCGCTCAAGCAGCCTGGCGTATTCAGGAAACTGTTCCTGATGGGGCTGCTGTACGCGGCGCTCTGCATTGCGACCGGCCTGATCATCTTCCTGCCATTCACGGACGCGATGGTCGAGGGCATGCGCATAGCCTCCGTGGAAAAGTCCATGGAGCCCATCCTGTCCGCCATGGCCGTTCCGCTGACTTTGTTCGCGATCGTGTATGTCGTGATCGCCGCGCTGTTCTGGCACGCCCCCGTCCTGGTCGCCTGGCATGGGCTGCGCCTGGTCCAGGCGCTGTTCTTCTCCGGCATCGCCTGCTGGCGCAACAAGCTGCCGTTCCTGGTCTACGGCGCCACCTGGATCCTGGTGTTTCTTTTCATCGACCTGTGCGCCGGCCTTCTGGTCGCCATCGGCCTGTCGCCCCAGCTTGCCGGCACGCTGCAGATTCCCTTCAATATCGCCGCGGGTGGCGTGCTGTACTGCAGCTTCTATCCTGCCTATACCTCCGTATTCGGTATCGAGAACGCCGGCGCGCATCTCGACGACGGCAACGGCGCCCAGGCATGACGCCACGCGGCAGGGCGCCAGCGCCCTGCGCACCGCAAGCACCCTTCCCTGCCGCGATATGAATGCCACGTCGATGGCATAGCGCATGCCAAAGGTATGCACCGCGGCGCAATGCATCAGCAAGATGCCGGACCGCGGCCCCGGCGGCTTGCGTCCCAGCAAGCCGCGCGCGCGGCCGCAGCAGCTGGCGACCTTGAGTAGCCTGAGTCCGCCGCGCCGCGCCGATGGCTGACCGCCAGTCATTGCACGCTCTGCAGCAATTGCACCATGACCGGAAAGGCCAGCACGATGAACGTGCAGGGGAAGATGCAGCCGATCAGCGGCAGCAGCATCTTCACCGGAGCCTGCATCGCCAGCTGTTCCGCACGCACGTGACGATCGCTGCGGGCTTGCGCCGCCTGTGCCCGCAATACTGGACCCAGGCTTATCCCGAGCCCTTCGGCCTGCGCCAGGGCGGCCGCCCAGTTACGCGCAAGCGGGCTATTGCTGCGTTCCGCCAAGGCCTTGATCGCGGCGGTCCTGGAAACCCCCGCACGCATCTCTGCCAGCGCGTCAGCCAGGGCATCTCGCAGTATGCCCGCCGGTCCGCTCTGGGCGGCCATCTGCAATGCCCCATGCACGCTCAGCCCCGCTTCCACACACAAGGTCATCATGTCGAACACGAAAGGCAGGTCGCGTTCGATGCTGCGCCGCCGGTTGCTGCTCAAATTGCGCAACCAAAGCCCCGGCGCGGCGCCTGCCGCCAGCGCTGACGCTACCATCCAGGGAATCCATTCCCAGGACTGCGCCTGCGCCAAGACGATGGCGACCGCCGCAGTCAACCCGCCGGCAGCCATGGCTGCACTCCAACACAGCGCCGCGACATGCGCGTAGCTGATGCCGGCAGGCAGCGCCGCCCGCTCGATGGCGCGAGTCAGCCGTATGCGCCAACGCCAGGAACATAAAGGCCCAGCCACGGGCGCCACCGCGGAAATCCAGGGCCAGGCCGCTCGCCACCACCACGGCAAGGCGGACGACGCACCCTCGCTGTCCAGCAGCAATGGCTTAAAAACCACCCATGCCAACCATCCCGCAGCCAGGGCGGCCGTCAACAGGCTCAAGTACAGCCACATCGCATCCGCTCCCGTCAGATATCGATCCGGACAATGCGCCGGATCAGCAGCATGCCCGCGGTCTCCAGTACCGCCACGATCGCCAACACGCCCCAACCCACGGGCGTATGCCACAGCAGGCCCATGATTTCCGGCTCCAGCCGGTCCAGCACGGCAAGCAGCAGCAAAGGCAAAGCGCCCACGATCCAGGCCTGCATACGTCCCTGCGAAGTCAGCGCCAGCAGCTTCGCCTGCAACTGCAGGCGGGCGCGCAGGGTCTGCGCGATGCTTTCCAGCGCCTCTGCCAGGTTGCCTCCCGTCTGCGCCGCAATGCGCATGGCTGCTACGACGAGCGCGGTCGAATCGGCCGGCATGCGGCCACGCAGGTTTTCAAGCGCGCCGTCCCATGGCACGCCCATGCGCTGCTCGCGCAACATCAGGCCGAACTCCTGGGCCAAGGGCGCGCTGCTCTGCTCGACGACGTGGCGCAGGCCGGTGGTCAATGCCACGCCAGCGCGCAGGGCGGAGGCGAGCATCAACAGCGCCATCGGCAGTTGCTGCTCGAACCGCCGGGCACGGCGCCGCCGCAACCCATTCACCAGCGTCCTGGGCAGGCGCGAGGCAAGCGCCGCGGCCAAGGCGGCGACAAAGCCGCTGCCCGTCGCAGCAAAGGCCAAGGCCGCCGCCATCGCCGCGCAAGCCACCGCGCCAGCCCACAATTGGGCGGGGTCTATGAATAAGAACACCTCGCTCAGACGCAGGCCCGCCTCCTGGGTGTAGACCTCGCGGTAGCGGCGCAGCGCTGGCGCAAACCAGTGTTGGGCACGCCACGCCAGCAGCAGCACGCATACCATGGCGGCTCCCGCAGATAGCCAGATCATGTCGCTCCTTGCGCAAAGACGGTGGTCCCCGGCGCCGCCTGCTCGGTGTTGGAGAACCAGGCGGGATCGAAGGCCTCCTCGGCCTGCGTCCATTCGCGCGCAAAGCCGGGCAAGGCGCCGCAGCCCGTGAAGCCGCCCATGCGGTCGTAGCGGAACAGATCCTGCAGCTGTATGCGTCCGCTTTCCATGCCCGTAATCTCCGCTATCGACGTCACGACGCGACGCCCGTCGCCCAGCCTCGCCTGCTGCACCAAGATATCCACGCTGGCCGCGATATGCTCGCGCACGGCGGCCAGAGGCAGATCGAGCCCGGCCATCAGGATCATCGATTCCAGCCGCCCCAGCGCGTCGCGTGGCGAGTTGGCATGCAGCGTCGTCAGGGAGCCTTCGTGCCCGGTGTTCATGGCGGTCAACATGTCGAATGCCTCCGCCCCGCGGCACTCGCCCACGACGATCCGGTCTGGCCGCATGCGCAGCGCGTTGCGCACGAGTTCGCGGATGTCGATGCGCCCTCGCCCCTCCTGGTTGGCCGGACGCGCCTCCAGCGCCACCAGATGATCATGGTTCAGGCGCAGCTCCGCCGCATCTTCGATGGTGACCACGCGCTCGCCGTCGGGAATCTCGTTGGACAGGATGTTGAGCAACGTGGTCTTGCCCGCCCCGGTCCCTCCAGATACCACCAGATTCCTGCGCA
This sequence comes from Achromobacter sp. ACM04, assembly GCF_014851465.1. Taxonomy (NCBI): domain Bacteria; kingdom Pseudomonadati; phylum Pseudomonadota; class Betaproteobacteria; order Burkholderiales; family Alcaligenaceae; genus Achromobacter; species Achromobacter sp. ACM04. The sequence continues at coordinate 29,714 of NZ_JACUZS010000007.1, forward strand.
TCCTCACGCAGAGCGCCAGGAATTGCGCCATGGCGCCGCTCAGCGTCCCCGCAGCGATCAGATCGGACATTCCGGGGCGCCGCTGTGGAAATTTGCGTATGGTCAGGCTGGCGCCCCTAAGGGCCACCGGCGGAATGATGGCGTGCACCCGGGACCCGTCGGCCAGGCGCGCATCCACCATCGGAGAACTTTCATCGATGCGTCGCCCCAAGGGTGTGACGATGCGCTCTATGACCCAACGCAGCGATTGCTCGCTGGTAAAGGCCGCCTGATGGCGCGACAGGCGGCCGGCGCGTTCGACATAGATCTCGTCGTGGCGATTGACCATGATCTCCGTGATGTCGGCAGCGGCGAGCAAGGGCTCCAGCGGCCCCAGGCCGACGGCCTCGTCAAGCACCTCGCGGCAAAGCACAGCCCGGTCCACCCCCGGCGGCAAGTCGGTGTCCGTGGCGACGATATGCGTCAGCAGCCGTTCGGCCTCGGCGCGCAGCATGCTGTCGCTCATGCCCGCCACGTCGCGGCGGCGCAGATCCAGCGCCGCCAGCAGCGCCGCGTGCAGCCGCCGGCGCTCCTGCAGCGGATGTGGCAGTGGCAGAACCGGCACTGGCGTCGCCGGCGCGGGCAGCATCGGCGGTTCCTGCACGGCAGCCATGTCGCGGGCGACGCTTTCAGCCGCCGCACCGTCCGCCCCACCGTTGCGCTCCGGGATGTCCGCCAGCGACACCCGCAGCCGGCAGGGCCCGATCAGTATTTCGTCGTCGGGCAACACCGGGGCGTGGCGCACGACCCTCGCGCCGTTCACGAGGGTTCCGCCCAACGTACCCAGGTCTTCGAGCACGATCCCCGCCGCTTCGCGCAACAAGCGGGCGTGCTGGCGCCCCACTCTCCAGTTCACGATGCGCACCCCGCAATGCGCGCCCCTTCCTATCAACGCGGGAACAGCCACCGTGGATCTGTGCACGGAGGCGTCTTCAAACATCATTTCCACGTCGATCATGGCCGAGTTTCCGAAGAAGGAATCGGCGCGCCGTCTTGCGGCGAGCCCCACTGCGAACCGGTGCCGGCGTGGGCATCCCACCCTGCCGCGGCAGGCACGGCGGTGCCCAGGCGGGGCGGCACAGGAAAAGCCGCTTCGAGTACGCCACGTCCCCGCCGCACGCGGTCCGCCATGGCGGGCTCGGCCTGCGTAATCAGTTTGGGCGTCACGAATATGGCAAGTTCGGTTTCCCGCAATTGATAGCGCCGGGACGAAAACAAGGCCCCCAGAACCGGGATGTCTTTCAGCCATGGCAGGCCATCGCTGGTCTCGTCCCGCTCGCGCGACAGGAAGCCGCCGATGACCAGCGTATCGCCGGACCGCACGTTGAATTCGGTGGATGCGCGGCGCGTGCGTAGCGCCGGTCCGCCCGGCACGCTCAGCGCGTTGTCCACCGAACTCGCCTCTACCTCGATCAAGGATCGGATGATCCCGTTGCGATCGATGCGAGGGGTGATCCTGAGCATGACGCCATAGGGCTTGAACATCGTGGTCGCGTTGCCGCGCGTGTCGGTCGACGAGTAAGGAACCTCTCCGCCGGCCAGGAAGGTGGCGCTGGCGCCGCTGCGCGCGAGCAATTGAGGTTGGGCCAGCATGACGGCCTCGCCGCTTTGCGCCAGCATCGCGATCCGGGACGACAACAGCGCATTGACGCCGAAGTAGCCAGCCGCCGAAGAGACCGGGCCCACCGTTTCTATGATCCCTTCGCCTGGACGGTTCATGCGCCCCCTGGACCCCGCATCCCAGGCCAGGCCGGCGTTGATGCCGCCTTGCGACAGCCCGTCCCAGCGCACGCCCAGATCCCTCAGCCTTGAGGTGGGGATCTCCACGACCTGAACGTCCAGCTGCACCATGCGGTCCCAACCCACTTGGCCGGTAAAGTCCAGCACTGCGGGATAGCGGTCCGCCAGGGCCGTGATGCGCAATCGGTCATCGTCGGAAAGATCGTCGCCCTCGATCAGGATGCGACCGCCCACCTCAGTACTGCGCGCGCCGGGGATGCGGGCAAGCAAGGCCTCGACCTCTGCTCGCAGACGCGGCGCGCCGGCCGGCACGACCCTCAGTTCATAGGCCTTGACGCGCCCGGCGTTTGCCCAGATGTGCAGTGACGAAACACCCTCGGCGCGGGCAAAGACCACAACCTCGCGCCCTTCGGCCTCGATGGCGCCCACGACCTGGCCGTTGCCTATCGCCACGCGCTTGACCCCGGGGTGCGACAGAATCCGCGTTTCACCCACCTGAAGTTCAATCACCTCATCCTCCGCCCGCGCTGCGGGATTGGCCAACCAGAACACGCAGGCAAACATGCTGATGACGACGCGTCTCATGGCCGCCCCCGTTGAAGTCGAGCCGGGCCTGCACTTTCCACATCCATTGCTCCTGTGCCTGCCGAGGGGTCCAGCCTGTCTCCGTACAGGATGGCCACACCCGGCGCATTCCGGGGTTCCAGGTCCAATCCGATCAGGGTGGCAAGGTCGCCCTGCGCGGCGCCGCTGACCATTGCGGCATCATCGCGATGGCGCAACATCGCGGTCAGCGCCCCGCTCTGCCGCGCCGCCACGAATCGCATTGCCTCATCTGGCGTCGCTGCCAAGGTGATATTGCCGCCCTTGGTTTCGCCCTCGGCGTCGCCTCCCACCATCAGCACGCGCATGCCTTGCAGGAGGGGCACCGTCATCTCCCGCTGCCGATGCGAAAAACTCACATAGATGTCGATGGCATCGCCTACGCGCAGGACTTCCGCCAGGCCGCCCAGGTCCGTCGCCGCCACGGTCAATGCGCGTTGCCCGCTGCGCAAGCGGGACGCCAAGGCCGGGGCCGGAGGACTGAATGTCAGATGCCCCCGCAGCAAGGGCTCACCATTGGCGACATCGGCCAGTAAGGTGGCGCCAAGCAAACTTGCAAGATCCAGGGGATCGATGCTGGCCCGGGACACCCAAAGCTGCGGAATCTCGCGCACTGCCAGGTGCACCTCTTCGAGTTGCGTGCCAGCAGGCAGGTCGTACGCCGCGACCAGCCGGCTGACCATCGGCGTGCGCGCCTCTGCCTCCAGCGCCTGGACCCGCTGCTGCACGTGTTCCCGCACCGCCCACGCGGATACCAGACCCGCAATCAGTGCTATGGCATACACGCCCATTCGGCGCAGACGCGGCGCTACATGGGTGATCCAGTTCGTCATGGCACTCTTCCGCTGACCAGAAGGCCGGTGCCACCGTCCAGCGGCACCAGCGACAGCCGCATGCGGGAGCCGGAGCGGACCCACCAGTGCGCCGAATCCTCGGAGACGGGCATGCGACGCCAGCCGTTCCGGAGCAGGTGCTGCTCCAGCTGCGCAGCCAACTGCCCCGGAGGCAAGGCGTATTGCCAGATCCGCTCGGAAACGCGTACGCCGTCCTCCATCAAGGCGATGTCCAACCTGAGGCGGCCGCCGGCGGGCAGCCAGGCAGGCGAAGCGCTTTCAGGCACGGCCAGAAGGCTGACGGCTGAAATGCTTCCGGCTGTCCGACGGGAGCCCAGGCCTTCCAGCTGGATGACCCATTGCTCCTGCCCCACCTTACCCGACAGAATCGCCTGACCTGACAACACGTTGAGATTGACCAGGGCGGGCTGCTGGGCAGACAGGTAACGGATCAGCTCCGCCGTACTGAGCGGCGCATCGAACACCAGCACACGCGCCGGGATTCCATGCAACCAGATGCTTTCCCCTAACAATCCGCGACGCGAACCTGCGGGCAGACGCAAGGCCTCCAGCGCGGTAACGCCTGGCCTGCTCCCGCCGGCCTCCCCGCCGCTCGTCACGAGATGCTGAGCTGCGGCGACATTGCGCCACCCTACGGCCGCAACAGCCACGGCGCCGGCCATCAACAGACGCAGCGTCTTTGTCATAGCCACGGTTCGCCAGCCGTCTTCCCGTGATGGGGCAAAACCCGCAAGGGGCGCCGAAAAGCGCAGGCCGATCATTTGCCCGCCCCCTTGCGGCTGGCAAGCCGCTCCCCAGGCACCACATCCGCCCATTCAGACAACCAGTCCAGCGACAGGCCGGGCCTGCGCCAGGGTCCGTCCAGGTGATCGACAACAGGCTTCAAGCGTCGGGCCTCGGCCACCGAGGCGCGTTCCGCCCTGTGCCAGGACGTAGGCGCCCGGCCGATCCGGCGCTGCGCGTCGGCATCGCCGTCCGCATAGCCGGCGCCGCTTGCCACATGCGTGCGGCGGGCGATGCGCAACCAGGCCGCGCTGTCCCGATCGAATCGCGCAGCGCTTGCCGTCACCGACAGCAGTCGCAGATCCGCGCCAAACCATTCGGCCTGCAAGGCGTTGACCTGCGCGGGTGCGATACCCGATAAGGTGCTGGCCTTGCCCGAGAGCGCCATGCCGCCCGACGCGGGCAAATTCCGCATGGGTTGTCCCAGGGCGCCTGCCATTGCGGTCTTGCGGCTGGCCTGCGCCATTTCCTGCGCTGCGAATTGCAATCCGCCAATCCAGGACGCCGCCCATAGCAGCAGGGCCAGCAGGGGCAGCATCAGCAATGCTTCGACCAGAGCCTGCCCCTGCTGCCGCACGAGGATCGGGTTCATGGCGCCCGCCTTGCCTGCGCGGCCTCGGCGGCGCTGACGGCGGACAAGCGCGCCTGCCAATAGGGGCGAAATAGCGTGGCCAGTTCATTCCGGCCATCGGCCCGGTGTTCCGGGCGCGCAAAATAGGTTTCCGCCGCGGAAGTGACGGTGACGGCGTCTTCCGGTCCCAGTGCGGCATAGCGGAACGCCCCCAAGGGTGTCCGGACTGCGCTGTCGCCATCCGTGGTTTTCAAGGATGCGCCGGCAAGCCGGACGGTCACCGCGAAACGCAGGGGATCGCCGCTGCGTGGCAAGGCGATGTCGCGATAGGCTGGCAGGCCCCGCCCCGGCCAGCGCTGAGCGGCAGCCATGGCGTACGAATTGGCCATGGGATTGGTGAAGCCGTCGAGCAGATCCCAGTTGGTCGACTGCTCCACCCAGCGCCAGAAATCCTGTTCGGAAAAATCGAGCGGTGGCTCTTCCACGTACTCCAGGCCTTCGGGCGCCTTGATCTTCTGGCCTTGCGCCGTGCCCCAGCCCACGGCGTACTCGCGGAAGTAGCAGCCCCTCCAGCGGTTGAAGCGCAGCGCATGGTAGGACTGGGTATCAAGAGCGCCCCAACGTCCATCCGGCCCCAACCAGGTGGAACCGCGGCGCCGCAACTCGTGGCGATGCAAAGGGCACAGCGGATGGACCATCCACGGATTGCGGCGCGTGACGTTGCGGCGGTGGAGAAACCCGTACCGTTCCGCCGCTTGTTCGACAGCGGGCCGCAACCCCGCCTCGCGCGTGGCCAGGCGACGCCCCACGTATCCGGGCCAGCCATCGGTCAGCAGCCGCAGGCTCAGGCCCCGGACATGCGCGGCATCGCCATCGGGCAACGGAGCATCGTCCGACAGATTGGCGGACAGCACTTTCTTCATGATGCGTTCGCGCGAAGCCGCCAAGCCTGAAACAGCGGACGCCGCGGCTGCTTCCAGAACCTGGTGGACCACTCTGTCGTGCTCGCCAAACGCCGACGCGAGCCTCTGCTCGGCGTCGGGCACTGCCCGCACAGTTTGGTAGGCTGCCCCCACATCGGGGCCGAACAACATGGCGATCAGCCCGGCGGGCGGATTGCGGCGGTCGCGCTGCGATTGCATGGTGCGGGCGTACTGCGCCGAGGCAGCCAGCGTGACCAGATGCGCCATGGCGACCTGATGCGCGATCTGTGTGCGGTTGATGTAGGCCAGGGCATTGAGCGCGCGCGCTTGCTCCAGCGCGCCGCTGTAGGCGGCCGCGTCCGCGGCATGCGTCAGCCGCTGCCGCGCTCCCACGGTTTGCCCCAGGTTGTACAGCACGACCAGGGATATGCCTCCCACCGCCGCCATCAACAGACCCAGCACCAGCGCCTGGCCGCGCTGTTGAGCAAGCGGTGCGCAAGAACGCGCGTTCACTTCGCGTCCGTGGCATTGCCGGTGAAGGACTTGAGCGAACGGGCCTTGGTCTGCGCCGCCGCTTTTTGCGCCGCCTGTTGTGCCGCGCGGCTCTGCGCACCGCCGTCTTCGCCGGCAAGTTCACGCGCCATGGCGGCGGTCTGCGATCGCACCACCTGGCCGAAATACTGGTACACCGCGATGGCCGCCACCGCGACCAAGGCCACGACCACCACGTATTCCGTCATACCCTGTCCCGACTGACGCTTCCGCAACCCTGACATATCCGTTCTCCGGCACTGTGAAGACAGGCTTCAGTGTCGGCGTCTGCCCCCGGCCTCGCCATTCGCGGATGCCGAGGCGGATAAAGTGATCACGGGTCCGTTGACAGTTCACGGGCGGCGGCAGCCCGCCCAGGCTGGCCACCGCGCAAAACGGCATGAATCTTGTAACCCTTTAATATTCAAGGGTTTTCCCTATTGTTCGACCTATGGCTCAGCAGTAGATTTGAGTTGCCGGGCTGTCTGACACCCATCGCGTGCGAAGCCGGGCAGGAGCGCCTCAGACTCACCTTGAGCTGGGGCGCTCTTCCATTTTGCGGCGCGCAAATGCCCCGCTCGGGACAACAGCCCGGACTCGCCCGCCCTACCCAGCGCTAAGCGACCCGCAACACCCCATTGTCAATGACGATCGCGTCGCGCTCGATGACTTTCGCCCGGAAGGAGCCATCCCGCCAGACGTCTACGCTCAGCGTCTCGCCGGGATACATCGGCCCGGAAAACCGCAGCGACACGGAACGCACCGCCCCGTTGCCCGCAGGCTGCAACTGCCTGGCGACAGTGTGCGACACCAGGCCAAACGTACACAGGCCATGCAGTATGGGGCGGGGAAAGCCGGCTGCCTGGGCGACCTGCGGATCGCAGTGCAACGGGTTGTAGTCGCCATTAAGGCGATACACCAGCGCCTGCTCGGGCCGGGTGCGCGCCTGCACGGTCCAGTCTGGCGGCCCGCCGGGCATGGCGTGCGCCGGGCGCGCCTGCCTGCCCGCGTTCGCCATGCCGCCATCGCCCCTGAGCACGTGGGTCGCGAAAGTCCGTGCGATGAGCTGCCCCGTGCCGGCATCCGTCAACGTTTTTTCGGAATACAGCAACAGCCCCTTCTCGCCCTTGTCGACAACCTCCACGACGCGGGTCTTGCCTGTCAGTTCGCCGGCGGCGGGTATGGGATGGAACAGTTCCATTCCCTGTTCGCCGTGCAGCAAGCGCACCGTATCGGCCCCGATATCGGGCGCATCCAGCCAGAAGCCTGGATAGCCCAGCACCACCGCCATGTAGGGCAGCACCAGCGGATCATGCCGCCTGCCCACGTAGGCCAGGTCGGAGGCATCCACAGGATCCTGTCCCAAGCCCACCGACAGCGCGTACAGCATGACATCCCGCTCGGTGTAGCGCTGCCTGATTTCCGGCAATTCGTAGCTCATCAGTTGCTCATGGCTCAAGCGCATGACGTTTCTCCCTTTGGTCCCGAAGACACATCCATGACCACGGCGTCCGGTTCAGATCGGATCCCAGCTCATCACGTCGGGCGAACGCTCCAGCGGATAGAAGTGCTTCTGCATTGCCGGAATGGCGACCTCGGCAATGCGCTGCGGCGTCCAGCCTTCGCTGAAATGGACGGAGCGCAAGGGCCGCGGCTGGCTCATCAGCATGATTTCGTTGGCACGCACTGCGAATATCTGGCCGCTGACCTCGCGCGCGGCGTCGCTGAGCAAGTACACGGCCATCGGCGCAATCTTGCCCGCCTCCATTTTCTTGAGCTTTTCCACGCGGTCCCGCTGTTGCGGCGTATCGGTGGGGATGGAACTGGTCATGCGGCTCCAGGCCGAAGGGGCGATGCAGTTGGAGCGCACGCCATACCGCCCCATATCCAGCGCAATCATCTTGGACAGGGCCACGATGCCCAGCTTGGCCGCTCCGTAATTGGCCTGGCCAAAGTTGCCGATCAGCCCTGAAGTCGAGGTCATGTGCACCATCGCGCCGCTCTCCTGTTCGCGAAAGTGCGTGGCAGCAGCCCTGCTGACGAAGAATGTGCCATCCAGATGCACCGCGATGACGGCCCGCCATTCTTCCTCGCTCATCTTGTGGAAAGAGCGGTCGCGCAGGTTGCCCGCGTTGTTGACCACGCCATCGATGCGGCCGAAGTGATCCATGGCGCACTGGACGATGGCGTTGGCGGACGCGTACGTCGCGACTGAATCGAAGTTGGCGACGGCCGTCCCGCCCGCGGCGCGGATCTCGGCGACGACTGCGTCCGCAGGCGCCACCGCGGCGGACAGGTCATCGCCATTGAGCGCGACCCCGATATCGTTGACCACGACCTTGGCGCCCTCGGCCGCCAATTGCAAAGCTATCTCTCGGCCGATGCCGCCCCCGGCCCCGGTCACCACCGCCACTTTGCCTTCCATCATGCGTTCCATGCCTGTGTCTCCTCAAAGCGGGCCTGCCGGCTGCCTGCGGCAGACCCGATACTGTCGATTGCCTACTCGGTCGTTACGTTGGCGCGGCGCACCACCTCGGCCCACTTCCTTCCCTCGCTGCCGATGAAGGCGGCGAACTCCGCGGGCGTATCGGGATTGGGCACCGCTCCCTGGTCGCGGATCTGCTTCTGCATGTCGGGCGTCTGGATGATGGCGACCACCTGCTTGTTGATCTCCGACACGACGTCGTCCGGCGTCTTGGCGGGCGCCCACAGGCCGAACCACGACACGACCTCGTAGCCGGGCACGCCCGCCTCCGCCACGGTGGGCACGTCGGGCAGCTGGTCGCTGCGCTGGGCCGAGGTCACTGCCAGCACCTTCAGCCGGCCCGCCTTGATATGCGGCAACGCCGAAGGCAGGTTGTCGAAGATCATCGAGATCTGGCCGCCCAGCAGATCCGTCACGGCCGGCGTGCTGCCTTTGTAGGGCACATGCACCATGTCGACGCCGGTCATCATCTTGAACGTCTCGCCTGACATGTGCAGCGTGCTTCCGTGTCCGGAAGAGCCGAAGGTGAGCTTGCCGGGATGGGCGCGGCCGTAGGCGATCAGCTCCTTCACGGTGTCGTATGGCGCGTTCTTGGGCACCACCAGGGCATTCGGCACCATGGCGGTACGCGTGATCGGCGCGAAGTCCTTGATCGCGTCGTAGGGCATGGATTTGTAGAGACTGGGATTGATGGCGTGCGTGCCTATCGTGCCCATCACGAGCGTGTAGCCGTCCGGCGCGGCGCGCGCCACCTGCGCGGTGCCGATGTTGCCGCCCGCGCCGGGCTTGTTTTCGACCACCACGGACACGCCCCAGTGTTCGCTCAGGCGCTGGCCTATCACGCGTGCCAGGATATCGGTCGTGCCGCCCGCCGAGAACGGCACGTTTATCGTCACCGGCTTGTTGGGAAAGCCCTGCGCCGTCTGCGCGCCCGCCGCGCCGGCGCCCAGCAGGGCCGCCACTCCCAGCAACGCCAGGAACGTCAGGGGACGCTTGCGCGCAGAAGCTGCGGGCGCGTCTTTTTTGATTGTCTTGAACATAGTCTCCTCGCTTTTCTTATCCAGGTTCAGAGGCGGTCCGCCTCAATCCAGCACAGCAAGATCCTGCCCTTCCTCCACTTCATCGCCGACCGCAACCAGAATCTGCGCGATACGGCCTGCTGCCTCGCTTTCCACGGGAATTTCCATCTTCATGGACTCGACCTTGAAGGCCTCGTCGCCCGTCTGAATCCGTGCACCCTCTTCCACGCAACACGCGACCACACGGCCTGCCACGTTGGAGACGATTTTTTTCATGCCAGCTCCTTTACCGACTCTGTTGAAATCACTGCCTGCAAGCCGTCAACGGTCATCGCACCGGCCTGGAACCGCTCCGACGCGAGCACCTGAAGAATCATGGGAATGTTGGTCTTGATGCCCTCTATCCGCATCGCGCCGAGCGCGCCGGTCAACTCGCGGATGGCGGCGGCGCGATCATCGGCATGCGCGATGACTTTCGCCACCATGGGGTCGTAATGGCTGGAAACCCGGTTGCCCCGCGCGTAGCCCGTCTCTATCCGCAGGCCTGGGCGAGGCGGCGGCAACTCGAACGCTTTCAGAACGCCGGGAGATGGCAGGAAACGCACGGGATCCTCGGCATACACGCGCGCCTCGATCGCATGTCCCGCGACGGCAGGCGGCCTGTCAATCACCGACGACAGCTTTTCGCCCGCAGCCAGGCGGATTTGCGCCTGCACGATGTCCACGCCGGTGACCGCTTCCGAGATGGCGTGCTCGACCTGCAGGCGCGTGTTGACCTCCAGGAACGAAAAGCCGCTGTCCGGCGTGTACAGCATCTCCACCGTTCCGATAACGTCGTAGCCGATCTTCCCCAGGATCGCCGACAGCCGTTCGGCCATGCCAGCCACGGCCTGGCGGTCGATGGCCGGCGCCGGCGCTTCCTCGATCACCTTCTGGTATCTGCGCTGGGTGGAACAGTCCCGTTCGAACAGGGACAGGACATTGCCAAACCTGTCCGCCAGGAACTGGAATTCGATATGCCGCGGCGACGGCACGAATCGCTCCAGGTACAGCGCGGCATTGGCAAACGCCTTTTCGGCCATGCCGCTGGCGCGTTTCCAGCAGTCGGACAGCGATTGCGGATCGTGGACGGGGATCATGCCTATGCCTCCGCCACCGCCCGCAGGCTTGATCAGCACCGGATACCCGAGTGCGTCGGCGGCCTGGCGTACCGCGACCATGTCGTCGCGAGGCAGGATGCCGGTGCTGCCGCCTGCCTGCAGGCCATGCCGTTGCATCAACTCGCGCGCGCTCGCCTTGTTGCCCAGCACATCGATCCACCTGGACGAAGGTCCGATGAAGCAATGCCCCGCCGCTTCCACTCTGCGTGCGAATTGCGCGTTCTCGGAAAGGAATCCGTAGCCCGGATGCAGCGCATCGGCTCCACAGCGCGCCATGACCTCAAGCAGCAGGTCCTGGTTGAGATAGCTGGCCCGCGCCGGCGCGGGCCCGATGCAGTAGCTCTCATCGGCCTGGAGCACGTACGGCAGGTCGGCATCGGTCTCGGAGTACACCGCCACGGATTGCAGGCCCAGCGCCTTCACGGCACGCAGGATGCGCGCGGCAGCGGCCCCCCGGTTGGCAATCAGGATCTTCTTCATCTGCATCCTCTCAGGGCCGGTATCCGGTGGTCACCTGGCCGGGCCGGCGCAGCGGCGCGGCCAGATTGGCGAACTCGACCAGGCGCGCTCGCGTGCAGGCCGGATCGATGATGTCCTCGATGACGAAGGCCTCCGCGCTGCGGAACGGGGACGTCAGGGCCCGCACTCTTTCCTCGATCTCCGCGCGCTTGGCTTCCGGGTCGACGGCCGCCTCGATCTCGGACCGGTACGCCACCTCCAGGCCGCCCTCGATGGGCAGCGAGCCCCATTGCGCCGATGGCCAGGCATAGCGGAAGTTGAAGCGGCTGGAATTCTGATGGCCGCCCGCTGCCACGCCGAAAGCGCGCCGCATGATCAGCGAGAACCAGGGCACCGTCGACTGCGCGACCGCCGTCAGCGCCCTCACCCCGGCGCGCATCACGCCGTCCTTCTCGGCTTCCAGACCGATCTGGAAACCCGCGATGTCGACCAGGTTCACCACCGGCAAATGGAAGGTCTCGGCCAGATCGACCAGGCGGGTGAATTTCTCGGCGGTATGCCGGTCCCAGCCGCCGCCATAGTGATAAGGGTTGCTGGCGGCGAACAGCACCGGCCAGCCATCCACCCGGGCCAGGCCGCCGACAATGGCCTTGCCCCAATGCCGGCCGATTTCGAACACGCTGCCGGGATCGAACAAGGTTTCCAGTATCGGCCGGATCTTGTAGACCTTGCGCGTGTCCTTCGGGATGGCCGTGCGCAGCCAGTCCTGGTCCGCAGCCACGGTCGGGATCTCGCCCCTGGGCGCAAGATCGTGCACGGAGGCGGGCATGTACGACAGGAAGCGCCGCGCGGCCGCGAAGGCCTCGTCCTCGGAATCCACCTCGTCGTCCACCACGCCATTGCGCGTATGGATGGCGCTTCCACCCAGTTCGTTCTTGCCCAGGTTCTGGCCGATCTTGGCCACCACCGGAGGACCCGCGATGAACAGCTGCGAAGTGTCCTTCACCATGACGGAATAGTGGCTGCCCGCCACGCGCGCAGCCCCTTGGCCCGCCACCGACCCGAGGGCCAGCGACACCACCGGGACCTGCGCCAGGTTGCGCGCCACATAGGCCCAGATCTTCATCTTCGGCAGCAGCGCATGCCCCATCTTCTCGATGTTCCTGACCGAGCCGCCGCCGCCCGTACCGTCGATGAGGCGCACCAGCGGAATGCGCAGATCGAACGCCATCTGCTCGGCGAATATCATCTTGTCGCCCACGGCGCCGTCGTTCGCGCCGCCGCGCACGGTGAAGTCGTCGCCCACGACCACGACGTTTTTACGGTCCAGCGCCGCGCGCCCCATGATCACGTTCGAGGGCATCACATGGACCAGGCGGCCCTGTTCGTCATATTCGCCGCTGCCGGCCAATCCGCCGACTTCGACGAACGAACCGCCGTCGACCAGCCGTTCGATCCGTTGGCGGATGTCCAGCTTGCCTGCGTCATGCTGACGCTTCACCTTGTCCTCGCCCCCCATGCGCAGGGAAAACGCCTTGCGGCGCGCCAGTTCGTCCAATTCCTGCGTCCAGCTCATTGCTTCCTCCCATGACGGCGCCAGCCTGAAACTCAGGGCGCCAGTTCGATCCACGCCTCGTCCAGCGTCAGTTCCACCGCGGTCCGCGCCTGCAGCGCCGCGAAATCCAGGCCGCTCACCATCGCCCGCACATGCAGCCCGTCCGGCCTGATGTCCAGGATGGCCAGATCGCTATAGATGCGATCCACCACGGCCTTGCCGGTAAGGGGATAAGTGCATGCGGGCACGATCTTTGGCCGGCCGTCGCGATCCACGTGCTGCATCATCACGAAGATGCGCTTGGCGCCCGCCACCAGATCCATGGCCCCGCCGACCGCCGGTATCGAGTCTTCGCGCCCCGTGTCCCAGTTGGCCAGGTCGCCGTCGGCCGACACCTGGAAGGCGCCCAGCACGGTGAGATCGATATGGCCGCCGCGCATCATCGAAAAGGACACGACGTGATCGGTGATCGACGCCCCGATGTCCAGCGCGACGGGCTCCTTGCTGGCGTTGAGCAGATCCCCGTCGACCTCGGCGCCTGGCGGCAGGCCTTTCATGCCCAGGATGCCGTTTTCGCTATGCAGCACCACGCCGCGCTCCGGCTTCAGGTAGTCCGCCACCGACGTCGGCATGCCTATGCCCAGATTGACGTACGAACCGGGCGGAATGTCGTCGGCGACGATCTGCGCCATGCGCGCGCGGGACAGGCTATTGATGCTCATTGGGGCACTCGACGATGCGTTGAACGAATATTCCGGGCGTCACGACCTGTTCCGGCGCCAACGCCCCCAGCGGCACCACCTGGTCGACCTGAGCCACCGTGAGCCTTGCGGCCATGCACATCACAGGTCCGAAATTGCGGCTGGCGTAGCGGTAGGTCAGATTGCCCGCGCTGTCGCCGTACTGGGCCTTCACGAAGGCCACATCGCCCGGCAACGGCTCTTCCAGCACATACCCCCGGCCGTTGATGGAGCGCGTTTCCTTGCCTTGCGCCAGCCGCGTCCCATAGGCCGTGGGCGTGAAGAAAGGTCCCATGCCCGCGCCAGCGGCGCGCAGGCGTTCGGCCAAGGTGCCCTGCGGCACCACCTCCAGCTCGATCCTGCCCGCCGCATACCATTCGCCGAACGCGGCGGCATTGGGCTTCCTGGGATTGGAGGAACGGGCGAAGGAGCAGATCACCTTGCGCACCCGCCCCGCACGGATCAACTGGCTCAAACCCGGCTCGCCATTGCCGGCGTTGTTGTTGACGATGGTCAGTTCGCGCGCGCCGGTTTCCAGCAGCGTCTGCAACAGTTCCGTTGGCACGCCGGATGCGCCGAACCCGCCGATCAGCAGTGTGGCGCCATCCTCCACCCCGGCCACGGCGGACTCCAAAGTAGGCACGATCTTGTTCAACATTGCTTTCCCCATGGCGATGGATGCGGTCGTTCCGCCTCTACCGCAAACTTGTCGGACGGTCAGAGCGCAGGCAAGGCGCTCAGGATCGCGGTGGACTGGCTGGACAAGGTCCCGCCGTTGCCATGCACCAGAGCCAGGTTCGGATCCTTCAACTGGCGCGCTCCGCATTCGCCGCGCAACTGCCTGACGGCCTCGACCATGAGAAATACGCCGTACATGCCGGGATGCACGCAGGACAAGCCGCCGCCGTTGGTATTGACCGCCAGCCGCCCGCCCGGCGCGATTGCGCCGTCGTCCACGAACGCGCCGCCCTCGCCCTTCTGGCAGAAGCCCAGGTCTTCCAGGAACAGGATGGTGTTGATGGTGAAGGCGTCATACAACATGGCCAGGTCCATGTCCTTTGCAGATACGCCGGCCATCTCGTAGCAGCGCCTGCCCGATTCAAGCGCCGCCGTCACCGTTAGGTCATGCATGGAGGAAACCTGCCGGTTCCACACCGCGGTGGCGTTGCCCATCACGTACACCGGCTTCCTGGCGCAATCGCGGGCCCGGTCCGAGCGCGTCAGCACAAAGGCGCCCGCGCCATCGCTGACCATGCAGCAGTCGCGAACGGTAAAGGGCTCGCAGACCGGACGCGCAGCCTCCACATCCGCCAGCGACAGCGGCTCGCGCATGGCGGCGTCGGGGTTCAACTGCGCCCATTTCCGCGCGGCCACCGCCACTTCCGATAATTGCTTGCGCGTGGTGCCGTACTGGTGCATGTGGCGGCTCGCGGCCAACGCATACGCCGCCACCGGCAAAGGCGGGTCATAGGGCGTTTCGTAGGGCTGAGGGTCAAGGGATTTCCGCGCGCGAGTCAGATCGGCGCGGTTGAACTTGGCGGTGCGCTGGGTGCTGCCGTAGCAGACCAGGACCGCATTGCATTGCCCGGACGCCAGCGCGTGCATTGCGGGCAGCAGATGCGCCACGTAGCTGGAGCCGCCTATCATGGTGCTGTCCAGGAAGGTCGGCCGTATGCCCAGATACTCGACCACCGACATCGCCCACATGGGCGACAGGGAACTGCATGTCGTAATGCCGTCTATGTCCTTCAGGCTCAGGCCCGCATCGGCGATCGCAGCCATGGCGGCCTGCGCCAGCACCTCCTGCTCGGTATAACCGCGGGCCTGACCCAGCCCGGCCTGCCCCACGCCCACCACGGCAGTCTTGCCCCTCAAATCGCGCAGCGTCATGCCACTGCTCCCATAGGCACAAAGACCACTTTCGCCGCCTCGCCGTCTCCAACGATCCTGGCGCTGACGCGCATGCCGATCCGCACATGTCCAGGCGCGATCTCCGCGACACGGCTCATCATCCGCACGCCTTCCGGCAGATCCACGAGGCACACGTTGTAGTCGCCGCCCTGCTCCGCATCGCGATACACGGTGGTGCTGGCGTACACCACGCCCTCCCCCGCGGGGCTGAACCAATCCAATGCCGCGCCGCCGCAATGGGGGCATACGCAGCGCGGATAGAACACCGCCTGCCTGCAATCGGCGCAGCGTTGGATCTGAAACCGGCCTGCCGCCAGGCCCTCCAGATAAACCTGCTCGGGTCCGCCCGCTGCCTGCGCACTGCTCTGGATCTCCACCCTTGTCTCCTGTCATCTTTTTGAACCTGCCAACATTGCGGCTCAGTGTAGGGACAGGCGTGCGGCAGATAAACGGACCCGAGGGCAAATCACCTTTAACTTTGCGCGCGGGAATGGCTAAGATGGCGTGCACCCATCAGTCCGACCGCCATGTACATCCTGATAGACCATCTCAAGCATGTTCTGAATTTCGTACGCGTCGCAGACAGCGGCAGCTTCACGGCCGCGGCGCACCGGCTCGACATCTCCACCGCATCGGTGAGCAAGAGCGTCTCGCTGCTTGAGGCCAAGCTGGGTGTGAAGCTGCTCAATCGCACCACGCGCAACCTGTCGCTGACCGACGATGGCGAATTGCTGCTGCAGCGCTGCCGCCACATCCTGCTGGAAGTGGAAGCCGCCGAGGCCGAAGTGACTGGCGCCAGCGTGAGCCCGCGCGGCAAGCTGCGCGTGCATGCACCGGTCGGGTTGGGCAGGAAGGTCATCATGCCCGCGCTGCTGTCGCTGACCGCGCGCTATCCGGAGCTATCGATCAATGCCGATTTCAGCGACCGCATGCCCAATCTGGCCGAAGAAGGATTGGATGCCACCATACGGATCGGCGTCACGGCGGATTCGCGCGTCATCGCCAAGACCTTGTCCCGGCTGCGCTACGTCACGTGCGCCAGCCCCGCCTATCTGGCCGCACACGGCACGCCGGCCACGCCCAATGAGCTGGAACGGCACAACTGCCTGGCCTACGTCCAATGGCAGACGGGCCGATATCACGAATGGGATTTCCAGAAAGGCGATGAGCGCTACACGATCACGCCCGGCGGCAATCTGAACGTGAATCATCCGGAAGCCATTCTGGACGCCGTGGTGGCCGGCGCGGGCATCGCCCGCATGGCCAGCTTCATCGCGGAATCCGCCGTGCGGGACGGACGCCTGAAGCTGGTGCTGACGGACTGGATGGCGCCCGGCGCGCCGGTCCAGCTGGTCTATCTGCCGAACCGGCACCTGTCGCCGCGCATCCGGGCCTTCGTGGATGCGATGACAGAGGCCTTGCCGCCGCAATTGCCTTGGGAAAAGGCAATGGGGCTGTAAGGGTGCGGGCCGCTTACAGCAGCAGCGGTGAAATCTTGCTGCCGTCCACCGACACCCCGGCCATGAGGCCGCCGTTGTTCAAGACGAAGCCGACGATGGGCTGCTGCGCGGTGTAGGTATCGATGCTGCCGTTGACGCCCACATTGGCCACCGCGACCGTCGCGTCCGCCCCCACTGTCCAGCCGCTGCTGGCCCGGAACTTGGCCAGGGCGCCGTCGGTCATGAACAGCACCACCATCGCCTTGGACTGCGCGCCGGCCTGCAAGCCGATGGAGCCGCCCGTGATGCTGTAGTAGCCGGTATCCGACCCGCCTACGCGCAGCACGCCCGTTCCATGCTGCGCGCCTACGATGAAGCTCGCGCTCAATACGCCCGGAAACACCAGCACGCCACGCGCGCGTTCCACCAATTGCTTGGCCTGGGACGAGGACTGATAAAGCTTGGTCAGGGTCGCGTCGGCTGCGGTATCGAGTTCCTGCCGCTTTTCCGCAGCCGTAGCCGAGGATTGGGCGGTGGTCGTGGTGCAGCCGGTGAACGCCAGGCTGGCCACGCCGAGCATCGCTGCGAGCACGCCGGCCCGACCTGCCTTGGGGAGAGTATCAAGCATGTAGCGCTCCTTATTGTTGTTGGACGCCCTTCCAGGCGCGCCCGGAAGGAGAACGCCACCATCCTACCTGGGATTTTCCGGCCTTGGCGCCATACAAGCGGGATCTGCGTTACTTCCTGTTCCAGGACGAGCAAGTGTCATTACACTTGGCCAGCATTTCCCCACTAATTGCCGTGCGGACGCAAAGCAGAATGCCGCTTCCGCCATGCATCGTGCACATTCTCTTCAGATGGAAATCCGCGTCTGAACATGATCGGCATCGACGCCGTGCGACACCGTCAGCCCTTCCTCGGGCAGCGCCTTGACCAATTATTTTCGAGCACGTCCGATGAAGTGGATCCTGGTCTCAATGCTATGCATGTTCGCGTCCGGCTGCGGTGTCGTCGCCGCCCCGTGCCGTATCGCATCTGCCGCCATCAAGATCGTGCCGGTCGTCGGCGACGTCGCGGCGGCGCCGACGGATGCTTGCGCGGAAGTCATCGACTGATGCGTTGCCTACGCTGTTCCCTTGCCCGCGGCAGACACAGTTGCTTGATCCCGCTTAGCTACATGTGACAACGCTGACCATGCTCAATGCGCTGGTCAGGTATTGGATCGCGGCTGCTTTCTCCGGAGTCTGGTGAACGGACGAATTTTCCAGCTTTACCAAGGCATGCCTCATCAACTCGCCGGGAGACATCATTGAGATGTCAGACGCCATTGGGCGAGCGCCGCTCCACGCCAGGGCTTCCGCCTCGAAAGCCAGAGGGTCTGGGGCAGTACCAGGCAGGGCGTTGGATTTCATCGGAGTTCTCCATTGCTGTCTTGCACAAAAGGAGATCAGAGCGAGGGCCGACACGAAAGTTCCGGTGTGACGGCAGGCCGTCGGTACTTGGCGCTTGCAGATGACGTTAGATCACGGCCGGACAGCGGGTCAAACGCCGACTATCGCCCGATGGTGCGCCGCCCACGCCCCATACAGCAGAGACAGCGGGAGGGGACCCGCAGCGGCCTATTGTATGAACTCCGCCTGGCTGCAATTGGAGAAATGGACGGTGCATTCCGTCAGGTTCTTCTCTTTGCAGATGTCCATGGCGTCGTCGGTCGCCTGCTCGATGGTGTAGTGCTTGCGGAACATGGTGAAGTACTGGCCATTGCCGACCGCCCCCGAAGCCACGATCGCGCACTGATTGTAGAACGTCATCGCCGTCTTGCAGTCGGTGCCGCCCTTCGAGACACAGTGAGCAATGGCCGCCTTGGTCGCTTCGCGCTCGCTGCCACGGTTGCCCGCCATGCCGACCAGGTTTTCCTTGCTGGACGCGAATGCGCCCCAGCGGGTTTCCCAATGCCCCTGCGGACGCGGCGGCGGCGGCGGCACGCCACCGCCCTGCGGCACTTGGTAAAGGCCAGGGATGGGGATGCACTGGGCCGGCCCCTGGGTGGACATGGTGTAACCATCGCCGCATCCCTGCTCCGCCGCCGCCGGACGCGCAGCGATGAGGACCAGGGCCGCAAACACAAGGGCAAGACAGGGAGCGCGCTTCATCCAGTTTTCCCGTAATGATGGCCGAACTGCCGGAATTTGCGGATATTAGCAGTTCCATGTGGCCGCACATGGTCGCAATACTCAACCCCCACCCTGGCCGTTGGGGTCTCGCACCTCATCGTAGGCCCGTTCGCATGTCAGTCCCGCGATGCGGGCACGATCTGCAACGTCCGCAAGCGCTTCAGCTCGATCGATAGCGCGGCCAAGCATGTAGGCGAGCAGATCGACGGCAGCGGCTCCTGACGGGCCTGCGTCGGCAAGGGCGGGCTGTTCGGCAACTGCGGCGCGAGCCAACGTGTTTGCGCGGGCACGCAGCCGGTCACGCTCAACACGAGTGCCAGCAGCATCAGCGACCGCGACAGCGGCTTTTTTTCTGGGCATTATCGCGGGCTTGCTCCATGGCGGCAGTGCGTCGTCGTTCTTCGGTTCTCGCCGCCTCAACAGCGGCAACAGTGGCCTGGGATTGCGCATCCCGCTCAATGGCCTGGACAGCACGCAACTCGGCCACCTCCCGGCCGTGGAACGCGCCCAGCACGAACCAAGCGACGCCGAGAACGTCAAGATTATGTCAATATCGGAGCCGGAAAAGAAACAGCCGCCATTGCTGGCGGCTGTAGGTGCCTGAATTAACAGGACTTTCTTGGTAGGCCCCCCGAGAGTCGAACTCGGCACCAACGGATTATGAGTCCGCTGCTCTAACCAGGCATGAGCTAGAGGCCCTAAAAACTTTTACTGCCCTTCCAGGAAGCTCTTCAGCTTATCGGCCCGGCTGGGGTGACGCAGCTTGCGCAGCGCTTTCGCTTCTATTTGGCGGATGCGCTCGCGCGTGACGTCGAATTGCTTGCCCACTTCTTCCAGGGTCTGGTCCGTGCTCATTTCGATGCCGAAACGCATACGCAGAACCTTGGCTTCACGCGGGGTGAGAGAGTCTAGCACTTCCTTGACCACATCGCGCATGGAACCGTGCAAAGCCGCGTCGGAAGGCGCCAGCGTGGACGTGTCTTCGATGAAATCGCCCAGGTGCGAGTCGTCGTCGTCACCGATAGGCGTTTCCATGGAGATCGGTTCCTTGGCGATCTTCAGGATCTTGCGGATCTTGTCCTCGGGCATGTCCATCTTCTGCGCCAGGGTCGCGGGATCCGGCTCGGCGCCGGTTTCCTGCAGGATCTGGCGGCTGATCCGGTTCATCTTGTTGATCGTTTCGATCATGTGAACCGGAATACGGATGGTGCGCGCCTGGTCGGCGATGGAACGCGTGATGGCCTGACGGATCCACCAGGTCGCATAGGTCGAGAACTTGTAGCCGCGACGGTACTCGAACTTGTCCACGGCCTTCATCAGGCCGATGTTGCCTTCCTGGATCAGGTCCAGGAACTGCAGGCCGCGGTTCGTGTACTTCTTGGCGATCGAGATCACCAGACGCAGGTTGGCCTCGGTCATTTCACGCTTGGCCTTGCGGGCCTTGGCTTCGCCGGTGGCCATGCGCTTGTTGACGTCCTTCAGGTCCTTCAACGGCAGCACGACGCGCGTTTGCAGGTCGATGAGCTTCTGCTGCAGTTCCTGCACGGCGGGAATCTGACGCTCCAGCGTTTCGGCGTACGGGTGGCCGGCAGCCACTTCGTCGACGACCCACTGCATGTTGGTTTCGTTGCCCGGGAACACCTTGATGAAGTGCGTGCGCGGCATGCCGGCACGGTCCACACACGTGTGCAGGACAGCGCGTTCGAGCTGGCGCACTTCCTCGACCTGCTGACGCAGGGTGTCCGCCAGCTTCTCGACCATCTTGGCCGTGAAGCGGATGCCCATCAGTTCATTCTGGATGGATTCCTGGGCGCGCACGTAGACGTCCGACTTGTAGCCGTCCTTCTCGTACGAGTGGCGCATCTTTTCGAACTGCTTGCCGACTTCGTCGAACTTGGCCAGGGCCTTCACGCGGAGGTCTTCCAGCTGCTTGCTGGACATGCCGCCGGCGGGGCCGTCGTCGCCTTCGTCTTCCTCGGCGGTGACGCCGGCGCCGGCGTATTCCTCGCCGTCTTCCGGATCGACCAGGCCGTCGACCACTTCGTCGATCTGGGCCTGGCCTTCACGCACGCGCAGGATGTGAGCCAGGATCTCGTTGATCGTGGTCGGGCAGGCCGAGATGGCCATGACCATGTGCTTCAGGCCGTCTTCGATGCGCTTGGCGATTTCGATTTCGCCTTCGCGCGTCAGCAGTTCCACCGAGCCCATTTCACGCATGTACATGCGCACGGGGTCCGTGGTGCGGCCGAAATCCGAGTCCACGGTCGTCAGCGCGGCTTCGGCTTCGTCTTCGACGTCGTCGTCGTTGGACGCGACCGGCGCGTTTTCGCTCATCAGCAGCGTTTCGGCATCGGGCGCCTGGTCGTAGACCGCGATGCCCATGTCGCTGAACGTGCTGATGATGCCGTCGATCGCTTCCGCGTCGACCAGATCGTCGGGCAGATGATCGTTGATTTCGCCGTAGGTCAGGTAGCCGCGGTCCTTGCCCAGCTTGATCAGCTGCTTCAGGCGGTTGCGGCGCGCTTCGTATTCTTCGGGCGTGACGGGGCCGCGGGCGATCAGATCCTTGGGATCGGCCTTGCCGCGCTTGCCGCCGCGCTTGGGCGGCTTCAGATCGGGCAGAACTTCGCCGTCGCCGTCCATGGTGTCGTCAAAGCCGTCGGAATCGTTGTTCGCGTTCTTGGCGGGACGTCCCGGGCGCCGGCCGCTGGGCGCGGGGCGCGCGCTGCCCACCAGGTCGGCGAGCTTGTCTTCGGCCTTCTTGGCGCGAGCCTTGGTCACCTTCTCGGGCTTGTCAGCCGCGGCAGCCTTGGTCGTCTTCTTGGCGGCCGTCTTGGCTGCGGGCTTGGCGACCTTCACCGCCGTCT
Organism: Achromobacter sp. ACM04; assembly: GCF_014851465.1. NCBI lineage: Bacteria > Pseudomonadati > Pseudomonadota > Betaproteobacteria > Burkholderiales > Alcaligenaceae > Achromobacter > Achromobacter sp. ACM04. The sequence continues at coordinate 51,567 of NZ_JACUZS010000007.1, forward strand.
TGGCGGGCGCCTTTTCCGCTGCCATGCTTACGACGCGCTTGGTCGTGGTGGCCTTGGTTTCGGCCGCATCAATTGCAGAGGAGGATTTGCCGGTGGATTTGGTCATAGTCGCTTCCGTGGTCGTCGCAACCCGTTCGGGCATGTTGCACCGCATGAAGCCGCTTTGGACAGCGGTCCAACGCGGCGGCTATACGGGTAAATCTGGTGAATCAGCGGAGATCACGCGGCTGCGTTGTTCGCAGCGCCGGCTCTCGCGAGCCCGCTTGGCGCCGTTGCGGTGCAATACCGTACTCGCGCGTTGCGTGCATGACCTCATCCTGCGTAGGCTCCCGGGCGTCGGGGGGGCTGCCTGCCTATAAATAGGCTTTGCTTGCTTATCGGGCCTTTGCCCCAAGCAGCTGAGTAGACACAGCACCCAAACCACTAACGCCATGCGGAGATGACCGCCGCCGAACTGCTTGATTCACCGCTTAGCTATATTAATTAACCATGTAACAAAGTTGACGCGCGCATCCGCTTTTATTTCTGCCGTTGCGCATCTGACGTTCCGTTTTCTGGAGCATCCGCCACGCCCGGATCGCCGGTCCCGCGTCAAACCCTATACATCCATTAGATTCTGGCTGCCGGAATAGATTCCGCCCGCCGAATGCATTTCTTGTTGCTCACGCCTCGTGGCACGAGGACTAGCGCCAAATTCAGCAAGAATCAGGCCGCAATCAACTGCAAGCGCCACAATCCGCGTACATCAGAAGACAGACCTATCAGGCAGGCTCGCGCCCAACCTCACACTCCCGTCCCGCCCGTCGCAAAAAAACTCGCTTCGCAAGCGGACAACCTTTGATTTTAGCGCATTTAGCGCACGCCAGCACCTTTCAGCACGGCCATGCGGCTGGAAAGCTCCTGATAGCGTTTACGCGCCTCTTCCGTGGCCAAGCCCGCCGCAGCGAGCTTGGCCATTTCCAGCTTGGCCGAGTCAAATTCGATCCGTCTCAAGGCGTCGTCCCATTCCGTTTGCGGATCAGGCAGGTCTTCCTGGGACAGGATGTCGGCCCGCAGGCCCTTCAGCACCGTCGCCAGATCCGAATCCGGCTCCGCGGCTTCCAGCAGGGCGCCGACATGGCGGGCGCCGCTGGACTGCGCCAGCATGATCAGGTCTCTTACAAGACCTAGATGGGGGCCGTGGTCGATGACTTCAAGCTGCTGATCACCCATGGAGTCGACCAGTTCGGGATGCGCCAGCAGCAAGCCCAGCAGGCGCTTGGCCAGCGACGGCATGGTGCGGCGGCCTTCAAACCCGCCCACATCGTTGTCGCGCTTGCCTTTCCAGCCGCCTTTGCCGCCCTTCCAGTCACCCTTGCCCTTCCAGTCGCTTTTGCCCTTCCACTCCTGCTTTCCGCCGCCGCGCTGAGCTCCTCCGCCACCAAAGTCGGAACCCTGGGACGGTAGATGAACCTGGTCCGCGTAGTCGGACTCGTCGGCCGGGATGTCATGAAAATCGTGTCCGGCGAAATCGTAGCCAGCGTCCGTATAGCCCGGCTCGTGGCTCGGCGCCGCAACCGCGCCGGCATCCCCTCCCGTGGCGCCCGGCTTGGGCGCGGGCGCGAAGGGTTTTGCGGGCTGCTGAGCCAGCACCTGCGCCATTTCCTCGGGCGTCAGCTGTACCAGCTTTGCCATTTCCCGCTCGATCTGAACGCGCAACGCGCATTCGGGAATGGCAGCCAGCAAGGGCTTGGCCTCGTGCAGGCAACTGGCCCGCCCTTCGGCTTCGTTCATGTTGTGCCGCGAGGCCAGCTCGTCCAGCAGGAAGCGGGACAGCGCCACGGCCTCTCCCAGGCACGCCCGGAAAGCTTCCGCGCCCAGTTCGCGCACATACGAGTCGGGATCGTGCTCTGACGGCAGAAACAGGAAGCGGATCGCAATGTCGTCGCGCAGCACGGGCAGGCAAGCCTGCAGTGCACGCCACGCGGCGCGCCGACCCGCGCCGTCGCCGTCGAAGCTGAAGATGACCTTGTCGCTGGCGCGCAGCAGCTTCTTGACGTGGTCCGGCGTGGTAGCCGTACCCAGCGTCGCTACCGCGTTGGCGATGCCTTGCTGAGCCAGGCCGACCACGTCCATGTAGCCTTCGACCACAATGACCTGCCCTTCCTGGCGTATGGCCTGGCGCGCCTCCCACAGCCCGTAGAGCTCGTGTCCCTTCGAGAACAGCGGGGTTTCGGGCGAATTCAGGTACTTGGGTTCGCCCTTGCCGATGATGCGCCCGCCGAAGCCGATGAGACTGCCCCGCGCATTGCGGATCGGGAACATGACGCGTTCCCGGAAACGATCGTAGCGACGTCCGTCTTCGGATTCGATAACCAGTCCGGATTCCACCAGGACGGGGTCCTCGTAATTCGGGAAGACCTGCGACAGGCCGTGGCGGTCTGTGCCGGACCATCCCAGGCCGAAATGCGCCGCGATTTCACCGGTCAGGCCGCGCTGCTTCAAATAGCGGATCGCCGCGGGCGAGGCCCGCAATTGCTTGAGGTAATGCGCCTGAGCGGCATCCAGCACCTGCGTGTGGCGGGATTCCTCGGCCTTGCGGCGCGCGGTTTCCTGCTGCTGGCGTGGACTGCGGTTTTCTTCGGGGACCGTCATTCCCGCCGATGCCGCGAGCGTGCGCACGGCATCGGGGAAACTGGCGCCCGTGTGTTCCATCAGGAAGGTGATGGCGCTGCCATGCGCTCCGCAACCGAAGCAGTGATAGAACTGCTTGGTGGGGCTGACAGTGAACGAGGGACTTTTTTCGTTATGAAAAGGGCACAGGCCAAGCAAGTTGGCCCCGCCCTTTCTCAACTGCACGTATCGCCCGACTATGTCGACGACGTCGACTCGGGCGAGCAAATCCTGGATGAATGATTCTGGAATCAATAGATTCGGGAATCAAAAATCAATACAGGCGCGGGGGCAGTTGTTGGCTACGGATGCGCTTGTAGTGGCGCTTCACAGCGGCGGCGTGCTTGCGCTTGCGCTCAGCCGTGGGCTTCTCATAGAACTCGCGCGAACGCAGCTCGGTGAGCAAACCGGTCTTTTCGATGGTGCGCTTGAAGCGGCGCAGAGCGGCTTCAAACGGTTCGTTTTCCTTCAGTCGAACGATAGGCATAAAGTGATTGGCCTGCTTGTAGGGTAACAAAAGTTGATGACAAACCTGGCTTGCTTACCAGCAACGCTGCGCGGGTCCAGGTACGCGTAAACGGCCTCGTCGATACCAAAATCATACCAACAGAGGCAGGTACCGCGAACGGGGAACCTTGAAAGCGCAATCCAGGCGCCGGACTCCGGCTTCAGCGCTGCTTGGCAGCCCTGAACCACAGACCCATCCCGGATTTCCGCTGGCTGTTTCCGTTACCCAAAGACTACCCAAAGAGTAACAAGCCAAGTTCGGTTTAGCGATAACCAGCGATTCTAGCATGGTCATGGCTGTTTTGACTACTGGAGGGACAGTCTGGCGCCCTGGGCGGCCAGAATGCCCTCTCCTGCCGAAACGCCATGCTCAGCTCTTGGAGCCCTTGCGGATCCAGGCCTCGAGCTGGTGCGGACGCAGGCTGTCGTAGTCTTCGAAAGGCTGGTGGATCCAGGGGTTCGTCGGCAGCTTGTCGACGTAGTAGTCCGGCGTCGCCTGGGAATGCCCCTTCCACCACAGCACCGCGCTGCGCAGCTCGGTGATGTCGGCAAACTGGCTTTTCAGGTGATCGTAGACCTTGCTGAAGGTCTTGCCGGTATCGACCATGTCGTCCACCAGCAACACTCGCCCAGACAGCGTGCCGCGCGTGATGGTGATGAACTGGGCGATATCCATGTCGCCCTGCTTGGTGCCGGCCGCTTCGCGATAGCTGCTCGTGGCCAGGATGCCCAGCGGCACGTCAAAAATACGGGACATAACGTCACCGACGCGCATGCCGCCGCGCGCCAGGCAAAGAATCTTGTCGAACTTCCAACCCGATTGATGCACCTGCAAAGTAAGGCGCTCGATCAGGCGGTTGTAGTCGTCCCACGTCACCCACAGATGGCTGTCATCATTGGTCGGCGTGCTCATAGGCAAGCATCTCCTGCTTAATAAATACGAAAAGGCCGCCGCCGGTATGAGACCGGCGGCGGCCTTGCGAATAATAACCCGATGTCAGCCCTTCAGGGGATGACGCAGCACAATGGTTTCATTGCGGTCCGGGCCGGTCGACACCAGGTCGATGGGCACGCCGCAAACTTCGGCCACGCGCTCCAGGTAGCGACGCGCCGCCTGGGGCAGCTTGTCGTACTCGGTGATGCCGACGGTGGATTCGCTCCAGCCCGGCAGCTCTTCCAGCACCGGCTGCGCCTGCGCCACGGCATGCGCGCCATAAGGCAGCACATCGCGGAATTCGCCGTTGACGCGGTAGCCGACGCCCAGCTGGATGGTTTCCAGACCATCGAGCACATCCAGCTTGGTGATGCACAGGCCGGTGATGCCGTTCAGGCGGACCGAGCGCTTGAGCGCGGCGCCGTCGAACCAGCCGCAGCGGCGCGGACGGCCCGTGACGGAACCGAATTCCTTGCCGATCGTGGCCAGGCGGGTACCGATCTCGTCGACCAGCTCCGTGGGGAACGGACCCGAACCGACGCGAGTCGTATAGGCCTTGGTGATACCCAGGACGTAGTCCAGTTGCTGCGGACCGACGCCCGCGCCTGCCGAGGCGGCGCCAGCAACGCAATTGCTGCTGGTGACGAAAGGATAGGTGCCGTGGTCGACGTCCAGCAAAGCGCCTTGCGCGCCTTCGAACAACAAGCGCTTGCCTTCCTGCTGCATGGCGTACAGGTTGCTCGACACGTCCTTGACCATCGGGGCGATGGCCGGAGCCAGCGCCATGGCCTGGTCGCGCACTTCATTGGCGGAAACCGCCTCGGCGCCCAGGTACTTGGTCAGCACGAAGTTGTGGTAATCCAGCACTTCGGCGAGCTTTTCGTCGAACAGCGCGGGATTGAACAGGTCCTGCACGCGCAGCGCGCGGCGGGCGACCTTGTCTTCATAGGCCGGGCCGATGCCGCGACCGGTCGTGCCGATCTTGCCGTCGCCCTTGCGCGCCTCGCGCGCCTTGTCGATGGCGACGTGGTACGGCAGGATCAGCGGGCAGATTTCGGAAATCTGCAGGCGCGAACGCACGTCCAGACCGGCGGCCTCAAGCTCTTCGATTTCCTTGAGCAGGGCTTCCGGGGACAGCACGACGCCGTTGCCGATGAAGCAGGTGACGCCGGGATGCATGATGCCCGACGGGATCAGGCGGAGAATCGTCTTCTTGCCGTTGATCCACAGCGTATGGCCGGCATTGTGACCGCCTTGGAAGCGGACCACGCCCTGGACGGATTCCGCCAGCCAGTCGACGATCTTGCCCTTGCCCTCGTCACCCCACTGGGTGCCGATTACGACTACGTTCTTGCTCATGTTACGAATCAATATCGAGTTTCTCGGGAAATCCGGAAATCTCCCCGCGGCCCTCTCGTTGCCGAGAGGGGGTTAGTCACAGCGTTCTGACCGTCCAGGCGCCATCCTGCAGCGCCAGCTCGCGATCGCAAACGAATTCGTCCTGATCCTGCTCGTGACCGGGCAATACCTGAACGACAATTTCCCCCGACCGGCGCAGGCGGCGCACCGCCTCGGTCAGGGCGGGGGCTTGCCCCCAGGGCGCACGTACCGCACGCGCCCTTTCCGCCGGCGGCAAACCCGCCGCCAGCTTGCGTAAATCAAGACTGAAGCCGGTGGCGGGACGGGCCCGGCCAAACGCACGGCTGACATCGTCATAACGGCCGCCGCTGACCAGCGCATCGCGCCAGCCTTCGGCATACAGCGCGAACTTCACGCCGGAATGGTAGCCATAGCCGCCCACGTCGGCCAGGTCCACGCCGAACGCCACATTGGGCATGGCGTCGACCACCAACTGCAGCGCGTCCAGCGCAGCCACGACACCCGGCAGCAGAGGGAGTTCACGGCGCGCCTCCTGCAGCACTTCCGGCCCGCCGTATAGCTTGGGCAGCAATTGCAGGGCTTTCAGGGTCTCTGCACGCAACCCGGGAGCCCGCTCGGCCAATTCACCCAGTCCCGGAACGTCCTTCTCGCGCATCAGCAAGATGACGTCCTGCGACAGCGCCGTCGCCGCCGGATCGGACTCCAGCAGTGCGCGCAGCACGCCCGGATGGCACAGATCGAGCCTAGGGTTACGCACGCCGGCAATCGCCACGGTTTCCAGCACCAGCTGGATGATCTCCAGGTCGGCCTCGAAGCCGGCGTGGCCGTAGATTTCAGCGCCGATCTGCAGCAGCTCGCGGCTGGCCAGCAGGTCCGCCGGGCGGGCATGCAGCACGTTGCCGCAATAGCACAGGCGGGTAACGCCAGCGCGGTTCAACAAATGCGCGTCGATGCGCGTAACCTGAGGCGTCATGTCCGCGCGCACGCCCAGCGTGCGTCCGGACAATTGATCGACCAGCTTGCAAGTGCGCAGATCCAGATCGCTGCCCGTGCCGGACAACAATGAATCGATGTATTCGACCAGGGGCGGCGCGACCAGCTCGAAACCGTAAGTGCGATACAGATCGAGAAGTTCGCGGCGCAATTCCTCGATGCGCCGGGCCTCTGCCGGAAGTACGTCGGCAAGGCTCTCGGGCAGCAACCAGTTACCCATGAATGTTTACCTGAAGAACGCCAAGTGATGCGTGGGCGTCGCCCAAACGAAAAAGCGGCTGAGGGGGCGTAAGCCCGCTCAGCCGCTGCGGAATGTTTTCTAGCTTACGGGGTATTGTACATGGTTCGGCGGCCAATGCCAGCCGGGACTGCCGCGGCAGCGTAACCGTCCCCTATTGCGGGGAATTCGGGATGCCGCCTTGCCAGCAAGCAAAAAGCCCCTTGGACTTCCAAGGGGCTTTTCTTCCGCATTACCGTCGCCGCATCACTTGGCCGGCACGGTCACCGGCGCCAGGGCGTCGCCGGTGGGGTCCTTCATGAACTGGAAGAAGCTGGAGCTGGGGTCGACCACCAGCACGTCGCCCGGCTTCGAGAACGAAGCGCGGTAGGCCTCCAGGCTCTTGTAGTACGTGTAGAACTGCGGGTTCTTGCCGTAGGCCTGCGAATAGATCGCGGCAGCCGCGGCATCGCCCTCACCCATGATGCCCTGGGCCTTGGCGTAGGCCTGGGCCACGATGACTTCACGCTGGCGGTCAGCTTCGGCGCGGATCTTTTCGCCTTCGGCGGCGCCGATGGAACGCAGCTCGTTGGCGACGCGCGTACGCTCCGCTTCCATGCGGCGGTACACCGATTCCGAAATTTCCGGCGCGAACTCGATGCGGCGCAGACGCACGTCGACGATCTGGACGCCCAACGGTTCGGCGCGCTTGGCGACGTTGGTCAGGATTTCGGCCATGATCTTGTCGCGTTCGGTCGAGACCACGTCGCGCACCGTGCGCACGTTGACCGAAGCGTTCAACGCGTCGCGGATCAGCGCCTGCAGGCGCTCCTGCGCCACGCGCTCGTTGCCGCCGGTGGACACGTAGTACTGGCGCGGATCCAGAATGCGCCACTTGACGTACGAATCGATCAGCAGGTTCTTCTTTTCGGAAGTCTGGATGCGTTCGGCTTCGTTGGTTTCGATGGTCAGAATGCGCTTGTCGAGCGTCACGACATTCTGGAACGGAGGCGGCGCCTTGAAGTAAAGGCCGGGTTCGTTGATGGTCTTGCGTACTTCACCCAGCGAGAACACCAGGGCGTAGTCGCGCTCGCGCACGACGAAGACGCAGGAAGAAAGGGCGGCCAGCACGATGAGCAGGCCGACCAGGATAGGCATGAGACGTTGCATGATCAGGACTCCTCCGGGTTAGCGCGACGTACGGTCGCGAGGCAGCGTGTTGCTATTGCTGCTGCCGGAAGACTGAGGCACCGGCGCGGCGCTGCCGCGAGCCGGCGACTGCGCGGGCGGAGCCAGCGTGGTCGAACCGGAACCGGCGACACCGGACTTGCTGGCGTCCTGAGCGGCCAGGTGCATGATCTTGTCCAAGGGCAGGTACAGCATGTTGTTGTTGCTCTTGGTGTCGACCATGACCTTGCTGGCGCGCGTGAAGATCTCCTGCATGCTCTCCAGATACATGCGCTGGCGCATGACCTGCGGCGACTTTTCGTATTCGCCGAGGATGCTGGTGAAGCGCGAGGTATTACCCTGGGCGTCACCGACAACCTTGGCCTTGTAGCCTTCGGCCTGCTCCGTCATGCGGGAAGCCTGGCCGCTGGCCAGCGGCACGACCTGGTTGGCGTAGGCCTGGCCTTCGTTGATCTGGCGCTCGCGGTCCTGGCCCGCCTTGACGGCGTCGTCGAACGCGGCTTGCACCTGCTCAGGCGGCTGCACGTTCTGGATGGCCACAGTACTGACCTGCACGCCGGTCTGGTAGCGGTCCAGGATCTGCTGCATCAGGGTTTGCACTTGCGTGGCCACCGTGGTGCGGCCTTCGTAGAGCACGAAGTCCATGGATTGCTTGCCCACGACTTCGCGCATGGCCGTTTCTGAGGCCTGGCGGACGGATTCATCCGGATCGCGCGTCATGAAGAGATAGTCGGGCGCGCCATCGGCACGCAGGCGGTACTGCACGACGAACTGCATATCGACGATGTTCTCGTCCGTCGTGAGCATCAGCGCTTCAGGCAGAACCTTGTTGCGTGCGCCGCCACGGAAACCGACTTCGAACGTGCGCAGTTGCGACACGTTGACCATTTCGTGGCTTTGAATGGGGTACGGCAGGCGCCATTGGAAACCGGCTTGCGACGTCGACTTGTACTTGCCGAACTGTGTCACAACCGCGACCTGGCCTTCCTGCACGATGTAGAAACCGCTGGCCAGCCAGATGCCGGCCGCGACCAGGGCGATCACCCCCAGGCCGATGCGCGCACCGCGCGGCGACGGCGGCGTCATGCCGCCGCGGTTTCCGGGGCGGTTATTGCCGCCCCCGCCCTTGCGCCCGAACAACGATCCGATGCGATTGTTGAAATCGCGCCAGACCTCGTCCAGGTCGGGAGGGCCGTCTCCGTTGCCTTGGGGCCGCTTGGGCGGCGGCTCGGAGCCATTGTTGTTCCCACGACCCCAGCCGGGGTCATTCAGATTGAAGAGTTTGATAATTCGCGGCATTGTTTCCCACAATCTGTCCGGTTTCCGCAATTGCCCCGCGCAACGCATCCAAACCGGCGCGCTCGGTGGCGCTTACAAATACTCGCGCAATCGTACCATGTGCATCGCGTTCCACCCGCGGCTCCAATCCGGCGAGATCGATCTTGTTGTAGACCAGAATGGTGGGAATCGAGGCCGCGCCGATTTCGGCCAGAACCTTGTTCACCTCAAAGATCTGCTCATCGCGCTGCGGGCTGGCGGCATCGACCACGTGCAGCAGCAGGTCGGCATGCACGGTTTCTTCCAGGGTGGCGCGGAACGCCGCGATCAGGCCGTGGGGCAGATCGCGGATGAACCCGACCGTATCGGACACCACCACCGAGCCCGCCCCTTCGATCCAGATGCGGCGCGTGGTCGTATCCAGCGTCGCGAACAACTGGTCGGCGGCGTAGCTGTCGGCGCGCGTCAAGGCATTGAACAAGGTGGACTTGCCAGCGTTGGTATAGCCGACCAGCGATACCGACAGCGCACCGCCGCGCGCGCGCGCCCGGCGCTGGGTCACGCGCTGGCGTTCGACCTTGTCCAGCCGCTCGCGCAGCACCTTGACCTTGGCGCCGATCATGCGGCGGTCCATTTCGAGCTGGGATTCACCCGGTCCGCGCATGCCGATACCGCCGCGCTGCCGCTCCAGGTGGCTCCACATGCGGGTCAGGCGTGTGGCCAGATGCTGCAGCTGGGCCAATTCGACCTGCAGCTTGCCTTCATGGCTCTTCGCGCGCAGCGCGAAGATGTCGAGAATGAGCGCAACGCGATCCACCACGCGCAAGTTGAAGGCGCGTTCCAGGTTGCGTTGCTGTGCGGGGGACAGCGGCTGGTCGAAAAGGACGATGTCGGCCAGCAAGGCCTGGGCCATCGCCACGCCCTCATCGGCCTTGCCTGAACCGATGAAGAACTTGGCGTCGGGTCTGTCCCGCCGTGCCGTCAAGGTGCCGACGATTTCCGCGCCAGCGCCCTTGGCCAGCATGGCGAATTCCTCGGCATGGGCCGCGAAGTCCGGATCTCCCAGATCCACGCTGATAATCAGAGCGCGCATACATGCACCATATTGGAGCCAAAGCGAAAATGCCCGCCGACGAGGACCGTCCGGCGGGCAATAAAAGGTAAAGCTGGAGCGAGATTACTCAGCAGGGACTTCCACCTGGAAATTCACGGCGCGCGCGGGGACGACGGTCGAAATGGCGTGCTTGTAGACCATTTGCGTGACCGTATTGCGCAGCAGCACCACGTACTGGTCGAAGGATTCGATTTGCCCTTGAAGCTTGATGCCGTTCACCAAGTAGATCGACACGGGCACATGGTCCTTGCGCAGCGTGTTCAGGAACGGATCTTGCAGAGTTTGCCCTTTATTGCTCATTGGCCAGGCTCCATTTGTTTGTTATTGAGTGGTGGCGTACTTCTGTACTGGTGGGGTACGCCGAAACTTGTACTCTACAGGGTTTTCCCGGCCCGTGCTACTTGGGCAGGAAGCAAAAGTGACACCAGAGTTTTCCGACTGGAAAGCTGCTGCCGCTCAAGCCTGCAGGACCTCCGCAAGCGCCTTCAACAGCAGTTCGCACTGCTCGTCGGTGCCCACGGTAATTCGCAAAAATTGATCGATGCGTTCATGGCGGAAATGACGCACGATGATGCTGCGCTCGCGCAAGGCGGCAGCCAGACCGGCGGCATCCTTGTTGGGGTGCCGTGCGAACACGAAGTTCGCGGCCGAGGGCAGCACCTCGAAGCCCAGGGACTGCAGCCCCCCCGTCATCCGCGAACGGGTGTCGATCACGGCCTGGCGGGTGCGTTCAAAGTACTCCACGTCCTCCAGGGCCGCCACCGCTCCCGCGGAGGCAAGGCGGTCGATGGGGTAGGAGTTGAAACTGTTCTTTACACGCTCAAGCCCGTCGATGAGTTCGGCGCTGCCTACGGCAAAACCGACGCGCAAGCCCGCCAGCGAACGCGACTTGGACAGCGTCTGCACCACCAGCAGATTGTCGTAGCGGTCCACCAAAGGAATGACGGACTCTCCGCCAAAATCCACGTAGGCCTCATCCACCACGACGACTGCGTCGGGATTGCCGGCCACGATGCGCTCGACCTCCGCCGCGCTGAGGGCGCGGCCGGTGGGCGCATTGGGATTCGGAAAGATGATGGCGCCCGCCTGCCCCTTGGCGCCGGGCAGATAGTCTTCGACTGCGATGCTGAAATCGGCCGTCAGCGGCACCGTTTCGTACTGGATGCCGTACAGGCCGCAATAGACCGGATAGAAGCTGTAGGTAATGTCCGGAAAGCGCAGCGGGCGTTCATGCTTGAGCAACGCCAGGAAGACATGCGCCAGCACTTCGTCGGAGCCGTTGCCCACGAAGACCTGGCCAGGCTGCACACCGACCGTGCCGGCGATGGTCTGCCGCAGTCGGTCGGACGAAGGGTCCGGATAGAGCTTAAGGGTGTCGTCGCAGGCCGAGCGGATCGCGTCGAGCACCCTGGGCGACGGGCCGTAAGGATGCTCGTTGGTGTTCAACTTGACCAGATTCTGAAGCTTGGGCTGCTCGCCCGGAACATACGGACTGAGCGTCCCGACCACGGGACTCCAGAAGCGGCTCATGGATCAGCTTTCCTGCGTGTAGGGGTTGTGCGAAGACTTGAATTCGATGCGCAGCGGCGTACCGGCCAGGTCGAACGCATTGCGGAAGCGCGTTTCCAGGTAGCGGCGATAGGAGTCCGGAATGGCGTCCAGCGCATTGCCGTGGATGACGACCAGCGGCGGGTTCTGACCGCCCTGGTGCGCATAGCGCATCTTGGGACGGAAGATACCCTTGCGGGGCGGCTGCTGCTGTTCGACAGCGATCTGCAGCTCGCGCGTCAGCTTGGGCGTGGACAGCTTGGCGAACGCCGCGGCGTGCGCCGCGTTGATCGACTTGAGCAAGGGCTTCACGCCCTGCCCGCGCAGCGCCGAAATGGTGTGCATGCGCGCGAACGACAGGAAGCGCAGCTTGCGCTGGAATTCGCGTTCGATGCGTTCCTTGGCTTCGCCGTCCAGGCCATCCCATTTGTTGATGGCCACGACCACGGCGCGGCCCGTTTCCAGCACGAAGCCTGCAATGTGCGCATCCTGCTCGGAGATCTCGGTCTGCGCGTCCAGCATCAGCAGCACGACGTTGCTGGCCTCGATGGCCTGCAGCGTCTTGATGACGGAGAACTTCTCGACCGCCTCGAATACCTTGCCGCGCTTGCGCAGGCCTGCGGTATCGATCAGCGTGTAGCGGCGGCCGTCGCGCTCGAAGTCGATCTCGATGGCGTCGCGGGTCGTGCCCGGCATGTCGAACGCGATCACGCGCTCTTCGCCCATCAGGGTATTGATGAGCGTGGACTTGCCCACGTTGGGACGGCCGACGATGGCCAGCTTGATGCGGTGATCGTGCTCAGCCTCTTCGAATGCGTCTTCCTCGGCGGGCGGCTCGGCCAGGTCCTGGAGCGCCAGCTCGATCAGGTCGACGATGCCATCGCCGTGCGCCGCGGAAATCGGATAAGGCTGACCCAGCCCGAGCTCATGGAACTCGGAAATGGCGCCGCTGGCGCCCATGCCTTCCGCCTTGTTCACCGCCAGCAACACGCGCTGCTGCCCGGACTTGCGCAGCAGCTGGGCGATTTCGTGGTCATGGGCATTGATGCCCGCACGGGCATCAACCAGGAACACCACGACATCGGCCTCGGCGATGGCCTGCCGGGTCTGGCGGGCCATCTCCAGCAGGATGCCGTCCTTGGCGACGGGCTCGAAACCACCGGTATCGATGACGATGAAGGGGATCTCGCCTACCCTGCCCTCGCCGTAATGGCGATCGCGGGTCAGGCCGGAGTAATCGGCCACCAGCGCGGCGCGCGATCGCGTCAGGCGGTTGAATAGGGTCGACTTCCCCACATTGGGGCGGCCGACCAGGGCGACGACAGGCTTGAAAGACACGGTGTAAGGCTTTGTTCTATAGGTTTTAGTTGGCGCCGATCAGGACGAGGTTGCCATTACCCGTCTGGACCAGCACACCTTGGGAAGTAGTCTGCGGCGGCGAAACCACTGGACCACCGCCCACCGACAGGCGCGCCATCAGGCTGCCGTCGCTGCGCGACAGGAAATGCACGTAGCCGTCCAGGTCGCCCACTGCCAACGCACCGCCGAGCATGGCGGGCGCGGTGACCTGGCGGTTCTTCAAGGCCGCCTGCTTCCAGACGTTGCCGCCATTATCCAGCGCAAAAGCGTTGATCACGCTGTTCTGGTCCGCCGCATAGGCGAAGCGCTCGTCCAGCGACAGGCCGCTGACGCTGGAGAAGTCCTTGGCCCACATCGGGCGGCCGCCGGCCGTGACGTCGAAGCAGACGATACGTCCCTGGTAGGCCACGCCGCAAAGCAGATTGCCCGCGATACGGGGCGCACCGACCACGTCGGTCAGGCGCTCCAGGTCGCTGGCGCCGCGCGGCGTCGCCACGGTGCCTTCCCATTGCACGTTACCACTATTGGAGGCAATGGCCATCAGTTTGCCGCCCGGCAGGCCGGTAATGACCAGGCCTTCGGCCAGGACCATCTGCGACACGCTGCGCAGAGCCAGCGAGGGGCCGGGACGCTGCACGTTCCAGACGCGTTCGCCGCTGTTGGCGTCGAAGGCCTGGATGCGGTAGTCGCCGCTGCGGACCACGACGATGCCATAGCCCACGACGGGCGGAATGGTCACGTCGCTGGTGGCACGAACCTTCCACTTCACCTTGCCGGTGTCGTCAAAGGCAATGACGTCGCCGTTCGGCGAGGCCACAGCGGTGGTGGTGCCATCGCTGCCGGCGCCGGCGGACAACTTGCCGTCGACACTGGCCTTCCAGATGGCACGGCCGCTTTGCAGGTCGAATTTGCCGACCGAACCATCGGGCGTGGCGGCGTAGATGGCGTCGCCCAACACCGTGGGTGCAAAGCCCAGTCCGGAACCGCTGCCGACCGAGACGCTCCAGACCTGGCGCACGGACATGCCGGCCTTGTATTCGGTCAGGGGCGCGGGATCGTAGCGGCCGTCATCATGGGAGAACATGCCGCATCCGCCCAGGGCGAGCAAGCCCGCCAGGCAAACGGCGCCACGCCACGTACGGCCAGGTGCAAATTTACGCATTACAGTCACGCTCCGCTCAGGGCATCCAGTTTCAGTTGCACAACCTGGGTCAAGGGATTTGCCGTACCCAGGCCATCGATGGCGCTTTGCCAGGCGGCGCGCGCTTCCTCGCGCTTGCCCTGCGCGGCGAGGATATCGCCGCGGCGATCCGCGTACAAGGCGGCGAAGGCTGCCGGCGGGTTGTTCAGCTGCGCCAGGGCGGCATCGTATTGCTTCTGGTCCAGCAGCATGCCGGCCAGGCGCAGGCGCGCCACCGACTGCATGGACGGGTTCTTGCCCTGGGCAGCCAGCCATTCCAGCTGCTCGCGGGCGCCGGCGTCATCCTTTTGGGCCTGCAGCGCCTGGGCCGCCACCAGCGCGCCGCGCGCGGCGTAGCCGGTGGACGGATACTGCTCGCGCAGCGTGGCCGCGGCGGTCTTGATGCGGACCGAGGAATCGGCGCCACCCAGGCGCGCCGCGTCTTCCAGCGCTTCGAAGTAGCCCATGGCCTGGTTGGCGCGGTGCGATTGGTAGGCCTTCCAGCCCCACCAGCCGCCCCAGGCCAGCGCCACCGCCGCCACCAGCGTGACCACCAGGGTGCCGTAGCGCGCCCACCACGCCTTGATTGCGTCGAGTTTTTCCTGTTCTTCGAGATCGTATGCCATGCATTAACCCTTGTTATTCAATACGTCGGCCAATCCCGCCAACGGGACTTGCTGTTGGGCCGATTCGCCCTGCGCCTCGGCGCGCAGGAACTTGACGCTGGCCGTCTGCGCAGCCACTTCGTCGGCGCCAAGAATAACCGCAACACGGGCGCCGCTGGCATCGGCGCGCTTGAATTGCGACTTGAAGCTTGCGGGACCCGCATGCACGATGACCGACAGGCCGGCATCGCGCAGGTCTTCACCGACCCGGGCGGCCAGGCGCTGCGCCTCTTCGCCTTGGTGCACGACGTAGACGTCGCACTCGGCCGGCTGTTCCACCTGCACGCTCTGCTCCCAAAGGTCCAGCAGGCGCTCCATGCCGATCGCAAAGCCCACCGCGGGCGCGGGCTTGCCGCCCAGCAGCTCGATCAGGCCGTCGTAGCGGCCGCCGCCGCACACGGTGCCCTGGGACCCGAGGCGGTCGGTGACCCACTCGAACACCGTGAGGTTGTAGTAGTCCAGCCCGCGCACCAGGCGCGGATTCAGGCGATATTCGATACCGGCGTCGGCCAGGCGCTGGCACACGCCGTCGAAGTGCGCGCGCGACTCCTCGCCCAGGAAGTCGAACAGGCGCGGCGCGCTGTCGGCCATTTCCTGCATGGCGGGGTTCTTGGTGTCGAGGACGCGCAGCGGGTTGCTGTACATGCGGCGCTGGCCGTCTTCGTCCAGGATGTCGCGGTGCTTTTCCAGGTGCTCGATCAGGGCGGCGCGGTGAGCGGCACGCTCGGCCGGCTGGCCCAGCGAATTCAGCTCCAGGCGCACGTCGGTCAGGCCCAGCAGCTTCCAGAGGCGGGCCAGCATGACGATGAGTTCGGCGTCCACGTCGGGACCGGCAAAGCCCAGGGCCTCGACGTCGATCTGGTGGAACTGGCGGTAGCGGCCGCGCTGTGGGCGCTCGTGGCGGAACACGGGGCCGATGGAATAGACGCGCTGCGGGCGGTCATAGAGCAGGTTGTGCTCGATGGACGCGCGCACGATGCCCGCGGTCATTTCCGGACGCATGGTCAGCGATTCGCCGTTGAGCGCATCGGTGAAGGTGTACATCTCTTTTTCGACGATATCGGTCACTTCGCCGATGCCGCGCGCGAACAGGCGCGTATGCTCAAGCACGGGCGTACGCACATTGCGATAGCCGTAGCCGCGCAGCCAGCCGCGCACGATTTCCTCGAATTGCTCCCAGCGGGCGCTGGCCCCTGGCAACAGATCATTCATGCCGCGTATGGCGGCGACTTTCTGGAAAGCTTGAGTCATCTTGATCATGCCGCATCGCGCGCCGGCAAGCGCGCTAGCAGCCACACCCTTACTTTAGTGAGAGGCAGGCGCGCCATAGCGGCGCGCGACGTAGTCTTCGACAATGGCCTGGAACTCTTCGGCAATATGGTCGCCCTTGAGCGTGACCGTGCGTTCGCCGTCGACGAACACCGGCGCCGCCGGCACTTCGCCAGTGCCGGGCAGGCTGATGCCGATATCGGCATGGCGGCTTTCGCCCGGCCCGTTGACCACACAGCCCATGACCGCGACGTTCATGCTTTCGACGCCGGGATACTGGGCGCGCCAGAGCGGCATCTGGCGACGCAGGTAGGTCTGGATGCTGTCGGCCAGTTCCTGGAAGAACGTGCTGCTGGTGCGGCCGCAGCCGGGGCAGGCGACGACCATGGGCGTGAACGCGCGCAGACCCATGGTCTGCAGGATTTCCTGCGCCACGATCGCTTCGCGGCTGCGGTCGCCGCCGGGTTCGGGCGTGAGCGAGATGCGGATGGTGTCGCCGATGCCCTGCTGCAGCAGCACGGCCAGCGCGGCGGTGGAGGCCACGATGCCCTTGCTGCCCATGCCGGCTTCGGTCAGGCCCAGATGCAGCGGGTAGTCGCAACGCGCGGACAGGTCGCGATAGACCGCGATCAGGTCCTGCACGTGGCTGACCTTGCAGGACAGGATGATCGCGTCGCGCCGCAGACCAAGCTCTTCGGCGCGCTGTGCGTTGCTGATGGCGGACACCACCAAGGCATCGCGCATCACGGCCTGCGCTTCCCACGGTTGGGCGCGCAGGTTGTTCTCGTCCATCTTGCGCGCCATCAGTTCGTGATCCAGGCTGCCCCAGTTCACGCCGATACGCACCGGCTTGTCGTAGCGGCAGGCCACTTCGATCATCTGCGCGAAGTTGTCGTCGCGGCGCTTGCCCCCGCCCATGTTGCCGGGGTTGATACGGTACTTGGACAGCGCTTGCGCGCATTCCGGGAACTGGGTCAGCAGCTTGTGGCCGTTGTAGTGGAAATCGCCCACCAGCGGCACGTTCACGCCCATGCGGTCGAGCTGTTCGCGGATGGCGATGACTTCACGCGCGGCTTCAGGGGTGTTCACCGTGATCCGCACCAGCTCGGAGCCGGCCTGGGCCAGCTCCTTGACCTGGATGGCGGTGGCAATGGCGTCCGCCGTGTCGGTGTTGGTCATGGACTGGACCACGACCGGGGCGTCGCCGCCGATCTTCACGACACGGTCGCCCCACTTCACCGCCACCGAACGCGTGGCGCGGCGCTCAGCCGCCCCCACGGAGGGAGGCGGGGCATCCTGGCAAGGCAGAGAGGATTCTTGCATCGGTGGAACCGGGTTGTTACTTGGTCGACTTCGGCAGCCAGTCCGACGGCAGCCAGTGCTGCGGCAGCCAGCCTTGCCAGAAGGCATACGCCACGCCGGCGGCCAGCACCAGCACGATGGCAATGAGCCAGCCCCAGGAGGTCGAGGACGAACGGTCGTCGTCGGCGCCGGACTGGGGAATGGAATGCGCCGAATGCAGCGCGCCCGGGCTGAGCTTCACCGGGCCGGTGACGCGCGCCTTGGGGTCGAGCGAATCGACGATGGTTTGCGAGTCCGCGCCCAGCAGACGCGCATAGTTGCGTACCAGGCCGCGCAGCGAAACGCCGGTGGGCAGGTTGGCCCACTGCTCGTTTTCCAGGGCTTCGATCTGCTTCGTGGAAAACTTGATGCGGCTGGACACTTCGTCGAGCGACCAGCCCTTGGACTGGCGCAGCGCGCGCAATGCCGAGCCGATGCCTCCCGCAGCGCCTGCGGGCGTTTCTGAAACTGCCGAAGCGAAATCCTGCGTCATGCGTGCACCTGTTTAATTGGTATGGTCTGGCGCTGTGCGGCGTTCCGTTCGGTGATCCGGGTACGGTCGCGCACTTCTCCGGCCAGTTGGCCACAGGCCGCATCGATATCGTCACCCCGGGTCTTGCGGACGGTGGTGATGATGCCGGCGTCCATCAGACGCTGCGCAAACACCTTCACCCGCGCCGAGTTCGAGCGCTTCAGGCCGGACTCGGGAAAGGGATTGAACGGGATCAGATTGAGCTTGCAGCGCAGCTGGCGTGCAATTTGGATCAGTTCCTTGGCGTGCTGGTCGGTATCGTTGATGCCGTCCAGCATGCAGTATTCAAAAGTGATGAAGTCGCGCGGGGCGAACGCCAGATAACGTTCGCAGGCCGCCAGCAACTCCTTCAGCGGATATTTCTTGTTCAGCGGCACCAGCTCGTCGCGCAGCGCATCGTTCGGCGCATGCAGGGACACGGCCAGGGCCACGGGACAGTCCTGCGACAGGCGGTCCATCATGGGGACCACGCCGGAGGTGGATACGGTGACGCGGCGGCGCGACAGGCCATAGGCATTGTCGTCCAGCATCAGGCGCAAGGCGGGCAGGACCTGGTCGTAGTTGAGCAGGGGTTCGCCCATGCCCATCATGACCACGTTGCTGATGACGCGGGTGTCTTCGGTGGCGCGGGCGCTTTCCAGGCGGGCGGTGCCGATGTCGGCCTCCAGCACGCGCTTGGCCCACCACAGCTGGCCGATGATCTCGCTGGTCTTCAGGTTGCGGTTGAAGCCTTGGTGCCCGGTCGAGCAGAAGCGGCAGTTCACCACGCATCCGGCCTGGCTGGAAATGCATAGCGTGCCGCGGTCGTCCTCGGGAATGAAGACGGTCTCGATGGCATTGCCCTGTCCCACGTCGAACAGCCACTTGCGGGTGCCGTCGGTCGAGCGCTGCTCGATGTTGACGGGCAAAGCCTCGATGCGGCAATGCTGCGCAAGCTGGCCGCGGAATTCGCGGGCCAGGTCGGTCATGGCGTCGAACGAATCGGCGCCGCGCTGGTGCATCCAGCGCTGCAACTGGCGGGCCCGAAACGGCTTGCCGCCCCACTTTCCGACCAGTTCGGACAGGGCGGAGCCGTCAAGCCCCAGCAGATTGATTCGTTCGACGGATTCCATGACCTGGGTAAAACTCAAAAGCTAGAACAGATGTTCCGCGAGAATCAACGGCTGTGGATGTTGATTTCGGGGAAGAAGAAAGCGACTTCGACAGCGGCCGTTTCCGGAGCGTCCGAGCCGTGCACGGCGTTGGCGTCGATGCTGTCGGCGAAGTCGGCGCGGATGGTGCCAGGAGCCGCCTTCTTGGGGTCGGTGGCGCCCATCAGGTCGCGGTTCTTCAGGATGGCGTCTTCACCTTCCAGCACTTGCACGAACACCGGGCCGGAGATCATGAAGTCGACCAGGTCCTTGAAGAAGGGGCGTTCCTTGTGCACGGCGTAGAAACGCTCGGCGTCGGCGCGCGACAGCTGGGCCAGGCGGGCGGCGATGACCTTCAGGCCGGCTTGTTCGAAACGGCCGACGATCTGGCCGATGACGTTCTTGGCGACGGCGTCGGGCTTGATGATCGAGAGGGTGCGTTGAATGGACATAAGAACTCCAAAAACTGATTTCTGACTTGGTTTCTGTGAATTGCCTGGCGTGGATCTGCGCTTGTCGGTGTCACCCTTGAAGCGTCATCGCGCTGTTGGCGCACGGGGCGGTCCGAAACGAATGCATGTTTCGGGCCGTCCCGAACCACTGGTCCAAGGCAGGGATTCGACACTGCCTACCTGTCGGACTCACCCGGAATCCTCAATGAATTCAGGGACTTCTAAAAGGTTTACAGTAACCCGGTATTCTAACACGCTGAGAAGACCGCATTACATCTTAAAATGTGCGGTTTGCCGCCCGCGTCCCTAACCCGGGCGCCCCTGTTTGCCGGAACCCTGCAATGACTCAAGCTGCTCCCCCGAACGCCGCGAACGCCGCGAGCGACACCCAGGAACTCTCCAAGAGCTTCGAACCCTCCGCGCTGGAATCCCGCTGGTACGCCGAGTGGGACAAGCGTGGGTACTTCCAGGCGGGCCAGCATGTAAAAACGGGGACCGAAAGCCAGCCCTACGTCATCCAGTTCCCGCCGCCCAACGTGACGGGCACCCTGCACATGGGCCACGCCTTCAACCAGACCATCATGGACGGCCTGGTGCGCTACCACCGCATGCTGGGCGACGACACCGTATTCATCCCCGGCACCGACCACGCCGGCATCGCCACGCAGATCGTGGTTGAAAGACAGCTGGACGCCGAGAAGGTTTCCCGCCACGACCTCGGCCGCGAGAAATTCGTGGAAAAAGTGTGGGAATGGAAGGAAAAATCCGGCAACGCGATCACCAGCCAGGTCCGCCGCCTGGGCGCTTCGGCCGACTGGCCGCGCGAGTACTTCACCATGGACGACCGCATGTCGCGCGGCGTGGTGGAAACCTTCGTGCGCCTGCATAAACAGGGACTGATCTACCGCGGCAAGCGCCTGGTCAACTGGGATCCGAAGCTGCTGACGGCCGTATCCGACCTGGAAGTGGTTTCCGAGGAAACCGACGGCCACATGTGGCACATCCTTTACCCCTTCGTCGACGGTCCGCAAACCATCGTCGACAAGGACGGCCAGACCGTCACGCTGCGCGGCCTGACCATCGCGACCACCCGCCCGGAGACCATGCTGGCCGACGGCGCGCTGTGCGTGCACCCCGAAGACCCGCGCTACAAGCACCTGGTCGGCAAGCTTGTCGAACTGCCGCTGTGCGACCGCAACATTCCCATCATCGCCGATGATTTCGTCGACCCCGAGTTCGGCACGGGCTGCGTGAAGATCACTGGCGCCCACGACTTCAACGACTACGCCTGCGCGCTGCGCCACGATCTGCCCATGATCGTGATCTTCACGCTGGATGCCCACATCAACGAGAACGGCCCCGCGCAGTTCCAGGGCATGGAGCGCTACGTGGCCCGCAAGGCCGTGGTCGCGCAACTGGAAGCCGAAGGCTATCTGGTCAAGGTCGAGGCGCATAAGATGATGCAGCCCAAGGGCGACCGCACCGGCGTCGTGCTGGAGCCGATGCTGACGGACCAGTGGTTCGTGGCGATGAGCAAGCCCGCCCCCGAAGGCACGCTGAATCCGGGCAAGAGCATTACCGAGGTTGCACTGGAAGTCGTGGCCGACGGCCGCATCCAGTTCTATCCGGACAACTGGACCACCATCTACAACCAGTGGCTCAACAACATCCAGGACTGGTGCATTTCGCGCCAGCTCTGGTGGGGCCACCAGATTCCGGCCTGGTACTCGGAAGACGGCCAGGTCTTCGTCGCGCACGACGAAGCCGAAGCCACGGCGCAGGCCCGCGCGGCCGGCGTGACTGGCGAGCTCAAGCGCGACCCGGACGTGCTGGACACCTGGTTCTCGTCGGGCCTGGTTCCCTTCACCACGCTGGGCTGGCCGGAAAACACGCCGGACCTGCAGCGTTACCTGCCGTCCAGCGTGCTGGTCACGGGCTTTGACATCATCTTCTTCTGGGTGGCGCGCATGGTGATGCTGACCACCCACCTGACCGGCCACATCCCGTTCAAGCACGTCTACGTGCACGGCCTGATCCGCGACGCGGACGGCCAGAAGATGAGCAAATCCAAGGGCAACACGCTGGATCCGGTCGACCTGATCGACGGCATCGACCTGGACGGCCTGGTGGTCAAGCGCACCTACGGCCTGATGAATCCGAAGCAGGCCGGCGCCATCGAAAAGGCCACCCGCCGCCAATATCCGGACGGCATCCCGGCCTTCGGCACCGACGCGCTGCGCTTCACCATGGCGGCTTACGCCACGCTGGGTCGCAACATCAACTTCGACCTGAAGCGCTGTGAGGGCTACCGCAACTTCTGCAACAAGCTGTGGAACGCCACGCGCTTCGTGCTGATGAACACCGAAGGCCACGATCTGACTGGCCCGGAAACCGGCGAAACATCCTTTGTGGACCGCTGGATCGTCAGCCAGCTGCAAGCGCTGGAAGCCGACGTGGCGCGCGGCTTTGCCGACTACCGCTTCGACAACATCGCCAATTCGCTTTACCGCTACGTGTGGGACGAGTACTGCGACTGGTATCTGGAACTGGCCAAGGTCCAGATCCAGACCGGCACGCCGGCCCAGCAACTGGGCACGCGCCGCACGCTGATCCGCGTCCTGGAAGGCGTGCTGCGCCTGGCGCACCCGATCATTCCCTTCATCACGGAAGAGCTCTGGCAAAAGGTGTCGCTGGTGGCCGGCAAGCGCAAGGAAGGCGTCGCCGACAGCGTCAGCGTCCAGCCCTACCCGCAGGCCAACCCCGCCGCGATCGACACCGCCGCCGAAGCCGACGTGGCCGAACTGAAGGCGCAGGTCGAAGCCGTGCGTGCGCTGCGCGGCGAAATGAACCTGTCGCCCGCCCAGAAGGTGCCGCTGTGCGCGCAGGGCGATGCCCCCACCCTCACCCGCAACGCGCCATACCTGGCTGCGCTGGCCAAGCTGAGCCAGGTCGAGGTGCTCGACGCCCTGCCCGA
This sequence comes from Achromobacter sp. ACM04, assembly GCF_014851465.1. Taxonomy (NCBI): domain Bacteria; kingdom Pseudomonadati; phylum Pseudomonadota; class Betaproteobacteria; order Burkholderiales; family Alcaligenaceae; genus Achromobacter; species Achromobacter sp. ACM04. Next base: position 74,280 of record NZ_JACUZS010000007.1, read on the forward strand.
CGCCGGCGCGCCGGTCCAGGTCGTGGGCGGCAGCCGCCTGATGTTGCACGTCGAAATCGACGTAGCAGCGGAACGCGTGCGCCTGGACAAGGAAATCGCGCGCCTGGAAGGCGAAATCGCCAAGGCCAACGGCAAGCTGTCGAACGCCAGCTTCGTCGAACGTGCGCCGGCGGCCGTGGTCGAACAGGAAAAGGCGCGCATGGCGCAGTTCGGCGAAACCCTGGACAAGGTGCGTGAACAGCGCACCAAGCTGGGCAACTAAGCCCCATCCCAGCACTGGAAACAAAAAACCCCGGAACGTTGTTCCGGGGTTTTTTTATTTCATCCGAAAAGGAAGCGTCAGGAAGTCGCGGGCGGCTTGGGCCGGGATGGCCGGCGCCGCTTGGCTGGTTCCGGCAGCGGCTTGCCCGCCAGCTCGGCCAGATAACGCTCGTCGGCCAGGGTGAGCGCCCCTTTTGCGCGAGCAACCTCGATCAATTCAGGACGCCGCGCCGCGGTCAACTCCAGCGAACGCTCACGCCGCCAGCGGGCGATGTTCGCGTGATGCCCGCTAAGCAAGGGCCCGGGCACGGGCTCGCCTTCGTAAACTTCGGGGCGCGTGTAGTGCGGACTGTCCAGCAGGCCAGACAAGGCGTCGTTGAACGAATCCTGCAGCGCGGACTCGCCATCGTTGAGCACGCCGGGCAACAGCCGCACGGCGGCGTCGATCACGGCGAGCGCGGCGATCTCTCCGCCAGACAGCACGAAATCGCCCAGCGAGATTTCCTGCGTGACGCAGCGCGCAATGAAGCGCTGGTCCACGCCTTCGTAGCGGCCGCAAATGAGGATGAGCCCCTCGCTTGCCGCCAGGGATTCGGCGCCCGCCTGATCGTAGCGCCGGCCGACCGGAGCCAGCAGCGCGACAGGGGCGCGACCCAGGCCTAGCGCGGCGCGCGCGTCCTGGGCGGCGTTGACGGCGGCTTCCAGAGGCCCCGCCATCATCACCATGCCGGGGCCGCCGCCGTAGGGGCGGTCGTCCACGGTACGGTGCACGTCGTGCGTGAAATCACGGGGATTCCAGGCATGCAGGGACCACCGGCCCTGGGCATGCGCCCGGCCGGTGACACCCAGGTCCCGCACTACCCCGAACATTTCAGGAAAGAGCGTAACGACGTCTATACGCATCAAATATCCGCCGGCCAGTCGCTGTCTATGCGGCGAGCTGACAGATCGACGGCGTGTATGTGCGCGCGCACGAACGGAACAAGCATTTCGGCGGGCCGGCCCTTGGCGTTCAGGACGGGCTCGGGGCCTTCAGCCCCAGCCTTCTGGCGCAAGACCCTCAGCACGGCATGAGCGCCGTTGTCGAGAACCTCGTCGACCACGCCCAAGAGCGCAGGCTCACCGTCGGCGCTGGTGTACAGCGCGCAACCGATGAGATCGACCCAGTAGTATTCGTCTTCCTCTGGCGCAGGGAAGGATCCCCGCGGTGCCTGCACGGAACAACCGCGCAGGGCTTCGGCCTGATCGCGATCCGCAATGCCCGCCAACTGGGCCACCACGGCGGCCCCTTGCGAACGGACTTGCACGACCTTGTATGCGACAGGCGCAGACGCGACAACGCCCCGCGCCAATTCAGGCACAGGGCGAGTCAACCACCATTGAGATGCTGAGAGCAGCACTTCGGCATTGGCCGAATGCGGCTGCACTTTGACCCAGCCTTTCACACCGTAGGCTGCACTGATGCGGCCCAGCTCGATCAAATCCGTCGGCGCCGCGTTGGAGGTTGCGGCATCAGGCATGTATCGTGCTCTTGGTAACTATGAAGCAGCTATGAATGGCAGCTTTTAAAGCGCGGTAAAGCTCAGGGCTTGGTCTGCGACGCGGGCAATTAAGCCGCGGCGGAAACCTTGGCCGAGTATTCTTTGACCAGACGCTCGACAGCGGGCGACAGTTGGGCGCCGTTGCTGGTCCAGTGCTGCACGCGATCCAGCGCAATGCGCAGGGCTTCCGTGCCTTCGCTGGCTACGGGGTTGTAGAAACCCACGCGCTCGATGAAACGGCCGTCGCGACGGTTACGCGAATCGGTGGCCACCAGGTTGTAAAACGGACGCTTCTTGGACCCACCGCGGGCCAGGCGAATCACCACCATAGGTAATCCCTTGAATTAGTTGTGAAAAACGGGAAATTCTAGCACTTAAACAGGCCGGCTGGCAAATGGCAGTGCTGAATTGTGCGTAGCGGCGCGATTTGTATCCTAAAACACCACATCCGGGTATTCTACAAACACGGGCCGGGGCCCGCGCCGCAGTTCGAAGTGTAGCCGCCCTGCCCCTCTCTTGCTTGTCTTAGTGCGTCAGAACTCAGTGCGTGTGAAGAAATAACCCGATTGAGGAGATCGGTTTTATGTCGACCTACGCAAGACCCCGCGCTTTGATCTTCCCTGCCGCCTGTCCACGGCGCCGCCACCGCACCGGCTTCAAACCATCCCCCTGAGGGCGGCCTTTCGGCCACCTGCTCCCCCATTTTTTCGGCGTTTTTTCCCCAACTTCCTCTAACCGGAGGGTGCACCACCATGAAGAACCAGAAATCAGTCTTCACCCCTGTTGCGCGCCTGGCCCTGGCGGGCTTGCTGGCGGGTACGTTGGCCATGCCGCTTGCCGCCTCGGCCCGAGTCGTGGGCGCCGCCCTGACGACCGCCTCCGGCAAGGTCACCGCAGTGGATCCAGCCACCCGGACCATCACGCTGCAAGGCGAAAACGGCAATAGCGTGGACATCCAGGCTGGCCCCAATGTCCGCAACTTCCAGCAGATCAAGCCTGGCGACACGCTGACCCTCGACTACTACGAGTCGGTGGCGGTGGACGTACGCCCGGCCGGGTCCGGCATTCCGGAAGTGAAGACCGAAACCGCGGCAACCCGCAACGCCAAGGGAGCCATGCCCGGCGGCGCAGCCGGGCGCCAGACCACCATCACCGCCGAAATCTGGCACATCAACAAGAGCGCCAACCTGGTGACATTGAAGGGACCGCAAGGGGGCATGCGCACCATCCAGGTCCAGGATCCCGCCTTGCAGGCGCGCCTGCAGCAATTGAAAGAAGGCGATCTGGTGGACTTCACGATCACCCGGGCTGTCGCCGCCGCCATCCGCAAGTAATCGGCACTCTCCCCATGAGAAAAGGCCCGCCTTGCGGCGGGCCTTTCGCATGGGGAGTACTGCTGGCTACGGTCAGCGCCGCCGCAGGAAATGCACTCCGCGGCCGTCGACCTCCTGTTGTGCGACCAGCGCATTGCCCGTCTGGCGGGCAAAGGCCTGGAAGTCGCGGATTGCGTTGCGATCCGTGGTGATGACGCGCAACACTTCGCCGCTGGCCATCTGCGCCAAGGCCTTCTTGGCGCGCAGGATGGGCAGCGGGCAGGTCAAGCCGCTGGCATCGACTTCCTGCTCGAAGGACGGCGCCTGCGCGCCGCCATCAAGACTTGTATCCGCGCCGCTCATCACAGACGCTCGTCCACCCATTTCTGCACGCTGGCGATCGCCGCGGGCAAGGCCGCCAGGTCGGTGCCGCCGCCCATGGCCATGTCCGGACGGCCGCCACCCTTGCCGCCCACCTGGGCCGCCACGAAACCAACCAGGTCGCCCGCCTTGACACGGCCGGTCAGGTCGGCGGTGACGCCGCCCACCACGCTGATCTTGCCGTCGGCCGAACCCGTGGCCAGCAGCACGACCGCGGGCTTCAGGCGGTCCTTGAGGTTGTCGACCATGCCGCGCAAGGCCTTGGGGTCCACATCGCCGATGCTGGCAGCCAGGACCTTGATGCCCTTGACCTCAACCGCGGCGCTGGTCGCCAGGTCGTTGCCGGCGCTGGCGGCAAGCTTGTTGCGCGACTGTTCCAGATCCTTTTCAAGGCTCTTGACCTGTTCCTGCACCTGCGCGATGCGCGCCGGCAGATCCGCCGGCGTGCTACGCAGCATGCCGGCAACCTGGGTCAGCAAGGCATTCTGGTTCTGCACCCAGGCCAGCGCGTTGTCGCCGGTGATGGCTTCGACGCGGCGCACGCCCGCGGCCACGCCGCCTTCGGACACGATCTTGAACAGGCCGATGTCGCCCGTGCGGCTGACGTGCGTGCCACCGCAGAGTTCGCGCGAGAAGCCGATATCGAGCACGCGGACGGTGTCGCCGTATTTTTCGCCGAACAGCGCCATGGCGCCGCCCTTGACCGCGTCGTCATAGCCCATGACCTGCGCCACGGTAGGCTGGTTGGCCAGGATCTCGGCGTTGACGATGGCTTCGACGCGCGCGATCTGCTCGGCCGTCAGCGGGGCGTCCTGGGCGAAGTCGAAGCGGGTCTTGTCCGGATCCACCAGCGAACCGCGCTGCTGCACGTGCGCGCCCAGCACCTGGCGCAGCGCCTTGTGCATCAGATGGGTGGCCGAGTGGTTGCGCACGGTGCGGGCGCGGCGGACGGCGTCCACGCGGGCAAGCAGCGTATCGCCCACGGACAGCGTGCCGGACTCCAGCTCGCCGTGATGGCCGAAAACGCCGGCCTGGATCTTCAGGGTGTCGGCCACGGCGAAACGCACGCCGTCGGCTTCCAGCAGGCCGGTGTCCCCAACCTGCCCACCCGACTCCGCGTAGAACGGCGTGGCGTCCAGCACGACGACCGCGCTCTGGCCCGCCTTGACCTGCTGCACCTGCGTGCCGTCGACGTACAGGGCCGTGACCTTGACGCCATCCAGCTCGAGCTTTTCGTAGCCTTCGAAGCGCGTGTCCGCGCCTTCGTAGCTCAGGCCTTCGGCCATCTTGAACTTGCCGGCGGCGCGCGCCTGGTCGCGCTGGCGCTCCATGGCGACCTCGAAGCCGGCCATGTCCACATCCACTTCGCGTTCACGGCAGATGTCGGCCGTCAGGTCCACCGGGAACCCGTAGGTGTCATACAGCGTGAACAGGGTCGTGCCGTCCAGCTGACCGCCCTTGGGCACGTTGGCCAGGGCCGAGTCGAGGATGCGCATGCCGTGTTCCAGCGTTTCGCCGAAGCGCTCTTCTTCCTGCTTGAGCACCTGGGCGACGCGGTCGGCCGTGGCCGCCAGTTCCGGATAGGCCTCGCCCATTTCGGCGACCAGGTCCGGCACCAGGCGATGGAAGAACGGCTTGGTCTGGCCCAGCTTGTAGCCGTGGCGCAGCGCGCGGCGGACGATGCGGCGCAGCACATAGCCGCGGCCTTCGTTGCTGGGAATCACGCCGTCGACGATCAGGAACGAGCAGGCGCGGATGTGGTCGGCGATGACCTTGAGCGAATTGTCTTCCAGGTTCTTGATGCCGGTTTCGCGCGCAGCGGCGGCGATCAAGTGCTGGAACAGATCGATTTCGTAGTTGGAATGCACGCCTTGCAGCACGGCGGCGATGCGTTCCAGGCCCATGCCGGTATCGACACAGGGACGCGGCAGGCGCGGCATATTGCCGGCGGCATCGCGTTCGAACTGCATGAAAACCAGGTTCCAGATCTCGATGTAGCGGTCGCCGTCTTCCTCGGGCGATCCCGGGGGCCCCCCCCAGATTTCGGGACCGTGGTCATAGAAGATTTCCGAGCACGGGCCGCAAGGACCGGTGTCCGCCATCTGCCAGAAGTTGTCCGAGGCGTAGCGCGCGCCCTTGTTGTCGCCGATGCGGATGATGCGCTCGGTCGGCACGCCGACTTCCTTGGCCCAGATGTCGTAGGCTTCGTCGTCTTCCTGGTAGACGGTGACCCAGAGCTTCTCGGCGGGCAGCTTGTAGACCTGGGTCAACAGCTCCCAGGCGTACTGGATGGCGTCGCGCTTGAAGTAGTCGCCGAAGCTGAAATTGCCCAGCATTTCGAAGAACGTATGGTGGCGGGCGGTGTAGCCCACGTTCTCCAGGTCATTGTGCTTGCCGCCGGCGCGCACGCTGCGCTGCGACGACGTGGCGCGCGTATAGGACCGCGATTCCTTGCCCGTGAAGACGTCCTTGAACTGGACCATGCCCGAATTGGTGAAGAGCAAGGTCGGGTCGTTGCCGGGGACGAGCGACGACGAGGGAACAATGGTGTGTCCCTTGGACTTGAAGAATTGCAGAAACTGCTGGCGAATCTCGGAGGATTTCATCGTGGGCGAAGCAGAATTTAGGCGAATTTTTGATTATAGAGGGTTGGCGGGCATCCCAGGAAAAGAGGCCGCACGGCAGCCTCAGCGCACGCAGACGTAACCTGTGGTCCGGCCCATCGCCTCGTTCCAATCGTCCCGCCCGGAAACTGCCACGGGCGTATAGCCGCCAGGGCAGGAGCAAGCGCCGGTGCGGGGATTCACTGTGGAACGGTTGCAACCAAACGGGAAATTGAGGCTGAACGCCCCGCCGAAGCCGCCGCTTGCCGGTGCCCAGACCTGGGACTGGCAGGTCAGCAGTTCCCCCTGTGCCGAGGTGGCTATGGTGCCGGACGAGACGCCACATGACTGCCCCACGCTGGCGCGCGCGCCGACCGTCAGATAGGAGCCGACCTGCGCCGAGGATGCAACGCTCAGTTCACCCTGCAGCTGCGGATCGCGCGTATCCCGTATCCGGACATAGCGCTCCAGATCCGGCCCGCCGGTCCCGGCTCCCGCCCACAGGACGAGCGTGCCCGGCGCATAGGCCGGCCCGCCGGACGCCAGGGGATTGGCGAAACTGAATGCCGCGCCGCGCACCAGACCCGGCGTCGCCGGCCACACCGCCCCGGCGTAGCCGCCAGCGGCATCGATCACGGCGGCGATGGCGGTCAGATCCGGCGTTTGCGTCCCCGTTTTGATCAGAGGCGTGGCGCTGTAGACCAGTCCGTCCATCCGGCAACGTTCGCCAGGGCACGCCTGCGAGCGCGCGATCCGGATCTGAGCCGAGAAGCCCAGGGCGGAACGGTCGGGAAAATCGGCGGGCAACAGCCCCAGTCCGCGCAATTCACCCACGGTGGGCGCCAGTGGATCCGCGAACAGCGGACTCCCCTGTTCGCTGCGGGGCACGTCTCCTTGGGCGAGGATGGTGGAGTGCCGCGCCAGCACCGCCGTTACCGCCAGGCGGATCTGCGTCAGCCATACGCCGGCGGCACGGGCAGCGGCATCTTCGATCCGCTGCACCACCTGGCCTGAGGCCCAGATGGCCGCCATGGCGCTCAAGGCCAGCGCCACCACCAAGCCCGGCAACGAAAAGCCGCGTTGTCGCAGCCGCACGGCAACACGCTGCGATCGAGCAGCCGGGATACGCGCGAGCCGGCTCATTTTGCGAGGAACACAAAGGTGTTGACGTCGCCCGGGCTGCATTGGGCCTGAGCCAAGGCCGCGCGGTAGGGCACGCTGGGCGTCGCGAACGCATCCTTCACGACCCGGAGGCCGCCTCCCCCGCCGCCTATCGAGATGGTCTCGGACATCCGTTGCAGCACCGAGGCGAGCGACGGGCATGCTGCCTGGCTGACGTTGGTCAGCTTGATGGAGAATGCGGAACCCTGCCCCGCGCTGCCGAACGAGGCGGCGGCGACCTCGACCACCCCATTGCCTCCGACGCCGCTGCCGCCCAAGCCATGGGCAATGCGCGCCGCGCCCCCTGTCCCGTCGACGGCCAGGACGCTGGATTCCCGCAGCGCATTGGCCATGGCGCCCGTGTCCAGACCGGCATAGGGCGTGACCCCGCCGCCTTGCGCATTGGTCTTCATGCTGGCGATGAAACGCTGCAGTTCCTCGCCCACTTTGGGAACCTTGTTCTCCACGACATAGGCGCCAATGGCCGGAATGCCAACGATCGCGATCAACAGGACGATGGCGGTGACGATGGACACCTCCATCAATGAAAAGCCCCGCTGCCGCTTGGCGCGTAATGGGATTGCGTGGACTTGGTGCATGCTTGCTCTCCTCGTGAAAAAAGCACGCAGGCGAATAAGCGCCGCATGCCTGATGCAGCCCCTATTGGCTTGCATAGAAATTGGTCAACGCCTGGCGCAGTTCGTCGATCACGGCGTAATGCCAGAGCGTGATGCCCAGCACGCCGGCCACGGACGTGAGCAGCAATGCCCAGCGCAACACCGACGCTTGACGACGCACCCGCGCCAGCAGGCGCGACTCGACGCGCAGCCGCACCTGCGCAAGCCCGGCCTCCATGCCCAGGGCGTCCATCATGTCGGCCATGTACCACCAGGTATCCGCGTCCAGCAGCCCTGTGCCGAAAATCTCCGGCCCCGTCTGGCCGCCGTCTATCCGTCCCAGCATGTCCAGCAGATGCGCATGCATCCAGGGAACCGTATCCCGGGCCTGCACGGCCAGGGCTCGCCTGAGGCGGGTGTCGGCCGCGCCGTGCTGCCTGACCAGCACGGCCAGCAACGCAAGAAAGCGGATGGCGTGGAAATCGCGGTAGAGTCTCCAGAGCAACCAGCGGTCCAGCCGCGGCCGCGCAGCGCCCGTGTAGCGCGGCAGCGACCACAGGCACAGCAAGGCCAGGCCCAACAACAGCACCAGCCACAGGGCCAGCCATTGCCTCAGGCCTTGGGACAGCGCGAACAGCGCGCGGGTCATGCGGCCGTACTCCTCCGCCGGCACGGCCTGGAACACCTGCTGCAAGCGCGGCACGCTGAAAAAAGGAATGGCGCACAGCAAGGCGAATGCGACGGCTGCCGCCGCAAGGCCCGCCGCCGCGGCCGAGACCAGCGCCAGCCACGCATCCGACGCCAGCCGTACAGCCCTTGCCACGTCCCGCAACGCGGCGGACAGATCGCCGCCTTCTTCCTGCACGCAGCTGAGCAGCACGCATTCACTGGACGGCAGCGTGTCCGTCCAGGCCACGCCCAGATCGCCGCCGGCCTCCAGATACATGCCCGCCCAATGCCTCGACAGCCGGCCGCGCACAGTATCCTCGCCATGACGGCGCGCATCGTCCTCGAAGACGTCGCGCAAATTCTTACGGCCCTGCGTTCCTTCGACCAGGTCGGCCAGATACTCGTAGTAGTCCGCTCGCCCCGCACGAAAGCACAGCGCGTCCAGGCGCAGCGACAGCGTGCGACCCGAAGGCAGGCCGAGGAAGGGTCGCGCCAACAGCGGCTCAGCCATGGCCGCCCCCGCCGGGTCCAGCGCTCTGCGCAGGGAAGACTGCTGGAAAGTCGAAGCGGCGCAGCAGCACGCGGGGATCGACCTCGCCACGGCTGACCTTGTACAGGGCGCAGTCCCGCGCTAGCGCGCCGCGCGCGGCCTCGCTGCGCCAGGCGGTGGGCCCGGCGGCCTCGGCCTGACGCTTGAGCCCCACGTTATCGCGCGTACGCACCCGCTCAAGAAAGCCGTCGACGCGCTCGGGCTCGAGCATTTCCGCCGCCACGCTACGGCCTGCTATGCCGTTCAACTCAGGCAATTGCGGGCGCCTGCAAGCGCTGCAACCTGCGGCATTCCTGACCCGGAGCGCGTCAGGATCCAGCAGGAACTCATGCTGCAGCCGTTTCAACCATGCCTGCCATTCGGGACGTTTACCGCTCCCGGCGGATCTGGACCACAGACTGTCCACGGGCAGCGAGCAATGGCTGCACAAGCGCGGCAGCAAGGTCTGGTAGACCAGCAACTTGAGGATGCCTGGCGTAGCCAGAAAATCGCGCGACACGCCGATCGAATCCGACGCCAGGCGTTCGGGTATCAGCACGGCGCCCGCGGCGTGGGTGGTGGTGTACAGGCTGACGCCCGAGCCGGCCAGATCCATGAACGCACGGCCGGTATCGGCGTCCCGGATCTCGCCGATCAGCAGATCGTTCATCGCCGAGCGCTTGATGGTCTTGAGCTTGGCGTCGAACGCGGGCCAGGCGGATTCGGCCAGAGCGCCTCCCAGGGTATTCTGCAAGGCGTTGTCGATGACGTATTCGACCGGATCTTCCAGCGTGATGGCCTTGCGCGTGGGCGCGATGCCCCGCATCAGCGTCGCGATGGTGGTTGACTTGCCGGAGCCAACCACGCCCGCCAGCACGATGGCCCCGCCCTCGCGTTCGCGCGCCCGCGCCAGCGTTTCGACCTGCGTGGGCAGATAGCCCAACGCGAGGAGATCGGCGTTGGCGGTCGCGTCCAGCCGCAAGATGCGCAAGCAGACCGAGGGGCCGGCATCGGCGGCCAACGAGGCCCAGCGCAGCACGATAGGCACGCCATCGATGTCCAGCCCGATGCGCCCTTGCTGCTCCAGCGCCGGGTCGAACACCGCGCCGTTGCCTCCCCTGACATCCATCCAGGCCACCGCCAGGACCTCCAGCAGCGTCGCATTGGACAGGCCCGCAAAGCGTTCCGTACTGACGTATTCCCCACCGATGGTGTAGCGGATCTCGCAGGCAGCGCGCCGACGGTTGACGTTGATGTGCACGTCGCTCGCTCCTTGCGCAACGCCCCAGCGCACGATATCCAGGAACATTGCGGCGAGGGCCGAGGCGCGCTCTTCCTGCCGCTCCTTGCCGCGCCCGGCGCACGCTGGCTCCGCCAGCTGGCCGCGCGCGATCATCAGCAGCAGCGGCGCGGGCAACTGATAGCGCGGCACTTGCGCCAGCCGGTAGCCGCGCGCCCGCACCATGCGCTCGACCTCTTCGATCTGGTCGCCCTCCGTGTAGTCCTTGACCGCGAACACGGCGACCTCGCCGCTTTCGAGCAACACGGGGCACAGCCTGCCCGCGAGCGCCGCAAGATCGAAATCGCGCCCCAGCGCACGCGCGAACGCGGGCTGCAGACGGGCGATGTCGTCGGCTGTTTGAAGCTGAGGCGGCTCCCAAGCCGCCGCCGAGGAAAGCGCCACCGCGCGATGCGCCGCGACGGACGGCAAGGCATGCACAGTCATGGCCGTCCCCTGCCCGCATCGACGCAGGCGGTGCGTTCGGTATCGCCGCGGCGCAGCCTTACGCAACTGTCGTCGATGGCCAGCAGCTGATAGGCGCGGCCATCGACAGCTCCCGCGACGGGTTCGCCCCTGCCCGCCTGGTAGCGGAGCACGGCGCCATTGACGGCGATATCGGCGCTCAAGCGGCGCGCGAGGCCGAAGATCGCCATCACCCGGATATCGTCCGATGCCTTGGCGGGCGGCGTCGCCTGCGCCACGGACTCGGGTCCGGGACGGCACAGGCCGGGGACGCGGCAGTCCGCCAGGGCGGCCGCAGCATCCGCGCGCAGCAAGGCGCGCACGGTTTCCGTCTCTGGCCAGGGCCGCGGTTCGTCGGCGCTTTGCGGTGACGGTTGGCCATGAGCGGCCGGAACCAAGGCGGCCGACAAGAGCAGACGCCCGATGAATCCTGCCGCGGGATTCGGGCGCGTGGCGGCGCCCCTATTCCTGTTCATAAAGTTCTCCCTGTAGTTCGGCTACCAGCGTGCTGGAAACCAATGTGGGCCGGGGTTGCGCCTGGATGTCCAGCGACAGGCGGGACCATCTGGCCGCCGCGACGGCACCGTCCAGAAGCGCGAAGGAACGCAGCGGCCCCCGCAAGGTGATGGCGCGGCTGCGAATGGCAGGTTGCAACGGCATCGGGGCGTCGATTTGGCCCGCGACGGGTTGAGACTGCACTGGCAACGGCAGCGGCAACGCGGCCGCGAGGATCACCGACGTAAACGCCGCCCGCATGCGTTGCAGCGCAGCGATCAGCCCGGTATCGACCTGCAGCGATGAGGGCAGCGCCAGGTCCGCAAGCATCACCGGCGAGGACGCCATGCGCCATGACAGCGTGGCTTCTTCCAGCGGCTGGAATGTCACCTGCCAGCCTGCGGGCCGCAGCGCGTGCAGCACATCGTTGGCCGCCTGCGGGTGCGCCCTGATATAGACCGCGGAGCAGTTCCAAGCCTGCTCCCCGGCAAGGCAGCGCGCGCGGCTCAGCGCCCAACCGCGCACCTGTATGGGCAGCCTGCCGACGCCGTCCAGCAAGCGTGCAACTTCGGCGGGAGCGTGGGCCACAGTGTTTTGCAGCAGGGTCAGATGCGGATCCCGCTGCGGCGGGAGGTCCTGCGCAGCGGCCGAATCGGGCGATGCGCGGTCCGGCCTCAGCGCGGGCAGACCGTCCCATATGGGCGGAGCGACAGCGGCAAGCACGACGCAGGCCAGGAACAAGCGGAACGCGAGCGGCAGCTCGGCCCAGCGCGAGGACAAGACGACCAACTGCGCGGCCGGGTCCGCCGCCTGCATCAGCAAAGCCCAGGCCTCCTCGGCGTCCCGCGCCTGCAACGCGGGGCGCCGGGCGCACAGCAACGCCTGTTCACGCAAGGCTTCGTCGAGCGTGGCGTATACCCTGTCCGCCTGCGACAGCACGGTGCCGCGCTGCGCCGCCACCAGCCAATGCCCGCCGCCCGGCAGGCTGATCAGGCTATGGCCTCCGTCCGGATACAACAAGGCGTACAACTGCGCGGCAGCCTGGATGTGCCCCTGCCTGCGCCGCCCCGCCCGCGGACCGCTGCGCCACGATGAGCGCACGCGGCCATAGCCGGCCACCATGGCCGGCGCCCCGCCCACGACATAGTGGCTGGCCCGCAGGCGGCGCCCGCGCGAACGGGCCAGCGCGGGAATGTTGGAGCCGATCAGGGCGAACCAGCGCAGGCCGAACGCCAGGCTGCGGCCAGTATCTGGAACCTCAAGCAACAAGGTGGGAGGGACGCGTTCCATGCCTAGTACCCTTCCTCGACCTGGGCGGTTACCAGTACCAGGGTTGTCGTGCGTTCCGAGGCGGCGCTGTCCAGGCCGCCAGTGATGAGCGGCAGACTCGGCGCAAGCCGCTGGCGGTCATGCTGTTCCTGGCCGCGGTCGAAACCGGAAACGATAATGGGCTGGCCGGGGCGCAGCTCGACCTGCTGCACCGTGCCGTTGCCGTCGATCGTGACCTGCTGGACCTGCACCTGGTTGCCGCGCTCGCCGAACGTGATGGTCTTCAGGGGCTGGGCAACCGCGTTGTCGTAGGCCAGCGACAACAGGATCTGGCCGTCCTCCTGGATGTCCGGCAACAGCGTCAGGAACGAACCTACCGTTTCTTCCTTCTGGCTGATGGATACCGCGGGCAGCGTACCGTTGGCGCCCCCCGCCGTGGTGCCTGGGACCGCAGTGCTCTGCACCCGGTCGATGTAGCTGAATGTCGTTCTTACCGCATGCGTAACCGGACGACGGTTCAGGGTCAGGATGGGCACCTTGTTGTGCCGCACGACCGCGCCCATGGTGCTGAGCGCGGAGATGATGGCCTGAGAGCCTTGGTATGGCCCCCTGGCCGCGGAAGCCTCCAGGCTGCCCCAGCCCGATCCGGCTCCAGGCACCGACAACCGCGCCGCCGCTCCCGCCGCGGCGTAGACGATGTTCCAGTCGATGCCGCCCGAAACGGCGTCGTTGGCAACGACCGTGATTTCCTCGAACACCAGCCGCACCCGACGGGTCAGCGCCTTGTTCTCGCGCTCGAGGTAGCGGGCGACGCGCTCGAGCGCTTCGGGCGTATCCGTGACGACAATCGAAGTGGAGCCCTCGACCGCTTCGGCGACCACGCCGGAACGTGTGAGGAACGGCACGATGTTGGCGCGCAGGACGGCCATCGCGTCATGCTGTCCCGCCGATAGGGAGGTATTGGACGTGCTCTCGAAGCCTTCGCCCTCGGGGCTGCCTTCGCGGCCCAGGCGCACGTCCACTTTGCTGCTCAGCGACAGCGCGCGCAAATCAAACACACGAGTCTCGGTGCGGTAGAACTCGAGCGCGTTGTGCTCGTAGCGCCAATGCACCGAGAAGCGCGCGGCCAGCGTGTCGAGCAAGTCGGCCAGCGGCTGCGCGCCCGCGCGGATCTCCAGGCTGGCGGGGGCCGGCACGGACAATGCGCCATTGACGGCCAGCCGAGGCAGGAACAACTCCAGCGGCAGCAAGGCGTCGGGACGCACTCGCACTGCAATGCCGGTGGCGGCGCTCAGGCGCTGGGCCAGCATCGGCAGATCGGCGTCGTCGGCCAGTATCAAGGTTGTCCGCAGGTTCTCGCGCAATGCGGGCGGCAGCGCCACTTCTCGCGCCAGCGGCTGCGGTTTGCCGGCAAGCCAAGGCATGGCGACATCCTGGGCCGCGACGCGCTTGGCGCGATCCGACAATCCTTCGGTGAAGGCCTGATGGCTGGCGGCCACCTGGGCTTGACGCGCGTTCGCCGCGCGGCGCTGGTCCGCAACCTGCTGCGACACCGCGCAGCCGCCCAATACTCCGCAGGCAGCCGCACTCAAGAACAGTTTGCGCATCATGTCGCGGCCCCTCCTGGCGCAGCCATGCGCGTGCAGGACTGTGCCAATGGCACCACGCGCAGGACCCGGTTGCCGTAGAAGCATGGCTGCAGGGGCCTTTCGGCGAGTTCCGTGGCGCCCAGCAGTTCGCGCACGGCCGACTTGAAGTCGCCGGAGAATTCGGCCGTTGCCGACAAGGGAATGTCCACGTCCACGGCCCAGTGCTGCGGCTGGAAGGTCCAGCCCGCCAGATCCGACCAGCGCGCCAGCACGGCACGCAGCGTGGCGTCCGGCGGCGCCGCGCGGTAGACGGGCTGCGGCGCTGAGACCGGCGCCGATGCGACGCCGGCGGCGGGAGCCGCGCCCGCCAACGGCCCGGCGGCTTGCAGCGCGCCGATGGCGGGCAGCGCCGGTTCGGTGGGCCGCGCCGGACCGATGCGCTCAGCCACGACGGCTGGCGCCAGCGGCGCAGGCTCATCCTGCGGCCTGCTCCCCGCCCGGGCGTCGGCGACCGGTTGCAGTCGCTGCGCGCGGGCGCTCAGACGCCCGCCGCGAAACAGCAGCCCGCTCCACCCTCCCGCCAGCACGACATAGGGGTCGCGCCGCAAGTAGGGCAAGGCGCGCTCGCCGTCGCTGCCTACGCCGAAAATCGCCGGGAGCGGCTGGCCCGGCGCGAATTGCAGCCAGGTTTCCTTGCCGTCGTCGAACACCTGCATGGGCGCAACCGAGGGATCGCCGGACAATTGCCAATCGAAGCGGAAGCCTTGGGCCGCCTGCCGCGAGGCTTCCCATGACGTTGCGGCCGGACTCTTGCCGGCCCCTGTGCAGGCCCCCAGGCAGGACAGCCCTGCCGCCAGAAAGAAGAAACGAACCATGCCTCACCGCGAGCAAAAGGCGCACCGGAATCGATACGCATGAGAGGCATGGTGGATGAGCGGCCCCAGCGTCACCAGACTGGCATGTACGCATGGATGGTTTGGTCGCGCGGCGGACGGACGAAAAAAAACCCGGTCCAGGGACCGGGTTTGCATCAGGATTCGGCGGCGTCTGCGCCGCCTGCCTGGATCAGCGTTGCGCCGCGATGCTGCGTGCCTGGGTGGCGGCGTTGTTCAGCGCCGCCACCGGCGGCACCTTGCCTTCGAAGGCATCGTTCAGTTGCTGGTTCAGCACGGGCTCGATGCGCGTGTAGTTGGCCATGCGGAAACCGCGGCTGTTTGCCGTGGGGTTGGTGCGCATGGAGGCAATCAGCGCCTGGACGCCCGGAATGCGGTTATAGAACGACACGTCCGAGGCGCGGAAAGCGGCCTCGGTCAAGGGCAGGTAGCCGGTGCGCTGGTGCCATTCCGCGGCGATGACGGGCTTGGACAGCCAGGCCAGGAACTGGGCGGTGGCCTTTTCCTCGGCTTGGGGATGGCCTTCCAGCGCCCACAGCGCCGAACCGCTCACGAAGGGCTTGCCACCGTCCTTGGTGGCCTGCTCGTAGTAAGGCAGCGGCGCCACGCCGAAGGACAGCGACTTGGTGTTGAGGAACTGGCCGAACGCGCCGGTGTTGGCGGTCAGCACGGCGCATTCACCCTTGGCGAACAGCTTGTCGCTGGCGTTGTCGCCCGAATGCGCCATGAACAGCAGCGAACGCTTCCAGCTGACCATCAGCGAGATGTGGCGCATGTACAGCGTGTCGAACTGCATGGCCGGCGCGGCCGACTTCTTGGTGACCGCGTCCAGCCCGTTGTTGTTGCTGGTGAACTGCTGGTTGTTGATCGGCGCCAGGTTCTCCAGGTGGACCGTGACCTGGTCGCTGGAGGCGTAGGGGCAGTCGATATCCGCCACGTCGCGCAGCTTCAGCAGCTCGCCTTGCAGAGCGGTCCACGTGCGCGCGGGCTTGTTGGGATCCAGGCCGGCCTTCTTGTAGGCGGCGGTGTTGTAGAACATCACCGGCACTTCGGCCATCCAGGGGAAGGCCAGCAGGCGGCCCTTGCTGTCGCGCGTGAAGCTGCTGGTGGCCGGCACGAACCAGTTCAGGTCCTTGATCGGGTACTTGGCCAGCAGTTCGTACAGCGGCAGCACGGCCTTGTGCTGGGCGACGACTTCAGGCGAATGGTTATCGGTCAACTGCAGCAGGTTCGGGCCCTTCTTGGCCTTGACCGCCGTGACGGCTTCCTGTTCCAGCGCGCTGGGCGAGGCGAAGCCGCGCAGCGTCACGCGGACCTCGTCCTGCTCCTTGTTGTATTGCTTGGCGAGCTTTTCGAACTCGGCCTTGTTTGCGTCGGTCAGCGTGTGCCAGACCTGGATCTCGACCGCGGCGGCATTCGCCGCACCCGCCATCGCCATGGCGGCGCCGAACAACCATGCGCGCCGGCTGGCGAACATCGCGCGGGCAACGCCCGCCAATTGCAGATTCTTCATAGGTTCACAGACCAAGAAAAGGAAATTCCGGTTCCGGCCGCCTTCCGCTGAGCAGATCGGCCAATGCCCGGCCCGAGCCAACGCCCATCGTCCACCCGAGCGTACCGTGTCCTGTGTTGACGTACAGGTTGGGGATACGGCTGCGGCCGATGATGGGCACGTTCGAGGGAGTGGACGGGCGCAAGCCCGACCAATAACTGACGCGCTCGAAATCGAGCGCGTCGGGAAAAAGTTCGCGCGCCAAGCGGGTCATGGCTTCGCAACGTCCGGTGTTCAGGCTGCGGGAATAGCCCGACAGCTCGGCGGTTCCGGCCATGCGCAGGCGGTCGCCCAGGCGCGAGAAAACCACCTTGTGGCTGCTGTCCGTCAGGCTGACCGTGGGCGTGGCGTCCGGCTTGATCACCGGGAAAGTCGCGGAATAGCCCTTGGCCGGATAGACGTTGCAGGGCACGCCCAGCGGCCGCAGCAGGTAGGGGCTGAAACTGCCCATCGCCACGACGTAGGCGTCGGCCGACAAGGCGCCGTAACGGCCATCGGGTTCGATGATCTCGACGCTTTGCACCGTGCCGCCGGTGGTCAGCAGGCGCGTGGCGCGCGTGCTGTAGCGGAATTCGACGCCGGCCCGGGCGCAACGCTCGGCCAGGGCCACGGTGAACAGGTGCACGTCGCCGCTCTCGTCCTCGGGCGTGTAATCGCCGCCGACGATGGTCTGGCGGTGCGGCGCCAGCGCGGGCTCGATGGCGATGACCTCGTCGGTCGATACCACACGGCGTTCCACGCCGAAGTCGCGCATCAGGCCCGCGGCGCGCTGCGAGTTTTCGAATTCGTGCGGATCGCGGTAGAAATTGAGGATGCCGCGTTCCAGGTGATCGTATTGGATGCCCAGTTCAGCGCGCATGCTGCGCAGGGTCGCGCGGCTGTATTCCGCCATGCGGACCATGGCGCGGATATTGGGAGCCAGGCGGCTGGGCAGGCACTCGCGCAGGAACGCCAGCCCCCACATCCATTGCCGCCAGTCCAGTTGCGGACGGAACAGCAGCGGGGCGTCGTCCTGGAACATCCATTTGAGCAGCTTGAGCGGGGCTTGCGGATTGGCCCAGGGTTCGGCGTAGGAGACCGAGATCTGCGCGCCATTGGCCAGACTGGTTTCCTGGGCGGGACCGGTGCAGCGATCTATGACGACGACGTCATGGCCGGCCTGGTTCAGCCACCAGGCGCTGGAGATTCCGATGATGCCGCCACCCAATACCGCTACTTTCATGCCCGCATTGCTCCTTGCGTGCCAGCTCGGTCCGCCGACCCGATGTCCGCGCCCCATGGCAAGCTGCTGCCCGGCAGTTTACCCCGGCGCTTTGCCCGCGCCTATGGAATAAAAAGGGGCGGAAGTCACAAACCTTTCCAGGCCCGCTCGTTCCACCCCGATTCGCTCATGCCCTGTTACTCAAGACTGGGTTGCAGCCTTGGCCAGGTCCGCTTCGGACGTGAAGGCGTCGGCGTAGAACTCTTCGGGCGGCAAGCCGTTCTGGGCGCTGAATTCGCGCCTTGCGGCGTCCACCATCAGTGGCGTGCCGCAGGCATAGACCTGATGGCCCGAGAGGTCGACGATGTCCTGCATGACGGCTTCGTGGACAAAGCCGGTGCGCCCGGTCCAGCCGTCTTCCTGTACGGCATTGGAGACTACCGGCACGTAGCGGAAATCGGGCAGCATGCCGGTCCACGATTGGGCCAGCGCGTCCATGTAGAGGTCGCGCGGACGGCGTCCGCCCCAATACAGCGCCACGGGGCGCTTGATGTTGTTGTGGATCATGTGCTCGACAATGGCCTTGACCGGGGCAAAGCCCGTGCCGCTGGCCAGGAGCACGACTGGCTTGTCGCTGTCTTCACGCAGGAAGAAGGAACCGAACGGCCCTTCCAGGCGCAGGATCTCACGCTCTTTCATCTGCGTGTCGCCGGCGCCGAACACATGGTCGGTGAACACGCCGCCGGGCATATGCCGGATGTGCAGTTCAAGCGGGCTGCCGGTGTGGGGCGCGCCGGCCATCGAATAGCTGCGCCGGCGGCCGTCCTTCAGGATGACTTCGATGTACTGGCCGGCGTAGTAGCGGAACTGCTCGGAGGCGGGCAACTGCAGCTTGATCACGGTGACGTCCGGGGCCACGCGTTCCAGCGCCTGCACGCGCGAAGGCAGCTTGCGGATCTGGATATCGCTGGCCAGGCGGACTTCGGTGGATTCGACCACCATGTCGGATTCAGGCCGGGCCTGGCAGAACAACGTGTAGCCGCCGGCCAGTTCCTCGGGCGAAAGAATCTGCGCGGGATACTGCCCCGCGTCGAACTCCCCGGACACCACGCGGCCCTTGCAGGTGGAGCAGGCGCCGTTGCGACAGCTGTACGGCAGGACGATGCCAGCGGCCAGCGCGCCATCGAGCACGGTCTGGCCGGGTTCGACCGGGAATTGATGCTGGCTGGGTTGGATGATGACCTGGAAGCTCATGATGAAACGGTTCAGGGTGTTAGCGGAGCGCCTCGTTCGCGAGGCGCTCCGCCCGGCCCGGCCTCAGGCCGGGAACTTGCGGATTTCCTTGACGCGGTTGGCGTCGTCCACCAGCACCACCAGCGGCTTGTGCGTGGCCGAGTCGGCCTCGGACATCGGGCCGTAGGTGCAGATGATCATCAGGTCGCCGACCTGGGCGCGGCGCGCGGCGGCGCCGTTCAAGGAGATGGCGCCGCTGCCGCGGGCCGCCTTGATGATGTAGGTGTCGAAACGTTCACCGTTGGTGACGTTGTAGAGCTCGATGCGTTCGAACTCGCGCATGCCGGCAGCGTCCAGCAAGTCTTCGTCGATGCCGCAAGACCCCTCGTAGTGGAGGTCGGCTTCGGTGACCGTGACGCGGTGCAGTTTTGCCCGCAGCATGATGCGTTGCATGATAAATATCCTGGTTTCGCGGCCCGGAACGCGAAGTGTTGCAAGAGTGATGCCCGGCACCCGGTTTTGCCGTATGAACCCGGTATTCTATAATTTTTGCCGCAGCGGGACGGCCCGCTGCCGCGCGCGGCGACTAGGCTGGCGCGTTTGATTCTGGGGACGGCCCCTCGCGCCGGCGGCACGCCGGCAGCACAAGGTAGGAGTCGTAATGACCTGGATCATCCTGGTACTCGCAGGCCTGTTTGAAATCGTCTGGGCCGTAGGCCTGAAATACACCCACGGATTCACCCGTTTCTGGCCTTCGGCCATCACCGCGGGAGGCATGGCCATCAGCGTCTGGCTGCTGGCGGTCGCCATGAAATCCCTGCCCCTGGGCACGGCCTATGCGGTGTGGGTAGGCATCGGCACGATCGGCGCCTTCGTGGCCGGCATCGTGCTGTTCGGCGAATCCACCAGCTGGATGCGCATCGCCAGCGTCGCCCTCATCGTGCTCGGCCTGGTAGGCCTGAAGCTGTCCTCGGCCTAAGGCCCCGGCGGCGAGGCCCCGGATTCAGAAATCCAGTTCGATCCCGACCTCGTCGCCGACCTTCAGGCGCGCGCCCTCGGGCGCGTCCAGGATGGCGTTCTGGCCGAACACCACGCCGATTTCCAGATTGCGGTAGCCGGCCAGCGTGCGGCCGGGCTCTTCATACTGCTGGGCGGTGTTCTGGTCGATGTCGGGAATCGAGCAACGGGTGCAAGGCTTGACGAAAGCCATCTTCACGCCCGCGGCTTCGATCAGGGCGGTGTGGTCTTCCTCGAAGGCTTCCCATTCGCCCTGGACCACGATATTGGGTCGGAAGCGGTCCATCGGCACCGGCGCCACGCCCTTGGCCTGCAGGCGGGCGTTCAGGTCGTCCAGCGAGGCCTGGTTGGCCACCAGCAGCGGGAAGCCGTCAGCAAAGCCAAAGCAGTGCTGGCCCGCGAACGGTTCGGCCAGGTCTGGATGCGCGTCCACCCAGCGCGACACCCAGTCCGGCTTGGCGTTGCGTTGTGCGGCCGCGTCCACCTTGTACAGACGGCACGGCGTCTTCAGGAAGTCGGAAAACCACTGCCCGGCCGCCGCGCTTTCGCGCCGGCCGGACGTGGTATCGCTCCACACGGCCACGGACTGCGCCTCTTGTTCCAGTCCCGATCCGTCCAGGGCAACGTCCAGATCGGACATGCCCGGCGCTGACAGGCGCAGCGTATCGGCCGTGAGCGCCGTGCGGATCAGGGCCATCGCAGGCCATTGGCGCTGCGTCATGAACTGGCCATCGGCGCCGATCAGCATCCAGCGGCGGTCGTGGGCCAGCCCAGCGCGGTCGATGGGCGATTCGTCCAGGGCAATGCCCGCGCAGGATTTGACCGGGTAGATGTGCAGGCTGAGGATGCGGGCGGACATGGCGTGCGGAGTCTCGATGGGGCGAAGTGCGCAGAGAATAGCAGACGCCCGGAAGAAAAAATGCCCAGGCAGCGCCTGGGCATTTTCACAGGAGGCTCAGCCCCCCACCAGCTTCAAGGTATCCAGCGGGGTGACCGCCTTGAATCCCTTGCGCGTCGCGATGTGCTCGGGACGCGGAGTCAGGCCGTACTTGGGCGGGTTCAGCGTGTTTTCCATGCTGTTGTAGACCATGAACACGTTGGCGCGCGGCCACGGCGAGATGTTGCTGTTGGAGCCGTGCATCGTGTTGCAGTCGAAGAACACCACCGAACCGGCCTTGGCCGTCATGGAGCGGATACCGCCCTGCTCCACCAGCAGCTGCAGGCTGACCGGATCCGGCACGCCGTATTCCTGCTTCTTCAGCGACTGCTTGTAGTGTTCATTCGGCGTCTCGCCCACGCACGAGATGAACTGGCGATGCGATCCGGGCACCAGCATCAAGGGGCCGTTGCACTCGTTGTTGTCGGTCAGCAGCACCGAGCAGCTCAGCGCGCGCATCGCCGGCATGCCGTCCTCGACGTGCCAGGTTTCGAAGTCGGAGTGCCAGTAGAACTCCTTGCCCTTGAAACCGGGCTTCATGTTGGCGCGCGACTGGTGGATGTACACCTCGGACCCCAGGATCTGCCGCGCCACATTGACCAGGCGCGGATCGCGCACCAGGCGCGACAGGATGGGATTGAGCACGTGCACCATGAAGATCGAGCGCACCGCATTGCTGCCGGGCTCGGTGATGGACTCTTCGCGGCGGACGATAGAGGGGTCGCGCGTCATGCGCTCGACCTCGGTGGACAGCGCGCGGATTTCATCTTCGGAAAACAGGTTCTCCAGCAGGATGAAGCCGTCGCGCTCGTATTGCTCGACCTGGCCGGCGTTCAATGCGCTGGCGTACTGGCCGTTTTCATAGACCACCGGGTCCTGGCGGGCGATGATGGCGGAACTTCGATCCGTACGGGAGGCGTACGGATCCTGTGCAGGTGAGATCATGCGAACCTCCTTGTGTTTCAGGCCGCTTGGGCTTCGGCTTCAGGCAAGGCGTAGACGCCTTCTTTGTCATGCACTTCCTGGCCGGTCAGCGGCGGGTTGAAGACGCAGATGACGCGCAGCGGCTCCTTGCCGCCGCACAGCCAGTGCTCGTCGTGTTCGTTCAGGGCGTAGACCACGCCAGGTCCCAGTTCGTACTTCTTGCCGTCGGCGATGGTCTCGATGGAACCGTCGCCTTCGATGCACCACACCGCTTCAAGATGGTTCTTGTAGTGGATGTGGGTGCGGCCGCCCGGAAAGATGGTGGTCTCGTGAAAGGAGAAACCCATGCCGTCCTTCTTGAGCAGCACGCGGCGGCTGACCCAGGTGTCGGTGCGGACTTCGTCGGCGGTGCCGATCACATCTTTGACATTGCGTACGATCATTGACGTTTTCCTCCAAATTTCAGGATGCGGGCGGACTGCCCTTCTTCGGCGAGCGCTTCCGCGACACTGGCTTCGATCACGTCCAGGCCCTTGCTGAGCAGCTCTTCCTCGATGGTCAGCGCGGGCAGCAGCTTGAGCACTTCATCGTGCGCGCCCGAGGTCTCGATCACGACGCCTTTCTTGAAGGCGTTCTGCGCGATGCGGTTGGCCAGCGCGGGCGTGGCGTTGCACACCAGGCCCTGGATCAGGCCGCGGCCGCGCACCGACAGGCCGGCGTTGGGATAGCTGTGAACCAGGTTCTCCAGCCAGTCGCGCACCTGGCGCTCCTTGCGCTGGATTTCGGTGGCGAAGGCGGTGTTGGCCCAATAGGTTTCCAGCGCCTGCGCGGCCGTGACGAAGGCCAGGTTGTTGCCGCGGAAGGTGCCGCTGTGGGCGCCGGGTTTCCAGATGTCCAGCTCGGGCTTCATCAGCACCAGCGACATCGGCAGGCCGAAGCCCGACAGCGATTTCGACAGGGTAATGATGTCGGGGCGGATACCCGCGGACTCGAAACTGAAGAACGTGCCGGTGCGCCCGCAGCCAACCTGGATGTCGTCCACGATCAGCAGCATGTCGTGGCGCTTGCACAGCTTTTCCAGTTCCTTCAGCCAGCGCAGCGTCGCCACGTTGACGCCGCCTTCGCCCTGCACCGTTTCCACGATGACGGCCGCCGGCTTGTCCATGCCGCTGCTGGGATCTTCCAGCATGCGTTCAAGATAGGCCATGGTGTCCACGTCCGGACCGAAGTATCCGTCGTAGGGCATGAAGGTGGTGTTGCCCAGCGCATAGCCGGACGCGTCGCGGAACTTCATGTTGGCCGTCACCGCCAACGAGCCGCCGCTCACGCCATGGAAACCATGGGTGAAAGAGATGACGTTGGGACGTCCCTTGACCTGGCGCGCGATCTTCAGCGCGGCTTCAACCGCGTTGGTGCCGGTGGGACCGGTGAACTGCAAGGTGTATTGCCAGTTCCGCGGCTTGAGCAGCACGCGGTCCACCGTCTCCAGGAAACGCTTCTTCGCGCTGGTGGCCATGTCCAGGCCATGCACTACGCCGTCCGACTGGACGTACTCCAGCAGCTTTTCCTTGAGAACAGGATTGTTGTGGCCATAGTTCAGCGTGCCGGCGCCGCTGAAGAAATCGATGTATTCGGTGCCGTCCTCATCGATCAGGGTCGAGCCCCTGGCCTGGCTGAATATCACGGGGAACGACCGGATGTAGCCCCGTACCTCCGACTCCATCCGGTCAAAGATCTTCAAGTCCATGATTAATCCTCCCTTTTCATCTCATGAGTGGACGGACGGCCAGAACCCTTCCGGGTGCGCTTGCGCATCCGGATCGGCCAACCATCCCGGTAATTCGATAAGACCGCTGGGCTTGCGCCGCCCCTAGGGGGCTGGCAAGGCGAACGGACCTATCCTCAACAACATCTCGTCGTCATGGTCCGCGCCGCCGAAAAGCTGCCGGTCGAAGAACGGCTGCTCGGAGACGTGGGCGCCGAGTTCGCTGGCCAGGCCGGCAAAGCTGCGGCGCGATGCCTGGTTGTCAGGCCCCACCGTGGTTTCGAGATAGCGGACATGCTCGAGACCCTTGCGGCGCAAGAGCTCGCGGAGCATGGCGCGGCCCAGTCGATGGCCGCGTGCGCGGGTGTGCACCGCGACCTGCCAGACAAACAAGGTGTCGGGCCGGTCCGGGATCACGTATGCGGAGATAAAACCGTCGATGCGTCCGCCGACGCTTTCGGCCAGGACGCAGGTGTCGCGGAAATGCTCAGCGAGGAGCAGGTACGCGTAGAGGGAATTCAGGTCGAGCGGCGGGCACTCGGAAATGAGGCGGTGGATGGCGGCGCCGTCTTTGCGGTCGGGCAGACGCATGGTATGGGTCTGCGCGCTGACCGCCGGCGCCACGGCACTTGAGAGGGTTGGGGTATCCAGTTCGGTTTTCTTCATGCAACGATTCCCGATTCAGGGGGTGCCCCGCCCGTGGGCACTTCAAGGATGGGCGAAGACACGTCGCCATGCGTGTCGACGGCGGCCTGGCCGTCCTGCTCCATGAGCGCCACGATGCGCTCCAGGGACAGCGTGATGGTGGCCTGTTCCAGTTCGGGCAAGGCATTGAGCGCGTCGGCCAGATGCTTTTGCAGCGGCGACGGCGCGCCTTGCGCCAGTTCGCGGCCCGCGTCCGTGGCCGTGACGAATACGATGCGACGGTCTTCGCGGCCGCGTTCGCGGCGGATCAAGCCCTTGTCTTCCAGGCGATCCAGGATCCCGACCACGGTGCTGGGACTGACGTGCATTTCGCGGCTGATCGCGGTGGCCGTCATCGGACCGTTGGCGATCACGGTGCGCAGGCACATCAGTTGCGGCGCCGTAATGTGGCTGACGGCGGACAACTGGCGCGAATGCAAGGCGATGGAACGCGTGATGCGGCGCAGGGCCCGCAAGATGCGCAAATCGTATTGCTGTGCAGGGTCGGATTTCGCGGTGTCAGTCATGGGAAAACGTGTTCGGTCAAATTCATTTCTACACAAATGATATGCGCACGATTCATTCCCGTCAAACAAAAATCCCGTTGCGTGATGTAAGTAAATGAGCGCCGATTTGCGGGAATTGGCAGCGAATTTCAAGGACTTACCTGCGAGCGAGCTTGCCTAGACCGTCAGACGCTCTAGGTGGAACCCCTTATAAAAACATATGTTTTTTTATTGATTCAAGATTTATCATCTGTTTTTTTTACAGCCTCTTCCCGCCGTACATGTCCTTGCCGTCCGACCTCCTCCTGACCCTCCAGGAAAAACTGGAACAACTGCCGCCGGAACTGCAGCGGGCGGCGCATTGGGTCGTGGCGCACCCCGCCGAGGTCGGCCTGTGGTCCATGCGGCGCCAGGCCCAGACCCTGGGCGTGGCGCCGGCAACCATGCTGCGGCTGGCGCGGGCCGTCGGCTTTTCCAGCTACGAGGATTTCCGTCAGCCCTTCCAGCAGGCCCTGGCAGGGCAGGCCGCGCCGGGACTGCGCGAGCGCGCTGCCGCGCTGCAGGCCGCGGCGGGCGAACCCGCGGCGCCCGGGCACGACGTGCTCACCGACTATCAGGTTCGGGCCATGAGCTCCGTCTGCGCGCTGAACCCGCCCTCCGCCTTCGACGCCGCGGTGCAGACCCTGCTGGAAGCCAGGCAGGTCGGCTTCCTGGGCACGCGCTCAGCCTTCGGCATTGCCTTCCAGATGCGCTACGCCTACCAGCTGGTGCGGCGCAACAGCGTGCTCATAGACGGCCTGGGCGGCGCGCCCGCCGAGCAAGCCGACAACCTGGGACCCGGCGACGCGCTGATCGTGATCTCGCAGGCGCCCTATCCCACCGCCACCGTGCAACTGGCCCGCCAGGCCGCGCAGCGCGGCGTGGCGCTGATCGCGCTGACCGATGACCCCTTGTCGCCGCTGGCGGTCGACGCCCGCCACACCCTGCGCTTCGCGCCTCCTGACCGCGAAGGCGTGCGGGCCCGCCCGGCGCGCCAGGGGCCCGGGTCGTTCTTCCACACCACCGCCGGCCTGCTGGGCCTGGCGGAGCACCTGATCGCCCGCCTGACCGCGCGCGGCGGCGAGGAGGTGCTGAACCGGCTGACCGAAGTGGAACAGCGCCTGCTCAACGACAACGTTTACTGGAGCGCGCCGCCGCGCCGCCCCGCCTGACATCCCGTCCGGATTCGCCTTCAACCTCCTGCATTGCGGAATTGCCCCATGAGCCACACCCATGTCATGCATCGTTCATTGCGCCAGACGCCTCCCGTCGCGGTCCGCGGCCAGGGCGTGTGGGTCTACGACAGCGCCGGCCGCTCCTACCTCGACGGTTCGGGCGGCGCGGCGGTCTCCTGCCTGGGACACAACCACCCCGACATCCAGGCCGCCATGCATGCGCAGATCGACGCGCTGGCCTATGCCCACACCAGCTTTTTCACGACCGAGGTCGCGGAGCAATTGGCCGAGCGCCTGGTGGCCGATGCGCCGCCGGGCATTTCCCATGCCTACTTCGTCTCGGGCGGCTCGGAAGCGGTCGAAGCCGCGCTGAAAATGGCGCGGCAGTACTTCGTGGAAATCGGCCAGCCGGAACGCCGCCACATCGTCGCGCGGCGCCAGAGCTATCACGGCAACACGCTGGGCGCGCTGGCGGTGGGCGGCAATGCCTGGCGCCGCGCGCAGTTCGCGCCGCTGTTGATCGAGGTCGAGCACGTGTCGCCCTGCTACGCCTACCGCGACCAGCGCGAGGACGAAAGCCCCGAGCAATACGGCGAACGTCTGGCGCAGGAACTGGAACAGACCTTCGAGCGCCTGGGTCCGGATACGGTGATGGCTTTCGTGGCCGAACCCGTGGTCGGCGCCACCGCCGGCGCCGTCACGGCTGTGCCGGGTTATTTCCGCCGCGTCCGCGAAGTCTGCGACCGTCACGGCGTGCTGCTGATTGCCGACGAGGTCATGTGCGGCATGGGCCGCACCGGCACGCTGTACGCAGTGGAACAGGAAGGCGTCACGCCTGACCTGATCACCATCGCCAAGGGCCTGGGCGGCGGCTATCAGCCGATCGGCGCGGTGATGGTGCAGCAGCGCATCGTGGATGCCATGCAGCAAGGCAGCGGCTTCTTCCAGCATGGCCACACCTATCTGGGCCATGCGATCGCCTGCGCCGCGTCGCTCGCCGTGCAGGAGGTGATCCGGCGCGACGGCCTGCTGGCGCGCGTGCAAGCGCAGGGCGCAGGCTTGCGCCAGCGGCTGGAGAGCGCGCTGGGCGCGCATCCGCACGTCGGCGACATCCGCGGCCGCGGCCTCTTCATGGGCATCGAGCTGGTGCAGGACCGCGCCAGCAAGCAGACCTTCGACCCCGCGCTGTCGCTGCACGCGCGCATCAAGCGCGAAGCCATGGCGCTCGGTTTGATGGTCTACCCGATGGGCGGCACCATCGACGGCCGCCACGGCGACCACGTGCTGCTCGCCCCGCCCTTCATCATCTCCGACGATGAACTGGACCAGTTGACCGAACGTCTGAGCGGCGCCATCGACGCCGCCATCGCGCAGGCGCGCGCCTAGCCGCCTGCTGCAAGCGCGGCGCAAGCGATTGCGCCGTGCCGCCCGCCTGGCGCGGGCTCGTGATGATACGCACAGGGTGCTCCGCGGCTCGCGGGGCGCACCAACCGCCGGCCAAGACCGGCAATATCACGGGGAAAAACCCCAAAAGGAGTTTGCATGACCACGTCCGTCAA
Source organism: Achromobacter sp. ACM04 (assembly GCF_014851465.1). NCBI lineage: Bacteria > Pseudomonadati > Pseudomonadota > Betaproteobacteria > Burkholderiales > Alcaligenaceae > Achromobacter > Achromobacter sp. ACM04. Next base: position 101,937 of record NZ_JACUZS010000007.1, read on the forward strand.
ACACCCCTTGGGCCATCGCAACGCCTGGACGCTCGCAGCCGCGGGCCTTGCCACGGCATTGCTGTCCACGGCGCCGGCGCCCGCCGCCGCCCAACAGAAGTTCGTCAGTATCGGCACGGGCGGCGTCACCGGCGTCTACTATGCCGCCGGCGGCGCCATCTGCCGTCTGGTCAACAAGGATCGTTCCAGTCACGGCATCCGTTGCTCGGTCGAATCGACCGGCGGCTCGGTCTTCAACGCCAACACCATCAAGGCCGGTGAGCTGGACCTGGGCGTGGTGCAATCCGACGTCGGCTTCAACGCCTACAAGGGCGAAGGCCAGTTCAAGCAGGCCGGACCGTACACCAAGCTGCGCTCGGTGTTCTCCATCCACCCCGAGCCCTTCACCGTCGTGACGCGCAAGGAAGCGAACATCAAGAGCTTCGAAGACCTCAAGGGCAAGCGCTTCAACGTCGGCAACCCCGGCTCGGGCACGCGCGCCTCGATGGAGGAGTTGCTGAGCACCATGGGCTGGACGCTGAAGGACTTCTCGCTGGCGTCCGAACTGCGTCCCGACGAGCACGGTTCCGCGCTGTGCGACGGCAAGATCGACGGCTTCTTCTATGGCGTGGGCCACCCCTCGGCCAACATCCAGGACCCCACCACCAGCTGCGGCGCCAAGCTCGTGTCGCTGACCGGTCCCGCCGTGGACAAGCTGGTCGAGAAGTACCCGTACTACGCCCACGCCTCGATTCCGGCCGGGCTGTATCCGAACAACCCGACGGAAACCAAGACTTACGGCGTGACCGCTACCTTCGTCACTTCCGCCGACGTGCCCGAGGCGACGGTCTACACCGTGGTCAAGGCGGTGTTCGACAACTTCGACGACTTCAAGAAGCTGCACCCCGCGTTTGCCAACCTGAAGGCGGCGGACATGGTGAAGAACGGGCTGTCGGCGCCGCTGCATCCGGGCGCCGAGAAGTACTTCAAGGAAAAGGGCCTGCTCTGAGGCCCAGGCCCAAGGGCCGCTGAAACGGCACGCGTGTGTGGCCGGGTCTAACCCCGCCACGCAGGCTGCCGTCCCCTGCGCACAGCAAGCGCGGGGGCTCAACGCGCGCCGCGCCGCCGGCGCGCGCCATGACACGTAGGGGAATTTCATGAATAAAGAGCCGCATACGCCGGCCCCGGACCTGGAACAGCTGGTCGCCGACGCCGACCGCGGAGGCCGCAATGTGCGCGGCCTGGCGGGCGCCACCTTGGCGGCGGGCGCGCTGATCTGGTCCCTCTTCCAGCTCTGGTACGCGTCGCCGCTGCCGTTCTCCCTGAATTGGGGCATCTTCAACGACACCGAGGCGCGCGCCCTGCACCTGGGCATCGCCATGTTCCTGGGCTATCTGGCCTACCCCGCCAGCAAGCGCTCGGCGCGCGACCGCATGCCCTGGTACGACTGGGCGCTGGCGCTGATGGCAGGCTTCTGCGGCAGCTATCTGTACGTCTTCTACAACGAGCTGGCGGGCCGTCCCGGCCAGCCGACCACCATGGACGTGGCCACTGCCGCGATTGGCCTGGCGCTGCTGCTGGAGGTGACGCGCCGCGCGCTCGGCCTGCCCATGACCGTGCTGGGCCTGGTGTTCGTGGCCTACGCGCTGGCCGGTCCCTGGTTGCCCGACGTGCTGGCGCACCGCGGCGCGTCGCTGGAACGCCTGATGTCGCACATGTGGCTGACAACGGAAGGCGTCTATGGCGTGGCGCTGGGCGTATCGGTGTCGTACATCTTCATCTTCGTGCTGCTGGGCTCGATGCTGGACAAGTGCGGCGCGGGCAACTACATGATGCAGGTGTCGTTCGCGCTGCTGGGGCACCTGCGCGGCGGGCCGGCCAAGGTGGCGGTGGTGTCCTCCGCCGTCAACGGCCTGGTGTCGGCGTCGTCGGTGGCCAATGTGGTGACGGGCGGCATCTTCACGATTCCGCTGATGAAGAAGGCCGGATACGGCGGCGTGCGCGCCGGGGCCATCGAGACCGCCTCGTCCGTCAACGGCCAGATCATGCCGCCCGTGATGGGCGCAGCCGCCTTTTTGATGATCGAGTATGTCGGCATTCCTTACACCGACATCATCCGCCACGCGATCCTGCCGGCCGCGATCTCCTACATCGCGCTGTTCTACATCGTCCACCTGGAAGCCCTGAAACTGGGCATCCAGCCCATGATGGCCTCGGGCCCCGCGCGCACGCCGCTGCAGAAGCTGGCCGGATGGGGCATGGGCATCAGCGGCACCTTGCTGGTGATGGGCGCGGTCTACTGGATAGGCACGGGCGTGCAGGCCGTGGCAGGCGCCGCGGCCATCTGGGTGTTGCTGGCCATCCTGGCCGTGCTCTATCTGTGGCTGCTGCGCGTGGCGGCGCGCCACCCCGACTTGCCGCAGGACATCGACATCAACCACCCCGTGCGCCCGCAACCCTGGCCCACGGTGCGCGCCGGGCTCTACTTTCTGATTCCCATCGGCATCCTGGTCTGGTGCCTGAGCGTGGAAGAGCTGTCGGCCGGACTGTCGGCGTTCTGGGCGGCGATGGCGATGCTGTTCCAGATGGTGACGCAGCGTCCGCTGATCGCCTGGTTCCGCAAGCAGCCGGTGTCCGCGGCCTGGCGCCACGGCTGGCGCGACGCCATCGGCGGCCTGGAGGACGGCGCCCGCAACATGATAGGCATCGCCATCGCCTGCGGCACCGCCGGGCTGATCGTGGGCGCCATCACCCTGACCGGCCTGGGCCTGCGCATGACGGCCTTCGTCGAACTGGTGTCCATGGGCAACGTGCTGCTGATGCTGATCTTCACGGCGGTGGTGTGCCTGATCCTGGGCCTGGGCATGCCGACCACGGCCAACTACATCCTGATGGCGACGCTGATGGCGCCCGTGGTGGTGGAGCTGGGCGCGCAGAGCGGCCTGGTGATTCCGCTGATCGCGGTGCACATGTTCGTCTTCTACTACGGCATCATGGCCGACATCACCCCACCCGTCGGCCTGGCGACCTTCGCGGCCGCCGCCATCTCGGGCGAGGACCCGATCAAGACCGGCATCCAGGGCGTGACCTACGCGGCGCGCACGGCCATCCTGCCGTTCATGTTCGTGTTCAACCCCATGCTGCTGCTGATCGACGTCACCTACGGTTGGGAACTGGCGCTGGTCGTGACGGGCGCCACGATCGCCTCGCTGACCTTCGCCGCCGCCACCATGCGCTGGTTCCGCGTGCGCTGCACGCTGGCCGAAGTCGGCGTGCTGCTGCTGGTCACGTTCATGCTGTTCCGTCCGGACTGGTTCATGGACCATTTCGCGCCGCGCCATGAAAGCCGTCCGGCCTCCGAGATGCAGGCCATCGCGGGCGCGCTGCCCGACAATGGAAGGCTGACGGTGGTGCTGCGCGGCATCAACCTGGAAGGCGACGAATTGACCAAGACGGTGGCCGTTGCCCTGCCCGAATTGACGGACAACCCGGGCGGGCAGGACGCGGGCCGCAAGCGCCTGGCCGAGGCCGGACTGACACTGATGAGCCTGGGCGACCAGACACAGATCGGCGGCGTGCGTTTCGGCAGCCGCGCCCAGCGCGCCGGCTGGGAACAAGGCTGGGACGTGCTGGAAGTGAAGGCGCCCAACCCGCAGCGCTGGTCCGACTTCTGGGTATATGTGCCCGCGTTGCTGCTGCTGGCAGGCATGTGGGCGCGCCAGGGCCGGCGCGACGGCGGCGCCCCCGTCGGCCGGCTGCGCGCCAAGCCGGTCTGATCAGTCAGCCCGCGCGCGCCGCCAGGCCGGCCAGGCGCCGATGGTGAGCGCGCGCAGGAACCACTCGACCGGGCCGTAGGCGTGGCGCCGCAGCCACCAGGCGGACAGCGGCAACTGCGCCGCGAACATCGCGACGGCAATGCAGAACGTCGCCAGCGGCGAGACCGAGCTGAACAGGCGCAGGCCCCAAGCGGTGAAAAGAAAGGCGCAGACCACGGATTGCATCAGGTAGTTGCTCAATGCCATCCGCCCGGCGGGCGCGAGCCAGCCCGCCAGCCGCGCCCCCGGCTGCGTGCGCATGGCCAGCAGCAAGGCCGCCGCGTACGACATGCTGAGCAACGGCGCGGTCAGCAGGTCCACCGCCAGACCCGGCAGTTCCCAGGCTGCCCCCGCTGACGGCAGCGTGCTGAAGGCGTAGGCCGCAGAACCGGCCAGGCCTGGCGCCAGGCCCAGCGCGCACAGCAACCACAGCACACGAGGCTGACGCCAGGGATCGGCCAGCGCGTTACGGCGGCCCAGCGCGTAGCCCGCCAGGAACATTGCGAACGCGAACGGCCCTTGCACGAACAGCACCGTGAACCACACGCCCCCGGTCAGCTCTTTCCAGTGCTGCGCGATGGTCGTGCCTATGCTGCCCCGGTAGGCGTCGATCGCCGCCAGGGCGTCCGCGTGGTACTGCGCCTCGTACCCGGGCGACACCGGGTCCAGATAGCTCAATGCGCCCAGAATGGCCCACAACGAGGCCGTCAGCACGATGAGCCACAGCGAAATGCGCAGCGCCCGCCGCGGCTCCATCCGCCGGCACAGCAGCAGCGCCAGGCCCAGCAATGCGTAGGTCAGCAGTATGTCGCCCTGGTAGAACAGCACCGCGTGCGCCAGCCCCAGCAAAGCCAGGCCCGCCAAGCGGCGCAGGAAGCGCGGCGCAAAAGCCGCCTGGCTGCGTTCGGCAGCGGTCATCTGCAAGGTGAAGCTGTACCCGAACAGGAAAGAGAACAGCAGGTAGAACTTGGTCTCGAACAGCCACGCGATCAGCCAGCGCATGGCCAGGTCCAAGGGCTGCGAGTACGCCGGGTCGGCCACGCCGGCGCCATAGAACGGCGACGAGAACACGCCGATGTTGACCACCAGGATGCCGAAGAGCGCGAAGCCGCGCAGCGCATCGACCTGCTCCAGCCGCGCATGGGTTGCTGCCGCGTTCATGCCTGCCCCCCTGCGGCTGCGCCTTGTTGCGCGTCGCCAGGCAGGCACCGCGACAAGGCCTGTTCCAGGAGACGGCTGCCGGCCGCCGCGCCAAAGGCGGGGTCGACCACCGACCGGCTGTAGACGCCGTCCAGCAGCAGCAACAGCGTATCGGCCATCTCGGCTGCCGCCTGCGGCGGCGTGCGTTGTGCCCACACCGTTTCCAGCAAGGCCATCAACCCGGCCTTGCGCGCCGCCTCGTTCTCCAGCACCAGCGCGTGCACGCGCGGGTTGCGCACGGCTTCGGCCAGGATCTCCATGCCCAGCCTGACGTAGGCCGGGTCTTGATGCTGCGCCAACTGCGCGGCGACCCAATCCGTCAACGCCCGCCTCGCGTCGGGCGCGGCGCACGCTTGCCGCATGCGTTCGCGCGCGGACTCGGTATCCGACGCAATCATCGCTTCGATGATTTCCGCCTTGCTGCCGTAGTAGTGGAACAGGTTGCCGGGGCTCATGCCGGCGCGGGCGCAGATCTGCGCCGTCGAGGTCGAATGGAAGCCCTGCTCTGCAAAGCAATCCGCTGCGGCGGCCAATATCTGGGTGCGCCGTTCCTGCTGCTTGATGGGGTCGATCTTGCGCATGCTATTAATAGACTGAATGATCTATCTATTAAATACCGGGATCGCGCAGCCGGTCAACAGACGAAAAAATGGCGGGCCGCAGCCCGCCATTCTCTTGTCTGCCCGCCCGGAACCTAGCCCAGCACCGGCGACAGCACCACCGGCTGCTTGGGCCGCACATCCAGCGCCCGCCCCTTGCGGGCGCGCTTGCCGATGTACGGCGCCAGCGCGTCGCCCGCCAGGATGTCCTCGGTGTGCTTGTTGCGGTAGATGCCGGCCGCGCGCAGGCCGCCCGCGCCGATGGGCACGGTCTGGTCCAGCTTGTCGGTCCCGTCCAGCCCCATCAGGATGGTGCCGCGGCCGCCGCCGGACAGCGTCTTGACCTCGTCCAGGCCGAACACCAGGAACTTGCCCTTGTGCGACAGCAGCGCCAATTGCTTGGCGCCGTCGAACAGCGGCACCGGACGCAGCAGTTCGTCGCCCTCTTCCAGGGTGATGAACTGCTTGCCGGCGCGCTGGCGGCTGACCATGTCGGACAGCTTGGCGGCAAAGCCGTAGCCGCCGCGCGTAGCCAGCAGCCAGCGGCTGTCGGGCGCGGCCGCGATCGTGTGGACGATACGCGTGCCGCTGCCCAGGTCGATCATGGTGGTGACCGGCTGGCCGTCGCCGCGGGCCGAAGGCAGCCCGGCGACCGGCACCGAATAGACGCGGCCGTTGTCGCCCATGGCGATCAGCGTGTCGGTGGTGCGGCACTCGAAGGCGCCGTACAGATCGTCGCCCTGCTTGAAGCCGAATTGCGACGCATCGTGGCCGTGGCCCTGGCGGGCGCGCAGCCAACCCTTCTGCGACACGATCACGGTGACGGGCTCGTCCAGCACCTTGGTTTCGAGCACGGCGCGTTCGGCGGTCTCGATCAACGTGCGGCGGTCGTCGCCGTATTGCTTGGCGTCGGCCTCGATTTCCTTGACCAGCAGGCGCTTGAGCGAAGCGGGATTGTCCAGCAGTTCCTGCAGGCGCACCTGTTCGTCACGCTTGTCGGCCAGTTCCTGCTCGATCTTGAAGCCTTCCAGGCGGGCCAACTGGCGCAGGCGCATTTCCAGGATGTCCTCGGCCTGGCGTTCGGACAGCTTGAAGCGTTCCATCAGCGCGGCGCGCGGCTCGTCGGATTCGCGGATCGTCTGGATGACTTCGTCCACGTTCAGGTAGACGACCATGCGGCCTTCCAGCACGTGGATGCGGTCGATGACTTTGTCCAGGCGGAAGCGCGTGCGGCGCACCACGGTGTTGGTGCGGAACGCCAGCCACTCGACCAGGATGTCGCGCAGCCCCTTCTGGCGCGGCCTGCCATCGGTGCCGATGCACACCAGGTTGATGGACGAGCTGCTTTCCATGCTGGTCTGCGCCAGCAGCGTGTTGACGAATTCGTCGCGGTCCACGCGCGAGGTCTTGGGTTCGAAGACCAGGCGCACGGCGGCGTCCTTGCCCGACTCGTCGCGCACGGCGTCCAGCAGGTTCAGCATCACCGCCTTGGCCTGCGTCTGCTCGGGCGTCAGGCTCTTCTTGCCGGTCTTGACCTTGGGGTTGGTGATTTCCTCGATCTCTTCCAGCACCTTCTGGCCCGAGGTGCCCGGCGGCAGCTCAGTGACCACCAGTTGCCATTGGCCGCGCGCCATTTCCTCGAACTGCCAGCGCGCTCGCACCTTGAGCGAACCGCGGCCGCCCGCGTAGATCTGGGCGATGTCCTCGGCCGGCGTGATGATCTGCCCGCCGCCCGCGAAATCCGGACCCGGGATCAGGGCGTGCAGCTCGGCGTCCGGCATCTGCGGATGCTTCAGCAGCGCCACGCAGGCCTGCGCCACTTCGCGCAGGTTGTGCGGCGGGATCTCGGTCGCCATGCCGACCGCGATGCCCGACGCGCCGTTGAGCAGCATCACGGGCAGGCGCGCCGGCAACATTTGCGGCTCTTGCTGGCTGCCGTCGTAGTTGGGCACGAAGTCCACGGTGCCTTCGTCCAGCTCGTCCAGCAGCAGCTTGGCGATGGGGGTAAGGCGGGCTTCCGTGTAGCGCATGGCGGCGGCGTTGTCGCCGTCGCGCGAACCGAAGTTGCCCTGGCCGTCGATCAGCGGATAGCGCAGCGAGAAATCCTGCGCCATGCGCACCATGGCGTCATAGGCGGCCTGGTCGCCGTGCGGGTGATACTTGCCCAGCACGTCGCCCACGACGCGCGCGGACTTGACGGGCTTGGCGCCAGCGGCCAGCCCCATCGCCTGCATGGCGAAGAGAATGCGCCGCTGCACGGGCTTCTGCCCGTCGCCCACGTCCGGCAGGGCGCGGCCGCGCACCACGGACACCGCGTAGTCCAGATAGGCTTGCTCGGCGTAGCGCGCCAGGGTGATGGCGGCGTCGCCATCGCCACCGCCATCGCCGCCGGGCGGGTTGGAATCGAACAAGCCGGGTTGATTGCTGTCGGTCATGATGTATTCAGGTAGACAATTTCATCGAAACGGCGTCAAAGCGCCTGCGCGGACGACATCAGCTGCGTATCGGCGACATGCGCGCGCAACTGGGTCCGCACCGCATCCAACGTGGCGGCGTCCTGCCCGCGCTTGGGGATGATCACGCCTTGCAAAGTGCCGAGAATGACATAGAGATGTTGCGGGGTTTCCTCGACCCGCCGCACATCGGACCAGTCCATGCGTCCGGAGGCGGTGGCAGTGGTATCCGTGATGCCGTCGGGGCCGAAGTCCAGCTGATGCCGTCCCAGGAAAAGCTCGTCGGGCTGACGCTTCAGCATGCGGCGCGTGTTCATCCTGACCAGCGAGGGCAGGACGTACTCGTAAGCCAGCGCCAGGAGCGCAAGAATGCCCAGGCCCACCGCCAAGCCCTGGAAATACACGGGCAGGATCCGCCCCCAGTTCGGCGTATTGCCGTCCCAGGTCTGCCAGATCAGGTAGGCCAGCAGGGCCACGATCATCAGGACCGCGAAACGCAGATGGGAGCGGTAGCGGCGACGGCGCAGCTCCGGCCGCTTGTACACGTAAGCGGCGAAGTCGGCGTAGTCGTCGGCAGTCATCTGGACGTCCATGCGGGCCGAGCCGGGCGCGGACCCGGCCATCAGATGTCCAGCTCCGCCAGATTGCCCTTCTCTTCGATCCAGGCGCGGCGCTGCGAGGACTCGCCCTTGCCCATCAGCATGTCGAACATGCGGGTGGTGTCTTCGGGCGTCTGGTCGCCATAGCCCACGGGCAAGAGGCGGCGCGTGTCCGGATTCATGGTGGTTTCCCACAGTTGCTCGGGATTCATTTCGCCCAGGCCCTTGAAGCGGCTGACGGCCCAGGCGCCTTCACGCACGCCTTCCTTGCGCAGCTTGTCCTGCGCGGCCTCGAGTTCGCCTTCATCCAGGCAGTAGATCTTGCGCGCCGGACGCTTGCCCTGCGCCGGCACGTCCAGCCGGAACAGCGGCGGCTTGGCCACGAACACGTTGCCGGCTTCGACCAGCTTGGGGAAGTGCTTATAGAACAGCGTCAGCAACAGCACCTGGATGTGCGAACCGTCGACGTCGGCGTCGGACAGGATGCAGATGCGGCCGTAGCGCAGGCCCGACAGGTCCGGGGTATCGCCGGGACCGTGCGGGTCCACGCCGATGGCGACGGAAATGTCATGGATTTCGTTGTTGGCGAAGAGCCGGTCGCGATCCACTTCCCAGGAATTGAGCACTTTGCCGCGCAGCGGCAGGATGGCCTGGAATTCCTTGTCGCGGCCCATCTTGGCCGAACCGCCCGCGGAGTCGCCCTCGACCAGGAAGACTTCGGTGCGGGTCGCGTCGCTGGATTCGCAATCGGTCAGCTTGCCCGGCAGCACGGCCACGCCCGAGCTCTTGCGCTTTTCGACCTTCTGGGCCGAGCGCTGGCGCGCCTGGGCCTGGCGGATGGCCAGTTCGGCCAGCTTCTTGCCGTATTCGACGTTACTGTGCAGCCACAGGTCCAGCGCGCTCTTGGAGAAGCCGCCGACCAGGCGCACCGCGTCGCGGCTGTTCAGGCGTTCCTTGATCTGGCCCTGGAACTGCGGATCCAGCACCTTGGCCGACAAGACGAAGCTGGCGCGGGCGAACACGTCTTCCGGCAGCAGCTTGACGCCCTTGGGCAGCAGGCTGTGCAGCTCGGCGAAACCCTTGACCGCGCCGAACAGGCCTTCGCGCAGGCCCGATTCATGGGTGCCGCCGGCAGGCGTCGGAATCAGGTTCACGTACGACTCGCGCACGGCGTTGCCGTCCTCGGTCCAGGCCACCACCCACTGGGCGCCCTCGCCTTCGGCGAAGTTCTCGTGGTCGGCCCCGGCGTACTGTTCGCCTTCGAAGAACGGCACCATCAGCTCCGCCCCGGCCAGCGCCTCGGACAGATAGCCGCGCAGGCCGTCCTGGTACTGCCAGGTCTTGGTGTCGCCGGCTTTCTCGTTGACCAGGGAAACCTTGACGCCCGGCAGCAGCACGGCCTTGCTGCGCAGGAGGTGCGTCAGCTCGCCCAGCGGAATGTTGGGGCTGTCGAAATACTTGGCGTCCGGCCAGACGCGCACGCGGGTGCCGGACTTCTTGCGGCCACCCTGGTCGTAGGGCGCCAGGGGCTCGGCCACGTCGCCGCCCTTGAAGACCAGGCGGTTGACGGCGCCATCGCGCCACACCACCACTTCCAGGCGCGTGGCCAGGGCGTTGGTGACGGACACGCCCACGCCGTGCAAGCCGCCGGAAAAGGCGTAGGCGCCGCCGCCCGCCTTGTCGAACTTGCCGCCTGCGTGCAGGCGCGTGAACACCAGCTCCACCACGGGAGCGTTCTCTTCAGGGTGCAAGCCAACGGGAATGCCGCGCCCGTCGTCCTCGACGGAAACGCTGCCGTCGACGTGCAGCGTGACCTGGATCTGCTTGCCGTATCCGGCCAATGCCTCGTCTGCGGCGTTATCAATGACCTCCTGCACGACGTGCAGGGGGTTTTCGGTTCGGGTGTACATGCCCGGGCGCTGGCGCACGGGCTCCAGTCCCTTCAGGACGCGAATGGACGCCTCGGTGTAACGTGGAGTGGCCAAGTTATCCCCAACATCTGTGGAAAAAAACCGACATTTTACGGATAAGTCCAGATTCTGCGCGGCTCCCAGTGGGATGAGCACGACCTGACCAGCTCCGAATTCGGTAGGATGATGACAGTCACAGCCAGCGCATCGGGTCGGTACCGCCCGGATCGCGACAACTGCGCCGCAACATCCTACACAAATCCAGCAACTCCTGTTGTTATTAACAGTGGTATGCCTGTTGATATTGACAGTGGTATGCTTGAGTCCATCCACAAACAAGAACAACGGCGGGGCGCGTCCCTTTTTACGCGCCTTTTGCTGCCGAACCGAGAATCACCATCATGAGCGACCAAATCAAGAACGTCAGTGACGCCAGCTTCGATGCCGATGTGTTGAAATCCGGCCAGCCGGTGCTGGTGGACTACTGGGCTGCCTGGTGCGGCCCCTGCAAGATGATTGCCCCGATCCTGGAAGAAGTCGCCACGGAGTACGCTGGCCGCCTGACGATCGCCAAGCTGAACGTCGATGAAAACCAGGGTACCGCCACCAAGTACGGCATCCGCGGCATTCCCACCCTTATGCTCTTTAAAGACGGCCAAGCTGCCGCCACCAAAGTTGGCGCGCTGTCGAAGTCGCAACTGACCGCATTCCTGGACGGCGCGCTGTAAGCCGCGTGCCGTGAACGAAGGCGCCGCCCTCGGGGCGGCGCTCATTCAATACCGCGTGTGCCCGTCCGTGGCGCGCCGCCAGAACTCTCCTTCACTTTCCCCCAAAAATCCACCGCGATGCACCTCAACGAACTGAAGGCGCTGCACGTCTCGCAGCTGCTGGAAATGGCCGCCGGCCTGGAAATCGAGAACGCCAACCGCCTGCGCAAGCAGGAGCTGATGTTCGCCATCATGAAACGGCGCGCCAAGCAAGGCGAGCAGATCTTCGGCGACGGCGTCCTGGAAGTCCTGCCCGACGGCTTCGGCTTCCTGCGCTCGCCCGAGACCTCGTATCTGGCCAGCACGGACGACATCTACATCTCGCCCTCGCAGATCCGCCGCTTCAACCTGCACACCGGCGACTCGATCGAAGGTGAAGTGCGCACGCCCAAGGACGGCGAGCGCTATTTCGCCCTGGTGAAGGTGGACAAGGTCAACGGCGTGGCGCCGGAAGCGATCAAGCATCGCATCATGTTCGAAAACCTGACGCCGCTGCACCCGAACCGCAACATCCGCCTGGAACGCGACATCAAGAGCGAGGAAAACCTCACGGGCCGCATTCTTGACGTCTTCGCCCCCATCGGCATGGGCCAGCGCGGCCTGATCGTCGCCAGCCCCAAGTCCGGCAAGACGGTGATGATGCAGCACATCGCGCACGCCATCACCACCAACTACCCCGACGCGGTCATGATCGTCCTGCTGGTGGACGAACGCCCCGAGGAAGTGACCGAAATGCAGCGCACCGTGCGCGGCGAAGTGGTCGCCTCGACCTTTGACGAACCCGCCACCCGCCACGTGCAGGTCGCGGAAATGGTCATCGAGAAGGCCAAGCGCCTGGTCGAAATGAAGAAGGACGTGGTGATCCTGCTGGACTCGATCACCCGTCTGGCCCGCGCCTACAACACCGTGGTGCCGGCCTCCGGCAAGGTGCTGACCGGCGGCGTGGACGCCAACGCGCTGCAACGCCCCAAGCGCTTCTTCGGCGCGGCCCGCAACCTGGAAGAAGGCGGTTCGCTGACCATCCTGGGCACGGCGCTGATCGAAACCGGCAGCCGCATGGATGAAGTCATCTATGAAGAATTCAAGGGCACCGGTAACTCCGAAGTCCACCTCGAGCGCCGCCTGGCCGAAAAGCGCGTCTACCCGTCGATCAATCTGAACAAGTCCGGCACCCGCCGCGAAGAGCTGCTGATCGCCCCCGACCTGCTGCAGAAGGTCTGGGTGCTGCGCAAGTTCATCCACGACATGGACGAAGTCCAGTCGATGGAATTCATCCTGGACAAGATGCGCGCCACCAAGACCAACGCCGAATTCTTCGACATGATGAAGAAGAAGTAAGCCTGGTCAGAGCCTGCGGTCCGCGGCGCCCGCGCCTTGGACCCGGCCATGAAAAACGCCCTGGAGCGCGCTTGCGCCCAGGGCGTTTTTCATGGGCCGGACAGGCGGCTCACTGCCCTCCCATGAACTCCTCCAGCGTGCCAGGCTGCGGCGCCGGACGCGGGGTCTGCTTGTTGCCGGCCGGCTTGCCGGACGCGTCTATCGGCTCGATCTTGGGATCGTCCCAGCTGCCGGTGACGGCGTATTCCATGGTCATGGCCCGCGCCAGCGGCTGCTTCAGCAGCCACTGCGTCACGAAGGCTCCCAGGCCGATCAGCGGATTGACCGCCAGCGCCGTCACCATGGCCGCCCCGCTGGCGTCCAGGTTCGGGATCACCACGGCCTTCATGTCCCAGCGTTCGCGGATGATGTTGACCCCGCCGGCCAGCACGATGGTCGCCACCGGCCCGTTGATCTTGTAGCCCTCGGTCGAAGCCGTGCCGTCGGCCAGCTTGACCTTGCCGCGGATGGTGTCGAAGGGGAAGCCGTCGCGCAGCAGATTGGTGGGATTTACGTCCAGCCGCGCCAGCCGCTGCAGCGATTGCAGGGACAGCAGCTCCAGCAGCCGCGCGGTGCGGGAGTTGACGTGCATGAAGCGGCCCTTGTCCAGGCTGACGTCGACCTCGCCCGTCAGGTCTTCGATCTTGTGGGTCCAGGGCAGATTGCGCCAGGTGGCCTTGCCCTGCATCGTGCCCTTGCCACCCGACACCACCTTTTCGAAGCCGATGCGGTCCAGGAACTTGCCCACGTCTTCGAACTTGACCGAAGCGTCCACGGTCAGGCCGCGGCTCTGGCCTTCCAGGTTCCAGTTGCCGGTGGCGTTGAGCGAGGCCGCGTCGTTGACGATGGACAGCTTGTCCAGGCGCCATTGGCGGCCGCGCTGCAGGTTCGTGCCCTGCACCTGGAGTTCGCCCACGTTCTTGCCGTACAGCAGGAATTCCTTGGCTTGCAGATCGATCGCCGGGATGTCTGACAGGTCGTTGCCGGAGGACAGCGCCTCGTCGGCCTTGTTGGTGTCGCCCTCGCCGCCCAGCGACAGATGCTTCAGGCGCGCGGTGATCTGGCCGGCGATGGCGCCCGAGGCCTCGCGCCATTCGAGCGAACCCGTGGCCTGCTTGGATTGCAGATCCACGCGCCATTGGGCGGGTCCCGGCCGGGTCGCGTACAGCGTCAGGTCGTTCAGGGTAAAGCCGCCAGTCCGCAAGACGCCGGCCGCCAGGCTGATGCGTTCGGCCGCGGGCAGCATGGGCTTGGGCGCGGCACGGCCCTTGCCAGCAGGCGCGCTGAAGCCGTCGGACACGCTTTCCCAGGCATCCAGGTCCAGTTCAGGCAGGCTCGCGTTCAGGCTGAACCCGCGTTCCGGCAGGCTTGCCGGACGGTTGATGCCCAGCGCGCCGCGCGCGAAGTAGGACGGCGACCCTTCGGACGGCGCCCGTTCGAACAGCGCGTTGACGGCATCTCCCAGGCTTGCGGTGAGCCAGCGCCGGTTCTGCGCTCCGCGGTCCTGCGCGGGCGACCATTGCACCTTCAGCAACTGCGAAGCCTGGGCGGCCTTGCCGACCGGAGCGGGCATGTCGATCGCCATGCCCACCAGATCGGACTCGACGGAAATGTCCACCGCGCCGCCGCGCTGATAGCCCACCTTGCCCTTGTAGGCCGCCTTGCCCGAAAAGCGCGACATGGACGGCGTGTTGCTTAATTGAGTCAGCGCCGGCCCGGCCAGCGTACCCTCGAAGCGCAAGGCGTCCGTGCTCTGCGCCAGGCGTCCGTAAATCCGCGCCGGGCCGCCCAGGAACAGGGCCCGCAAGTCCTTGGCCTCGACGCCCTTCTCCGAAAACTCCAGGTCGCCGTGCATCTGGCTGAGCAGCGGCATCTCCGGCATGAAGGTGAAGGAGTTGCCCGCGAACAGGATGTTCCCCTGGACCTGGGTGTCATCGGTGTTCAACAGAGGCACCTTGAGCTTGAGCCCCACCCGCCAGTCGCCGGTGCCGCGCGCCTCGTCCAGCGCGCCATCCAGCAACTCGCCCAAGGGCGAGTTGGCTGCCAGCGCCAGATAGGCCGGCACGGCGCCGGACGTCTCGCCGGTCAGCAGCAGTTCGGAGTTCTCTTCCATGTTGGGAATGGTTGCGGAAACCGCCCCCAGCGTCACGGTATGTCCCGATCCGGTATGCGCGACCGCGCCGCCCGGACTGTCCAGCGCCAGGCTGACCTTGTCGATGCGGAAATTGCCGGACAGGTTCTCCAGCATCGGCCAGCCCTTGCGGCGCTCGCGCGCCGGCGCGTAGTCGACCTTGGCGCCGCTGAATGCGCCGGCGATCACGAAATCGCCCTGAGCCCCAGGCGCGCCAAAAGGAAACTCGTCGAGATCGCCCTTGAGCGTGATGGAGGCCGATTGCATTTCGCCCGCGGGCAAGCCGATGGCCAGCCATTCGCGCGCATCGGCGTTGACCTCCAGCGGCAGGTAGCGATGGATGGCGGACATGGAGCCGCGCGCCATCACGCCGTGCATGTCGACGCTGCCCGCCGCGGTCCTGCCTTCTGGCCGCCACTGCCCTTGCACGCGCACGTCGAGATCGTCGTTGACCAGTTGCAGTTGGCCTACGTCCACGAACCAGTGCTTCGCATCCGGCCCTTTGACGGCGGCGTCCAGCGCCACGTCGCGCACAGCCAGCGTGGGTTGCTCGAAGACGCCCGGCAAGGACAGAGTGAGCTGTTCGGCCTTGGCGCTGACCGACACCGCCGGGGCGCCAGGGCTGCGCGCCAGCGGCACGCTGTCCAGCTGCATGAAGTCGCCCGGCAAGCCCTGGACGCGGGCCTGGACGTACCCGGCCCTGAAGCCTGGAGCAGCGGTCCCTTGCGCGGTCTCGGTCCATTGCAGGCCGCGCACGGCGGCGTCCGCGGTCAGATCGGTGAACTTGCCGCGTTCCAGCTGCAGCCATGCCCGCCCGCTCAGGCGGCCCGCCACCGCCGGGACCTCGAACCAAGGCTGCCAGGCCAAGGGTTCAGCGTCGTCCAGCTGTACATATAGCTGGCCGCCCCAATTGCCGGGATTCGCCGCGTTCACCGAAAACAGGCTGCGATTGAATTCGCCGCGCAGCTCGACGTTGCGCGCCAGCGCCTCGCCCGCCGCGGCCTTGAGCACGAAACGATGCGACAAACTGCCGTTGCGCGCCAGGAAGTCGACGCCCGTCAGGGTGAGCTCCGGCGCGCGGCGCAACTCGTCCTGCCAGCGTATGGTCGCGCCGCGGATGCGCAGCTCGCGCTGCGCGCCCAGCCAGCGCAGCGCTGGATGGTCCAGGTCGGAACGCTGGTCGTCATCACTGAGGTCGATGTCCTGGCCCGCGACCCATAGATGATTTTCGGGATCGCGCCGCAACAGGAGTTCGGGCCGGTCGAGCTGCAACCGCAGCAGCTTGGGCGACAGGACCAGAATGCTGCGCCAGGCCAGCACCGCCGAAACGGAAGGCAAGGACAACACCGGGTCCACCTCATCGTCGTAGACTTGGACGGAGGTGAGATCGAGTTTGGGGTTCAGGCCTTGCCAGTTCGCCTGGATGGAGCCGATGGTCACTCGGGAGCCCAGCGCCTTGCTGGCGTAGGCTTCGATCTGGGGACGCCATTGGTCCGCGCGGGGCAGAACCCAATAGCGCACGCCCAGCAGTCCGAGGGCCACGACGCAATAGACGGTCAGCACGGCCCAGAACACCCAACAGAGCACTTTTTTTGAAACAGACACGGATCGGTGGGCAGGAGAAGAGGTCTTGCAGTATCGTCCCCACTTATACCTGAAACGCGCCCATCGCGCCGCCCCTTTCGCCATGTCCACGCCCTCTACGCTTGCCCCCGCCCTCGCCTGGTCCGGCCATCTGCGCCGCCGCCTGGATGCCCACCCGGATCTGGCCGCCTGGCTGAACGATGCCGTGCGCGAACCCGTCACGCCCGCGCAGATCGCGCGCTGGCAGGCGGAGCTGGCCGGACCGCAGGCAGGCGAGACGCTACCCGTGGAGGTCTGCCGCATGGTGCTGCGCAAGCTGCGCGAACGGGTCTTCAACACACTCATCGTGCGCGACCTGACCGGCCAGGCCGATCTGGAAGAAGTCGTGGGCGCCATGACCGCGCTGGCCGACACCGCGGTGGCCGCGGCCTATCGCAGCGTGGCGGCGGACCTCGCCGCCGTGCATGGCGTGCCGCGCGATCCGGCCACCGGCCAGCCGCAGGAAATGCTGATAGTGGGCATGGGCAAGCTGGGCGGCTGCGAATTGAATGTCTCGTCCGACATCGACCTGATCATGCTGTACGGCGAAGAAGGCGAAACCGACGGTCCGCGCCGCATCAGCCATCACGAGTTCTACGGCCGCCTGACGCGGCGCATGATGCCGGTGCTGTCCGAAGTCGACGCCAACGGCCAGGTGTTCCGCACCGACCTGCGCCTGCGCCCCGACGGCGACGCCGGTCCCCTGGCCTGGAGCCTGGACGCGCTGGAGCACTACCTGATCGGCCAGGGCCGCGAATGGGAACGCTACGCCTGGCTCAAGGCCCGGCTGATCCCGGCCCAGGCCTTCGAAGGCAGCGACAGCGCCGCCCAGGCGCGCCAGCTGGAAAGCCTGCGCGTGCCGTTCGTCTATCGCAAGTATTTCGACTTCGATGCGCTCTCGGCCCTGCGCGCCCTGCGCGAACGCATCCGCCAGGATTGGCAGCGGCGCGCCAGCGCGCGCAACGGCATCGACAGCGCCAACAACATCAAGCTGGGCGATGGCGGCATCCGCGAAATCGAATTCGTGGTGCAGCTTGCCCAGTTGATCCGCGGCGGCCGCATGCCCGCGTTGCAAAAACGCGGCCTGCTGGAAGCGCTGCACGCGGAGAGCGCCGCCGGCCTGGTGCCCGAGGAAGACGCGCGCCGGCTCGAAGAGGCGTACCGCTACCTGCGCCGCACCGAGCATGCCCTGCAATACCGCGAGGACGCCCAGACCCATTTGCTGCCGGGCGACCCCGAACAACGCGCCGGCCTGGCCGCAGCGCTGGGCATGAGCCCCGCTGACTTCGAAAGCACGCTGGCCGCGCACCGCCAATTCGTCTCGCAGACCTTCCGCAACGTGTTCCGGCTGGTGGGCATGGGCGACGCCGAAGTGCCGGCGCCCGCGCCCGGCGCCACCGACCCCGGGTCCGGCCCGGACGAGCCAGACAGCAGCTGCGAGCTCGCCGAACAAATCAGCCAGGCCTTCGGCGACGACGCGCAGGACCTGTTGCGCCGTACCGAGACCCTGCTGGGCAGCCACCGGGTGCGCAGTCTGCCCGAGAGCAGCCGCAAGCGCATGGACGCGCTGCTGCCGGCCGCCCTGCGAGCGGCCCTGCAAACCCCAGCCCCGCTGCAAGCCACGGTGCGGCTGTTCGACCTGATCGAGAAAATCGCCCAGCGCAGCGCCTACCTGGCCCTGCTGGCCGAATACCCCGACACCCTGGCGCGCGTGGCGCGCATGGTCGCCGCCAGCCCCTGGGCCGCGCAATACCTGACCCAGCACCCTCTGCTGCTGGACAGCCTGATCGATTGGCGCACCCTGTTCGAGCCGCTGGACTTCGGCCAGATCGCGCGCCAGCTGACCGCCGACCTGGACGCCTGCCGGCTGCCCGACGGCGATCCGGACATCGAGCGCCAGATGAACCTGATGCGCGACATGCAGCGCCAGGCCAGCTTCCAATTGCTGGCGCAGGATCTGGAAGGCGAACTCACCGTGGAGAAGCTGGCCGACCAGCTGTCCGCGCTGGCCGACCTGTTGCTGACCGAAACCATCCGCCGCACCTGGCCGCTGGTCAACAAGGCCGAGGGCGCCGAACCGCGCTTCGCCGTCATCGCGTACGGCAAGCTGGGCGGCAAGGAACTGGGCTATGCCTCGGACCTGGACCTGGTGTTCCTGTTCGACGACCCGCGCGACGACGCCGCCGAGGTCTACGCAAAGCTGGGCCGGCGAATGACGTCGTGGCTCTCGACCATGACCTCTTCGGGCCGCCTGTACGAAGTCGACCTGCGCCTGCGGCCGGACGGCGACGCCGGCCTGCTGGCGGTGTCCGTGGAAGCATTCGAGCAATACCAGCACAAGCACGCCTGGGCCTGGGAACACCAGGCGCTGACCCGCGCCCGCTACGCCTCGGGCGACGCCAGCGTCGGCGCGCGTTTCGAGCAGATCCGCGCAGACATCCTGGTACTGCCACGCGACGCCGCCAGACTGCGCGAGGAAGTGCTGGCGATGCGCGAAAAGATCAATGCTGGCCACCCCAACAGCAGCCCGCTGTTCGATCTGAAGCACGACCGCGGCGGCATGGTCGACGTGGAGTTCGTCACGCAATACCTGGTGCTGTGCCATTCGGGCACGCATCCGGTGCTGGTGCGCAACCTGGGCAATATCGCCTTGCTGCGCCTGTCCGGCGAGGCGGGCCTGATTGCTCCCGAACTGGCCGCGCGCGCCGGCGACGCCTACCGCACCCTGCGCCGCGTCCAGCACCAGATGCGCCTGCAGGGGGTGGAAAAGGCGCGCGTCCCGCAGGACCAGCTGCAGGAAGAGCGCGCCGCCGTGCGCGAGCTCTGGGATGCCGTGCTGGGCTGAGCGTATTGGGGGACGGGGGCGCCCCCTTCAGCGGCAACTCAGCGTAAAATAAGGAGTTTTCCGCCTTATTTGTTTCCTGCAAGCCATGTCCGAACTCGTGCGCCCCAAACTCGACCTGCCCGCCGGCCGCCGCAAGGTGCTGATGCACTCGTGCTGCGCGCCCTGTTCCGGCGAAGTCATGGAAGCGATGACCGCCTCAGGCATCGATTACGCCATCTACTTCTACAACCCGAACATCCACCCGGTCAAAGAGTACGAAATCCGCAAGCAGGAGAACATCCGCTTCGCCGAGCAGCACGGCATCGAATTCATCGACGCCGACTACGACATGGACAACTGGTTCGACCGCGTCAAGGGCATGGAAAACGCTCCCGAACGCGGCGAGCGCTGCACGGCCTGCTTCGACATGCGCTTCGAACGCACGGCGCTCTACGCGCACGAGCATGGCTTTGACACCATCACCAGCTCGCTGGGCATTTCGCGCTGGAAGGACATGAACCAGATCAACGGCTGTGGCGAACGCGCCGCGGCGCGCTACGACGATCTGATCTACTGGACCTACAACTGGCGCAAGGGCGGCGGCTCGGCCCGCATGATCGAAATCAGCAAGCGCGAAAACTTCTACCAGCAGGAATATTGCGGCTGCGTCTATTCGCTGCGCGACACCAACCGCCATCGCCGCTCGCAGGGCCGCGAACGCATCCACATCGGCGTGAAGTTCTACGGCAAGGAAGACCTGATCAACGAGGAACAGCTCTGATCAGGACGGGCGTCCATGGCGCCGGTATTCCGACGGCGACACGCCGAAACGCTTGCGAAACGCATGGCTGAAACGCGCCGCATCTGAGAACCCGAATCTGTAGGCGATGTCGCCTATCGGCCGCGCCGCCTGAGCGGGGTCGCACAGCGTATCGCAGCAACGCTCCAGCCGCGCGCTGAGGATGAAATCGGCCGGGGTCGTGGAAGCCTGCGCGAACAGGTTGTACAAATAGCGGCGCGACATCCGGAAGGCCGCTGCAGCGGCCGCTGGCGACAGCGCCGGATCATGCAGGTTTTCAAGCATGTGCTGCTGCACCCGGCGCAATTGCGCCTGCCGCAGTTCGGCCTGGTCATGTTCGGCCTGCCCGCCTGCCCGCTCGCTGATATCCAGTCCCATCATCTGCAGCACCGCATTGGCGGCATCGCGCGAGGCGCTTTCGGACAGATGCGCGTGCTCGGTCAGCGCCACGCGCAGCAGGTCCATCGCCATGCGCCCGCACCCCTGGCGCGCGCTGAAGCTGCGCGCCACGGCATTCTGCATGAAAGACTGCCACGCCTCGAAATGCTTGCCGGGCACCTGCATGACCAGGAAGTGCGCGCCATCGTCGACGTCGACTTCGTACGGCCGGGTGGTGTCGTAGATGCTCCATTCGCCCGGCACCAGCAAGGCGCTGCGCCCCGACTGGCGGATCTCGCTGCGGCCAGCGAGCTGCAGCGTCACCTTGTAGCCGGACGACTCGGAACGGTTGGCCAGCAGCTTGCTGCGGCGCACGCGCTGGGCGCTGCTGCGCAACTCGCAGACCTGCATCCAGCCCAGCGAATCCACCGCCACGCTATTGCGGAAACGGGCCGGAAACACCGCGGACACTTCCAGGGGAACGAAGGTATCGCTGACATTTTCCTGCCAGCTTGCGCAGTCCAGGAAGTGCCTGGGCTCGCTGCGCAGAAGGGATGGGGACATGGCGACTCCGGCGTCTCGAAACGGCGTGCCTGTTTGCCTGGAACGGCCTGCCTGGCGACACAGCTACAGCGTTGAATGGAATGCTGCCTCTTTCTAGCATCGGTCGGCGCCAGGGAATATCGGTGACAACCCCTAAGTGCCTGTTCCTCTACGGTTTTCTGTCGCTGCCATAAGAATAGTCGGCCAGCTGGAAGCCGAGCCGCGCCAGCGCCTGAGCCAGGCCATGACGCACCGGCACCACGTCCTCGTAGCGGCGCGGGCGGACCTGCGCGACTTCCTGTTCCGTGTACGGCCGGAAATCCGCCGGCAACTGCACCGGGCTGAATTCCCGCACCACCCAGTTCAGCACGGCCGCGAGTTCGGCATTGCTGAGCTGCGATTGCGCGGCGCCCGGCACGCGGACCAGATACTCGCGGCCCTGCGGCAGATGCACGAACGCGCCCACCGAATTGCGGAAATCAGGAATGCCGTGGCGGCCGCTGCCACGGCCGTCCACGCGATGGCAGCCCGCGCATTGCAGCACGTAGTCGGCGCGGACGGCCAGACGCAGCCTGTCGGCGTCGGCGGCGTCAGCGGCCGCCTGCTCTGCGGCGGCCGTCCGGCCCACGCAGAGCAGGACGGCGGCGCACAACCCGCGCCACCCGTGCCATGGCGGTCGCCCTTCTGGCCTCATGATTTCGGCTTCGGCTTGGCCAGGCCCACGATCACCGAGGTCGTGCAGTGAAAGATGGAGGACTCGTTGGACATGCACCAGTTCACGTCGTTGTGCAGGAACATCTGATAGCCGGGCCGCTCGCGCTCGGCGGATGCGCACATGCATTTGCCGCAAGCAGCCTTGCCGCAGCAATCGTTGTAGCTGATCAGGTAGTCCTTGCCGTCCAGCGGATTGTGGCAGGTGCCAACCCACGACACGGCCGAAGGCGAGGTGCCAGGCGGGCAGGACGTCATGCTGCCGCCGCAGCATGAACACAGAAAGCCGTCCACCGCGCAATAGCGCCAGTAGTCGCACGCCGTGTCGTCCATCTGCGGTTTCTTGGGATCAGCGGGCGCTGACCGCGCCACCGGCAGCACCGGCATGAGGAATGCCGTTCCGACCAGCGCCCGGCCGATGCGGTTGAGCACGCTGCGCCGGGAAGTGGTGTGCGCAACCGAGCGCGCGGCGCGCTCCGCGAGTTTATCCAGCCATTGCATTGCCGCTCTCCTTGCGGGAAATCCGGGTTTCTTCCAACGCGCCGGCGGCCAGGAATTCCTGCACCGAAGCCACGCCCAGCTCCTTCGCGGTGAACAGGCTTTCGAGCTGTTCGCGCGAGTTGATCAGGCCCTTGGCGCGCAAGGTTCCGGTTTCATCGATCAGCACGGCATAGGGCAGCTTGCTGATCTGGAACTTCATGCCCAGTTCGGTCGACAGCAAGTACGGAAAACGCTCCAGGCCCGCCTGCTTGTAGAACGCCAGGTGCTCGGGCATTTCGCCATCGCTGGCCAGCACGATGCGCAGCCAGGCGCTTTCCGTGCTGGCCACCGACTTGAGGATAGGCAGCAGCTTCTTGCAAACCGGGCAGGTCGGGGAAAGAAAGAACAGCAGCTGGCTGTGCTGGCCGCGCTCGCCGATGACGATACGGCGACCCAGCAGATCCGGCAGTTCGAAGCGCGGAGCGGGCTCGCCCACGCCAGGGCCCTTGTCCATCGTCAGCGCCCCCATCGGCGCCACGCGCTCGTACAGCACGCCGATCTGCCGCGACAGCGCCAGGATGACCAGCACCAGGCAGAGCACCACGCCCCACAACAGAAAATTGGAAATGATCAAGGCATCCATGTGAGTTTCCTTCAGAGATTGCGCAATTTGAGATGGGAGGCCAACAGGTGATTGGCGGTGAAGTACAGGCCCACGGCAGCCATCGCCAGGCCGAAGACGGCGGCGGAGTCGGCCCACTGCAGACCGCGCGATTGGCCCGCCGCGGAGATCAGCGCGGGCGCAGTCCACAGCGCCAGCGCCGCGTTGCGCAGCACCAGCCACCACGACAGCCCGCCACGTTGCGCGCCGCGCCCCGGCCCGCCGGCGGCGGGGCCGCCGCAGCCGCAATCGATGTCGCGATGCCCGCGCAGCAGGTTGAAGGCCAGCGCCAGCGTCGCCGCCGCCAACACCAGCAGCGCCAGTTGCGCGCCCGCCGCCTGTCGTGCCGGCGCCAGCAGCAAGGCGCCGGACAGCGCTTCGCCCAGCACGAAGAGCCACGCGAACGCGCCGCTCCACCCCGCCGGCAGGATGCGGTAGGCCGACACGATAGCGGCGAAGCCCGCCATGTCCCTCAACTTTTCCAGCGCCCCCAGGAGCAGCACGCAGGCCAGCGCCGCGCTCGCGGCATACAGCAGCACGGGATCGTTCATCGCGCACCTCGCGGTTGCGGTTCGACCTGCAGCGCGGTTTCGCCGGCGGCCTGGATCGTGCCCTTGAGGACCGGCGCGGCCGGCGCGGCGTCGTAGACGTTCACGTTGCCGCCGTCGATCGTGTACAGGCGCGGCTGGTCGTCCTGCGAGACCGACATCGACAAGGCATTCTGGCCCGGCACCCGCGCCACCCGCTTGTGCGTGGCCAGGTCGTAGACCCAGATCTCGGCGGCCGGCGTCTTGTGCGAGCCCTCGGCGCCGTTGGGATGCATGCCCACATACAGCCGCTTGGCGGCCTTGTTGATGGCCAGCAGGTTGTAGCCGCCAGGGCGCCAGCCCTGGTCCTTGCCCGACGCGTCCAGCAGGGACCAGGGCTTGCCGAAAGCCGCGTCCTTGCCGCTGAAGTCGGCGCTGTAGACATTGCCGTTGTAGGACACGAAGTAGTAGGTGTCGCCCAGGTTCTCGGTGTGCGTGAAGATGGGGTCCTTTTCGGGATCGAACATGGGCTGGCTGCGCTGCTGCCCCGCCGGCTTGCCGGCCTGGTCCAGGTCCACGGTAAGCAGCGCGCCGTCGCCGCAGATGCTGGCGAAGCTGCGCGGGCGCGACGGCAGCACGATGATGC
Organism: Achromobacter sp. ACM04; assembly: GCF_014851465.1. Taxonomy (NCBI): domain Bacteria; kingdom Pseudomonadati; phylum Pseudomonadota; class Betaproteobacteria; order Burkholderiales; family Alcaligenaceae; genus Achromobacter; species Achromobacter sp. ACM04. Next base: position 125,959 of record NZ_JACUZS010000007.1, read on the forward strand.
TCCAGCACCCTGCCGCCGCGGTGACCTCGTCCGCGAACTGGCGCGTCTTCAGGTTCACCACCGTGACCGAGGACGCGGGCGTGGCGTTCTGCACGAACAGCAGTTCCCCGTCCGTGCTCTGCTGCAGATAGTTGCGGTAATTCAGCGCCTGGGCGCGTTTCTGCGGGATCGGCACCTCGTACTTGGGCGTGAGCGTTTCGGCGTCCCAGGCCTCCACCACGTCGGTACGCTTGCCGCGGTTCAAGCGCTCGTAGTAGGTCGTCATGACGTAGATGTCCTTGCCGTCCGCGGACACGGTCATGTGGCCGTTGAATGACGCGGGCACCATGCCCAGGAACTTGAAGGAGTCGCCGTCATAGATGTTGACCCGGCTGTCGACCAGGTGATTGAAGACGGCATCCATCACGTACAGCCGGTGCGGCGTGGCCGGCGGCAGGCGGGTGCCGCCCTTGAGCTCTTCCACGGGCAGATCCGCCCGGGCTAGCCCCGCCGACGCCGCCAGGACGGCGCATAGCGCCCACCGTCCGGCCCGCGATGCGCATGTTCTGGCGCTAGGCGCGTTCATCGATATTCTCCTGGTCTCATGGTCCGGTTCTCCTAGAACGCATAGACGTAGCGCAACTGCACGCCACGCATCCGCGGTCCGTTCTCGACCTTCAGGTCGTGGATGTACTGCATCTGAATCTGGTTGGCGTCGTTGATCTGATGCGTCAGTTCGACGGCCAGCTGGTGATTGCGCGCCCGCGTGGCGACGGTCTCGCCGGACGAGGTTTCCTTGCCGCCAGTCTCGTAGCGGTAACGGATGCCGGTGTAGGTATCGGGCGTCAGGTTGGTCGAAGCCAGCGCGAAGAAACGGAACGAGGGATCCTTCTTCAGCGTCTGCCCATACCAGTCCGTATTGCGGCCGTAGATCTCCACCTCGGCGATGGCTTCGAGATAGGTGGATTCGCCGAAGCCCTGCACGAACGCGAAATCCTGGATGGTGGACCAGCGGTTCTTGCCCGGAGACACGTCGGGACGCGAACCGTCATAACGGCCCACCGGCGCCACCACAAAGGGCTCCCAGGCGAACCAGGTCTTGGTCTGCTCGTTGTTGTACAGCCAGATGGCCGACCCGAGCGTCACGTCGCCGATGCCTGTCTGGTGGTCGCCGGGCGCGCCCGGCAGGTCCAGCGAGGTCCGGTACATCGGCACGATGAATTCGAGCTGCATCGTCTTGCCGTAGAAGTCGCGATAGTGCATCTGGCGGTACACCAGCGCATTCACGTCGACGGACGCGCCGTCCACCCGCTGCCCCTCGGCATACAAGCCCGAGGATCGCAATCCCGCCAGATACCCGGCGATGATATTGGTGCCCACCGGCGCGGGTATCCAATCCCGCGCGCTGGGGTCTCCTGCCCATGCCGCCTGCGATGCTGCCGCGCACGCGAGCAACAGCGTGGCCCGTCGGCGGCCCCGACTACCTGTCCTGCCTGCCATGTCTTCCCCTTGGTGTCATGAAAGCGCGGCCACCGGTATTTCCCGGCTTGGGCCGCGCGCTCATCGTTCTAGTAAGCGATGCAAACGGACTTCCGCTCCAGGTACATCTCCAGCACGGCGCGGCCGTGCTCGCGGCCGATGCCGGACTGCTTGAATCCGCCGAAAGGCATGTTGGGATCCAGCATGTTGTGCGTGTTCACCCAGACGGTGCCGGCATCGATGCGCGGGATCAGGCCTTGCACGCGGGAGAGATCGTTGCTCCAGAGGCTGGCGCCCAGGCCGTAGGCGCTGTCGTTGGCCAGCCGCACCGCATCGTCCAGCGTATCGAAGGGCTGCGCCACCACGACTGGTCCGAAGATCTCCTCGCGAACGATACGCGCCCCCGGCGGCACGTCCGCGAAAACGGTGGGCTGCACGAAGTAGCCCGAGCCGCTGCCGCTGCCTCCTCCCGCCAGCACCCGTCCGCCTTCGCTGCGTCCGAGGCCGATGTAGTCCATGACGCGCTTCTGGTGGCGGGCCGACACCAGCGGGCCGACCTGGGTGGCGGGGTCGAATCCGGACCCCAGCTTCATGCCGGCGGCCAGGTCCGCCAGTCCCTGGACGACCTTGGGATACAGGCCTTTTTGCACATACAGGCGCGAACCCGCCGTGCAAACCTGGCCCTGGTTGAAGAAAATGGCGGCCGCGGCGCCCTGCACCGCGCGGTCGACGTCGCAGTCGTCCAGCACGATCACGGGGGACTTGCCGCCCAGCTCCAGCGAAACCCGCTTCATGTCGTCCATCGCGGCGCGCCCGATGAGCTTGCCGACTTCGGTCGACCCCGTGAACGCGATCTTGTCCACGCCGGGATGCGCAACCAGCGCGGCGCCAGCGGTCTCGCCCCGGCCGGTCACGACGTTGACGACGCCGGGCGGAAAGCCCGCCTCCAGCACCAGCTCGGCCAGGCGCAGCGCCGTCAACGGCGTTTCCTCGGCGGGCTTGAGCACCACGGTGCAGCCCGCCGCCAAGGCGGGCGCGATCTTCCAGATCGCCATCAACAGCGGAAAATTCCACGGAATGATCGCGGCCACCACGCCCACCGCCTGCGGCAAGGTATAGGCGCTGTACCGCACGCCCGGCGGAAACGGTATGGACAGCGACAGGGTGTCGCCCGTAATCTTGGTCGCCCACCCCGCCATGTAGCGCAGCCACTGCGCGCCCGAACCGACTTCCAGGCCCTGCGCCACGCCCAGCAGCTTGCCGTTGTTCAGGGTTTCCAGACGGGCCAGTTCCGTGCCGTGCTGCTCGACCAGGTCGGCCAATTTCAGCAACAGGCGTTCGCGCCCGGCAGGCAGCATGTCACGCCAGGGACCGGATCCGAAGGCGCGCCTGGCGGCCTGCACCGCCAGGTCCACCTGCTGCGGCCCGGCGTCGGGCTGATGGGCGATGACGTCGCCCGTGGCGGGATCATGGACGGCGATGGGCGCGCCTTGTCCTTCGCGCACCGGCTTGCCATCGATGAGCATGGCTTCCCGGATGGCGGCCAGTTCCGGGCGATCAGAACCGGCGTGGCCGGCGGCGCTTGCGCTTGCTGAAGACATTCGAAGCTCCAACGAAATGGTTGAAGCCAGGATAGCAACGGCCTTCCCGGAAGGCTTGTCGGACCGTGCATGGCGTTTTGTCATTCTGCGCACGGCAAAAAAAACCCGGCAACGCGCAGCGCGGTGCCGGGCCTGGCGCGGCGCCCTTGTGGGCCCCGCGCATCGCTGACGTCGAATCAATCCAGCATCAGCACCGTGGCGCCGGTGGTCTTGCGCGCGGCCAGCGCAGTCTGGGCCTCGCCGGCCTGCTCCAGCGTGTAGCGCTGGTCGATGCGGACCTTGATCTTCTTCTTCAGGACCAGGTCGAACAGCTCCTCGGAGGCGGCTTGCAGCTTGGCCAGCGTGTTCACGTGCAGGCCCAGCGACGGGCGCGTCACGTACAGGCAGCCCTTCTGGTTCAGCGTCGCCAGGTTGACGCCAGACACGGGGCCGGACGCGTTGCCGAAGCTCACCATCAGGCCGCGCGGCTCGATGCAGTCCAGCGAGGTTTCCCAGGTGTCCTTGCCCACGCCGTCATACACCACCGGCACCTTCTTGCCGCCGGTCAGCTCGAGCACGCGCTCGGCCACGTTCTCGCGCGAGTAGTCGATGGTTTCCCAGGCGCCATTGGCGCGGGCCAGTTCGGCCTTCTCGGGGCTGGAGACGGTGCCGATCAGCTTCACGCCCAGGGCCTTGGCCCATTGGCACGCGATCAGGCCCACGCCGCCCGCGGCCGCGTGGAACAGGATGGTCTCGCCGCCTTGCAGACGGTAGGTCTGGCGGAACAGGTATTGCACCGTCAGGCCCTTGAGCATCAAAGCCGCCGCTTCGTCAAAGCCGATGCCCTTGGGCACCTTGACGACCTGCGCGGCCGGAACGTTGCGCGCCTTGGCGTAGGCGCCGATGGGGCTCTGGCCGTAGGCGACGCGGTCGCCCTTTTTCAAATGCGTGACGTCGGCGCCGACCGCGGTCACGACACCCGCGCCCTCGAAGCCCAGGCCGTGCGGCAACGCGTGGGGATACAAGCCCGTGCGGTAATAGATATCGATGAAGTTCAGGCCGGCGGCGTGCTGCTCGATCGTGACTTCATTGGCGGCGGGCGGAGGCACTTCCACCTCGACCAGCTTCAGGACTTCAGGACCACCGTGCTGCTCGATACGAATTGCCTTGACGAGATTGCTGGCCATGCTGGCCTCCTTTCATTGGAAAAAATGCTAACGAGAGCCTGTCTGCGGCCCCTGAACGAGAAAAACCAGATTCAACGCGATGGCCGGGCCCCGTCCTGCCTGGCGGACGCCAGCCTGCCGGCCCCGCCCCCCATCAGCACGAATACCCCTGCCAGCACCAACGCGGTCCCCGCCATCTGCCACACAGTGATGGGCTCTTGCAGAAACCACGACGCCAGAAACAGCACCGACACCGGCCCGATCATGCCCAGCAGCGACGCGGTGGGCGCGCCGATCAGCGCCACCGCCCACATCAGCATGAACACCGGCACCACGGTATTCAGCGTGGCGTGGATCACCGAATACCCGTAGACCCCGGCAGGCTGGATCAGCATGGACGGGGGATGCACGGCAAAGAACTGGATGATGCAGGCCACGCAGGACACCAGCATGGCATACGCCACCAGGCGCGTCGCCCCCAAGCGCTTGACCAGTTCCCCCGAACAGATCAGGTACACAGAATAGCTTGCGGCCGACCCGAAAACGAACAAAGACCCTAACAGCACCTCGCCGCCGCCGAAGGACAGGTCGTGGGCGAACACCAGCACCACCCCGGCATAGGACAGCGCCATGGCCATCCACTGGCGGCGCTCGACCGCGCGCTTGAACCAGAACGCCGACAGCAACACCACCAGCGAAGGCGACAGGAACAGGATCAGGCGCTCCAGGCTGGCGGTGATGTAGCGCAGCCCCAGAAAGTCCAGGAAGCTGGACAGGTAATAGCCCAGCAGGCCCAGCACGCAGACCTGCGCGCGCTCCTTCCAGGTCATCACGGGGATTTCGCCGCGCGCCGCGCGGCGCGACTGATGCCAGGCCACCGCAGCGAAGAACGGCATGGCGAACAGCATGCGGAAGGCAATGAGGGTGACCGCGTCGATGCCGTAGCGGTAAGTGAACTTCACCACGATGGCCTTGGCCGAGAACAGGACTGCGCCCAGGGTCGCCAGGAAAAAGCCGGCGGTGCGGTTGGAAAGGCGGAAGGACGGCGAAAGCTTGGCAAGGCGATTCATGCGATGATTTTATGTTCAGTGCAAAAACACCGCACGCCTTTACCCACGCTTTCTTCGCCATACGCCTGCCTCACGCATGACCCGACACCGCGCCCTCACCTACATCCACGTTGCCGCCGTGCTTTTCGGCCTGACCGGCGTGTTCGGCGAATTGATCCAGGCCAGCGCCGCCGTGATCACGCTGGGCCGGGCCGTCTTCGCGGTGCTCGCGCTGGGGCTGTTCGCCCGCATGCGCCGCAAGCCGCTCCTGGGCGCCCTGACGCCGGCGCAGCTGTTCGTGCTGGTGGTGTCCGGCGCCCTGCTGGCGGGCCACTGGGTCACTTTCTTCATCGCCGTGAAAGTCGGCGGCATCGCCATCGCCACGCTGGGTTTCGCCAGCTTCCCCGCTTTCATCACCTTGTTCGAGGGCCTGCTCTTCCGGGAACGCATCCGTCCGACCGAATGGCTGCTGCTGGGCCTGGTGACTGCAGGCCTGGTGCTGGTCACGCCCGCGTTCGACCTGGCCGACCAGGGCACCATCGGCCTGGCCTGGGGCCTGTTGTCGGGCCTGAGCTTCGCGCTGCTGGCGCTGAGCAACCGCCGTTCGGCCTCGGGCATGGACCCGATGCAGGTGGCCTGCTGGCAGAACCTGATCGTGGCGTTGGTAATGCTGCCCTTCGCCGTATCCCAGTTGCCTGCGCTGCCTGCGCTGGACTGGTTCTGGCTGGCGCTGCTGGGCATTTTCTGCACCGGCTTGTCGCACTATCTGTTCGTGTCCAGCCTGACGCGGCTGAACGCGCGCAGCGCCGGATTGGTCATCGCGCTGGAGCCGGTCTACGCCATCGCCTTCGCGTGGGCGCTGTTCAGCCAGGAGCCCACGCCGCGCATGATGGCGGGCGCCGCCCTGATCGTGGCCGCCATCGTCTGGTCGGGCCTGCGCAAGCAGGCGCCCGCCGCACAGCCGGACATCGCGGCGAAAACGCAGCCTTGACAATAACTGACTAGGCAGTAAAATTCGGCGCATATGACTGCTGCGCCTCCCCCTTCTCCGTCCGACGGCCCCGTCCATTACCGCGCAGACGCCAGCTGCGTAATGGATGAAAACGCCGGCTTCCTAATCAAACTGGTTTCCAATTCCCTGAACCGGATGCTGGACCAGGAAATGGCCCCGCTGGAACTCACCGCGATGCAATGGCGTCCGGTGCTGCTGGTGTTCCAGGGCCGCGCCGATACGCCCGCTGAACTCGCCAGGCTTACAGGCATGGACACGGGCGCCATGACCCGCGCGTTGGACCGGCTGGAAGCCAAGGGACTGCTGCGCCGCAATCGGTGCCAGACAGACCGCCGCGTCGTCAAGATCGAACTCACCGAGATCGGCGAGGCCAAGGCGCGCGCGATCCCGCCCAATATCGCGCGGGTACTGAATTACCACCTGCGCGGGTTTTCCAGCGACGAAGTCGCGCAGCTCAAGCACCTGCTGCGCCGGATGATCGCCAACGGCTCCGCCTCGTCAGCCCCCCCAAACCGCTAAGGTCCGCCAACGAACCCCGGCTTTCGGGGTTTTATTTGGCATAATGATTGCCTAGGCAAATACAGATCAATCAATTACTTTCAGCAAACAGTCAGGATGAAACGCCTTCTCACTACCGTATTGGTGCTGGCCCTGAGCGGTTGCGCATTGATGGAATCCGGCTCCGAGCCGGTGGCCGCGCTGGACGGCGCCAAGCTGGGGCTCACCAGCCAGGACACCGTCTGGCCCGAAACCCAATGGTGGCAGCGCTACGGCGATCCGCAGCTCAATGCCTTGCTGGACGAGGGCTTGGCCAACAACCCCTCGATGAGCGCGGCGCAAGCGCGCCTGGCCAAGGCCAATGCCGCCGTCGGCATCGCACGCGCCCCGCTGTTGCCCCGGGTGGACGCCAACTACACGCTGACCCGCGAACACCTGTCCAAGGACTACATCTACCCCGCTCCCATGGGCGGCTCGGTCGTCAGCGACAACCGGCTGGCTCTGGACTTCAGCTATGAGCTGGACTTCTGGGGCAAGAACCGGTCGCGCCTGCAAGCGGCCGTATCGCAGCAAGCCGCCGCCGCGGCCGATGCGCAGGCGGCGCGCAATCTGCTGGCCGGCGCCCTGGTCCGCGCCTACCTGAATCTGCAGAACGCCTTTGCCCAGCGTGACGTGCTCAACCGCGTGCTGGCCCAACGCGCCGAGGTGCTGTCACTGACCCAAGGCCGCTACACGGCCGGGCTGGACACCCAGGTGGAAGTCAAACAGGCGGAATCGTCGCTGGCCGCCGGCAAGGTGGAACTGACCCAGACCGACACCACGTTGGCGCAGCTGCGCAATCAGGTCGCCGCGCTGGCCGGGGCCGGTCCGCAACGCGGGCAATCCTTGCAGCCGGTGGCGCTGACCGCTCCCGCCGGCGGCGTGCCCGCCAACGTGCCGCTGGACCTGCTGGGCCATCGCCCCGACGTCACCGCCGCGAAATGGCGCGCCGAAGCCGCCCGCCACGCCATCGACAGCGCCAAGGCCGAGTTCTACCCCAATGTGAACCTGGCGGCGTTCGTCGGCTTCCAGGCCATGGGCACCGGCAATCTGCTGGGCGCGGATGCCCGCATGGCCGGCTTCGGCCCGGCGGTCACGCTGCCGATCTTCCACGGCGGCGAATTGAACGCCAACCTGGCGGGCCGGCGCGCCGACGCCGACCTCGCGGTGTCGGACTACAACCAGACCGTGCTGGACGCCGTGCACCAGGTGGCCGATGCGCTCGACGGCTTGCGCCTGCTGGACCAGGAAAAGGCCCAGCAGCGCCAGGCCCGCGAAGCCATCGACGCCGCCTATGACCTGGCGGTCAAGCGCTACAAGGCCGGCATGGGCAACTACATCTCCGTGCTCATTGCGCAGACCGGCGTGCTGACACAGGCGCGACTGGACACCGATCTGCGCATCCGCGCCTATCAGCTGGACGCCAATCTCGCCAATGCGCTGGGCGGCGGCTACGCCCCCGCGGCCGAGCCGGCCCCCGCCACGAACTCCACCCATTGAACGCTCCCCGGACTCAGACGTCATGACCGCAGCCACTCCCGCCGCCAATCCCGCCCGCAAACGCCTGCTGCTGCTGGCAACCGGCGCCTTCATCCTCATCGCGATCGCTTACGGCATCTGGTGGGCGCTCTTCGGCGCTCATTTCGAGAGCACCGACGACGCCTACGTGCATGGCAACCTGGTGCAGATCACGCCGCAAGTGCCCGGCACGGTCGTGGCCATCGAGGCCGACGACACGGAAACCGTGGCCGCCGGCCAGCCGCTGGTGCGCCTGGACCCGGCCGACACCGACGTGGCCTTGCAGCAGGCCCAGGCCAAACTTGCGCAAACGGTGCGCCAGGTGCGCACCATCTACGTCCAGAACGACGCCCTGGCCGCCGACGTCGACCTGCGCAACGCCGACATCCTGCGCGCCCAGGCCGAACTGACCCGCGCGCAAAGCGACGTCAACCGCCGCCAGCAACTGGCCAAGTCCGGCGGCGTCAGCGGCGAAGAGATCCTGCACGCCGAAGCCGCGCTGAAGTCCGCCCAGTCAGGCCTGGCGCAAGCCCGCGCCGCGCTGGCAGCCTCCCGCGCCAAGCTGGCCACCAACCAGGCGTTGACCCAGGGCACCACGGTCGCCGACCACCCCGACGTGCAGCAGGCCGCAGCCGGCCTGCGCAACGCCTGGCTGGCGCAATCGCGCACCGTGCTGCCCGCTCCGGTGGGTGGCGTGGTGGCCCGGCGCAGCGTGCAGGTCGGCCAGCGCGTCGCGCCCGGTTCGGCCCTGATGACGGTGGTGCCGCTGGACCAGGTGTGGATCGAGGCCAATTTCAAGGAAGGCCAGCTGCGCAAGATGCGCATCGGCCAGCCGGCCAAGATGGTGGCCGACCTGTACGGCAGCTCGGTCACCTACCACGGCACCATCGCCGGCCTGGACGCCGGCACCGGCAGCGCCTTCGCCCTGCTGCCCGCGCAGAACGCCACCGGCAACTGGATCAAGGTGGTGCAACGCGTGCCGGTGCGCATCGCGCTGGACCCCGAGGACCTGAAGAAGCACCCGCTGCGCGTGGGCCTGTCGATGGACGTGGAAGTGGACGTGGGCAAGCAGGAAGGCGAACCGCTGACGCAGGCCGAACGCAAGGAGCCGGCCTGGTCGACGCGCGCCTTCGAGCCGGCCCATGACGAAGTCGACGCCATGATCAGCAAGATCATCGAGGCCAACCTCGCATCATGAGCGCAGCCAAGCAGCCCGCCGCCGCGCCGGCGCCCCCGCCCGGCGCCCACCCGCCGCTGGAAGGCGCGACCCGCATCATCGGGTCCATCGCGCTGTCCACGGCGGTGTTCATGAACGTGCTGGACACGTCCATCGCGAACGTGTCCATCCCGACCATCTCCGGCGATCTGGGCGTCAGCACCAGCCAGGGCACCTGGGTCATCACGTCGTTCGCCGTGGCCAACGCGATCACAGTGCCGCTCACGGGCTGGCTCACGCAGCGCTTTGGACAGGTGCGGCTGTTCCTGATCTCCACCCTGCTGTTCGTGCTGGCGTCATGGCTGTGCGGCTTTGCGCCCTCGCTGGAAGCGCTGATCGCGTTCCGCGTGCTGCAAGGCGCGGTCGCCGGGCCCATGATCCCCCTGTCGCAAGCGCTGATGCTGGCGAGTTTCCCCAAGTCCAAGGCGGGCATGGCGCTGGCGGTCTGGTCCATGACCACGCTGGTGGCGCCCGTCGCCGGGCCCTTGCTGGGCGGCTGGATCTCCGACAACTACACCTGGCCGTGGATCTTCTACATCAACGTGCCGGTGGGCCTGCTGGCCGCCTGGATCAGCTGGCGCATCTATGGCGACCGCGAATCGGTCACGCGCAAGCTGCCGATCGACAAGGTCGGGCTGGCGCTGCTGGTGGTATGGGTAGGCGCGCTCCAGATCATGCTGGACAAGGGCAAGGAGCTGGACTGGTTCGCCAGCGGCACCATCATCGCGCTGGCCGCCACCGCGTTCGTCGCCTTCGTCTTCTTCCTGATCTGGGAGCTGACCGACGCCCACCCCGTGGTGGATCTGCGCCTGTTCAAGATCCGCAATTTCACGGTCGGCGCGCTGACGCTGGCGGTGGCCTACGGCGTCTTCTTCGGCAACGTGGTGCTGCTGCCGCTATGGCTGCAAAGCAACATGGGCTACACCGCGACCTACGCGGGGCTGGTGACCGCGCCGGTGGGCCTGCTGGCGATCCTGCTGACGCCCATCGTCGGCAAGATGCTGGCCACGCGCGATCCGCGGCAGATCGCGACGGTGGCGTTCCTGATCTTCGCGCTGGTGTGCTTCATGCGTTCTGGCTTCAACACCCAGACCGATGTCCGCACGCTGATGGTGCCGACCATCATCCAGGGCGCGGCCATGGCGACGTTCTTCGTGCCGCTTACGTCGATCACGCTGTCCAGCATCGAGCCGTGGCGCATTCCCGCGGCCTCGGGTCTGTCGAACTTCCTGCGCCTGACCGCGGGCGCGTTCGGCACGTCCATCGCCACCACCCTGTGGGAAAACCGCGCGACCATGCATCACGCGCAGCTCACCGAAGTCGCCAAGCCCGGCCAGCAGGCGTTCGACCAGACCATGGCGACGCTGCAGAACGGGCTGGGCGTGACGCATCAGCAAGCGCTGACGATGGTGGACGGACTGATCAATGCGCAAGCCTTCACGATGTCCGCGGTAGACGTGTTCTACGCCTCCGCGATCATCTTCCTGGCACTCACCGGCCTGGTCTGGTTCGCTCGTCCCCGGTCGGCCAAGGCGGGCGGCAGCGGCGCGGCCGAAGCGGCGGCCGGCGCCCACTGAGGCACAGCGCCAGGCCCCGGACCGATCTGCGTCCGGGGCTTGGCGGCACAAGAACGCTATTCCTTCAGCAAGACCTGCCAGTCGGCGCGCTCGATGACGTCGGCCGGCAAGGCGCTGGTGGGCGACAGGTTGAACACCGAGATGCCACGAGCGCGCCATTGCGCGGCGGCGAAGCGGAATGAGGGCTCGATCAGTTGCGCGAACTTGCGCGCCAGCCTGCTGGACTGGGGCGTCTGCCCTTCATCATAGAAGCGCAAGCCGTTCTGCAGCGTCAGATCCAGCCCGTGCGCGTAGACCTTGCGCGCGCCGCTGGATACCAGCACCTGTAATGCCGCATAAGCCACGGTGTCGGCGTCGAATACGCCCAGCTCCACATTGAAGCTGAACCCCATGCCCCGTTTCGCGTCCAGCAGCTGCACGTCGGGCGAGGCTGCCGCCATGCGCTGCAGCACGGACGGCGCGGAAATGCGCTGGTAGGCGCGCTCGGAGATCAGTTCGATGATGCAGATGCGGCAGCGGATCGACTCCTGCGGCAAGCCCTGCATGATGTAGCGCAAGACCTCGGGCAAGACGTACAGGGTCAGGTCGCGCGACACGATTTCGCGCACCAGGTCGATACGCTCGCGGACGAAGTTCTGGTCGATGATGCAGTAATACTTGAACGGCAGGTCGAACTTGCGCGTCAGCATGATGGCGCCGTTCACGCCCATCGCCGCCCGGATATCCAGCCGATCATATGGAATCTGCGTGACCGACGGGCCGCTCAGGATCAGATGAACTTCCTTGTCGGCGGAATCGTATCCCTCGGCCAGCGGCGTGACCGGCTGCGACCTGCCAAAAGCTCGAAAACCGCTGATGGCGCCCGACCTGCCCCGCCAGATCCGGACGAAAGGCCATAAATGTTGATTGTGCCTCTGCGTGCGCGACCGTAGCACGCGAAACAGCTTGCGCACGAAACGGTCGGCCCGTCCGCTGCCCACCTGGGCAGCGGAGGAGGAAAAGACGGAATCGTCCATTGACTGGCCTGGGGGCCTTGCCGGCGACTTGCCTCAGCCCGCCGCGATCAGCGCGGCAATCGCGCTGCCGACGTCGGCGGTGGAGGCAGTGCCCTTCATGTCCCGGGTACGCGGACCTTCCGCCAGGACGGTTTCGATGGCCTTGACCACCGCAGCCGAAGCGTCCGGATAGCCAAGGAAGTCCAGCATCAGCGCGCCGCTCCAGATCTGGCCGATCGGGTTGGCGATGCCCTTGCCGTAGATGTCCGGCGCCGAACCATGCACCGGTTCGAACAGGGACGGGAACTTGCGTTCCGGGTTCAGGTTGGCCGAAGGCGCGATGCCGATGGTGCCCGTGCAGGCCGGTCCCAGGTCGGACAGGATGTCGCCGAACAAATTGGAAGCCACCACCACGTCGAACCAGTCGGGATGCTGCACGAAATGCGCGCACAGGATGTCGATGTGGTACTTGTCCCAGCGCACGTCCGGGTACTTCTCGCCCATCTCGGCCACGCGCTCGTCCCACCAGGGCATCGAAATGGAAATGCCATTGGACTTGGTGGCGGCGGTCAGGTGCTTGCCGCGCTTCTGCGCCAGTTCGAAGGCGAACTTGAGGACGCGGTCGGCGCCGATGCGCGTGAAGACGCTTTCCTGGATGACCACTTCGCGTTCGGTGCCCGCGAACAGGCGGCCGCCGCTGTTGGAGTATTCGCCTTCGGTGTTCTCGCGCACGATGAAGAAATCGATCTCGCCGGGCTGGCGGTCCTTCAGCGGAGAGGGCACGCCAGGCATCAGGCGCACCGGGCGCAGGTTGATGTACTGGTCGAACTCGCGGCGGAACTTGAACAGCGAGCCCCACAGCGCTTCGTGGTCAGGCACCGTGGCGGGCCAGCCGATGGAGCCGAAGAAAATCGCTTCGTGCTGGCCGATCTGCGCCTGCCAATCGTCCGGCATCATCTTGCCGTGCTTGGCGTAGTAGTCGCAGCTCCAGTCGAAATGGTCCCACTGAAAATCGATGCCGAATCGCGTCGCGACCGCGTCCAGCACCTTCAAGCCCTCAGGCACGACTTCCTTGCCGATGCCGTCTCCAGGAATCACCGCAATCTTGTGTTTCTTTGCCACCACGTCTTCCTTTGTTTTCCTTGGATGCACTATGCGCGCCGCGGGTCTGAGCGGCCACGCGCAGCCTCCATATCATTGCACGGAAATGTTACTCGATACGGCCCCGAATCGGACGCGCCAGCCACTGCTGGCAGGCACGCAGGATCAGGATTTCAACGCCGGCCTTTCGAGCCCAGCAAGGAGCCCAAAATGCCCCGGGTCAGTTCACGCGCGATCGACCGGACCGTGCTCTTGGCCATGGTCTGCACCACGCCGTCGCGCTTGCCGCCGCGCGGCCCCGTCGACCCGAACAGAACCTCGTTCAGGCTGTCCATGAGGCCGCCACCCGATTCCTCGGCAGCGCCCTTGCCTGCGGGCTGCGCGGAACCGTTCCCGGCCGCGCCGGCCTGGTCCGCCGGCTTGGCCGCACGCCCGGCCAGCACTTCATAGGCGGACTCGCGGTCTATGGATTTCTCATACTTCGACGCCAGCGGACTGCCATGGCGCAACGCCTGCCGCTCCGCGTCGGTCGCCGGGCCGATCCGGCTGGCCGGCGGCACGATGTAGGCGCGTTCGGTCGGCATTGGCCGCCCCTTGGGATCCAGCAAGGAAACCAGCGCCTCGCCCACGCCCAGCTCGGTGATGGCGGCCTCGATGTCCAGCCCCGGATTGGGACGCATCGTCTGGGCCGCCGTCTTCACGGCCTTCTGGTCGCGCGGCGTGAATGCCCGCAAGGCGTGCTGGACGCGGTTGCCCAATTGGCCCAGTACGGTGTCGGGGATGTCCAGCGGGTTCTGCGTCACGAAATAGACGCCCACGCCCTTGGAGCGGACCAGGCGCACCACCTGCTCGATCTTGTTCAGCAGAGCGGCGGGCGCATCGTTGAACAGCAGGTGGGCCTCATCGAAGAAAAACACCAGCTTGGGCTGGTCCATGTCGCCGACTTCGGGCAGCTTCTCGTACAGGTCCGCCAGCAGCCACAACAGGAAAATCGCATACAGGCGCGGCGCCTGCATCAGCTTGTCCGCGGCCAGCACGTTGACCATGCCGCGGCCCTGCGCATCCGTGCGCATCAGGTCGGCCACGTCGAGCATGGGTTCGCCGAAGAATTTCTCCGCACCCTGCGATTCCAGCGCCAGCAAGCCGCGCTGGATGGCGCCGATGCTGGCGGAAGACACATTCCCGTAACGTGTCTTCAGCTCCGAAGCGCGGTCGGCGACGTTCTGCAGCATGGCGCGCAGGTCCTTCAGGTCCAGCAGCAACTGGCCCTCGTCGTCGGCGACCTTGAAGACCAGCGTCAGCACGCCTTCCTGCGTGTCGTTCAATTCCAGGATGCGGGACAGCAGCAGCGGCCCCATGTCCGACACCGTGGCGCGCACCGGCAGCCCCTGCTCGCCGAACACGTCCCACAGGGTGACGGGGCTGGCCGCCCAGGCCGGTTCGTTCAGGCCCAGGTTCTTCAGGCGTTCCAGCAGCTTGGGAGTCGCGGTGCCGGCCTGGGAAATGCCGGTCAGGTCGCCCTTGACGTCGGCCATGAACACCGGCGTGCCGATACGGGAGAAGGATTCGGCCAAAACCTGCAAGGTGACGGTCTTGCCGGTGCCCGTGGCCCCCGTAATGCAGCCGTGGCGGTTTGCCAGGGCGGGTAGCAGCGCCAATTCGGTCTGTGCATTCTTGGCGATGACGATGGGGTTGGGCATGTGCAGCTCTCCGGACCAGGGAATCAGATGGATGCCCAAGTGTAGAGCCTGCCGCGCCGCTTGTGCGCGTGGCAATATGGACACATGCGGTCCGCCCCCGGGCGCGCCGGGCGCTGGCACGGTAAAATGCCATTTTTGCAGACAAATTACCCTGGGAAGCCATGGCCGGACACAGCAAATGGGCCAATATTCAGCACCGCAAAGGGCGCCAAGACGCCAAGCGCGGAAAGCTCTGGACCAAGATCATTCGTGAAATCACCGTGGCGGCGCGTGCCGGCGGCCCTGACCCGGACAGCAACCCGCGCCTGCGCATGGCCTGGGACAAGGCCACCGACGCCAACATGCCCAAGGACAACATCCAGCGCGCCATCCAACGCGGCGCGGGCGGCGCCGACGGCGAGGCCTACGAAGAAGTCCGCTACGAAGGCTATGGCATCGGCGGCGCAGCCGTCATCGTCGACTGCATGACAGACAACCGCACCCGCACCGTCGCCGAAGTGCGCCACGCCTTCGCCAAGAACGGCGGCAACCTGGGCCAGGAAGGCTCGGTCGCCTTCATGTTCAAGCATTGCGGCCAATTCGTCTTCGCCCCCGGAACCTCGGAAGACAAGGTCATGGAAACCGCCCTCGAAGCCGGCGCGGAAGACGTGACGACCGACGAGGAAGGCGTGATCGAAGTGGTCTGCGCCCCGGCTGACTACGCCGCCGTGCGCGGCGCCTTCGACGCCGCCGGCCTGAAGGCCGAAGTGGACGGCATCGTCATGAAAGCCCTGAACGAGACCGAACTCGCCGGGGAAGACGCCATCAAGATGCAGAAACTGCTCGACGCCCTGGAAGGCCTGGACGACGTGCAGGAAGTCTATACGAACGTCGTTTTCGACGAAGCGCAGTAACTCCATTACCCCGGCGCCGGGCGGGCCTTGCCTGCCCGGCGCCACGCTGTCACCGGATCCGGGTCCGCCTGGATCCTGGCCTACTCCACGGGCTGGCGCCTTGCGGCGCTCGACTGGCAACCTAAAGAACCTCGCAACATGAAACTCCTGGTAATTGGCTCTGGCGGCCGAGAACACGCCCTCGCCTGGCGGCTGGCCCGCTCCCCGCGCGTCCACAAGGTATATGTCGCTCCCGGCAACGGCGGCACGCAACGCGCCGAACAGATCGAGAACGTCCCGTTCACCAATGCCGAGGAATTGGCCGATTTCGTGCAACGCGAAGGCGTCGCCCTGACCGTCGTCGGCCCTGAAGCCCCCCTGGCCGCTGGCGTCGTTGACGTGTTCCGCGCCCGCGGCCTGAAGATCTTCGGCCCCACCAAGGCCGCAGCGCAGCTGGAAAGCTCGAAGGACTACGCCAAGGCCTTCATGGTCCGGCACAACATCCCGACCGCCCGCTACGAAACCTTCACCGATCCGGCCAAGGCGCACGCCTACATCGACCAGGAAGGCGCTCCCATCGTGATCAAGGCCGATGGCCTGGCCGCCGGCAAGGGCGTGGTGGTCGCCGCCACGCTGGAAGAGGCGCATGCCGCCGTGGACGCCATGCTGGGCGACGGCTCCATGGGCGCCGCCGGCGCGCGCGTCGTCATCGAGGAATGCCTGGTGGGCGAAGAAGCCAGCTTCATCGTCATGTGCGACGGCCGCAACGTGCTGGCCCTGGCCACCAGCCAGGACCACAAGCGCCTGCAGGACGGCGACCAGGGTCCCAATACCGGCGGCATGGGCGCGTATTCGCCCGCGCCCATCGTCACCCCGGAACTGCACCACCGCATCATGCGCGAAATCATCCTGCCGACCGTGCAGGGCATGACGCGCGATGGCATCCCGTACACGGGCTTCCTGTACGCCGGCCTGATGATCGCCCCGGGCGACGACCCCGACCGCGAGATCAAGACCCTGGAATTCAACTGCCGCATGGGCGATCCTGAAACCCAGCCCATCATGATGCGCGTCAAGAGCGACCTGCTGGACGCCCTGGAGCATGCCGTCGACGGCACGCTCGACCAGGCCGACATCACCTGGGACCGCCGCACCGCCCTGGGCGCCGTGCTGGCCGCGCACAACTACCCCAACACGCCGCGCACCGGCGACGTCATCCGCGGCCTGCCCGCCGACGCCGAGGACTGCATGGTGTTCCACGCCGCCACCAAGCTCGACGGCGACGAAGTCAAGACCACCGGCGGCCGCGTGCTGTGCGTCACGGCGCTGGGCGACTCCGTCAAGATGGCCCGCGACCGCGTCTACGAAGCGATCGACGGCATCCACTTCGACGGCCGCCAGTATCGCAGCGACATCGGCTGGCGCGCGCTCAAGCCTTCGCAGCAGAAGTCCAAGCCCAACGCCTAGCCGGAACCGTCGATGAACGCCTTGCCCGTCTCTTCCGTCCGGGACTACCTCACCGGCTTGCAGGCCCGCATCGTCGGCGCCCTGGAAGCCGCCGAGGGCGCGGCCTTCCGTACCGACGAATGGGTCCGCCCCGAGGGCGGCGGCGGGCTGTCGCGCCTGCTGGAAGGCGGCTCGCTGTTCGAACGGGCCGGCGTGCTGTTCAGCCATGTCCAGGGCAGCAAGCTGCCGCCCTCGGCCAGCGCGCACCGCCCGGAACTGGCCGGCCGGTCCTGGGAAGCCATGGGCGTGTCCATGGTGCTGCACCCGCGCAATCCCTACGTGCCCACCACGCACATGAACGTGCGCATGTTCCTGGCGGCAGCCCGGCCCGGCCACGACGAGGCCGACGTCTTCTGGTTCGGCGGCGGCATCGACCTGACGCCCTACTATCCCTACGAGGAAGACGCCCGCCATTTCCACGCCACCTGCCGCGATGCCCTGGCCGGCCATGGCGCCGACTACTACCCGCGCTACAAGCGCTGGTGCGACGAGTACTTCTTCCTAAAACACCGCAATGAAACGCGCGGCGTGGGCGGCATCTTCTATGACGACCTGAACGCTCCCGGCTTTGACGCCTCGTTCGCGCTGACCCGATCGGTGGGCGACGCCTTCCTGCCGGCCTACATGCCGATCGTGGAACGCCGCCGCGACCAGGCCTACGGCGAGCGCGAGCGCGATTTCCAGGCCTACCGCCGCGGCCGCTATGTGGAATTCAACCTGGTCTTCGACCGCGGCACGCTGTTCGGCCTGCAGTCCGGCGGACGTACCGAGTCGATCCTGCTGTCCATGCCGCCGCTGGCGCAGTGGCGCTACGACTGGCAGCCCGAGGCAGGCACGCCCGAGGCCGAATTGGCCGCCTACCTCAAACCGCGGGACTGGGTTTGAAGCGCATCGGCCTGTTGGGCGGCAGTTTCGACCCCGTCCACGTCGCGCACATCGCCCTGGCGCAGAATGCCTTGCAGACGTTGGGCCTGGCCGAGGTGCAGCTCATCCCCGCGGCCAATCCCTGGCAACGCGCAGCGTTGCACGCCACGGCCGAACAACGCCGCGACATGCTGCAACTGGCCATCGCCGGCCATGCGGGCCTGGTGGTCAATCCCATCGAAATCGACCGCGGCGGCGCGACCTACACCATCGACACGCTGCGCGCCCTGCCCCAGGACGCGCGCTACGTCTGGCTGCTGGGCACCGACCAGTTGGCGAATTTCTGCACCTGGCGCGACTGGCAGGACATCGCCAGCCTGGTGGACCTGGCCGTGGCCACCCGCCCGGGCACGGCGCTCAGCGCCCCGCCGGCGCTGGCCGAACACCTGCGCAGCCAGGGACGCGAACTGCAGGAACTGCCTTTTGCTCCCATGCCGGTTTCGGCCTCGCAGATCCGCCAGCGCCTGGCGCAAGGCGAATCCACCGAAGGCCTGCTTGCCGCTCCGGTGGCCGCGTATATTGCGGCGCACCATCTTTACCGATAAACCTACACCCGCGGTGCGCTGAAAGCGCCACGGGGCCAGCATCCGCTGTCCGCCCGCGGGTTATATTTACTGACTATGGATATACAAAAACTCCAACGCGCCGTCATCGACGCCCTCGAAGACGTCAAGGCGCAAGACATCAAGGTCTACAACACCACGCATCTGACCAGCCTGTTCGATCGCGTCGTGATTGCAAGCGCCACCTCCAACCGCCAGACCCGCGCCCTCGCTTCCAGCGTGGCGGATCGCGGCCGTGCGCTCGATCTCTCCGGCATCACCATCGAAGGCGAAGACACGGGCGAATGGGTCGTGGTCGACCTGGGCGACGTGGTCGTGCACATCATGCAGCCCGCCATCCGCCAGTACTACAACCTGGAAGAGATCTGGGGCGGCAAGCCGGTGCGCGTGAAGCTCCTGCCCGAGTCCACCCGCCCCGCGCCGGTCGCCAACGACGGCGCGCACGACGCCGAGTACTGAGCGCGCCGTGAAGCTGATCGTCGTGGCCGTGGGCACGCGCATGCCGGACTGGGTGCAAACCGCCTGGGACGACTACGCCAAGCGCCTGCCGGCCGACTGCGCGCTGGAACTGCGCGAAATCAAGCCTGAACCCCGCACCACCGGCAAGACGCCCGCCCAGATGATGGCGGCGGAAGCCAAGCGGATCGAAGCCGCCCTGCCCGCCAGCGTCTTGCGCCTGGCGCTGGACGAACGCGGACGCGACCTCACCACCATGGCGTTGTCGCAGAAGCTGGAACAATGGCGCGCCGGCGGTCAGGATGTTGCTTTCCTCGTCGGCGGCCCGGACGGGCTGGATGCCGACCTGAAGGCATCCTGTTCCGGCCAATTGCGCCTGTCCTCGCTGACGCTGCCGCACCCCATGGTGCGCGTGGTGCTGGCCGAACAGCTCTACCGGGCCTGGGCCATCATGACCAATCATCCCTACCACCGCGCCTGACCGCTGGCCGGGCCGGCGCCCATCCTGCTGACGCATGACCGACACCGCAACCTCCGCGCGCCTCTACCTTGCCTCCGCCAGTCCCCGGCGGCGCGAGCTGCTGACCCAGGTCGGCCTGGCCCACGAAGTCCTGCTCGTACCTGCCCCGCCGGGCGAGGACGAACCCCAACATCCCGGCGAAAGCGCCGCCGACTATGTCCAGCGCACTGCGCGCGACAAGGCCCTGCGCGGACGCGACTGGATGCTCAGCCAGGACCTGCCGCAACTGCCGCTGCTGGCCGCCGACACCACGGTTATCCTGGCGGGCGCAGTACTGGGCAAACCGGCCGACCGCGACGACGCCATGCGCATTCTGCGCGCGCTGTCCGGCTCCGCCCACGAAGTACACACCGCCGTCGCCGTCTGGACTGGAAACCAGTTGCTGGAGGCCGTGTCCATCACCGAGGTCCGCATGCGCGCGCTGACGGATGAGGAACTCGGCCGCTACTGCGACAGCGGCGAGCCCTACGGCAAGGCGGGCGCCTATGGCATCCAGGGCCTGGCGGGCACGTTCGTTTCGCATATCGCCGGCAGCTATACCGGCGTGATGGGCCTGCCCTTGTTCGAAACTGCAAACCTATTGCGCGCGGCAGGGATACAGATGCCCTGAAAACCGCGGCCTCCGGTCGAAAAAAATCCCCCGAGACCGTCGAGGTCCGGGGGATTTTTTTCCGGCGGGCAGTCCTTCTTGCCGGGGCTTACAGCTGCATCAATAGTTGCGGCCGCCTGCAGGCAGCCGCGGATCTACGCTGTTTCAGCCATGCTGCAGCGGCTGGCCCATGGGTACGCCGCCAGCCCTCGGCGCTTCCTGAACCGGAGCCGTGGCAGGCACGGGCACGGGCGTGGGCTGAAGCTCGCCCTCGAGCGCGGCATGCAGCTGCTCCTTATCCAGCTCCCCTTCCCAGCGCGCCACGACCACGGCGGCAGTCGCGTTGCCGACCAGGTTGGTAAGCGCGCGGCATTCCGACATGAAGCGGTCCACGCCCAGGATCAGCGCCATGCCGGCGACCGGAACGGAAGGCACCACCGACAGGGTTGCGGCCAGGGTGATGAAGCCTGCCCCGGTCACGCCCGCCGCGCCCTTGGAGCTCAGCATCGCCACCAGCAGCAGCAGGATCTGGTCGCCCAGCGACAGCGGAATATCGCAAGCCTGCGCGATGAACAGCGCCGCCATCGTCATGTAGATGTTGGTGCCGTCCAGGTTGAACGAGTAGCCGGTGGGTACGACCAACCCGACCACCGACTTCGAGCAGCCGGCGCGTTCCATCTTCTGCATCAGCGTGGGCAACGCGGCTTCGGACGAACTGGTGCCCAGCACCAGCAGCAGCTCTTCGCGGATGTAGCGCACCAGCTTCAGGATCGAAAAGCCGTTGTAGCGCGCCACCAGGCCCAGCACCACGACCACGAACAGCACCGAGGTTGCGTAAAACGTACCCACCAGCATCGCCAGATTGATGACGGACTTGATGCCGTACTTGCCGATGGTGAAGGCCATCGCGCCAAACGCGCCGATGGGCGCGGCCTTCATCAGGATGGCGACCAGCTTGAAGACGGGCTGTGCCAGGGCAGTCATGAAGTTCAGTATCGGCTGGCCGCGTTCACCCACCATGGCCAGCGAAATGCCGAACA
This sequence comes from Achromobacter sp. ACM04, assembly GCF_014851465.1. Taxonomy (NCBI): domain Bacteria; kingdom Pseudomonadati; phylum Pseudomonadota; class Betaproteobacteria; order Burkholderiales; family Alcaligenaceae; genus Achromobacter; species Achromobacter sp. ACM04. The sequence continues at coordinate 147,338 of NZ_JACUZS010000007.1, forward strand.
ACACCGCCACGAACAGCACCTGGAGAATGTCGCCGCCCACGAACGGACTGAAGATCGTGGTCGGGATCACGTTCATCAGGAAGCCCGTGATGGTCGAGTCATGCGCCTTGGCCACGTAGCCCGAGACCGCCTTCTCGTCCAGCGTCTTGGGGTCGATGTGCATGCCGGCGCCCGGCTGGACGATATGGCTGACGATCATGCCTACGATCAACGCAAGCGTGGAGAACACCAGGAAGTACAGCATGGCCTTGCCCGCCACGCGGCCGACCTTCTTCAGGTCGCTCATCGCCGCGATGCCGGTGGCCACGGTCAGGAAGATCACCGGCGCGATGATCATCTTCACCAGCTTGATGAAGGCGTCGCCCAGCGGTTGCATCTGCTGGCCGAGCTCGGGCTTGAACGCGCCCAGCAGCACGCCCACCACGATGGCGAAAATCACCTGCACATAGAGGATTTGATAGAACTTGAGCTTGCGCGCGGGCGCGACTTGATCCACGTCGATCATTGGGATTGTCCCCACCAAGGCCCCTTGCTCCGGGCGGTTCAGCGCGGGCGTTGGGGCGTTATCTGTTTTCTGGCAAGCGCGTATCGCCGCAAGCCGATTTCACCCCGCAGGCAACGCCGCCGGGCTTGGCTTTACTAATGCAAGAGGCGTGCCAACATCGGCAGACCTTCCTCTTGCGCTCCAAGCCCTTGATCAAAAAAGGAATTTTTCTTCTCTCGCGCACTGGCCCGACCTTTATTGGCGAAATTTCACACAAAAAAGATATAGAATGTGCGAAAAACCGCACACCCCATGTCGACCCACTCCTCTCCCCGCGATGCCCGACCCGGCGTGGACCAGGCCAGAAAGCCGCGGCGCCCACGGAACACGCCTGTCTGGCCTTGGCCCTGGAAGGCCATCGCCATCCTGCTGGGTGTCGCGGTCGTCTATGGCGTACTGCACGCCGCCACGCTCTGGGCGCGCGACGGCGCGCTGAAGAATGCCGGGGAGCAGGCACGTGTGGCAGCCCAGCTCAACGCGGCATTGCTGCGCAACAACCTGGACAAATTCAGGGCGCTGCCCTTTGTCCTGACGCGCGATGTCGACGTGCGCGCGGCGCTGCAGGGAGGCTCGCACGTGCAGATCGAATCCCTGGACGACAAGCTCGATACGTTGAGCCGCGGCGTCGGCGCATCCGCCATCTATGTGCTGGACAAGAAGGGCCTTGCGATCGCTGCCAGCAACTGGCGTGAACCCGCCACGTTTGTCGGCGTGGACTACCAGTTTCGGCCCTATTTCCAGGGGTCGGTAGCCCATGGCTCGGCCGAACACTTCGCTTTGGGCACGATCAGCCACGAAGCCGGGCTGTACTTGTCGCGACGCGTGGATGACGTCAACGGCGCCATGCTGGGCGTGGTCGTGCTGAAAGTGGATTTCCGGGACCTGGAGGCCGACTGGCGCCAGTCGGTTTCGCCCATTTTCGTCACGGACGAGCATGGCGTAGTGCTATTGGGCAGTATCTCCGACTGGCGTTTCGATGTGCTGGCTCCGCTCACCCCAGACTTGGCCCGGGCCTTGCGCAGCAGCCTGCAATTCGGCGACGCGCCCTTTTTCCCGCTACCCTTGCGGCCGCAGCTACAAGCCATCAGCCACGGCCAGCTGGTGCGCGCCGACGTAACCCTGCCACAGATCCCCGCAGGCGCGCCGCTGGTGCACACGACGTTACCCATTGTCGAGTCCCCAGGTTGGACACTGCATCTGTTGTCGCCCGTACAGACGGCCATCAACCAGGCTACCGCAAACGCCCAGCTGGGCGCGCTGCTTGCGCAGTGCGCGCTAGCCGCCTTGGTCGGCATCGTTCTCTTTCGCCGCCACCGCAATCGTGAGCGTGCCGAGCAGCAGGCCGCCATCCACGAACAGCTGGCCTCGCTGGTCGATGAACGCACGGCTCAGCTGCTGCAAGTCAACGAACAACTGGTCGATGAGATGGACGAGCGCCAACGTACCGCCGCCCGTTTGCACACCATGCAAGAGGAACTGATCCAGGCCAGCAAGCTCGCCCTGCTGGGACAGGTGGCAGCCGGCGTGGCGCACGAGATCAACCAGCCTGTCGCGGCCATACGCGCCTATGCGGACAACGCCGCCGAGTTCCTGCGCAGGCAAGATGAAGGCTCGGCGCAGGAAAACCTGGGTACCATCGCCGCGTTGACGGAGCGGATCGGCCACATCACCGGAGAATTGCGCGCCTTTTCGCGCAAGGCCGACACGTCCATCGGTCCCGCGAACCTGAAGGATTGTCTGGAGGGCGCGCTGTTGCTGGTCGCGCCGCGCGCGCGGCGCCAGGGCATCGTCCTGCAACGTCCGCCCGCGGGTCAGAATTACCGGGTGCTGGCCAATCGCATACGGCTGGAACAGGTGCTGGTGAATCTGCTGCAAAACGCGATGGAAGCGCTGGAAGGCCGGCCCGACGGCCGCATCGTCGTGGCGCTGCAGGACCTGGGCGCGACCGTGCAGGTCTACGTCAGCGACAACGGTCCCGGCCTGTCGGCCGAGGCGCGGGCGCATCTGTTTACTCCCTTCTATACGACCAAGGCCGAAGGACTCGGACTGGGGCTGGTCATCTGCCGCGACATCGTCACCGAATTCGGTGGCGACCTGATCGCCGCCGGCCCGGCCGATCCCGTCTTTCCCGCTCCGCATGCCCCGGGCTGCGGAGCCATGTTCATCCTGACGTTGCGCAAGGCGTCTGGCCAGCAAAACGCTACCGAGCTACACCATGAACCGCGCTCCTGAATTTCCGCCAGCCGCGCCGGCATCCATTGACGACAGCCAGCGCCAGCCGTTTTTGCCGCGTGCGGTATTCATCGACGACGACGACGAACTGCTGCGCGCCAATACGCAGACGCTGAAGCTGCACGGCATCGCCGTGGACGCGCATGCCAGCGCACGCTCTGCCCTGCCCACACTAACGCGCGATTTCGACGGCGTGGTCGTCAGCGATATACGCATGCCCGACATGGACGGCCTGCAACTCTTCCAGCGCTTGCGGGACATAGACCCCGACATCCCCGTCATTCTGATCACCGGCCATGGCGACATCGCCACGGCCGTGCAATGCATGCGCGACGGCGCCTATGACTTCCTGGCCAAACCCTATGCCGCCGACAGGCTGATCACCGCCATCATGCACGCTGCGGAAAAGCGCCATCTCGTACTGGAAAACCGCCGGCTGCGCGAAGCCGCATTCGCCGTCCAGGCCGACGAGGTGCCTTTCATCGGCACGACGCCGGCCATGCAGCGCATCAAGCAAACGCTGCGGCATATCGCGGATGCCGACGTGGACGTACTGGTCGAAGGCGAGACCGGAACCGGCAAGGAAGTCGTTGCCACCGCCTTGCATCGCCTGAGCCGCCGCAGGCACCGCGCGCTGGTCGCGATCAACTGCGGCGCCCTGCCTGAAAGCGTCATCGAAAGCGAGCTCTTCGGCCACGAGCCCGGCGCCTTCACCGGCGCCCAAAAGAAGCGTATCGGCCGGATCGAGCATGCCAGCGGCGGTACGCTATTCCTGGACGAGATCGAAAGCATGCCGCTGGCGGTGCAGGTCAAGCTGCTGCGCGTGCTCGAATCTCGCCAGATCACTCCTCTGGGCAGCAACGAAGTGCGCAATCTGGACCTGCGCGTGGTCGCCGCCACCAAGGAAGACCTGGGCAGTCCAGCCATTCGCGCCAAGTTTCGCGAAGACCTGTTCTACCGCCTCAATGTGGTCACCATCCGGATTCCGCCGCTGCGTGAACGCCGCGAGGACATTCCGCTGCTGTTCGCCCACTACCTCGGGCACGCATCGCGCCGCTTCCAGCGCGATATCCCGGAAATGCCGGCGTCCATCAAACAACATCTCATGACGCACGACTGGCCCGGCAACGTGCGTGAACTTGCGCATTTCGCCGAGCGGGTCGTGCTTGGCGTGCTGAATATCCCTGCCCCGCCAACCGCCGTGGCCCAGGACGCCGCGTCAAGCCTGCCGGAACGGATGGAGCGCTTCGAAGCGCAGCTCATCCGCGAGGCACTCCAGGCGCACCAAGGCGACATCAAGGCCACCCTGGAGTCCCTGGGCATTCCGCGCAAGACCTTCTATGACAAGCTGCAGCGCCACGGCATAGACCGCCAGCAATACACGCAGCAGTAGGCCGTTCAGCGCCCAGATTGCCGGCAGTAAAACAAAACCCCTCGCAGGATATTCCTGCGAGGGGTTTTTCATTGGAATTGCGGCTGGTGGTATCGCACGAGAGATCCCGAGCGCAATACATTCGGTCGCCACAAAGACAAAACCCCACAGGGGTTACCTGTGGGGTTCTGCGGAATAAAAGCTTGACGATGACCTACTTTCACAG
>NZ_JACUZS010000008.1:0-23426 GCF_014851465.1 Achromobacter sp. ACM04
TGATCATGTTCTTCACATAGTCAGCGTGGCCCGGGCAGTCAACGTGCGCGTAGTGACGCGCTTCCGTTTCGTACTCGACGTGAGCCGTGTTGATCGTGATGCCGCGAGCCTTTTCTTCAGGAGTCGCGTCGATCTGGTCGTAGCCCTTGGCTTCGCCGCCGAACTTGTTCGACAGAACGGTCGTGATGGCCGCCGTCAGGGTGGTCTTGCCGTGGTCAACGTGGCCGATGGTGCCGACGTTCACGTGCGGCTTGGTGCGTTCAAACTTGCCTTTTGCCATGATCTCTATCCTTTGACTTTCAAGGAAATTTCGATATTTGCCGCGCCGCCTTTTGGGCGGACGCGGCGAGGGTTATTTACTTGGCCCGAGCGGCGATGACTTCGTCAGCGACGTTCTTGGGAGCCTCGGAGTAATGCTTGAATTCCATCGTGTACGTGGCACGACCTTGCGTCAGCGAACGCAGGTTCGTGGCGTAACCGAACATCTCGGCCAGCGGAACTTCGGCCTTGATGGTCTTGCCGCCGCCAACCATGTCGTCCATGCCCTGAACCATGCCGCGACGCGAGGACAGATCGCCCATCACGGTGCCAGCGTAGTCTTCAGGCGTTTCGACTTCAACGGCCATCATCGGTTCCAGCAGCACGGGGCTGGCCTTGCGCAGACCTTCCTTGAATGCCATGGAGCCGGCCATCTTGAACGCGTTTTCGTTCGAGTCCACGTCGTGGTACGAACCGAAGAACAGCGTGACCTTGACGTCGACGATCGGGTAGCCAGCCAACACGCCCGAAGGCAGCGTTTCCTGGATGCCCTTGTCCACCGCGGGGATGTATTCGCGAGGAACCACACCGCCCTTGATGGCGTCCACGAATTCGTAGCCACCGCCAGGAGCCAACGGCTCGACCTTCAGAACCACGTGACCGTACTGACCGCGACCGCCCGACTGCTTGACGAACTTGCCTTCAACTTCGTCGCAGGTCTTGCGGATGGTTTCGCGGTAAGCCACCTGCGGCTTGCCGACGTTCGCTTCCACGCCGAATTCGCGCTTCATGCGGTCAACCAGAATTTCCAGGTGCAGTTCGCCCATGCCGGAAATGATGGTCTGGCCGGATTCTTCGTCGCTGCGCACGCGGAACGACGGATCTTCCTGCGCCAGGCGCGACAGCGCCAGGCCCATCTTTTCCTGGTCAGCCTTGGACTTGGGTTCCACGGCCTGCGAAATCACGGGCTCGGGGAACTCCATGCGCTCCAGCGTCACGTGCGAATCGACATCGCACAGCGTTTCGCCGGTGGTCACGTCCTTCAGGCCCACGACGGCGGCGATGTCGCCAGCCAGAACTTCCTTGATTTCCTCGCGGTTGTTCGCGTGCATCTGCAGAATGCGGCCGATACGCTCCTTCTTGCCCTTGATCGGGTTGAACACGGTGTCGCCCGACTTCAGGACGCCCGAGTACACGCGGACAAAGGTCAATTGGCCGACGAACGGGTCGGTCATCAGCTTGAACGCCAGCGACGAGAACTTCTCGCCGTCGTCAGCTTGACGCAGGACTTCGTTGCCGTTGTCATCGGTGCCTTCGACCGGCGGAATATCCACGGGCGACGGCAGGTAGTCGATGACGGCGTCGAGCATGCGCTGCACGCCCTTGTTCTTGAAGGCGGTGCCGCACAGCATCGGCTGGATTTCGCCGGCGATGGTGCGCTGACGGATGGCCAGGTTGATCTCGGCTTCTTCCAGCGAGCCGGTCTCGAGGTACTTGTTCATCAGTTCCTCGGACGACTCGGCGGCAGCTTCGACCAGCTTTTCGCGCCATTCTTCAGCCGCGCCTTGCAGTTCGGCCGGAATGTCTTCGTAGTCGAACTTGATGCCTTGGCTGGCTTCGTCCCAGATGATCGCCTTCATCTTGACCAGGTCGATCACGCCCTTGAACGTGTCTTCGGCGCCGATGGGGATCACGACGGGGACGGGGTTCGCGCGCAGGCGGTTCTTCAGCTGGTCATAGACCTTGAAGAAGTTGGCGCCGGTGCGGTCCATCTTGTTGACGAAGGCCAGACGCGGCACGCCGTACTTGTTGGCTTGGCGCCACACGGTTTCGGACTGGGGCTGAACACCGCCCACCGCGCAGTAGACCATGCAAGCACCGTCCAGGACGCGCATGGAACGTTCCACCTCAATGGTGAAGTCCACGTGTCCCGGGGTGTCGATGATGTTGATGCGGTGTTCGGGATAGTTCTTGGCCATGCCACGCCAAAACGCCGTCGTAGCAGCCGACGTAATGGTGATGCCACGCTCTTGCTCTTGTTCCATCCAGTCCATGGTGGCTGCGCCATCATGCACTTCGCCAATCTTGTGATTGACGCCGGTGTAGAACAGGATACGTTCGGTCGTGGTGGTTTTCCCTGCATCGATGTGCGCAGAGATACCAATGTTGCGATAGCGCTCGATCGGGGTTTTGCGGGCCATGGTGGGTTAGTCCTTAAATTACCAGCGGAAATGGCTGAAGGCCTTGTTGGCCTCTGCCATCTTGTGCGTGTCTTCGCGCTTCTTCATCGCGGCGCCACGACCTTCGGAGGCGTCGATCAGTTCGCCAGCAAGACGCAGATCCATCGACTTCTCGCCACGCTTCTTGGCGGCTTCACGGAGCCAACGCATAGCCAGGGCCAGGCGGCGCACGGGGCGCACTTCAACCGGCACTTGGTAGTTGGCACCGCCAACGCGGCGGCTCTTCACTTCGACGATCGGCTTGATGTTGTTGATCGCCAGGCTGAAAACTTCGATCGGCTCCTTGCCGGTCTTGGTTTGCACTTGCTCGAGGGCGCCGTAAACGATGCGCTCGGCGACGGCCTTCTTGCCGTCCAGCATGACGACGTTCATGAACTTGGCGAGTTCGACGCTGCCGAACTTGGGATCGGGCAGAATCTCGCGCTTGGGTACTTCGCGACGACGGGGCATTGTTGCTTCCTTGTGTCTGTTCAGTTGAACCGTGTTTCATTACACGGCCATGGCCGTCCATGGAGACGACCCCTTACGTGCCGCGCACATTCCCATCATCTGGATGGCGCGGTCGCACTTCCCTAGTGACGGACTTCCGCCACGCGGGGGTACTGCTGACTCGTTATTAAGCCTTCTTCGGGCGCTTGGCGCCGTACTTCGAGCGGGCTTGCTTACGATCCTTGACGCCTTGCAGGTCGAGGGAACCGCGCACGATGTGATAACGCACACCGGGCAAGTCCTTCACACGACCGCCACGCACCAGAACCACCGAGTGCTCTTGCAGGTTGTGGCCTTCACCGCCGATGTACGAAATGACTTCGTAACCGTTGGTCAGACGCACTTTGGCAACCTTACGCAGAGCGGAGTTCGGCTTCTTGGGGGTGGTGGTGTACACGCGAGTGCACACGCCGCGGCGTTGCGGGCAGTTTTCGAGCGCGGGGCTCTTGCTTTTGATGATGCTGACTTCGCGCGGCTTGCGCACGAGTTGGCTAATGGTAGGCATGACCTTTGAAATCCCTTTTACGTACCACTGGGTAAGTACTTACGTACTCGTCTCCTCAAGCAGTGAACTTTCGGAGAAGGCAGTTCGCGCAAAACCGCCTCAAACGTTCGTATACGTAAAAGAGCGGGCTTGCCAACAAACTATGACAAAACGCACAAAGCTGGATGCCGTGGAGCGACGACGCCGGAAGGACCCGATGCCGCGAAGCCGTGTGGCCTGGAAGACGAAAGGCTCGTGACGCACCCCGTTCCCAGACACCGTACTTCTGAACCCTACCGCGGCCAGTTTTTGCGCGCGAAATAAAGCAGTAAGCCCTTTAGCATAACTGAGATAAAGGCTTGCTGTCAAAGAAAATTGTAAGGCCTGCGACGTGGCGTGTTGCCGGCAGAAGACCGCCCGTTCGGCGGCGCTCGCGGAAATTAGGGCCACATATGCCGAAAAACGGAAGCGGAAATTGGGGCCACTGATCGTGACGAACCGCGGGAAAACGATAGGCGGACTTTCCGGCAGCAGCTGGCGCCAGGCACGCCAACCAGTGTACCCGCCCGCGTTACTGATCGGCGAACAGGTAGCCGCTGCCGTAGACCGTGCGGATCGGCAGCATCACCCCGGCCAGCTCGGCCTTGCGGCGCAAGCGGCTGACGATCACGTCGATGCTGCGCGAACCGCTGGCGCGCACCCCGCCGCCTTCAACCTGCAGCTCGTCGCCCAATTCAGTCCGGCCCACGGCCTTGCCCGCGACTTCCAGCAGCGAGCGCACGATCAGGCGTTCGTTGGCGGAGAGGGAGATGGTCGCCCCCGAGGGCGCCGCCAGGGTCCAGCCCTGGTCTCGCAGTTCCCACTGCCCGTTCTGGGCGGCCTCGGCCACGGACGCCGCGTCCTGCCCCGCGGGCAAGCGGCGCGCCAGGGACAGCAGGATGCAGGCCAGCTCGCGCGGATCCTGCGGATCTGGCAGACAGGCGTCTGCGCCGCTTTGCAGGCAGCGCAGGCGGCTATCCACCGACATGCCGCGCCCCGTGACCACGATGCCCATCGACGACGAGCCGTGCAGGCGCGCCACCAGGGCGTAGCCGATTTCACCCAAGGTCCCGACATCCAGGACCACGACGTCATAGCCGCCGCCGTTGAGCAATCCAAACAATTCGAGAGACGTCGAGCAACCGCGTGCAGAAATACCAGCTTGCAGCAATGCGGACACGGCAATGCCGCGAGCGGCCTCGTCCGGTGACATCATAAGTATGCGCAATTGATTCATATCTGTTCCATCCGACCAACAACCTCGACCGGCTCCGCCCCCGCCGTACTGCGGAGGGGAGAACGATTGAGACAGTGTGGCGCGTTGTTACGCAACAACTCCAGTCAAGATTCGTCAACTTTGCAATGTTTGACAGTTCTTGCCATAACGTAGCCAGCCGGGGCCCCTCCCGAGTTATCATTCGTTTACACCTATATATTCCTTTCTCATCTTGCAGTAGGGCGCCATAGCGCGCGCTTGCGTAGCAAACCTTCGCGAGAACACGTCTGATGAAAATCGCGTCGCTGGAAGACGACCTGGATCAAGCACGACGCATCCAGCAAGTTCTGACCACTGCCGGATACGACTGCACCAGTTATCAGCAAAGCCGGGATCTGCTGGCCGCGCTACGCACTGAGCATTTCGACCTGGTGCTGCTGGACTGGCATCTGCCCGACATCGACGGTGACGATGTGGTGCGGTGGCTGCGTGCCAATATCGGCCCGCGCATCCCGGTCATCTTCCTGACCAACCGGTCCAGCGAAGACGATCTGGTGGAAGGCCTGCGCGCGGGCGCGGACGACTACATCGTCAAACCGTTGCGCCCCCTGGAGCTGCTGGCCCGGGTGGCGGCCTTGCTGCGCCGCAGCCAGATTGCCGAGCCTGCGAACGATGCCTTCGACGTAGCGCGTTATCGCATCGAACCCGCCGCCCGCAGCATCACCCTGGATTCCGCGGTTGTGCCGCTCGCCCCCAAGGAATTCGAACTGGCGCTGCTGTTTTTCCGCAATGTCGGCCGCCTCATGTCCCGCGACGTGCTGGCTGAATGTGTATGGAACCGGGAAATTCCGGCCACCTCGCGCACCCTGGACACCCACTTGTCGAACATCCGGCAAAAGCTCCAGCTGCGTCCGGAACATGGCGTGCGTCTTACGTCTTCATATGCGTTGGGCTACCGGCTTGAGCTGATCAGCTCGCCGGAAGACATCGCAGTCAATCCGCAGTAAGCGCCTGCGCGCATCCCTGGAGAATCGAGAGTCATGAGCCGCTGCCGCGCGCTTTCTTTGCTTGCCCTGATGTCCTGCCTGACGTTGATGGCGCCGGCGCGCAGCCAGCCTGCCGGCGCGCTCGGAGATGATTTCATCTACCGCATACGGCAAGGCGATACGCTGATCGACCTGGCGACCCGCTATACGCACAAGCCGGCCAACTGGAACCAGTTGCAGACCCTGAACAAGGTCGTCACGCCCGAAACGCTGCCCATCGGGCTGGAGTTGCGCATTCCGCTGTCCATGATTCCCGTACGGCCCGCCGACGCCCGCGTCGTGCACGTCAGCGGCCAGGCGAACGTCGATGGCAAACCCCTGCGGGCCGGCGATACCGTGGCCGAAGGCAGCACGGTCGGCACCGCCGCCAACGGCTTCGTGACGCTGGAGCTGGCCGATGGTTCCAAGCTGACGCTGCCGGCTGGCGGTTCGGTCGAATTGACGCGCCTGCGCCAGTTCGAAGGCACGGCGCTGACGGATTCCGTCGTCCAGGTGCAAAAGGGCGGCGTGGAATCGACCGTGGCACCGTCCGGACAGGGCGTGGGCCGCTTCGAAGTCCGCACGCCGGTCGCAGTCACCGGCGTGCGTGGCACGCGCTTCCGCGTACAAAGCGGCGCGCAAGGCGTGCACAGCGAAGTGCTGGAAGGCAGCGTGCGGCTGCAGCCCCACGCCCCCGGATCGGCCCCGGCCAAACCCGTGGCGGTGGCCACGGGCTACGGTGCGGCGGTCGGCACGGACGGCGTCGTCTCGGGCATGCGCGCGCTGCTGGATGCGCCGCAACTGGGCACGCCCACGCGTGCGGGCGGCGGCGCCTGGACCGCTGACGTCTCGCCCGTGTCCGGCGCACAGAGCTATCTGGTGCGCGTCTCGCGCGATGCCGAAGGCGCGTTGCCGGTATCGTCGACGAGCTTCCCCACCAACGACATCCGCTTTACGGCGCCCGGTCCCGGCACCTACTACGTGTCCGTGCGCGCGGTGGATGACCTGGGCCTGAACGGGCGCGACGCGATCGCAACCTTCGAGGGCGCGAACATGCTCCTGACCTCCGACGGCTCGGGCGTCGCCAGCGGCACGGGCGGCCTGATCACGCTGACCGATTACTAGAGCCCGCCCCATGGCCGACGCCGATCCGCAGGACCGGACCTCGCGCTCAGGGTTGTGGCTGACTGTGGCTTTGGCGGCGCTTGCCGCCATCCTGGGCGCCTTCAACGGCCTGGGCCGTTTCGACCAGATTCTTTATGACCGCGCCTTGTCGGTAACCGGGCGCGCCGCCGATCCCGATATCCTGATCGTCGCGATAGACGATGACAGCGTCAAGGCGCTGGGCCATTGGCCCTGGCGGCGCGCGGTCCACGCGGCGCTGCTGGACCGGCTGCAGGGCGCTCGAGCCGTGGCGCTGGACCTGATCTTCGCCGAACCGGACATGGCCAATCCGAACGACGACCGCATTCTGGCCGACAGCATCCGGCGCCACGGACGGGCCGTCCTGCCGGTCGTATTGGACCGGCTCGACCGCCCTTCCGCCGTCAACGAACCCATCCCCGGCGTGGCGCAGGCCGCCGCCGCGAAAGGCTTCATCAACGCGCGCATCGACCCGGATGGCGTGGTGCGCGAAGCCACCCTGACCGCGCGGCTTGGAGACCGCCGCTGGAACCATCTGGCCTTGGCCATGCTGGACGTCGGCGGCGAACCGGAATCCGCGCAAAAGCTGTTGAAACGCGCCGCGCCTGACGGCAGCATCCTGATCCCCTACGCCGGCCCCACCGCGCATACGCGCACCGTGTCCTACCTGTCCGTGTTGCGCGGCGATCTGTCGCCGGAGGATCTGCGCGGCAAGTACGTGCTGGTCGGCGCCTGGGCCACCGGCCTGGGCGACGCTTACCCGACACCGGTATCGCATGACGTCAGCGGCATGTCGGGGGTGGAGATCATCGCCAACCTGCTGCACGCCGCGCGCGACGACATCGCCTATAGGCTGCCGCCCGCCTGGTGCAACGCGCTATTTGCGGCGCTGCCCGTGCTGCTGGCCTGCCTGGCCCTGTGGCGACTGTCGCCCAAGCGGGCCCTGCTGGTCAGCCTGGCGCTGTTCGCCCTCATCCTGCTGACGGCGCTGCTGCTGCTGGCCTATGCCTATGTGTGGTTCGCGCCGGCCGCGGCCCTGCTGGGCGTGACGCTGTGCTATCCGCTCTGGAGCTGGCGCAGCCAGGAGGCCGCGCTGCGCTACATGGACAACGAGCTGCGTCGCCTGCAGCGGGAGTACCCGCCGGTGCTGAACGAAGCCGGCGCCCAGGGCGCGGGACCCAGCGTGTCGCTGGAGAGCCGCGTCGGGGAGCTGCGCCGGGCGCTGGCCCGCGTGCGCAACCTGCGCCGCTTCCTGGCCGACGGCCTGGACGGCATGCCGGACGCCACGCTGGTTTTCGATCAGGACGGCCGCATGCAATTCCGCAACCAGGCGGCGGTCATGTATTTCCAGCGGCTGGGCATGCGCCCTCCCCGCGTCGGCCGCCCGGCCGCGCACCTGCTCGAGAAGACCATCTCCGATCCTGCCACGCGCCAACGCGTCGCCGAAGCGCTCAGCGGCCAAGGCCCGGTCGCCGCGTCATCGCCCTGGAGCGCCGACCTGGAAATACGCGACCACGCGGGGCGCGACCTGATCCTGAAATGCGCGCCCATCCATACCGCCGAAGGCAACTTCGCCGGCACCGTCACCACGCTGACGGACATCTCGCGCATCCGCCAGGCCGAACGCCAGCGCGAGGAAACCCTGCGCTTCATCTCGCACGACATGCGCGCGCCTCAAAGCTCGATCCTCGCGCTGGTCGAAATGAAGCAGGAAAGCGGCTCGGCCGAAGACCAGGGTGAAACCCTGGGCCGCATCGCCGCGCTGGCCAACCGTACGCTGCGCCTGGTCGACGACTTCGTGCATCTGACCCGTGCCGAGTCGATGACGATCAGCGCAGTAGAGCTGGATCTAGGCAGCCTGCTCCAGGACGCCGTGGACGAATTCTGGGCCTCGGCGCAGAAGCGCGGCATCGAACTCGCCCTCGCGCTGCCGCTGCCCGCCGCCTACGTCCGCGGCGATCAGACCCTGCTCATGCGCACGCTGTGCAATCTGATCGACAACGCCATCAAGTACAGCCCGGCGGACACGCGGATCGAATGCGGCGTCGACGAGGAACCCGGCTTCTGGCGCGTCAATATCCGCGATCAGGGCCAGGGTATCGCAGCGCAGGATCTGGCCCGCTTGTTCGAGCCGTTCTCGCGCGTGGGTGTGGAAACCCGCGGCGATGTCGGTGGCGCGGGCCTGGGCCTGGCATTCGTGCGCACGGTGGCCGAACGCCACGGCGGATCGGTCGAGGTCAGCAGCGAGCTGGGCGTGGGTTCGGTCTTCACGCTGCGCCTGCCGATGGCGCCGGAGGAGATGCCCGCGGCATAGCCGCGGCGATCCTTATTGGAAGACGTGCGAGATCACGGCGGGCTTGCCCGCCTTGACCTCCAGCGTCATGCGGTACGGGGGCAGATCGGCGTTGCGCAGCACCACCTGGTACTTGCCGGGTATCAGCCGCAGTTCCTTGACGGGCGGACTGATGCCCCGCGCCACGCCATTGATCCAGACCTCGCCCCAAGGGCGGATGTCCAACCGCACCAGCACGGGAACCGGCTTGGGCTTCGGAGCCTCTTCGGCCACGGCGGGAGTCTCGGCCGGCGCGGCCGCGGGCGGAGTTGACGTAGTCCCAGACGCCTCGGCGGGCACCGCCGGCTGAGCCGGGGTGTCGCTCTGAGCGGGCGCGCTTCCCGCGATTGGGGGTTGAGGCGCGGTTTCCTGCGGGGTTCGAACCTCCGGCAGCGACGGCGGCACCGCAGACGCGGCGCCCGGCGCCGGTGGCGATGGCGGCGGCAGGGGATGCACCGCCGGCGGGTTCGGCTGGACCACTTCGGACCGGGTAATCAGCGCATTCGGCGCGCCCATTCCCGACTCGAACCAGGCGTAAACGCCCGCGCCGATCAACGCCACGATGAGCAGCAGAACCAGCAGGGGATGGCGTCCGCGCGCAGGTTGATGCGCTGCGGCGGCAGCGGCGGGCGCCGCGCGCGAAGCCGGCGCCGGAATCACCGGGTCCGGCGCCGTTTCGACCGGCGCGGCGATGCCCAGCATGCCTGCCAGGTCGGCCAGCGTCTGCGGGCGGTCGGCGGGCGCCATGGCCAGGCCGGCGTCGATCACTGCCAGGAAGTCCTGGCTGTACTTCGGCAAACCCAGGGACGCAAGCGGCTCGTAGGTATCTTCCGCCCGGCGTTCAGGCGCCGGGGCGGGCTTGCTGCCGATGACCAGCGTATGCATCACTGCGCACAGGGCGTAGATGTCGCTCCAGGGGCCGCGCGGCCATTCCATCGAATCCGTGTAGAGTTCGAACGGCGCAAAACCCGGGGTCGGCGTGCGGGTAGCGCGGCGCGAACGCGCCACGACCAGTTCAGGCACCAGATGGGCACGGGCGTTTTCGTCCATACCCACCGTATCCAGCGAAATATCGCCGCAGATTTCACCTTGGGCATGCAGCGCCATCAAGGACGGCAGCAGATCGGACAAAAGCCGCTTGATGCGGGTTTCCGGCACCCCCCCCGCCGTGCTGGCGGCGATGGCGCTCAGCGGACGCAGTGCAAGCGGCGCGGCGCCGGAAAAGGGGCCACGCGGCGTCAGGAGGCCGGCGGAAGAAGACATGATCGGGACTGCGCTGTCGCGCGACAGCTGAATTAACTATGGAATAAGGCGAATATTATCCAATCCGCACCGCAAGGACATTGCCGAAAATGTCCGAGCGCATCAGGCTGTGGCACGATAGCGTACCGATAAACCCCTCTACACCTTTGGAAGCCATGAAAATTCGCGTTCTGAGTAGTCTGCTCGGCTTATCGGCCCTGCTGGCGGGCTGCGCCAGCATCTCATCCCAAAAGCCGGAAGCGCCTCCCACCGCGGAAGCCCTGGACCAGCTGCAGCAGGTACGCGACAAATACAGCGCCGGCCGCTACGGAGAAGTCATCCGCGGCGTCGCCACCTCCGACGCCCTGGCCACCTCCACCAAGGCCGTACGCATCGAGGCCTACAAGCTGCAGGCGTTCAGCTACTGCGTGAGCAAGTATCCGCGGCTGTGCGAAGACAGCTTCGCCCGCATTCTGGCGCTGGACCCCGCCTTCGAACTGGCGCCCAACGAAGCCGGCCATCCCGTCTGGGGGCCCGTGTTCCGGCACGCGCAGGCGCAGGTCGCAAAGTAAGCTCCCCTGCGCCAGACAAAAAAAGGCCGCTGATTCGCATCAGCGGCCTTTTTGATTCCGGGCATGCCGCGCCGGACTGCGCGCGGCATCCCTGCCGGGTGCTTCCGCTTATTCGGCGGAATCCTCGGCGCCCAGGTCGGAAGCCGGCGTTTCCGCATCCGAGCCCACCGTGACCGGCGAGTCTTCGAACGGGTTGGCCAGCTGGCGGGCTGCTTCGCGTTCCGCAGCCTCCAGCGCTTCCTTGTCCTTGCGGGCATGGTGGTAAGCCAAGCCGGTACCCGCCGGGATCAGGCGGCCGACGATGACGTTTTCCTTCAAGCCGCGCAGGTCGTCGCGCTTGCCCATGATGGCGGCTTCGGTCAGGACCCGGGTGGTTTCCTGGAACGAAGCGGCCGAGATGAACGAGTCGGTCGACAGCGAGGCCTTGGTGATACCCAGCAGCACGTTGTCGTAGCTGGCCGGACGGCGGTCTTCAGCCGTGACGCGGTCGTTCTCGTTCAACAGCTCGGAGCGCTCGACCTGCTCGCCCGGGATGAACTCGGTATCGCCGGCGTCGACGATGTTCACGCGACGCAGCATCTGGCGGACGATCACTTCAATGTGCTTGTCGTTGATCTTCACGCCCTGCAGACGGTACACGTCCTGCACTTCGTCGACGATGTAGGTCGCCAGCTTCTCGATGCCTTGCAGGCGCAGGATGTCGTGGGGATCGGCCGGGCCGTCCACGATCATTTCGCCCTTGTTCACCACTTGGCCGTCGTGCACCAGAACCTGCTTTTCCTTCGGAATCAGGAACTCGTGGCTCACGCCTTCCAGGTCGGTGATGACCAGACGCTGCTTGCCCTTGGTGTCCTTGCCGAACGAGACCGTGCCGGTGACGTCGGCGAGCATGCCGGCATCCTTCGGCGAACGGGCTTCGAACAGCTCGGCCACGCGCGGCAGACCGCCGGTAATGTCGCGGGTCTTTTGCGATTCTTGCGGAATACGCGCCAGAACTTCACCCACGGCAACCTGCTGGCCATCACGCACGGTGATCAGCGCGCCCACCGGGAACGAGATGTTCACCGAGTGATCGGTGCCAGCGATCTTGACGTCTTCGCCATTCTCGTTGACCAGCTTGATCTGCGGACGCATGACGATCTTGCCGCCACGGGTCTTCGGCGTGATGACGACGAGCGTCGACAGGCCGGTGACTTCGTCCACCTGCTTGGCAACGGTCACGCCTTCTTCGATGTTCTCGAAGCGGACGGCGCCGCCGTATTCCGACACGATCGGGCGGGTCAGCGGATCCCAGGTCGCCAGGCGCGCGCCAGCCTTCACGGCTTCGCCATCGCCCACCAGCACGGTCGCGCCGTACGGGATCTTGTGGCGTTCGCGTTCGCGGCCGTTGTCGTCGAAGATCGCCAGTTCGCCGGAGCGCGAGATCGCCACGCGTTCGCCCTTGGCGTTCGTGACGTAGCGCATCGTGCTGGCAAAACCGACGGTACCGCTGGACTTGGTTTCCACCGCGCTGGCCAGGGCCGAACGCGATGCCGCGCCACCGATGTGGAACGTACGCATCGTCAGCTGCGTGCCCGGTTCACCGATGGACTGGGCGGCGATGACGCCAACCGCTTCGCCCTGGTTGACCGGCGAGCCGCGGCCGAGGTCACGGCCGTAGCAGTGCGCGCACAGGCCATGGCGCGTTTCGCAAGTCAGCGGCGTGCGGACCTTGACTTCGTCCACGCCGATGCGGTCGATGGTGTCGACCATGTCTTCGTCCAGCAGGGTGCCGGCGACGATGGCCGTTTCCTGCGTGTCCGGGTTGACGATATCGACAGCAGCCACACGACCCAGGATGCGATCGCGCAACGGTTCGATGACTTCACCGCCTTCGACCAGGGCCTTCATGTTGTAGCCCTGCGAGGTGCCGCAATCGTCCTCGGTGATCACCAAGTCTTGCGTCACGTCGACCAGACGACGGGTCAGGTAGCCCGAGTTGGCGGTCTTCAGTGCCGTATCGGCCAGACCCTTACGCGCGCCGTGAGTCGAAATGAAGTACTGGAGTACGTTCAGGCCTTCACGGAAGTTCGCGGTAATCGGCGTTTCGATAATCGAGCCGTCCGGCTTGGCCATCAGGCCGCGCATACCGGCCAGCTGGCGGATCTGGGCGGCCGAACCGCGGGCGCCCGAGTCAGCCATCATGTAGATGGAGTTGAACGATTCCTGGCGCACTTCCTCGCCGTGACGGTTGATCACGGGCTCGGTGGCCAGTTGTTCCATCATCGCCTTGCCGACCTTGTCGCCGGCCTTGCCCCAGATGTCCACCACGTTGTTGTAGCGTTCCTGGGACGTGACCAGACCCGACGAGTACTGCTTGTCGATTTCCTTCACTTCGCGGCTGGCTTCGGCCAGGATGCCTTCCTTGGCGGTCGGGATCAGCATGTCGCCCATGGCGATGGAGATACCGCCGCGCGTGGCCAGGCGGAAGCCCGACTGCATCAGCTTGTCAGCGAAGATCACGGTGTCGCGCAGGCCGCAGCGGCGGAACGACTGGTTGATCAGGCGCGAGATTTCCTTCTTCTTCAGCGCCTTGTTCAGCACCGTGAAGGGCAGGCCCTTGGGCAGGATTTCGGACAGCAGCGCGCGGCCGACCGTCGTCTCGTGACGGCGGATCACCGGCTGCCATTCGCCGTTCTCGTCGCGCTCGTGTTCCTTCAGACGCACGGTGATGCGCGACTGCAGTTCGACTTCGCCGTTGTCGTAGGCGCGCTGCACTTCAGCGACGTCGGTGAAGAAGATGCCTTCGCCGCGGCCGTTGATGCGCTCGCGCGTCGTGTAGTACAGACCCAGCACGATGTCCTGGGACGGCACGATCGACGGTTCGCCGTTGGCCGGGAACAGCACGTTGTTGGAGGCCAGCATCAGCGTGCGCGCTTCCAGCTGGGCTTCCAGCGACAGCGGCACGTGAACGGCCATCTGGTCACCGTCGAAGTCGGCGTTGAACGCCGCGCAAACCAGCGGGTGCAGCTGGATCGCCTTGCCTTCGATCAGGACCGGCTCGAACGCCTGGATGCCCAAACGGTGCAGCGTGGGCGCACGGTTCAGCATGACCGGGTGTTCGCGGATGACTTCTTCCAGGATGTCCCAGACCACCGGTTCCTGGCTTTCCACCAGCTTCTTGGCAGCCTTGATGGTCGTGGCCAGGCCCATCATCTCCAGACGATTGAAGATGAACGGCTTGAACAGTTCCAGGGCCATCAGCTTGGGCAGGCCGCACTGATGCAGCTTGAGCTGCGGACCCACCACGATGACCGAACGGCCCGAGTAGTCGACGCGCTTGCCCAGCAGGTTCTGACGGAAACGACCGCTCTTGCCCTTGATCATGTCGGCCAGGGACTTGAGCTGGCGCTTGTTGGCGCCGGTCATGGCCTTGCCGCGGCGACCGTTGTCCAGCAGCGAGTCGACGGCTTCCTGCAGCATCCGCTTTTCGTTGCGCAGGATGATTTCCGGAGCCTTCAGCTCCAGCAGGCGCTTCAAGCGGTTGTTGCGGTTGATGACGCGGCGGTACAGGTCGTTCAGGTCGGAGGTCGCGAAGCGGCCGCCGTCCAGCGGCACCAGCGGACGCAGGTCCGGCGGCAGCACGGGCAGCACTTCCATGACCATCCACTCGGCCTTGATGCCGGACTTCTGGAAGCCTTCCAGCACCTTCAGGCGCTTGGAGATCTTCTTGATCTTGGCTTCCGAGCTGGTGGCCTTCAGTTCGCCGCGCAGCGTTTCCACTTCGCGGTCGATGTCGATGGTGCGCAGCAGTTCGCGCACGGCTTCCGCGCCCATCAGGGCACGGAAGTCGTCGCCGTACTCTTCGGTCTTGGCGAGGAAATCGTCATCCGACATGATCTGGCCGCGCTTGAGCGGCGTCATGCCGGGTTCGATCACGCACCAGGCTTCGAAGTACAGAACGCGTTCGATGTCGCGCAGGGTCATGTCGAGCACCATGCCCAGACGCGACGGCAGGCTCTTCAGGAACCAGATGTGCGCGACGGGGCTGGCCAGCTCGATGTGGCCCATGCGTTCACGGCGAACCTTGGCGACGGTGACTTCCACGCCGCACTTTTCGCAGATCACGCCGCGATGCTTCAGGCGCTTGTACTTGCCGCACAAGCACTCGTAGTCTTTGATCGGGCCAAAGATCTTGGAGCAGAACAGGCCGTCGCGCTCTGGCTTGAACGTACGGTAGTTGATGGTCTCGGGCTTGCGAACTTCGCCGTAGGACCACGAACGGATCTTCTCGGGCGAGGCGATGCCGATCTTGATGGCATCGAACTGCTCGTCTTGCGAGACTTGCTTAAAGAGGTCGAGTAGCGCTTTCATTAGTTACGCTCCAAATCCATGTCCAGGGCCAACGAGCGGATTTCCTTGACCAGCACGTTGAACGATTCCGGCATGCCGGCGTCGATGACGTGATCGCCCTTGACGATGTTTTCGTATACCTTGGTACGGCCGGTGATGTCGTCGGACTTCACCGTCAGCATTTCCTGCAGGGTGTAGGCGGCGCCGTATGCTTCCAGCGCCCACACTTCCATTTCCCCGAAACGCTGACCGCCGAACTGCGCCTTGCCGCCCAGAGGCTGCTGGGTAACCAGCGAGTACGGGCCGGTCGAACGCGCGTGCATCTTGTCGTCGACCAGGTGGTGCAGCTTCAGGTAGTGCATGTAGCCGACCGTGACCGGACGCTCGAACTGCTCGCCGGTGCGGCCGTCGTACAGCCACGCCTGCGTGCGCGAAGGCGTCAGCGCCATGCGCTTGGCGACTTCGTCCGGATAGGCCAGTTCCAGCATCGTGGTGATTTCCTCTTCGGTCGCGCCGTCGAAGACGGGCGTCGCGAACGGCACGCCGTTCTTGAGGTTCTGCGCCATTTCCATGACTTCTTCGTCGGTCAGCTCGTCGATGCGCGCACCGGTGCCGGTCGTGTTGTAGACCTTGTCCAGGTAGGCGCGGACGTTCTTGACCTGCGCAGTGCGCTCGTCGCGCAGCATGTCGGCGATGCGGTGGCCCACGCCCTTGGCAGCCCAGCCCAAGTGCACTTCCAGCACCTGGCCGACGTTCATCCGCGAGGGCACGCCCAGCGGGTTCAGAACGATGTCGGCCGGCGTGCCGTCAGCCATGTGCGGCATGTCTTCCACCGGGGTGATGCGCGAAACCACGCCCTTGTTGCCGTGACGGCCTGCCATCTTGTCGCCAGGCTGCAGACGACGCTTCACGGCCAGATAGACCTTGATCATCTTCAGCACGCCCGGGGGCAGCTCGTCGCCTTGCGTCAGCTTCTTGCGCTTTTCTTCGAAAGCCAGGTCGAACTGGTGGCGCTTCTGCTCCAGCGATTCCTTGGCCTGCTCCAGCACGACGGCGTGCGGCTCGTCGGCCAGGCGGATGTCGAACCACTGCCAGCGGTCCAGATCAGCCAGGTATGCCTTGGTGATCGTGGCGCCCTTGGCCAGCTTGCGCGGGCCGCCGTTGACGGTCTTGTTGACCAGCATCTTTTCGATACGGTCGAACTGGTCGTTTTCAACGATGCGCAGCTGGTCGTTCAGGTCCTGGCGATAGCGGCGCAGTTCATCGTCGATGATGGACTGGGCGCGCTTGTCGCGCACGATGCCTTCGCGCGTGAACACTTGCACGTCGATCACGGTGCCGGTCATGCCCGAGGGCACGCGCAGCGAGGTGTCCTTAACGTCGGACGCCTTTTCACCGAAGATGGCGCGCAGCAGCTTTTCTTCCGGCGTCAGCTGGGTTTCGCCCTTGGGCGTGACCTTGCCGACCAGCACGTCGTCGGCGCTGACTTCGGCGCCGATGTACGTGATGCCCGAATCGTCCAGACGGTTCAGTTGCGTCTCGGCCAGGTTGCTGATGTCGCGCGTGATTTCTTCCGGACCCAGCTTGGTGTCGCGGGCGACGACCGTCAGTTCCTCGATGTGGACCGAGGTGTAGCGGTCATCGGCAACAACCTTTTCGGAGATCAGGATCGAGTCTTCGAAGTTGTAGCCGTTCCAGGGCATGAACGCGATCAGCATGTTCTGACCCAGGGCGAGTTCGCCCAGGTCGGTCGATGCGCCGTCAGCCAGCACGTCGCCCTTGGCGACCTTGTCGCCACGCTTGACGATGGGACGCTGGTTGATGTTCGTGTTCTGGTTGGAACGGGTGTACTTGATCAGGTTGTAGATGTCGACGCCGACTTCGCCAGCGACGTTTTCTTCATCGTTCACGCGGATCACGACACGCTCGGCATCGACGTGGTCGACCAGGCCGCCACGCAGGGCTTGCACGGTCGTACCCGAGTCAACGGCCACGGTGCGCTCGATACCCGTACCCACGACCGGCTTTTCCGGACGCAGGCAAGGCACGGCCTGACGTTGCATGTTGGCGCCCATCAGCGCGCGGTTCGCGTCGTCGTGCTCCAGGAACGGAATCAGCGAGGCGGCGACCGACACGATCTGCGACGGGGCAACGTCCATGTAGTGCACGTTGGCCGGGGCGGTCAGCATGGTTTCGCCGGCTTCGCGGCAAGCCACCAGGTCGTCCACGAAGCGGCCTTCCTCGTCCAGCGCGGCGTTGGCCTGCGCGATGACGTAGTGGCTCTCTTCGATGGCCGACAGGTAGTCGATCTGCTCGCTGACCTTGCCGTCGATGATCTTGCGGTAAGGCGTTTCCAGGAAGCCGTACTCGTTCAGGCGAGCGTACAGCGCCATGGAGTTGATCAGGCCGATGTTCGGGCCTTCCGGCGTTTCGATCGGGCAGACGCGGCCGTAGTGGGTCGGGTGCACGTCGCGGACTTCGAAGCCGGCGCGCTCGCGGGTCAGACCGCCCGGGCCCAGTGCGGAAACGCGGCGCTTGTGCGTGATTTCCGACAGGGGGTTGGTCTGGTCCATGAACTGCGACAGCTGGCTCGAACCGAAGAACTCCTTGATGGCAGCCGAGATCGGCTTGGAGTTGATCAGGTCGTGCGGCATCAGGTTTTCCGTCTCGGCCTGGCCCAGACGTTCCTTGACGGCGCGCTCGACGCGCACCAGGCCGGCGCGGAACTGGTTCTCGGCCAGTTCGCCGACGCAACGCACGCGACGGTTGCCCAGGTGATCGATGTCGTCGATCTGGCCACGGCCGTTACGCAACTCGACCAGCACCTTGATGGTTTCAAGGATGTCTTCGTTGGTCAGCGTCATCGGACCGGTGATGTCTTCACCACGGCCCAGACGGCTGTTGACCTTCATGCGGCCGACGCGCGACAGATCGTAGGTTTCTTCGCTGTAGAACAGACGCTGGAACAGCGCTTCCACCGCTTCTTCGGTGGGCGGTTCGCCAGGACGCATCATGCGGTAGATGGCAACGCGCGCGGCCATCTGGTCGGCGGTTTCATCGGTGCGCAGCGTTTGCGAGATGTACGGGCCGCGGTCCAGGTCGTTCGTGTAGAGGGCCTGGATGTCGTGCACGTTGGCGGCGCGCAGGGCGCCCAGCACGCTTTCCGTGATTTCGTCGTTGGCGTTGGCGATGACTTCACCGGTGTCCGGGTCGACGATGTTCTTGGCCAGCACGCGGCCATACAGGAAGTCTTCCGGCACGGAGATGCGCTGGATGCCGCCGGCAGCCAGGTCGCGCAGATGCTTGGCGTTGATGCGCTTGTCTTTTTCGACGATGACCTTGCCGCTGCGGTCGCTGATGTCGAAACGGGCCATTTCGCCCTTCCAACGCTCAGGAACGAATTCCATCATCGCGCCTTCGCTCTTCAATTCGAAGTTGTCGAAGTCGAAGAAGTTGGCCAGGATCGATTCCGGCGTCATGCCGATGGCCTTGCACAGGATCGTGACGGGCATCTTGCGGCGACGGTCGACGCGGAAGAACAGGACGTCCTTCGGATCGAATTCGAAGTCCAGCCACGAGCCGCGGTAAGGAATCACGCGGGCCGAGAACAAGAGCTTGCCGGAGCTGTGGGTCTTGCCGCGGTCGTGCTCGAAGAACACGCCAGGCGAGCGGTGCAGCTGCGAAACGATGACACGCTCGGTGCCATTGATGACGAAGGAACCCGTGCCCGTCATGAGCGGAATTTCGCCCATGTAGACTTCCTGTTCCTTCACTTCCTTCACGGTGGGCTTGCTGACTTCGCGGTCAAGCAGCACCAGGCGGACCTTGGCTCGCAGGGGCGAGGCATAGGTCAGGCCACGTTGCTGACATTCCTTGACATCGAACACCGGTTCGCCGAGCACATAGCTCACGAACTCCAAGCGCGCCATACCGTTGTGACTAACGATCGGGAAAATCGACGAGAACGCCGCCTGCAAACCGTCGGCTACGCGATCGGACGGGGCGGTATCCGCCTGCAGGAAAGTTAGGTAGGATTGAAGCTGTGTCGCCAACAGGAAAGGAACGTTTTGAACGTCTTCACGCTTGGCGAAGCTTTTGCGGATGCGCTTTTTTTCGGTGTACGAGTAAGGCATGAGCACTCCGACTCGAGGTTGCATGGGCCGTCAACCACGGCCCCAGGTGATACGACTCCAGGAAACCCCCCTGTAAAGGGCATACCCCCAGTAGGGGTTTCCTGGAAACGCAAAAGCCCGGGGACTGCAAACTGCGCTGTCCCCGGGCAAATTGACGCAGGTCTTACTTGACTTCGACCTTGGCGCCAGCTTCTTCCAGCTTCTTCTTGGCGGCTTCGGCGTCAGCCTTGGCCACAGCTTCCTTGACGGGCTTCGGAGCGCCGTCGACCAGGTCCTTGGCTTCCTTCAGACCCAGACCGGTCAGCTCGCGCACGGCCTTGATGACGCTAACCTTGTTGGCGCCGGCGTCGGTCAGGACGACGGTGAACTCGGTTTGCTCTTCAGCGGCGGCGGCAGCGCCACCAGCAGCGGGAGCAGCGACAGCGACAGCGGCGGCAGCAGCCGACACGCCGAACTTCTCTTCCATTTCCTTGATCAGCTCGGACAGCTCGAGCACGGTCATGCCAGCGATGGCGTCAAGGATTTCAGCTTTGTTAAGTGCCATTTTTCAGAACTCCAAATATTTTGGTAATGCCAGGGTTTGGGTGTCGCTCGGTCGTTCAGCGAATTCCGGACAGCAGGGCGATTAAGCCGCTGCCTTCTGGTCGCGCACGGCGGCGAGGCCACGGGCGAACTTGGTCGGAACTTCGTTGAGCGTACGCACGAATTGCGCGATGGGGGCTTGCATGGTGCCCAGCAGCTTCGACAGCAACTCTTCGCGCGAGGGCATGGTGGCCAGGGCCTTCACGCCTTCTTGGTTCAACAGGCTGTTGGGCAGCGAGCCCGCCTTGATGACCAGCTTGTCGTTGCTTTTCGCGAAACCTGCGAGGACCTTGGCCGCCGCGACCGGATCAGCGCTGATGCCATAGATCAGCGGACCGGTCAGTTGCTCAGCCAACGGCTCGAAAGCCGTGCCGGCAACAGCACGACGGGCCAGCGAGTTCTTCAGAACACGCAGATACACGCCCGATTCACGCGCAGTTTTGCGCAGTACGGTGACAGAGGCGACGTCCAGACCACGGTACTCAGCGATAACAATCGATTGGGCCTTGGCGACTTCCGCCGAGACTTCCTCGATCACCACCGCTTTCTCTTGACGATTGAGACTCACGGTTTGAACACTCCATCAAAAGACGCCTGGGGCCTGAGCCTTGCGCGTCAACCGAATGCGGCGCCTGGTCGAGTTCTTCGTGTAAAGAAATCTTCCTGGGGACGCCGTCTACGCTGGATCCGAACCTTACGGGCTTCGGTATTAAGCGGAGGGGTCCGGTACTGCTTGAACCACCCTGCTCCAGCGGTCTTTGACAGCAACATCCGGAGGAATCCGGATGCAGCCCAAAGTACGTTTACAGCTATCGGCTTAGTTGGCCGACAGCGAGGCAATTTCCACGCGCGCACCGCCGCCCATCGTGGACGAAACGGCCAGCTTGCGCAGGTAAATGCCCTTGGCAGCTGCGGGACGAGCCTTTTGCAGGGCGTCGACCAGAGCGGCCAGGTTGGTTTGCAGCTGTTCCACGCCGAACGACGCGCGGCCGATCGTTGCGTGGATGATGCCAGCCTTGTCGGTGCGGTACTGAACCTGACCGGCCTTGGCGTTCTTGACAGCGGTAGCGACGTCCGGGGTCACGGTGCCGACCTTCGGGTTCGGCATCAGGCCACGGGGGCCCAGGATCTGACCCAGGGCACCCACGACACGCATCGTGTCGGGCGAGGCGATGACCACGTCGAAGTCCATTTGACCGGCCTTGATCTGGTCAGCCAGGTCGTCCAGACCGACGATGTCGGCGCCAGCGGCCTTGGCGGCTTCAGCCTTGTCGCCTTGGGCGAACACGGCCACGCGAACCGACTTGCCGGTGCCGGCGGGCAGAACGACCGAGCCGCGAACCAGTTGGTCCGACTTCTTCGGGTCGATGCCGAGCTGCACGGCCACGTCAATGGATTCATTGAACTTGGCGACGGCGGTTTCCTTGACCAGGGTCAGGGCTTCAGCGACCGGATACAGCTTGGTGCGGTCGATCTTCTGCGCAATGGCGGCGGCGCGCTTGGACAGTTTTGCCATGATTAGATCCCCTCAACCGTGATGCCCATGCTGCGGGCGCTGCCAGCGATCGTACGCACGGCGGCGTCCAGATCAGCGGCGGTCAGATCGGGGCCCTTGGCCTTGGCGATCTCTTCAGCTTGAGCGCGGGTCAGCGTGCCGACCTTGTCGGTATGCGGCTTGGACGAACCCTTTTGCACGCCGGCGGCCTTCTTGATGAGGACCGTCGCGGGCGGGGTCTTCATGATGAAGGTGAAGCTCTTGTCGGCGAAGGCGGTGATCACCACCGGAATCGGCAGACCAGGCTCCATGCCTTGGGTCTTGGCGTTGAACGCCTTGCAGAATTCCATGATGTTCAGGCCACGCTGACCCAGGGCCGGGCCAATCGGGGGGGAGGGGTTAGCCTTACCAGCCGGCACTTGCAGCTTGATAAAGCCGACGATCTTCTTCGCCATGCTTTGCTCCTTGCGGGTTATATCGCTCCTGGGCGTTCAGGCCTGGGAGCTCCCCGGGGGTTGAAATTAGGTCTTTTCGACCTGACTGAAATCGAGTTCGACGGGCGTGGCGCGACCAAAAATGGTGACAGACACGCGCACCTTGCTCTTTTCGTAATTGACTTCTTCGACGTTGCCGTTGAAGTCTGCAAACGGACCTTCCTTGACCCGAACCATCTCGCCCACTTCGAACAGGATCTTGGGACGGGGTTTCTCGACGCCCTCTTCCATCTGGGAGAGGATCTTCTCGACTTCCTTTTCGGAAATCGGGGTCGGACGGTTGCCCGAGCCACCCAAAAAGCCGGTGACGCGGTTGGTGTTCTTGACCAGGTGCCACGTTTCGTCGGTCAGGTCCATTTCAACCAGGACATAACCGGGGAAAATGCGGCGCTCGGTGATCGACTTCTGGCCACCCTTGACCTCGACGACTTCCTCGGAGGGCACAAGAATGCGGCCAAAAGACGTTTGCAGGCCCGCGCGCTCGATGCGCTCGTTCAGGGCCTTGTGTACGCTTTTTTCCATGCCGGAGTACACATGGACGACATACCAACGCTTACTCATTCGCCGTCCTTATTTCCAGCCCAGCAACAGGCCGTAAAGAATCCATTCGATGCCCTTGTCGAGCACCCACATGAAAAGGCCCATGACCGCCACAAACGCGAAAACGATACCCGTCATCTGGGTCGTTTCCTTGCGCGTGGGCCACGAGACACGCTTGACTTCGTTGTAGGACTCGCTGGCGAAGCTCAGGGTGCGGCGGCCGGGTTCGCTGAACCAGGCGATCACGGCTGCGATCACTAGGCCGCCGACGAATACGCCGATACGTGCAGGCATCGGTTGCGCGCTGAGCACGGAGAACCCGACGATGCCAGCAATAACGACAAGAACCGCCAGCCCGAGCTTCACCCGGTCGGCGGTACTGGTTACGGTTTCTACGCTGGTATTAGACATATTGCGACGCGAGCCGCCGTGAATGCGTAACTCGCGATGATCTCCCGCGGGTTTATCCTGGCGGTGGCAGGGGCAGTAGGAATCGAACCTACAACCTTCGGTTTTGGAGACCGACGCTCTGCCAATTGAGCTATGCCCCTAAAACACTACACTTGCACTACACAGCTGCTTCCGCCTACATGCAACAACTTGCGGAACCATACATCATACTACTTTTACAGCAAAGATGGATAGAGGGACTTTAGAGTCCACTCTACCCATCCGGGTATTGCTTACTTCAGGATCTTGGCGACGACGCCGGCGCCGACGGTACGACCGCCTTCACGGATGGCGAAACGCAGGCCTTCTTCCATGGCGATGGGGGCCAGCAGCTTGACCGTCATGGCCACGTTGTCGCCC
>NZ_JACUZS010000009.1:0-3039 GCF_014851465.1 Achromobacter sp. ACM04
GTACGGGTTGTGATTGCATTAATTTTGTTCCAAGTTCTCAAGACTGGGGTGAATAACCTCAGACTGCTTTGAAACTTATGAACGGCACAAACGCTAATACTCAGGTCCTATAGCCTACAGCGTTATAGGATCAAGCGACTAAGTGCATATGGTGGATGCCTTGGCGATCACAGGCGATGAAGGACGTAGTAGCCTGCGAAAAGCTACGGGGAGCTGGCAAACAAGCTTTGATCCGTAGATGTCCGAATGGGGAAACCCACTGCGCAAGCAGTATCCCTGGCTGAATACATAGGCCAGTGGAAGCGAACCGGGTGAACTGAAACATCTCAGTAGCTCGAGGAAAAGAAATCAACCGAGATTCCGAAAGTAGTGGCGAGCGAAATCGGAAGAGCCTTTACGTTTTAGCACGCAAGATAGTCGAACGGAATGGAAAGTCCGGCCGTAGCAGGTGATAGCCCTGTAGGCGAAATCTTGTGTGTGGAACTAAGCGTAAGAAAAGTAGGGCGGGACACGTGAAATCCTGTTTGAAGATGGGGGGACCATCCTCCAAGGCTAAATACTCGTGATCGACCGATAGTGAACCAGTACCGTGAGGGAAAGGCGAAAAGAACCCCGGAAGGGGAGTGAAATAGATCCTGAAACCGTATGCATACAAACAGTAGGAGCCTCCTTGTGGGGTGACTGCGTACCTTTTGTATAATGGGTCAGCGACTTACATTCAGTGGCAAGGTTAACCGAATAGGGAAGCCGTAGCGAAAGCGAGTCCGAATAGGGCGATTCAGTCGCTGGGTGTAGACCCGAAACCAGATGATCTATCCATGGCCAGGTTGAAGGCACGGTAACACGTGCTGGAGGACCGAACCCACTAATGTTGAAAAATTAGGGGATGAGCTGTGGATAGGGGTGAAAGGCTAAACAAATCTGGAAATAGCTGGTTCTCTCCGAAAACTATTTAGGTAGTGCCTCAAGTATTACTGCGGGGGGTAGAGCACTGTTATAGCTAGGGGGTCATGGCGACTTACCAAACTATGGCAAACTCCGAATACCCGCAAGTACAGCTTGGGAGACAGAGCACCGGGTGCTAACGTCCGGACTCAAGAGGGAAACAACCCAGACCGCCAGCTAAGGTCCCAAATTATCGCTAAGTGGGAAACGAAGTGGGAAGGCATAGACAGTCAGGAGGTTGGCTTAGAAGCAGCCATCCTTTAAAGAAAGCGTAATAGCTCACTGATCGAGTCGTCCTGCGCGGAAGATGTAACGGGGCTAAGCGATAAACCGAAGCTGCGGGTGTGCACTTTTAGTGCACGCGGTAGGAGAGCGTTCTGTAAGCCTGCGAAGGTGGCTTGTAAAGGCTGCTGGAGGTATCAGAAGTGCGAATGCTGACATGAGTAGCGATAAAGGGGGTGAAAAGCCCCCTCGCCGTAAGTCCAAGGTTTCCTGCGCAACGTTCATCGGCGCAGGGTGAGTCGGCCCCTAAGGCGAGGCAGAGATGCGTAGCTGATGGGAAGCTGGTTAATATTCCAGCACCGTCGTACAGTGCGATGGGGGGACGGATCGCGGAAGATCATCAGGGTGTTGGATGTCCCTGTTGCTGCATCGAAGATGGCGCTTAGGCAAATCCGGGCGCGTAAATCAAGGGTGTGGCACGAGCGAGCATTGCTTGCGAAGTGATTGGAAGTGGTTCCAAGAAAAGCCTCTAAGCTTCAGCTGTACGAGACCGTACCGCAAACCGACACAGGTGGACGGGATGAATATTCCAAGGCGCTTGAGAGAACTCAGGAGAAGGAACTCGGCAAATTGATACCGTAACTTCGGGAGAAGGTATACCCCGGTAGTGTGAAGCGCCTGCGCGCTTAGCATGATGGGGTCGCAGAGAATCGGTGGCTGCGACTGTTTATTAAAAACACAGCACTCTGCAAAGACGAAAGTCGACGTATAGGGTGTGACGCCTGCCCGGTGCCGGAAGGTTAAGTGATGGGGTGCAAGCTCTTGATCGAAGCCCCGGTAAACGGCGGCCGTAACTATAACGGTCCTAAGGTAGCGAAATTCCTTGTCGGGTAAGTTCCGACCTGCACGAATGGCGTAACGATGGCCACACTGTCTCCTCCTGAGACTCAGCGAAGTTGAAGTGTTTGTGATGATGCAATCTACCCGCGGCTAGACGGAAAGACCCCATGAACCTTTACTGTAGCTTTGCATTGATCTGTGAACCGGCCTGTGTAGGATAGGTGGGAGGCTTTGAAGCGTAGTCGCTAGATTACGTGGAGCCATCCTTGAAATACCACCCTGGTTTGTTTGCGGTTCTAACCTTGGTCCGTTATCCGGATCGGGGACAGTGCATGGTGGGCAGTTTGACTGGGGCGGTCTCCTCCCAAAGTGTAACGGAGGAGTTCGAAGGTACGCTAGGTACGGTCGGAAATCGTGCTGATAGTGCAATGGCATAAGCGTGCTTGACTGTGAGACTGACAAGTCGAACAGGTGCGAAAGCAGGACATAGTGATCCGGTGGTTCTGAATGGAAGGGCCATCGCTCAACGGATAAAAGGTACTCTGGGGATAACAGGCTGATACCGCCCAAGAGTTCATATCGACGGCGGTGTTTGGCACCTCGATGTCGGCTCATCTCATCCTGGGGCTGTAGCCGGTCCCAAGGGTATGGCTGTTCGCCATTTAAAGAGGTACGTGAGCTGGGTTTAAAACGTCGTGAGACAGTTTGGTCCCTATCTGCCGTGGGCGTTGGATACTTGACGGAGCCTGCTCCTAGTACGAGAGGACCGGAGTGGACGTACCTCTGGTGTACCGGTTGTCATGCCAATGGCATTGCCGGGTAGCTAAGTACGGAAGAGATAACCGCTGAAGGCATCTAAGCGGGAAACTCGTCTGAAGATAAGGTATCCCGGGGACTTGATCCCCCTGAAGGGTCGTTCGAGACCAGGACGTTGATAGGTCGGGTGTGGAAGCGCAGTAATGCGTTAAGCTAACCGATACTAATTGCCCGTGAGGCTTGATCCTATAACACTGATGGTTATGACCTGGTGAT